>CAVZML010000013.1:0-149538 GCA_963776395.1 uncultured Chloroflexia bacterium | reverse complement strand
ACTGGCCCCACCCCCGACCCATCGCTCCCTACGCTCGACTGGTCTTGCGAGGCCACCGAAGCGAGGGAGAAGGAGTTGTCGAGGGTGGAGCTAGTTCGAGCGTATCCGCCGCGAGCACCGGGAGGAAGGGCCTGTCGATCCGCGCCCTGGCGCGCCGCCACCGGGTCCACCGGCGGACGGTCCGCCAGGCCCTGGCCGCGGCGCTCCCGCCGCCGCGCAGGACGCCGACCCGGCCGGCGCCGGCGATCGGCCCGCACCGCGCCACGATCCGGGCCTGGCTGACCGAGGACCTGGCGGCCCCGCGCAAGCAGCGCCACACGGCGCGCCGGGTCTGGGAGCGCCTCGTCGACGAGTAGCGCGCCGAGGTCGCCGAGTCGACCGTCCGCGGCGGTACGTCCGCGAGTCCGCCGCGAGCTCGACTCGGGCACCTCGCCGTGGTCGACCGTGCCCCAGCCATCCGCCGGGCGACGAGGCCCAGGTCGACTTCGGCGCGGTCGAGCGTCTGTCCTCGCCGGCGTGCTGACACCGGCTGGCGGTCTTCGAGCTGCGCCTGTCCCACTCGGGCGAGGCCGTCCACGTGGCCTCGCCCGGAGGGCCAGGAGGCGTTCCTCGAGGGCCATGTCATCGCTTCGCGCGCATCGGCGGGGTGCCCGCCCGGATCCGCTACGACAACTGAAGCCCGCGGTGGCGCGGATCCTGCGGGCCGCGACCGGATCGAGACCGAGCGGTTCATCGCGTTCCGCTCCCACTATCGGCTTCGACTCGTTCTTCTGCCAGCCGGGCGAGGGGGGCGCCCACGAGAAGGGCGGCATCGAGGGCGAGGTCGGCCGGTTCCGCGCCGCCGCCACTTCGTCCCGTTCCCGCGGGTCGCCGGCCTCGCCGAGCTCGAACGCGCTGCCTCGCGGCGGCCGACCGGGCCGACGACGGCCCGCCACATCGGGCGCCCGCCGCCAGACCGTCGGCGGCGATGGGCGAGGCCGACGAGGCGCGTTCCTGCGGCCGCTGCCCGCCGAGCCCTTCGACTCCGCCGGGTCGATCCCGGTCCAGGGTCGACCGCAAGGCCCGGGTGCGCCGTCCGCCAGTCGCTCTACTCGGTGCCGGCCCGCTTCGCCGGACGGCACGCTCGACGGTCCGGCTCGGCGGCCACCGCGGTCGAGGTCCGCCGACGGCGGCACGGCGTCGCCGCGCCACGAGCGGAGCACTGCCAGGGCGACCAGGTCCTGGTGCTCGACCACTACCTCGAGGTCCTCACCCGCAAGCCGGGAGCCTTGCCGGGCGCGACTCGCCGCTCGCCAGGCCCGCGCGACCGGCGCGTTCACCGCCGCGCATGAGCGGTTCTGGGAGCGGGCCCGCCGCACGCCTCGGTGACGCCGGCGGGCACGCGCGCGCTGATCGAGGTGCTGCTCGCTCCACCGGGCGCTGCCGTTCGTGCGCGGTGCACGCCGCGCTCGATGCGGTCGACCGGATCGGCTCGGTCGATCCCGCGCTCGTCGCCATCGAGGCCCGCCGGATCGCCGACGGCCGCGGGCCGACCGGGATCGCGGCTCGAGCGCGGCGACCTGTGGCCGCTTCGACCGGCCGACGCCCCGGCTGGCCGGCTATGACGACCTGCTCGCCGGGACCGCCGTGAGCACGCCCTGACCGAGCAGGCGGCGGTGCTCGCGATCGAGTCGCCACCCGCGACGCTGCACCTGCCGACGGTCCGCGACCAGCGGCGCCGCCTCGCCGAGGCGGCCGTCCGCGACCGCCTCACCCACCGGGCCTACCTCGCCGAGGTCCTCTCGGCCGAGGTCGACGACCGCGAGGCCCGCCGCCGGGACCGGCGGATCGCCGAGGCCCGGTTCCCACGGCTCAAGCGCCTCGCCGAGTTCGACCTCGGCCGCCGCGCCGACGATCGACCCGGCGACCCTGGCCGCACCTGGCCACCGGCGCCTGGATCCGCGCCGGCGAGCCGGTCGTGCTGCTCGGGCGACAGCGGCACCGGCAAGACGCCACCTCCTCATCGGCCTCGGGATGGCGGCCTGCGAGCGCGGCCTCCGGGTCCGCTACGTGACCACGGCGCCGCTGGTCAACGAGCTCGCCGAGGCCGCCGACGAGCGGAGCTGTCCCGGGTCGTGGCCGCTACGGCCGGCTCGACCTGCTGTGCCTCGACGAGCTCGGCTACGTCCACCTCGACCGGCGCGGCGCCGAGCTGCTGTTCCAGATCCTCACCGAGCGCGAGGAGCGAGCCGCGATCGCCGTCGCTTCGAACGCGCCCTTCCAGCGAGTGGGGCCAGACCTTCACCGACCCGCGGCTGGCCGCCGCGGTCGTCGACCGGCTCACCTTCCGGGCCCACATCCTCGAGACCGGCACCGCCTCGTACCGGCTGCGGACCAGCCAGGGCAAGCAGAAGGAGGGACCGCCAGCGGCCTGACCACCGACCCGACCAGCGGTCAGTTCAACGGTCGGAGGTGGGGCCAGTTCTGATGATCACGGTGGGGCCACTTGACGTGATCATTCCTGCTCGGTCATGCCGTTCCGCCTATTGCCCGCCGGTGGGAGCCGACCACAAGATCTGGGCGGTTGCAGGCCGCTGTGGAGCGTCGTTGAACCCCGGGACGGCAGCGACGCCGGCGCTGCACGACGCCGGATCGCTCGGCCGGGCCGGTCGGCATCGGGGCGCTGCCACACCCGGATACTCCTGTCGACCATCGCTGCCGGCAAGACTTCTCAGCAGACCTTCACCGCCCAGGGAGTCACCGTGGAACAGGGTCTCGCTGAACTACTGAAACGGCTATGGCCCGAGGCCTTGCTCGCCCTCCCCGACGATGTCGTCAGCATCGGCTTTTGGGTGCTCGTTGCTGGATTTGCGCTGCTCGCGCTCGTGGTGATGGTCAAGGACGGCCCCCGCTACCGCCGGGAGCCAAGTCCCTCACACCCGAGGTCAGGGCGGCCCTGCTGCGCGACGCGCTCGAACCGCGTGCCGATGGCGCAAGCGACTCGCCCCCGCAGGGTGAGGACGACGTCCTCCAGTGGCTCCATGAACGAGCCGCTAGCGCCAGCGAGAGCGACCGCTAGACGCCCGCCTTGCCGCTTGGGATCGGGCACGGGGATCGAGCCAACCGCCGCCCTGGAGGTTGAAGGAGGGCAGCAAGGGTGCACCCTGGCCCAGCATGGCATCGGCCCAGGACGTCTCAACTTGTGCATTTACACCAGGTCTGGCACGCCCAGGCGGGCGTCATCGACCTCATGGTCCGCTTAGATCCCCAGACTGGCTTCGGGAGGTCTGAATCGAGGTCAAGGTCGACGCACGTGAGAGCGGCGACAAGCTCGCCCGGTACCGCCGCTCGAGGGGACCGTCGACCCGGACCTGGAAACGCCGACCCGGAGTCACGATGCGGTGCCGGCGGCCGGCTCGGAGCCGACCGCCGGGGAACTTCCCTCGCCGTGCCACTGCCCACCGATCGATCGACCGGGATGGAGGCAGCCACTGTGCACGGCTATTCGGGAATGAAGGCGCCCTGGTCGTAGCCGTAACCGGTGGCCTTGTTCAATGCCTTCGTCCGGTCCGAGGCCGAGCGGAGGAACGCGTCACCGACCTTGTCGTAGTACCTGTTCATGGCCGACACGGAGGAGAAGTTCCTCCGGGTGGCGGCGGCCAGGTAGCGGCCGCCGGCCTGGATGCCGATCGCTGCCTCGCCCTCGATGTGCCTGCGCATGTTCGCGAGGGCCGTCTTCCAGGATGCGACGAGCGCCGGATCCGTGCCGCTCGGTGGCTTCCACTTCGGAAGCTCGTAGTCGATCGGCATCGTCAGCCCGAATGACGCCACCCGGACCGTGCTGCCCGAGTAGTACTTCCCGTGGGTGTTGATGCTCCAGCTGGCGTCGGCGTTCGCGAGCTCCTCGTTGAGATCGCTCGCCGTCGTCCCGGTCGCCTTGTAGGGGTCATTGGACTGGCTGATGGTCAGGCCCGGGTGGCTGGTGGAGACGGCGCGCAAGGTGAACTTCGCGCAGGTCGTGTTCACGGTGACGACCCCGTCACCGTACCTGGTGGCCAGGGACCGGGATCCCGAGCCGGCCTTCGACCCTTTGACCTTCTGGGTTCCCGCTACCGGCCTGGCCAGTGCCCTCGACTCCACCTTGTACCTGAAGCTGCACCCGGCCGAGGTCGCCGGCGTCGCGCTCCACTTCAGGTTCACCGTCTTCGCCGCAAAGAGCACCTTCGTCCACCTCGTGGTGCCGGTGGTTCCCCGGAGCGTCAGCGGGTGCTTGTCGTAGACCCACGCGTAGTCCTCGACCGTCGTGGCCGCCGGTGCGGGCGGGCTGGCCGTCCCGGCCGGGCTCGCCGAAGCTGCCGGAGCAGCGGCCGGCGTGGGGGTTGGGGCGGCCGTCGCAACGGGTGTCGAGGCAGCCGGAGCCGCCGTCCCAACGGGTGTCGGCGCCGCCGTCGCAGGGGGTGCCTGAGTGGGAGCAGCCGTCGCCTCAGCGGCGGGTGCCGCCGTCGGCCCAAGGGTCGGCGCAGGAGTCGGCGCGAGGGTCGGGCCCGCGGCCACCGGCGTTGCCGCGGGCGCGCTCGCCGGCAGGGTCGCAGCGTCGGCGCACGCTCCCAGGCCCATCGCGAGGCTCGCGAGGCAGACGAGGCCGATCCTCCTCGGCCGATACAGCGTGACCATGCCGTGCCTCCTGTTGTCCGTGCGGCCAGGCGCGGCTGCGCCCTGACCATTGCCAACGAGACGCGTCGACGGGAGAGTCGTTGCAGGTAGCCGATCCGACCAGCGACCCGACCCGAGCGACCCCCGAGCCCGGCTCCTGGGGGCGCGTCTGCCGATCGAGCGGCCGCGAGGTACGCTGCGGGCATGTGTCGCAGCATCCGCCAGCTCCGCCGGGCAGAAGACGCCGGCCCCGCAACCACGGGCGAGGCCACGGCCGCCGCCCTCCAGTACGTTCGCAAGGTCAGCGGGTACCGAAGCCCCGCCGTCCGCAACGAGGCCGCGTTCCGGGCCGCCGTCGATGAGGTCGCCGCGGCCACGGAACGCCTGCTCGCCGCGCTCGGGACCGCGGTCGCCGAGGGTCCGGACCCGTTCGAGGACCCGATCACGCGCCGGGCGATCCTGGACGCGCGCCCGTCGCCGCAGGCCCGACCCCGACCACAAGCGTGACCGCAAGCGTCAGCCGCACCACTTCGGCGGAAACGACCGCGCCGTTCGTGCTGCCCGCGCCGGCGCCGACCTGGTGGCGGCGGCCGGGCCTGGACGTCCTCGACGGACGCCTCGCGCTCAACGGAGTCGATCTCGAGGGCGCTGGTGCGCGAGCACGGCGCGCCGCTGTTCGTCTATGACCTCGCGCGCCCGGTGGAGAACGTGCGCGCGCTCCAGCGGGCGATGGCGCGGGCCGGAGTCCCAGTACGTCACGCGCTTCGCGCTCAAGGCCTGCCCGGACCCGAGGATCCTCGCGGTCCTGCGCGGGATGGGCGAGCCGGGCACGCCGGACGGCATCGGCATCGACGCCTGCTCCCCGGGGGAGGTGCTGCACGCCCTGGCGAACGGCTGGAGCCCCGAGGCGATCAGCCACACCGGGACGAACGTGTCCGAGCGGGACCTGGACGTGCTGCTCGCGCATCCGATCCGCCTCAACCTCGACGGCGTCAGCCAGCTCGAGAGGGTGGGTCGCCGGGCGCCCGGCCGGACCGTGGGCATCCGTGTCAACCCAGGGGCGGGCGCCGGCTACACGGAGCACCTCGCCTACGCCGGCGAGCGGCCGACCAAGTTCGGCGTGACCGAGGACCGGCTCGACGACGCGCTGGATGCCGTCCGCCGCCACGGGCTCGTCGTGGACACGCTGCACTTCCACGCCGGGTCCGGCTGGCTGGGCGACCAGCTCGGCGGGTTCGAGGTGGCGCTCGTGAGAGCGACCCGGTTCCTCGACCGGCTCCTGGAGGCCGGATGCCCCATCCGCGAGGTCAACGTCGGGGGAGGGGTCGGCCGCGTCGCCCGCGACGGCGAGCGGCCCGTGGACCTCGACGCATACGCGCGGACGATCGCCCGCCATCTCGGACCCTACGGGGTGACGGTCGCGTTCGAGCCGGGCGACCTCGTGGTGAAGGACGCGGGCGTGCTGCTGGGCGAGGTCGTCACCGTGGAGCGCCGCGGCGGGACGACCTTCGTCGGCCTCGACATCGGCTGGAACGTGAACTGCGCCTACTTCATCTACCGCTACGCCCAGGAGATCCTGCCGCTCCGCGAGCCGCTCCGCGAGCGGACGCAGGTCGTCACGATCGCGGGCCACATCAACGAGGCGGGCGACATCTTCGCCGAGGACTACCCGTTCCCGGACGTGGCCGAGGGCGACGCGGTGGCGATCCTCAATGCCGGCGGCTACCTGGCGGCGATGTCGACGACGCACTGCCTGCGGCCGACGGGCACGGCGGTCTACCTGGAGCGCGAGGTGACGAGATGAGCGATTTCGAGGGGTTCGTCCCGGTCGTCGGCGGTCGCCTGTGGGCGCAGGCGGCGGGCGAGGGGACGGGGGTCGTCCTCGCCCACGCCGGCATCGCCGACGCCCGCATGTGGGACCCGCAGTGGGAGGCGCTCTCGGCGCGCCACCGCGTCGTCCGCTACGACCTGCGCGGGTTCGGTCGCGCGGACGTGGTGGCCACGTCGTTCTCCAACAGCGCCGACCTCGTCGCGGTGATGGACGCGGCCGGGCTCGATCGGGCCGTGCTCGTCGGCTGTTCGAGGGCAGGGTCGATCGTCATCGACACCGCGCTCGAGTACCCGGACCGGGTGACGGGCCTGGTCTGGGTCTGCGGCGGCCTCGGAGGCCTGGAGATCGAGGAGACGCCCGAGGAGCAGGCCCTCGGCGCCAGGGAAGAGGCGCTGGTGGCCGCAAAGGACTGGCCCGCGGTGGCGGACCTCGCGGTCGAGATCTGGGTCGACGGCATCGGTCAGCCCGCGGGGCGGGGGCCGGCCGAGGTCCGCGAGCTCGTCCGCCGCATGTGCCTGGAGACGGACTCGCAGGAGAAGCCGTACGGGGACCCCGTGGCCCTCGACCCGCCCGCTGCCGCGCGCCTCGCCGAGATCCGGGTGCCGCTCCTGGCGATCGTCGGCGAGCTGGACACCCCGAGGGTCGCGACGACGGCCGGGCTGCTCGAGGCCGGCGTGGCCGGGGCGCGCCGGATCGATCTGCCCGGGGTCGTGCACCTGCCCAGCCTCGAACGCCCGGCGTGGTTCACGGAGACCCTCCTCGCGTTCCTGGCCGAGGTCGGCTGACACACCGCTCGCGCCGCCGGCGGGCCGATCGTGCGTCACACGCACGACTTCCAGCAGCACCCGTCGATTGCATGCGGACGACGCACAGGAATCACGCGAAGATGCCCCCCGGTGAGCCCGATCCGTGGAGGCTCATGCGTGGCATTCACGAATGGCGCGGCATCGGCCCAGGAGCTTGCGTGCGGCGCATGGTCGATGTCGCGCCGGGGCGCGCCAGCGGGTAGGTCAGCTCGCTTCGTGCCCCCCGAGGTGGACTCGACTCCCCGGGATGAACCGCAGGATCCGGCGTGGCGCCGCACAGGCGACGAAATCGGGCAATATCGGGCGGAATTGGCCACGTTGCCCGGAATTGTCGCCAGGAAGTCGCCAGATGCGCCGTGGACAGCCCGATTCGGAGCTCCGTGCACGCGGTTGAGCGGATTTGTCGCCACCGAGGCGACGCGCCGCCGATCGCGACGGAAGGCGACCCCGAGGCCCGCTTCGATGACCGAACCGACAGGACGCTCGGCGACGCTGCCGGGCACCGACGGCAAGCGGCCCAGTCCCCGCACACCGGGTAGCATCCGGGCACGATGGCCCAGCCTCCCCAGCCTCCGGCAGCCTCCGGCGCATCCCCAGCCTCCGCAGAATCCCTGGCCCACCCGGCCGTCGGAGCCATCCCTCGAGCGTCGCGCCACCCGCGCCGGGATCACGGCCTACCGCGGCGGCCGGGTCGAAGCGCGCGACGACCGGCTGGCCGGCGAGGAGCCGCTGGCGATCCGCGCCGCCGGGCCCGGGCAGGAACCTGTGGACGTCGCGATCACGATGCGCACCCCCGGCCACGAGGCGGAGCTCGCCGCCGGGTTCCTGCGAACGGAGGGCCTGGTCGAGGACCGCGCGGACATCATCGGGTTCGACCGCGGCGACCCGGCCGACCGCGCCCAGCCCGACGACGAGATCCTGGTCCGCCTGGCCCGGCCGTTCGATGCCTCGCGGGTTGCGGAGCGCCACTTCGTCGCCACGGCATCCTGCGGGATCTGTGGCAAGGCATCGATCGACGAGATCGCCGTGCGCTGCGGCCCGATCCCGCCGGGCCCGGTCATACAGCCGGAGACGCTGCTCGCGCTGCCGGGGCGGCTCCGCGAGGCCCAGGACGTCTTCGAGGCCACGGGAGGCCTGCACGCCGCCGGCCTGTTCGACGTCACGGGCCGCCTCCTCGCCCTGCGCGAGGACATCGGCCGCCACAACGCGCTCGACAAGCTGATCGGCGGCCGGTTCCTGGCCGGCGAGCTGCCTCTCGAAGACCGGATCGTCCTCCTCTCGGGTCGCCTCGGCTTCGAGCTCGTCCAGAAGGCCGCGGTCGCGGGCGTCGCGGTCCTCGCCGCGGTCTCGGCACCCAGCGATCTCGCCGTGGAGGCGGCGGAGCGCCTCGGCGTGACCCTGGTCGGGTTCCTCCGCGGTGACGGCTTCAACGTCTACGCCCGCCCGGACCGGGTTGCGGTCGGGCGGGCGTAGGTCTCCTCCCGGACAGGGCGCGCGGTGTGCCCGCCGCGGCGCCCCGGGAACAATTTCGAACGATCAGGCGGTCGGCTGCCCGTGGTCCTCCGGCCCGGGATCCGCCGGCGGACCCGCTCCGGCATCGGTCTCGGCATCGGCGCCGGGAGCGGGCATCGGCGCCGGGAGCGGCGCCCAAAGCGACGGAAGCGGTCTCGGCATCGGCGCCAAGCGTCGAAGCATCGCCGCCTGAAGCGTCGCCGGAAGCGGTGACAGAAGCGGCGCCGGACGCGGCGACGGAAGCGGCCGCGAGGTCAGCCTCGAGCTCGCGGTCCAGGCGGCGCTTGGTGAGCGCCAGGAACGCGACGCCGAGCAGGATGAAGGCCAGCACGATCACCATCGCCTCGCGGCGGAAGATGCTCTCGTCGATCTTCGCGATCGCCAGGGCCCCGGCGTCGTCCGACTTCTTCTTCGCATCGGCCGACAGCGTCGCCACGGTCGCGAGCTTCGTCGTGTGGACGGCCGCCTGGGCCTGGATCAGGCTCGTCTTCGCCCCGGCGAGCGCCACCTCCGCATCCGAGGTGATCATGCCGAGCTGGGACGCCTGCTGGATCTTCTGGTCGGCCTCGTCGTAGGCGGCCTCGGCGGACACGACCGAGGCCGAGATCCCCTGGATCTGCGCGTAGATCTGCGAGTCCGGGTGATGGCACGTGTCACAGCGCCGGTCGGCCGGGTCCGCGAACCGGCTCAGCTCCAGGCGCAGCGTGTGGGTCTGGAGATCGTGGCAGGTGTCGCAGGTGTAGTTCGGCTGCTCCGGGTGGAAGAAGAGCTCCGAGCTCGGCTGCCGGACGTCGTGCGTCCCGTGGCATGTCCAGCACTTCGGGGCCGCCGCCTTCAGCTCGGAGTGGCGGCTCTGCATGTACAGGTCCTGCGTGGCCGTGTGGCACTTGCCGCAGACGTCGACGACCGTCGAGGACGTCGGGGGCTTCGCGTCATGCGATCCGTGGCAGGAGGCGCAGGACGGGGCGCGGACGTCCTTGTTCTCCAGGAGCGCCACGCCGTGGACGCTCTTCGAGTAGATCTCGAGCTGGTCCGTGGGGATCCCGTACGGCTCCATCCGCTTCGTGTCGGCATGGCAGCCCGCGCACAGCTGCGGGATGTTGAGCGCGAACGTCTTGGACGTCGGGTCCGAGACCTTCTTGATGTCGTGGACGCCGTGGCAGTCCGAGCAGACGGCGACGCGCGCGTCGTTGGCGTTGATCAGGCGCTGGCCGTGGACGCTCGACCAGTACTTCGCGTACTGGTCCGTGGGCAGGCCCGAGGCCTTCATCCGGTCCACGTTGGCATGGCAGCTGCCGCACAGCCCGACCGTCCCCTGGCGGTCCGGCGCCCCGACGAACCCGTTCTCCGGGCTCATCGCCTTGGTGATCTGGTCGGAGCCGGGATCGCCGCCGTGGCAGTCGGCACACGTGACGCCCGCCTTCGCGTGGGCGCTGGCCTGCCAGTCGGCCGCGATCGCGGCCTGCTTGTCGTTCACCGCGCTGTGGCAGTCGAGGCAGCCGTTCCTGTCGCCGCCGTCGGGGTGGACGATGAGCTTCGGCACGGGCGGCGCCGTGGCCAGCGGGACCTCGGCGGTGGGCACCGGGGTCGCGAAGAGCCACTCGGTGTCCTTCGGTCCCGGCGTCGCGTGGGGCGCGCCCGATGGCGACGAGGAGGCCGCCGACGGGGAGGCGGACGGGGAGGCGGACGGGCGCCGGTGACGCCGCGCCTGCACCGGACGACGGGCTTGGGCTCTCCGCGGCGGCCGAGAAGGCGAACGCGGCCCAGACCAGCCCGGCGAGGCCGATGGTTGCCGCGAGCCGGGCCGCCCGTGCGGACGGGCGACGTGTGACGCGTCATCGTGTCCTCGGTCATCTCAGCTGACATAGCCCCAGATCGTGAGCGCGATCAGGCCGACGATCACGGCTGTGGCGGTCCCGACGGCGACCTTGCGCCTCCGGGCGACGACCTCGGGGCTGCGGTCGAGGAACGGCCAGATGACGAGCAGCCCGACTCCGATGATCGGCATCATGATCCCGACGACCTTGATCGGAACCACCTTCAGGAGCTGGTAGACGCCGAGGTAGTACCACTCCGGCTTCGTGTGGGCGGGCGTCTCGAGCGGGTTCGCCTGTCCCTCGAGCCCGGCCGGGAAGAGCGAGGCGAGCACGACGAGGATCGCGAGGATGACGTACCAGGCCATCAGCTCGTCGACGAGGTAGTGCGGGAAGAATGGCCGGAGCGGCTCCGTGTCGGCCTCGGTGGTGGCGCCGCGCGGCTCCGGGCGCCTGGGGTTCGCGAGCCCGAGCTGGTGGACGAGCAGGAGGTGCCCGGCCAGGAGCCCCGCCAGCAGCAGCGGCAGCACGAGGACGTGGATCCCGAAGAACCGGCTCATCGTGTCGCCGGTGACGTCCGCGCCGGCGCGGAGCAGCAGCAGGATCGACTCGCCGACGAAGGGGACGCCGCCGGCGATCTCGGTGCCCACGACGGTCGCCCAGTAGGCTCGCTGGTCCCACGGCAGGAGGTAGCCGGTGAAGCCGAAGCCGAGGACCACCATCAGGAGAAGGCAGCCCAGGACCCAGGTCAGCTCGCGCGGGTACTTGTATGCGGCCTGCATGAACACCCGGACCAGGTGCAGCGCCACGAACAGGATCATCAGGTTGGCGGTCCAGTGGTGGACGGACCTGATCAGCCAGCCGAAGCTGACGTCGCTGGTGATGAACTGCACGCTCTTGAAGGCCGCGTCGGGGGTCGGCTGGTAGTACAGCGCGAGCAGCGTGCCGGTCACGACCTGGATCCCGAACAGGAACAGCGCGATGCCGCCGAAGTAGTACGTCCGCGCCGACATCGGGATCCGCACGTGCAGGCTGGCCTTCGACGAGCGGGCCGAGCCTCGTCCGCTGGTCGAGCCAGCCGGTTCCCTCGCCGGTCTTCGTGGACGGGTTGGCAGCCATCGTCACGCCTCCGTCAGGAAGATCTGGTCGCCCTCGACCGACACGTTGATCGGCGGCAGCGGCGCGGGCGGCGGGCCCGAGACGACGGCCCCGGTGGCCGGGTTGAAGTGACCGTCGTGGCACGGGCACTGGATGGCGCCGATCATGTCGTTCCAGGCGACCACGCAGCCGAGGTGCGTGCAGATCGCCGAGAAGGCCTTCACGCCCTGCTCGGTGTTGACGACGATGGCGGGCTTGCTGCCCATGGCGACGACCTTGCCGGTCCCCGCGGGCAGGTCCGCGGTCGTCCCGACCAGGACCTTGCCGCCGGCGCCCGCCGCGCCGCCCCGCGTCGGGATCAGGAACGCGACCATGGGCGTCAGGACCATGGCCGCGGTGGACACGATCGTGATGCCGCCGAGCCAGCGCAGGAACCTGCGGCGCGAGCCGCCGCTCCCGGAGCTCGGGGACCCGGTGTCGGCCACCGTGCCCGGCGCGGCCGCGGCCACCGGGGCCGGGTCGGCCGCGGCTACAGCGGCCGCCTGGGCAGCCGGCGCGGCATCGCGAGCAGCCGGAGCGGCATCGACGGGGGACGCGACGTGCGGCGCCCCGCCTTTCTCAGCATCCGCCCCGGCATCCGGACCCATGGTGGGCTCCAGTTCCATCCGCGCCTCCCGACCGTCCGGGACCCGCAGTCAGCCCACCGATCCCGACCGATCGATTGTCCGTGACCACAATCTCCGAACAACCCATGGGTCGATACAGAAAGGGCATATATCCCCGGGACCGATGGCACGTCCGGGAGGGTCCTGCCGGCCCGCCGCCGCGGTCTGGATGGACTGCGCCCGACGGCTTCAGGCGCACGCGCGCGCGGCCTCGGCCTCGCGGGCGCGGCTTCAGCGGCGACCTCAGGCGCTCGGGCGCGCGGCCTGCGGGGCGGCTCAGCCTCGCGGGCGCGGCTTCAGGCGCGCGGGCGCGACTTCAGGCGCGCCGCGGGCGAGCGACTTCAGCCTCGCGTGCCGGTATGCGGGTTGGGGATCGAGAGTGGCCAGGAGACCCCCTGTACCGCCGTGGACGGGAGGATCCGCGTGCCCTGGAGGAACGGCGTCGTGACCGGCAGCACGGGCTCCGCATGGCAACGGGCGCAGTAGACCGGCTGGTGGCAGTAGGCGCAGGCGGTGTTGCCCTGGTCGCGGATGACCTGGGCGTGATTGGTGGACATCTCGTCGTGCTTGACGGTCACCGCGCCCGTGCTGTGGCAGTTCACGCAGTAGTCGCGGGCATGGCACTCGCCGCAGCTCTGGTCGCCCGGATCCACGCTCGTCGCCACCGTGTTGTGGTTGAAGACCCACAGCGAGTCGGTGTGCGAGTCGGGCGGCTCGCCGAGCGGCAGGCTTGCGACCGCCGGCCCGATCTGCGGGAAGGTGTGGCAGGTATCGCAGCTCGAGGGGATCGCCTTCTTGGTCACGATCCCGTCCTCGATCAGGTAGTGCCCGCCGTCGTGGCAGCGGAAGCAGCCCGGGAAGTCCGAGTGCCCCAGGTGGTTCGGGTAGGTCTTCGCGGAGACCTTCATCTCCGGAGTCGCCGTCAGCCGGTAGAGCTCCTTGAGCTGGCCGACCGCGGAGGCGATCTCCGGGGCCTTGGATGCGGCGACGTCCGGGTAGTTGGTCTCGTAGAAGTTCGTGAGGTTGTCGGCGGCGGCGTCGGCTGCGGCGACGTCGGGGTAATCCGCCCACAGCATCCTCATGGCTTCGCGCTTGATGTACGGCAGCTTCGGGTCGAGCCGGTCGACCGACAGGCGATAGTCGATCTCCGTCCGGGGGTTGAGGATCGCGTGCCCGGCCCGGTTGTGACAGTCGTAGCACGTCATCGTCTTCTCGGTCTCGGTCGCCTTGATGGCATCGACGTCGGGCTGGACGTAGCTGGCGTCCGAGACCTTGTCCTGGCTGATGAAGGCCCGGGTCGTGCCGTCCTCGGCCTGCGCCTCGACATAGTCGATGACGGCAGCGCGCGGATCGTTGGACCAGTAGTCGACGGTCCGCAGGACGTGCCAGTGGACGCTCCGGTCCACGGCGAACACGTCGCCGCCGCCGGGGCGGACGAGGAGCCCGACGAACTGGCGCGTGTTGGCCTCGTCCTCGGAGAACTGGGTCCGCGTCTTGAGGGCCGTGAGGGCCTCGCGTCCGACGTCATGACACTTGGCGCAGGTGTCCGAGGCCGCCGGGAGGTCGTCGTGGTTGGGCGGCGGGATCGGCTCCGGGAACGTGCCGAGGACAACGTCCACCAGCTGGCGGGTGCCATTCATCTTGGCCTTGATCCAACCCATGATCCCCGGCTCGACGTGGCACTCGGCACACGCGACGTCGCGGTGCGCGCCGTGCTCGTAGGCGGTCAGCTCGGGCGCCATCGCATGGCAGCGCCCGCAGAAGTCGGCGGTCTCGGTCCACTGGATGAGCGAGACTCCGGTGAATGCGGCGATGCCGCCGAGGCCTCCAAGGACCAGCAGGAGGGCGAGCAGGCCGCGCCGGGACGAGGGCAGGCGTAGATGGCGGCCGCGCAGGTAGAACGGGTGGCGATGCTGGGGCTCGGTGACGGCCGCAGCGGCGACCGCTTCGGCAGCTCCGGCCGGGTCCGCGACCACTTCGGCGCCCGCTTCGGGAGCTGAGGCCGGCCCGGTGACGGCCGCCTCGGCGACGTCGTCCGACGACGCCGGCTCCGGGTCAGCGGGCGGCATCGCGTCGGGCGTCGCGTCGTCGGTCATGCGGGCCTCAGTTCATGATGGCCGCGACCGCGCGGTCCATGTCGTCCCTGGAGAGCGCGCCGATCCGGACCTCGCGGACCTTGCCGTCCGGGCCGATGAAGAAGTGCGTCGGGATGCCCATCGTCCGGTAGGCGTCCGCGATCGCCGCGCGCTCGTCGACCGCGATGGGGAAGGTCAGCCCGGCGCGCTGTGCGTAGCCGCCCACGTCCTCCGCGGGCTCCTGGATGAACACCGCCAGGACGTTGAGGCCCTTGTCCTTGTTGGCCTTGTACGTCGCCTCGACATCCGCGGCCTCGGTCCGGCAGTCTGGGCACCAGGAGGCCCCGAAGGTCAGCCAGACGGGCTTGCCGGCGTAGTCGGCGAGCGACACCGTCTTGCCGTCGTACGTGAGCGCGGTGAAGCCCGGCGGCACCGCGCCGACGACCGGCGCGGTGGCCGCCGCATCGCCGCCCAGGTTGATCTCGGTCACCCCGTCCGAAGGCGCCTGGCCGCTGGCCGCGTAGACCAGCACCCCCAGCACCACCGCCGTGATGACGATGATCGCGATCGTCTGCAGCCGGCCGCCCAGGCGCCCGGCGGGCCGGACGGCGGTTCCTGCTGCTGTCATGGCTGTGACTCCGTTCCCGGGCCGGTCAGTTCAGGCCGGCGTAGCTGTGGAGCCCGCCGAAGAACAGGTTCCCGAAGTACGTGAACAGCGTGGCCGCGAAGCCCAGCACGAGCAGCATCGCCGCCCGCTTGCCGCGCCAGCCGCGCATGACGCGTGCATGGAGGTAGGAGCCGTAGATGAACCAGGTCACGAGCGACGCGGTCTCCTTCGGGTCCCAGCTCCAGTAGGTGCCCCACGCGGTGTTGGCCCAGATCGCGCCGAGGATGATCGTCAGGGTGAGGAAGGGGAACCCCACGACGACGGCGCGGTAGCCGATGTCGTCCAGGACGTCGAGGCGGGGCAGGCCCCAGCCGCCCGGCTCGGGGCGGTTCCCCGCCCATGCGATGAACAGCTGCACGAGGTACAGCGCCGCGGCGGCGAAGGCGATCGCGAAGCTGCCGTAGGCGACGATGGCGACGGCGACGTGGACGGTGAGCAGGAGGTTGTTCTGCAGGGCCGGGACGAGCGGCTCGACGGGTCCCTGGATGGACCACGCGTAGAGCAGCATCGCGAGGGCGACCGGCATGACCACCAGGCCCATGAGGCGCTGGTGATACCGGCGCTCGAACCACATGTAGGCGGCCAGGATCCCGAAGGCGAAGGCAGCCGAGAATTCGTACATGTTGGCGAACGGCCCGTGGCCCGTCGCCAGCGTCCGGAGGACGAGGCTGGTCAGGAGGGCGAAGGTCGCCAGCCAGCCCACGATCGTGGCATACATGCCGATCGCCGCCGTGCGCGGCCCGGACGTGAAGCCCGTGACGGTGCTCGTCGTGGGCATGCCAGCGGTCTGCATCCGGGCGGCCCGCAGGCCGGAGATGGCATAGGCCAGGTAGAGGACCGTCGCGAGCGCGGTGCAGAAGATCGCGACGATGAAGGCGTAGCCGGAGAGCTTTTCCATGGGGGGACCTTCCTCAGCTCTGCGCCGGCGCCTGGAGCGCCGCACGGATGTCGGTGACGAGGTTCTCGAAGTCGGTGGCCTGGGACACGTCCCTGGTGGCAAGGGTTGCCATGCCCAGGACTGCGCCGCCGTTCGGGCGGGCGACGATGCGACCCCACACCCGCTTGTGCCGGATCGTGAAGCGGATTGCGAAGCCCGCGAACAGCAGGAACGAGCCCAGCCAGACGAGCATCACGCCGGGGTCCCGGGCGATGTTGAGGCCGGTGAACTGGCCCTCGCGCTCGAAGGTGACGGTGAAGTCGCCCAGCGCCGTCGCGACGCCCTGGTCGATGACCTTGGACGCGACCTGTGTGCCCTGGCCGGCGGTATAGAGCTCGACCCGCATCTGCCCGGGCTTGACGGTCGCGTCGCCGTTGCCCAGCGTGCCGATCACCCAGCCCACGTAGTCACTGCCGGGGATGGCGAAGGAGCCGATCGGCCGGTTGTCGGCCGTCGTGCGCCAGGCCAGGGGCACGCCCTCGGACACGAGCGTCTTGCCCGCGGCGTCCTTGACGGTCATCGTCGCCGCGGCCCCGAAGAAGGCCTGGTAGAAGGTCGTGTTGCCGTACTGCAGGGGGTCGTTGACCCGGATCGTGTGGCGGTCGACCTCGGCCCCGTCCTTGTACAGGATGACCTGGCTGGCGTAGTCGATCGGTGCGCCCGTCGCGGTGTCGTACTTGTCGTTGAAGTCGACCAGCTTGATCGTGACGCCCGGCTCCCCGGAGACCGGAAGCGTCGCACCCTCCGCGATCGTGAACTGGGAGTCGCGGAAGCCGAACAGGGTGCCGGCGATGGCCCCGGCGAGGATGACCACGATCGACATGTGGGCGATCAGGCCGGCCCACGCCGCCCAGCGGTTGCGGTCGGCGTAGATGTGGATCGTGCCGTCGTCGCTCGAGAGGGTCCGGTAGCGCCGGCTCCGGAAGATGCCCTCCACGATGGCCTGGGTCTCGGCGGCGCTGTGCCGGACGACGATGGCCTCGTGCTGCGGGGCGTGCTCGAAGAATGCGGGGCCGACGTCCACGCGGGGCTTGGTGGTGGTCCGCCAGGTGCCCGGGATCCGGTGGATCGAGCAGGCGATCAGGCTGATCGTGAGCCCAGCGATGAGGATCCGGAAGACCAGGGAGTTGAAGATCTGGAACAGCTGGAGCGTGTCCAGGAACCCGGTCCAGTTGCCGTACTTCGGGCGGATCTCGTCCAGCCAGCCGGCCTTGGCCTCCGCGTCGCCGAGGACGCCGGGAGGCGCCTGGATGACCAGCGAGCCGACGACGCCGAGGGCGGCGATCGCCAGCATCAGGACCATGGCCACGCGCATCGAGGACAGGAAGTGCCACAGGCCTTCCAGCGCCCTGTCCACGCGGTCCATGAAGGTTGGGCTCGCCGCCGCGGCGGTCGGAGCGCCTGCCGGCGGAAGCGGCCGGGTCTGGACCTCGTCGGTCATGTCCGACTACCTCCTCAGAGACCGAAGGGCGACCCGAGGGTCGCCAGTCGGCCGAGCATGTTGGTGAGCATCAGCACGCCGACGGCCACGAGCAGGAAGCCCGTCACCATTGACACGGCGTGGTGGTGGCGGCCGACGACGGTCAGCCGCCTGGCGACCCAGGACGCGCCCAGGGCCACCGCGAGGAAGGGGATGGCGAGCCCGGCCGCGTACGCGACCAGGAGCACGGTCCCCTGGAGCACGCTCGACGTGGCCGTGGCCAGGCCGAGGATCCCGCCGAGGATCGGGCCGATGCAGGGGCTCCAGCCCGCCGCGAACAGCAGGCCGAACAGGAAGGATCGCGGGTAGCCGGGCCGTTCGCCGGGGCTGGCCACCGCGCCGAGGCCCCGCCCCGCGCCAATTCCGATCGCGTGAGTGCTGCCGATCGCGGAGCTGGTGCCGATCGCGGAGCCGGTGCCGGAGCCGAGGCTGGCGCGGTCGCCGGAGCCCGAGCCCGCGCCGCCGGGTCCGCCGGCCATCACGAGCCCGCCGCCCATCGCGGGCATCGCGCGGGTGTCGCGCCACAGGGCCCGGACGTTGATCACGCCCGCGACCTGGAGGCCGAGGAAGACCAGGAGCGCGCCGCCGATCGTGTTCAGCACGCGGCGGTCGACGAAGGCGCCGAGCGCGCCGAGGGCCGCGTAGAAGGCGACGAACACGAGCGAGAAGCCCAGCACGAACGACAGCCCGTGCATGAGGGCTGGGCGGCGACCGGCGGTGCCCTCACCGGTCGCGCCCATCATGTAGGCCAGGTACGCCGGCACGAGCGGGAGGCAGCAGGGGGACGCGAAGGACACGACGCCGCCGACGAAGGCGATGCCGATGCCGATCGCGCCGCCGAGCTCGTTCACGGGGCGGCGCTCGCTGCCGGCGATGCGCCGGGAGCCGCAGACGTCGCCGGGGAGCCGCCCGGGGCAGTCCCCGCGCCCGCGGAGGCCGCGGGTGAGGAGGCCGGGATCATCGACTTCTGGGCCAGCGAGTCCAGGTGCGACCTGACGGTCTGGGCGAGCTGGGAGCTCGGGTCGAGCTCGATCACCTTGTTCCACTCGCGGTCGACGCCGGCCCAGTCCGGGGTCGCCGAGTTGAGGTACAGGAAGCCGAGATCGTAGTGGGCCTCGACGTTCTTCGGGTCGATGGCCACGACCTTCTTCCAGGTGGACTCGGCCGTCGAGAGGTCGTTCAGGTTGAAGCTCACGGCGCCGCGGGCGAGGAGCGCCTGGACGTTCTCGGGCTCGATGGCGAGGACCTTGTCCAGCCAGTTGCCGGCGTCGGTGAACTGCTCGCCCGCGTAGTACTCGTTCGCGAGGCCCATGAGCGTCACGGTGTCCTTGGGGTTGGCCGAGAGCTTCTCCATGAGAGTGCCGATCTTCGCGAGATCGACGGCAGGCGCGGAGGCCTGCGCCACGGGGGCGGCAGTGGGCGCCGCGGAGCCGCCGCCGATCGCGCCGACGACCTGGATCGTGGCGAACCCGATGCCGACGACCGCGAACACGGCGACGCCGGCGAGAACCACCCGCTTCCAGGGGTTGGCGGGCTGGGGGGCGTTGAGGGAGGCGGCGGCCGCGGGCGGGGTGACCGGCCGGCGGGCCGTCGGGGCCGCCTGGGGCTTGGGCTTCGACTTGGCGTCGGGGAGCATGTCCGGGTGGGCGCTCGGCGTGACCGAGGCGTAGAGGACTGCCAGGTCGTCGAGGTCGGCCTCGTCGGTCGCCGGCTCGGCTGCGGTGCCGACCGCGGCGTCGTCGGGGCCGCTGTTCGCCGTGGCGACGGCCGCAGCGACGGCGAGGTTGGGGTCTGCCGCCGGAGCAGGGCCCCGGCGGACCGGAGGTGTCGCCGGTCCGCCGGGTACGACCGCGGGCGGCCTTGCCGGACTCCTGAGGGCCGAGCCCTGGAGGCCGACCGGGTCGGTCAATTGGAGGTACGCCTCGTCGAGCGCCGATGCCTGGGCGTGGGCCCAGCCGCGGAGCTCGGGAGGCGCGGACGCGAGGTACTGGCTCGCGGCCTGGTGGAGGTTGTCGACATCCTCGGGGGAGGCGCTGGCGGGGAGGCCGAGCTGGGCCAGCAGCTCGGATTCCTGGGCCTCGTGCCCCGTGGCGGGGAGGCCGCGGGTCATCCCCGGCCTCCTGTAAGGCGTGGGCGACCTGCGTCGCGCGCCGGCGTGCGATCCATCGCGGAACCCTCATCTGATGCCGCGGGGGACCGCGGCTTGACACCTGAGGGAATTGTCCGGGGAGAGCACCCGTGCGCCCATCCGTCGGGGCGCACATTTCGGTCGGGACCGGGGCGGGCCCTTGGGTGGAGTTATCGGGAGCCCCCTGTATCGACCGGTACAGGGCGGTCGCTCGATCGCTGCGCAGCCGCGGGCGGGGAATAGGATCGCGGAGTCAGGCTCGACTGGCCGGTCGTCGCGGCGGGCGCTGCGCCCGCCGGTCAGGGCATCGTGGGATAGTCGTAGCCGTAGGCGTCGTGCGCCTTGCCGTGACAGGTCAGGGTGCAGGTGCCCATCGAGGTCGGCGTGGCGGGCACGAACTTCAGGTCGCCGCGCATCGTCTGGACGTTGGGCGCGAAGTTCACGAGGCCCGTGGCCGGCGCCTGGCCGTTGACGGCGAGCGCGGAGCCATGCGTCCTGAAGTGGCATTCGGCGCACAGGGCGTTGCCGGGGCCGGCGCCGGGTACGTCGATGTCCGTGCCGCCCAGGCCGTTGCCCTGGATGGAGCCCAGGTGATAGCCGTGCCAGCTGAAGTTGGTGTCGGGGCGCACGTCGCCGCTGTCGTCCACCATCGGAGCCTCGGCGTGGCAGACATAGCAGAGCGCGAAGTCCTGGGCCGCGTAGTTCCCGTTGGACTTGAGCAACCGGTCCTTGTACGCCGCGATCAGCATCCCGCGGTTGGGCGAGGAGTGATTGTCCAGGCTGGCATCCGCCGCCGGCTTCGGGACCTGGGCGGCGGCCGCGCTGTCGCCGTGGCAGTTCAGGCACCGGATGGTGTCACCCGTCTCGAAGACCCACAGCTTGTACGGTGACGTCCCCGCGAGGCTCTGAGCCATCGCACGCGTCTGGTTCTTGCCCGCGGCCTCCACGGGATGGTAGGAGACGTTGGCCGGGTTCAGCTCGATGCCCTTGTCCAGCGCCCATCGGCTCGGGTGGCTCGCATCCTTGGCGGGCAGCTGGGTGAAGCCCGAGTGGCACTTGAAGCACAGCTGGTACTCGAAGGCCGACGTCTTCTGGAGGGTGTAGGCGGGAGCCGCGCCGGCCGCGCCGTTGTCCACGGCGACACCGGACGCCCCGGCGATGGCGCCCGACGCCGACCACCCGCCGACGCTGTTGACGGGCCTCGTGGCGTCGGCCAGGTGCGGCTGGTGGCAGTCGGCACAGGCCGAGTGGCGGTTGAGCGTGCCGCCGAACTCGTCCTGCTGGGCGGACTCGTGGTTCGAGGGAGACGTGGCGGGATGGGAGTACCACGAGGAGGTCGTGGGGTCGTTCGCGGGGATCGAGGAGCTCGACCAGTCGCCCTGGACGTCCGAAGACGCGCCCGTGCCGTCGTGGCAGGTGAAGCAGATCGACGACTGGGGGTCGGGCTCGCGGAGCAGCATCGGCCCCTGCGCGTCGTGGGTCGCGTGGCACGAGCCGCACGCGTCCGAGGCCAACCCGCGTGATGACGTGCGGCGACTCGGCGCTGGCGGTCGCGGCCAGGCCACTTGCCGGTTGACGCGGCCGGCGCCCGACCGGGCGAGCCTATCGACGGCTTGAGCTTGTAGAGCGGCATCGGATCGGCGACGGACTTGCCCTTGTGCTGTCCCGGCGACAGGTCCACGGCGGGCTTGGCGCCCATGGTCACCACCGCCTCCACCCCGGCAAGGGGTGCAGACCCGTTGGACCCGTCCACGAGGCGGAATTGGTAGCGCGCGCCCCAGTCGGCGTCCACGGTCGCCCGCACGGCGAACTCGACCTCGGTGAAGCCGTGGGCGGGGAGATCGACATCGGCGAGCTTCAGGCCCGAGCTGCTCGCGCCCGGCACCGCGCTCGTGAGGGGATCGTCCGCCTGGGCGAGTCGAAGGTCGGTGACGGCGATCGTCGTGCGGCGCGCCTCGAACACGCGTCCGTCGTCGGATGCGCCGTAGAACGCCTTGCCCCGGTCCGGGTCGACCATCGGGAGGGTCGACCAGTTGTCGGACGCACCTGAGAATTCCAGGACCGGCGCCACGGTCGTGCCCGAGTCGCCGTCATTGACCAGCTGGAACCGGACGCGATAGACCGTGAACCTCTCGGCCGCATACAGCGTCGCATCGAGCGCTCCGGGGTCGGTCACACGCCCGGCGTCATTCACCGTGTCGATCCAGGCGTGTGCGACCTGGGCACTGGCGGGCACCGCGGTGGGGGACGGTGAGGGCTCGATCGAAGGCGCCGGGTCCCCCGATGGGTCCGCGCTCGGCTCGACGGACGGCGCAGGGTCCCCGGAGGGCGCCGGGTCCCCGGAAGGCGCCGCGCTCGGCTCGACGGACGGCGCAGGGTCGCTCGATTGCGTGGGTTCCGGGGACGGGGTCGGATCCGCCGCGGGCGTCGGCTCAGGCTTGGGGGTGGGATCGGGCGTCGGATCCGGCTTGGGCGTGGGATCGGGCGTGGGATCCGGCTTGGGCGTCGGATCGGGCGTGGGGTCGGGTGCCGGCGCGGGCGTGGGATCGGTCGTCGGCGCCGGGGTCGGGTCGAGGGCGCGCGCCGTCGGCACGGCCGGGGTCAGGGCTCCCACCGTTCCCGCGATCACGAGGAGCACGCCGAACAGGGGACCGGCCCGGCGGGCTGCGGGTCGCTGCCTGGTGCTCATCGTGGCGCTGTCTTCGTCATGGCGAGGTGTCGGACGCTCACTCGTGGAGGACGTTGGGCGGGTCCATTGGGCGGGACCCGGGCGGAGGAGACGTCAAGCGGTGACTTGACGGCTCTTCGGCGCGGGCGACGGCCGCGGTGCGGGTCGGGAGCGGGTGGCCGGGACGTGAGTCGCCGGCCACCACGCGCATCGCTGGTGCTACGGAAGGAGCGGGACCGGCGTCGGGCCGACCGTCTGGCCGACGACGATGGTCCCCGTCGGGTCGTGGCACATCTGGCACGTCCCGCGGTTGTCCACCTTGAGCAGGCGGCTGTCGCCGACCGTCGCGGTGGAGCCGCCCGGGTTCGGGATCGTGGACGAGTAGGGGCCCGTCATCTGTGCGTTGGAACCGTGCGACACGTGGCACGTGATGCAGTTCCGCGTCGTGTTGGTCGAGGTATGGCGGTAGGTGTAGATCGCGTCGGTTTCCTTGGTGCTGAAACCGTTGCCGATGTACCGCGTGTGGCAGGTCAGGCACCAGGCAGAGATCTGCGTGGTGAAGTTCGCTGCCAGGCCGTTCGGCGCGTCGTTGGACTGCCCCGGTGCCCGAGTTCCAGGGAACCCTGCGCCGGAAGTAGTCACCCATCGTCGCGGTGTATCCGGAAAGCGCGGTGACCTGGTTCTGCGTGAGCGTCCCGGTGCCACCGTTCGTCTGGATGATGGTGTAGTTGCGGTTGTCGCCGGCGAGCGGAAGCGCTGCGTCGGTGACGAGCGCGCCGGGGGCCGCGACCGGGATGAACACGTCCGTGCCCGTCGCGGCAGCTTCGGGGATCGGATTGAGGATCCGATACTGTCCGTTGCCGTGCGGGTTGTGGCAGGTGCCGCACTCGATCTCGACCGCGGGGCCGGCGAAGGGGGTGACGCTGTTGGGGCCATTGCCCCAGGCAACGCCGTCCGCCGCCCCGACCACGCCGGCCGTGTTCGGCAGGTGGGCAGAGGTGACGGCAGCCGAGCCGGCGGTCGCGACCGGAACCTTGCCGAGCACGCGAACGCTTGTTCCGCTCAGGTATGCCGTTCGGAAGGCCTCGCCGGACCCGATCCGGGCACTGACGAAGCCGCCGCCGCGGAGGTAGCCGAGGACCGCGCCGCCGCGGACGTCCGTGGTGCCCAGCGTGTACTGGACGCCCGACTCGACGTCGGTGGTTGCGCCGAGACCGGTGTCCCCGTGGCAGGTGAGGCAGAGCGCGGTTTCCGAGCTCGCGATGAGCAGGAAATCGCCCTGCGCTGAGTGGGCACGGTGGCAGCCGGCGCAACTATCGGCGTTCACGCCGTTGACGCCGCTGTTCACCGCAGCAATATGCGGGCCACCGTCTGCGAAGACGGGGACCGCGGCAAGGAACAGCCAGAGACTTCCTGCTGCAATCAGCAGCATCAGTCTTTTCAAACTGTCCTCACCTCCTTTCTTGTTGCTACGTGGACTTGACATGGGCCGCCAGGTCCTGGCGGTGACGCAGGCGCTTCGGTTCTCCACCTCCCTTATCTGCTCCGACTCAATAGCTCCACAACTGCACACGGTCGTTCGCGGAGTCGGCGACGTAGAGTCGCCCCCGCGCATCGACCGCGATGTCGTTGGGATAGGCAAATGCTCCATTGGCGACACCCGCGGTGCCGAAGGAACCGAGGAAGTCCAGTCCGGGCGCACCGTCCTTGTACTGGCCGTACACGAAGACGGACTGGCCGCTCGAGTCCACGACGTACACGCGACCCTCGGCGTCGACCGCCACGCCGCGGGGGAGGCCGAGGTTGCCCTTGCCGGCTCCCCGGCCCACCCTCGCCACGATGCTCCCGTCCGGTGCGAACACGAGGAGGCGCCCGTTGTTGCTGTCGGTCACGTACACGAAGCCCGCGCCGTCGACGGCGACGCCGTTCGGGAAGTTGAGCCCATCGGACCCACCAAGGCACGCGGATCTGCTTGCCGGCAGGATCGAACACGCGGACCACGTCGGGGTCGCTGCCGACGTCGGTGACGTACAGGTTGCCGGCGGCGTCGAACGAGACGGCCAGCGGCTGCCAGTCGGTGATGTCCGCCGGCGGCTCAAATGCGCGCAGGTACTTGCCCTGGGCGTCATAGATGTAGATGGATGCCGTGGGCCGGTCCGAGACGTAGACATCGCCCGTCTGGGGGTTCACTGCGAGGTAGACGGGAACGTGGGTGCTGCCGGTCGACGTCGGTGGCAGCAGCTTTGCCAGCTCGTTGCCCTGGGCGTCGAACATGACGGCCGTCTGGTCACCGGCGGTCGCCCCGACGTAGATGCGGTCACCGGCGGCGTTCACCGCGACGCCCATCGGGCGCGAGGTGCCGTAGAGCGAGGTGACGTAGCCGGGCATGACCGTCTCGCCGGGGATCGTCGGGATCGGGATCGGCTGGCGGAACAGGAGGTACCAGATCGCCAGCCCGAGCAGGGCCAGGAAGCCGGCCAGGAGGAGCAGGAGGAGGATCAGCTTGCGGCGGCGCTTCTCGGGCGGCGCCTCCGCGACGTCGGGCGGTGGCGCCCCCACGACGTCGGTGCCCGCGACGGACTGGGCGGCGGAAGGGGACGCGGTCATCAGTTGCTCCCTCCGGCGTTGGAGGACGGCGCGCTCGACGGCGCGATGGACGGCACGATCGACGGGTGGCCTGCCGTCGTGCCCGTGACGCGGCTCAGGCCCAGCTTGGCTGACGTGCTCTGTGCGTCGAGCTCGAGGGCCTTCCGGTACCACTGCTCCGCCGTCGCCGCGTCGGCGCTCATCTCGGCGATCAGGCCCAGGCCGATGGCTGCATCGAGCCCTGCCTCGCCGTCCGCGATGGCCTTCAGGCGGGTCACGGCACCGGCCATGTCGCCAGTGTTGGCGGCGGCCATGGCGCCGGCCCACTCGGCCAGGTCGGCATCGCCGGTTGCCTTGTAGGCGTCGCCGAGCGTCTTGTAGGGCTCGGGCCAGCCGATCGGAACGAACTCGATCGCCTTCCGGAGGGGCTGCACTGCCTTGTCGGGCTGGCCAGCCTTCACGTAGGCGGCGCCGAGCAGGTTCATGGCATCGGCGTCGGTGCGCTTGATCGCGAGGGCCTTGAGGAGCTGGGCGACGGCCTCGTCGGCCCGGTCCTGCTGCAGCGCGATCGAGCCGAGCCCGTAGTAGGCGATCTCCATCATCGGGTCGATGTTGGCCATCTCGCCCGGCGCGCCGAGCTCGACGACCTTCTTGTAGTCGGCAGCCGCAGCGTCGAGGTCGCCCTTCATCTCGAGGGCCCGCCCGCGGCTCACGTACCCGGCCTCGTCCTGCTTGCCGGTCTTGATGATCTCGGTGTACTGGGCGACGGCATCGTCATAGCGCTTGGCCGCGAGGTACAGGTCGGCGAGCCTGCCGCGCGAGGCGACGTCCGTCGGATCGGCCCGGACGGCCGCCTCCATGGCGGACATCTCGCGGTCGATGATCGGGGCCGTTGGCGCCCGGAAGCGGTCGACGGCGTAGAAGGCGACGAAGGCAACGATGCCGACGATGAGCAGCAGGCCGATCCGCTTGATCCAGCGGTTCAGCTGCGCCTCGGGCATCGAGGTCAGGGACGTGACCCGGGACATGAGTGGCACCTTTACTCCTTGGCCGGCTGGGACATGGATTCCGGCCTGCTGCAATCATGGGTTGAGCGCGAGACCGTTTGCATCCGTCGTGGGATAGAAGTGCGATACAGAGCGGCGCCCGCAGGCACCGCCTCGCCTGTATCCTCCGGCCCCTTGGGGTCACGCGCGCACGTGCGCAAGGTCCCGACGCGACCGTGACCTCCCGCGCGCCTGACGCGGATCGCGATCGTCCCCGCGCCAGCTACGCCGGCAGCGACTCCTTCGGCGTCTCGAAGTTCCCGGGCACGTCCACCTCGACGACTGAGCCGGTGACGCGGACCGGGAACTGCATCAGCGGCTTCGGCGGCTTGCCGGAGAGCACCGTCCCGTCGAGCGCGAACTGGCCGTCGTGGCAGTTGCAGAAGAACCGCGCCGGTGCGGGGTCCCAGCGGTAGGTGCAGAGGGCGTGGGTGCAGCGTGGGTCGAAGGCGGTGATCTCGCCCGAGGCCTGCTTGACCAGCCACGTCGACGCGGCGACGGTCGTGCCGCCCAGGTCCACGGTGAACTCGACCTCGGTGGGTGTGCCCGGGACGAGGGTGTCAGGGTCGATGTCCAGCTCGACGGGAACCGGCGGGCCCGCACAGCCCTCCAGGATCGTCGCCAGGCTGCCGCCAGCGAGCACACTCGCCCCGATCAGCAACAGGATGCGCCGCCGCGGAACGGGGGTCGCGCCCGGGTCGAACGCAGTTGCGGAAGCCGCGCCGCGGCCGTCGTCACCCATCGGCGACAGCCTAGCCCGGAATCGGCGCCGACTGCAGGCTGCGGTCCGGGTCGCCGCCCGGCACCGGTAAGCTGGCGCGGCCGACGATCGACCGGATCGTGGCCATGAAGTCGTCCGGCCGCGTGGACAGGGTCTCCCTGCGGAGCGTCCAGGCGCGGGTCGTGGTGATGTCCACGTCGAGGACCACCGGGCAGTTCGACCGGCGGACGACGTCGGCCGCATCGACGGCGCCGCCTTCTTCGACGACGATCACGTCCGGCTCGCGGGCGATGGCGGCGTCGACAGCCTCCGTGAAGCCGATGTCAACGGCATCCACGATCACCCCCGGCTCGGCGGCGAGCATCTTCCCCAGACCCTCCCCCATGAGGGGATGGCTGTAGAGGAGGAGCACGCGCACCGGATCTGACGACACGATGAGCTTCCTCAAGCGCGCGGGGTTCCTGATCTGATCTGATCCCCGCGATCGAGATGCTAGGGGAGCGACGCCTCCGGTCCAATCCGTCGCCCGGCACACCTTCGGGGCTCGCGGGCTGTATCCGACGGGGGACGCTCGCCTGGATCGCGGCCGATTGGACCAGTGCCGGCACAGGTCCCGGCCGCAGGGCCGCGTCTCTGGCCGGGGCGGTGGGCGTTCAGCGTGGGTTCGCGAACCGCTGCGGTGAACGCTGGGCGTTCGCCGGGCAGGTGCCCCCTTGTGTTGAGGGCGCAGTTGTCAGTCCCGCCCCTGTTCCTGGTTCGCGTAGCCCTGGCGCACGGCGTATGCGGCGGCCTGGACCCGGTTCGTGAGGTGCAGCTTCTCCAGCGCGTTGTGGACGTGGTTCTTGACCGTCCCCTCGGTGATCGTCAGCTCGTTGGCGATCTCCTTGTTGGACATGCCCGCCGCCACGAGCTGCAGGATCTCGGACTCGCGGCGCGTCAGGATGGTGTCCTGGGGGGCTGGCGTTGGCTGGCCCCGCGCGGGGATCCCACCGGTGCGCAGCGCGTCGAGGAGCTTGCTGGCGACGGCCGGGGCGATCGGCGCCTCGCCGCGCATCATGCCCCGCAGGTCCTCGAACAGCTGCTCCGGCCGAACGTTCTTGAGCAGGTAGCCGTTGGCGCCGGCCTTGATCGACTCGAACAGATCGTCGTCGTCCTCGGAGACGGTGAGCATGACGATCGGCGTCTTGATCCCCGCGGCGCGGATCGCGTTGACGCCGTCGACGCCCGAGGCGACCGGCATGTTGACGTCCATCACGACGAGGTCGGGATGAACGGCCCGGACCTTCTCCAGGGCATCGCGGCCGTTCTCGGCTTCGCCCACGACCGCCATGTCGAACTGGGCGCTGATCAGCGTCGCAAGCGCCCTGCGGAACAGCGGCTGGTCATCGACGAGCAGCACCCTGAGTTTCGGAGGAAGGTGTCCCACGCGTGTCCTCAGCGTCGAGCCGGACGACGATCGTCGTCCCCTCGTTCGGGGCAGTATGCACATCGATACTGCCACCGATCTGCTCGACCCGCTCTCGCATCGACTTCATGCCGAAGCCGCCCTCCAGCGAGCTCGTGACGGTGGCGGGGTCGAACCCGACGCCGTCGTCCTCGATCGAGAGCGTCACCCCGGGCCCGAGGCAGTCGATCCGAACGGCCACCCGCTTCGCCCGGGAGTGCTTGCGCGTGTTGGTCAGCGCCTCCTGGACGACCCGCAGCAGCTGGACCTCGGACCGCGGGCTGAGCGAGCGCCGGGTGTCGCCCTCGCACGAGAGGGTGGCCACGATGCCGGTCTGGCGGCTGTACTTGCGCAGGTACTCGCCCAGCGAGCCCTCGAAGCCGTCGTCCTCGCGGACCGTCTCGCGCAGGCCCAGGATTGCCTCCCGGACGTCGCTGTACGCCTCGTCCGCCGTCTCCGCGAGAGCGGAGAGCTCGTCGGCGATGCCGAGGCTGGCCTCGTCCTTGGCCCGTGCCTCGAGCGACCGCAGCTGGAGGTGGATGACGCCCAGGACCTGGGCGAGGCTGTCGTGGAGCTCGCGGGCGATCCGGTCCCGTTCCGCGTGGATCGTCCACTGCTCCTCCGCTTCGTGGAGCCGGGCAGTGCGGACGGCGATCGACGCCATGTCCGCGAGCGCTCCGAGGAGGTTCCGTTCGGGGCCGGTGAACGGCGCACCCGGCCGGACCACGCACAGCTCGCCAAGAATGCCATCCGGGCCCCGGAGCGGTCGGGCGGCCCAGGCGAGATCGCCGTCCCTCACCAGGAGCGGGCAGAGCGGGTTGCGCGCGTGCTGGGCCGTCGTCTGCTCGTGGGCGACGAGGCACACGCTGCCGTCGTCGGCCATCGCCATGCGCTCCCGGCTGACAGCCGTCCGTGCGGTCATGTCGCGGACGTCGCTCAGGCAGACCACGGCCCGCTCGGCGCCGAGGAGCTCCCGCGCGTGGGACGTGATGGTGTCGAGGACGTCGCGGAGGTCGTTGCGGCCGGTGAGCTGGATGGCGACGGCGTACAGGGCCTCGCGCTCCCGCTCGCGCCGGTGGAGGTCGGCGACGGTGATGCTCAGCTGGACCGCGCCCGCGATCTCGCCCGCGATGTCGGCGAGGGCGGCGTCGGAGACATCGGGTTCGACCGGTGGGTGGTACGCGAGGCGGATGTGGCCGATGCGCTCCGCGCCACGGATCAGGGGGAGATCCTGGATGCCGGTGTCCACGCCCGACCGGACGTGATACCGGGGGCCGTCGACGGCAGGGTCCAGCGGGTCGTCGAGGATTGGCCTGAGCCAGGTGAGGCCGGCGGCGAGGGTCACGGGTCGCCGGATGACCAGCGGCTGGCCGTCGCTGCCCTTGACGCTGACGATGCCGGCGAGGGCACCGGTCTGGGTCATCACCCGGTCGAGCGACTGCTCGAGCAGGTCCGGCAGCGAGAGACCTCCGCGCACGGCCGAGCTCACCGCGTGGGTGACTGTGAGGTCCTTGTTCTGCGCCACCAGCTGCTTCTGGGCCCGGTCCAGGTACAGGGAGACGATGGTCGCGAAGATGACGATGGCCCCGCCCATGATCATCGCGGACGCGACGTGACCGTTGTCGCCAGGCACGTGCGGGTCGAGTACCAGGAACCGGCCGAGCTCGAACAGCCAGACGAACACGATGGGCAGCACCATCGTCGCCCACTTGAGGCGGTTGAGGTCGCGGGTGGCGCGGGGTTCGCCTGGTTGGCTCATTGCGTTCGACTGTGCCGTTCGATACAGGGGGCGGGACAGGGCCGGGTGGCCCGGGCTGGGCCGGGTCGTGTGGCCCCCAACAGGGTAGCGGGTCCGGGCCGGTGGTCGTGGCTACGTGTCCCTGGCTACGACGCTCCCGGTGCCGCTGGGCGACTCCCGAGGGTCCCGGTGCCGCTGGGCGCCCGCATCACCCTCCTGCTGCAGCCGGCGCCTCGACCGTGACGAGCAGCCGGCAATGGTCACCCGGCAGCGAGCAGTCCTCGTGCACGGACAGGGGCCGCAGCCAAGTCCCTGTGAAGACGTAGTCGATCCGCAGCAGGCCGACGTTGAGGCCTTCGAGCGAGCTCGGTCGCCACGAGAACCCTGTCCCGGTCCCGACGGCATCATGGGCGTCGACGAGCGTGCCGTACGTGGACTCCGCGGAGAGCGCCCGGTACCCGGGCTCGAACGGGCTCGTGTTGAGGTCCCCGATCACCAGCGCTGCGCCGGGGTCGGCCAGCGCGCCCACGACGCCGCGGATCGCCACCAGCTCGTCGTCGCGCCGGCGCGTGTCGAGGCCCACGGGGACCCGAGCCACCGTCGACAGGAGGGGCGGGTACGGGTGGACGTCGAGGATCTCGATCGTGCGGCCGTCCGGCAGCAGCAGGCCGGCCCGCAGGATGAGCGGCCCGGTCGCGTAGCTCCGGAGGATGAGCGGCTGGCGGCTCAGCAGCCCCATGCCCGCGACGCCGTCCCGCGCCTCCAGGATCCGGTACGGGTACCGCTGCCGAAGCACGGGGTCCGCCCCGATCGCCGCCGCCACGTCGGGGGTCAGCTCCTGGAGGGCCACGAGGTCCGCATCGGCCGCGGCGATCCCGGCCACGCTGTCGGCCGCCGCCTTCGACCCCGACTCCAGGTTCCACGACAGGATCCGCAGCTCGACGGCCGTCGGGGCTGCGCCGGTGACACCACCGGCTTCGACCTGGCCCGGCGACGACCATTCGCCACCGAGCCGGACGATGGCGACCACGATGACCGTGGCCCCGACGAGGCGGATCCAGGCCCCGGCCGGCCCGGGTCTGAGCGACCCGAGGATCGCCAGGAGCCCAGCGAGCGCACCGAAGGCGAGCAGGTACCCCTCGAACACGGCGGCGAGCGCCGCCGGTCCCTGCTGGGGGCGGACGACGATGTTGAAGCCGACCTCGACGAGGACGAGGACCGCGAAACCGGCGAACAGGAGCGGCGCGCCGCGGCGTCGAATCACGGCTCCATCCGCAGGACCGTACGACCCACCCGCAGCACCGCACGACCCGCCCGCACGACATGACCTGCCCGTTGCGTCAGGCCCGTGGCCGGTCCTCGCGTCAGGCCCGTGGCCGGTCCTCGCGCTGGCCCTTCGGAAGCACCTGCACGAACTCGAACCCGAACCGTCCCTTCACGCACAGGTTGCCCGCCGTCACGGCGGAGTCGGCGGGCGACAGCACCTTGACGATGCGGTTGTCCTGGACGTGAAGCTCCAGCGTGCAGCCCACGCCACAGTACGGGCAGATCGTGTCGGTGACCGTCTGCGCCGACTCGTCCCAGGTGCCCGCCTCGCGCAGCTCGAACTCCGAGCGGAACATCAGGGCGCCCGTCGGGCAGACGTTGATGCAGTTGCCGCAGAAGACGCAGGCGCCCTCGGCGAGCGGGACGTCGTACTCCGTGGAGATGCGGGCGTCGAACCCGCGCCCGGCGACGGAGATGGCAAAGGTGTTCTGGGCGTCGACCCCGCACGCCTCGACGCACTTGTAGCAGAGGATGCAGCGCCCGTAGTCACGCACGTAGAGGCTGTTGTCCACCTTCACGGGCTGCGCGACACCCTCGGCCGCGAACCCGTCGGGGGCGTGGTGGTGGCCGGCCTCGCGGGCGTCGCGCTCACCAGCCGCGGCCGGGGGGGAGGGGGGTCCGAATCGCGAGGGATCGGCACCGTACCGGGAGATGTAGCCCGCGATCGATCCGTCCGGCAGCGCGGGCCCGGCCAGGTCCACGTCGACCGAGGAGCCGAGCAGCTCCAGGAGGAGCTTCCGTGAGTGCCGGACCCTCTCGTTCTCGGTGCTGACGCTCATCCCGTCGGCGACCTTCGCGACGCATGAGGGCGTGAGGCTCCTGCCTCCCGTGTCGACGACGCACAGACGACAGACGCCCTCGGGCTCGACGGTCTCGCCGTAGCACAGGGTGGGGATGTCGATCCCCTCGGACCTGCAAGCCTGCAGGATCGTCGCGCCGGCCGCGGCCGTCACCGGCCGACCATCGATCGTCAGCTCGACCCGCGCCGGCTCCGGGCGCGCGGGCGCGGTGGGGACTACCGGCGAGCGCGCGGGCTGGCTGGTGAAGATGAGGGCGTCGGACCCTGTGTACTGCTCGTCCGGCCCGATCACACGAGCACCCCCGGGAGCCGCAGGCCCGTCGCCAGCGCGTCGTTGGCGGTCTGACCCAGGCCGCAGATCGAGGCGTCCCGGAGGACCTGGCCGAGGTCCGCGAGCAGCGCCAGCTCGTCGGCCACCGTCCCGCGTGGCCGGCCCGCGATGAGCCGCGCCAGGAGCTCCTCCTGGCGGACGGTCCCGACGCGGCACGGGACGCACTGCCCGCAGGACTCGTCGCGGAAGAACCGGGCGATGCGCCGGAGGATGTCCAGCACGTCTGTCGTCTCGTCGAACACCACGACGGCGCCGGCGCCCAGCGTCACGCCCATCTCGCGCGCGTTCTCGTACGTCAGCGGCATGTCCAGTGCGTCCGGTCCCACGAAGCCCCCCGCCGCACCACCGAGGTTGACGGCCTTGATCGCTCGCCCGCCCGGGACGCCGCCCGCGAGCTCGACCAGCGCCCGCAGCGTGATCCCGAACTCCGTCTCGTAGACGCCGGGCCGGGCGACGTGGCCCGAAACGCTGAACAGCTTCGTGCCGGGAGACATCGCGGTCCCCAGCGTCGCGTACTCCGCGCCGCCGCCCAGGAGGATGCCCGGGATGTTGACCAGCGTCTCCACGTTGTTGACGACCGTCGGCCGCTGGAACAGGCCGGCCGTCGTGGGTCGCTGGCCGGTCTTGTGGCGGGGCTCGCCGCGCTTGCCCTCGATGCTCTCGAAGAGCGCCGTCTCCTCGCCGCAGATGTAGGCGCCGCCGCCCCGGCGGATCTCGATGTCGAACGCGAAGCCGGCCTCCATGACATCCGGGCCGAGGAGACCGCGCTCGCGGGCCCGGGCCACCGCATTGGCCATGCGCGCCTCGCCGAGCGGGTACTCGCCGCGGATGTAGAGGTAGCCTCGTTCGGCGCCTGTGGCGTAGCCGGCGATCGTCATCGTCTCGACGAGCGAGAAGGGATCCTCCTCGAGGATCGCGCGGTCCTTGAAGGTCCCGGGCTCGGCCTCGTCCGCGTTGCAGACCATGATCTTGTCGGGACCGGCGGACGCCGCGGCGGCGGCCCACTTCCTGCCGGCGGGAAATGCCGCGCCCCCGCGCCCCAGGACCTCGGCGGTGACGACCTCTTCGATCGTATGCGTCGGGCCGAGGTCGATCGCAGCCCTGAGGGCACGGTATCCGCCGTTGGCGAGGTAGTCGGTGAGGCTGGTGGGATCGATGCGCCCGACGCGCGCCAGGATGCGGAGGCCATCGCCGCCCGCCTGGGGGACGAACCGGCGCAGGGTCGCCAGCCGCTCCGGGCCGGGGACCGTGTCCAGGGTGCCTGCGAGCGCGTCCGGCTGCCGGGGATCGCGAAGTCCCGCGTCCAGGCCAGCGACGACGCGCGACGAATCGACGGGGCCGGAGGAGCGCCGGACGGCGGGACTCCCGGCGACGGTGAACAGGGCGGCGGGAGCACGCTCGCACAGGCCGAGGCACGGGCTGCGGAGCCACGTCATGCGGCCGTCCGGTCCAGGCTCGCCGGCGGGCCCGAGATCGCGCTCCAGGTCCACACATACCGCCTCGGCGCCTGCCACGAGGCAGGCCATGTCGTCGCAGATGTGCGCGACCGCGAGGGGTTTCGGGACGGTCGAGAGCAGGGCGTAGAAGGAGGCGACGCCGTATGCCTCTGCGGGTGGCACCGTCAGCCGGCGGCAGATGTGCGCGAGGGCTCCCGGGCTGATCCAGCCCGCCACGTCCTGCGCCGCGTGGAACGCGGGCAGCAGCAAGTCCCGGTGGGAGCGCGCCTCGTGGCCGCCACGCGCGACATGCCCGTCGTTCTCGACGTCCCGCACGCCGCCATCCCAGCCGCCCCGTGCCGAGCCGACGACAGGGTCGAGGACCGCATCGATCGCAGCCCTCTCCGCGGGTGTTGCCGCGATGTCGGCGATGTGGAGGTCCATGGCGATCGAGTGTACGACCGGGGGTCCAGCGCGGCGCAGCCGAATGCAGCGGCGCAGCCGAACGTTCGCCGTGGCCGCGGGCCGATCGGCCGCGGCGCGGCGCAGCCGAACGCCGCGGTTCGCCCGCCGATCGCCGCGGGCGCAGCCAATCGACCGCTGCGGCGCGGCCGATCGTTCGCGGCGGCGTCGCCGAGCCCCTGCGCGCCGGTCGGGCGCGTTTCGGCGCATCATCGGACCCGGCGTCTGTCTCCTTCTCCCGAGGTCCCCGATGTCACTCCGCCACCACGAGATCGCCGAGGCCGGGCACCGGATCCTCGACCCGTTCACCAACGAGAAGCTGCGGCTGCTGGGCCAGGTGTCGCGCGCGGGGCGTGGGACGAAGGTCCTCGACCTCGCATGCGGCAAGGGCGAGATGCTCTGCCGCTGGGCGGACTGGTTCGGGGTCGTCGGAGTGGGCGTGGATGTCTCGGACGTGTTCCTGGCTGCCGCACGCGCGAGGGCCGCGGAGCTCGGTGTCGCGGGCCACGTGACCTTCGTCCATGGAGACGCCGGGGCATACGTCGCGGACGCGGGTGCGTTCGACATCGCGTCCTGCCTCGGGGCGACTTGGATCGGCGGCGGGCTCGCCGGGACGGTGGCCCTCCTGCGGCGCGCGATCCGCCCGGGCGGCCTGCTCCTCGTCGGGGAGCCGTTCTGGAACGAGACACCACCCGCGGAGGCGCTGGCGGCGATGGAGCTGGGAGCGGACGACTATGCCTCGCTGGCCGGTACAAGTGACCGCCTGGAGGCCGCCGGCCTGGAGCTGCTCGAGATGGTGCTGGCCGACGGCGACAGCTGGGACCGCTACGAGGCGGCCCAGTGGCTGACGGTCTCGGACTGGGTGGCAGCGAACCCGGCGGACCCAGACCACGCGGCGATGGTCGAGTTCCTGGCGCGCGGCCGGGAGACGTACCTGCGATGGGGTCGCCGGTACCTCGGCTGGGGCGCGTTCGTCACGCGGCCGCGCTGAGGAGCGACATCCCGCGGCGCCGGTACGTCGGTGCCGCCGCCGAGCCGAGTCGCCGCGGAGGCGGCCATCGCCGAGCGGGTCGCCGACCCTCGGCCTGTCCGTCGTGCGCCCCGCCTGATCACCCGGCGGGCGTCGGCACCCCGAGCCTCTCGATGCGGATCGCCGTCGCCTTGAATTCGGCCGTGCCGGACTTCGGGTCCGTGGCGTCGATCGTCAGGAGGTTGGTCTCGACGTCGTCCTGGTTGTGGAAGGTCATGAACGCGAGGCCGGGACGCAGCGCCCGATCGGCGCGCACGGGCGCCTCCACCTGGCCCCGCCGCGAGACGATTCGGACCATCTCGCCCTCGGCCAGCCCGAACCGCTCGAGGTCCTCCGGGCACAGGTCGAGCGTCTCGCGGCGCCGTTTGGGCGACTGGAACCCGCCCGATTGCACGCCCGTGTTGTAGGCGTCGAGGTGGCGCCCGGTGGTGAGGCGGACCGGAAAGTCGTCGTCGAGGGCATCCACCGGCGGGTCGTGCTCCACGGGCACGAACGGCGCACGATTGCCCGGGACCGGATCCGCCCAGAGCCTCGAGTGGAGGAACGGCTCGCCCGGGTGCGTCTCGTCATAGCACGGCCACTGCAGCCCATCCTCGGCCTCGAGGCGCGCGTAGCTCATGCCTGCGTGCACCGGCGACAGGGTCCGCAGCTCGTTCCAGACGGCCTCCGGGTTGGCCTCACCCCAGTCGTGGCCCATCCGCCGCGCGATCTCGAAGATGATCCAGAGGTCGTCGCGGGCCTCGCCGGGCGGGTCCACCGCCCTGCGGACGCGCTGCACTCTCCGCTCGGAGTTGGTGACGGTGCCCTCGGTCTCGGCCCAGGCGGCGGCCGCCGGCAGGACGATATCGGCGATCTCGGCCGTGGCCGTCAGGAAGATGTCCTGGACGATGATGAGCTCGAGGCCGCCGAGCAGGCGCTTCACGCGATGGGCATCCGCCTCGGATCGGACGGGGTTCTCGCCGATGCAGTAGACCGCCGTGAGGTCGCCGCGCCCCATCGCGTCGTACATCGCCGTGAGGTTCCAGCCAGGCTCAGGCGAGATGGTGGTGTTCCAGGCGCGCTCGAAGGGCGCCCGCAGTGCGGCATTCGCGACGTGCTGGAAGCCCGGCAACCGGTCCGGGAGGGCGCCCATGTCGCCGCCGCCCTGGACGTTGTTCTGCCCGCGGAGCGGATTGAGGCCGCTGCCCCAGCGCCCGACGTGGCCGCACAGCAGCGACAGGTTGATCAGCGCGAGGACGTTGTCGACCGCGTTGTGGTGCTCGGTGATGCCCAGCGTCCAGCAGATCATGGCCTTGTCCGCGAGGGCATAGGCGTGCGCCGCCTCACGGATGGCGGCCGCCGGGACGCCGGTCTCGCGCTCCGCCCGCTCCAGGGTGTACGGCTCGACACCCGCCCGGTACGCCTCGAAGCCGGACGTCGCGCGGCGGACGAAATCGTCGTTCGCCAGCCCGGCGGCGATGATCTCGCGCCCCATGGCGTTGGCCATGACGATGTCGGTACCCACGTCCAGGCCGAGCCAGAGATCGGCCCATTCCGCGGAGGAGGTGCGGCGCGGGTCCACGGCGATGAGGCGCGCGCCGTTGCGAACCCCCTTCAGGAGGTGATGGAAGAAGATCGGATGCGTCTCCCGGGCGTTGCTGCCCCAGAGGAGGATGACATCCGTCTCCTCGGCCTCACGGTATGAGCTGGTGCTCCCGCCAGCGCCGAACACGGTCGCCAGACCGGCGACAGAGGGGGCGTGTCAGGTGCGGTTGCAGCTGTCGATGTTGTTGGTGCCCAGGACGGCGCGGGAGAGCTTGCTGGCAGCGTAGTTGACCTCGTTGGTCGCTCGGCTGCAGCTGAAGATCCCGTATGTCCTGGAGCCGTGCGCCTCGCCAGCGGCCCGGAGCCCGGCGACCGTCCGCTCCAGCGCCTCGTCCCAGGTTGCCGGGCGGAGAGGGCTGGTTCGTCGGTCGCCGTCGCGCACGAGCGGCGTGGTCAGGCGGACGTACTCCTTCGGCACTGGCGTACCTCGAAAGCGGTGTCCGATTTCGAGAGTGTAGAGCGCCGGGCAAGGGTCCTCCCGATCCAAGTCCTCCGGGCCAGTCGTCCGCGGGCGGGTCCTCTGGGCCCAATCCTCAACGGGCAGATCCTCGGCCCAGCTCCTCCGCGGGCACATCCTCGGGCCCAGTCCTCCGCGGGCGGTGGGCGGGCCGCGATGGCCGGGGGTCAGGGGCGCTGCCTCGCAGTCAGCGCTTGCGGGCATGTCGGGTCGGTCTGCTGCCGCAGCAACAGCGATCCGGCCGGCGGCGCTCCTGCAGGAGCCCTCTTTGGCCGCTCATGCTGCCGGACGCGCGGCGAGGGGCCACCCAGCCCGCACCGGTGCTGCCTCTGGAGCAGCGACAGTGCTGGCGGCCCGCGCCGGCCGGCCGTGTCTCGCCGCACGACGCCCCCAGACGGCCCGCTTGGCGGCGCCGGCGGACGGATGCCCGACCCGCCGCTCCTCCGGCCGACGGTGCGCCCTGCGCGTCCAGCCGACAGGCGGGACGGGCCCGGTGGTAGCGTCGCAGCACGTCACGACGCGAGGCGACGGCCGATCGGGACTGACCCGCCCGCCCAGCCGCGGCGCACCGGAGTCCCCCGATGCCGACCGTCCTCCGCGTCCTCTCCGACGCCGACGTGGCCGCGATCCACGAGCAGTCGGTCACCGTCCTGGCCAGGACCGGCATGCGGATCGACTCGGAGCGGGCCAGACGCATCCTCGAGTCCGCGGGCGCCGGGGTCGATGAAGGCGAGCGTCGTGTCCGCTTTCCTCGGGCCCTCGTCGAGGCATCCCTCGCGTCGGCGCCGAGGCAGTTCTCGCTGGGTGGCCGACGGCCCGGCTTCAGCCTGCCGATGAATGCCGGCGAGTGCACGCTCATGCCGGACGGCGAGTGCACCATGGTCTGGGACCCCGTCGCGGGTGTCCGGCGCGCCCCCACCTGGGACGACTGGGCTGCCGCCACCAGGCTCGTGGACACGATGGACGAGGTCGGCGCCTACTGGCGGATGATCAGCTCCGGGATCGAGAGCACGGGAGGCCCAGGGCCGGCGGTCGCGCACTGGGCGAAGACCTTCGACCTGTTCTCCAAGCACGTGCAGGACGAGATCGCGACGGAGGAGGATGCGGCCTGGCTGCTCGAGCTCCTCGGGATCGTCTTCGGCGGCCGCGAGGCCGTCCGCCGCGATCACCCGTTCTCGGTCCTGTTCTGCCCGGTCTCGCCGCTGGCGATGGAGGCCGAGCACACTGACGCCTACCTCGCGACCGTCGGCTGGGACATTCCCATCGCGATCATGCCGATGCCGATGATGGGCATGTCGGCGCCGGCCGGCCTCCGGTCCACCGTCGTGTCCGGGAACGCGGAGGTGCTGGGGGCGATCTGCCTCGTCCAGGCGGCCAGCCCAGGGACCCCGGTCATCTACGCCCCCGCGCTGGCGGCGATGGAGCCCCGGACCGGCCGGTGGGGCGGCGGCAGCCCGGAGCACGCGCTGCTGGGCGCGGCGACCACCGAGATGGCGCGCTTCTACGGGCTCCCGGTCACCTCGTCCAACGGGGGCACGGACCACTTCGTCAGCGGCATCCAGGCGGCCTACGAGCGGACGATCAACTGGGGCCTGCCGGTGCTCTCGTGGCCGGACATCCTGATCGGGCCCGGGTCGCTCGGCGGCGCGTCCACGCTCTGCCTGGAGCAGATGGTCATCGACGTGGAGACCTACCGCATGTGGCGCCACGTCCGCAACGGGATCGGCGCCGGGGTGGGGGAGACCGACGTGGTGGCGGCGCTCGACGAGGTGGGCCCGGTGGGCGACTTCCTCAGCCGCACCGGGACGCGCGATGCCGTCCGTGGCGGCGACTTCTTCCTGCCGCGGCTCGGGTACCACGGCACATTCGACCGCTGGGAGGCGCAGGGCAGGCCCGACGTCCTCGCCCAGGCGCGCGAGGTCGCCCGGAAGGCGATCGACGGCCACACGCCCCTGCCGTTCGAAGACGGCGTCGCGGAGGAGATGGCGAAGCTCGAAGCGGCCGCGCGGGCGACCGGATCGGCTCGCACGGCGACGGCGCACCCCACGTCGACGGGACCCGGCGCCACGTCGGCCGGACTCACCGGCGCTACGGCGGCGGCCGGCCCTGGCGCGGCCCCCCCGTCGTCGACCCAGGGGTGAGTTGAGCCATGCGCTACGAAGCCGCGTTCCTGTCCTCCGACGAACAGGCCCGGGTCCACGAGGGCAGCCTGCGGATCCTGGCCGAGGTCGGCCTCCGGTTCCACGGCGAGCGAGCCCTGCCGCTCCTGCGTGACGCCGGGGCCGAGGTGGACGAGGCTGCCGGCATCGCGAGGATCCCGCGTGGCCTCGTGGAGGCTGCGGTCGCCCGGGCTCCGCGGTCGTTCGTGCTCGGCGCGCGCAACCCCGTCTTCGACTACCGGCTGCCGTCGCCGGTCTCCCGGTACGCGATGGACGGGACGGCGGCGTTCATGCGGGACTTCGACACGGGCGAGCGGCGCTATGGGACACGTGCCGACATCGAGAGCTCGATGCGCGTCTTCCAGGCGGCCGACATGGGCGTGCTCGCCTGGCCGCCCGTTGCGGCGTCGGACCGGCCGGGCGCGTCGCGGCCGTTGCACGAGTTCACCGCGATGCTCTCGTCCTGCTCGAAGCACGGCCAGCACGAGCTGCACACCCGCGAACAGGCGCCGTTCCTGGGCGCCCTGCTCGCCACCATCGCGGGCGGGGAGCCGGCCGTTCGGGAGCGGCACGAGGCATCGGTCGTCTACTGCCCCGTCGCGCCGCTCGTCCACGACGGGCCGATGCTGGACGCCTACCTCGACCTGGGCGACCTCGACGTCCCCGTGATGGTCATGCCGATGCCGATCCCCGGGACCACGGGGCCGGGCTCCGTGTTCGGCAACCTGACGGTCGCCAACGCGGAGGCGCTGTCGTCGATCGTCGTGTTCCAGCTGGCTCACCCCGGGCGCCCGCTGATCTACAGCAGCGCCGTCGGGTCCATGGACTTCCGGACGGGCGCATACCTCGGCGGGACGCCCGAGATGGCGATCCAGTCCGGCGCACTCACGACGATGGGCCGCTTCTACGACCTGCCCACGACCGCGGCCGGCTGCACCGCCGACGCCCACGACGTTGGCCCCGAGGCCGTCATCGAGAAGCTGGTGACGATGCTGCCGGCGGCGTCGGCGGGGGCGGACATCATCATCGGCTTCGGGGAGATCGACGGGGACCAGACGCTGGTGCTGGAGCAGATCCTCGTGGACAACGAGCTGGCCCGGTATGTCGAGCGCATGGTCCGCGGCGTCGAGGCGTACCCGGGCGCCGAGCTGTTCGACGACGTGGCGGAGGTGGGCCCGGGCGGCAACTTCCTGGCGACGCAGGCGGCGCGGCGTGCGGCCCGGAGCGGCGAGTTCATCGAGCCGTCTCTGATCGGCCGGGTCCCGTACGACGCGTGGCTGCGCCAGGGTCGGCCGTCGATGTACGGGCGGGCGCGGGCGAAGGTGGAGGAGATCCTGGCCGCGCCGATGGTTGATCCACTGTCCGACGACACGGTGGCGGAGCTGGACCGGATCCTGGCCGAGGCGGACCGGGCCCTCGCGGACGGCTGACCCGGGCGCGACTGACCCCGATTACCACCGCTCGACGGCCAACGACGCCATCGCGATCCATCGCCGATCCACGGCGGTCCCGGCCGTCGACGGCCGCGAGTTTCCACTTGCCCGAGTGGCGGGCGCCGGCGCAGGATTCGGCGCGAAGGAGGTGCGTCCCCATGTATGGCACCATCGCCCGTCTGCATCCCACTCCCGGTCGCGAGGACGATCTGATCGCCTACGGCAAGCGGATGCGCGACGTCCGGGTCGCGGGCTACCGCGCCAGCTACCTGTTCCGGCCGGACCACAACCCCTACGACCGGCCCACGGTGTTCCTGGTCGCGATGTTCGACGATCAGGTCTCGTACCGGGCGAACGCCGACAGCCCGGAGCAGAACGATCGCTATCTCGAGCTGCGAGCGCTGCTCGATGACGACCCGGACTGGATGGACGGCTCGTTCGAGGAGGGCTGAGGGCCCGCTCGACGGCAGGCGTGGCGCCAGACAGGCAACGAAAGCCGGATCCGGGCCGAGATCGACGAGGTCTGGCCCCGTTGGGCCGCGTTCGGGGCCAGATGCCACGAAACCCGGCATCCGGGCCGAGATCGACAGGCATCGGGCTCGCCTCCATGGCGGCGTAGCGCCCGACGCCACGAAGCCCGGCATCCGGGCCGAGATGGACGGGATCAAGCCCCGCCAGGCCGCGTTCGTAGCGCCCTACGCCACGAAGCCCGGCATCCGGGCCGAGATGGACGGGATCAAGCCCCGCCAGGCCGTGTTCGTAGCGCCCTGCGCCACGAGTTGGCCGAGATCGGCTCGTACTGCCGGCTCGTCGCCGTATCGTCGGTTTCGTGGCGCCACGCGCCACGCCAGTCGACGATAGACCGGGGCGACGACGGACCAGGGCCGCCGACTGACCCGGGCGGGCAGGCGGAGCTCGACTACCGGAGCTCGACCCCGGGCACGCCCGCCTCGACCGTCCCGACTCGCCACGAGGCCACGCCTGCGACCGTGAGTGCCTCGCGTACCGTGGCAACCTCGGCCGACGGGATCGCCGCGAGGAGCCCTCCCGAGGTCTGCGGGTCGTGGGCAAGGGCGACCACCTCCGCCCGGACGCCGTCTGCGACCGTGAGCGTCGCAGCCGTGAACCGCCGGTTGTGGCCCGCGCCCCCGGTCTCAAGGCCCGCGCGGGCCAGGTCCAGGGCCCCGTCGAGGGCGGGGAGGGAGGCCGCGTCGAAGACGAGGCGGACGCCTGAGGCACGCGCCATCTCCAGGCCGTGACCCAGCAGGCCGAAGCCCGTGATGTCGGTCGCGCCCCGGCACTCGTGGCGGACGAGAACCTCGGACGCGGCGCGGTTCAGGGTCCGCATCTGCGTGACCGCTCCATCAAGGTCCGCGTCGGACGTTCGCCCCTGGCGCCTTCCGCTGACGAGGAGCCCTGTCCCGAGACGCTTCGTCAGCAGCAGCACGTCTCCGGCTCGCGCACCTCCCTTTCGGAACAGGCGATCCGGGTGCGCGGCTCCGATGACCGCCAGGCCGAATTTCGGCTCGGCATCCTTGATGGTGTGACCACCCGCCAGCATCCCGCCAGCCTCGCGGACCTTCGCCGCCGCGGCCTCGAAGATGGCCGCCAGCGCCACCGTGGGGAAGTCCTCCGGAAAGGCCGCGATCGACAGCGCGAACAGCACCCGGCCCCCCATCGCGAACACGTCCGAGAGCGCGTTGGCGGCCGCGATCTCGCCGTACGCGACGGGGTCGTCGACCAGCGGCGGGAAGAAGTCGAGGGTGCCGAGGATCGCGAGGTCGTCCGAGATGCGCCACGCGGCGGCGTCGTCGGGGGGCTCGAGGCCGGCGATGAGCGCAGGGTTTGCGCCGGCCGGCCCGGCCCCAGCGCCGGCAGGGCCGAGCCCCGCGCTCACCGCACCGAGTCCGGCCAGGGCCTCGGCCAGGAGGTCGGCCCCCAGCTTCGCGGCGCAGCCACCGCAGTCCGTCATCTCGGTGAGGCGGATCGGGGGGAGGTCGGGTCGCACGCTCATCCGCGGATCATAGGCGGGGCGGGATCGGACGCGATGGCGCGAGGTTTCGGTGCGGCCGACGCCCAAGCCCGATAACCAGCCCCGCCGGTACGCAACCAGCGCCGCGGGTCCGCGACCAGCGCCGCTGGTCCGCGACCCACGACGACTGGACGCGACCCACGACGATGGGACGCGAGCCCCGCCGATCGTCAGGGCCTGCCGATCGTGGCACCCGACTGCGCTCGCTGGCGACCCTGGCGCACCTCGAAGGCGGGACCGCCGGACAGGCTCGCCGATCGCGGTGCGCGGTACGCTGGCGCGCGCCGGTCCGGATCGCGCGATCGGGTCGGCATCGTGGGAGCGGAGGGGTCCCGGTGGGCCTTCCGGTCTTCAAAACCGGTGGCGCGGCGCCCGGCGTCGCGCGGTGGGTTCGACTCCCATGCGCTCCCGCCAACGCCGCCCTCGGACATCGGTGATCGTTGTCCCTAGTGTTGGTGTAACAGCGGTCCGGCCGTGAAAGAGAGCGGCCACCGCGTCATCCTCGCGTCGTTGGAGTAGTCACCGACGACACGAAGGAGACACCACGATGGCCGAAGACAGGATGGCCGTGCTCGAGACGGTCCGCAAGGCGATCGCCGAGGGCGACGTCGACTTCCTGCGCGAGGGCATGCGCGTGCTCGCCCAGGCGGTCATGGAAGCCGAGGTCACCGAGCTGACCGGGGTGCCCAAGGGCGAACGCGACCCGGAGCACCGGCTGACCAGCCGCAACGGCTGGCGCGAGCGGCGCTGGGACACCCGGCTCGGGACGCTCGAGCTGTCGATCCCGCGGGTGCGCGACGGCTCGTACTTCCCGAGCCTGCTCGAGCCGCGCCGGCGGGCCGAGCGGGCCCTGCTCGCGGTCGTCCAGGAGGCCTACGTGCTGGGCGTGTCCACCCGGCGGGTGGACGATCTCGTCGAGGCCCTCGGCATCGCCTCGCTCAGCCGGAGCGAGGTCAGCCGGATCTGCGCCGCGCTCGACGCCGAGGTCGAGGCCTTCCGCACCCGTCCGCTCGGTGACAAGGCGTACCCCTACCTGTGGCTCGACGCCACGGTGCGCCACGAGGCGCCACATCGACCGAGCGGGCGGCAGGAGCCCGCCGCCGACCTGTCGCAGCAGGTCGGTGAAGCTGAGGGCAGCCTGACCCCGGAGACGCGGGGATCGGGTGGGAGCAGCCCTGACAACGACGGGACGGGTCGGCACCGCCAGACGGCCCGGGTCCGGCAAGCGAGACGGAGAGGTGCAAGACGTCTGAACCAGTGGTGGAACCCCCTCAAGCGAGGACCGCCGGCTCGAAACCTGGTGGATCTGGGCCGGTCAGCAGCAGGACGGTCGTCGAAGTTGCCGGCGACCGGCTCCGGTTGGGCGAGATACCCGTCCAGCCGGCGGCCACGGAGAAAGCCTGCGGCGTATCCGTGGCGGAGGCTGCAGGGGAAAAGCTGGGCACCACCCCCGTCGATCGGTCGTGAGGTGAACGTGGGAACCAACCCTGAGCCGCCCACCCTGCCAAGGGCAGCGGGCAGGCGCGTCGTCAGCTGATGGCTCTGGGCTGGGGCGGAGTCCGCGGAGTAGTCGGAGGCCGGGAAAGCCGGCCACAGGGCGAAGGCGGACAGCGATCTCGCAGGATTGGTGACTGCAGGGCAGGAGGACGCCGGTGAACACCGGCGCGTCGTGGCCGACGTCCGCTGAGGCGGACGTGCGGGTACTGCGGATGCAGGCCAAGCTGCACCGATGGGCAGCCGACGATCCGACGCGTCGGTTCGCCGACCTCTTCAACCTCGTCGCTGACCCGGCGTTCCTGCAGGTTGCATGGCGCCGGGTGCGGGGCAACCGGGGCGCACGCTCGGCGGGCATCGACGGCCAGACGGCCTACGATATCGAGGCCGGACGGGGCGAGGCAGCGTTCCTCGCCGACCTGCGGGCGGACCTTCGGGCCCGCACGTTCCGGCCGCTCCCGGTGCGTGAGCGGATGATCCCCAAGCCCGGTGGCAAGCGTCGCCGGCTGGGCATCCCGACCGTCCGGGACCGGGTGGTCCAGGCTGCGCTCAAGCTCGTGCTGGAGCCGATCTTCGAGGCGGACTTCGCGCCGTGCTCGTACGGCTTCCGGCCCGGGCGCCGGGCCCAAGACGCGATCGCCGAGATCCACCACTTCGCCAGCCGCTCGTATGAGTGGGTGGTCGACGCGGACATCTCGGCCTGCTTCGACGAGATCGACCACCGGGCCCTGATGGGCCGGGTGCGTCGTCGGATCGGAGACAGGCGCGTGCTGGCGCTGGTGGCGGCGTTCCTGCGAGCCGGCATCCTCGGTGAGGATGGCGTCGAACGGGACACCGTGACCGGCACCCCGCAGGGCGGCATCCTCTCACCGCTGCTCGCCAACATCGCCCTCTCGGTCCTCGACGAGCACTTCGTCGCGGCTTGGGCGGCGATGGGGGCGCACTCGGGCGCACGTCAACAGCGGCGGCGCCGGGGACTGGCCACGTACCGGCTCGTCCGCTATGCGGACGACTTCGTCGTGCTCGTGGCCGGCACCCGCGCCCATGCCGAGGCTCTGCGTGACGAGGCGGCGACGGTGCTCGCGCCGATGGGCCTGCGCCTGTCGGACGAGAAGACGAGGATCACCCACATCGACGAGGGCTTCGACTTCCTCGGCTTCCGCATCGTGCGCCAGCCGAAGCGAGGCACGGGTCAGCGGTTCGTCTACACCTTCCCGACCAAGACCGCCCTCGCGACGGTCAAGGCCAAGGTGCGGGCGCTGACCCGAGGGGCGACGGACCTCTCGCTCAGCATCCTCCTGCACCGGCTCAACCCGGTGCTCCGAGGCTGGACCGCCTACTTCCGGCACGGGGTGTCCAAGGCGACCTTCAACTACCTGCGCGCCTTCGTCTGGCGGCGGGTTGTCTGCTGGCTCCGCCACAAGCACCGCCGGGCCAACTGGAGGCAGCTTCGCCGGCACTCCCTTCCGGGGTGGTGGCCGACGGAGGGTGAGGTGACCCTGTTCAACCCGAGCGCGGTGACGGTCAGCCGTTACCGCTATCGGGGCACGCACATCCCCTCGCCGTGGGCCGAGCGAGCGAGCGGATCAACGGCACGCGCCACGGCATGAGGTCGTGGAGAGCCGGATGCGTGGCAACGCGCACGTCCGGTTCGGAGGGCGGGCCGGGGAGACGGAGCGGCCGAAAGGTCGCCACCGCGCCTCGGTCCGACCCTACTACGTCAAGGTCCGCGAGGGCGGTCGGGTCGTGTCGATGGCGGCCCTCGTGGCGACCGGCGTCGCCGCTGACGCGGCGAGCGCCGGTCCTGGGCCTCGAGCTCGCCGCCGGCAACGACGAGGGCAGCGGCCTGGCCGACCTTCATCCGCTCGCTCGTCGAGCGCGGCCTGGCCGGCGTCCGGCTGGTCATCAGCGACAACCACCGCGGGTCTGGTCAAGGCGGTCCATGAGCAGCTCCTCGGCGCGTCGTGGCAGCGCTGCCGGGTCCACTTCACACGCAACGCCCAGGACCTCGTCCCGCGCTCGGCGCGAGGCATGATCGCGACCGTCATCCGCTCGATCTTCGAGCAGCCCGACGAGGCCCAGGCGCGCGCCCAGCTGCGACCGCGTGGTCGACGGTCTCGAGGCGCGCTTCCCGGCGGTCGCGGCCCTGCTCATCGGGGCCGAGGCCGAGCTGCTCGTCCACTTCACCTTCCCCGGACAGCCACCGCCGCCAGATCCGCAGCACCAACCCGCTCGAGCGGCTCAACAAGGAGATCAAGCGGCGGACGGCGCGTGGTCGGCATCTTCCCGACCCGGGCCTCGCTCATCCGGCTCGTCGGGATGGTCCTCGCCGAGCAGGACGACGAATGGCAGGACGGCCGGCGCTACTTCCGGCCCGAGACCATGGCCGCCATCGACGCGGTCGTCGACCACGAGGAGGTGGACCACGCCGTTGCTGATGGCGGGCTGAGCGACCCGGCGCGAGGGCGACGCCCTGTTACACCACGTGCTGGGACTTGACCCGGTGATCATGCCTCCGCGGGTTCTGTCCACGTAGGTCTCCGGTCGCGTCGAAAGCGTGGCGGAGAACGGGAACGTGCCCCGTCCCTCAGTCGCCGGGCGCACCGAAACGCGCCGGATCCAGCTCGGCGGGGATGGCGTGCCGACGGCCGAGGATGAGGTCCGCGACCTGCCGCGACGACGCCGGCCCGGTGGAGATCCCCCACGGTCCATGACCCGCGCAGACGTACAGGTCGCGCCGGCCCGGGACCATCCCCACGAGCGGCCGCCCGTCGTCGCTCTGCGGCCGCGCGCACGCGCGCACGCCGCGGATCGGGGCGTCGGCGACGCCCGGGACGTACCGCGACGCCCGTTCCAGGATCGCCTCCATCCAGGCGGCGGGATCCGGCTCGGCCGGGAGGAAGGTGGACCCGACCGCGGCGGCGCCCGGGAGCGGGACGAGGCTGAAGTCCACGCCGCCGCCGTCCGCTGACGGCTCGGGGTTGCGGGAAACCTGGAGCTGCGCGGCACCCCCGCCCGCCACCGCGTCCACGCCGCCGCGCGCCCATCACCGCGTCCAGCACCGCCTCGATCCCCGCCTCCTCCAGCACGTGGGTCGGCGGCGCCGCGAGCTCCGCCTCGACGACCACGCCCCAGCGGGCCCGGACCGGCGACCAGCGGCCGGACGGGTCCAGGAGCGCCGGCGTCCACGGCCCCGCGGCGACCAGAACGGCCCCAGCGGCGACCACCTCGCCGTCGATCCGCACGCCGACGACGGTGTCGCCCTCGGTCTCCAGCGAAGCCGCCCTCCCCATCCGCACCACCGCGCCCGGGACTCCGCGAGCGTGGCGTACGCGTACGTGGAGGCGCCCGGCATCACCGGATAGCCGATGTCCACCCGGCACGCCCACAGGTCCGGCCCTGCGGCCGGCTCGACCGCCCGCAGCGCTTCTTCGCCCAGGACCTCGAGCCTCAGCGTCGGGAACGCCGTCCCGATCACCCGCGCCTGGTCTCGCGCGGCGGCCTCCTCCGTCGCTGACGTACAGCAGCCCGACGGGCCGGTCGGCGAACGAGAACGCGTTCGAGACGGCCGCCAGGTCCCGGTAGAGCGACAGCGTCTCGCGATACAGCCCGGCGAGCACGGGGTCGAACGGGTGCTGGACGACGCCCGAGTTGGACCCCGAGGCGCCGGAGGCAAGCCCATCGCGCTCCACGAGCAGGACCCGGATGCCGGCGCCCGAGAGGAACGCCGCCGCCGACGTCCCGACGATGCCGCCGCCGATGACGACGACGTCCGGACTCGTCACCCGATCGCCCGCCTCGCGGCGTCCAGGATCAGCGTCAGCTCGGCCCGCTCGGCGGTGCCCAGCGGCTCCGGACGATGGTTCGCCCTGACCCACGCGGCCCGCTCTCGGGCGACCTCGATCGGGTCGCGGTAGTGGACGGCTCATGCAGCCCACGCGGCTGGCCACCTCGGCCCGATCCGTGCCACGCCGCCGCAGGCCGAACGCCACGTTCTCGAAGACCGTGAGGTGCGGGAAGAGCGCGTAGCTCTGGAACACCATGTTGACCGGCCGTCGCTCGGGGGATCGTGCGGTGATGTCCCGGCCATGGAGCAGGATCTGGCCGCCGGTGGGCAGCTCGAAGCCGCCGATCATGCGCAGGGTCGTGGTCTTGCCGCACCCAGACGGTCCCAGGAGCGAGAAGAACTCGCCCGCACGGATCTCGATCGACACGCCGTCGACGGCCACGACGTCACCGAAAGCCTTGCGCAGGTCGACCAGCCGGACATCGGCCGCGGTGCCATCGCGGGGCGCGGGCAGGGTCGCCAACATGCGTCCTCGTGCTGCCGGTCGACGGCGGCAGGGCCGCTCGTCGCCGGGTGAATGGTTGCCGATGGGTGCGCAGGCTGCAACCGGGGACGCCGAGTCGCAACGGCCAAGCGGCAGGGTCCGTCGTGACGCGGAGTGTGGGCCACCCGGGATGTTCGCGGGGCCTCGTCCCGCGACGTGGGTCGGGCACGGCCCGGGTCGCGCCGATCCCCGGAACAGGCCGGGCCCGCGCACGCCGATCCCCGGAACCGGGCACGGCCTGGCGTCGTGCCGATTCCGATACCGCGCACGGCCTGGAGTCGCGCCGTTCCCCGGAACCGGGCACGGCCTGCGATCATCCCGCCATGCCGGAGCAGCCCCAGCGATCCGTGAACCTTCAACGCCCCACCGCCTCCGCCCACCCCCCGAGCGTCGAGCGCATCCTCGCCCTCGTCCGCGACGAAGCGGAGGTGTCCGAACCGGCCGCGCTCACCGCTCTCGCGCGGGCCGTGATCGACGAGGAGCGATGGCGGCAGGGGGCCGGAGCGCCGCCGACGCCCGATGCCGACCTCGCCGCCGCGGTTCTCGACCGCGTGGCGCGCCTGTCCGATCCCGCGCTGACGATCCCGCCGCCGGTGATCAACGCCACGGGCGTGGTGCTCCACACCAACCTCGGCCGGGCGCCGTGGCCACGCGCCGCCCGCGCCGCGGCCCTCGCCGCCGCGCGCTCGTACGGCTACCTCGAGCTGGACGAGGGGACCGGCCGGCGCGGCCCCCGGTTCCGGGCGCCGGAGGAGCACCTCGTCGCACTCACGGGCGCCGCGGACGCGATGGTGGTCACGAACAATGCCGCGGCGCTGCTGCTGGCCGTTGGCCTCGCGGGTCGGCGGGGGGCGGTGGTGGTGTCGCGGGGGGAGCTGGTGGAGATCGGGGGCGGGGTCCGGATCCCGGAGATCGTCGCGCGGGCCGGGGCGCGGCTGCTGGAGGTCGGCACTACGAACCGGACGCGCGCAGAGGACTTCGAGGCGCCCCTGGACGATGGCCGGGCGAGGACGGTGCTGCGGGTGCATCCCTCGAACTTCGCGGTGCAGGGGTTCACCGAGACCCCCGACCTGGCCGGGGTTGCCGAGATCGCCCACCGGAACGGTGCCATCGTGATCGATGACCTGGGATCCGGCGCGCTCCTCGACACGGCAACATTCGGCCTCGCCCACGAGCCGACACCCACCGAGCGCCTGGCGGCCGGCGCGGACCTCGTGCTGTTCAGCGGCGACAAGCTGGTCGGCGGACCGCAGGCGGGCCTGATCGTCGGGCGGGCCGACCTGGTTGCGAGGCTGCGGCGCGATCCCCTGGCGCGTGCGGTCCGGCCCGACAAGGCGATCCTGGCCGGCGTCGCGGCGACCCTGGCGATCTATCGCGCCGGGCGTGCGGTCCTCGACATCCCGGTCTGGCAGACGATCTCGCTTGCCCCGGACGCGCTGCGGACGCGCGCGGAGTGGATCCGCGGGGTCGCGGCCGCGGCTTCTCCCGGGCGACCCGATGTCGCCGTGGTGCCGCTCGAGTCCACGGTCGGCGGTGGATCCCTGCCGGGGCAGGTGCTGCCGTCGTTCGGCGTCTCGGTCCCCGCGGAGTCGCCGTCGCGCGCGGCAGCCGCGCTACGCCGCGGGCCGGACCGCATCCTGGCGCGGATCGTGGACGGTGCGGTCGTCTTCGATCTGCGCGCCGTTCCCGCGTTCGCGGACGGCGTCATCGCGCGGCGGCTGGCGGATGTCCCGCCGCCTCGATCGTAGGGATCGTCGAAGGGCGATGACCTTCATGAGCGGCCGAGGTGGGGCGAATCCCCGGGCAGCGTCGTCGTCGGGACGGCCGGGCACATCGACCACGGCAAGACCACGCTCCTGCGTGCGCTGACCGGCATCGATGCCGACCGGCTGCCGGAAGAGCGCCGGCGGGGCATGACGATCGATGTCGGATATGCGCACCTGGCCCTGCCCGACGGGTCGGTGCTGGACTTCGTCGACGTGCCGGGGCACGACCGGCTGGTCGGGAACATGCTCGTGGGCGCGGGCGAGATCGACGCGGCGCTGGTCGTGGTCGCGGCGGACGACGGACCGAACGCCCAGACGCTCGAGCATCTCGAGCTGCTCGATGCGCTCGGGGTCCGCGACGGCGTGCTGGCGGTCACGAAAGCCGACACGGTGGGGGTCGAGCGAGCGGCCGAGGTCGCGGCGCGGGTCCGGGAGCTGGCCGGGCGCACGAGCCTCGCGGGCTCGCCTCTGGTCGCGGTCAGCGCGGTCTCGGGCGAGGGTGTCGATGCGCTGCGGGCAGAGCTGCTCGCGCTGCGCGATACGGTGGTGGGGCGGTGGTCGGGCGTCGAGTGGCAGGGATCCTCGGCCACGGCGAACCGGCCGCGCCTCGCGATCGACCGGGTCTTCGCGGTCAAGGGACGCGGCACCGTCGTGACCGGCAGCCTGCGGGGTGGGCGGGTGGCCGCGGGCGACGTACTGCTGCTGCTGCCGGACGGCCTCGAGGTTCGTGTGCGTGAGGTCCAGGTGCGAGGCGCGACGGTCGATGCCGCCGTCGGTGGCCGAACGGCGCTGCTCATCGGCGGTGTGGAGTCCGGGACCCTGGCCCGCGGGCAGGTTCTCACGCTGGACCCGGCGGTGGTCGCGACGTCGCGGGTGCTGGTGGCCATGCGCCCGCCGGCGGGGCTCGCGGGGATCGCGGGCATCGACCCGCCGCCGCCCGCCGACCGGGATCGACTGCGCCTCCACCTCGGGACGGGGCAGTCGTCGGCGCTGGTCGTTCGTGGACCCCGGGAGGCTATTGACCTCCCGGACGGAGCCCTGCTGGCGATCCTGCGCCTCGATGCCGCGATCGCCGCGTCCGCCGGCGACCGGTTCGCGCTGAGACGGCCGTCGCCGGGTTCCACGGCGGGTGGGGGCGTGATCCTGGACGCGCTGCCCCCGCGGGGCGTCTCGCGCCGCAGGCTCACGGCCGCGCGCGCGGCGGCGATGGCGACCGCGGTGGGCGGCGCCGGTGAGCCGGGCGCGCGCCTCGACCTCCACGGGGCCGTCCGGTCGGGCTCCCGCTGGCTGCTCGCGGCCGATGTCGCGGCCGCGCTCGCGGGGCGGGCCCAGGCGCTCGTCGCGGATCATCACGCCGTCGAGCCGGCCTCGCCGGGGATCTCGGCCTCGGTCCTTCGCCAAGCGGTCGCCGTCGCCGCTCGGCGGTTGGTCACGGTCGGCCGCGCGGGCGCCGATGAGATCGCCCGCCACGTCGTGGACGACCGGGTCGCGGCCGGCGTGACTTGCCCGTGACGGGGAGCGGATCAGGGACGCCACGCGGGGCGCAGGCCTGCCGCCGGAGACGCTCGCGGCAATGGATCGTCTCGAGGTCACCCTGTCCGTCGTCGCGCCCCCTTCCCTCGCGGAGGCGGCGCGCACGGCAGGCTGCCCGCCGGACGGCGTGCGGGCCCTGGAGGTCGCCGGTCGCATCGTCCGTCTCGAGGACGACCTCGCGTGGGCGGCCGGGTCATACCGGGAGCTCGCCAGGCGGTCGCTGGCCATGGCCGCGGCCGCGCCCCTCACCCCGGCCGCCTTCCGGGATGCCACCGGGTCCAGCCGCCGCTACGTGATGGTCATCCTCGAGGACCTCGACCGGCGGGGGCTGCTCCGCCGGACGGACGCCGGGCATGTCCTCGGCCCGAGGACCATCGCCCGCATGCAGGCCCGAGCGGACGCGCAGCCTGGGTCCGACGAGGCTAACGGTGAGCCGGATTTCGGCCGCCCGCGGGGACACGGCTCCCCGATCGGACGCGGCCCGCGGTGAGGGCTCGTGAACGCGACCCCGTTGTCGCCCGGCGTCGTCGCGATCGTGCTCGCCGGCGGCGCGTCGTCCCGGTTCGGCTCGGACAAGCTGGCGGCGCTCCTGGACGGGCGGCCGCTCCTTCACCACGCGCTGGATGCGGTGGGCACGATCGCCGACCGCATCGTCGTCGTCATCGCACCGGGGGCGTCGCCGCCGTCGGTCCCGGATGGCCTGGCCTCCCGCCTGGTCTTCGCGAGGGATGCGACCGCGCACGGTGGCCCGCTCGCGGGGCTCGCCTCCGGGCTCGCGGCCCCGATCGCGGCCCTGGCGTCCCTCGGCTCGGCGCGCCGCCGCGGACACACCCGGTCGCGACCGGGCTCCGAGGATTGCCCTGGTCGTGGGAGGCGACATGCCCACGCTCGTGCCGGCGGTGCTCCGGCTGCTTGTCGATGGCCTCGCCGCGGATCCGGAACTTGCTGCGATGACGCTCGAGGCACCCCACCCTTCGCCGCTCCCGATGGCCGTCCGACCGGGCGCCGCCCTGGCCGCGATCGATCAGATCCTCGGCTCCACCGGCCGGCGCAGCCTCCGTGCCCTCCTCGATTTCGTCCCGTCGGCGACGCTCCCGGCCACGACCTGGCGCGCGCTGGACCCGGCGGGCGTCACCCTCCTCGACGTCGACACGCCGGCCGACATCCGGGCTGATCGCCCGATGGCGGCGCCGATCGAAGCGATGGGCGCCTTCCATAGCCCGGTGGCGCCGATGGCAACGACGGCGACGCGGTCCACCCCATGCCGACCACGCGGGCACGGCGGTCGGTGGCACGGCGGAAACGCGTGCCGCCTGTCAGCTGCGCCTGTCAGGCGACGAATCCAGGCTATTGCCCGTCCGCCCATTCGGCGGCGGCCGATGCTCCGAGCCACCGTCGCCTTGCTGGCGACAAAGGTGCCCTGGGCGACGTGCTGGCCACGGGGAAGAGCATTTTCAGCGCCTACCAGGCGACGATCGTGGCCCGACGCAGGTCATCGCTACCGAAACAGGGCAGGTTCATCGCCGCAGAGGCGACGATCGTGCCCCGGCGATGGTCGGCGCGTCGGGGATGGGCGAATTCATCGCCTGTCTGGCGACACGCCACCACGGGAACCCGACGGGTGAGACTGGACACGGACCGGCAGGAGACGAACCAAGGAGACGAACCAAGGAGACGAACCAACGGCCGCGGGAGGCTACCCTGCGGCGATGACCACCGTCCACCTGCTCCACGCCGGCTACGCGGGCGACCGCGTCGGCTCGTCCATCGTCCTGGTCCGCGACGCGGACGCCCTGATCGTCGTAGACCCGGGGATGGTCGCGCGTCGCACGCTGATCCTGGAGCCTCTCGCCGCCCTCGGCGTATCCCCGGACGCCGTGACGCACGTCTTCCTCAGCCATCATCACCCGGACCACACGATCAACATCGCGCTCTTCCCCAATGCGGAGGTCGTGGACTTCTGGGCCCGCTACCGCGATGACCTCTGGCTCGACCACGAGGGTGACGGCTACCGGCTGGCGCCGCGGTCACAGCTCTGGCTGACGCCGGGGCATACGGAGCAGGACGCGACATTGCTCGTCGAGGCCGACGACGCCGTGTATGCGATGACGCACCTCTGGTGGCGCGAAGACAGGACGCCCGATGTTGACCCGCTGGGCGTCGACCAGGTGGCGATCGAGGCGGGTCGCGCACGGGTCCTCGCGGCTGCCGACGTCGTGATCCCGGGTCACGGCGGCGCGTTCCGGGTGACCCGCTGACCCGGGTCCCGCTCCGCCGGCACGAGGCGAGTCTCGCCGGCCATGCAGGCACCCAGGGCGACGGTCGCCGCCACGCGTGGGCGGGTGGAACGGCACCCGGTTGGCCGGTCGAGCCCTCATCGAGCCGCGACGCCGGTGAGGGCCACATCGAGCCGCTACCCCGGCAAAGGGCCGCATCGGGCCGCGACGCCGGTGAGGGCCCTCGTGGGGGACCAGCACCAGGGCCCTCATCGGGGACCTGCACTAGACTGCGGCCGATGCCCGGACCCGTGGCGCTCGTCGGCGCCGGTGAGTTCCTCGCCCCGATGGCCGAGTTCGACCGAGGCCTGCTGCTGGCGACCGGCCGTCCCCGGCCGCGCGTCGTGATCCTGCCGACCGCCTCCGCGCCCGACGGCGAGGCCACGTTCCGGATGTGGGCCGAGATGGGCACCGAGCACTTCGCCGGGCTGGGCGCCGAGGTGGAACCAGTCCTCGTGCGGGACGTGCCAGACGGGTACGATGCGGCGGCGCTGCAGGCCGTTGGCGAAGCCGACCTCGTCTACCTCTCGGGGGGCCACCCCGCACACCTGGCGCAGGTGCTCCTCGGCTCACCGCTGGGCGCTGCGCTCGCGATGGCGAACGCGCGCGGGGCCGTGGTCGCCGGGTGCTCCGCCGGTGCGATGGCGGTCGTGGCCCTGACGATGGACTTCCGGGTCGTGCCCAGGCTGCGGCTCCCGCTGCCCTTTCCGATCCGTTGGCGGGCCGGGCTCGGGTTGGTCGCGGCGGTCGCGGTGCTGCCCCACTACGACGCCTGGCCGGAGGCGCTGTCCGCGTCGGTCGCCCTGCAGTCGCCCCGGGGGAGCGTGGTCCTCGGGATCGACGAGGACACGGCCGCGTTCGGCCGCGACGGGACGTGGCAGGTCCACGGCAGCGGTCGCGTGACCGTCTGGCGCGGGCGCCACCGGGAGCGGTTCCGAAAGGGCGACGCATTCAGGGTCTAGGGAGCGCCTGGACCGGGCTCGCCTGCAGCCGGGGCGCGGCGGATTGCGGCGCCCCGCAGCAGCGCGCGGCGGATTGCGGGCGCCCTGCACCCGGGCGCGCCTGGACCGCGCTCGCCGCGCCGGGGCGCGCCTGGATTGCGGCGCCCCGCAGCCGGGCGCGCCGATTGCGGCGCCCCGCAGCCGGCGCGCCTCTCGCCCGGGCGGCCGAACGAGGCGCGGTCAGTCCGGCCTGACGGTCCTGAAGCAGTCCGAGCAGTAGACCGGCTTGTCCATGCGCGGCTTGAACGGCACCTGGGCCTGGTTGCCGCAGGAGGTGCAGATCGCCACGAAGTACTCGCGCGGTCCCCGCTCATCGGAGCGCTCGTAACCGCGCGGGCCACCGGCGACACGACTGCCATCGGAGCCGGCGGCCCCTGCGCCCGAGCCGTCCCTCGTCGTCCGGCGATAGGCCCGGCACGAGGCGCAACGCTTGGGTTCCGAGGTGAACCCCTTGGCCGTGTAGTACTCCTGGTCGGCCGCGGAATGGACGAACTCCACGCCGCAGTCCACACAGGTGAGGGTCCGATCGACGTACATCATTGAGGCGGCTCCTCCCGATCGCGCGGGGACGCTGTTGGTGCGCGTCCGGAGGGGCCTGCACCCGCGGTCGTGGTCGCGGCGGGGAGTCAGCCGGGGGCCGCTCGACACGGATGCCTTGTCGAAGCCCCAGGTCGGGACGCACCGGTGCTTCGGTCCGGCCAGCCTACACCGGAGGCCCGGGGACGGGCATTGCAGCCGCATTGCAGGGCGCCTCGCGCCGTGACAGCCGACCTGTCACAATGGGGATCGAGACTCGGTATGGCGAGCCGGGAGCGATGGGGGCGCCCGGGTCGCAACCGGGTCCCGGGAGCGACCGGCCCAGCCCTTCAGGCACCTTCGCGGACCGTGCCTGGTCCTGCGACGGGAGGGGGGAGGGCGGCTGCTCGCGGGACCCGGTCGGCATGCCGGTCCCGGCCGGCCGGAGCCGGCGCCCAACACGCGTGTCCGCCGCGCGCCGGCCGAGGCACGGAACAGGGAGGCTGACCACCGCATGCTGCGACTCCTCCACACGGCGGACATCCACCTCGGTGCCCGCCACTCTGACCTGGGCGATGCAGCGGCCGCCCAGCGCGAGCGCCAGTTCGCCGCATTCCGGGCAAGCGTTGACCTGGCCCTGGCCGAGAAGGTGGACCTGTTCCTTGTCGCTGGGGACCTGTTCGACTCGAACACCCAGCCACGCCGGTCCGTGGACCGCGTGGCGGCCGAGCTCGCACGTCTCGCGCAGGCGCGCATCCGGACGGTGATCATCCCGGGCACCCACGATGTCTACGACCGCTCGTCGGTCTACCGCGCGTACGACCTCGGCGCCCTCGCCGGTGCGCGGCCTGCCGATGACCTGGTGACGGTGCTCACGCCGGATCGTCCGTGGGTCCTCCTCGCGGCCCTCGACGCCGTCGTCCATGGACCCGTGTTCGCGACGAAACGCGCCCCGCGGAGCCCGCTCCGGGATCTCGGCGCCGTTGAGACGCCACCGGCCACCTGGAAGATCGGCCTCGTCCACGCGGCCATCGCGATCCCCGGCCGGACGGACGGCGACGAGGTCGTCATCACGACGGACGAGATCGCGGCCAGCGGTCTCGACTACCTCGCCCTGGGCCACTGGCACGCTGCCCAGACCGCGATCGCCGGTGACGTCACCTACGCCTACGCAGGCGCCCCGGAGCCGGTCGCCGTCGACCAGGACAGGGCCGGGAAGGTGCTCCTCGTCACGCTCGACGAGCGCGACGGCAGCAAGTCGGTGACGGTCGAGGAGCGGATCGTGGGTCGGACGACCTTCGAGCGCCGCGAGATCGACGCGGCCACGATCGACTCCCAGCCGGTGCTCGTCGCAGGCCTGCTCGCGGCGGCCAGCCCGGACCTCGTGCTCGATGTCCGGCTGATCGGTGTCCGGCGGGACGACCTGGATGTCGAGGCGGGCGAGGTCGAGGACGCCCTGCGTGGCAGCTTCCTGCGCGTGCGCGTGCGGGACCTCAGCCGGCCGGCGCTCAGCGAAGGAGCGCTGCCGCCCGCCGAGACGATCGCCGGTGCGTTCATCCGGAACGTCGAGGGCAGGATCGCCGACCTCGAGGCCACCGGCGACGACCCGGCGGAACGGGAGGCCGGCGAGCTTCGGGACGTTCTCCGCCTCGGCCGCCTGCTCCTGGCCGGGCACGAGGTGACGCTGTGAGGATCACGCACCTCTCCCTCCGCGACCTGCGCCGTTGCCGGGAGGTTGACCTGGACCTTGCCCCCGGCCTGACGATCGTCCGCGGGCCCAACGAGGCAGGCAAGTCCACCCTCCAGCGAGCGATCGAGCTCGCCCTGACCCGCAAGGTCACGAGCGCTGCCGCCGACATCGAGAGCCTCGCGCCATGGGGCGGGAACCCCGACGCGCAGACGGTCATCGGCATGACGTTCACCTACGACGACGAGGACGGCGTCGTCTACGAGGGCCGGCTCGAGAAGTCGTTCCGCGGCGCGCGCGGCCAGGTCCGCCTTGAGATGGGCGGCGAGGTCATCACGGACCCGGTGCGCGCGGACGAGGAGCTGGCGATCCTGTCCGGCATCCCGACCGAGGGCTTCTTCCGATCCACGGCCTCGGTCCGCCACCACGAGCTCGCCGGCCTCCAGCGGGACGAGGGCGCGCTCCGTGACCGCCTCCAGGCGTCGATCAGCGGCGCCGACCGTGGCACCAGCCGCGCCCGCAAGAAGCTCGACCGGGCACTCCAGGGCCTCCAGGCGAGGGGAGCCAAGAACCCGGGGCGCGTGAAGGTCGCCGAGGATGCGGTCGCGGAGACGGCGGCGAGGCTCCGCACCGGCGAGGACGGGCTGGCCCGTCTCGAACGCGACCGCGACGCGCTGTCCGTGGCACGCGAGCGCCGGTCCGAGGCGGAGACCGCCCTGACCGAGCGGCGCTCGCTCCTGGAGAAGGCCCGCCAGGCGGAGCGGCTCATCGCGGACCGGGACGCGGCGCGGGAGCGGTTCGAGCGCTACCGGGCCGCCGTCATCCTCCGCGACGAGCTTGTCGAGCTCGATGCGACGCACCCCTCGGCCATCCCCCTGCCGCTGCTGCGCGCGGACGTCGAGCGCCTGCGCACGGCCGACACGCAGATCGAGACGCTCGAGACGATGCTGGAGGGCGAGGTCCAGGTCAACTTCGAGGTGGAGCCCGAAGTCCGATGGCAGCCGCTCTCGCGCGCGGCCGTCGCCCTGGTCGCGCTGGGGCTGGCCATCGCCATCCTTGGAACGGTGCTCGGGATCCTGGGCATCGTCGGCGAAACCGTGCGGATGCTTGCGGTCGTCCTCGGCCTGGTCGCCGTCGTGCCCGGGCTGATCCTGGCGGTGGTCGCCCTGTGGCTGCGGCGCGGCGACAAGAGCCAGAAGAATCTCCGTGACGACGAGGTCCACCGCCGTCTCCGGGGTCGTTCGGAGATCGAGCAGGAGCTGCGCGCAACGAAGGCCAGGCGCGCGGAGCTGCTCGCCCGCATCGAGCTGCCCGGCACCGCCGAGGCAGAGGAACGCCTCCGTCTCGAGGAGGCCCATGTCGCCGAGATCGATCAGCGTCGGGCGCGCCTGGGCGGTCTCATCGGCGAGGAGCCGCTCGACGCCCTGCACGGTCGTCGTGACGCAGCCGCCCTGGAGATCGAGCAGAAGTCGTCCGCGCTGGAGGCCCTGGGCCCGATCGCCCGCGAGCCGCGGGCCCGCGAGCGGCTCGAGGTGGAGGTCGCAGATACGGAGCGTTCCCTCGAGCGTGCCCGTGACGATGAGGCCACGGCCCGGGCACGGGTCGAGCAGAACCCGGTCGACGCCGAGGAGGTGGCGAGCCTCGCCGAGCGCCTCGCGACATGGACGGAGGAGCTGGCCGCGCTCGGCCGCCGGGAGCGCGTCTACGCCAGGACCCTCGCGGAGATCAACGCCGCCGAGCAGGCGACGATGCAGAAGGCGACCCGGTACCTCGAGCGCCACATGGTCGGGGCCATCGCAAGGATCACCGGGGGCCGCTACCGCCGCGTCCGGGTCGACGACACCAACCTCGGGATCGAGCTGTTCGCGCCGGAGCGCAACGACTGGGTTCCGGTCACGGACCTGTCCCAGGGCACGCTCGACATCGTCTACCTTGCCGCGCGCCTCGGGCTCGTGCGCCTGGTGACGGGCGATCGGCGGCCCCCGCTTGTCCTCGACGACCCGTTCGTGACGCTCGACGGCACCCGGGCACCCCTCGCGCTCGGGCTGCTGCGGGAGCTGGCCTCGGACTTCCAGGTGATCTACCTGACCACCTCGGATCGCTACGACCACCTCGCCGACGCCGTCGTGGAGCTGGCGGGGCCGGCGCTGGCCGACATCCACGTCGAAGCCGAAGGGGTGTCGCCTGCCTGAGGCCGGGCCCGGGCTCGCGGTCGTCCTGCTGGGCCTCGCTTCCGCGATCACCTGGGGGACCGGCGACTTCGGCGGCGGCTTGCTGAGCCGCCGGGCGCCCCTCCTGGGGGTCGTCGCCCTGACCCAGATCGTGGGCATGTTCGCCGCGCTCGCGGTCGCGATCGCCCGCCACGAGCCGCTGCCGCAGGGCCCGGACCTCTTCTGGTCGATGGCCACCGGCGTCGTGGGGGTCGTCGGCATCACCTCGCTCTACCGCGGCCTCGCCGTCGGCCGCATGGGCGTCGTCGCCCCGACGACGGGCGTGGTGGGCGCGGTGATCCCGGTCGTCGTGGGCTTCGCGACCGAGGGCCTGCCACCGGCGTCCGCGATCCTCGGGATCGCCGTCGCGCTGGTCGCCGTGGTGCTCGTCACGCGGGCGCCTGGCCACGACGACGGCCGGCCGTCCGGAGTCCGTTGGGCTCTCGTGGCGGGCCTGGCCATCGGCGCGTTCAACGTGTTCGTGGGTCAGATCTCCCCGGCCGGGGCCTTCGGGCCGCTGGTCGTGATCCGCCTGGTCCAGACCGCGATCATGGCCGTGGTGATCGTCGCCTGGAGGCAGCCCTACCGGATGGAGAGCTCGATCGTGCCCAAGGTGGTGGCGATCGGGCTCCTGGACATGGCGGGCAACGCGACCTACATCCTCGCGACACAGACCGGGCAGCTGGCAATCGCGGCCGTGCTCTCGTCGCTGTACCCGGTCATGACCGTCGTGCTCGCGGTCACGGTCCTGCGCGAGCGCATCACGCGGAGCCACCTCGTGGGGATCGCGCTGACCGCGCTGGCGATCGCGCTCATCACCGCCGGCACCGCTACCCTCTGACGTGGGCCCGGGCCCCCCATGGCCGAGCCTCCCGGTGAGCTGGCTCGCCCCGCCCGCCGCCCGCGCCCGCGCCCCGTCCGCCCGGACCGCCGCAGGGAGTGGCGGGCGAGGCCGTTCGGGCGGTCGGGACCGCCGCGGAGGGCTGGTGGCTCGGGCCCGTCGGCCCTGCGGGTCGCCCGACGTCAGCCTGCGAGCGCCTGGGCGTAGAAGACGCAGCCCGCGGCGCCCGCGTGGGCCGACACGGTGACCGTCGCGACCGGGCCACCCGGAAGACCGACCGTGACAGTCACGATCCGATCGGCGGCGGCGTCGAGCGGCGCCACATAGGTTCCGCTGTTGTTCGCGGGGCTCACGTACGTCGTGCCCGTGGACGAGTCCGCGAACCAGATGTCGGCGACGCCGCCACTCGTGTTGCGCCAGAACAGCCGGTAGTTCGGGATCCCGCCCGAACCGCAGCTCCCCTCGATGCTCCCGAAGCCAGGCACGCCCAGGATCGACCCATTTCCGCTGCTGAGGGGCTCGGCGAGCCGCCCCCGCAGGACCGTCTGCACGACGCCGGCGTTGGTCTGAACGAAGGCGGCGGGAGCCTGGCCGTCGAGCGTGGCCGCGTCGACCGGGTCGGCGACCTTCCGGAATGCCGTCGAATTCGAGGCCATCGACCAGGTCGGCATTCAGATGGGCGACCTTCGTCTCGGAGCTCACCACCAGGGGCGCCGTGCCGGCCCTCACGGTGAGTCGGAGCGCGGAGCCCGCGCCGGAGTTCGTCACCTGCAGGAGCCTCGACGTCGTCGAACCCTGGAGTACCGTGAGCTGGTTCACCGTGTTCGTCTTGCCTAGATTGAACACGGCACCGATCCCGGTCCCCGCGATCACGCTCGTCGCGGAGACCGCGAGGGCTCCCGCCGCCATGGCGACCACGAGGCCGCGGAGATACCTGGGACGCATGTTCGACCCTCCGTGTCGGTCGCCGGGCGGCGCGCGCGCCTGGCCGAGACGCGGAGCCTAACCGACGATGCACGGGCGGATGGGCTCACCGGCCCGCGCCGTGCGACGGGAATTCGGGCCGGGCGGCAGCGCAGGTGAGGGGGCGCGGGCCCGCCGGCCGATCGTGATCGGGCGGCAGGCCATTCGGGGCCGCTGCGATGGAACGCGCGCCTGCCGATCGAGATCGGGCGGCCGGCCAGTCGGGGTGGCCGGCATTTCGGGGCCGCTCGGGAGCACAGGCCGGCGCCCGTCCGATCGCTCAGCGCCAGGTCACGACCACCGCCGCCTCGACGGAGGCGGGATCCGCCAGGCGCACCGCGCTCGAGAACCCCTCGCCCTCCAGCCGACCGGCATGGAGGGCGGCGGCGACCCCGGCCAGGTGCCGGCGCACGACGTCGTCCGGCACCGCCCGCTTGCCGCGGGAGGCGTTCCGGCCCCGGACGACGGCCTCGGGCAGGTCCAGCACGATTGCGACCGCCGGCACGCCGGCCGCGCGCGAGCGGACGAGCAGGGCCCGCCGCGCCTGCGTCGTGGCGTTCGTGGCGTCGACCACCGTGGTGCGCCCAACCGCCAGCCGTCGCTCGAGCGCCCGGTGCAGCGCCGCGAAGGCCGCCCGCGTGGCCGTCTGGTCACCCGGGTCGCCCGCGATGCGCTCCCGGAACGCATCCGACGACAGGACGGCCTCGGCGGCGAAGTGCCGGGCCGCGAACGTGGACTTGCCGGAGCCGGCGGCGCCGACCAGCACGACGAGGCACGGCTCCGGGAGGGGGATGACGACGTGGTCGCTCATCGGGCCATGATGGCGCGTCCGCGTCACCGTTCGCCCGGGGCACGGGACGGCCCGAGCGGGCCGGGTCACCCGGGCGGTGCCGTCGGCTCCGGTGTGGGGTCGGGCGGTGCCGTCGGCGGCTCCGGCGTGGGCTCTCGGCGTGGGCTTCGGCGTCGCCTTGGCCGTGGGCCTGGCCGTGGGCTTCGGCGTCGGCTTGCGAGTCGGTTTCGGCGTCACCCTGACCCCGCAGGTCGATGATGAGGCGGCCCGCTTCGTGCCGCCGCTGCCGGCCGAGGGCATCGTGTCGAAACCCTTGGGTCGCGTCCCGGTCGGCGTGAACATGCGGCCGCCGAGGGCCTTGATCGCCTTGAGGTCCGGCACCTGGATCGAGCCACGCTTGTCGGAGGTGCCCCTCACCAATGGGTACTTCACCACGACCCGGTAGACGTCCTTCCGCCCCACCTTGGCGGCGATGTCGATGTAGTCGGCGAGCAGAGACGGCTTGACGTTGGTCGAGATCGTCTGGCCCAGCGACCGCAGGAACCTGCCCGGGTTGTCCATGAACGCGCCACCGACCAGCCGGTCGCGCAGTGCCGCGATGACCTCCTGCTGGCGGGCGGCACGCGTGAAGTCGCTCTCGCCAGCGGCGTGCCGGATGCGGGCGTAGGCGAGGGCCTGCCCGCCGTTCATGTGGTATCGCCCGGGTGAGACGCCGAACCCGTTCATGCCGTACTCGTCGTAGGTCGGGTCGCAGAAGCCGTTGGTGACATTGATGTTGACGCCGCCCACGGAGTCCACGAGGTAGACGAACCCGCCCAGGTTCACCTGTGCCCACAGGTCGATCCTGATGCCGAGGAGGCCGCCGAGTGCGGCCGTGAGCACGGCCTGGCCGTTCTTGGCTCCCGGGAACTTGCCGGGGTGCCAGCGCACGTACGAGACGAGGCTGTTGATCTTGCCCCGGAACGTCCGGCCGTCCGGCAGCGGGACATCCACCAGGTCGCGCGGGATGGAGGCCATGGACACCGTCTTCGCCACCGGATCCAGCGAGGCGACGATCATCGTGTCCGTGAGCGCGGTGTTGCGCCCAACGCCCGAGTCCATGCCGATGAGCAGGACGTTGACGCGGGGGACCCCGGGCGTGGCCGATGCTCCCGCGGACGGCGACGCCGAGTCCGAGGCCCCGGCGGACGTGCTGGGCATTGGCGATGCGTCGACGCCGAAGTCCGGGTCGTTCGGCTCGACCGGGGGGGCGGTCTGGTCGGGCACCCAGGAGCCGCCCGAGTCGACCGGCTCCAGGACCGCCACCGCCGCGTCGCGGGCGTCGGCCGTGAGGCCCGCCGCCCAGAGCTGGGGCGCGACGACGATGACCACCGCGACGATGGTCGCGAGCGCGGTGGTGGCCACAGGGCGGAAGGAGGGGATGGCGCCCACGGCCCCGAGCGCCGCCAGGCGCCACAGGAGCAGCCCGGCCTGGACGGCCAGCAGGGTCGCGAGGACGGCCGGGTCGAACAGGCGCGCCGCGAACGAGGTTGCGCTCCCAGCGGCGACGGCAAGTACCACCGCGCCGGCCATGACGAGCAGCAGGATCAGCGGCGGCAGGCCCAGGATGGCGGCCCCGCGCCGGCGGCCGGCGGCCAGGTGGCCGAGACCGGGCCAGACTGCCGTGAGCAGCAGGAGGCGCGATGCCGAGGCGGGTCGCGGCGCGCGCCTGCGCTCGGTGGGGTCGTCCCGGAGTCCGGGTTCGGGGTCTGACATCGCGGGCAAGGATGCCGTCGGTCACCGGATCACGCAAACTTCGCGCGCCCGCGCGACGCACAAACCGGGTGGTGCGCCAGCAGTCGGGCGGTGCGCCTGGGTGTGCCCCGGGACGGGCCGACCGGTGCGGACAGGTACCAGCCGAGCCCCAAGACGGGCCGACTGGTGCGGGCAATGACAATCGGGTTCCGGGGACGGAGGCTGGCCAGACAGGTACCAGCCACGCTGGTGCCAGACAGGGTTCGGACACCGATCCCGGTGGACCCGATCCCGCCGAGTCCCTATGCCTCCGGCAGCGACCGCTCGGCATGCCCGACGTAGCGCACGTCGGGGCGGATGAGACGGTTGTTCGCGCCCTGCTCGATCGCGTGGGCGGTCCAGCCGGCGTGTCGCGCGAGCGCGAACGTCGCGGGGAACAGGTCCGGCGTCAGGCCGACACCCATCAGGACCGGCGCGGCGTAGTACTCCACGTTCGTCATCAGCGGCCGGTCCGGGTACTTCTCCGCGAGAACCCTGAGCGCCACGTCCTCCACTGCGATGGCGAGCGCCAGCCACTCGGGCTTGTGGTCCATGCCCTCGGCGACCTCGCGCAACGCCGCGGCACGCGGGTCGTAGGCGCGGTATACACGGTGGCCGAACCCCATCAGCCGCTCCTTGCGATCGATGGCATCGCGCACCCAGGCCTCGGCCTTGTCGGGCGTCCCGACCTGGTGGATCTGCTCCACGACCTCTGACGGGGCGCCGCCGTGGAGCGGGCCCTTCATCGCGCCGATCGCCCCGCAGACCGCGGACGCGATGTCCGCGCGCGTGGCGGTGATGACGCGGCAGGTGAAGGTCGAGGCGTTGAAGCCGTGCTCGGCGCCGACGATGAAGTAGGCGTCGAGCGCACGCGCGGTCGCATCGTCGGGCGGCTCGCCGTTCACCTGGTACAGGTAGCCCGCGACGAGGTCGAGGTCGGGGTCCGGCGCCACCGGGTCCAGGCCCTGGCGGATCCGGGTGAACGCGGCCAGCGCGGACGGAGAGAAGGCGGTCAGCGCGCGCGCCTGCTCCGGGGTCGGCGGCCATGCAGGATTGGTGACGGCGCCCCAGACGGAGACCGCGGTGCGAAGGGCGTCCATCGGCTTCGCGCCGCGTGGCAGCGCTCGCAGCGCCGTCAGCACCGCGTCCGGCACCGGCTGGCAGGGCAGCCTCGCGGCCGGGTTCCACTCGCCCGTCCAGAGCAGCTCGGTGATCGCGGCGTACGAGCCCGCCTTGACGAGCTGCCCGATCGGATAGCCGCGGTAGAGCAGGCGGCCGGCCTCGCCGTCGATGTACGAGAGGGTGGTCTCACCGGCGACGATGCCCTCGAGACCGGGTGAATAGGGGCGGGTGTCGGCAGGCGCCGAGGCGGGCTCAGTCATGGACGGATGGTAGTCGCATGGTCCAGCGCGCGGGAGCCGTCGGGCGCGATGCCCCCGCCCGACCGACGTGCCCCCTCGCCGGTGGATCAGCCCCCGGCGATCGGAGCGGCCCCTCGGCAAGTGGATCAGGCCTCGGCAAGAGGATCAGCGCCCGGCGAGATGTTCAGCGCCCGGCGAGAGGATCAGCGCCCGGCGATGTGCACGGTGAGCCGGGCTCCCGGCACGGATCCGCGATTCGCGGCGGAGATCGACCCGCCGTGCTGCTCCGCGATCCAGCGGGCGATCGCGAGGCCGAGGCCGGTGCCCCCGGCCGGCGACCCGGGCGCCCGCCAGAACCGCTCGAACACGCGGTCGATGTGCTCGGGCTCGATGCCGGGCCCCTCGTCCTCCACGTCGAGCCGCGCGCCCGGCCGCACGGTGACAGTCACGTGGCCGCCGTCGGGCGAGTGCCGGATGGCGTTGTCCACCAGGATGCCGGCGAGCTGCCGGAGACGCGCCTCGTCGCCGCGGAGCGGGGCCGGCTCGATGTCCAGGACGAGCCTGACGCCCCGGGCGGCGGCGACGGGCTCCAACGCCTCGGTGGCCTCGGCCGCGACGAGGGCCAGGTCGGTGTCGGCCTCGACCAGGGCGACCGTCTCGGCGTCGGTCCGGGCGAGGAGCAGCAGGTCGTCGACCAGGAGCTCCATCCGGGCTGCCCCCGCGTCGAGGTCGTCGAGCGCTCGATCGACCGTCGCCGGGTCCCGGCGGTCCGCGGCGCAGGTCGGCGATGGCCGCCCGGGTGATCGCCAGGGGGGTCCGGAGCTCGTGGCTTGCGTCCGCGGCGAACTCGCGCTGGCGCCGGAGCGACTCGCGGATCGGCACCAGGGCGCGGCCTGCGTACAGGTACCCCACGGCGATGGACGCGGCCAGCACCGCGACGCCGCCACCGAGCAGCACGACCAGCAGCGTCCGCAACGTGTCGAGCTCGGCGCGTCCGGTCGCCGATCACGACCGCCGTCACCGGCCGCGTCGAATGCCGGGACCGAGGCGGCCATGATTCGGACCGGCGCGTCGCCGATGGTCGTGTCGCGGACGACCATCTCGCCCGCCGCGAGAGCCGCCTGGGCGTCGGCATCGAGCGCCATCATCGGCAGTGGAGCAGGCTCGCCCGGGACCGCGAAGGCGCTGCCGAGAGCGCCGAGCGGGATGCCGCCGTCCGGGCCCGCCGAGACGACGAACGCGAGCGTGCCCGAGCTGTCGCCGCCGATGGCGAGCCCCGGCTGGCTCGGGATCCACGGTGATGGTCACGTTCGGCGCCCGCCTCGCGCTGTGACGACCTCGAAGGCCGGTCGCCTGAGCAGCTCGGAGGCGCGACTGGAGCTGGGCCGTGCCGGCCGCCGCGAGGCTGGTGGCGGCCGCCGACGTAGATCGCGACGCCCAGGACGAGCAGGACGACGAGCGTGCTGCCGGCGCTCCAGGCGATGAGGCGCCAGCGGGTTCGGCGGAGGATCGGCGCCTCGGGCACGCCGGCCGGGTCGTCGTCACGCGAGCATCCGGTCGTCGTCACGCGAGCATCCGGTAGCCGGCCCCGCGCACGGTCTCGATACGGGCACCGCCGGCAGGCCCGAGCTTGCGCCGCAGGAAGTAGACGTAGGTGTCCACGATCGCCGGGACCACCTCGGCGTCGTACGGCCAGGCGTGGTCGAGCAGCTGGTCCCGGCTGAGGACCCGTCCGCGGTGCCGCAGCAGGCACTCGAGGAGGGCGAACTCGCGCGGGCTGAGGTCGATGCGCACGCCGTCGACGGTCACGAGGCGGGTCACGTCGTCCAGCTCGACCGGCCCCGCCGCCATCGCCGGCGAGGGCCCGGTATCCCGCCCTCGGCCTCGCCGCCCGAGCGCCCGCACCCGGGCCACGAGCTCCTCGATGGCGAACGGCTTGACGAGGTAGTCGTCGGCGCCCGCGTCGAGGCCGGCGACGCGGTCCGAGACGGCGTCGCGGGCGGTGAGCATCAGGATCGGGACGGCGGAGCCGCGCGCCCGGAGCCGGCGGGCCACCTCGAGGCCGGAGATGTCCGGCAGGCCGACGTCGAGCACGATCGCGTCGAGGCCGGGCGCGTCCGCCATCTCGAGCGCGACAGCCCCGTTCGCGGCACGCTCGACGAGGTGCCGCTCCCCGCCCAGGAGGCGGGCGACGAGATCGGCGAGGCGCGGATCGTCCTCGACCAGCAGGAGGTGCATCGTGGCAAGGTCTACCAGCCCCGGATCAAAGGATTCTGAAAGCGATCTTGAGGCGGCTTTGATCCGCGGGCACGAGGATGGCCCTCGGACGCGACCACCACCCCCGGTCGCGTGCCCGGGAGACGCGACGGCCGGCCCGGGACCAACCGGCCCATCTCGGAGCATCCATGATGACCCTCCTTGACTCGACCAACCACGCGGGGCCGGGCGCGCGCGGCGCTCGCCGCAGCTCGCCCTCGTGGCCGTCCTCGCGGCCTGCGGCGGCGGAGCCGAGCAGCGACGGTGGCGTGGTCAGCCTCGCCCAGCCCTCGGCCACCGCGGGCGCGTCCGCGGCACCGTCGGCGTCCCTCGACCCCGAGGAGGCGATGAACGCGTTCACCGCCTGCATGCGCGAGCACGGCATCGACATCCAGGTCAGCATCGCGACGGCGGGCGAGGGCGGGAACGGGATCGGCAAGGTGGAGGTCGGGTCCGGCGGCGTCGACAAGGGCACCGACCCCCAGGCGAACACGGCCCCCGTCGACAAGCAGGCCGCGCTCGCCGCACAGGAGGCCTGCAAGCACCTCCTGCCCAGGGGCGGGATGGGCGACCCCAACGCGACGATCCCACCCGAGGTGCTCGACTCGATGCTGGCCTTCGCCGCGTGCATGCGCGAGCACGGCGTCGACTTCCCCGACCCCGAGTCAGCGGCGGCGGGGTCTCGATCGCGATCGGCGGGCCGGACGGGGCGGGTGGCATCGACCCGTCGTCCGAGAAGTTCCAGGCGGCCCAGGAGGCGTGCGCGGCAGAGATGCCCGATGGCCCGTTCAAGTTCGGCGGCGGTCCCGTGCTGGAGTCGAAGCCGTGAGGCCGGCGCGGCTGGCGGGGGCGGGGCTCGTGCTGCGTGCTGGCCGCGCGGCGTCGTCGTTGCCGCTGCCGGGGGGATCTCGATCCCATCCGGCGCCGCGTCGTCGGCGGCCTCGCCGTCGGACGCCGCGACCGCCGACATGAAGACCGCGGCCGTCGACCGCGGCACGCGTCAAGACGACGGCCGACCTCGACGGGAAGCTGGGCTACGAGGGATCGGGAACCGTGGCCGCCGGCGCCGCCGGGACGCTGACCCGCCTGCCCGCGCTGGGCGACGTGATCGAGCGCGGCGACGTCCTCTACGAGCTGGACGGCCGCACGAGGCCCCGGCTGCTGTACGGCGACCGGCCGCTGTGGCGCCCGCTCGACCCCGACGTCTCCGACGGCGCGGATGTGCTCCAGCTGGAGCAGAACCTCAAGGCGATGGGCTATGCCTCGAAGCGCATGCGGGTCGACCGCCACTGGGGCGCCAGGACCACGACGGCGGTCAAGCGTTGGCAGAAGGCGACCGGCCGCACGCGGGACGGGTCGCTGGACGGCTCGGACCTCGCCTTCCTGCCCGGGGCCATCCGGGTCGCCTCGCTGCCGGCTGCCCTGGGCGCGGCCGTGGGTCCGGGGACACCGGTCCTGGGAACATCAACCGCCCGCCGCGTCGTGATGCTGGACATCAGCGCGGCGCGCCAGGACCTCGTCACCGCTGGCCAGGCCGTCACGGTCGAGCTCCCGGACGGGTCCGAGGTGGCGGGGACGGTGCGTGAGATCGGGCGGGTCGCCGCCGGTGGCGACAACGGTGCGGCCATCACCCTCCCCGTGACGATCGACCTCGATCCGGCCGCGACGCTGCCGGCGCTGGACGCCGCGCCGGTCACGGTCCACGTCGTGACCGAGCACCACGACGACGTCCTGACCGTCCCCGTGAACGCGCTGGTCGCACTGCTCGAGGGCGGCTACGCGGTCGAACGTGTCGCGACGGACGGCACGCGTGCCTACGTGGCCGTCGAGACCGGCCTGTTCGAGGACGGGCGGGTGGAGGTTTCGGGCGTGGGCCTCGCGAACGGCGACCTGGTGGTCGTCCCGTGACGGCCGAGCGGGTCATCGAGCTGCACGGCGTCGGCAGGCGATACCCGGGCGAGCCGCCCGTGGACGCCATCGTGGACGTGGACCTCGCGATCGACGAGGGCGAGCTGCTCGCGATCGTCGGCCCGTCCGGGTCCGGCAAGACGACCCTGCTCCACGTCGTCGGGACGCTCGACCGGGCGACCTCGGGCGAGGTGACCGTCGCCGGCGAGCGGGTCGACCGCCTGTCCGACCGGCGCCTGTCCGCCCTGCGGGCCTGGCGGATCGGGTTCGTCTTCCAGCACTTCCACCTGCTCGGCGGGGAGTCCGCGCTCGACAACGTCGCGGACGGCCTGCTGTACCGGGGCATCCCCGGACGGGAGCGGCGCAAGGCGGCCGAGGCGGCCCTCGACCGCGTCGGGCTCGCGCACCGTGCCCGCCACCGGCCCGGCCAGCTGTCGGGTGGCGAGCGCCAGCGGGTCGCGATCGCGCGGGCGCTCGTGGGCAGGCCCGCGATCGTGCTCGCGGACGAGCCCACGGGGAACCTGGACTCGGCCACGGGCGCGGCCCTGGTCGACCTGCTCAAGGACCTCAACGCCAGCGACGGCGCCACGATCGCGGTCATCACCCACGACCGTGACATCGCCGCCTCGCTGCCCCGACGGGTGGAGCTGCAGGACGGCCGCATCGTGGCCGACCACCGCTCCGGCGGAGCGGTGGCATGACCGCCACGGCGCCGGTCGCGGGCGACGTCCGCGGCACGCCCGATCCGCGCACCGCGCGCGGACCCCTGACTCCCCGGCCAGGTGGACCCGGGCCATTCGAGCTGACCCGGATCGCCTTCCGGGGCCTCGCCTCGCGCAAGCTCCGGTCCTCGCTCACGGCCGTCGGGATCGCGATCGGGATCGCCGCGATGGTGGCGGTGCTCGCGATCTCCGACGCCAGCCGCGCCTCGCTGCTCTCGGTGCTCGACCGGCTGGGGACCAACATGCTCACCGTCTCGCCCGGCCAGACGTTCCTCGGCGAGGACTCCAGCCTGCCGGACGAATCGGCGGCGATGGTCCGTCGCATCCGGCCGGTCGAGGGCGCGAGTGCCGCGACCGCGCTCGACGCCACCGTCCGCCGGACGGACCTCATCGGGCGCAACGAGACCGGTGGCCTCTCGGTCGGGGCGGTCGACGCGAACGCTGCTCTCGACCCTGGGCGGGACGATGCGCGAGGGACGGTTCCTCGATGCGGCGACCGAGCGCTACCCGACGGTGGTGCTGGGTGCCCTGGCCGCCAGGCGCCTCGGGATCGTGGACCTCCGGGCCCCGATCGCCGTGTACATCGCCGGCGAGTGGTTCAGCGTGATCGGGATCCTCGACGAGCTGCCCCTCGCCCCCGAGCTCGACCGTGCCGCGCTCATCGGCCGCGAGGCGGCCGACACCTGGCTCGATGCGGACATCTCACCGACCACCATCTACGTGCGCGCCGACCCGGCCTACGTCGACGAGGTCCGGGGGGTCCTCGGCGCGACGGCCAACCCGGAGAACCCCGAGGCGGTCACCGTGCGCCGCCCGTCCGATGCCATCGAGGCGCGCGCCGCGACCGCGACCGCGTTCACGGCGCTGTTCCTGGGCCTCGGGCTCGTGGCGCTCGCCGTCGGCACGCTGGGGATCGCCAACGTGATGCTGATGGCGGTGCTGGAGCGGCGGGGCGAGATCGGCCTGCGCCGGGCGCTGGGCGCGACGCGCGGGGCGATCGGCGGCCAGTTCTTCGGCGAGGCACTGCTGCTGGCGTCGCTCGGCGGCGCGCTGGGGGTGTCGGTCGGGATGCTGATCGGCGGCGCGTACGCCACGAGCCAGGGGTGGCCCGTGGTGATCTCGCCAGTCGCGATCGCGATCGGCGTGGGCGCGACGGCGATCGTTGGTGCCGTGGCCGGCCTGTACCCGGCGATGCGCGCCGCGCGGGTGCCGCCGACGGACGCGCTCCGCAGCGCGTAGGTCCGCCGCCCGGCCCGTCGACCGGCCCGCCGGCTCGCCCTGGCCTTCGGAGGTCAGCCCTTCGGCAGATCCGCGGCGGCCGCGTCGTCCAGGATCCAGGTCGCCGTCCCGAGGCGGGCGGCGCGCACCGGGAGCTCCCGCACGTCGTCGCCGGTCCATGCACGCCCGAGGTGGTCGGCCTTGGACGCGCCGGTCGCCACGAGCAACACCGAGCGCGCCGCGGCCAGGACCCGCGGGTGAAGCGAGACCCGCTCCACGTGGGGCCCAACGTGGAGCGGGGCCGGGACGGCCACGCACGGCGACGGCGCGTCCCAGGCCGCGGATCCCGGGAACATGGAGAACAGGTGCCCGTCCGGCCCCACGCCCACGAGCACGAGGTCGAAGACCGGGGTACCCGCTGCGTCGGCCGGCAGCAGCGCGGCCAGCTCGCGCGCGTACCGTGCCACGGCCCAGGCCGGTCCCGCGCCGGCCGCGCGTGCCTCGGCGATTGGCCAGCGGTGGAGGTTCGCGTCCGGGATCTCGACGCCGCGCCGCAGGATCGTCTCGAGTGGCAGCACGTTGGACAGCGGGTCGTCATAGGGGACGAACCGGTCGTCGCCCCACCAGGTGTGCACCCGGTCCCACGGGACCCGCTCGCACAACGGCGGGTTCGCGAGCGCCGCGTAGATCCCCGGGGCGGCGGATCCGCCGGTCGTCGCCCAGTGCGCGACCCCGCGCGCCTCGACCGCCTCCGCCAGCGCGGTCGCGATCGCATCCGCGGCGGCCCAGGCGACCTCGCCCGGATGCAGGACCCGCAGCTTCGGCAGGGAGCTTGTTGCCTCAGTCATGCGCCATCTCCTCGGCCGACAGCCTGGCGGCCATGCGGATGGTCCCGACGGTGACCGGATCGCGACCGCCGCCCTCGAGCGCCTCGCCAAGGAGATCCACGTCCGTCCGACGTGGTGCCTTGAAGGTGCGGTCCATGACCTGGACGCCGTCCACCCAGGTGTTGACGTGTACATTCTCGGCCTCGGCGGTCACATCGGCGCGCAGCTCGGAGCCGCGCCGCTCCGCGAGCAGCTCCACGCGGAGCGTGGTCCCGGGGGGCAAGGACGACGTGCGAGGCCGGATCACGACCGCCACCTCACCCGACCCGCGCCCGGCCGAGAGCCGCGCCCCGAGGCCACGGTGGAGCGGCGGCTTCTCGCCCGGCCGCAGGCGCGGGGCCGCCGCCTTCCCGCGCGCCTCCACCGGGGCCAGCGGTGCCAGGATCCGCAGCCCGAGGCGTGCCGCCAGCCACGCGACGTGGTACAGCGGCTTGACCACGTTGGTCGATCCCGGCGCCCCCGTCCCGTCGCCCGTGGCGTAGGCGACCGAGATCCGCCGCACCGAGCCGACATAGGGGAGGAACTCCGGCACGTCGAAGATGCCCGCGATCGCCTCGCGCCAGCGCGACTGGCGGGCGAGCGCGAAGTCGCGGATCGACAGCCGCCCGAACCGGTCATACAGCCCGGCGAGCTGCCGGAGCCGTGCGAGCCCGTCGCCCGACCAGGACGACCCGTCCACGACCAGGCGATCCGTGCTCTCGAGCAGCGCGTCGGCCGCGGCGGACCCAAGCGATGGCTCGCCCGGCCACCAGACCGTGACCGGCAGGTCGTGGATCAGCAGCGGGGCCACGAGGGCGGTCAGGTGGCGGCCCGTGTCGCCCCCGGCGGTCAGGAAGATCTGCTCGGAGCAGACCTCCGGCGCGTCGGTCCGCGGCAGCACGCAGTGGGCCTGGATCCGCGCGTCCAGCCACGGCGGGCCGTCCGGGTCCGCCGAGAGCACGATCAGCGTCCGCGACGGGTGGCGGCCGGTCAGCCGCGAGATCGTCTCTGCCGTGCGCTCGCCCACCTCCGGCTGGCGGGTGACGACGACCAGGTTCATCACCGAGGTCCGTGCCGCGATGTGCCGGCCACCGCCATCACCCGGCACGCGCAGGTCCGGCTGCGCCCAGATCCGGGCCAGCTCCTTCTCGATCTCGTCGATCGTGTGCGCCGTGGACGACCAGCGCATCGTGGGCTCGCCTGGCTTCGGGGGGTCCGCGAGCGCGATCCGGCCCCCGCCCGCCGGCCGCGTGCCGACCGCGATGATGGCCCCGAACGTCCGGCCGTCGGCGCGCCCGCCGGCGGCCCCGGTCAGATCCTTCGCCACCGCCGCCCCTCCCGGGCGAGCAGGTCGTCGGCGGCCTCCGGGCCCCATGTGCCCGCCTCGTAGCTGGGGAACTCGGGCTGCGGCATCTCCGCCCATGCCTCGACGATCGGGTCAACGATGGACCACGCCTCCTCGACCTCGTCCGCGCGCGTGAACAGCGATGCATCGCCCAGGAGCGCGTCCAGGATGAGCGTCTCGTAGGCATCGGGCGAGTCGGTCTGGAAGGCGGAACCGTACGTGAAGTCCATCGTCACGTTGCGCACGTCGATGCCCAGGCCCGGGACCTTGGCGCCGAAGCGCAGCATGATCCCCTCGTCGGGCTGGATCCGCATCGCGAGCAGGTTCGGTTCCGGGTCCGTCTCGCTGTCCGCGAACAGGCGGTGCGGGACCTCCTTGAACTGGATCGCGATCTCCGTCGCGCGCTTCGGAAGCCGCTTGCCCATGCGGAGGTAGAACGGGACGCCCGACCAGCGCCAGTCGTCCACGGTGAGCCGTGCCGCGACGTACGTCTCCGTCTCGCTGGCCGGGTCCACGTGCGGCTCCTCGCGATACCCCGGGACCGGCTTGGCGGCGACCCATCCCGGGCCGTACTGGCCGCGCACGACGTCGCGCTCGACCAGGTCACGCGTGAACTCCGGGATGGCACGGATCACCTTGACCTTCTCGTCACGCAGCGCGTCGGCGGAGAAGGCCGCCGGTGGCTCCATCGCCACCAGCGAGAGCAGCTGGAGCAGGTGGTTCTGGAGGAAGTCGCGGCTGGCGCCGGTCTCCTCGTAGAACGCGCCGCGGCTCTCGATGCCGATGGACTCGGCCACGGTGATCTGCACGTGGTCGATGTGCCGGCGGTTCCAGATCGGCTCGAAGATCCCGTTGCCGAACCGGAAGACGAGCAGGTTCCGGACGGTCTCCTTGCCCAGGTAGTGGTCGATGCGGTAGACCTGCCGCTCCCGGAAGACCTTGCCTACCTCGCGGTTCAGCCGGACGGCGGAGTCGGTGTCGTGGCCGAACGGCTTCTCGATGACGACCCGCCGCCAGCCGCCCTCGTGGCGCTCGTGGTCCAGCCCGGCCCGCCCCAGCTGCTGCACGATCTCAGGGAACGCCGACGGCTGGGTGGCCAGGTAGAAGATCCGGTTGCCCCGCGTGCCGCACTTCTCGTCAAGCTCGTCCAGCCGCTCGGTGAGGCCCTGGTAGAGCTCGGGGTCGTTGAAGTCGCCGCGGTGGTAGACGATGCGGCCGGCCAGCTCCTCCCAGGTCTCGCTGTCCACCGGTTGCACGCGCGAATAGTGGTCGAGCGAGGCCTTGAGCTCGGCGCGGAAGGCATCGTCCGCGTAGGGGCGCCGCCCAACGGCGACGATCCTGAGCTCGTGCGGCAACAGATGCGTGCGCCACAGCTGGAACAGGGCCGGGACCACCTTGCGATGGGCGAGGTCGCCGGTGGCGCCGAAGAGGACGAAGACGGCGGGGTCCGGGACACGTTCGAGCCGGAGCCCCTCGCGAAGGGGGTTTTCGTGGGCGCGGCCGGCCGGGGCCTTGCGGCGCGATCCCGTGGCGAGGCGCAGCTCGCGCATCGTCCGCGGCGCGTCCTTGCGCGAGGGGATTGCGGGGGTGGCGGGGGCGGTGCGGGGTGTCGGCGTCGTGGCAGGCGTCGTGGTGGGGGCGGCAGAGGTGGGTGCGGCCGAGGCTGGCGCGGTCGCCGCCTCGCTCGCGGCGGACGATGTCTTGCCCTTCGAAGCTGCCATCACTGCCACCTACGAGCGTTGTTCGTCCAACGCGGACCATGGCCGGGCGCGACCACACCCCCGTATGCCATCCGGGCTCGAGTCCGCCGCAGTCCACCCCCGCGGCCCGTCGGATACGAGACAGGCTCGTGCTCGGCAGCAGTCCGCGGTGTGCGTCCCGTCGCGTACGAACCCGTCTCGTACCTGGGCCTGGTACCGGCCGCGAGCCCGCCCGGTACGAGCCACCATCGTGCCCGGGGCGCGGCGCCCCGCGCACCGATCGGAGTACGAGCGAGGTTCGTTGCTGACCCTTCGTACAGGCCCGCACGCTCCCTACCCATGGGCCGCCCCCGCCTTCGCCAGCCTGCGGTCCCAGATCCTCGCGATGTAGGGGATCGCCGCCGGGGTCACGCACCCGGTCTGCCCGTGATCCACGACCAAGCCGCCGATCCGTCCCGCCGTCGCCTCCGCCGCGGCGCGCAGCGCCTCGTTCCGGGCACCGATCGCGATCAGGCAGCCGTTCATCGAGTGGCGCGTCCGGTTCCCGGCCGCGCCGATGCCCGCCCGGATCCGGTCGAGCAGCGCCAGGAAGAACTCATCTTCGAGTGACGGGTCCTTCAAGGCCAGCTGGGCGTACAGGTCCCAGCCCGCCTGCGCCGTCCAGTCGCGGGTCGACGCAGTCCAGCGGTCGGCGCGCTCGCGCACGCCGGGAACGAGCGACGCGAGGGAGACCACGAACGCGTCGACCAGCACGTACACGTCGAGCTGGGTCAGCCAGGCGTCGAGGGAGGCCTCGGTGGCGGTCGCGGGATCGGCGACCCGGCAAGCGAGGATCCGGGCGTCGTAGTTGCCGGTCGCCCACAATCCGTCCGCGAGCCCCTGGTCGCGACCCGCATCTTTCGTCAGGCGGTCCAGCACCGCGAACGACACGCCGAACAGTGGGTCCCGGGCGCCGTGGCGCCGGTAGACCTTGCGGTTCTGCTCGGTGCCGGCCGCCTCGAGGCGAACGAGCGCCGTCGCGACGTCCATCGCTACCCGGACTTCACCGCGTGGCCACCGAACTCGTTGCGGAGCGCGGCGAGCACCTTGCCACCGTAGGAGTCGTCCTGGCGCGAGCGGAAGCGGGTGAGCAGGGACAGCGTGATCACGGGCGCCGGGACGTCCTTGTCGATCGCCTCCTGGACCGTCCAGCGTCCCTCGCCGGAGTCCGCGACCCAGCCCTTGAGGCCGTCCAGGTCCTGGCCGTTGGCCTTGAACGCGCGGACCATGAGCTCCAGGAGCCACGAGCGGACCACCGAGCCGTGCATCCACATCTCTGAGATGGCTCCGAGGTCCAGCTCGTAGTCGCTCGCGTGCATGATCTCGAAGCCCTCGGCGTACGCCTGCATCAGCCCGTACTCGATGCCGTTGTGGACCATCTTCACGTAGTGCCCAGCACCCGGGCCACCGACGCGGAGGTAGCCGCCCTCGGGGGCGAGCGAGCGGAAGATCGGCTCGAGCGGCTTCACGTACTGGTCCTCACCGCCGACCATCAGCGCGTAGCCCGCATGGAGGCCCCAGATGCCGCCGCTCGTGCCGGCGTCCACGTAGCCGATGCCCTTCGCCGCCAGCGCCTCCTGGCGCCGGACGTCGTCGTGGAAGTTCGTGTTGCCGCCGTCGATGATGGTGTCACCCGGATCGAGGTGCTCGAGGAGCTCGTCGATCTGGGCCTGTGTGGCGTCGCCCGCCGGGACCATGATCCAGACCGCCCGCGGCTTCGGGACCTTGCCGACGAGCTCGGCGATCGAGATAGCCGCCTCGGCACCCTCCGTCGCGATCTCCTGCGTCTTCTCGGGGGTCCGGTTGTACGCAACGATCTCGTGCCCGTCGCGGAGGAGCCGGCGAACCATGTTCGCGCCCATCCGGCCGAGGCCGATGAAGCCGATACGCATAGCACTGATCTCCGCTGCGCGACCCGAACTGGCGGCGGTGGCGTCGTGCAGAGCATAGGCCCGCGCGCCAGCGATCGCCCATCGCCGCACGGTGGCAGGGCGGCAGGGCGGCAGGGCGGCGCGTGCGGTGTGGCGCCGTGGAGCCCTGCGCCACGATTCCCGGTTCGATGGCCGTCTGGTGGCCTGGCGGGGACTCGCCGCGGCGGGTTGTGGTTCCCAGCGCCACGAATGTGGAGGAACCCCGCCCTCCAGGGGGTGACAGAATGACCCGTCCACGAAACCGAAGCAACACCACTCGCCGACCGTCGCGCGCCCCAAGACCGTGGCGTGAGGCGCCACGATCCCCCGAGGATGCCGCGCATCGTGGCGTCTGGCTCTCTGCCGCCACGCGACCCGAGGATGCCGCGACGGACGCCACCCGCCGCCACCCTGTCTGGCGCCACGCGACCACCCCCGGACGCGCCTCCGTGTCTCCTTCCCTCGGCCTACTCGTCCGGCTCGCGGCTGAGCGTCAGGTCCCGGTAGAGCCGCCAGGTGTCGCCGTGACCGCGGTGCCACGTCTCGGCGAATCGGCCGCGGAGACGGACCCGCTCGCCGATCTGCCGACCGGCCACCAGGGTGAAGCCCATCCGCCAGGTCCCCGACGCGTAGGCCACGTCGGGGTCCAGCCCGTCCACCTTTGTCCACTCGACGTCGATGTCGAAGCTGACGTCGCGGAATCGACTCCGGGCGTACTCGGCCATCTCGCGCAGCCCGTCGTGACCGAGGGCGTCCGGGCCGTCCATGTCGATGATGGCGCCGTCCGGCTCGAACAGCGCGACGAGGGCGTCCGCGTCCGAGGTCCGGACCGCGCGGGCATATGCGGCGTTCGCCGCGACCAGTGCCGTCTCGACCGGGTCCTCGAGCTCCCCGGGCTCGATCCATTCGAGTGCCGGCGATCGGCGGGCCGCACGATCTGCGGGACCGGCGGGCGTGTCGGTCACCGCTCCTCGCCCACCTCGCCCATGGAGGACGCCTCGATCGCCAGCACCTTGCCGAGCCGGCGCCGGTGGCGCGGCTCCCCCGAGAAGGTCGCGGTGAGGAACGCAACCGCGCACTCGGCCGCGGGCTCGATGCCGATCACCCGCGCCCCGAGGACGAGGACGTTCATGTCGTCATGCTCGACACCCTGGTGTGCCGAGTACGTGTCGTGGCAGACGGCGGCCCGGATGCCGCGCATCTTGTTGACGGCGATGGACGCTCCGACCCCGGACCCGCAGATGAGGATCCCGCGGTCTGCGTGCCCGACCTGGATCGCCTGGCCCAGCAGCCAAGCGAAGTCGGGGTAGTCGTCCTCCTGGTCGACGCCGTCGCCGCCCAGGTCCAGCAGCTCGTGCTGCCCGGGGAGCAGCGACTCCAGCCTGGCCAGGAGGTCGTCCTTGAAATCGGCCCCCGCATGGTCCGCCGCGAACGCCACTCGCATCGCCGCCTCCTCAGCCGTGGTGCCCGTGCGGGTGCCCGATCGACGGGTCGGACACGCCTACGCGGCCGCGCAGCCCGTCCCGGGCCACCCGTCGGGCCACGTCGACGACGTTGTCGACCGTGAACCCGAACGCCTTGAAGATCGTCCCGGCCGGCGAGCTCGCCCCGAACCGGTCCAGGCCAACGATGGCGCCTTCGTCGCCGGCCCACCGCTCCCAGCCTAGGGAGACCCCCGCCTCGACGGTCACGCGCTTCCGCATCGCCGCCGGCAGGACGCTCTCGCGGTAGGCCGCATCCTGGGCCTCGAAGCGCTCCCAGCACGGGAGGCTCACGACGCGTGTGGGAATTCCCTCCGCCTCGAGGATCTCGGCCGCCGCGGCGCAGAGCGCCAGCTCCGACCCGGTACCGACCAGGATGAGCTCGGGCGCCCCGCCCGCGGCCTCACGCAGCACGTAGCCACCGCGACGGACGCCCGCGCGGGCGACCTCCTTGGTCCCCGGCAGTGTCGGGAGCTTCTGGCGGGTTAAGGCCAGGGCGACGGGACCCGGGGCCGCGCCCTCGAGCGACGAGCGCTCGGCCGCCAGCGCCCAGGCCGCGACCGCCTCGTTCGCATCGCCCGGGCGGACGAACCACAGGTTGGGGATCGCCCGCAGCGCCGCGTAGTGCTCCACCGGCTGGTGGGTAGGCCCATCCTCGCCCAGCCCCACGGAGTCGTGGGTCCAGACGTAGGTCACGTGGAGCCCGGAGAGGGCGGCGAGCCGAACCGAGCCCCGCATGTAGTCGCTGAACGTCAGGAATGTCGCGGCGTACGGGAGGAAGCCGCCGTGGTACGCGATGCCGTTGACGATGCCGCCCATGGCGTGCTCGCGGACGCCGAAGCGGAGGTTGCGGCCCGCGTGCCCGGCCTCGAAGTGGTCGTGCCCGAGCGCCTTGACGTCGGTGAGGTTGGACTCGGACAGGTCCGCGGATCCGCCGAACAGCTCCGGCAGCGCGGCGGCGAGCGCCTGGAGCGTGTCCTGGCTCGCGTTGCGGGTCGCGACCTCGGTGCCGGTCTCGTAGGCCGGGAGGGCCGTGTCCCAGCCGACCGGAAGCGCACCCGCGACGCGGCGGCGCAGCTCGGCGGCCTCGGCGGGGAAGTCGGCCGCGTAGGCGGCCACCCGCGCCTCCCAGTCCGCGACGAGCGCCACGCCCGCGGGTACGGCGGCGCGGAACAGCTCGCCGGCCTCGTCGGGCACGAAGAAGCTCTTGTCCGGGTCCCAGCCGTACGCTTCCTTGGTGAGGCGGACCTCGTCCGGGCCCAGCGCCGCGCCATGGGCCTTCTGGGAGTCGTGCTTGTTGGGGCTGCCGAAGCCGATATGGGTGCGGACGGCGATGATGGACGGCCGCTCGTCGGCCTTCGCGGCCTCGATGGCGGCCGAGATCGCCGCGACGTCGTTGCCGTCCTCGACGCGTTGCGTGTGCCAGCCGTAGGCCGCGTAGCGCGCCAGCACGTCCTCGGTGAAGGCCCAGGCGGTGGGGCCGTCGAGCTGGATCCGGTTGTCGTCGTACAGCGCGATCAGCTTGCCGAGCCCGAGGTGACCCGCGAGGGAGCTGGCCTCCGCCGAGATGCCCTCCTGGAGGTCGCCATCCGAGCAGATGACATACGTCCGGTGGTCGACGACGTCGTGGCCGGGGCGATTGAACTCCTCCGCCAGCCGGCGCTCGGCGATGGCCATGCCGACTGCGTTCACCAGGCCCTGGCCGAGCGGTCCGGTCGTGGCCTCGACGCCGGGCGTCAAGCCGTACTCCGGGTGACCGGGCGTGATCGAGCCCCACTGGCGGAACGACGCGAGGTCGTCGAGGCTGACCGCGTACCCGGTGAGATGGAGCAGGGAGTACAGCAGCATCGATGCGTGGCCGGCGGACAGGACGAAGCGGTCGCGATCCTGCCATGCGGGCTGCGTCGGGGAGTGGCGCAGGTGGCGCGTCCAGAGTGCGTAGGCCATGGCCGCCGCGCCCATGGGAGCCCCCGGGTGACCGGAGTTGGCCTTCTGCACGCCGTCGATCGAGAGAGTGCGGATCGTGTTGACCGCGAGGAGGTCGAGGCGGTCCGAGGGCAAGGTCATCGCTGTCTCCGGGTGTGCGGGACGCGGGCGGGACCGGCGCACCACCCTGGCGGCGCGCACGGCGCGGCGGGTTCGGCCGCGAGCGACCATCGTACCGCGAGGCGGGGCGTATCCTCGGCCCGTGCCCACCCTCCCGCATCCCCGGCGCCCGCGCGTCAAGCGTCCGAGCGGCCAGACCGCAGCCTATCGACCACGCATCGTGGTGGTCGGCGACCTGGTGATGGACGTGGTCGTCGTCGCGGACCGGGACCTCGAGCGCGGCACGGACATCACCGGGCGGGTGCTCCTGCGCCAGGGTGGATCGGCCGCGTCGACCGCCCGCGGGCTCGCCCGAACCGGAGCTCGCAGCACCCTCGTCTGCTCGATCGGCCGCGACGCCACTGGCCGCGCGCTCGTGGCCGCCCTCGCCGCGGACGGGGTCACCGTCAGGGCGGTGCGCGTGGCGGGCTCCCGCACGGGGCGGATCGGCGTGTTCGTCGAAACGGGCGGTGAGCGGTCCTTCGTCACGGACCGCGGTGCGGCGCTCAGGCTCCGGCCGGAGGACCTGAAGGCTGACTGGTTCGCCGGCGCGGAGCTGGTTCACGTGCCCGCCTACTCGCTGCTCGACCAGCCGCTCGGCCGGGCCGGGATGGTCGCGATCCGCCTCGCCAGGGAGGCGGGCGCACTCGTCACGGTCGACCTCGCGTCGGCCGGCCCGCTCGTGGCCCATGGCCGTCGCGCCGCGCTGGCCCTGGTCCGCGAGGCCGCCCCGGACCTGCTGTTCGCGACCCGCGACGAGGCCAAGGCCCTCATGGGCGCGAAGCGCGAGGAAGGCCTGCTGGAGCTGGCGCCGATCGCCGTGGTCAAGCGCGGTCGCAAGGGGGCGACGGTCCTCGCGCGCGCCGCCGGGGACGGCCTCCGCTTCGAGGTCGCGACGACCCCGATCAAGGTTTCGGACACCACCGGCGCCGGGGACGCGTTCGACGCGGGGTTCCTTTCGGCCTGGCTGGAGGCTCGCCGTCGCGGCATCGCCCAGCCGGCCGCCCTGAGGCGGGGGGCGGTCGCCGGCAACAGGCTCGCCCTGCGCCACCTGTCGAACCCGCCGGGCGAGCTGTCGCTCGTCTGAGGCCGGCGTGCGCGCCTTTGGGTGCCGCGGTCGTCGGCTGTCATGCCCAACCCGCCGGCGGGGCCACGAAGCCCTACGCCTTCAGGAAGCGGTCGAACCAGTCGAGCATCCGGGTCATCCGGTCGATGCGACGGTCGATCCGGCCGGTCCCCTGGATGACGTGGTACTCCTCCGGGTAGAGGACGTACTCGACCTCGCGCCCGAGCCAGCGCAGGGCGATGAAGTACTGCTCGCTGTCGGCCGGAGGGCAGCGCAGGTCGGCCTCCGCCTGCAGGAGGAGGAGCGGCGTCCGGACGTTGGCGACGTTCCGCAGGGGCGACTGGCGCCAGAGGCGCTCCACGCCCTCCGGGGTCGTTGGGTCGCCCATGCGAGCGGCACGGCAGTACTCGGGCCCGCTGTCGCTGTGCGCCCAGGCCGAGACCTGGTTCGTCACCCCGTTCTCGGACACGGCCGCCCGGAACCGGCCCGTCGTCCCGACGAGCCAGTTGACCATGAAGCCGCCGTACGACAGGCCCAGGGCGCCCAGCCGGTCCGGGTCGGCCAGGCCAAGCCCGACGACGTGGTCCATGGCGGCGTGCACGTCGTCCGCGTCCGGTCCGCCCCATCGACCCAGCTGCGGTGCGATCCAGTCCCGGCCGTAGGATGTCGATCCCCGGATGTTCGGCAGGACCACGCGATACCCGCGGGCGCAGAGGAGGACGACCTCGAGGCTCGGGGCCGGTGACCAGGCACCCAGGGGTCCGCCGTGGATGTCCACGACGGCCGGCAGCGGTCCATCGCCGGCATCGGAGGGCGACGCGATCCACGTCTCCACGGGCCCGCCGGGCCCCGGCACCTCCACCAGGCGCATCTTCGGCCAGGCGAGATCGTCGGTCCAGGAGGAGCCCGTCGTCGTCAGTGGCCGGAGCTCGCCCGACGGCTCGACCACGCACAGCTCGGGCGGTCGCGAGCCGACCGTCGCGGTGACCGTCACCCGCCCGCCACCGACTGCAAGGGTGTGCGCCATGACGTCGCCGTGCGCCAGGCGGACCGGCTGCCCGCCGGGCCCTCCCGTCGACGGGTCGACGGGGAACCGCCAGGGGTGAGTCCGGCCGCGATCCGTGACCAGGGCGACGATGCCGTCCGGCCCGTCCCACGCCGGCCCTGGATCCTGCTCGCCCTGCCATCCCGTCAGGTCGGTGTCCGCCCAGTTGCCGACCGGTCGATCGAGGTCCGGGGCGAGGGCGACAGGATGGCGGCTGCCGTCGGCCGGTCCGACGAACAGCGTCGGGGCGAGGTCATCGAAGTAGTCCGGGTCGTCCACGCCGATCGCCGCGATCCAACGGCCGTCGGGGGAATACCGTGGCCTCGCGACGGGCCCGGCCAGCGCCAGGACCTCCCGCGCGGCCAGAGTGGTTGGGGCGGCACCGCCGTCCTCGCCATCGTCGCCATCGTCGTCCGGGATCTCGACCTCCCAGATCGACGTGCGTGGCCGAAGGTCCGCGTCCTCGCGCGGGTCGGCGACGATCGCGATCGCCCGTCCGTCCGGCCGCCACGCGAGCCCGTCCACCCCGCAGTCGAGCCATGTGAGCTGGCGCGGTCGTGCGTCGTCCTGGGCGTCGACGACGAACAGCTGCCTGCGCCGGTCGATGTAGCCCGTCTCGTCCCAGCGGTAGTCGAGTTCCGTGATCCGCCGCGCGCGGGGCTCGGGATCCGGGGCGCCGGGGCCAGCCGGCGTTGGGACGGGTCCGACGATGAGGCGCTGCGGATCCGTCCGCGCCCGGAACGCCAGTCGCCGCCCGTCCGGGCTCCATGCCACGTCCCGTGCAGAGCGATCGCCGATGGCGGGGGCTGACGTCGTGCCGTCGTCGAGAACGAGGATCACGATGGCCTTGCGATCGTCCTCGGCAGTGCAGCGCGTGAACACCACCCGCATCCCGTCCGGGGAGATGCGCGGCTCCATGTCCCTCGCGGCGGCCGACGTCAGCTGCCGTGGCTCCGACCCGTCCAGCGGCACGAACCACAGGTGCGAGACGTATGCGTCGCCATCCACCATCCGGCGCGAGACCACGGCGAACGATCCGTCCGGGGCGAGATCGTGCTCCTCCAGGACCACCTGGCTGCGGAGGGTCTCGGGGTCCGGGAGTCGGTTGGCTGGGCGGAGGGTCTCGGGCATGCGCCGAGGCTACCGGCCGCCCCGGCGGGCTGCACGGGCCGTTTCGCACAACGTACCCTGACGATGATGCTCAGCCCCGACCTCCTCGCCATCGATCCCGAGGTCGCCGACGCCCTGCGCGACGGACGCCCCGTCGTCGTGCTCGAGTCGACGCTCATCACGCACGGGTTCGCCTACCCGCGCAACATCGAGGTCGCGACCGCCTCCGAGCTCGCCGTGCGGTCCGCCGGCGCCGTGCCGGCGACGGTCGCCCTCCACGAGGGCCGACTCCGCGTGGGCCTGTCGAGCGAGGAGCTGGAGATGCTCGCGACGGCCCCTCGCGGGACGGTGCGCAAGGTCGCGCGACCGAGCCTTGGCGCGGCGATCGCTTGGGGCGGCTGGGGATCGACCACGGTCTCGGCGACGATGATCGCGGCGCACGCGGCGGGGATCGGCGTCTTCGCGACGGGAGGCATCGGAGGCGTCCACCGCGGCGCCGTGGGTGGCGAGAGTCCCACGCTCGACATCTCCGCCGACCTCGGTGAGCTGGCCCGGACGCCGGTGACCGTCGTGTGCGCGGGTCCGAAGGCGATCCTGGACGTGCCGCTGACCCTCGAGTACCTGGAGACGCACGGCGTGCCTGTCCTGGCCATCGGGACCAACGAGCTGCCCGGGTTCTACTCGCGCGGGAGCGGCATCGCCGCGCCCCAGTCCGTGCCGGACGTCGCGGCGGCGGCGGCGGTGGTGCTCGCACACGCCTCGCTGGGGCTGGGCTCGGGGATCCTCGTCTGCGCGCCCGTCCCGGAGGCGGATGCGCTGCCCGACCGCGTCGCCCGCGAGGCCATCGCACGGGCGATCCACGAGGCCGACATGGCCGGCATCACCGGCCCTGCCGTGACGCCGTGGCTGCTGGCTCGCGTCGCGGCGATCACCAGGGGGGCGTCCGTTGTTGCCAACACGTCGCTGATCATCAACAACGCGCGGGTCGCGGGCGAGCTTGCCGTGGCGCTGGCGGTGGCGCTCGCGGGCTGAACCGGGTTCCGCGCCTCCCGCCGTCCACCCGCCGGCCCGGCATGCGCGCCACCCGTCTGCCCCGCCCGCGCGAGGTGTTGACGGCGGTCACCGCGTCTCGCGGCCCGTGACGTCGCTGCGGTCTCCATCGCCTTGTCCGGGGTCGGGGCGCTGGCTACACTCGCGACGACCGTGGTCTTCCCGGTCCAGTGATCGACGCGCCATGGATCGAGGCCCGCTCGGCCGGACCACCGGCTCGCAGCCGTCCGGTCGTCGCCCCGGGGGTGGACGCCGCAGCGAGGAGCAGCAATGCGGATCTACGACGGCAGCCCTCGGCAGGACTTCGAGGAGGTCTTCCGCTCGATCGGCGTGTTCCTGGACGCGCGGGGCATGAGGGACATCCTGCTGCTCGAGGTGCCCGACGGGTTCGTGGTCCAGGGACTGGTCGCGGCGGGTGGCTCCGCCGGCGCCTGGTCCGATGCCCTCGGGACGATCTCCAAGGAGACCCTGAGCTTCCTGGATGACGACATCGCGAAGTTCATGGAGGAGGCCGCAGGGCGACGCGGCGCCGGCGCCGTCCCCGAGACCGTCCCGGGCGCCTCCGCGGGTGCGTACGAGCACGCGCTCCGCGTCATCGGACGCTGGATGGACGAGCAGCGGCCGAAGGACGTATTCCTGTTCGAGCAGGATGGGTCGTACGTCATCCGGCTGCTGGTGGCGGGCCAGGCGGGCTCCCACCACCAGATCGCGGAGTTCACCCGCGACGATGTCATCAACCTCGTGACCCAGGCCCCGAAGTTCCGCGCGCAGGTTAGTCGCCCGGCCAAGTAGATCGCCCGGCCGTGACAGGGCGCGCGCCAACGGGCACAATCATGGTCGATACGTCGTAGCAAGGAGGCCCGTGCCCATGAAGGCCCTTCGGACCGTTGCCGTGGCGCTCGGGGTCACCCTGGGCGCACTCATCGTCATCCCCCTGGTCGTCCTGGCCGGACTCTTCGTCTGGCTGAAGCTGACCGAGGAGGACGACGAAGAGGCCCTGGAGCTCGAGCAGGAAGGCGCCTGATCTCCGAGCCATCCCCGGCGGGCCCCGAGCCCGCCACATCGAAGCCGCGTCCGACGCCCGCCGATCCGGCGGGCGTCTTCGCGTCCCGGTCCGCGAGGGCCGGTGTCCCCTCGGTGCGCGACAGGCGGCTCGCGGAGGTGGGCATCCTGCTCACGGCCCTGATCTGGTCCGCCAACTTCGTCGTCGTCAAGGCCGCGATCGGGGAGCTCGGGCCGCTGACGTTCACGGCCACGCGGTACGTCATCGCGACCGTCACCCTGTTCCTGCTCATCCGCTGGCGGATGGGGGTCATCCGCAGGCCAACCGGCCTCACCGTGCCGCTGGTCGCCCTCGGCGTGGTCGGGTTCGGCTGCTACCAGGTCGCCTGGACGCTCGGGCTCACGCAGATCACGGCGGGCGATTCGGCCCTGCTCATCGCCGCCTCGCCGGTGATCACCGCGCTGCTCGCGGGCGCGGTCGGGATGGACAGGCTGACGCCGCCGAAGCTCGCCGGCGCCCTGATCGCCTTCGTGGGCGTCGCCCTGGTCATCGCCGGCGGCCACGATCTGTCGCTGGGGGCCTCGCTCGTCGGGGACGCGCTGACGCTCCTGGCCGCCGTCCTGTGGGCGGTGTACACGGTGATCGGGACGCGCATGCTCCGGCGAATCGATCCCCTGCAGGCGACGGCCTGGTCCGTGCTGGGCGGGACCCTGCTGCTCGTCCCGCTCGCGATCTGGGAGGTGGGCACGTCGGCGCCGGTCGTGGTGTCGGCCGGAGCGATCGTGGCGGTGATCTACTCGGGGGCCCTCGCCGCGGGGATCGCGAACGTGCTGGTCTTCAACGCGATCCGCTACATCGGGCCGACGCGGGCATCGGTGAACCAGTTCCTGGTCCCGGTGGGCGCCGTCCTGCTCGGAGCACTGTTCCTCTCGGAGCCGATCCGGCCGGCCCAGGTGGCGGGTGGCGCTGTGATCATCCTCGGGCTGTACCTGACGCGACGGCGGACGGTGCTGCCCGTGAGCGTGCGCGCCAGGCTTCCGGTCGGCTGAGCAGCGACTGCTCCCACCGGGGATAGCTGCTTCTCGCGGTCCCAGCGAATCTGCTGCTCCAGGCGTCGCAGCTGGCTGTTCAGCTCTCCGGCCACCACCAGCGACGACCGCCGGTCATCGAGAACCAGGTCGATCACGACGCGCGCAGGCTTCGTCACGGGCACCTCCGGTGACGCGATCCACCTCGGGTGCAAGGCAGCAAGGAGTGCCTCCTCCATCACGGCCTGGTGGGTTGAATGGCCGCGTGCCTGCCCCGGGTCGAACTCCACGTCTCGCCGGGCGCTCCCAGTATCCGGAACCCGCCGGCGGTCCCATGATGCGGGCATGGCGAAGTTCGGCCTGGTCGGTTCCGTGTCGGGACCCAACCGTCACGGTGTTGGCGACATCTGGACACCTGACAGTAGCGATCGACCGGCGACTTTGCGCCGGGCACGCGCTGCGGTCGATGAGCCGAGGGTGACGTGGATGCGGTGACGACGGCGACGCGACTCGCCTCGGCCGACGACGCCCTGGTCCGGCGCGCCCGCTCGGGCGACGCGGCGGCGTTCGCGCTGCTGGTCGACGCCCGGATCGACCGCTGCTACCGGCTCGCCTTCGCGATCCTGTCCAACCACGCCGACGCGGCCGACGCCACCCAGGACGCCCTCGTGTCGGCCTGGCGCCAGCTGCCCCGCCTGCGCGACCCGGCCGCCTTCGATGGCTGGCTCAACCGGATCACCGCCAACGCCGCCGCGATGACTCGCCGGCACCGGGTACGGCTGCGCGAGGTGTCGGTCCGGCCGGCCGACCCGGGCGGGGACAGTACGCCGCCCGAGCAGCGTCAGGACGTGCATGCGCGGACCCCGATGGACGAGATGGTCGAGCGCGACGCGATCGGGCGGGCGTTCGACCGGCTGCGCCCCCAGGACCGCCTGATCCTCGTCCTGCACCACGTCGAGGAGCGCCCGGTGGCCGAGATCGCACGCTCGCTCGGGATCCCAGTGGGCACGGCCAAGTGGCGACTGCACGCCGCGCGTGGGGCGCTCGAGAAGGCGATGGAGGCCGAGGCATGACGGGCCGGCACGTGACGGACGCCCAGGTCGCCCGGGCGCTGCGCGCTCATCTCCCCGAGCGCGCCGACCCCGGGCTTCGGGAGCGGGTCCTCGACGCGGCTGCGGCCACCGGGCAGCAGCGGACCCTGCCCCCGGTGATCGGGGCCCTGGGCGACGCGGATCCGGCCGTGCGCACGCGGAGCCTGCTCCTCGCCGCGGCGTTGCTGGTCGCGCTGGCGCTCGCGAGCGCCACGGCGGTGGGGGCGCTGCGCCTCCTGCCGCCCGACCCCGTGCGGGAGCTGAGCCTCCTGGCCCCCACGGCCGTCCCAACGCCCACGGACGTCGTGGACCCAGGCCTCGAGGCGTCGCCCAGCCCGAGCGCGCCGACGGCCGCCCTGACCTGGACCCCGGCGAGCCTGAAGGGGGATTGGCCGGCACCGGTCCGCACCGAGCCCGCCGGACCCGCGACCGTTCTGCCGATCCTGAACAAGACGCTGTACAGGGACTGTCCCGATAACTGCGGTGTCGTGGGCCACGAGCGGGGCCACTATGTCGATCCCACGGGCGACACCGGGTCCGACGCTTTCCCGTGGATCGACATCAACGGGGTGGGTTTCTGCGGGATCGCCTGCCTGTCGCCCGGCCTGGCATCCCACGACCTGCCGGAGGTAGATCCGACCGAGCAGTGGATGGCGTACGGCGTGGTCTTCGACACCGATCGCGACGGCGTCCCCGACTTGAGATACGGGGTGGACAACATGCCAATCGAAGGGCGAAACGGGAAGCTGTATCGGCCCCACCGCGCCTGGCGGACGGACCTCCACACCGGCCTGACGGAGTCGGCGGCGGGAGAGCCATATGGCATGGTCGGCAAGACTCCCTTCGACACCTACTACCCGGGGCGCTGGAGCTTCGGAGCGGAGGCCGCGGGCGGCGGCACGGCCGGCATGATGCTCGACGTGCCCTTCTACGTCTGGGCTTCCGAGATCGAGGACGGCCGGGTCGTGGCCACCGACTATGCCCCGGACGTCGGGTGGCTCCTTCCGTCACCCAACGCGAAGCCATGAGCGCCGTGCCTCGCTCGCGTCGGCAGCACCGTGGACGAACGGGTGGAGGGAATTGCAGCCCATCTCCGGTGCCTTGACGAGTTGTCAGGTCGGATGGCATGGCGTCGCGTCGCCCGCGCCCGCGTGGCGCCCATCATCGCGGCCGTCGCATCCGTTCAAGGGGTGGATGCGGGCACTCGCCGCGAGGATTGAAAGGATCGACGCGCCGCGACCCCATTCCCGATAGCGACCATCGACTGTCGCGGCTCAGACGTGGGGACGCATCCCATGACCAGGCTCTCCGGAGCAGCCCGGGGACGTTCTCCGCCACGCGGGCCACCTATCCATCACCACCGCGAGAAGGAGCAGTCAGTCCGGAGTCCCCGGGTGTGCCGCAGGGCGCCCCGCCACTGGAGGTCAATCCACCATGCGTCCTCGCATTTCGCTCGCCCTCGCGCTGCTCATCGTCGCAGCCGTAGCCTTGCCCGTTGCCGCCACCACGGCGGTCACCGTGGGTGGCCGCGCGGGCTGGGTGTCCACCGGCATCACCGTCACGGCCGGTCAGGCGGTGTCGGTCGCGACACTCGGCTCGGTGCACACGGCACCGATCCCGGACTTCCACATTCCCGGTTACTTCAAGTCGGCAAGTGGCCCGGAGGGCCAGGACAGCAATCCAACCTGCGGAGAGGTGACGGCTACCTTCCCGCCCGGCCTCATTGACCAGACTGGCCCATGCGCATTCGACGACGCGTACTTCGGTGAGCTGATCGGGCGGGCCGGCGGCGTCACCTTCCGGATCGGCGCCTCGACCTCCATTGTCTCGCCGGCCAGCGGGACGCTGGAGCTGGCCGCCAACGATCTGACCTTGACCTACTTCGACAACACGGGAGCGTTCACCGTCGTCTTCCGGTAGCACGGTCGCGAACCACCTCGACGCCGGGCCCGTCCTCCTTCCGGACCCGGCGTCGAACCTTGTCCGGGGGAGGAAGGGGCGTCGCGCCGGCGCGGCTGGCGCGGTGGCACGCGATGGACGGCCACGGACCACGAAATTTGAAAGTGTGGCCGTCGTCTTGCCTCATGCAGGCATAGGCACCGCGCACTGGTCCCCTGAACCGAAGGGTGGCCCTGGGCGAACGGTCGGTGTCTCCTCAAGCCGGCGGCGGCCTGCGACCCCCAGGGCCACAGGCCTGCCGTTCCCCGCCAGCACAAGGGAGACCACGCAGATGTCCGAGCTCAATCCCAGGGTCCAGCAGGCCCGTTCCCCATGTCGGCCGCGCTTGTCGGCGCCATCGCCGGCGCCCTGACCGTCGTCGTCGCAGCCGTCCTCGTCCTGGCGCTGGGACTCGCGCTGGGCCTCCGCATCGACGTCCATTCCGGGGGCACGGTGGGGCAGCCGGGTGTCGCGGCTCAGGGCGGTGCCGCCGGCGCCGCGCCGGCCGTCGTCGACCGGATCGACAGCGAGTACCTGCGCTCGATCGCCCGCGGCTGGACGTCGCAGGCGGCAACCTCCGGCGCCGCGCCGGCCGTCGTCGACCGGATCGACAGCGAGTACCTGCGCTCGATCGCCCGCGGCTGGGTGCCCCAAGCCGGGGCCGTCGGTAGTTCCGGGGCCGCGCCGTCCGTCGTCGACGGCATGGACAGCGAGTACCTGCGCTCGATCGCCCGCGGCTGGGCTCCCCAGGCCGGGGCCGTCGGTGCCGCCGGCGCGTCGCCGTCCGTCGCGGGCAGCATCGACAGCGAGTACCTGCGCTCGATCGCCCGCGGCTGGGGCCAGCCCGCGGGACATTGAAAGATCCCGACAGTTCCGGCCACTGTTAGTGTGAGCGCCCCACCCCGGGGCGGCACGGGCGGCACGGGCGGGACACGCGGGACGCCGAATGGTCAAGGCACTCGTGGAACGGGCTCAACAGGGGGACCGGGACGCGTACGAGCAGCTCGCTCGTGGCGCGTCCCGGCGCCTGTTCGTCGTCGCCAGTCGCATCCTGCGCGACACCGACGCCGCCGAGGACGCCGTGCAGCAGGCGCTGGTCGCCATGTGGCAGGACCTGCCGAGCCTCCGGGACCCGGAGCGCTTCGACGCCTGGACCTACCGGCTGGTCGTCCGGGCGTGCCGCAGCCAGAGCCGGCGCGAGCGGCGTCTCGGCATCCGCGTCGTGGACCTCTCCGAGGCCATGGCCGCCGCGAGCGATGACGTCGCCCATGTCGCCGTTCGCGACCAGCTCGGACGTGCGTTCGGCGCCCTGTCCCAGGACCACCGGACCGTCGTCGTCCTCCACCACCTGGTGGGCCTGCCCATCGGCGAGATCGCCGAGATTCTCGATGTCCCGTACGGCACCGTTGGCTCCCGTCTCCACCACGCGATGAAGGCGATGCGGGCCTCGCTCGATGCCGCCGAGCGCGCGACGGTGCGCGGAGGACAGACGGCATGAGCTCCACCTACGACTTCGACCGCCTCGTCGAGGGATGGCTGCAATCCGAGTCCCCGCGCGAGATGAGCGCCGCGGCGCTCGACGAGGCGCTGCGCTCCGCGCGGCGCCTGCCCCAGCGACGGGGCGTTCGGGCATGGTTCGCGGGATCCGGTGCGTGGCCCGCCGAGCGGCAGTTCGGTGCGCTCGCGGTGCCGAACGGCCTCCGCCTCGCGCTCGTCCTGGCCCTCCTCCTCTCCGCGGTCGTGCTCGCCGCCCTGGTCGGTGCCCGCCTCCTCGCGCCGGACCCGGTGCCCCCGGGTGCACTCGTCTACGCCACCGACGGGGGCCTGTTCATCGCGAACGCCGACGGCTCCAATCCGAAGGCCATTCGGACCGATGGTCCTTACCGGGACCCCCGCTGGTCGCCGGCGGGCGACACGATCGCGGTGCTTCACGGGCTCCCAGCCTCGGGCGACCCGGCGCCGCTTGGCTACGAGCTGCTCATGGTCCGACCCGACGGCGTGGTGACGGGTCGAGTCGACCTGGGCGGCACGCAGTTCCCCGGGGGCTATGAGTGGCTTCCGACGGGCGCCGGCGAACGGGATCTTCTCGCCCTGACCAACGGTTTGCACGGCGAACAGAACGGCCTGATCGCACCAACGTCTGTCGTCGACCGCACCGGCGCGGTGCTGCTGCAGAACTGGGAGGGTCTCACGGGCATCAGGCTCAAGGATGAGCGCGAGTGGACGGCCACCAGCCCGGACGCAGGTCGGGTCCCGGTCCTGGTCTACTCGGCCAGTCTGAACGGAGTCGACGGCATCTACGCATTCGACCCATCGCTGCCCGGTGACGGTCTCGGTCGCCTGATCACTCCGCTCGTGCCGCTCGGAGGGTCAGCATTGCCGGAGATGAGGGCCATCGCCGTGAGCCCCGCGGGAACCGACGTGGCCTTCGTGGAATTGGATCCGGACAAGGGCCTCGACGGCACCCTGTTCGTCGCCCCGGTGGCGGGCGGCGGCGCCCGCACGCGTCCTTGCCACCGGGATCGAGCCTCAAACGTGGCTCTCGTGGAGCCCGGATGGTGGATCGATCGTCGCGACGTTCGCGGGGAGGGACGGGGTTGTCGGGGCGCCGTACAGCATCCCCGTAGGCGGCTCCGCGCTGACGCCGCTGTTCACGGGTCCTCCCCTCGGGGCCGGCGAGGGGTCCGCGCGCGCCCGCTGGTCCATCGACGGGTCCCGGATCCTCGCCGAGGTTGAGTGTCAGAATCTCCCGCCTGATGCGCATTGTGGCCCGATCTACACGGCAACCGCGGCTGGACACGCCCCGACCCGGGTCGTCGAAGGCGCCACCGGCGCGGACGTCCGGCCGGGCCAGGAGCGGGCGCCCGAGGTGTCCGAGACTCCCGCCCCCACGCAGGGGGGCGCCGCTCAACCCGCGCCTGAGGCGATCCGCGGCATGTGGCTCGCCGCGAACCCCGGCGTCCCAGAGCTGAACCTGGGCGACGCGACGATCAGGCTCACGATCGACGTGCCGGGTCGACGTTTCTGGATCGTCGGGGGCCCCGTCGGCTGGAGCGGCAACCCTCGTGTGCCCGCCGGCGTCGGTGATGCCGGTCCCGACACGATCAGGCTGGTCGCATCACGCGATGACCACGGGTGCAGGACCGGCGACGAGGGCCTCTATCGCTGGTCGATGTCTCCCGACAGGACACGGCTGACCCTCACCGCGATCTCCGACGCATGCTCGGCCCGGGCAACCGCGCTCGTGCGCACCTGGGAGCGATCGCTGGACGGGGCCAGCACGGGCGGCTACGGCATCGTGGGCGCGTTCGACCCGCTGTTCGCTGTGACGCTCCCACTGGGTCGTACACGGCATACAACAGCATCGACGCGATCGAGATCTGGAACGCGGACGAGAGTCTGGGCCTGCTCGCCTTCAAGAACCCCGTGGGGTTCACCGATCCTTGCGACGAGGGCTCGGTGTATCGAGGCCGGTACGACATCGGGCCGGGGGCCGACGCGGTCGTCGCCTACTTCCGCCAGGACCCGGGCTTCACGGTGGTCTCGAGCGACGAGGCGGTCCTCGACGGCAGGCGGGCAATCCACCTGATCGTGGAGGCGAAGAAGGATTACGCGTGCCCAGGCGGCAATCTCCTGGGTGGGTCCCGGACGCGGCGGGGTACCGGAACGTGGGCCTCGCCCCTGGGATCGCGACAGTCTCTACGTCGTTGAAGTCGGCAGCGACACCGTGATGCTCCAGGTCCTCCCGACCGGCGCTTCTGCGGAGGCGGAGATCATCGGGTCGATCGCATTCCCGGACGGCCTGCCCACGACGCCCTGACCTGCTACGGGGGACCTTTGCCAGATTGCCGGCCACGATGAACGTTTGACGCCCTCCTCCACTCTGCCTGAGGTGCTGGCGCCACCAATCCGGGCTTGCGCCCGGTACGAACATGTGTGAATGACAGGCTCGCGTCCCGAGGCCGCCATGGATCCCCCGGACGAGCTCGTCCGCCGTGCCGCCCGGGGCGATGCGCCCGCCATCGCGAGGATCGTCCGGCTGCACCACGAGGAGATGACCCGGGTGGCGTTCGTGGTCGTGGCCGACCTCGGCGCCGCCGTCCGGGCGACCGACGCCGCCTGGCCCGCCGCGTGGGACGGCCTGCGGGGGAAGCGCGTCGCGGAGGGTCTCGGCCCGTGGCTGTGCTCGCTCGCGGTCGCGGAGGCGATCTTCATCACGAGCATCACAGCGATGGTGGGAGCCCCGGCTGCCGAGCCGCTTGACGACACCGCCGGCGACGGGATCGCGCGAGCGCTGGCCCGGCTGAACCCCGACGATCGCGCCCTGCTCGCGTTGCACCACCTCGCCGGGCTGCCGCCCAACGAGCTCGCCAGGACGATGCGGCAATCCCCGTCTGACGTCGTCGAGCGACTTCACAGACTGGACGACGAGGTCGACGGCCCTCCGCTGCCACGGTCAGATCCGGCGCTGACGGAACGCCGGGTCGGTCGGCGCCTGCGCGCCTATGCCGACGTTCCCGTCAGGCCGGTCGATGCCGATGCGGTGGCCCGCCGGGCCCGCGCCGAGGAGGACCAGGAGCGCACCCGCCTGGTGTCGGTCGCCGTCTCGGTCGTCATCGGTGGCCTCGTCGCCACGGCCCCGTACTGGGCCCCGCTGATCTCGCGGCACTAGACCGGGAGGCCGTCGACACCAGATCGCAACCCGCGAATCCTTGTCCGAGGGTGTCCGGATTGGTAGCATTGGAAAAACCCCGGAGGACGAGCGACCCATGGCGAAGTATGTCTTTGTGACCGGAGGAGTCACCTCCTCGCTCGGCAAAGGCATCACCGCCGCCAGCGTCGGCCGCCTGCTCAAGGCTCGCGGCATCAAGGTCTCGATCCTCAAGCTCGACCCGTACATCAACGTGGACCCGGGGACGATGTCGCCCTACCAGCACGGCGAGGTGTTCGTCACGGACGACGGGGCCGAGACGGACCTTGACCTCGGCCACTACGAGCGGTTCATCGATGAGAACCTGACCCAGGGCTCAAACGTCACCACCGGCCGCATCTACTCCGCGGTCATCGCGAAGGAGCGGCGGGGCGACTACCTCGGCGGCACCGTCCAGGTCATCCCGCACATCACCAACGAGATCAAGGAGCGGATCACGCGCGTGTCGCGCGACGGGGACCCGGACGTCGTGATCGTCGAGGTCGGCGGCACGGTCGGCGACATCGAGAGCCTCCCGTTCCTCGAGGCCATCCGGCAGATGCGCAAGGACGTGGGGCGCCACAACGTCCTGTACGTCCACGTGACGCTGCTGCCGGCGCTGGCCGCCACGGGCGAGCTGAAGACCAAGCCCACCCAGCACTCGGTCAAGGAGCTCCGGGGCATCGGCATCCAGCCGGACGTGATCGTCCTCCGCTCGGATTCCGAGGTGCCGGACGAGATCCGCGAGAAGATCGCCCTGTTCACGGACGTGGACGTGGAGGCGGTCATCCCGGCGGCGACCGCATCCACGATCTACGAGGTCCCGCTCCAGTTCGAGGCGTTCGGCTTCGGGCGCCGCGTCGTGCGCGAGCTCGGCCTGGGCGACCCCGACGCCGTGCCCAACCTGGACGGCTGGCGGGCGCTCGTCGCGCGGATCAAGGCGCCGAAGCCATCCCTCGAGATCGCCCTCGTCGGCAAGTACATCGAGCTTCCCGATGCGTATCTGTCCGTGACCGAGGCGCTCCGCCATGCTGCCTGGGCGAACGGCGTGGACGCGAAGGTCAGGTGGGTCAACTCGGAGGCGCTGGAGCCGGACAATCTCGAGGCGGAGCTCGGCGGCGCAGCTGGGGTCCTGGTCCCGGGCGGGTTCGGTCACCGCGGCATCGAGGGCAAGGTGCTCGCCGCCCACTGGGCCCGCGAGCATCGCATCCCGTACCTCGGCCTGTGCCTGGGCCTCCAGTGCGCGGTCATCGAGTTCGCGCGCGAGGTGCTGGGGTCGAAGGACGCCAACTCGACCGAGTTCGACATGTTCACGGGCAACCCGGTGATCGACTTCATGCCGGACCAGCGGGACCTGGAGGACAAGGGCGGCACGATGCGTCTGGGCCTCTACCCCGCGCGGCTGCTGCCCGGATCGAAGGCACGCGCCGTGTATGGCGAGGAGGTCGTCTACGAGCGGCACCGCCACCGGTTCGAGGTCAACAACCGGTTCCGATCGCTGCTCGAGGGCGGCGGGATGGTGCTCTCCGGCACGTCCCCGGACGGCCGGCTGGTGGAGATCGTGGAGCTCCGGGACCACCCGTGGTTCGTCGCCAGCCAGTTCCACCCGGAGTTCAAGTCGCGTCCGGAGCGGCCGCACCCGCTGTTCCACGGGTTCGTGGCCACCGCCCTCGCGCTCCGCAATGGCGCCGAGCCGCGGCTGACCGCGGTCGGTCCGGGTCCGTCATTCGATGGCCAACGGGTCCTCGATGACCTGGCAGCGGAGGCCGCGCCCGCGACCTGACGGTCGGCCGGCACAGCTCCCCGAGACTGGGGAGAGCGATACCACCACGCGTGGCCGGCGGCTATGCTGCGCTGACGTGTCACACGACCGTCCCGACGAACCACCCGACGAGCCGGCCATGCCCGGCGGACCCTTCGATGTCGCGTTCCGGGACGGCCGCCGCCTCCGCCTGCGGCCCGGAGCCGTGCTGTTCAGCGAGGGCGATGTCTCGAACCGGGTCGTGCTCATGCTCTCCGGACGGGTGAAGGCATCGACCTTCTCGGGGGAGGGGCAGGAGACGGTCCTCGGGTTCCGCGGCGCCGGCACCGTGCTCGGAGAGTTCTCGGCGATCGATGGCGAGGAGCATTCCGCGACGGTGACGGTCGTCGACGAGGTCGAGGCGCTGACCGTGCCGGCGGCTCGGTTCGTCGAGGCTCTCGAGGCGGAGCCCGGGCTCGCCCTGGTCCTCCTCCGCTCGATCATCGGCCGGCTGCGCGACGCCGAGCGCAAGCGGGCCGAGTTCGTGGCTCTCGATGTCGTGGGTCGGGTGGCGCAGCGCCTCCTGGAACTGGCCGACGCCTACGGTGAGCCGGCCGAGGGCGGGGGCGTACGCATCGGTCTCGTCCTGTCGCAGCGGGAGCTTGCCGGCTGGGTGGGCTCGTCGCGCGAGGCGGTCAACAAGGCGCTGGCCCAGCTGCAGGACCGCGGGCTGATCGCCACCGAGCGCCACCACCTCGTCGTGCTCGACCGGGATGGCCTACGGGGGCGGGCAAGCTGAGATCGCCGATCCGCGACGGAGGATCGACCCGTCAGGCGTGATTTGGGTCCCGGGTCAGCTTCCGGGTCCCGTTCGCCGGGCGGCTACCGGTCGGCACAGTCTCGCCGGTCCGCGGTGTTGCCCGATCGTCGGCGTTGGACCTGGCTCAGGGCGGTCCAGGCGTCCGGCTTGATCGGCTCCGAGCGCGGCGTCGGCCCCGGCCTCGGCCGGCGGCTCCGACATCGATGCCCGGACTGTGGCCACAAAGATGTTGCCCATCTCGATCTTTCCTCGTCGGTTCCCCGGGATCGAGGAGGTTTCGGTGCTCCGTCACATTCCGCTCAGGGCTCCCCGGGCGTTGCTGCGATCAGCGAACGCGCGGAAGGAGGGTGAGCATCCGCGCGAGGGGGCGAGCGGGGCGGGCGGCGCGGCCGGCCGCCTCCAGCCCGGGCGCGGCCGGCCTGGTGGCCGTCGCCGCTTCATCGGTCCCGCGGACCCGCGCCCGGCGAATATCGGCTTCGCGGTAGTCGTCGGCGAGGGTCCGCATCCCGGTCCAGGTGGTGGAGTGGAGCATGTGGTCCCTGCCCTCTCGTGGTGTCGGGATCGACGGGGATGACGGTGGCGGGTCAGTGGGATGCGGCCGGGCGCAGTCGGGCGAAGGCCGAGGACAGGCGCCGCGAGATGAGGCTGGCGGACGACGGCTGCGTTGCCGGGGTCCCGACGAGTGGTCGTGTCTCATCCTTGGAGGAGCTGGCGTGGCGGGCCTGGGCGGCGAGGCGGGCCTCGGCGGCGTGGCGGGCCTGGGCGGCCTCCCTGAGCAGCTCGGTCTGCCGAGCCTGGCCGTACTGCTGGCGGATCGTCGGGTTCATCTCGGGACTCCTTGCGTGCTTCCCGCTTCCGCGGTTCTGATGCGGCAACTGTGCGACGGCGGGGTCCGCTGCCCGAGGAACCGGGTCACACCAGGACTGGTACTTGGTCACATTCGACGGTTGGGGTGCCGGCGGTGACGACGCGTCGCCTTCTGCGCCGGACCGCCGCTCGCCGACCCGTGCTCGCCCGCCGTCGCCACGGAGGCGACGAATCCCGGGTCTGGCGGCGGCGTCGCAGCGTCGGACCGGCTGCGGCGGCACGAACGTCGCCTCGGGGGCGACATCCGCCCGGCACGGGTGTCGCCAACGCGTCCCTGCCTCCGACTTCGTCGCCTGCAGGGCGACACGCGCGGCCAGACCCCCGGTGAAGGGCGTCGCAACGCCCGGATTCGTCGCCGCCAAGGCGACAGGGCACCGCCGGCTGACCCGACCCGTCCACGCACGACGAGTCCGGGTCCTGCCAGGCCGTCCGCGCCCAGCCCGCGCCGGTGGGTGACTAAGTGGCTGCCCCCTTGGCTCAGACAGACTCGCTCGCATTCGACACAGAAGCGAGCAGCGCAATTGACGCCCGACGGCGCATTCCGATATCCTTCGGGCACCCCCATCGGCCGCGCGCGACGGCACCCAGATTCCGCGCGAGTACGGCCCTTGGCGTGACCCATCCCTTGCGCCGGATAACGCCGGTGACGGGACCCCGCCCTTCGAGGTGCGTGCAACCCCATGCCGAACGGCTCCGACCAGCGCCCCAGCCGCAATCGCCGGCCGCGCCGTCGTCCCCAGTCCACCAACCGCCTCCCCGTCACGGAACAGGACGAGGTCGCCGAGCTCGAGGCCGCCCGCGAGCGCAACGACCTCGACATCCGCGATCTCCGCGAGATGTCGGTCAAGGAGCTGCGCGAGGTCGTCAAGGGCCTCGAGATGGACGCCGCGACGGCGGACCGCCGCGACGACCTCGTGGACCAGATCCTCCAGGCCCAGACCGAGCGGGCGGGGCTGGACTATGCCTTCGGCATCCTCGACATCGTGGACGACGGCTATGGCTTCATGCGGCGCCACGGCCTGCTCCCCGGCCTCGACGATGTCTACGTGTCCTCGAGCCAGGTGCGTCGCTTCGGGCTCCGCATCGGCGACCGTGTCACCGGCGCGGTGCGAGCGCCGCGCGAGGGCGAGAAGTTCTGGGGCCTGATCCGCGTCGACAGCGTCAACGGCGTCGACACCGACACCGCCCGGCGCCGCCCGCACTTCGGGGACCTGACACCGATCCACCCGATCGAGCTGATCAACCTGGAGTCGGACCCGAAGAACCTGAGCCAGCGGCTCGTCAATCTCGTCAACCCGCTGGGCAAGGGCCAGCGCGCGCTGATCGTCAGCCCGCCCAAGGCCGGCAAGACGATGCTCCTGAAGAGCATCGCCAACGGCATCAGCTCCAACTACCCCGACATCCTCCTGATGGTCGCCCTCATCGGCGAGCGTCCCGAGGAGGTCACCGACATGCGCCGGTCCGTCCATGGCGAGGTCATCAGCTCGACCTTCGACGAACCCACCGAGAACCACACCCACGTCGCCGAGATGGCCCTCGAGATCGCAAAGCGCCAGGTCGAGACCGGCCGGGATGTCGTGATCCTGCTGGACTCGATCACCCGCCTCGCGCGCGCGTACAACCTCGCGCTGCCGCCGAGCGGCCGGACGCTGTCGGGCGGCATCGACCCGATCGCGCTCTACCCGCCCAAGCGGTTCTTCGGCGCCGCGCGCAAGATCGAGGAGGGTGGGTCCCTCACCATCATCGCCACCTGCCTCGTCGACACCGGGTCCCGCATGGACGACGTCATCTACGAGGAGTTCAAGGGCACCGGCAACTCCGAGCTCATCCTGGACCGCAAGCTGGCGGAGAAGCGGATCTTCCCCTCGATCGACGTGCAGCGTTCGGGTACCCGCCGCGAGGAGCTCCTCCTCGAGGAGGGCACGCTCAAGATGGTCTGGACGATGCGCCGGATGCTGTCCGCGGTCGGGACCAACGAGGGGATCGAGCTGCTGCTCAACCGGATCGCCAAGACCGAGACCAACGCCGAGTTCCTGGCGCAGCTGACGAAGAACGCCAGCTCGGTCTGACCTGGAGCGCGCCGGTCACAGGCCCGGCACAACCCCGGGCACAGGCCCGGCGCCGGCCCGGCACAACCCCGGTACAGGCCCGGCGCGGGCCCGCGTCGGCGGACCCGTGAGGCTCCGCCGGGACCGCCCGGACGGTCGCGAATTTGTCCGATTTACCAAGTTTCGGGACCCGTGGCCCGTACCTTTTGGCCCATTCCGACCCCGAGATTCGGGGCTCAGCGTTTGCGCGACGTCCGACCAGTCTGGTACGGTTCGGCCAAGTTAACGGTTGTCCCTGATCTATCTGGGCCGGCCGCGGGGGCACACGAGCGAGCAAATCGCAACCCCGGAGGATCGGGCCGGGCGCCCATTCGGCGCCCCCTTCCCCGCCCGATCTTCGCGCCAGGAGACCGTATTGCAGCAGCACCCGGAAGGCGCGCAGCGCCCTGAGGCCAATCTGCGCCGCGTCCGCCGAACCACTTCCCAGGCCGCCCGGATCAACCGCCGGAGCATCCGCGCCGCCCGCGCCCTCCAGGCCCGGTTCCAGGGCCGCGCTGCAATCTCTGCCCGATCGCTGGGCGCCGCGCTCGTCGCGGCCCTCCGCCCGTTCACGACCGCCGAGCGCGCGCTTCCGGTGGCAGTCGCCGCGATCGTCGCGCTCGCCTCGCTGCTCGCCCTCCTCCCGAACACGCCGCAGGGAGCCGTCGGCGGCACCCAGGGCAGCGGCACCGGCCTCCGGATCGCCGTCGGTGGCGGTGCCGAGCCGATGGACTCGGTGGACACCTTCGACTCCACGGACATCGTGGACGCCCCGGGTGGCCTCTACTCCGCGCGCTTCACGGACACGGGGACCGAACTCGCCGGCGGCCTCGACTCGGCCGACGTCAGCTTCGCGCCGGTCACGATCCCCGAGGACGTCATGACCCGGGCCGGTGCCGCCGTCTCCACGGCCGAGCCGGCGGCCATCCTGGCGGACGGGACGCTCCAGACCGGCTATGCGCCGTCGACGGCGGTCGAGGACGGCTCCGACCTGATCACGATCTATCGGGTCAAGTCCGGCGACACCCTGGTCACCATCGCCCGCAAGTTCAAGCTCTCGATGATGACGATCTGGTGGGCGAACAAGCTGAAGGCGAAGGATGAGCTCCACGTCGGCCAGCGGCTGCGCATCCCCTCCGTCAACGGCGTCGTCGTCAAGACGACCGCGGCCGACACGCTCGAGTCGCTCGCGGCGAAGTACGACGTGACCGAGGCGAAGATCATCGACCTCAACCAGCTCGACGACCCGACGCTCGTCGTGGGCCAGGTCCTGGTCCTGCCGAACGCCCACGGCGCGGCGATCCCGACCCCCAAGCCGACCCCCAAGCCGGCCGCCAGGTCCGCCGTCAGGCCGCGCGTCACCGCCAGCCGCCCAACGAGCAGGGCAGCGGACCCGCCCGCTACTCCGGTGGCAGGTTCCGCTGGCCGGTCGTCGGCGGCAACAACTACATCAGCCAGTATTTCCACTACGGCCACTGGGCCATCGACATCGCGGCCGACTACGGGGCCTCGGTCGTCGCCGCGGCGGGCGGCAGGGTGATCTTCGCCGGCTGGAAGTCCAATGGCGGCGGCTGGCAGGTCTGGATATCCCACGGCGGCGGTCTCTACACGACCTACAACCACATGTCCGGGCTCGCGGTGGGCAACGGCCAGGGCGTCGGCCGCGGCCAGCAGGTGGGCAGGGTCGGCCAGAGCGGCAACGCGACCGGCCCGCACCTCCACTTCGAGGTCTGGCACGGCATGGTCTGGAGCGGGGGCCAGCGGGTCAACCCGTTGCGGTACTTCTAGCCGCGACCGGTTGGCGCATTCCCGGCCGCGCCGGGGACCCGTGCGACAATGCCCGCAATGTTCCTCGATGACGTTCGCATCGTCGTGCGTGCCGGTGCCGGCGGCGACGGGGCATCCACATTCCGGCGCGAAGCCCACGTCCCTCGCGGGGGACCCGACGGTGGCGATGGCGGGCGCGGCGGCTCGGTCTACCTTCGTGTCGATGTCGGTCAGACCACGCTCCACGACTTCCGCTTCAAGCACCACTTCAGCGCCACGGCCGGGGGCAGGGGCGAGCGGTCCAAGCGCCACGGCAAGGCGGGGGAGGACCTGTACCTCGCCGTTCCGCCCGGGACCGGGGTCATCGACATTGCCAGCGGGGAGCTGATCGCCGACCTCGTCGCAGCCGGCCAGGCGGTCATGATCGCCCGTGGCGGGCGAGCAGGGCTCGGCAACGTCCACTTCGCGACGGCCACCCACCAGGCGCCCAAGCACGCCCAGAAGGGGGAGCCCGGCGAGGAGCGCGAGCTCCGCCTCGAGCTGCGGCTGATCGCGGACATCGGGCTCGTTGGGCTGCCGAACGCCGGCAAGTCCACGCTGCTCGGCGCGCTGACGGCCGCCACGCCCAGGATCGCGGCCTACCCGTTCACCACGCTGGAGCCCAACCTGGGGGTGATGGACCTCGGCCTGGACGACGGCCGGCGGCCGACGATCGCCGACGTCCCCGGGCTGATCGAGGGCGCCTCGGGCGGCGCCGGCCTCGGCCACGCGTTCCTGCGCCACGTTGAACGGACGCGCATCCTGATCCACATCGTGGACGGCTCGGCGCGCGACCCGCGCTGGGACCATGACGTCATCCGGGGCGAGCTGGAGGCCCACGACCCGGCGCTGCTCGCGAAGCCGATGCTCGTCGTGTTCAACAAGATGGACCTGCCCGAGGCCCGGGAGGCATGGCCGGCGTTCGAGGTCTCGTTGCGGGGCCTCGGCGTGCCGGTGCTCGCGATCTCCGCCGACTCGGGCGAAGGGCTGGACGAGCTGCGATCGGTCCTGGGCGACCTCCTCCCGGACGCCGGGGAGCTCGCCGCGCCACCCGATCCCGCCGGGATCGTCGTCCACCGCCTGGAGGCGGCCGGCGACGGGTTCACCGTCGAGCGCGAGGACGGGGCGTTCCGCGTCCGGGGCAAGCGGGTCGAGCGCCTGGTCACCCAGACCAGCTTCGAGGTCGAGGAGTCGGCCGAGCGCTTCCAGCGCGAGCTCGCCCGCAACGGCGTCGACGCAGCTCTGCGCAAGGCCGGCATCCGCCCCGGCGACTCGGTCCGGATCGCGGCCGTCGAGCTCGAATGGGAGCCGCCCGAGGACGACCGGTGATCCAGGGGGAGGCGGTCCTGCCGCCCGCCCCGACCGTGCCGGGGTCCGTCGGGATCCTCGGCGGCACCTTCGACCCGATCCACCACGGTCACCTCGTCATCGCGGAGGAGGCCCGCGAGGCCCTCGGCCTCGAGCGCGTCGTGCTGGTGCCGACCGCGACGCCGCCCCACAAGCCGGACCGGGTCGTCACGGCCGCCGCGCACCGTCTCGCGATGGCCGAGCTGGCGGTCTCCGGCAACCCTGCACTGACCGTGAGCTCGATGGAGGTCGAGCGCGGAGGGTCGTCGTACACCGTCGAGACCCTCGAGGCCCTGCTGCGCGACGGGATCTCCGACCCGTGGTTCATCATGTCGGCCGAGGCCCTGGCGGACTTCCCCGACTGGCGTCGGCCCGACCGGATCCTCGAGCTCTGCCGCCTCGCGGTCGTTCCGCGCGGAGATCACCGGGCGCTGGATGCCGGGTGGGTGCGCTCGCATTTCCCGGATCGCGAGGACCGCATCGCGATGCTCCCCGGGCCTCTTCTGTCCATCTCGGGTAGCGTGGTCCGCCGACGCGCGGCGGCGGGCCGCTCCCTCCGCTACCTCGTCCCCGACGCGGTCGCCCGCTACATCGTCCAACATGCCCTGTACACCGAACCTGCCTGGAGGATCCCGACCACGTGACCGAACCCACCGCCTCGACAGTTCCGCGCCCGGACGGCCTGCCGGCCCGCGAGACCGCGGCGCCCAAGACCGACCTCGTGTCGCTGGACCTCGCCCGGCGCATCGTGGAGCTCGCGGAGGACAAGAAGGCCGCCGACATCGTCCTGCTCGACCTGGGCGAGCTCACGACCCTGGCGGACGCATTCGTCATCTGCTCCGGCGGTTCCGAGCGCCAGATCGCGGCCATCGCGGACGGCATCGTCGAGAAGCTGCGCGACGATGGGATCAGGCCGATCGGCCGCGAGGGCACGCCCGAATCCCACTGGGTGCTGCTGGACTACGGCTCCGTGATCGTCCACGTGTTCACGCCCCCGGAGCGCGACTACTACGGCCTGGAGAAGCACTGGTCAAAGGCGCGGACGGTCGTCCGGGTGCTCTGACGCGGGTCCGATGGGGTCGCCCTCGGTCGCTCGCGCTCACCAGTCACAGGGCCTGGCCGGGTTCGGCGGGTACCCCGTCCGGGCGGTACTGCTAGGTCATGTCCGGGGTGGGTCGGGGCAACCTAGCATCCTTGGCAGGTCGTCTGTCACTGGGGCAGGCGCCACCGGAGAAGCCCCGATGTCGGGCATGCGCGATCGGTGCCCTGGCTGCACCCGCCGCCTCATCCTCACTCGCTTCGATACCACGTTCCGGCTGCCCGACCGGACCGAGCGGCTGTGCTTCGGCATCCCCGGTGGCCTGTGCGAGGACTGCCACCAGCTGTACGTCGATCCCGAGCTGATCGAGCTGCTGGACCTGGGCGAGGGACGGTGCGTCTTCGCGATCGAGAGCGACGTCGTCCTCCAGGAAGAGGCCTGGTCGGCGGCCGACTGACGTACCGCCGATCCGGCCGACTGACGTCCCGCCGATCCTGGCGACCGTCCCCGGATCGCCGAGGCGGGCCTGCAACTCCCTCCCGAGCGCCGTCAGCGGCGCGTCCCCGCCTGCACCTCGACGTGGTCGTGAAGCCACATGGCGAAGGCCAGGCGGCGCTGCCGATCCGTCCCGAACGATCCCTCGACTCCCTTGACGGCCGCGTCGAGCTCCATCACCCCCTCGAGCGCGTCCTCGAGCTCCTCCACTGACCAGTGCCGGGCGGCCTCGGCAGCCTTCTCGACCCTGAACGGGTGGACGCCCATCAGCTTGACGAGGTCCGCCGGCGACCCGTGGTGGGCGGCATGGTCCGCGGCCATCAGCAGCTCCCTGATCCGCGGGCCAAGCTGTGCGAGGAGGACTGGCTCCGGGACGGTGTCGAGCAGACGGTCGAGCAGGGGCGCAGCGACCCGGACCCGGCGCTCGGCGACCGCGTCGAGGAACGCCCAGGTGGAGTTGGGGATCGCCTCGGGAACGAGGGCGGCCACGTCCTCTGCGGTCACGGTGCCGCCCGGCCGGTAGAGGGACAGCTTCTCGAGCTCCGAGACCGCGAGCGCGCTCATCGACCGGCGATCGACGTCGCCGTCGGTGACGAACGCACCAACGCGGGTGGCCAGCTCCCGCGCCGCCGGATCCTCGAGCGTGACACCCATCGCCCGCGCCCGCCCGTGGAGCCAGCCGGCGAGCTCGCCGGCCTTCGGGGCGGGGAAGGCGCGGCTCGTGCCACCTGCCTTCCGGACGGACGACTCGAGGCCAATGAGCGTTGCTGGGCGCTTGCGGCCATCGCCCACCTCCACGAAGACGAGCGCGTTGCCCGGGGCGACGGTGAGCAGCAGCTTCTCGACCGCCTGCCTGCCGGCCTTCGACCGCAGGAGCTGGCCCGGGTCGGTGACGACGGCCAGCGTCCCGCCACCGAACATCGGGGCCGTCGCGACACGCTCCGCGATGGATTCGGGCGTGGTGTCCCTCGCCGTAGACCCGCCACCGGTCGGGCGGGGCCCCCGAGTCCCGCTCGAGTTCCTTCGCCACGCCGACGACCGCCCGGTCCACGGCCCAGCCGTCGTCGCCCCAGAAATACGCGAGGACGGGCGCATCGAGGCTCACGTGGCCGCGTCCCGGAGCGCGCGGCGCGACCAGCGCAGCCGCCGCACGCCGGCCGGATCCACGCCGGCTGCGGCACACACTGCCCGTTCCAGCTCCACGCGCACGCCGCGCGACGAGCTCGGCCACGGCCGCGTCCCAGCCGGATCCCGTGGGCGCACCGGTGCCCGACTCGCGGGCCACGTTCTCGTCGGGACCAGCCGGGTAGCGGCGCCGCCACGAGGCAAACCGCTCGGCCATGGGCTCGAGGCGCTGGCCGGCCCGCCTGTCGGCGTAGGCCACGATCCTGCTCTCGAGCGTGGCGGTTCGGATCCACTGCTCGTACTCGGGCTCGGCGAGCCGGGTCACCGGGTGGTTCCGGACCACGGGGGCCAGCTCCCCGAGGCCACGTTCCTCGAGCCAGGCCGCGGATCCGTCACCGTGGCGCAGGTTCGACGTGCGGCCCACGGCGGGGAGCTTGTCCACGTCGTGCAGCAGCGCGCCCGTGTCGACGAGCATGGTGTCCACGTCCAGGCCGCGGGCCGCCGCTCGTCGGGCAATCCAGGCCGCGACGTCTGCGACGGCGCACGCGTGGCGGAGAAACCAGTCGGGTGGCTCCAGCGAGTGCAGCAGGTGGGCGGCCTCGGACCGGGTCGGGATCGTCATCGAGAGGATCGTAGCCGGTGGAGGGGGCACGGGCGGCGGGCGCGGTCGCCGACCAGCCTGCGACCCGTGTCCCGGCCGCCGACCGAGCCGCGGCCCGTCTCGCCCCGCTCGTTCGGACCTCGGCGCCGTCCGGGCGAAGGTCCACCTCGATCGTGCCGTCCCGGTCCGTCCGGTAGACCCGCGCACCCGCGTCCCGGAGGCGCCCGAGCGCGTCGGCCGTGGGATGGCCGTAGTCGTTGCCGGCCCCGACCGAGATCAGCGCGATCGCGGGCTGCGTGGCAGCCAGCAGCGCGGCGGACGTCGCCGTGGCGCTCCCGTGGTGCGCGACCTTGAGGACGTCGAGTGTCGGCAGGCCCTCGGCGAGCAGCTGCGGGTCCACGTCGTCCTCGGCATCTCCGGTGAGCAGGAAGCGGCGCCCGCCCGCCTCGCCGAGCAGCACGATCGAGGTGTCGTTGATGTCGCGCCCGGTGTCAGCCGGCTCGAGCGGCACGGTCCCTGGCTCGGGCCACAGGACATCGAGCCGGACCTCGTCGAGCCGGATGACCGCGCCGGCGGTGAGGGTGGATCGCGGCGGCCCGTGGCGCAGCGAGGTGTCCCAGGCCTCCCAGCCGGGGCCCTTGCCACGCATCCCCGGCTCGTAGACGCGGCCCACCCGGTAGCGCTCGAGCACGCGCACCAGTCCCGCCACGTGGTCCTCGTGCGGGTGGGTCAGCACCAGGATGTCCACCCGCCGGTCCCACGGCGGGACCCGGGCATCGAGCTCCAGCAGCAGGCGGTCCGGGTCCGGCCCGCCGTCCACCAGCATTCGCGCCCCCTCGCGGCTCTCGAGGAGGATCGCGTCGCCCTGGCCGACGTCCAGCATCACGAGGCGGGTCGCGCGTGTCGCCGCGTCTGCCATCGCGAACGACGAGAGCGCGACGATGAGGGCAGCTGCGGCGACGACCAGGCGTTCGACCGTCGTGAGCCTGCGGGGAGAGAACCGGCGCCCGGCCGGAGCGGACCTCGTCGACGTTGGTCGTCGGCCGGCCGCCCGACGACCACCCGGCGCGGAAGACGCGTGCCGCATCCGTCCCCTGGCCCGGCGCACGATCCACGGCGCGGCCAGGATCCCGACGGCCGCGATCGCACCCGCCGGCGCCGCCACGCCCGGCGGGAGCGCAACGGCGGCGAGCGGCAGTCCCGCCGCGAACCGGACGATCGCGACGATCAGGTGCAGCACGAGCCAGCCGGGCAGTCCCGCGATCGTCCCGACCAGGGGCGGCGCGCCCAGCGCGACGGCGGCGCCCCCGAGCATCGCGACGACGCCGCCCGCCATCGCCGCCGGCACCAGCGGCACGACCGCGAGGTTGACCGCCGGCGACACGAGCGAGAGGCGCCCGAACGTCGCGAGCACGTCCGGGAGCGTCGCGGCCTGCGCGGCCAGCGAGATCCCGAGGCTCTCGGCCAGCCAGCCGGGGACCCGTCCGCCGCCCAGCCGTCCGATCCAGGCACCCGCCGGCGTCGCCCACGCCATGAGGCCGGCGGTGGCCATGACCGACAGGCGGAACCCGGCGTCTCCGATCATCGCCGGGTCGGCCAGCAGCAGGATCGCGGCGGCCAGCCCGAGCGCCGGTGCCGCCCGCCCGGCCCGACCGGACTCGCGTGCCGCGAGCACCACCGCGGCCATCACCGCCGCCCGGACGACGGACGGGGAGGCTCCGGCCGCGACGACGTACGCGACGATCGTCCCGCCCACCACGACCGCAACGAGTCGCCGGGGCCGCCCCCGGATGAGCGCCCCGACCAGGCCCGCCACGATCGCGATGTTCCAGCCGGAGATGGCGACGACGTGGCTCGCACCGGCCGTTGCGAAGTCAGCGGCCAGGTCGCGATCGACGCGCTCCCGGAGACCGACCAGGATTCCTCCGCGAGCCCGGCCTCGGGCTCCGGCAACGCAAGCCGGAGCGCGTCACCCGCTGCGTCCCGCAGGCCCTGCAGGCTGCCGCCGTCGGCGGGAGCCACGACGCGCACGCCCGACGCCCGGAGGCTGCCCGACGCGCCCGTCCGACGGAGATACTCGCCGTAGGGATCGTCGTCGGGGGGCGGACGGAGGGTGCCGTCCACCTCCACGATGGCGCCGGCGAGCACGACGGGGAAGGCCGGCAGGGTCGCGGCCACCTCCACCTCGCCGGCCGCCGTCTCGAGGCGGAGTCGGGCAACCTGGCTTCCGTCCCGCGCCGAGCTCATCGATTCGATCGTCGCCCGCCACGGCCCCGGCTCGGTCGGAAGCACGGGGGCGGGAGCCGGGGCCGGACCCGCGATCACCCGGATCCCGAGCAGCAGCGCACCCACCCCAAGTGTTGTCGCCGTGATCCCGCGCCGGCCTTTGAGGGGCGCGAGGCCGGACCGCCCGACCGCCACCGCGAGGAGCCCAGCGACCAGCGGCACGAACGCGGGGAGGCCGACCGCAACGGCCGCCGCGCCCGACGCGACCCCGACCGCGAGCCACCCGCTCCGCGGGAGCCCCGGCCCGTGGACGCTCATGGGCCGACGGTCACGAGGGCCCGGATCTTCTCCATCGTCGCTGCGCCGACCACCTTGCGCGCCACGACGTCGTCGAGACCCGCGAACGGCCGCTCCTCGCGCGCCGCGATGATCTTGGCCGCCGTGGCGGGGCCGACGCCGGGGAGGGTGTCCAGCTGCTCGGCCGTGGCACGGTTGAGGTCGATCAGCCCACCAGCCTCGCCGCCCGCCGCGACACCGGCCGCGCCCGACCCGCCCGTTGCGGCCGTCGGCTCGGCCTCGCCTCGAGCCGGCACGTGGATCTCGTCACCGTCACGGACGGGCGCCGCGAGGTTGAGCGCGCGGTCGGCAGCCTCCGCGTCGACGCGGGTCCCGTAGCCGCCGGCGGCCGCGACCGCGTCGGCCACCCGGGATCCGGCCGCCAGGCGGTAGACACCCGGCCGCACCACTGCGCCGCCGACCTCGACCACGACGTCCACCTCCGGGGTCGCCGCGCCCGACCGGGACGGTCTCCCGATGTCGATGGCTCCGCCGACCATGTTGCCCGCCCCGTCGACGCCGATGGCCGGCCCGGGACGCGCGGCGAGGAGGACGGCCGCCCCCGCGACAACGACGGCGAGGACCGCCGCGCCGATCGCCAGCCACGGGGGCCCGTGCGTCCGCCGGTCGTCCCGGTCTTCCCGGACTCGATATCGGGCTCGGTCGTCTCGAGGACGCGCCAGGGCGCGCTGGAGGGCTCCACGGGTGGTCAGCTCCCCGGCGGGCCCGGCGGCGGGCGATGGGGCGACCGCCGCCCCGCGGGGGGCACGGCCTGCGGGACGGTGGTCTTGCAGGACTGTACGAGGCCGCGCTTATCCCGGGCTTATTGGCAGCGAGGCCTGCCCGGGGGAACGGACCGCGACATCGTGCTGAGGGACAGCGGCGGGAGCCCGCGACTGGTCGGATCGCAGAGTGGCACGGGGGTTGCTTCTCTGTCGATGGCGCGCATACTCCGCCGACCGGCAAGGAGGCACGGACCCGGGGGGTCCACCAGCGCGGCGTCCCAACCCGGTCGCCAATCCGACGCGCTGTGCCAATGGCGAGACCGACCCTGTCCCGGTGCGCGGAAGACGCGGAGGAAGGGGTGTCGTCGTGGCGACTCATCGCGGCAACGGGCTCAGTGCGGGCCTTTTCCGTGCACGACCCGATCTTGGCGCTCGGAGGCGTGGGATCCGACGCGTACTGATCATCGCGGCGTGTTTCGCCTCCCTGCTTGTTGCAGCCTCTCCCGTGGCGGCCAACGACATTCCGACGACGGGGGACAGGATCAGCCTCCTTGAACCGCCTGACACGTTCGCGGCGGGTACGCCGTTCTACATCGAGCACGGCTTCGGGTGCGACACGACGCGGCGAAGACAAGGCCTCAGACTGCATGAAGGCGAGCACGCACTTTGACCTTTACCTCGACGGAGTGGCCCAGGGGTCGACGGTTGACGTCGAAAATTCACCGACCGTCAAGGTGAAGTTCAACCTGACCAACTACCCTGGCGGTCTCGCGCCGGGCCTACATACCTTCTGCGGGTACTGGTTCCAGAATGGAAGCCCGTACAGCGACGTGTGCGTGACGATCAACTTCCAGTAACACCGGAACGCTCCCGGACGGGGAAGCCCTCAGGCTGGGCTCCCCGTCCATCGGGTCCGCTCGCATCGCGATCACGGTTCCCCAGGCCACCAGGGGTCGCCTGTCCTGCCACCCTGAGGCTCATCTTGTTGGCAGCGAGACCTGTCCGGGGAACGGGTCGAGACGCCTGCGCGAGGTGTGCGGAGCCCGCGACTCGCCAGATCGCCGCGTGGTGCAGGACGTATCCATTCGCGCTATCGACGTGCATACTCCGCCGACCGGCAAGGAGGCACGGACCGGGGTCCACCAGCGCGGCGTCCCGACCCGGTCGCCAATCCGACGCGCTGTGCCAATGGCGAGACCGACCCCGCCGATCCGTCGCAACCGCGACGGCCTGTTGGGAGGTCGCGCCGATCGCTCTCGACACTTCGTCTGCAAGATCTCGCCGTTCCCTTCTCACCGGCGCACTCGGCGCCGCCGCGGCGACCGCGGTTGGAGCGATAGCCCCAGGTGGTGCCGTCGATGCGGCTAACGGAGACAACCTTGTCATCGGGCAGGGAAACACGGCCACCGCGGGGACCAGCCTGACCGGCTCGGCTGGCGACACGATCGCCTCGCTCCTCACCGTGGCGTCGACCTTGGGAACGGCGATCTACGCTCAGACCAGCAGCAATATCTCGGGCGCCGCACTCCAGGCCCAAGGCCCTGTCGGCGGCATCACGGCCTACACCACCGACAATGCGCCGTTCCCTGGGGTGGCCGGTCAGGGCAGCCCCGGCGTCATGGGAACGGGCGGCAGCGCCGGCGTCGTGGGGATGGTCGCGGGCCCTGAGCCGTCGGGGCTCGCAGCGGGAACAGGCGTGTATGGCGAGAGCGGAGGCGCGACGGGTGTCCACGGGGTGAGCGGCGGTGCGACTGGGGTACTGGGCCAGACCAAGGATCAGGGCACCGGGGTCCTGGGCTTCAACGGCACTGGCACGCCGCCCGCGGCGCCCGCCTATCCGATCGTGTCTACGGCGAGGCGACGGGCACCAATGCGACCGGCTGCTGGGGCCACAGCGCGTCGACGAACGAGACCGGCGTCTACGGGGAGGGCGCGACCGGCGTCTGGGGCTATGGTGGCTGGGGCGTGTTCGGTGCCAGCGACGCCACCGGCACGGGCGTCTATGGGTTCTCCGGCGGAAGCGTCCCTGCGGCACCAGCGCACACGGGGGTCTTCGGTTACAGCGACAGCGGGACCGGCGTGTACGCGAAGGCGGCAACCGGGACCGCGCTGTATGTCAACGGCAAAGCTGGCTTCAGCCGAAGTGGCCGGGTCGCGATCACGGCCGGGCACAGCAGCGTGTCGAAGAGCCTGGCCGGCGTGACGACCTCGAGCCTGATCATCGCGGTGGTGCAAACGCGTCGGACCGGCTACTACCTGGTCGCTGCAGTGCCAGCGGCGGGCAAGTTCACCGTCTATCTCAACAAGGCCGTCACCGGGACGACGTATGTCGCCTACTTCGTGGTGAACTGAGATGAGCGTGGATGAGGCAAGGCCGGCGTCCGGTGCTGCGACTGATGCCGCTCGACCGGACGTTCGTCGACGCAGCCCCACGCCTGTGAAGCCGCCGCATCGTCCTCGCGGCCACGGACACGGGCTCAAGCTGCCGGCCCACGGGGTCGCGCGCGCGGCCAAGCGTCCGATGCTTCCCGGCGTCCGGGTGATCCCGGAGAAGCCGGCGCCCAATAGCCGGCGCCCAATAGGAGGAACCCAGCGGCCGCTGGACGCCGGGATGATCTGCTGCGAGCGTCAGCTACCTGCGAGGAGTACGCGAGGGCCGCCTGCCAGGAGACGGGAATCCTCCGCCGTCGCCCGCCCGAGTGCTGCGCGACCCAGCGCCTGCAGGGCGGTCGCCCGGCGGGGATCCCGCCGGGCCCAGGCGACACCGAGGGCGGTGATAATCGCGATGATCACGCCACGGGCGAAGTATCCCTCCGGCCGTCGAACCCCGGTTCCAAGCACGAGGCCCAGTCCGGCCGAGATCAAGCCCACGATGATCACGAACCCGAGTACGAGCCCGCACACCACCATCGGCCACCCAACGGTGACGCGGTATAGCAACCCTGCCTGTGCCGCCACGGCCTGGCTCCACAGTGCCAGGCCGACCCCCACCCAGATCACGAGGGAGGGTGCGGCCCCTGGATCAGTCATGAGGGCAAGCAGGGTGAGGGGCAAGGAGATCGCCACCATGAGCAAGCCGACGGCCCCGAGGAACTGTCGGGGGCGCTTCATATCCCCAGCGCCAACGCCTGGACCCAAAGGATCAGGCCGATCGCCGCTATACACAACATCGCGAGACCGCCGGGATCCGCGGGACCCGTCAGGAGCCCGAACGTGCCAAAGATCGCCATGAGCAGGATTCCGACAGCGCCGAGGAACCTTCGGAGTCGGGTCATGGCGCTATGCGCCCTCCTGCGTGTCAAGGCCTGCAAGATCGAGCGGCCGACGATACACCCCCGAACCGCCCCGGGGTCGGCAGGGACCACCGGACGCGGACACCCAACGGCGCGCACCTGCCGCGCTCGCGAGGCGAGGTGTACTTCCGCGGAACGGGTCGCAGTGTAGACTCCGCCGCGTGAGTGACGGCAGAGAACTCCCGGCCCTGCCGCCTGATCCTCCGCGCGCCGCCGGCCTACGCTGTGGAACGCACCGTCGATTGGCGCGCCGCCCCGGAACCGCGCTGCCCTCGTACTCCTCATCGGATGTGTCGCGGTCGTCGTCGCGTTCCTCGCCCTGAGCTTCCTGGGCGTGGTCGTCGCGATGCTCCTGTACGGCTGACCCCTGGCCGCGGCTCGGCACGCAGGCTCCAGGGTGGACGGCTACCGACATCGGCATCGATACCAGGTACGGGTCTGCTAGGGTCGGCTGATGGAAGTCGTCGGCATCGTGATACTGGCGATTGTCGTGGCGATCGTCCTGTTTGGGGCGTGGGCATGGGTCTCGATGAGCGCCGAAGCCAGGAGGCGCGAGCAAGAGCAGGATCAGGACGAGCCCGGAGCGGACCCCGAGCCGTAGGGTCTGCCAGCAAACGCTGCGGCGACACGTCTGGTCACGTCCACGCCAAACCCAGTCAGGCCTGGCGACGGACGCGCCCCCCGTCGTGGTTACCGGTCTACGATCTGTCGATGACCGACGATCCGTTCCCGCGCCACCGCGTCGCCGCGACCCTGCGGCGTGTCCCCGCGTACCTGCGGCTGTCCTGGCGACTCACCCGCGAGCCGCTCCTCAGTCGAGCGCGCCGGGCCGCCGTCATCGGTGCGGCCGGCTATCTCGCCTCGCCGATCGATCTCGTGCCGGGCGTGATCCCGGTCCTCGGACAGCTCGACGACCTCGCGATCGCCCTCGCTGCGATCCGGATCGCGCTGGCCGGCCTGAGCCCGGAGCGGCGCCGGTTCCACCTTGAGGCGGTGGGCCTGGGTGACGAGGATCTCGCCGACGACCTCCGCACCATCGGGGCCGCGACCGCGTGGATCCTCAGGGCCGGCGCGCGGACCACGGTCCGGGCGGTGAGGGTGGGTGGACACGCCGCCGTCGCAGGTGGACGGGCCGCCGTCGCCGGAGGGCGGTCAGCCATCGCCGGAGGGCGGGCCGCCGTCGTTGGTGGACGCGCCGCCGTCTCGAGCGGACGCGCCGCCGTCTCCTCCGGGCGCGCCGCAGTCGCGGGCGCCGGTCTCGCCGCGCGCAACTCGAGCGCGGCTGCGAGCTCGAGCGCTGCTGTGAAGCGGTCGGCCGGTGCCGCGTGGGTGGCGTCGGCAACCGCCCGGTCGGCATCGGGTGCGGCATTCGCGCGCATCCCGCGCCGCAGGAATCGCGACCTGGCGGCCGAGACCCTCTCCGTGGACCACGAAGGTGACCACGAAGGGACCGGCCGCCCGGTGCGGCAGAGGGTTGACCTAACTCGAGGCGGACCGACCCTCGAGGCGTGTCGCGGCCGTGCACGCTGCATCGGCGACGGATCGGGTCACGCTGCTGAACGCCCGGATCGGTCGCGCAACGAGCTTCCTGGCCCGACCCGGCCGGGCCGGCGTGGCGCCCGCCCGCATCGAGCTCAGGCGCAGACTGCGGGCCACCTCCCGATCGAGCTCCCTGGTCCGCTCGCGTGCGAGGTCGGTGGCGATGATCCAATGGTGCAGCACGGTGAACCTCCTGTTCAGCGATCGCCGGAGTTGAAGCCGTCGCGGCTGTCGTACCCGGCGACGGGGGCCAGCGCGCCCGCGAGGGCGACAAGGACCAGGGCCACCAGGATCGTGAGAATTGGCAGGTGGCGTCCATCGGGGGGACCTCCTTGGTCCGGCGATGTAACCGGACTGGACTGGTGAACTAGTTACAGACTAGCCTCTTGCGCGTAACCTGTCAATACCTGTAATGTGGTTACCACGCCATGAAACCCATCGCCATCGCGCCGCCCGGCATCGTCCATCCGCAGGGTCATGCCCACGACGCAGACCTCGAGACGTGTCTCGACTTCCTTAACACCGAGTCCTACGACGACGGTTTCCCCAACGAGCACCTGCCGACGGCCGACGACGCCGTCGCTGGCTGGCGGCGCACGGCCTCGCCCACGAGCCATCGCTCAGAGCCCAGGCGGCCGATGACGCGACGGGCCTCCTGGGCCGCGTCCACGAGACGCGCAAGGCGATCCGGGCCGTCTGGGACGCGGAGGTGGAGCACCGGACCCCGGACCAGCGCGCGCTCGACACCGTGAACCTGGTGCTGCGCGAGGCGCCGCGGATCGAGCTCGTCGCGGCGACGACTACTGCGGGATCGGGCACCGCCACACGGCCGACGATCCCGCGGGCGAGGCGCTCGCCGCCCTGGTCGAGCCGGTCGTGCGGGCCATCGCCGCGGGTGAGACCGGCCGCTTCCGGATCTGCGCGAACGACGGCTGCCGCTGGGTGTTCGAGGACACCTCGCGCGGAGGCCGGCGCCGGTGGTGCGACATGACCTCGTGCGGGAACCGCGCGAAGGTGCGGCGGTTCAGGTCGAAACGCCGCACCGTGGCAGGGGAGTCGGGCGAGGCGGGCGAGATCGACGAGGCGGACGCGGGGGGCGCGGCGGGCGAGATCGACAAAGCGGCCGCGGCGGGCGCGACAGACGAGGTGGGCGAGGCCGGCGCGGCAGGGGATGCCTGACCCGGCCCGCCCCGTCGTCAGGCCTTCTGCAACAGCGGCCGGACCTCTGTCGCGAACCGGGTCATCGATTCCTCGTCGTAGTCGGCCGGGATGCCGGCGATGAGGTGGCTATAGCCGAGCTCGAGGTAGGGAGCGATCTTCTCCGCGACGTCCTCGGGCGTGCCCACGGGCTGGTCCTTCCATGGCACCGCGACGCGGTTGCGGTCAAAGGCGGCCTTGAACAGCCGCTCGGCCTCGGCCCGGTCGTCGCGGATGAAGACGGTGCCGACGCCGGTCGTGCGCTCGATCTCGGCGGGGTCGCGGCCCACCGTCTCGCAGTGCTGGAGCAGGATCGACTCCTTCCGCCGGACAGCCGCGACGCCGCCGCCGACGTTGTTCATGTCCGCGTACCTCGCGACCAGCTTGAGGGTGACCTTCTCGCCGCCTCCGCCGATGCAGATCGGCAGGTGTGCCTGGATCGGTGCCGGCAGGTTCCGGGTGCCCTGGGCGCGGTAGTGGGGACCGGCCGCGGTGGGTTCAGTGCCGTCGAGCATGCCGCGCATGACAGGAAGTGCCTCGCCCAGCCAGCGGAGCCGCTCCGGGAACCCTGACCCGAAGTCGAATCCGAAGTCCTCGTGCTCCTCCTCGAACCAGGCCCCGCCGATGCCGAGGATCGCGCGTCCGTTGCTGATGTGGTCGAGCGTGGTCGCCATCTTGGCGGTGAGCGTGGGCGTTCGGAAGGTGTTGGCCCCCACCATCAGCCCGATCCTGACCCGGGTGGTGGCCTGTGCCCACGCCGTGATCGTCAGCCAGCCCTCGAAGTTGGGGCCGTGCGAGTCGCCGACGATGGATACACGTGGTCCCAGGTCCACAGCGAGGAATACCCGACGTGGTCAGCCCTGATCCCGGCCTCGAGTAGCGCGGGCCAGTCGGTGTACTGGTTCCAGCACAGGGCGCCGATCTTGAGTTCGGGCACGTCTCCTCCCCTCGTCCGGACGGCGCTAGCCGTCGCGTCGATCGCGCCGCAGGATGTCGAGGTAGACACCAGCACCGACGACAGCGGCGATCACCCAGACGAGGATGTTACCCGAGCCGAAGAGCCATCCCGCCACAAGCGACACCGCGAGCCACGCGATCACGAACGAACCGAAGGCTATCCCGACCCGGCGAGCGGCCTTGACCATGGAATTCGACCCCAACTACAGGTGCGGAGCTTCCACGGCAGCCTCTGTGTGGATGGCTAGTCCGTCAAGGGCTGATGGTCTCAGCACGTGCCTGCGGTCCTGTTCGGCGCGGCCCGCGAAAGCGGGGCTGGACCGGAGTTGGTCCCAAGTCCACAGATTCGTGTATCCAACCTCGTCTGCCCGGATCCCGGCCTGGAGCAGGCTCGGCCAGTCGGTGTACTGGTTCCAGCAGAGTGCGCCGAACTTGACTTCGGGCATGTGTTCCTCCGAACGCGAAGAGGGGGATCGCCCTACCGGGGCAGGGGGTTCGGGCCCGTCGCGGTCACGATCCGCTGAGGGACCCAGTCGTCGAGGTGGTGGAACCCTTCGAAGACGCGGCCGGCATCGAGCTCGACGGAGGCCCGCAGTGACAGTCGATAGAACTTCACGTGCGTGAAGTCCTCGAACAGGATGTAGACGGGGTCGGGTGTGCTGTTCGGTCCCTGGAATTGCTGCCCCGTGAGGACGGGCTTGTGGGCCTCAACGAAGGCGTCGAACGTGTCGCCGACAACGACCCCAAGGTGCTCGAGGCCCATCTTGTAGACCCGCTGGTGGACGGGCGGGATCAGCTCGATCAGCGGGACCGCCTTGCCGTCGAGGACCTCGAGTGGTGCTGCGGGCAAGATCAGAGAGATCGGGCGGCCGTTCCAGACGTTCTCGGAGTTAGCGATCGCGTGGCGCTCCAGCAGCGTGCGGACGTGGACGTACTGGTCCCACTCGGGCACGCGGAAGGCGACGTGGCTCAGCTCGAACGGAGCGATGTCGATGCCGCGCGCCAGCAGGCGATCGCGCTGTTGGGCCGCGAACGCTCGGTAGTCGCCGACGATGTCCGCGATCGGGTCGGTCATGGTCGGGATCAACCCTCCTTGGCTGTCGTGGCGCCGTTCCGATGTGAGGACACGGACGCAGGACTCAGGTCCAGAGCGAGGAATACGCCAGGCGGTCGGCGCGGATAACCCCCTCGAGTTGCGACGGCCAGTCGGTGTACTGGTTCCAGCAGAGCGCACCGATCTTGGTCTCACCCATGTGACCCAGTCTACGAGGTCCCGGCGGTGACACCCTCGGGGCCGAGGGGCAGGTGCCACCGCGTCCGCCAGGCGCCCGATCCGTCCTCGGCGATCACGGTGAGCTCGCCGACCGCCACCTCGAACGGGCCGACCGCCGCCGCCGCCGACCGGAGGGCCTCGCGCCGGCCGGCGTTGGCGGTCTCGATGAGCGTCAGGTGGGCGACCAGGTCGTCGTGGATGCCCCCGTACGGCGGGAAGCCGGGCCATTCCGCGGTCACCGCTGCCGTGAGGCCCAGGAATGGCCGTTGATCCGCCGGGACCAGCCAGACAATGTCGTCGCGCCGTTCGACGTGCTCGAAGCGCGCGACGAAGCACGGATGGCCCGCAACAAGGCGGGCGAGGGTAGCGCGTATCGCCTCTGTCAGCGCGCCGGCCGGGAGGAACGGGAACAGGACCGTCACGTGCGCCGGCACGCCGCGCGCTGCCATCGGGTCGCCGGCGTCCCGCAGCGCCGCAAGCGCCGGTGGGATCCCGATCGGGACGATAACGGCGGATCTGCCGGGCATACCTCGACCTCCACGAGCGACGCCACATGCCCCAGACTACCCGAGGCGCTATCTGACCCACGACGACCGGGAGCACCGGGAAGGGAGCGGCGGCCATGCGCATGCGGGACCCGTATCTCGACTACACGGGCCGGTCCGACCGGCTGAGCGGCGGGGCGGCGATGATCCCGATCGCGACGCCCAAGGGGACCTTCCGCGTCTGGACCAAGCGCGTCGGCAACAACCCGGGCGTGAAGGTGCTGCTCCTCCACGGTGGCCCGGGTGCCACGCACGAGGGCTTCGAGGCCTGCGACAGCTACCTGCCCGCCGCCGGCATCGAGTACTACTACTACGACCAGCTGGGCTCGGCCTACAGCGACCAGCCGGACGATCCCGACCTCTGGGAGCTGGACCGGTTCGTCGACGAGGTGGAGCAGGTCCGGGTCGCACTCGGTCTCGACCGCTCCAACTTCTTCCTGTTCGGCCAAAGCTGGGGCGGCATCCTCGCCATGGAGTACGCGCTGCGCCACGGCGACGTGCTCAAGGGCCTCGTCATCTCCAACATGATGTCGAGCTGCCGCGCCTACAACGCGTACGCCGAGAACGTCCTCATGCCCGCGATGGACCAGGCGGCGCTCGCTGAGATCAAGAGCATCGAGGCGCGCGGCGACACGACCGATCCGCGGTACATGGAGCTCCTCTTCGAGCACCACTACGTCCAGCACGTGCTGCGCATGCCGGTCGCCGATTGGCCCGAGCCCGTCGTGCGGATGTTCGGGCGGATCAACCAGGACATCTACGTCTCCATGCAGGGACCGAGCGAGCTCGGGCTGAGCGGCAGGCTGCTCGACTGGGACCGGACCGAGGACCTCCGGCACATCGAGGTTCCGACGCTCGTCATCGGCGCCCGCCACGACACGATGGATCCCGCCTTCATGGAGGACATGGCGCGCCGCCTCCCGAGGGGCCGGTACCTGTACTGCCCCGACGGGAGCCACTGCGCGATGTACGACGACCAGGAGACCTACTTCGCGGGGCTCGTCGACTTCCTGCTGGACCCAGGCGCAGGGTCGTAGTCGGGTCGCCACGGGTGTCGCGTCGGGCCGGGTGGCGGCCCGGCCGCTGAAAGAACGGGGCCCAGCCTGACTCCCCGTCATGCATTCGAGCCTCACGCCGCGTCCACTCCTCGCAGCGCGCCGATCCCTGACCCGCAGTCGCGGCCGGGACCGGTGGAGACCTCTGAACGCTTCCGCGGGCTCCTTGGAGCCGTGGATCGTGACCGAGGGTCATGGTCCAGGCGGGACTCGGCCGGCATCGTTCAATTTGATCGCCGCCGCCGCGGCCGCCGTCACGGTTGGCCGTCGAGGCTCTGCTCCACCTCGGCGATCTCCGTCGGCAGGAGGTGCGTCCGGCCAAGCTCGAGCAGCAGTCGCTCGACCGTGCGGCCCGGGTCCGTCCTCAGGACCTGGGGTCCGGCGCCGCCCGCCGATACGACCCCGAAGTACGCCGTGACCGTCCGCCCCAGGGTCTCGACCGTGAACCCGTGGTAGCCCAGGCCGCCCTCGGGTGGCGTGCCGCCGGCCTCGGGAAGCGCCTCGATCGCCCGCTCAACCGCCGCAGCCTCACTGGCCGAGAGCGTCCAGGTCGGATCGGGACGCCCGGAGTAGAGCCCGAGCGTCACGCGCACGGCGTCGGCCGGCCCGGCCGGCGTCGGTCCGGCCTGCGTCGGTCCGGGCGGCGTCGACCCGGACCCGGGCGACCCGGACCCGGGCGACGAAGCGGACGAGCCAGGCGCGGCTGTCGAGGCCGGCGGTACCGACGACGACGCTGTGGCGGCCGTCGTGGGGATGGGAACGGGCGTCGGCGCTGGAACCGCGGCCGCCGGGGTCACCGGCGTCGAGCAGGCGGCCGCCGCGGCGAGCAGGACCGGGAACAGCCCGATCGCCCGGAGCCGCCTCATCGCCGGGGCTACGGTCGCCGGTCCGTGCGCGGGGCGTCCCACAGGTCAACGCCGCCCTCGACCGCGAACTGGTCGATCTCGGCCAGCTCCTCCGCTGAGAACGCCATGTTCCCCAGCGCGGCGACGTTCTCGCGGACCTGGGCGACCGAGCTGGCCCCGATCAGCGTGCTGGTGACCCGCGGGTCGCGCAGGACCCACGCATACGCCATCTGGGCGAGCGACTGGCCGCGGCGCTTCGCGATCTCGTTGAGGCCGCGGACGCGCTCGAGGTTCTCGGCGTTCAGGATCGCGCGCGGGAACGACTCGCCACCCGGCCTGTTGATCCGCGAGTCCGCCGGGATGCCGTCGAGGTACTTGTCGCTCAGGAGGCCCTGGGCGAGCGCCGTGAACGCGATCATCCCGCTCCCGAGGTCCTCGAGTGCATCGAGCAGGCCACCCTCGGGCCAGCGGTTGAGGAGGTTGTACGACGGCTGGTGGATGAGCAGCGGAACGCCCTCCGAGCGGAGCGCCGCGGCGATCTCGCGGGTCTTGCCCGCCGAGTAGGACGAGACCCCCACGTACAGCGCCTTGCCCCGGTGGACCGCCGAGGCCAGGGCGCCCGCGGTCTCCTCGAGCGGCGTGTCGGGATCGAAGCGGTGCGAATAGAAGATGTCGAAGTACTCGACGCCGACGCGGCGGAGGCTCTGGTCCAGGCTCGCAAGCACGTGCTTGCGGGAGCCGCCGCCCCCGCCGTAGGGGCCGGGCCACATGTCCCAGCCGGCCTTGGAGGAGATCACCAGCTCATCGCGGTGTGAGGCGAGGTCCTCGCGCAGGATCCGCCCGAAGTTGACCTCCGCGGAGCCGTACGGCGGCCCGTAGTTGTTGGCAAGGTCGAAGTGGGTGATCCCGAGGTCGAAGGCCGCGGTGACGATCTCGCGCTGGCGCGTGGCAGGCGTCGCGTCGCCGAAGTTGTGCCACAGCCCCAGCGACATGACCGGCAGGCGCAGGCCGCTCCGGCCGCAGGCGCGATAGAGCATCGTGTCGTAGCGGGTGGCGACGGGCTCATAGGCCATGATGCTTCCTCCGGTCGGGTGCCGTCGGGCGCTGTGAGGCGACCCCAGCCTCGACCCTTCGCCCGCTGCTCGACGTTTCGCCAGCTAGAGGACGACGATGTTGACGAGCCTGCCGCCGCCCGCGTGGATGATGCGGTGCGGCTTCCGGCCACCGAGCACGGCCTGGACCTTCTCCCGGGACAGGATCACGTCCTCCAGCTTGTCTTCGCTGATGCCGGCCGGCACGACGACCTTGTCCCGCAGCCTGCCGTTGATCTGGATCGGGACCTCGCGGGTCGCCTCCACGACGGCTGCCTCGTCCACGTCCGGCCAGCGCTGGACGTGGATCGACTCCCACGTCTGACCACGGATCGACGCCAGTCGGGCCCAAATCTCCTCGCTGATGTGCGGGGCCGCGGGGGCCAGCATCAGCAGCAGGAGGCGCACGGCCTCGTCCCACTCGGGCAGGCCGGCAACCGGCGTCCCGCGGTAGCGATAGAGCAGGTTCGACAGCTCCATGAGCTTCGCGACCATCGTGTTCCAGCGGAAGCCGTCGTAGTCGGCCGTCACGTCACGCAGCGTGCGGTGGGCGGCGGCGCGCATCCGGCCGCGGGCGGCCGACTCGTCCTCGCCGGGCGGCAGGGCGCCTCCCGTCTGGTCGCCGGGATCGCGGCCGTGCGGGTCCAGCACCAGCGTCCAGATCCGGTGGAGGAACTTGTTCACGCCGCCGATGCCCGTCGGGCTCCAGGGCCCGCCCTGGTCCCACGGGCCCATGAACATCAGGAACATCCGGACGGTGTCCGCTCCGTAGCGCGCCACCAGCTCGTCGGGGTCCTCGACGTTGCCGCGGCTCTTGCTCATGCGCTCGCCGTCCGCGCCCAGGATCTGGCCCTGGTTGAACAGCCGGCGGAACGGCTCGCCCTCGTGGACCAGGCCCAGGTCGCGCATCGCCTTGGTGAAGAACCGGCTGTAGAGCAGGTGCATCACGGCGTGCTCCGCGCCGCCCGTGTACTGGTCGACGGGCGTCCACCGGCGGACCAGCTCCGGGTCCACCGGGCCGTCCTCGGCGTGCGGCGACAGGTAGCGGAACCAGTACCAGGACGAGTCGATGAACGTGTCCATCGTGTCCGTCTCGCGCCGGGCGGGCTTGCCGCACTGCGGGCATTCGGCGGCCAGGAAGGCCTCGTCGCGCGTCAGCGGGTTGTCGCCGCTGCCGCGGTAGTCCACGCGTCTCCGGCAGCAGCACCGGCAGCTGGTCCGGCGGGACGCCGACCGGCCCGCAGTCATCGCAGTGGATGACGGGGATCGGCGTGCCCCAGTATCGCTGGCGGCTGATCAGCCAGTCATGCAGGCGGTACGTGACCGCCTGCCGGCCCTTGCCCTGCTTCTCCAGCCATTCGACGATGTCGTCCGAGGCCGTCGCGGCCGGGTGCCCGTCGAACCTGCCGGAGTTGACCATCACGATCTGCCCGGTGGCCTGCCGGCCCTGGTTGATCGTCTCGAGGTTCTCGAAGAACTCGCCGACGGCCCCCAGGTGCTCCACGAAGCCGCGGACGTGGCCGGGGTGCGTGGGCGGGGGCGGGGCGAAGTCCACCGCGGTCTCGACGAAGGCCTCGGTCAGCTCCTCCCTGGGGTCGGCATGCTTCGGCATCACCACGCGCACGATCGGGAGCCCGAACGCCTTGGCGAAGGCGAAGTCGCGCTCGTCGTGAGCAGGGACGGCCATGATCGCGCCGGTGCCGTAGGTCGCGAGCACGTAGTCGGCGATGAAGATGGGGATCCGCTTGCCGGTGGCCGGGTTGATCGCGTCGGCGCCGATCGGCACGCCGGTCTTCTCGCGGTCCACGGACAGGCGGTCGATCTCGGTGCGCGCGGTGGCCTGGGCGACATACGCGTCGACGGCCTCGCGCCGGTCCGGTGCCGTCAGCGTCGCGACGAGCGGATGCTCCGGCGCGAGGACCATGAACGTGGCGCCGAACACGGTGTCCGGGCGCGTGGTGAAGACCCGCAGCTCCTCGCCGCCGGCATGCTGCGGGGATGACGCCGTCACGAACACGAGCTCCGCGCCCGTGGAGCGTCCGATCCAGTTCGTCTGCATGATCCGGACGGGGTCCGGCCAGTCGATCGCGTCGAAGTCCAGCAGCTCGTCCGCGTAGGCCGTGATCCGCAGGTACCACTGCGGCAGCTCGCGCTTCTCGACCTTGGCGCCGCACCGCCAGCAGTGGCGGTCCGTCCCCTCGACCTGCTCACGGGCCAGGGTCCCGTCGTTGGGGCACCAGTCCACCGCGGAGACGGAGCGATAGGCCAGCCCGGCCTCGAGCAGCTTCACGAACAGCCACTGGTTCCAGCGGTAGTACTCCGGGTCGCAGGTGACGACCTCGGCGTCCCACGCCCAGCTCGCCCCCATGCTCCGCAGCTGGCGGCGCATCGTCTCGATGTTCGCCATCGTCCACGCCCGGGGATTGATCCCGTTCTTGATCGCGGCGTTCTCGGCAGGCAGCCCGAACGCGTCGAAGCCCACCGGCATGAACACGTTGTGGCCGCGCATCCGCTTGTAGCGGGCGATCGCGTCGGTGGGTGTCTTGACGTACCAGTGCCCGATGTGCAGCGCACCCGACGGGTAGTCGTACATCGTCAGCATGTAGAAGTGCGGCTTCGAGTGATCGTCCAGGTCCGTGTCGTAGAGGCGGAGATCGGCCCACTTCGCCTGCCACGCGGGCTCGACCGCCGCGTGGTCGTAGCGCTCGATGCGCCCGCGCTCGTCGCGGGCCGTGGCCTCGGCGGTGGTCTCGCTGTCGCCTGTCGTCGTCACGTCACGGACCCTTCGGATGTAACAAGACCCCCCGCCGGTCCCGGCGAGGGGTCAGTCGATCGGCTTTACCGGGGTGTTGGTGGAGCTACGGGGGTTCGAACCCCGGACCTTCTGAATGCCATTCAGACGCTCTCCCAGCTGAGCTATAGCCCCACGGTTTCGTGCTCAATCAGCGTCGCTTGCTGCACGATGAGCGAGTCTAGCACTGTCGAAACGGCCGAGCCCACCGTCAGGGACCTGGGCCACCACGCTTCGAGAGACGATAACTCGCAACGTATCGAACCTCGGCCGATCGTAGGCATCATCGGCCGCCGAGATCAACCCGAGATGTATGCAGCAGTGTGTCCACGACACAACGACGATCGGGAGATCGGGAGCCTGCTGGTCTCAGGCGACTTGCGCGTGCGCGGCCGCAACGAGGCATACCTCGAGTTCGCCCAGGAGCACTTCCTCGACTGGCTCCGGCTGGAAGCCTGTTCGAGGACGACGCGGTCGTCTTCAAGGGCGGGACCGCGATCCGCAAGTTCGTCCTCGGCAACGAGGGCCGCTTCTCGACGGACCTCGACTTCGCGGTCGGGGACCCCATCTACGCCGATCACATCCTCGAGCGCCTGGACCAGCGCGTGACGCACGAGGGCGTGACGTTCGTCCTCGACAGAAGTACGACGCCGCGGCGCGGAAGGGCACCTGGCGCGCAGAGACGGCGGAGCACGGTTCATCGCTGCCCGCAAGCCCCGACTTTCTCCCCGCGCCCCCTCCTGCTGCCTGCCACCCATCCCGAGCGCGCCAGGATCCCGGGCATCGAGCGCATGTTCCTCGGGTTCGAGCCCGTCAGTCCGCCGGTCGCCGACCTCCTTGAGACCGTCGCGGAGCCAGTCGAGGAAGTGCTCCTGCGACGAACGAGTGATGCCCGGTCGAGTGGTGGATGCCACTCGACCCGAGGGCGCGTCAGGGCTCGATCGTGATCGAGTCCACGATCGCCTCGAGCTCCGCGCGGTGCTTCGCCGAGGTCCCCGGGTAGTCCGTGGCCTGGACCACGAATCGGAGCCCATCCACGTCGAGGATCCAGAGGTGCCACTGGTGGCTCGGCCCCTGGGCGTAGATGCCGGGATCCCAGGGACGGTAGACCTCGCACTTCGAGAGGTCCGCCGGCACCCGGAGGTCGAGGTACCTGCCGGAGTAGCCGGCAAGCATGACGTCGACCGGATCCGTCGCGTCGAGCAGCGGATGGTCCGCAATGGCATTGGCAAAGTCGTCGACGCTTGGTCCCACCTCGACGTCGGGAGGGATCGCGTGTTCGGCGTTCGTACACGGATCGCTCAGCAGCCAGGCGCCCCTGGCGAGGAGCAGACCGGCCCCGTCGGGCGCTCCATTGCCCTTGTCCACCAACCAGATCGAGTCGGCGACCCCTGCCCATCCATCGGGCACGGTGATCGTAACTTGGACGGCGTCGTGGGCGGGCGATGGGCTGCACCCTGGCTGGTGCTCTCCGCAACCCGTGTCCCACTGCGGCATCGTGTAGGTGCCGGCAGCGAGTTGGTCATCGTGGATCGCGGGAAATGCGGTGCTGGCTGGCGGGCTGGGCGGGCTCGTCGGGGTCGGCGCGGGGGTGGACGCCATGCTCGGCATGCTCGGCGGAGCCAGGCTGGGCGAAGCCAGGGCGGACGAAGGAGCCTCGCCCCCCGACGGTTGCCCGGTCGTACAACCGCTGATGCCCAACAAGGTAACCAGGACAACGGCAGCGAAGCTGCGGTTCATGTCGACCTCCTACGGGCTCAACCAGCCCGGCTGCCCGTCCGGACCGATGCGGATCTCGCCCGCCAGGGGCACGCTGGTGTCCGTGAGCAACCCCCCCGTGTCCGGTCCGGAGTTCACGAAGATCGACCACCCTGTCGCCCGCTTCGGGGGCAGGCGGAAGGTCACGTTAACGGTGGCGCCGGGTGGCACGACGTTCGGGGTCACGCGTCCGACCAGCCGGCCCATGCCACCGTCGCCGTCCTCGGCCACGAACAGCGTCGCGGGCCTGGCGCTGCCGTTGACGACGCGGACGGTCCACGATCGCGCGCCCGGCGGGACGGGACCGACGGCCGGCGGGACGAAGGTCGGGACCGGGGTAGGGCTCGGAACTGGGGTAGGGTCGGGCTCAGGGTGGCTGCCAGCGTGGGCAGGCGGCGACACGCCGGCAGGGATGTACAGCTCCGCTGCGCCCGTCGCGCCACCCGCGACGAGGACCGTGCCGTCGAGCAACAGCGTCAGACGAGCGGACGGGTGCTCCCGGAGCATCGACCCGGTGGTGATCCAGGCGTTCGTGGCCGGGTCGTACAGCTCGGCGTCGGGCGAATCGACGTCTCCAGCCACCAGCACCATGCCATCGGCCAGGAGAGTGGCCGATTGGTAGCGATTGCCCGGCAGCCCGATTTCGGTCCAGGTGCCGGTGGCCGGGTCGTACAGCTCCGGCGGCCGCGTCGTGATGGATCCGAGGTCCAGCACGAGCACCCTGCCGTCGCGCAGCAGCGTCGCACTGACGACTTCCTTGGGACTGTTCAGCTTCCCGGTCGCTGTCCAGGTTCCCGTGTCCGGATCGTACAGTTCGGCTGCGTACCCCACGTACGCCGTGCCGTCGTTGCCGCCCACCTCGAGCACCTTGCCGTCGGGCATCAGGACCATCGCTCGTGATTGATGGAAGTACTCGAGCATCTGTCCGGTGGCGGTCCAAGCTCCACTGTCGGGGTCGTACAGCTCGGAGCTGCCGAATTCGTGCACGACGAGCACCTTGCCGTCGCGCAGCAACACGGCCGAGGCGTACTTGTCGGGTGTCACCATCGGTCCGGTGGCGGTCCAGGTCCCGCTTGCCGGGTCGTACACCTCCGCGCCGTTGACCGGTTTGTCCGCGCCCGGGTCGTCGACATCCCCCACGAGCACCATGCCGTCGCGCAGCAACGTGGCCGGGAAGCCAGCGTGAAAGCCATCGTGGGGCTTGAGCATGTTCCCGGTGGCGGACCAGGTCCCGGTGTCCGGGTCGTACAACTCCGCGGAGGTCAGTGCATGGTCGGGCTCATCGGCGGGGTAGCCGCCCGCAACGAGGACCCTGCCATCGAGGAGCCGCACCGCGGTATGGCCGGAGCGAGGCGTGCCCATCGAGCCGGTGGCGATCCAGACGCCTGTCGAAGGCGGGAACGCGGACGAGTCCGTCGCTGTTGCGCCGGGCGTCGGACTCGGAGCCAAGACGGCCGGAAGGCTGGGGCTGGGATCCGCGCTCGGCGTCGGGCTCGGATTCGCCACCACCGCGGGCTGGCCGCGCTGGATCATGAAGAACGCGCCGCCGACCACTATCACGCCGACGACCGCCGCCGCAGCGAATGCAGTCCTGACCCCTGGCCGGGTCGTCCACGAGGCGAACCCAGCCCGCTGACGGGTTCGATGGACCTCGTCGAGGACGGAGTCGACGACCCGATCCGGCAGGACCTTCATCCCATCGGCAAGGTAGGCGGAGAGGAGTGCCTCTGGATCGCGAGGCTTCGTCATGCCAGCTGCTCCTGGTCGAGGCTGGGCGCCCGGGCATCGGCTTCGAGCGCCGCCCGGATCGCCGTAGTTGCGTAGGAGAGTCGGGACTTCGCCGTCCCGAGGGGGATGCCGAGGTGTTCCGCGACCTCGGGCACCGTCAGCCCGAGTGCGTATCGGAAGACGAGGACCGCGCGCTGGTCCGGTGGAAGCCGCCGGAAGCCGCGGTCCAGCTGGTCGCGATCGTGGACGGTCAGGAGGTCGTCGGCGACGGCCGGTGCGTCCGTCGCGAGCAGGACGACATCGAGCGCGAACGGCCGGCTCCGCCGCGCCTCGGCGTAGCAGGCATTGACGAGGATCCGATGGAGCCACGCCTCGAACTTATCGAGGTCGCGCAGTGCGGGAAGCTCCCGCCAAACCTGGACGAGGGCCACCTGGACCGCGTCCTCGGCGAGGTTGGCGTCGCGCAGGATTCGGTGCGCGATGAAGATGCAGCGGTCACCGACCTCGCGAACGAGGGCGGCGAAGGCCTCCTCGTCGCCCTGTCTCGCCCGGTCCACGATGGCTCGCAGCACCCGCTGCCTCCTGGTCCTCGACGCCGCTTGGCGCCGTCAACGAGCATGAGTGTGGGGGATACACGAATCGTTCGATATCGGTGCGCCGGGAACGGAGCCGACCGGCCGGGAGGCCAGTTCCGTGCGGCGGGTCAGCGGTCGGACGCGAGGCCGGGGCAGGTCATCGGGGTCGCTTCGACCTCGAAACCGATGACCAACACGAGATCTGGGTCGTCGGCGCGGACGGGACCAACGCCGCGGCGATCGTGCGACGGAGTAAGGACTGCGCGATCAGCTGCGGCGAAGTTGCCGAGCCGGCATGGTCGCCCGACGGTTCGAGGATCGCGTTCGTCAGGTTCAAACTCGGCGCGAGCGGTCTCGCGGCGGCCGTCATCGAATTCCAGGACGTCGCCAGCGGCGATCGGCGGGTGGTGTTCCGGGCACCGTCCAAGACGGCCCTGGACGATCCGCGCTGGTCCCCAGATGGGCAGTCGATCGTTCTCACGATGACGCGGTACCCGGACACGCAGATCAACCCCGGGACCGCCACTGGAACCGCGGTCGCCATCACTCCGACCAGCATCACCCAATTGTTAGCTGAATCAGTGTGTCTGCTTGGCCCCCTTCATCTGCGCGTTCGGCCACGTGCTCACGGAGCAGGTACACCCCACTCACCGAATTCCTCGTCCACCCCGGGCGTATCGGTAATCTGGTGCAGGTTGGTCCCGTCGTTTTGCATGATGTAGATGTCCTCTCCGGTCGACGTCACCCGCGAGAAGACGATCCACGTTCCGTCAGGGGACCACCCTCCCCCGATTGCCTTCAAGGCGGAGCCGCCGTCAATCGTGATCGCGCTGGGCTGCCCACCATCGACCGGCACGAGTAGCAGAGATCCGCTGGACTCGGTCAGGATCACCTTGCCGTCAGGCGACCAGCGGCTGCCCAGGCGGACCTTTCGATCGGTCAGCACTCGCGGATCACTGCCATCGGCGTTGACGACCATCAGCGTGTTCTGCTCCTCGTCCACGTGGATTTCCCGAACGAAGACGATCTGGCGGCCATCCGGGGAGTAGTCCCCGACGACGTCATGACCTCCGCCGGGGCTGGTCGTCACCCGGGTGAGGCCGCCGCCATCCGATGCCCGCACGGTGTAGATCCCGTTACGAGTTGGATTGCCATCGTCCCAGCCCTCGCAAGCCAGCCTCGACGCGTCGGGCGACCACGCGCCGCAGCCGAGATACAAGGTGGGGTCAGGCCTGGCGAAGCGGATGTAGCCCGACCCGTCCGGGTTCACCAAGGCGAGGAAGAGCAAGCCCTGAGGGCTCTCGGTGGCGACCGCGATCCGGCGTCCGTCCGGCGAGAACCGAGGACCTTCGGCAATCGACGGCAGGAGCGCCCGCTCACCGGTGCCATCGGTCTGCGCGGTGAAGACGTGTGTTCCGTCGGGACTGAACCGGCCGTAGGCCAGCAGTCCGTCCGGCACCGGTGCCGGAGACATCGTCGGGGCAAAGTTGGCGGCAGTCGAGGCCGGGGCAGTCGTGGCCGAGATTGACGGGCGCGAAGTGGCAACCGAGGTCGCGCTCGGCGTGGCCGCCCGTCCGCCGCACGCGGTCGTCGCGAACGCGGCCGCCAACATGGAGATCGCCAGCCGTCGCCATGGGAGAGGTGTTCGGGCCAGAGTCTTCGCGCCGAATCCACCGCTGACCCCGGGTTCAGCAACCGCGGGAGGCGGCTCAATGAGGTTCATCACGATCCTCCCCAGGCACCGGTGACGGTTGGCACGGTGGAAGGATGCTCATGCGCCGGGCGGTCAGCTCTATCGGCACGCAGGCGACGGGCGTTTCGCCATCGTCGGGTGGGCCGCCGCCGTTCGCATCCTGGGCCACGAGGTACACGGAGAGTGTGCCGCCGACGGTGTCGTACACGCCGCAGTCTCCCTCTCGGAAGACCTTCGCCCCGCTGCTCACGACAAGTGACACCCGGCGATTGGAGCTGTCCACCCCCCAGAAATGGAGCGTGTAGTCGAACGACCGTGGTCCCGTTCGGATCGCCTCACCCTGCGCGGTGGTGTACCTGACCGCCGTCGGCAGGAGCCCACCCAGCGTGGCGTCGTAGTCAGCCAGATCGTGAACCAATGCGACCCTGTCGGTGGCTGGGTCGAGTGGGATTGCCAGGTCGAGGACATGGACTCCACCCGTGCCCTCCAGGATGAAGACACCTTCCAGCCGACATACTTCTCCAGCCATTTTCGACCTCGTCCCTTCTCATGCCTGACCGTCGGATGCCGCGATCAACCTGTCGCCGGAGCCGTCCTGCTGCGCGGCGCACATTCGCAGGAACTCCGAGACGACGAATCGGTGGATCGACCTAGCCGCCGCTCTCGAGCTCGAGGGTCACGAAGAGGCCGGCATGGTCGGACGGCCACAACCCCGACGGCAGCCGGTCAGATGCCTCGTCGCCAACGAGGGACGCCTTCCCGACATGGAAGGGCCCGCGCGTCAGGACGAGGTCATCCCGCTCGGTCAGGGTCGAGGTCGGGTTCAGGAGGTCCGTTGCCTGGCAGCAGGTGAAGCCCGGGTCGGCCGGGTGCTTCGCCGTCCAGGCATCCGAGAAGCCCGCGCCGATGATCGATCCGTACGTCGCCGTGGCCGATGGCACACCCGTGATCACCGTTGCATCCGCGTCGGAGTTGAAGTCGCCGAGCCAGACGATCGGCAAGGTTGTGGCCCCCGGCCCGGCCAGGAACTCGGCCGCCTGAGCCTGCTGGGCAGCCCCGGAGATCGGGTCGAGGTGGGTCGTGGCGAACCGGAACGAGCGGCCGTTGCGCGTCGCATCGACCGACGCCCAGGCCCACGGCAATGAGACCGACGCCCCCGTCACGTTCGGGATGGTCAGGAATGCCGCGTACCGGCCGCCTTGCGCGTTCGCCAGCTTCAGGCCCGGCGACTTGCGGGCGAGGATGACCTCGCGTTGTGTCAGTCGCACGTCCATGAACCCGGTCGGGAACAGGCCCGGCGCCTCGATGTCCGTACCGGTCCGCGCGATCACGACTTCGTACTTCAAGCCACGCGAGCGGAGCTCGGCAAGCAACAGGCCGACCAAGTCAACCTCGACCGTCGTCGCGTTCGGCGTCGGCGAGAAGTCGGCGGGCTTCTGGGTCCGCCAGAGCACCGCCTCCTGAAGGCCGATGAGGTCGGGGCTGGCGCGTTCGATCTCATCAGCCCACGCTTTGGCCCGACCAGGGAAGTCGGTCGCCTGCGCCTGGGTATACGCGGCCGCTACGGCCGTAACGAACTCGAATTGGTTCGTGGCGGTCAGGATCGGCGCAAGGTCCGTCCCGAAGTCAAGGTTCCGCGTCATGACGGTCAACTCCCCGCCGGTCGCCTGTGCCGTCGATGCGCCGGGCAAGAGGACCATGATGAGAACGAGACCCGAGAGCAGCGATGTGCTCGCACGGCTGGGGCGGCGTCCTCGATGAGCTGAGCGATTGAACTGAGACAAGTCCGGCTCCTTCCGATTGAGAGGTTCGGCGGGAAGAGAGGCACTGAATCCCGAGTCAGGGCCCCCAGTCGGGCGTCTCCCCGCCGCCCATCAACACGGTCGACGGATGCGTCCCGTCCGCATTCATGACGCGAAGCTCGGCCTGACTGGCGCCGGGCCTGAAGTAGTCGTAGACGATCTGACTGCCGTCAGGCGACCAGTCGCCCTCGAAGGACCATCCGGGGTCCTGGGGATCGGTCAACGGCGTCGGCTTGCCACCAGCGATATCGACGACCCAGAGTGGCCCTGGGGCGAAGGTCGCAGCTTCGAGGTGCTGGGTGAACAGGATCTGAGTCCCGTCAGGGGACCAGCGGGGATAACCCGCGCCGAGGGTGTCATCGGTCAGCCGCCGCAGGCCGCTCCCATCGACCCGGACGACGTACAAGCCGCCGATGCCCTTGTCGAAATCGACCGCTCGCTCGAAGACGACCCACTGTCCGTCGGGGGAGAATGCCGGCGAGGTGTCGAACCAGGTGGCGCCGCCTCTGGCATCCTTGATCACGGCGCGAGGATTCGTCCCATCCGCGTTTGCGAGATGCAACCCGAGGTCGGCGCCGGGGTAGGCATCGACGACGTCGGCATAGGCGATCGTTGATCCATCCGGAGAGATCGCCGGGCGCTCCTGGATCGCCCCTCCAGACGTAAGTTCAACGACGTGGCTGCCGTCGAGTCCCATGCGAAAGACGTGGCGACGGACGTCGCGCTCGCTGTCGAAGACGATCGAATCCGGCGAGGCCCAGGCGGCCTTTGCGAGGGTGCTGTCGGCCACCGTCGGAATCTCGTGAAACCCGACCCGGTCGAGATAGACGGGATGGCTTTCGCCGCCGCGTTCGATGACGAAGAGGATTCGACCGGAGCTCGGCAGCAACGTCGGGGAGCCAAGGACGCCGGGCGAGACGGACGCCGACGGAGCGATCGACGGACGCGTCGAAGGTGACGCGGCCACCGTCGGCGTCGGCGCCGAACCGACGGGCGAGCCATCCCCGCTCGACGCCGTGCAGGCGGTTCCGACCAGCAGACTGACGCCCCACAGGGACCAGAGTGCGAAACGTGGCATCGTGCCGCGCCCCAACATGATCGCCGGTGTCCGAACGTCCGGAGTCGGAAGACCCCGTATGGGACCGGCACTCCCGACGCTAGGGCCCTGAAGAGCGGACCGCCCGGGTGCGGGCACCAGATCGCGACCCAGGGCTAGCCCCATACCCATCCGGCCGGTCAGCAGCCACCATGGTTCGATGCAGGGCGTGCTTCTTGTCGACGATCACGCGGAGTTCCGCGCATTCGCGCGCGGCCTGATCCTTTCCGCGGGCTATGCGGTCATCGCCGAGGCCGCGGACGGATCCGCGGCGCTCCGCGCCGCGGATCTGCATCGACCCGAGATCGTCGTGCTCGACATCCGGCTGCCTGACATGTCGGGATTGGACGTCGCCCGTCGCCTGGCAGCAGGTCCTGACGCGCCCGTGGTGATCCTCATCTCGAGCGGCGACCGGCGCGAGTACGAGCAGGTGGCACGCGAGGCCGGCGCACGAGGCTTCATCGCGAAGGCGGACCTGACCGCGGCGGCACTCCGAGGTCTTGCCCGACCGGCCATGATCAGCCGGCGCTCGCTCCTCGTGAGCGGCCCCGACCGGCAGACTTGTGGCCTAGACCCGTTCTTCTGGTCCCGCGCGGAGGAAGGCAAGAACCGCGAGCACGCGCCGGTGCTCGCCCACCGAGCCCTCGAGCCCCAGCTTCGAGAAGATGCTGGAGACGTGAAATTCCACCGTCTTTTCGGTGATCGTGAGGGCGTCCGCGATCCCCGCGTTTGATCGGCCCTCGGCGATGAGTGCGAGGACTTCACGCTCACGAGGACTGAGGCGATCGAGCGGGTCGTCCCTGACGCGGCGTCCGAGCAGTCCGGCGACGAGCGTCGGGTCGATCACGGTCTCGCCGCGCCCGATGCGACGGATCGTCTCGGCAAACCCGCTCGAGGCGATCACGTCGTCCTTGCGCAGGTAGCCGACGCCGCGCTTGCCGTGGCTGAGGAGCCGCAACGCGAAGGTCGGATCGACGTACTGCGAGAGGACGAGCACGCCCGTCGGAAGCGCGACATCGGTCCTGATCTCCTCAGCGGCACGGATTCCCTCGTCGGTCCACGACGGCGGGAGCCGAATGTCCACGATCGCCACGTCGGGTCGCTCGCGACGAACAAGCTCGAGAAGGCCGTCGAGGTTGTCGGCGGTGCCGACGACGTCGAAGCCGTGGGTCGTCAGGAGGCTCGCCAGGCCCTCGCGCAGGAGAACGGAATCCTCCGCGATCACAAGGCGCATGGCAGCTCCACGCGGATCCGAGTCCCATTGCCCGCGCGGCTCTCGACGGCGAGCTGACCGCCGAGCGCCTCGACCCGGTCCTTGAGCCCGCGGATGCCCGACCCGCGATCGACGCTGGCCCCGCCGACCCCGTCGTCGGTGACGGCGACAACGACCCGGCCAGGGTCGGATTCGGTCGATATCGCAACGTGCGCCACGGTCGCGGATGCATGCCGGACGACGTTTGCGAGGCTCTCGGCGACGACGAAGTACGCCGCCGCCTCGACGGCGGCGTTGAGGCGGCCGCTCAGGTCGATCGAGAGCTCGACAGGGCAGCTCGAGAGCTCTGCCAGTGTCCGAACCGCCGGCCCCAGCCCGGCGTCGGCAAGGATCGCGGGGCGCACGCCGCGCGCCAGCTCGCGGAGCTCGTCCGTGGCCGAGCGCAGGTTCAGCATCGCGTGGTCGAGGCGCGCAGCGAGGTCCACATTCGGGTCCGCCCCGACCGCTTCGCGGGCGAGTCTCAGCTCAATCATCAGCGCGAGCAGGCGCTGCTGCGCGCCGTCGTGGATGTCGCGCTCGAGTCGAGCGCGTTCCGCGTCGGCGGCGGCGACGATCCGGGTCCGGGACGCTCGGACCTCGTCGAGCTGCGTCTGCAGCTCGGCCGTGAGGCTCTGGTTCTCGATGGCGAGCCCGACCGCCGCGCTGACGGACGCCACGAGCCCGGGATCTTCGCGCAGCGCGGGATCGTGGACGATGATCGCGATCGAGCCGGCGTTGCGTTCCACGAGCGCGACCTCCCGCGTCGCGGACGCGATCGGCTCGATGCGTTGGCCTGCCGCGCTCAGGAACGCCTGGGCGGCGGGGGACCAGTAGCCGAGCTGCACGCTGGGGTCGTGGAGCGTTGCCGCCACCATGGCCTCGATGCGCTCGGGTGACGGCGCGCCACCGAGGTCGACGACGAGCCGGCCCACCAGGGACCAGTCGAACTCGGTCCGCAGGAGGCCAAGCAGGAATCCGATCGGCACGGCCGCTCGCCCGAGCACGAGCGCAACCGATGTGACGGCCAGGATCGGAACCTCCCCGTTCGAGACCGTAAAGGTGATCTCGTCGAGGGCGAACGCCGCCAGACCGACGGCGCCGGCGAACAGGACGGGGACGAGCTGCCGCCGGCGGGCGGCACTAGCACCGGACCACCGTCGGACGATCAGGATCAGGATGAGGATCGTCAGAAGGATGGTGATGAGGCGGGTCACAAGCATGATCAAGCCGTACAGACTGCGGTTGGAAAGCAGGACGAAGGGGTTCGGGCAATCGCAGCCGTACGTCAGCGAGCTTGGTCCGGTCGCGCCCGAGAAGTCCGAGCCCGTGTCGAGCAGGAACAACCGCGCGATCACCTGAATGACCGTGATGACGACGACCACCCAGAAGACGAGTCTGGCGGTTCGTGAGAAGAGCCTGCCCGACGGATAGGCCAACAGGATGAACACCGCGAAGACGTTCGTGACCCACGCGAACGCGAACGCTGCTGAGGTGACGGCAGGGATCGGGACCCGCGTGAAAACGGGTATGAACGACGTGATCCCGGTGACCAGGATCGCCGGACCTATCCGATTGTCGGGCCGGCGGACCCAGGCGATCGTCCCTGCGAAGATGTAGGACAGGCCGACCAATTCGTCGCCCATCGTCTCGGTCCACTGGGCCTCGGCGCCCGCTAGCACCGCGAAAGCAAGGGCGGCCACCGCGAGTCCGAACAGGCCGACGGCAAGAGCCACGAGGTGGCTCTGCGTGCGGGTGCCTGACGACATGTCCCCGAGTTTGGCACGTGGCTGGTCGCCCGGATATAGGGCCAACCCTGGGTCCGGATCTGGGACCAGCACCCGGGCCACCCACGTCTGTGCCCGCTAGCGTCAGGGCCTCGGTCCGGCGAACGGACCTCGACGGCAGGGGACCAATCGGGCGAGACCCTCTGCGCGAACGCAAGGAGGCCGAGTCATGGAAGCCCTGATGCAGGCGAGATCGAGCACGCCCACAGAAGTGGTGGTGCCGGCCAAACGCGAGGAACGCCTTCACCGGTTGATGCTCGTGGTGGTCCTCTACTGGGCGTGCGCGATCTACATCGACGCTTATCACCATGCCCACGACGGCTTCCACATCGAGTCGTTCTTCATCTGGGAGCACCTGCCGCTCTACGCGGGCTGGCTCGCGGCCGGCGCGGTGCTCGCCTTCTACTACCTGCAGTCCGCCAGGCTGGGCCTATCCCGTGCACAGCGGCTCCCGTCCGCGTACTGGCTCGTGGCAGTCGGCGCGGTTGGGTACGGGCTGGCGGGCGGCCTCGACATGCTCTGGCACTCGGCGTTCGGTTTCGAGCAGACGCTATCCGTGACCTGGAGCCCGTCCCACCTGGCCCTCAAGACCGCCGACTTCTTCGTTCTGGCCGGCCTCCTGCGGTATTCGCTGGCGCATCGAAACCCGGATGACACGAGGTCGCTCAGGGCCGCGCTGCCGCTCCTGATCCCGATGTCGATCGTCCTCTGGTACGCGATGTGGACGACCTGGTACACGAACCCGCTGACCGCCGACTGGGCATCAGGTGGCTCGCTTGTCAGCCACCTGGATGCCTTCGACTACCTCGAGTACGGCAGCGGAGCGGGCATGGTCGCGGGGACGCTGGGCATGCTCTGGAACGTGGTCCTGCTCGTGCCATTCCTCGTGGTTCCGCTCGCTCGCTGGTCCCTTCCGGTGGGCTCGATCACGATCATGGTCTCGCTCTACGCGGTGATCATGACCGCGTCCGTGGACACCTTCGTCTTCCTCCCGGCCATCCTCGGCGCGGCCATCCTCGGCGACGTCCTGTGGGCGTGGATCCGGCGCTCCGGGCGGACCGATCGACCAGAGGCCTACGCTCTGCTCGGGGCCGTGATCTCGCTCGCGTTCGGGATCGGCTACTTCGCCACCGTGGCCACCCTGCCATCCGGGATCACCTGGCCCGTCCATCTGTGGGCCGGGGTCCTCTTCATGAGCGCAGCCGTCGGGGGTTGGCTCGGATACCTGGCCGCCGGGTGCCCGGCCCTGCTCCCCGTCGCGGACGTGTCACCGAGGGCCCAGGGAGGAGGGTGATCCGGGCGTTTGGTGGGGCTTCTTGTCTGGCTGCCCATACGCCCGCTTGGCGTGGCGATCGACGTGGCTTGGACGGCTCCCGGGGGTGTTGAGGTGCTACGCCGAAGTTCCCAGGGGCAGGGGATCGGCGTCCGCGATTGGCTCCCATCAGGACACGTCACGGCGGGGTCTGGAATCGGCGAAACCGCAGGTGTTCCGTTATCGCCTCTCATTCAGAGACGATAACTTGGGTGATTCCGCCCGTTTCATTCGTGATCGGGGAGCGGTGGCCACAACGCTCAGCGGCGCCTGCATGCCATGCAGACGCTCTCCCAGCTGAGCTATAGCCCCACGGTTTCGTGCTCTGTCAGAGCTGCTGACTGCATTTCGGCCTTGACCACTGCGCTCTAGCAGACTCTGAACTCCGGCGGAAATACGGTCGCCAATTCTGCGAGTTATTGCCTGTGACAATGCCCTGACAGGTGCCGCACACGATATCGCACCGGTCAGCCCGCGCCCGCCGCCCAAGCCTTCTTGGTCCGCCCGTCCGCCTGCGTTCAGGTCGTCGGCATCGCCCTCGCTCGAGGTGCCTGGGCTGGCGGCTCGGATGGGTCCGCGGCCAGTCAGCCGCCGCGGACGCCGTACTCGCGGACCGTGTCGTACGCGGCGACGATGTTCTCGGGCGGGACAAACGCCTGGATGTTGTGGACGGTCGGCGAATACGAACCCACCACCCGGCGCGAAGTCGTCGATCCTTCGCTTCACCTCGTCCCGGACCTCGGCCACCGTCCCGAACGGCAGGACCCGCTGGGTATCGACGCCGCCGCCCCAGAAGGTGACGTCCTTCCCGTAGGTCGCCTTGAGACGGGCAGAGTCCATGCCCTTGGCATTGACCTGGACCGGATTGAGGATGTCCACGCCGATCTCGATCAGGTGGGGGATGAGATCGAACACGGCCCCGCAGCCGTGGTAGAAGATCCTGGCGGTCGTCTTCGCCTTGATCGATTCGAACAGGCGGCGCTGGCGCGGCTTGATCAGGGTCGTGTACAGCGCCGGACTGATCATCCAGCCGTCCTGGGAGCATACGTCGTCCCAGAACGTGAACACGTCGATGTACGCACCCACCTGGTCGAGATACCGCGTGGCTGACTCGATGTAGATCTCCGTGATCCCGTCCAGGAGTCGTTCGGCAAAAGGCCGGTTCAGGAGCATGGCTTCCATGAACGTCTCGAGGCCGACCGTGCGGCAGGCCTGCTCGAAGATGCCCCCGCCGATCACGCCCGACCCGACCAGGGCGTAGTCCGTGTGCTCGTGGAGCCACTGGGCCTGGTCCGCGAGCGTGGCGACGACATCGATGGGGTCAGGTTCCGGCCAGGCGTAGCCGTCGAGCGACTCGAGGGTCGCCTCGATGGGGTAGTCGAACCAGTCGTAATACAGGCCGGCCTGCTTCGGCATCCGCATCTTGGAGCCCCAGCGGTCATAGATCGCCCAGTAGTCCCCCTCGTCGAGGATCGGCACCCCGGCAACGTGGGCCGGGGGCAGCTGGACCATCCTCGTGTCGACGGCGAACCGATCCAGCAGGGAGTCAGCGAGGTACGGGAGCTGCTGCACCACGTCATAGACACGGATTTCACCCGCGTCCAGGCCGAGATGGCCGATCGAGGGGCTCGTAGGCAGCCCGCGTGATGGACGTCACGATGGAGGCTGCCAAGGTCGACCGGCAGGCGATCTGGCTCCTGGTGCGCCAAGGCGGCGCGGACGCGTTCGCGGGATGTCATCGGCATGGCTGGCTCCAGAGATCCATGTGTTCGTCGGCCCTTGCCCTCGTCTGCCCCATGCCCGGTGGGGCTTGACAGCGGTCGGGGCATTGGTATTATCCACTAATAAGTTTTATCCGCAAGCCCTGGAGAGACCTTCGTGACTCTCGGAACCCCTCGATGACGGCCGCTACGGCGTGCAGGGACATCGCAGCGGGGCCGGCGCGGGTCGGTGGGACTCCACCGGTCTCCTGGGATGAACTGACCCACCGGCCCTCGTGGCGATGACGGCGAACTCCACGCGCGAGCTGCTGGGCCGGGTTGCCGTTCGGACCCTTGGGTTCGACTTCACCGTGTGGCAATGGGGCGACGCCATCGCCATGGATGGCCTGCTCGACTCCGCCGATGTCCTCCGGGCGTCCGAGCTTCGCGACCGAGTGCTGTCGTTCTACCTTCGATGGGCCAGGCGACCGCTCGGCTGGAGCGATCACCTGACGCCGGGCGGCGCGCTTCTGCGCGTCGCGGCGTCGGGCGATGTGGACGATCTGACTCGGGCGGCAGCCGACCTGGGTGACTGGCTTGAGCGAGCCCCGAGGTCGGCTTCCGGGCTACCTCTCTACCGACCGGACCTCGGGTTCGTGCGCAACAGCTGCTGGGTCGACACCCTCTATCACGAGCCCGTCTTCCTGGCTCGACTCGCGAAGACCCTCGGCGAGGCCAGGTGGTACGGCGAGGCGATGCGCGTCGTTCGATCGCACGTCGATGCACTCCGCCCGATTGGTTACCCCTTTCTGGCGCACTCCTGCGATGTCGCTGCCGACGTGCGCAGGGGGTATGGCTGGGGTCGCGGCAACGCGTGGGCCCTCCTTGGTCTCGTAGATCTCGCCGAGGCTCTGCCGGTCGGGGGTCCCGACCGTGCAGAAGTCGAGTTGCTGTGCCGGGATCTCTCGGCCCCGATCCGATCCGCCCAGGACACCGAGACCGGCTTCTGGAGGACGCTGCTCCAGGATCGCGAGTCGTACCTGGAATCGTCGACCGCCGCAATGTTCGGCACGGCTCTCTCCAAGGGCATGCGGCTGGGGATCCTCGACGACACATACGAAGCCGCGTCCGAGCGCGCGTGGCGGGCGACCCTCAGCCGCATCGACGCCTCAGGGGCCTTCTTCGGAGTATCGGCGTGGACGATTTCGGCGATCACGCTCGACGACGACCTGCGGATGTACAAGGCGCTGCCAACCGAGAGCAACTGGTGGGGACAGGGCGCCGCCCTGCGCGCGATCGCCGAGCGCATCGTGTTGGATGACCAGCGAGGGAGCCGATGATGATTGAGGGAGCTCTGAGCGGCATACGCGTGCTGGATGCCACGCAGATGCTTGCCGGCCCGATCTGCACGATGCGCCTGGCCGATCTCGGAGCCGATGTCCTCAAGATCGAGCCACCGACGACCGGCGAGTGGACACGCACGCACGGGTTCGCCAACGCCTACATCAACGGCGAGACGACGGCATACCTCGGGCTCAATCGCAACAAGCGCAGCGTTGCGCTGAACCTCAAGTCAGCCCGATGGCCTCGAGGTCTTCTACGAGCTGGTCCGGAGCGCCGATGTCTTCGTCCAGAACTACCGCGTCGGAACCGCGGAGCGGCTGGGCGCCGGCTACGAGCGACTGAGCTCGATCAACCCCCGCCTGGTCTACTGCTCGATCTCCGGGTACGGCGAGACCGGCCCGTATGCCGACCGGCCAGGCCAGGACCTTGTCGTCCAGGGCTACAGCGGATCGCTGTTCTCGGTGGGCGCGATGCGACCACCCGCCGATGCCCGGCGCCCTGTGGGCGGTCGACGCGATGACCGGGTACCAGGCCGCCGTGGGCATCCTCGCGGCGCTCCTGGCGCGGGAGCGCCTAGGTGTCGGCCAGAAGGTCGATGTGAACATGCTTGCGGTCGTGATGGACTGCCAGTCGCAGGAGCTCACGACATTCCTCAACCTCGGGCTCCTGCCGGAGCGGACAGAGGCCCACTCCGCCCACGCGTGGGTCACGGCGCCGTATGGCGTGTACCGCACCGCCGACGGATGGATGACCGTGGCGCAGGTGCCGCTCGCAACGTTGGGCGTGGCGCTCGACAACGAGCGCCTGCAGCAGCTCACGGCCTGGGATGACGGGACCACCTACCGCGACGAGGTCTACGGGATCGTCGAGTCGATCCTGCCGAGCCGCACCACAGCAGCGTGGCTCGAGATCTTCGCCGAACACAAGCTCTGGGCGGCCCGGTCTACGACTACAAGGCCCTCAGCGAGGATCCTCACGTCACGTCAACCGGCATGATCGGCTGCGTGACGCACCCGGTTCACGGTGCGATCAGGATGCCAGCGCCGCCGCTGCACCTGTCGGCGACGCCGGCCACCATCCGGACACCGCCGCCGATGCTCGGAGAGCACACCGAGGCCGTCCTTCGCGAGCTCGGGTACGACGACCGAGCGGATCCTCTCGCTGCGTGCCGGCGGGGCCATCTGATGGAGCGCATCGAGACCCTGTGCTCCGACGACCTCGTCCTCGAGCGCGACGGGGTACATCGCCCGCATCACCCTCAACCGGCCGGGCAAGCTCAACACCGTCACCGCGGCGATGGGTCGCCAGCTGTTCGCCATCGCGGGCCACCTGAATTCGAGCGACGACACGCGCGTGGTCATCGTCACCGGTGCCGGAGAGCGCGCCTTCTCGGCCGGGCAGCGACGTCAAGGTCCTCGACGACTACGGCACGAACTGGCAGCTGCGGAACCGCGCCGACTACTGCACGGCAATCTGGTCCATCCGGGTGCCCGTGATCGCGGCGATCCGCGGCTACTGCATCGGCGGCGGCCTTGAGCTCGCCCTGGTGTCCGATATCAGGGTCGCTTCGGAGACGGCAACATTCGGTGCCGGGGAGATCAAGCTCGGGTGGCACGGCGGTGCGGGCAACACCCAGCTGCTTCCCCGCCTGGTCGGGTACGGGCGTGCGATGGAGATGGTCCTCACCGGCGACCTCGTCGAGGCCGGCCGCGCGCACCGGGACGGGCTCGTCCAGGAGCTCGTGGCGGACGCGGACCTCGAATCGACCGCGTGGAGCCTGGCGGAGCGGATCGCCGCGAACGCACCGATCGCCGCCCAGCTCGTCAAGCACCTCATCCGCATGTCCGAAAGCACGTCGGTCGAGGTCGGGCTCAGGTGGGAGAACGACCTGTTCGCCTACTGCTTCACCACCGAGGACGCCGCGGAGGGGATCGCGGCATTCAAGGACAAGCGCCCGCCGCAGTTCGCCGGGCGGTAGGAGTTCGCGATGCTGATTGCACCGGGAGTCCACAGGATCGTCGCTCCGCTCGGGGAGCGGATCAATGCCCTGCACCTGTATGTAGGCAGTCAGGCCGCGCTGCTCGTGGACACAGGACTCGATGCCGACCCCGTCGGAACCCTGCTGCCGTACCTCCGGACCATCGCCCTGGGTCCCGACGCGATCACGATCCGTGGTCAACACGCACGGCGACTTCGACCACATGGGCGGCAACGCCGCGCTGCGAGCCGTCGCGCCCCGCGCCCGCTTCATGTGCGGCGCTGCAGATCGCTCGCTCGTCGAGGATGTCGACCGGATGATCTCGGACCGGTACGGGGAGTTCGCGGCCGACCACGGCCTGGACGACACCGAGGACACGAAGGCCTGGATCCGGGCCAACGCCCATGCCGTGCCCATTGATGCCGTCCTGCTCGGCGGCGAGCAGATCCATCTGGGCGATGGCTGGAGCGTGGAGATCGTGCACACACCCGGCCACTCCCACGGCAGCGTGAGCGTGTGGGATCCGCGGGGCCGCTCGCTTGCGATTGGCGACGCGGTCCTGGGGACGGCCGTGCCCCTCGCCGATGGCCGACCGGCATTCCCGCCCACGTACCGGTACGTCGAGGAGTACGTCGCCACCATCGCGCGGCTTCAGGTCATGCCGATCGAGCTGCTCCTGACGAGCCACTACGGGACCTACGAGGGGCCTGCCGCGGCAGCCTTCCTGGGCGACACCCTGGCGTACGTCGACCGGGTGGATCAGGTGCTCAGAGATGCGCTGGCTGCGCACCCCGGATCGACGCTCGCGGAGCTCGTCGCGAGCCTCGGACCCGTGCTGGGCGAATGGCCGGAGGCCGCGAGCCAGCTCCTGTGCTACCCGCTCCTTGGGCACCTCGAACGACTCGAACGGCAGCAGGTTGTCGTCCGGGTCGTGGGCCGCGAAAGCGAGGTGGCCTGGCGATTGGGTGCGTGAACGCGGGATCCGCCGGAGTCGGCGGAACAGGGGCCGGCAATGGCCCACGAACAGATCACCACGATGCAGTGAGAGGAGACCAGGCCAGATGATGAAGCAGGTTCGGCTCGGGGCGTTGCTCGCGACGCTCGCGATCGCCGCGTCGGCGTGCTCGGGCAGCGCCGCGACACAGGCCCCGGCCACGCAGGCCCCGGCCACCCAGGCCCCGGCCACCCAGGCCCCGGCCACCCAAGCCCCGGCGAGCGCCGCCTCGGCGGCCGACGTCACCGTCTACGGAATGTACAAGCGGATGGACCAGGGATGGTTCCAGAACGAGGCCAAGGGCGCCGAGGACAAGGGCAAGGAGCTCGGCATCAAGGTCGTCACGCTCGACAACCAGTTCGACCCGAACGTCATGTCGTCGAACCTGGACAATGCCATCGCCCAGAAGGCGAGCGGCGTCATCATGGTCGTCCCGGACCAGAAGCTGGGCCCGGGTGTCATCGACAAGCTCAAGGCCGCGGGGATCCCGCTGATCGCGGTCGATGACTCGATCACCTCCACCGACGGCAAGCCCGCGCCGTTCGTGGGCATGAACACGACGCAGATCGGCACCGATGTCGGCACGATGCTGGCCGGCTTCGCGAACGACGGCAAGTGGTTTGACCCGAGCGATCCCAACTCGTTGAAGGTCGCGGCGCTCACGTTCTCCACGCTCGACGTGTGCAACCAGCGGACCGACGCCTCGAAGGCAGCCATCCTCGCGGGAATCCCCGGCCTCACGGCCGACGCGATCCTGGCGCAGGACTACGAGGGCGCCAACACCGACGGTGGCCAGAAGGCGATGCAGGGCCTGCTCACCGCGAACCCGGACGTCAAGCACTGGCTCGTCTACTCGTGCAACGAGGAGGGCGTCGTCGGCGCGGTCCGAGCCCTCGAGGCGGTCTCCAAGGACGCAGGCTCGTGCGGCGTCGGGCTCGGGGACGGCGCGCTGGCCAAGATCGAGCTGGTTGAGAAGAAGTCGAAGGCCTACTGTGGCAGCCTCTTCGTCGACTCGAAGAAGCACGGCGCCGTTGCCACCCAAGAGCTCTTCGATTTCGTGACCAACGGAACTCCGATCCCTGCCGAGTCTCTCCAAGATGGCATCAAGGTCACCCCGGAGAACGCCGCGCAGGTGTTCGGCGGTTAGGGCACAGCCCCGTCGATCGAGGGGATCCGCCGCGCCATCGTGCGGGCGGATCCCCGTAGCATCGGGTGGACATGAACGCAGCGATCGAGTTCAGCGGGATCACCAAGGACTTCCCGGGCGTGCGCGCGCTCGAAGGGGTGTCCTTCTCCGTCCAACACGGCGAGATCCACGCGCTGATGGGCGAGAACGGCGCAGGCAAGTCCACCCTGCTCCGGATCCTGGGCGGCGACTACAAGCCGGACGGCGGCGAGACCAATCGTCGAGGGCGCCGGCGCCCAGATGACCGGCCCTCATGACGCCCTGGCCCGCGGAATCCGGGTCATCTACCAGGAGCCCAACCTCGTCCCCGGCGTGAGCGTCGCCGAGAACCTGTTCGTCGGGCGACTACCCAAGCGAGGCCTGATCGTCGATCGGCCGAGGCTGCGGCAGATGGCCGCGCGCGAGATCGATCGCATCGGCGGCGCCTTCTCGCCGGATGACCTCGTCTCGAGCCTCAGCACGGCGCAGCGCCAGATGGTCGAGATCGGCAAGGCCCTGGCCGCGGATGCACGCATCCTCGCCCTTGACGAGCCGAGCTGTCACTCTCCACCCGCGAGGTCGAGCACCTGTTCTCGGTTCTCCGGCGCCTGCGCGAGACCGGCGTCGCGATCATCTACGTGTCGCATCGGCTCGCCGAGGTGCTGGAGCTGAGCGACCGGATCACGGTGTTGCGCGATGGGCGGCATGTCGGCACGGTGGCGACATCCGACACCAGCGAGAGGGCCCTGATCAGGATGATGGTGGGTCGCGACGTGGGCGGCCTCTTCACCCGTCCAGACCGGACGCCCGGCGACCCGGTGATCGAGATCAGTGACCTGTCGACGGAGCGCGTGTCACACATCACCTTCAGCGTGCGGCGGGCGAGGTCGTTGGATTGGCCGGGCTCATGGGCGCCGGGCGGAGTGCAGTCGCGCGGGGCATCTACGGCCTCGACCGCGTGATGTCGGGGACGATCACCGTGGACGGGCGCGAGGTGGCGGTCAAGGCACCGGCCGACGCGATCAAGGCGGGCGTGGCGCTGTGTCCCGAGGACCGCAAGCGCGACGCGCTCGTCCTCCAGCGGTCGGTCGGCGAGAACATCTCGATGACCGCGAAGGGCCGGCTCGCGCGATTCACGTGGATCGACCGGCGTCGTGAGGCGAGCCTCGTGGACGGCTACATCGGGGATCTCAGGATCAAGACGCCGGGACGGGATCAGCGTGTCGGCAATCTCAGCGGCGGCAACCAGCAGAAGGTCGTGCTGGCTCGTGCGCTCGCGATGAAGCCGCGCGGTGCTCATCCTCGATGAGCCGACCCGGGGCATCGACATCGGTGCCAAGAGCGAGATCTACACGCTGATCGGCCAGCTTGCCGCGAGCGGAATTGCGATCATCATGATCTCGTCCGAGCTGATCGAGCTGATCGGCCTCGCCGATCGCATCCTTGTGATGCGGGACGGCAAGGTCGCCGGGGAGCTGGCCGGATCACAGGCCACCGAGGAGGAGATCCTTGCGCTGGCCATGGTTCCCGAGTCCGCCGTCCAACCTGAGGGAGTCGTGGCGTGAGCACCACCGCATCTGAATCGGCCCCGGGCATGGCCCCGGCGACGGCCTCGGCAACGTCACCGGCGTCGGCCTCGCGCAGGCGCCTGTCCTGGACCCGCCGCCTGCTCCCCCCGAGCAGCGGGGCGTGATGACTGCGCTCGTCGTCCTGTGCGCCGTCCTGACACTCGCGTCGCCGTTCTTCCTCACGCCGGCCAATATCGCCAACCTCCTCGTGGGCGTCGCGCTGATGGGCATCGTCGCCGCCGGCGAGACGCTGGTGATGCTCTCGGGCGGCCTCGACATCTCCGTGGGCTCGATCGTCGCGCTGGCAGGCGTGGTCTCGGCTCTCGTGCTGACGGCGACCCACAGCGCCGCGGCGGGCGTCGGGGCCGGACTGCTGGTCGGCGCACTGGCCGGCCTCGCGAACGGCCTGATCATCACCACGCTGCGGATCAACGCGCTGATCGTGACGCTCGCCACGCTCTCCATCTACCTCGGCCTGACCTACATCGTGGGCGAAGGCAAGGCTGTCGGCGCGACCGACGCAACGTTCGCGTGGCTGGGCAACGGGGCGGTGCTCGGGATTCCCAACCCGATCATCCTGCTCGCGGTCGTCTTCCTCGTCGGTCACCTCGTGCTGGCGTACACGACGATCGGGCGCAACATCTATGCCATGGGCGGCAATGCGGAAGCGGCACGCCTCTCCGGCATCAACCTCTCGGCGTACCGCGTCGGTCTGTACACCGCGTCCGGCCTCCTGGCCGGCCTCAGCGGCGTCGTGCTCACGGCTCGCCTCGGCTCGGGCCAGCCGATCGCAGGCACCGGTCTCGAGCTCGCGGCGATCGCGGCGGTCGTCCTCGGCGGCACGTCGCTCTCGGGCGGCATCGGCTCGATGTTCGGGACCCTCCTCGGCGTCCTGGTGCTCGGCACCCTCAGCAACGGCCTGATCCTGCTCGAGGATTCCCGCGTTCTACCAGTTCCTGGCCCGCGGCGCCGTGCTGCTGCTGGCGGTCGGCCTGGACCACTACCGGGAGCGCCTGGGCACCCTCGTCGGACGAAGGCGGGCGTGATGGTCGCGGACGAGCGCGCACAACCGCCGAAGGTTCGGATCGGCTTCATCGGAGCCGGCTGGTGGGCGACCGTCAACCACATGCCGATCCTTGCCGCACGCGATGACGTCGAGCTCGTGGCGGTCTCGCGGACCAACCCGCAGCTGCTTGCGCAGGTCAAGGAGGCATTCGGCTTTCCCATCGCCACCACCGACTACCGAGAGCTCCTCGAGCTCGGGCTCGACGGCATCGTGGTGAGCTCGCCTCACCACCTGCACTACGAGCACGCCCTCGCGGCCCTGCGGTCCGGAGCACACGTGCTCTGTGAGAAGCCCATGACCCTCGACGCTGCCCAAGCCTGGGAGCTCGTCGACACGGCCGTGTCGGTCGGCAGGGAGCTCATCGTCGCCTACGGGTGGAACTACAAGCCGTTCCTGCAGGCAGCTCGCCGCCTCGTGGAGGCGGGCGGGATCGGACAGCTCGAGTACGCGATGTGCCACATGGCATCGCCGACCAAGGAGTTCTTCGGTGGCGCGGGCGCGCCGCCCGACGCCTGGGCGCCCACGATCTCGGCGCCCGATCCCAGGACCTGGCAGTCGCCGGACCAGGGCGGTGGGTATGGGCACGGGCAGATCTCCCATTCCGGCGCGCTGCTGTTCTGGCTCACTGGGCGCCGCGCGGAGCGCGTGTCGGCACGGATGACGAAGCCGACGCACCGGTCGACATGTACGACGCAGCGACCGTCGAGTTCGAGGGTGGCGCGATCGGGATCGTGTCGGGGCGGCCACCCTGCCGAACAACGACAAGTTCCAGGTCGACCTTCGCCTGTTCGGCACGGAAGGCGTGCTCCTCATCGACGTGGAGCGTGAACGTGCCGTTCTCCGGCGTCACGACGGGCGCCACGCGGAGGTTCCCGTCCAGCCCGGCGACGGCGACTACGAATGCACGGTCCCGCCCGCGCGGTTCGTCGAGCTCATCCACGGCCGGGGCGTAACGACTCCTCGGGTGTGATCGGTGCGATGACGGTGGAGCTGATCGACGCCATGTATCGCTCGGCCGCCGCGGGCGGATCGCCCGTCGAGGTCTGGCGGCCGGCGTGATGGGCCGGTTCGAGGCCAGGTCGCCATCGTCACCGGCGCCGCCCGCGGTATCGGTGAGGCCACGGCCAGGCGGCTGGCCGCGGAGGTCGCGCGCGGTCGTCATCGGATGATCGACCCTGCGGGTGAGCAGGTCGCGCAGGCCATCTCGCGTCGGGTGGTGGAGGGGAATGTTGCCCGGCTCGACGTCACCGCCCCGACAGGCTGAACGACATGGTCGCAAGGGGTGGCCTCGAGTTCGGACCATCCGACTGCTCGTCAACAACGCGGGCATCGCGGTCTTCGGCGACCCGCTCACGTCACCGACGCGCTCTGGCGGCGGTGCTTCGGGACGATCTCGACGGCGTCTGGTATCGCCACCGCGCGTGCTCCCGGCGATGCTCGAGAAGGGCGCGGGCTCGATCGTGAACGTCGCGTCCGTGCACGCGTTCCAGATCATCCCCGGCTGTTTTCCCTATCCCGTGGCCAAGCACGGGGTCATCGGGGTCACGCGGGCGCTGGCCATGGATACGGCCGGCCGGGATCCGCGTCAACGCGGTCTGCCCCAGCTATGTCGACACCCAGATCACGCCCGACTACCTCGCCACCTTCGCCGACCCGGCCGCGGACGACGGCGGGTCGGAGGCGTCCATCCGCTGCGGCGGACGGCCGGCCCGAGGAGGTCGCCGCGGCGATCGCCTTCCTCGCCGCCGACGAATGCGGCTTTCATGACGGGCGCGAACCTCATGGTCGACGGCGGCCGGTCCTCTTGTTTCACGATGTCCCGTGACCCGATGACGGGTAGCGTCGAACGCTGGGTGTTTCCGCCGTCGGCCCTGCGCCCGGCGTGGAGCGCCGGATGAGGGTCAGCAGGATCACGCCGGTCGTCGTCAACGC
>CAVZML010000012.1:0-216349 GCA_963776395.1 uncultured Chloroflexia bacterium | reverse complement strand
TCCCCAGCGCAAGATCCGGAGAAGCCCTGCGGCTCTGCCTCGCCAGGGCCTAGGCCCTCGCCAGGCCGCCATCGCGACTGGCGTGCCCCGATCCACCCTGTGCCGCCATGTCGTCCGGGCGGTCGAAGCCGTGCCGTCGTGGGCGCTTGACCGGTTGACTGACACGCACCGGGCGGGAGTTGCGAGCGACGGACTGGGGCCCCTTGCGATCACCCTGGGGCGTAGTGTCGGCCAGCGTCGTGACCGATGGCGCTATGCCGAAGGTCGCCCGTCCGAGAGGCTGGTCCCGAAGTTGACGCTCGGGGGGAAGACCATGGTGGCGCGTGACTCCTCGCCGGCTCCGGTATCGAGACGGCCGGGATGGGCGCGTTTCACGCTTGCACATCGGGTGCGACGCGGAGTCTCCTTCCTCGCCCTCGTCGGGGCCGGACTGGCCGTCGCGGCTGGGTGTGCGGCGCCGGGTGGCACCTTGCCGCCCCTGCCGCTCGCCCGTGACCTGCCGACGGACACCGACTGGCGCCTGCCGACGACGCCCCCGCCCAACCTCATCGACGCGGGCCTGAGTTCGGGTAACGACACGCCGATCATCAGCTTCTACTCGCTCAACGAGCCGATCGTCTCGGTGTGCCAGGCCACCCAGGAGCAATGCCTGAGCCTCATGCCGACGGCCCAGGTGATCCCGAGATCCGACACCGGGCCCGACGTGACAGTGCTGATCGAGGCGGGCGAGAACGGCGTCGTCCCCCTGACCGAAGAGCTCGAGCGCTATTGGGCGGAGGTCGACCTCGTCGCAGGCCGACCCTCCTGGCTCGGCGCCCCGTAAACACGCGGATCGATGAGCTCCGCCACCGAGTTCCACGACCCAGGAGACGGCCTGTTCGCCAAGGCGTCGATCAACGCCGTGCGCTGGCACACCGAGCGCGCGGTCCTCTCCAACACCGGGTCGCACCTTGGACGCTACGGGAGGTCGGCGGAAGAGGCAGTCTGGCTGACCGTCGGCTGAATGGACGAAGGCGAGAAGACCACCGTGTTCGAACGATCCGGGGCCTCACGTCCCCCGACCCCACGGCGGAGCCCGACGCGCCCCTGGCGCGGGTATCCTCCGGCGATGGATCGCTGGAAGACGATCATCGAGCCGTTCCGCATCCACGCAGTCGAGCCGGTCCGGCTCACCACGGAGGCGGAGCGCGAGCGCGCCCTCGAGAGCGCCGGCTGGAACCTCTTCAACCTGCACGCCGACGACGTGCTGATCGACCTGCTGACCGACTCCGGTACCGGTGCCATGAGCCGGGACCAATGGGCGGCCATCCAGCACGGGGACGAGAGCTACGCCGGCAGCCCCTCCTGGTTCGTGTTCCTGGAGGCCGTGCGCGACCTGTTCCCGTTCAGGCACGTCATCCCCACCCACCAGGGACGCGCGGCCGAGAAGATCCTCTACACGGCGATCGGCGGGCCCGGCAAGGTCATTCCCAACAACACCCACTTCGACACGACGCGCGCCAACGTGGAGTTCACCGGCGCCGAGGCCGTGGACCTCGTGATCGCCGAGGGGCGGCAGCCGGCCCTGATCCACCCGTTCAAGGGCAACATGGATGTCGCCGCGCTCGAGGCGCTCCTGGCAGCGCGGGGTGACGACGTCCCCGTCGTGGTCGTCACGATCACCAACAATTCCGGCGGCGGCCAGCCGGTCAGCCTGGAGAACCTGAGAGCGATCCGCGCGGTCTGCGACCGCTACGGCAAGCCCCTGTTCCTCGACGGCTGCCGGTTCGCCGAGAACGCCTGGTTCATCAAGACGCGGGAGCCCGGCCAGGAGAGCCGCCCGGTGGTGGACATCATCCGCGAGATCGGGCGCCTGGCGGACGGGATGACGATGTCCGCGAAGAAGGACGGCATGGCGAATATCGGCGGCTGGCTCGCGTTGAACGACGACGGCCTCGCCGAGAGCTGCCGCAACCTGCTGATCCTCACCGAGGGCTTCCCGACGTATGGTGGCCTGGCGGGGCGCGACCTGGAGGCCATCGCGCAGGGCCTGAAGGAGGTCGTGAGCGAGGACTACCTGCGGTACCGGATCGAGTCCACGGCCTACCTCGGCGACGCTCTCGTCGCGTCCGGGATCCCCTGCGTCCAGCCGTTCGGCGGCCATGCCGTCTACCTGGACGCCAGGGCTCTCCTCCCGCACATCCCTCCCCTCGCATACCCGGGCCAGGCGCTGGCCGTGGAGCTGTACCGCGCGGGCGGCATCCGCGGCTGCGAGATCGGGACCGTCATGTTCGGGCTCCACCCCGACGGGTCTGAGACGCCGGGGCCGATGGACCTGGTCCGCCTCGCGATCCCGCGCCGGACGTACACGCAGAGCCACATCGATTACGTGATCGAGGTTGCGCGCGACGTGGCCGCACGATCCCCGAGCCTGCGCGGATACCGGATCACGAGGCAGCCGGCCCGGCTGCGGCACTTCACGGCGACGTTCGCGCCGCTCGGACGGTAGGACCGGATCCCGTGCCCTCACTCACCGCGCCAGGCGGCGAGCTGGCCGAATGGCTGGCCTCACACGGCATCGTGATCGCGCTCGTCTGCATCGTCCTGCTCTTCATGTACCGGTGGGCGCGGCCCGCGATCCACCGGGTCCTGGTCCGCGCCATGGCGGCCCAGGCGCGGACGCTTGGCTCGGACCCTGCCCACGCCGCCGAGATCGACAAGCGCGTCGCGACGCTCGAAGACCTGCTGGTCAAGCTCCTCCGACTCGCGGTCCTCGTGGCGCTCGTCGCGGTCATCCTCGGGCTGTTCGACCTCTGGTCCGTGCTGGCCGGCTTCGGCATCGTGTTCGCGGCGATCACCCTCGCCGGGCAGAGCATCGTGCTGGACTACCTCATGGGCCTCCTGATCCTGCTCGAGGGCCAGTACTTCAAGGGCGACGTCGTCCAGATCGGGACGGTCGAGGGGACCGTGGAGGAGGTCGGGCTCCGACGGACGCTCGTGCGGGACCCGCGCGGCGTCCTGCACTCGATCTCGAACGGCATCGTCCGCTCGTCCGCGAACCTGACCCGCACGTTCGCGGTGGCGATGGTCAACATCGACGGTGTCGCGGACGGGACCTGGAGGCCGCCATCGCGGTGCTCGAGGCCGTGGCCCGCGAACTTGCCGCCGACCCTGCCTTCGCCGAGCTGTTCCTCGAGCCGCCGGCCTATGCGGGCATGACGAGCCTCACGGCGGCCGGGGCCACGATCAGGCTGTCGGCCCGCGTCCGACCGGAGAGCCGGATGAAGGTGGAGGTCGAGATGCGGCGGCGGCTCTCGGCCGGGCTCGCGGGGGCCGGGATCGAGCTGATCCGCCCGACCGTCGGGACGGTGCCGAGGGCGTGAGCGCCAGGCTCGGATCGACCGCGGGTCGCGGCTGGGACGAGGCGCCGCCTGTCGGGCTCACGGTGTCACCCGCGGATCCGGACCCGCGGATCCGGCGCCGCCCGGATACAGGACGAGCCCATCCTGCCAGCCGACGCTGCGCAGGTCCGCGACCACGGCGGCCACGCCGGCACCGGGCTCGCCCGAGCCGACGCGGATCACGGTGCCCGCCCCCGAAGCGATGGCGGCGGCGATCCCGCCGCTGCTGTCCTCGAAGATCGCGGCGCGTTCCGGGGCCACCCCGAGCCGTCGCATTGCCTCCGTGTACCCCTCGGGGTGGGGCTTGCCGTGCGCCACGTCGTCGGCGGTCACGACGATGCCCGGCTCGGCGAGGCCGGCCGCGGCAAAGCGGGCCGAGAACAGTGCGCGCGACGCGGAGGTCACCACGCCCCAGCGACCCGCCGGGATCGCGGCCAGGAGACCTGCGGTCCCCGGCAGCGCCGTCACGGAGTCCACGTCCTCGAGCTCGCATGCGTCGATGCGGCGGATCGCCGCCGCGACGTCGGAGGCCGGCACGAGCGTCGGGACGCTGTCACGGGTGGGCTGGCCGTGGATCACCCCGAGGACGGCCACCGGGTCCAACCCCAGCTCGAGCGCCCACCGGGTCCACGCCCGGTCCACGCTGCCGAGCGAGTCGACGAGGACACCATCGCAGTCGAACACGACGGCTTCGCAGTCGAACACGACGGCTTCGCAGTCGAACACGACGGCGTCGACGGGCGCCCGGGCCGGCGACGCCGTCAAAGGGCCACCGTCACGCACTTGGTCTGCGTGTAGTGGTGGAGCGCCTCGACGCCCTTCTCGCGGCCGTAGCCGGACAGCTTGGTGCCGCCGAACGGCGTCTGGACGCCTCCCGACCACCAGGAGTTGACGAACACCTGACCCGCCTCGATCTCCGCGGCCACGCGGAGGGCCCTCGAGATGTCGCGGGTCCAGACGCCCGCGACCAGGCCGTACGGCGAGTCGTTGGCGATGGCGACGGCCTCCTCGTCGGTGTCGAACGGGATCACGACCAGGACGGGGCCGAATACCTCCTCCTGGGCGATCTGCATCTTGTTGCTGACACCGGTGTAGACCGTCGGCGGCATGAACAGGCCCGGGGCGTCGTCGGCGACCGCGGTCGTGCCCCCGGTCACGGCGACGGCGCCTTCCCCCTCGGCGACCGACGAGGTAGTGGCGGATCGTCCTGAACTGCCCCGAGCTGATCACGGGGCCGATCGTCTCGCCCGGCCGGAGGGCCGAGGCCCGCTCCGCCACCATGGCCACGAACCGGTCGTGGATGTCGCGCTGGACGAGGAGGCGGGTGCCCGACGAGCAGACCTGGCCGGCGTTGCTCGTGAAGGCGATCGTCGCCCAGGTCGCCGCCTTGTCGAGGTCCGCGTCCGCGAACACGATGTTGGCGCTCTTGCCGCCGAGCTCGAGGGTGAGCGGGATGAGCCGGTCCGCGGCGAGATGAGCGAGCTCCCTGCCCACCTCGACCGAGCCCGTGAACGCGACCTTGCGCACGTCCGGGTGCGTGAGGATGGCCGGGCCGGTCGTCGAACCGCCCCCGAGGAGAACGTTGTAGACGCCATCCGGGAGGCCGGCCGCCTTGCACAGTGCGGCGAGACGGATCGAGGTCGTGGAGGTCAGCGACGACGGCTTGAGCACCACCGTGTTGCCGGCCGCGATCGCGGGTGCGACCGCGCGGGCGGCCTGGTTGATCGGAACGTTCCAGGGAGTGATCACGCCCACCACCCCGATGGGCTCGTTGCGGGTGAAGGAGTGGTAGTCGGCGCCGAGGTCGATGGTCTCGCCGTTGACCGCGTTGATCACCTCGCCGTAGAACTCGAAGTACTGCGCCGCCACCTCGACGTCCGAGGTGGCCGTCCCGCGCGGCTTGCCGGTCTCGGCGATCTCCTCCTCGATCAGCGACTCCGCGGACCCGCGGATGCGCCGTGCGACCTCGATCAGGAGACGGCCGCGGACGGCGGCCGACGTTCGGCGCCAGTCAGGCAAGGCCCGCAACGCCGAGGCGACGGCGGCATCGACATCCTCGGCGCTCCCGTCGGCCACGCGGCATACGAGCGTGCCGTCGACGGGGCTGGTTCGGTCGAGGTAGCGGCCGTCGGCCGGCGCGTGGGATCGGCCATCGATCCAGTGATCCAGCGTCCAGGTCATGTCGTCGTCCTCGCGTGCGCGCCCGTGGGTCGCTCCCGACCGCGGTCGGGATGGTGGCGGCTCCCTGCGATGGTACGGCGCGTGGGCGCTTTCCCGATGCCGGCCCGTCCCACGGGACGGCGCCGTCCTCTCAGGCCTGGAGGCTGATCGTGCCCGCCTGCTGGTCGACGACGATCGGCAGCTCGAGGAGCGGCACGTTCGTCGGTCCGCCGAGGACGGCACCGTGGTCGGCCGCGTCGAAGGCCGCGCCATGGCACGGGCAGAGCAGCACGTTGTCCTGGGCGTCCCAGCCGACCTTGCAGCCCTCGTGGGTGCAGGTTGCGTCGTAGGCGACGTAGGTCCCGTCCGGGAGCTTCACGATGATCCCGGGGTCGCCGGCCGGATAAGGCGACGGGGCGTCCATCGGGATCCGGATCCGGGCCGCGCCCCTCTTGTCGACGCTGGCGATCGAGGCCACCGTGAGACCCTGGGCGACGAACGGCGTGGCCCCGGGGGCGGTCCCGGCCGTGGCGGCGGCTGTCGCTCCCGGCTCCGCGGTGGCCGCCGGTGTCTGGGATCCCCTCGGCGTCCCGCCCTGGGTGCCGGTGCCGCCATTCGTCGAGGCCGACCCGTCGCCGGCTGGCGCCGGTCGAAGGAACCGCAGCGGCACCGCGAGCGACGCGACTGCCAGCGACGCCCCGGCGAGCACGGCCGCCTGGAGCACGAGCCGCCTCGCGGGAGACGACTCCTCGGCGGATCCACGGCCATCCCGGAGGCTCGAGGCCCCAACGGCAGTCGTGCCCCACGGCCCCTCGTCCGTGGCGCGATTCCCGATCTCCCGGATGGATGTCGGGACCAGCAGCCCGCCGTGCCCGGCGAGCGCGAGCGTGACCCAGCCGAACGCGTATGGCAGGTCGGCGCCGTAGTAATAGGGGTGCGTGGTCCAGGAGGCGGTCAGCCAGAACAGGATGGAGAGCGCTGCCCCGCCGGCGGCGGCGAGCCGGAAGGCGAGGCCGGTGAGCGCCCCCAGCCCGATGGCGATCTCGGCGATCGCGATCAGCAGGCCCACCGGGATCGCGACGGGCTCGACGATGTGGACGAGCGGCGCCAGGGGCGAGACTCGCGCGAATGCGGCCAGCTGCCCCACGATCGAGGACGGGGCCGACGCATCGAGGAACGATGGGTCCAGGAGCTTGTCGACCCCGGCGTAGAGGAACGTCACGCCGAAGAACAGGCGCAGTGGGAGAAGCGCGCGGGCGGGGACGCTGGCTTGCTCCAGCTGCTCCCGGAAGCCGGGCTCGGGAACAGGCTCGGACGGGCGTGCACCGGGCCGCGGCGGCGGTTCCAGGTTGCCTGCGGGCCGGGCACGAGCGCGCTGCGACCCACGGTCCCGGCGTGTCATCGTCGGGTCACGCTTCGCACAGCGACCACTCGATCCTCCAACCTTGGGGCGCCTGGAGACGACGCCTGCTCGACGAATGTACGGTCTCCACGGCCGCGGTGGATGTGCCAGAGGTGGGCATTCTCACAGGTTGGGTCCCGGTGCCAGCCGCCCCGGCCCGCGCGACCGCGTCAGCCGCCGGTCTCGTGCGGGAGGACGGGCCGGACCCACACCGACCACGCCATGTCACCGGAGGCCACGGGGCTCCCCGCGGGCAGGCCCGCGAGACCCTCCGCGAGCGCCCGGGCATCCGCCCCCGTCACGACACCGGACCGCAGGCCCGTGACGCCTCGATCGGGGAGGGTGGGCGTGCCGAACGCCTCTGGCGCGGCCGCAAGGGGCCACCGGGCCACGTCGGCGCCTGCCGCGCCGGCCGGGGCCACGTACACGAGGTAGGCGTCCGGGACGAACGGCGCCGCCACGGGTGCGGTCGCGGCACCCCAGGTCTCGCCAGGGTCGGTGAGTCGGGCGAGCAGCGCGAAGGCGGCTGCGCCCGGCGTGGCGGGGGCGCCCGAGGCATCCGGGCTGCCCGACCCGCCGGGGACACCCGGGCCTCCAGGCCTTCCGGGCCCGCCTGGCCCACCCGGCCCGCCGGCTGCGAAGCGGGAGACGATCGTCTCGCCGTCGATGACCGCGGTGAAGACCGTCGACCCCGTGTCGGCCGCGACGCCACCGGAGCCCTCCGTGTCGAGGCCCGCGGCGCGCATGGCGGCCAGGATCGCCGCCGCGCCCGCGGGACCCGTGTCGCGGACCTCGACTGGTGCCACGAGGGGCTGGGATGCGTCGGGCATGGGCGCCGGCAGCAGGATCCGGCCATCGGTCTCCACGACCACCTGGGGGAGTGCCCCAATGGAGGCCGCCGGGTTGATGAAGCCACCCTCGTTCGTCACCTCGAGCAGCAGCGCGGCGGCGGAGGGACCGGCGGTGGCCGGTCGCCGACGGCGACTCCGACGGTGCCGGCGACTCCGACGCCGCAGCCGGCGATTCCGACGCCGCAGCCGGCGATGACGCGGACGTAGAGGACGCCGGTGATGGCGCGGCCCCGGCACCGCCACAGGCCGCGGCGAGCAGGGCGACGGCAAAGGCGACGACGAGTTGCGCGGACGGGAGGGGACGCGCGATCACGAGAAGATGCCTCGACTCGGGGGCGCGGCCGTTCCACGCCAGGACAGCATGACGCCGACCGGGCCCGGCCGGTTTCCAGGGCAGTCGACGCGCTTCGCGGTTGCCAGGGTAATTCGGGTCAGCCGCCGGAGCGCTTCCCATAGCGCCACTCGATGGAGCCCGTGTAGCAGTGGTCGAGGTAGGCGCAGAGTCCTGCCGACATGTCCCAGGTGCGGCCCGAGACGTACGGTCCCCGGTCGATCACCGGCACCGTGACCTGGCGGCCGTTGGCGGGGTTGCGGAAGGTGATCCGCGTCCCGCACGGCAACGACCTGTGGGCGACGCCGCGGATCGTCTGCGTCAGGGTGTAGCCGCAGGCCGTGCGGTGCCCGTAGAGCCCCGGACCGTACCAGCTGATGTTGCCGTCGAAGCGCCAGTAGTTCTTGTGGAACACGTGCGCCTTGGCAACCGGCTGGCGGACGACCGGCCGTCGGGACGCGGGGGTTGAGAGGCCCGGTTCCGCGATCGCCGAATTCGGCCCGAGCCATCCGGCCGAGCGGAGCGCCACGTCAGTTTCGAGAATCGTCGTCGCCGATGAACCGACGGGCAGGGCAATCGAGACGGCCGTCAACGTGGCCGCATCAACCATCCGGGCGGGGCTCGGGGCACTCGATCCCGCGGGTCCAGGAACGGCGACCAGGGCGGACGCGGCAATGAGAGCCGCGATCGCGACGATGATCCTGGTTCGCACGATGCCTGCCTAGGCTAACCGGTCTGGGTAAATCTGGCATTCGGCCGGTCTTCCCCGGCATTAAGGGAGCATCCAATCCGTCGCGATCCAGTGGGTCGCGGCGGATCCATCGTCGGCAGGATGGCCGCGGCGGGACGTACCCTTCGACCGCCGGCCAGACGGGTCGACCGACCCGCACGAGCCGCGACGCGCCCAGGGAGATCCGCCGTGAGCACCTCCGTCCACGTCAGGCTGAACGCGATCTTCGGTTCGCTCCTGGCGCGAACCGGGCGGCGGACGCCGGTCGAACCGCGACCGTAGCGCCGGCCACCGGGCAACGACCGTGGACCGCACCCCCGGGCCGCCCGACGCCGAGCGTGAGGTCCCGCTCCCGGCGCCCTACAGCCTTCGCCTGACCCTGGGCATCCACGCCCGCGGCCGCGGCGACCCCTCGATGCGGTTCGAGGTCTCCGGCTCCACCTGGCGGGCGACCCGGACGCCGGACGGGCCGGCAACGCTGTACATCGAGGCGCGTGACGGATCGGCACGGGCGAGGGCCTGGGGACCCGGGAGCTCCTGGGCGCTCGCCGGCCTCGAGGGCCTCCTCGGCGTGGACGACGACCCGGGAGCGCTCGTCCCGCAGCATCCGGCCGTGGAGGCGGCCGTCAGGCGCTCACCCGGACTCCGGATCGGGCGCACCCGTTCGGTCCTCGAGGCCCTCGTCCCTGCGATCGTGGAACAGAAGGTCACCGGAGCGGAGGCGAGCCGGACCCTCCGCGGGCTCGTGCGCACATACGGCGAGGACGCTCCAGGGCCGCCCGGCCTGCGGCTCCCTCCGGCGCCGGGCGTCCTGGCGGGGCTCCCCTATCACGCGTTCCACCCGCTGGGGCTGGAGCGCCGCCGAGCAGAGCTCGTCCGGGCGGTGTGCCGCGACGCCGGCCGCCTCGAGCGCCTCGGCGCCGCCGCGGCCGGTCCAGAGGCGCAGCCTGGCGCCCGTGAAGCCTTCTACGCGGCGCTGGTGGCGTTCCCCGGGATCGGGCCGTGGACCGCGGCCGAGGTCGGGATCCGTGCGCTCGGCGACCCGGACGCGGTGAGCGTGGGTGACTTCCACATCCCGAGCATGGTCGCGTGGGCTCTGGCCGGCGAGCCACGAGGGACCGACGACCGGATGCTGGAGCTGCTGGAGCCGTACCGGGGCCAGCGCGGGCGGGTGACCCGGCTCCTGGAGCTCGCCGGGTTCGAGGCGCCGCGCCGCGGTCCGCGGCTCTCGCCACGCCGGATCGACCGGATCTGAACGTCGCCCGGCGGATGACCGGCGCGATCCGCGTCAGCCTGCGGGCGCCACCTCTTCGCGCATCCCCCAGGGCGATCCGTATTCGACGAGGAGGTCCAGGAACGGCTTCGGCTCGAATGCCTCGGGTCCCAGGACGCCCGCGCCCGACCATGTGCCGCGCGCCAGCAGCTCCAGGCCGACGATCGGGTTGATCGCGGTCTGCCACACCACCGCCTGCGAGCCGTACTCCTTCCAGGACCAGTCGCTGTCCACCACGTGGTAGAGGTACACGGCACGCGGCGCCCCGTCCTTGCCGCGACCCGTGACCCAGGTGCCGGCGCACGTCTTCCCGTGCATGCGGTCGCCGAGGCCCGCCGGATCGGGGAGGCACGCCGCCACCACGTCGCGCGGCGAGACGGGCACACCCTTCACCGTCACCGGTGCGGTCCGGTCGAGGCCGATGGTGTGGAGCACCTTGAGGACGTTGATGAACTCGTCGCCCAGGCCGTACTTGAAGGTGACCCTCTTCGCCTTGACCCAGCGCGGGATCAGGAGCACCTCCTCGTGCTCCACGTTCACGCACTCGACAGGGCCGATGCCCTCCGGGAAGTCGAACGTCTCGGGCTCGCTGAAGGGCGGCGTCGTGTACCAGCCGCGTCCCTCCTCCCAGATGACCGGCGGGTTGAGGCACTCCTCGATCGTGGTCCAGATCGAGAACGACGGGGCGAACTCGTAACCGTCCACCGTGAGGTTGGCGGCGTCGCGCACCCCTGCCTCGTCGATCTCGCTGAACAGCTCGTCCTGGGCGTACCGGGCGAAGATGTCGGACAGGCCGGGCTCCACGCCCATGCCCACCAGTGCCAGCCGCCCCGCCGCCTCCCACTCGCCCGCCCTGGCGAACTGCCGGTCACCCAGCTTCTCGCCGATCTCCTCGTAGGGGCGCTCCGGATGCGGGTGCGAGAGCGACATCGCCATGTCCATGTAGTCCACGCCCGCCGCGCGGCAGGCGTCGAAGATCGGCATGACGAAGCGCGGGTCAACTGCGTTGAGGACGTTCGTGATCCGGTGCTCGTGGATCAGCGCGACAATCTCGCCTCCGTCGCCGGCGTCCACGCGGGCGCCGGAGAAGCGGCCATCGCCGTCCACCTGGGCCAGGGCGTGCTGCACGCGGACAGGGTCGTAGTCCGCGACCACCATGTGCTCGAAGAACCCGCGGCGGGCCGCGATCGCCACGGCCGCGGTGCCGACGCCGCCGGCCCCGATCACCAGGATACGCATGGTCAGGTCCCCTCTGGAGATGGCTCGCGGCGGGACGCCGGGTCGCGGCCGGTCCGTGACTGACCGGGGAGCCGCCCCCGGATTGCCCCCATGATGTCAGGCCGCATGGCCTCCCGTCCCCGGCAGGGGCACGCTCGTCGCGACGGGCGGAACCACCGCCTCGTCGTGGAAGGCCTGCGGCCGGCGTCGGAAGAACTCCGGGGCGAGTCCGGACGGCCCCCAGCGACATGGCGTGGGCGGGGTCGCGGGGCTTGCGGGGCTTGTCGCGGGTCGCGGCCGGATGCGCCCGTGGACGGGAGGCGCGGTCGGGGTGCCCGGTGCATTTGTCGCTACACTCGCGCTCCGATGACCACCCGCGGCCACCCCTCACCGTTCACGCGCGACGCCCGCCTGGCGGTTCTCCCGGACATCGTCCGGGAGCGCATCCTGGTGCTCGACGGCGCGATGGGCACGATGCTCCAGCGCCACCGGTTCACCGAGGCGGACTTCCGGGGCGAGCGGTTCGCGGCTCATCCGCGGGACCTGCGGGGCGACAACGACCTCCTGTGCCTGACCCGTCCCGACGCCGTCCGGGCCGTCCACGCGGCGTACCTCCGTGCCGGCGCCGACATCGTGAGCACCAACTCGTTCACGGCGACCCGGATCGCCCAGGCCGACTACGGCCTCGAGGACGTGGCCCGCGAGATCAACGAGGCCGCGGCCCGTCTCGCCCGGGAGGCAGCCGACGAGGCGGAGCGGGGGGACGGCCGCCCGCGGTTCGTCGCGGGGTCGCTCGGTCCCACCAACCGCACGGCCTCGATCTCCCCGGACGTGAACGACCCGGCGGCCCGCAACGTCGGCTTCGAGGAGCTGGCGGCTGCGTACCGGGAGGCGGCGGAGGGCCAGATCGCCGGCGGCGCGGACATCCTGCTCATCGAGACGATCTTCGACACCCTCAACGCGAAGGCCGCGATCTTCGCCCTCGAGGACGCCTTCGCCGCTGCGGGCACCCGGCTCCCGGTGATCGTGTCCGGGACCATCGTGGACGCGTCCGGCCGCACCCTCTCGGGTCAGACGCTGGAGGCGTTCTGGACCAGCGTGCGGCACGCGGACCCGATGTTCGTCGGCCTCAACTGCGCCCTTGGGCCGCGCCAGCTGCACGCCCACGTGGAGGAGCTCGCGCGCCTCGCGGACGTGCCCCTCCTCAGCTACCCGAACGCCGGCCTGCCCAACGAGCTCGGCGGCTACGACGAGACGCCCGACCAGATGGCCGGCGCCATCGGTGCCTGGGCCCGGGAGGGCCTCGCTCAACGCGGCGGGCGGATGCTGCGGCAGCACGCCGGAGCACGTCGCCGCCATCGCGCGGGCCGTGGCCGGCGTCGCGCCGCGTGTCCTTCCCTCCCGCACGGACGCGACGCTCCTGGCCGGCCTCGAGCCGCTCGCGATCCCGATGCCCGGCGGCGCATTCGTCAACATCGGCGAGCGCACCAACGTCACCGGCTCGCGCAAGTTCGCCCGCCTCATGGCCGACGCCCTGGCCGCGGGCCACCCGGGCGAGGACGAGGCGGTCGCGATCGCCCGGGACCAGGTCGCCAACGGCGCCGTCCTGCTGGACGTGAACATGGACGAGGCGATGCTCGATGGCGTCGCCGCCATGACCCGGTTCCTGCGGCGGCTGGCCGCGGAACCCGACATCGCCGCCGTCCCGTTCATGGTCGACAGCTCGAAGTGGTCCGTCCTCGAGGCGGGGCTCCGCCAGCTCCAGGGCCGGGGCGTCGTCAACTCGATCTCGCTCAAGGAGGGGGAGGCCGAGTTCCTGCGCCAGGCGCGGCTGTGCCGCCGGTACGGGGCGGCGGCCGTCGTGATGGCCTTCGACGAGCAGGGCCAGGCCGACTCCGTGGAGCGGCGCGTGAGCGTGCTCCGGCGCGCGCACCGGATCCTCACCGAGGAGGCGGGGTTCGCGAACCAGGACATCATCCTCGACCCGAACATCTTCGCCATCGCCACCGGCATCGAGGAGCATGCCGACTACGCGGTGTCGTTCTTCGAGGCGACCCGCAGGCTGAAGGCGCTCCTCCCCGGGGTCCGGATCAGCGGCGGCGTCTCCAACGTCAGCTTCGCCTTTCGCGGCAACGACCGGGTCCGCGAGGCGATCCACGCGGTCTTCCTGTACCACGCGATCCGGGCCGGCCTGGACATGGCCATCGTCAACGCGGGGGTCATCCCCCAGTACGACGACATCGACTCGGACCTGCTGGAGCGCGTGGAGGACGTGGTCCTCAACCGCCGCCCGGACGCCACCGACCGGCTCCTCGAGATCGCCCCGAGGTACGCGGGCGGGGCCGCCGTCACCCGCAATGCCGACGACCTCGTCGTGGCGGGACCTCCCGGTTGGCGAGCGCCTTACCCACGCCCTGGTCGAGGGCATCGACGCCTGGATCGCCGAGGACACGGAGGAGGCCCGGCTCGCCGCCGCGAAGCCGCTCGACGTGATCGAGGGCCCGCTCATGGCGGGCATGAACATCGTCGGCGACCGGTTCGGCGCCGGCAGGATGTTCCTGCCGCAGGTCGTGAAGAGCGCCCGGGTCATGAAGAAGGCCGTGGCCGTGCTGATCCCCTACCTCGAGGCGGGCCGCGAGGGCACCGGCACCCGGGCGGGCACGATCGTCATGGCCACCGTCAAGGGCGACGTCCACGACATCGGCAAGTCGATCGTCGGGGTCGTGCTCGGCTGCAACGACTACGAGGTGGTCGACCTCGGGGTCATGGTGCCGGCGGCCCGGATCCTGGAGACGGCGCAGGAGGTCAAGGCAGACATCATCGGCCTGTCCGGGCTGATCACCCCGTCCCTCGACGAGATGGCGCATGTCGCGGCCCTGATGGAGCGCGAGGGCATCACGACCCCGCTGCTCATCGGCGGCGCGACGACGTCGCGGGTCCACACGGCGGTGAAGATCGCCCCGAACCGGTCCGCGCCGGTGATCCACGTCCCGGACGCGTCGCGCGCCGTGGCCGTGGCCGGGGCGCTCCTCGACAGGGCAGGGCGCGATGCCTACACGGCGGGGATCCGCGCGGAGTACGAGGCGGTGCGCCTGGAGCGCGAGGGACGCCGGGGCCGGGAGTTGCGGGTGACCATCGAAAGGGCCCGTGCCAACCGGCTCGTGCTGGACTTCCTGGGCACGCCGCCGCCGCGGCCCTCGTTCCTGGGCGTGCGTACGCTGGACAGATACCCGCTGGCGGAGCTCGTCGAGCGGATCGACTGGACGCCGTTCTTCGCCACCTGGGAGCTGCGCGGGGCGTATCCCGCGATCTTCGACGACCCGCGCGTCGGGCCCCATGCCCGGGAGCTCCACGACGATGCGGTGTCGCTGCTCCGCCGGATCGTGGACGAGGGCCTCCTCCGGGCGTCGGCGGTCGTCGGCTTCTGGCCGGCCAACGCCATGCCCGACGACGACATCGTGCTGTGGACGGACGAGACTCGAACCGTCGAGGCGGCGCGGCTCCACGCGCTCCGCCAGCAGATGGCCAAGGCCGACGGGCGGCCGAACGTCTCCGTCGCGGACTTCGTCGGTCCGGCCGGGGTGGCGGACCACGTCGGGGCATTCGCCGTGACGACGGGCCTGGGCCTCGACGCGCTGGTCCGGCAGTTCGAGGCCGAGCACGACGACTACGCGTCGATCATGGCCAAGGCCCTCGCCGACCGCCTTGCCGAGGCCTTCGCCGAGCGGCTGCACGAGCTCGTCCGCCGCGAGCTCTGGGGCTACGCCGCGGACGAGACGCTCTCCAACGAGGACATCATCGCGGAGCGATACCAGGGCATCCGTCCGGCGCCCGGCTACCCGGCCACGCCGGACCACACGGCCAAGGGGACGCTGTTCCGGCTGCTCGACGCCGAAGCACGGGCCGGGATCCACCTCACGGAGTCCTACGCGATGCTGCCGGCGGCCGCGGTCTCGGGGCTGTACTTCTGGCATCCCGGGCAGCCACTACTTCGGCCTGGGGCGGATCGGGCGTGACCAGCTGGAGGACTACGCACGGCGGGCGGGGATGGCCCTGGACGAGGCCGCCCGCTGGCTGGGCCCGAACCTGGCGGACGAGCCTGCCGATGATCCGGCCGCCCGGGTGGCCGAGGGGGCGACGGCGGAGCCTGCCGGTGGAGTGGTGACGCCGACCGGTCGGGCGGTGTCCCCGACCGGTGGGGCGGTATCCCTGGCCGGTGGGGCGGCGTCGCCCGGACCGCGCGTTGTGGGAGGTTGACGATGCCGAAGTTCGAGAAGTCGCCGCCGGAGCTGGTGGCGCGGTTCGAGGCCGCGGCCGCGAGGCAGCCCCTCGCGCAGCGGCGGCAGATGTTCGGTTACCCGGCTCTGTTCGTGGGCGGCAACCTCGCGACTGGCCTGTTCGCGGACGGCTGGATGGTCCGGCTTGGCGAGGCGGATCTCGCCGCCCTTCTCGCGTTGCCGGGATCGGCGCCGTTCACGCCGATGGAGGGCCGGACGATGCGCGGCTATGCCCTGCTGCCGCCGGATATCGTTGCGGACGATGCCGCCCTGGACGAGTGGCTGGGTCGGGCGATCGCCCACGCTGGGTCGCTGCCCGCCAAGGGCTGAAGGGATCCTCGGCACGCGCTCGACTTGCGCTGGAATGGCCGGCGGACGGCCGCGACGGGACGGTCCCGGCATGTCAGGCCGAAACGCATATTTGCGTAATCCCCCACATGGCGTATGCTCCGGCGACGCCCCACCGTTGGGCGCCAGCCTAAGCACGGCAGACTCGATCCACCACCTCCCCGGGTTCCGCAGAGGCAGATCGCGGATACCGTCGCACACGCCACGAGGAGTGGATCGTTCATGAACGTCGATAAGACGCTCACCTGTGCTGACTGCAGCCAGTCCTTCACCTTCACTGCCAGCGAGCAGGATTTCTTCGCGGAGCGCGGGTTCACCGAACCTCGTCGCTGCCCGTCCTGCCGCGCCAGCCGCAAGGCTTCGCGCGGTGACAGCGCCGGCGGCGGCTACAGCTCCGGCGGCGGCTACAGCTCCGGCGGCGGCTACGGCTCCGGCGGCGGCTACGGCTCCCGCAGCGGCGGTGGCGGCTCGCGCGGGCCGCGCGAGATGTTCGCGGCCACCTGCTCGGCCTGTGGCCAGCAGACCGAGGTCCCGTTCCGGCCGACCTCCGGGAAGCCCGTCTACTGCAGCGCGTGCTTCGCGCAGCGCCGGGCCTGAACCGGATGACCGAGGTTCGGCGGCCCGGCAACGGGCTTCCGCCGCGGCGCCCGGCTGCTGAGCCGGACCCTCGCCGTCACGTCATCGCGGAGTACCGCCACCGGGATCAGGAAGTGACCTGCATCTGCGGTTGGACCGGCAGCTCCGTGATGCCCGACGGACGAACCTCGGACTGGAGCCGTCACGTGGCGGCTTCACGCACGGGAACCGGGTAACCCCGCTCCCTGCACCCAGGACCCAAGGATCGAAGGCCGCCGGCTCCGCCGGCGGCCTTCGACGTTCCCTCGACAGCAGCGTCTCAGCCGTCGCCCTTGAGCAGGTCGAGTGCCTTGAGGACCTGGGCGTCCTTCGACGAGGCCAGCTCCGCGGCGGTCATGTCGCGCAGCAGCTGCGGCACGACCCGGTCGACGGCCGCGGGCAGCTCGACCTTCACGTCCGGCTCCAGGCCTTCGTGCCAGATCGGGCGGCCATTCCGCGTGAGCCAGCGCTCGACGCCGATCCGCAGGGCGGACCCGTCGGCCAGGTCGAAGCGTCCCAGGACCGTCCCCGTCCCGAACGTCTTGGCGCCGACGAACTGGCCACGCTTCGCGTCCTGGATCGCACCGGTGACGATCTCCGCGGCGCTGGCGGTGTCGCCGTCCGCGAGGACCACCAGCGGGATGCTGGTGGCAAGCCCCCCGGGCTCGATGGGGGCGTCCTTCTCCTTCCCCGACCGGTCAACGTCCTGGTAGACGATGCCGTCCGGCACGAACTGGCTGGCGACGCCGACGGCCTCGTTCACGTAGCCGCCCGGGTTGGCGCGCAGGTCGAAGATGATGGCGGTCGCGCCGGCCGCCTTGGCCTTGGTGATCGCGTCCTGCAGGGCCTTCGTCGCCCCGGTCGAGAACTGCTCCAGGCGGATCAGGGCGACTTTCCTGCCGGGGACCATGGCCCAGCTGACCTGCGGGAGGTCGAACTTGCGGCGGACGATCTTCACATCGAAGTCGGCGACGCCGCTGCGCCCGATCGTGAGGACCACGGGCTCGCCCTCCGGACCGCGCACCGCGGGCGACGGTCTGGTCGACCGTCTCGCCGGTCGTCGTCTTGCCGTCCACGGCGAGGATCTGGTCCCCGCGCTTCAGGCCGGCCTCCTCGGCGGGCGTGTTCGGGATCACCGCGCCAACCACGGGCTTGCTGTCGTCCCCGGACAGCTGGACGCCGATGCCGACGAACGTTCCGGACAGCTCCTGCTCGGACGCCTTCACCTGCCCGGCGGTCATGAACGACGTGTGTCCCTCGTCCCCCACCGCGCCAACGATGCCCCGGATTGCGCCGTAGGCGAGCTCCTGGTCGTCGAGGTTCGTCGCGTCGACGTAGTTGTCCTGGATCGCGTGCCAAGCCTCCTCGACGAGCGCCAGGTTCGCGTCCGGCCCCGAGGCCGCCGCGGACGCCGCCGGGACGACCTGGTCCGGGGCAAGCCCGGTGTGCCCGAAGAACACGCCGGCCGAGAAGACGACGATCGCGAGGACCGGGGCCAGCACGGAGACGAGGCCGAGTGTCATGCCGCTCCGGGAGCGCGTGGGTGGGGTCGCGCCGAGGGGTCCCGGGGCGGGCGGCGGCGCGATCGGCGCGGGGCTCGCGGCGGGCGCGTGCTGGTGCGGCTCGGGATCGGGCGAGGGCTCCGCGGGCACGGGGCCGGCCGGCTGGACTGGCTGGGCGTTCGGGTCGGTCATCGGTCTTTCGGGCTCGCGGGCACACACCGAGGCATGGTCGGTTCAGACCAGCATGACGCCTCTCGCTTCAGGACGGGTAGAGGGCGGGTGAAGTCGCCTTATTCCGGCCCTGATCGTGCTCACGGCGGCATCATCACACGACGCCTCCGGCACGGGCCGGTCAACCGCCCCGGACCAGACGTCGGGCCGCCCGGGTTGCGCGGACGAAGTGCCGCAGGTGCGCGACCGGCTTCACGTGGCTGGGCGCGCCCGCGTAGATCGTCGAGATCGGCACCCAATCCAGCGTCCACCCGCTGCGGATGCACACGGCGATCATCTCGACCTCGAACTCGAAGCCGGTCTCCTGGCTGTCGAGCATCGCGGTCATCAGCCGGCGGCCCAGGAGCCGGTACCCGGACTGGTTGTCGGGAACGTGCCGGCCGACCGCCCACGAGAACGCCGCCGTCCCGACGGTGTTCGACAGGCGGCGAACGGGGGGCATGCGCGAGAAGTCACGGCGGCCGACGATCAGCTCCGGTCGGGGGCCGGAGGCTCCCGGGGTCGCGAAGGCGGCGACGAATTGCGGGATCTCGCCCGGGTCGTGCTGGCCGTCCGCGTCGAGGGTGACGACCGCGTCGTACCCGGCATCCAGCGCATGCCGAAACCCGGCCCGGAGCGCCGCGCCCTTGCCCTGGTTCGGGCGCTGTCGGATGACCTCGGCCCCGGCTTCCCCGGCGTTGGCCGCCGTGTCGTCCGTCGAGCCGTCGTCCACGACCAGCACCGGCAGGTGGCGGAGGGTCGCCTCCACCACGGCGGCGATCCGGGGACCCTCCTCGTAGCCCGGGACGAGCGCCAGGATCCGCGTGCCGTCCGTCACGGCGCGCCCGAGGCTGGGGCGCCGGACTCGCTCGCAGCCGGCGAGGCCGGCGCGGCCGGCGACGGGGACGGCGCGGCCGGCGACGGGGACGGCGCGGCCGGCGCGGCCGGCGAGGCGCCCGCACCGGTGGCGAACGTCATGCCCTTCACGATCGGCAGCGCCTTCGCGACCAGCTGGTCGATGTAGGGACCGTCGACGGTGTCGACGTTGACGACGAGCGTCCCACCGCCCGGCAGATCCGCGATGTACAGGCGCATCCGCTCGGTGCCGTAGACGATCCAACGGTAGCCCTCGGACCCGCCGAAGAAGAGGGGCACCGTTGGGCTGCCGTTCGCGAACGCGCAGGACTGCGTCCAGCCATCCTTGATGCCCACGTCGATCGACGTCGCCGGGAGGCCGCCGATGCTCGCCATCCCTGGGTTGCTCACCGTCAGCCCGGGCAGGCCGCGGATCCACCTCACCAGGTCGGTCGAAGTCTTTCCGACACCGGGCTCCTCCTGGTCGGGCAGGTGGCGTCCTGGGATGCCGCGGACACGTCACGGAACAGGTAGATGCCGTCGATATCGCTGTCCGCCGGACTCAGCTGGAAGGACTTGGCGGCATCGCCGACGGTCACCCAGCCGTCAGGCACCGTGTAGGTGACCGCGGGCTGGAAAGCGGACGAGGTGTAGGTTCCGGCCGGCATCGGCGTCGCAGGCGGAGTCGTGGCGGCCTGCGAGGCCTGGGGCGGCGGCAGGTCGGCACCGCCGCACGCGGCGAAGAGCAGGGCGAGGGCCAGCACGCCCAGACCGTGCTTCACGATGGCAGACCTCCGGAACGGGGGTGTGAGGTGTGTCCGGATCCCATTGTCACGCCTCGACCCTCGAGACATCGGTGTCGACCGCGAGGGCGCTCGCCATCGAGCGGACCTGGGACGGGCTCACCCGGCAGCACCCGCCGATGAGCGTCGCGCCGGCTGCGGCCCAACGCGCGGCTGCAGCGCCGTCGGCGCCGACGGACGCGCGCCCGGTCCATCGACGCGCGACGGCGTCCCAACGCTCGCCGCTGTTGGGGTAGATGGCGATGGGCAGCGCCGTCACGGCCCGCATCCGGGCGACGAGCTCGGCGGCATGCTCCGGCGCCGTGCAGTTCACGCCGATCGCGACCACGCCGGGGGCGTCGCACACGGCCTCGATTGCCTCCTCGATCGGCGCGCCCCCGCGGATCCGGGCGCCGTCGGCACAGGAGAAGCTGATCCAGGCGGCGGCACCCGGTACCTCATCGAGGAGCCCGGCGACGGCCACAGCCTCCTCCAGCTCCGGGATCGTCTCGACGGCGAGGACGTCCGCGCTCGTCCCCGCGAGGACCCGCAGCCGCTCCCGGTGGAAGTCGGCGAGCTGCCCGACCGTCAGGCCGTAGTGGCCGCGGTACTCGGAGCCGTCGGCGAGCATGGCCCCGTACGGTCCGATGGACGCGGCCACGAACAGCGGCCGCCGCGACAGGGTCGCCGCCACCGGCACGCTCGCGCTCGTGGCGACTGCGCGCGGCGAGCGCGAGATCGACGCTCCGGCGAAGCAGGGTCTCGGCCGCGGCGTGGTCGATCCCGTGGGCCGCGAAACCCTCGAAGGTGGCCTGGTAGCTGGCCGTCGTGGCGACCCGGGCGCCCGCCCGGAAGAAGGCGAGGTGCGCGGCCGTGATCGAATCGGGCTCCTCGATCAGCATGCGCGCCGACCACAGGCGGTCCGACAGGTCCGCGCCCTGGGCCTCCAGCTGGGTGGCCAGACCCCCGTCGAGAACGATGGGGTCGCGGGCGGCGAGCGCGCTGCGGAAGAGGGTGGCGTCCATGGCGGGAGCGATCGTGCCACGGGCTGGTCCACGACGCCCGGAGCCGTCGCACCACCGTCGCACCACCGTCGGGCCTTCGTCCCGGCGTCGGCGGCATTCGTCCCGGCGTCGGCGGGCTTCGTCCCGGGCGGCAACCGCCGCTATGGGTCAGGCGGCGATCACGAAGGTGAACGTGCCGATCAGCGCGTCGCCGTCCTGGGCGATGTCGAGGAGCATCTCCGGGCTGTAGATCCCGTCGCTGTCGTTGGCCGCAGTGCCCGGGAAGTACAGCTGGGTCGTGAGGGTCGATCCGCCCTCGGGCGTGATCTTCACGTGGATGTGCTCGGTGCGGCCCGGGTACTCACCCGGGACGATGGTGCGGATCGTGTAGCGGCCCGATGCGTCCGTCAGGACGTAGCCCCTGAGCGTGTAACCGTTGTTGTCGTAGGTCCCGCTCGCATCGGCCTGCCAGATCTCGACCTTCGCATTCGCCAGCGGTGTGCAGTCCGTGCCGACGACGAGGCCGGTGAGCGTGATGCGCGTGCCCGTCATGCCGTCCGTCACGAGGTCCGCCGACGCCGGCGCGCCGGCCTTGTAGTACGGCCCCTCGGTCTGCGCCGTGGTCGGGGTGGCCGGGGTGGCGCAGGCGGTGCCGGGCGAGGCTGCGGTGGCGGCCGTCGCTGCCGTCGGGTCGACGGCACTCGGGGCGGCCGGCAACGATGCCGTCGGGACGGCCGGCGACGATGCCGTGGGGACGCCAGGAGACGCCGAAGAGGCACAGGCCCCGACGAGCACGGCGAGGCCGAGCAGTGAGCCGGCGAGCCTGGGCGGGTGGCGCATGGATCGATCTCCGGGTTCGGGACGCCTGGATCGCAGTGTGAGACCCCATCTTCGGCCCGCCGTCTTTCGATTCGATGACAGCGCGACCCCGGATCCCGGAAGGCTGCCACGGGATCCCGGATGCCGGCCACAGGAGCGCGGATCCCCGCGATACCGGATCCCCCGACCCGTCGGAATTCTGCTAGTTGCGCAATTGCGCAATTAGGCGTATGCTACCCCGGTGACAAGCAATGGCGACGTCGAGCGATACCGGCTCCACGCCGAGATCTGCAAGGTCCTGACCGACCCCAAGCGTCTCCGGCTCCTCCACGCCCTGCGCGACGGGGAGCGGAGCGTCGGTGACCTCGCGGCGGTCCTCGGGGTCTCGCTCCCGAACGCCAGCCAGCACCTCGCCGTCCTCCGCGCCGCCGGACTCGTCGACGGGCGTCGCGAGGGGGCGTCCGTCCGGTACCGGCTCGCGGAGCCCGCGATCCTCGACGCCTGCGACATCGTCGGGACCATCGTCGACCGGCGTCTCCTGGTCCGGCCCGGCCTCGCCGTCGACGCCAGTCGGGTCACCGGCCTGGCAGTCCCGCCTTCGCCGGCGACCTGATAGCGACCTGATAACAACCCACACCCGGATCGGACACGACCCGGCCACCCACACGGAGTCTCAAACCATGGCCCTCAAGACCGCGATCGTCACCCTCGACGGCGACGGCCTCCGCTTCATCGCCAGCGCGGGCAGCGGGCACTCGATCGTCCTCGACAACGGCGATGGCAACACGGGCATGCGCCCCTCCGAGCTCCTCCCCGTCGCGCTCGCGGGCTGCACGGGCATGGACGTGGCCTCGATCCTGCGCAAGAAGCGCCAGGCCGTCAGCGGCTACCGGATCGAGGTCGGCGGCACCCAGATGGACGCCTACCCGAACGCGTTCACGCGCATGGACGTCACCCACGTCGTGGAGGGCGTGGGCGTGGACGTCGAGGCGGTCAGCCGGGCGATCGAGCTGTCGGCCACCAGGTACTGCGCCGTGGGCACGACGCTCGCGACCGGGATCGTCGAGATCCATCATTCCTACGTCGTCATCGACACCGCGACCGGAGCCGAGGCGTCGGGCGAGGTGTTGGTCGAGGGTCCGCACCGCGACCTCACGCCCGAGGTCATCGCTCCCGCCGCCGCGGCGACCGGCGGCTGAGGCTGAGCGCCGGCCCGAGGACCGTCATGACCCACCCGCTGAGGGGCCGCGCCTTCAGCTGAACAGCGACGCGTAGCCGTTGATCGCCGGCTGCCCGCCCAGGTGGGCGTAGAGGACGTTGGAACCGCGCCCGATCTCGCCCCGGACGACCAGGTCGATCAGCCCGGCCATCGACTTCCCCTCGTACACCGGGTCGGTGATCATCCCCTCGAGCCGCGCGACGAGGCGCATCGCATCCAGCGTCCCCGCGTCCGGGATCCCGTACACGCCGGCGTGGTACCGGTCGTCGAGGACGATCTCGTCCTCGTGGATTTCCCGGCCGAGGCCGATCGCGGCGGCCGTCCGGCGCGCGATCCGGCCGACCTGGTCCCTGGTCTCCGCGGGCGTCGCGGACCCGTCGATGCCGATCACGCGCCGCGGTCGACCGCCGGCATCCTCGAGCACCGCGAACCCGGCGATCATCCCCGCCTGCGTCGAGCCGGTCACGGAGCACACGATGATCGTGTCGAAGAAGACTCCGAGCACCCGCTCCTGCTCCTCCACCTCGAAAGCCCAACCGGCGAAGCCGTGCCCACCGAGGGGATGGTCCGAGGCGCCGGCAGGGATCGCGTACGGCTTGCCGCCCCGTGCCACGACGTCGGCGAGCGCCCGCTCCCAGCTCTCCTTGAACCCGATGCCGAAACCCGCCTTCACGAGCCGGACATCGGCGCCCATCAACCGCGACAGGAGGATGTTGCCGACCCGGTCATAGGTGACGTCCGGCCAGTCGACCCAGCTCTCCTGGACCAGCACACACTCCAGGCCAGCGTGGGCGGCCACCGCTGCGACCTGGCGGGTGTGGTTCGACTGCACGCCCCCGATGGACACGAGCGTGTCGCAGCCCTGTGCCAGCGCCTCCGCCAACAGGTACTCCAGCTTGCGGACCTTGTTGCCGCCGAAGGCCAGCCCGGAGTTGCAGTCCTCGCGCTTCGCCCACACGGTCGCTCCGCCGAGGTGCGCCGACAGGCGGTCGAGGCGCTGGATCGGCGAGGGGCCGAACAGCAGCGGGTGGCGAGGAAAGTCGGCGAGGGACATGACGCGCTCCGGGTGGCGGTCGCATCCGGACGCACGCCGGATCACAGGTCCGTGATCGTACCGCCGCAAGCGGCCTTAACCCGCCCATGCGGGGTCGCGTGGTGTTGGGTAGTCGGACATGGAGGTGGGTAATCGGCCGCGGGTCGGATACCCTATGTGCCAACGGCCGCACCGCGACCCCGCCACGAAGTGGCGTCAGCCGCCCTGCGTGACGCTCTCGACCATCTCCGCGACGTCCACGACGGGCCGATCCCGGAGCGCGCGGCGAAAGCCGCCTCAATCTTCCCAGGGAGGTCCGACGACCGCAGTGCGCAAACGCAAGGTGAACTATCCGGTGGCCAAGACAGCCACGAAGGGAGCCCGGAACCCGCTGGTTCCCGGTGACCCCCGCGGCAACCGGACGCCGGCCACCACGATCGACATGACCGCCCTCGAGGGTCGCACCGACCTCTCCGTGGGCGATCGGGTCCGGATCGGCGGGGGCGGCCTCTACGCCGGCGAGCTGGCCACGGTCATCGCGCTGACGACCGGCGTGATCCCGGCGGCGACCGTCCGCACGGACGATGGGCGCTCGCGCCGCGTCCGGGCGATCGACATCGAGCCCGTCCACCCCTAGCGTTCGGGCGCAGGCGCACGGCGCGAGCCGGGCACGGCCCGCGCGCCCGGCCCTCCGCGCCCGCGCCCCGACCTCTCCCGGCCGGGCCCATACTGGTCGCCATGCGCCGCCCGGCCCGTCGTCGCTTCGTCCGCCCGGTCATCGTGAGCATCGGCTCCCTCGCCGTGGCGACGGTCGCCATCGCTCTCCTCCAGAACGTGGCCGGCGTGCCCAACGCCTCGGTCGTGTACCTGGCGGCCGTGGTCACGACGGCGTTCGTCGCCGGGACGGTCGGCGCGATCGCCGCGGCGGCGGCGGCCTTCCTCCTGTACGACTTCCTGTTCATCCAGCCGCTCCTGACGTTCACGGTCTCCGATCCCGGGGAATGGCTGAACCTCGTGCTGCTCCTGTTCACGGGGATCATCGTGGGACAGCTGGCGGCCCTCCAGCGCGCGCGCGCCGACCAGGCCCGGGAGCGGGAGCGGGAGGCGATCGCGCTGTTCCGGGTGAGCCGGGAGCTGGCGACTCGATCGTCGACGCAGGCCGTCCTCCCGACGATCGCGCGAACCCTCGCGGCGGAGACCGCGATGGCCCGGGTGTGGATCGCGCTGGGCCCCGACGAGGCCAGGGAGCGGATCGCTGCCGACTCGTCCAGCGGGGGGCGCCCCGCCGTCCCCGGGCTGTACCAGGTCCTGCAACGCCTGCCGGAAGACGTCCCGGCGCGATGGGTGAGGGTCCACCAGCCGACGCCCGGCCGGGGTCGCGCGGCAGCCGCGCAGGATGCGTACCAGGTGCGGATCGAGGCGGGCGGACGCGTCCTCGGGTCGATCTGGGCTCTCCGGGACCGTGCCGAGGGGGAGCCGGACGGCACGGAGACGAGGCTGCTCTCCGCGGCAGCGGACCAGGTGGGTCAGGCCGTGGCGCTCGACGCGCTCGCGGCGGCCTCGCAGGCGGCGGAAGTGGCCCGCCAGAGCGACGCCATCAAGTCGGCGCTCCTCCAGTCCGTGTCGCACGACCTGCGCACCCCGCTCGCCACCATCCGCGCGGCCGCGGGGACGCTCCGGCCCGGCGGCCACCTGGACGAGGAGGGCCAGCGCGAGAGCGCCGACGCGATCGATCGGGAGGTCGAGTACCTCAACCGCCTGGTCACCAACATGCTCGACCTCAGCCGGATCGAGGCCGGCGCCCTGAAGGCCGACCGGGACGTCTTCGAGCTCGATGACCTCGTCGGGCAGACCCTCGAGCGGTTCGGACCCCGCCTGGCCGGCCGGCAGGTCGACGTGGCCCTCGAGGCTCCGCCGGTGGAGGCCGACCCCGTCTTCCTCGACTCGGCCGTGACCAACGCGCTCGAGAACGCGATCAAGTACACGCCGGCCGGCACGCGGATCCGGTTGACCGCCACGGCCCTGCCGGACGGGCGGATGGTGCGCCTGACCGTCGAGGACGCCGGCCCGGGCGTCCCGCCGACGGCGCTGCCCCGGCTGTTCGAGAAGTTCTACCGGGCTCCCGGGGCGGCCGGGGGATCACGCTCCGGCACCGGCGTCGGCCTGGCCGTCGTGAAGGGCCTCGTGGAGGCCACGGGCGGCCGTGTCGCCGCGCGACCCGAGCGCCCTCGGCGGGCTGGCGCTCGACCTGGACCTCCCGCGAGCCGCAGGGGCGGCCGGGCACATCGACGCGGAGTCTCCGGCCGCGGAGGCGCCCGAGGCGTCCGGGGTCGGGCCAACGCCCGGATCACCCGGGGCCGCCGAAGCGCCCGGGATCGACGGCGTCGCCGAGGCGGCAGGCGTGGCTGCCATCGAGGCCGCGGGCGTCGCTGCCCCCGAGGCGGCCAGCGAGCCTGCCACCGACGCGGCCGGCGTGGCTGCCACACCGGGATGATCGTCACGCGTCCAACGGTGCCCGGCCCGGTGGTCCTCATCGTGGAGGACGACCGCGAGACCCGTGCCGCGCTTGCGCGGGAGCTGGCCGGCCGTGGCTACCACGTGGTCGAGGCCGAGGACGGGCGGGCGGCGCTGTCGCGCTGGGAGGCCCGTCGGCCCGACGTCGTGCTCCTGGACCTCGGGCTGCCGGACATGGACGGCCTGGACATCGTGCGCCGGATCCGGCGGGACGCCGCGACCCCGATCGTCATCCTTTCCGGGCGGTACGAGGAGCGCGAGAAGGTCGAGGCGCTGGAGCGTGGCGCCGACGACTACGTGACCAAGCCGTTCGGCGTCGACGAGCTGAACGCACGCCTCCGGGTGGCCTTGCGACGGGCGGCCGGCCCCGTGGCGGGAGCAGGCGGCCGGATCGAGACCGGCCCCCTCGTGTTCGACGCCACGCGCCACGAGGTGCTGGTCAACGGGACACGGGTCGATCTCACGCCGCGCGAGTTCGAGATCCTGCGGGTGCTGCTGACCCACGCGGGACGCCTCGTCACCAAGGGCCGGCTCCTCCGCGCCGTGTGGGGTGAGGCTTATGGGGCGGAGAGCAGCTACGTCTACGTCCACGTGAGCCAGGTCCGGCGCAAGCTCGCCGCGGCCGACCCCGAGGGGGCCCTGCGGGACCTCATCGTGACCGAGCCGGGCGTCGGCTACCGCGTCCGCGACCTGCACGCGCCGGAACCTTAGAGGTCCTTTAGGGCCGCCGGGACCCTCGACCCTCCGCGCCTCTTGGGGGCCCGGCGCACGATCCAGGCATGGAGAAGGACACGCCGGACGATTCCCGGCTGCTGACGATGCTGGCGATCGAGCGCGAGCTGGCCACCATCCGGGGGGCCATCGATCTGGTCGCCGAGGGCTCGTCGCCGCGAGTCGTCCTCGGCGGGCTGCGGTTCGCGGAGGCGATCCTGCCGCAGGCTCGGGCGTACGCCGCCGAGGCAGGCGTCCGCGTTGTCCCCCTGTGGCTGGCGGACGACGCAGGCTCCGACCTCGCGATCGAGCGGATCGATGCCTGACCGCGGCTGGGCAATCCTCATGGTCGAGGACGACGAGAGCCTCCGGCGGATCGTCGCGCGACACCTGCGCGGCCTCGGCTACGAGGTCGTGGAAGCCGGGTCGGCCGAGGCGGCCGAGGCCGAGCTCGGGCGCGGCATGCGCCCGGGCGTCGTGCTGCTCGACCTGAACCTCCCGGGCGACACCGGCTGGCAGCTCCTCCGAGGCACGGCGCTGGCGGAGGCAGGATCGCCACCGGTCCTGATCGCGAGCGCGACGACCGTCAGCCCCCGTCAGCTGGCGAAGTTCGGCTGCGCCGGATTCCTGCCCAAGCCCTTTGCGCTCGACACGCTGGTGGCGACGATCGACAGGCTGCTCAAATTGGAGAGGGACCAGGACAACGTATGACGGACCTGCAGATCCTGCTCATCAGCGCCGCCGTGGTGGTGCTGCTCTGGGGCTACCTCGAGCTCTGCGACAGGGTGCGCGCATGAGCCCCATCGACGTGCTCGCCGCCCTGATGGCGGCGTTCACCTTCATCTACCTCCTGTGGGCCCTGCTGCGCCCGGAGGACTTCTGATCATCATGGCCCTCGGGGATTTCCTGACCTTCGCGACCCTGGCGCTCGCGATCCTGATCGCGACGCCGTTCGTCGGGCGGTACATCCATCGCGTGATGGAGGGCGAGCGCGTCTTCCTGAGCCCGTTCCTGCGACCGGTCGAGCGCCTGGTGTACCGCGTCTGCGGCGTCGACGAGAGCGACGAGCAGGGCTGGAAGGGCTACACGATCGCGGTGCTCGTGATGGCGATCATCGCGATCGTCAGCGGCTACATCGTGTTCCGGCTGCAGGACGTGCTGCCGCTGAACCAGGGTGGCATCCCGGCGATGTCGCCGGACCTCGCGTTCAACACGTCGGTGAGCTTCGAGACGAACACGAACTGGCAGAACTACTCGGGCGAGACCGGCGCGACCTACCTGACCCAGGCCGCCGTGCTCGCCGTGCGCAACTTCACCTCTGCCGCCACCGGCATGGCCATCGCGATCGCCCTCGTCCGTGGGCTGACACGCAAGAGCAGCAGGACGCTCGGCAACTTCTGGGTCGACCTGACGCGCGGGGTCCTGTACGTCCTCCTGCCGATCTCGCTCATCGGCGCGCTCGTGCTCGTGTGGCAGGGCGTGCCCCAGACCTGGAACCCCTCGCAGGTGGCGACCGGGCTGCAGGGTGGGACGCAGACGCATCGCGCTCGGGCCGATCGCCTCGCAGGAGTGGATCAAGGAGCTGGGCAACAACGGCGGCGGGTTCCTGAACGCGAACTCCTCGCACCCGTTCGAGAGCCCGACCGGCGCTGACGAACTGGCTGGAGATGTTCGCGATCCTGCTGCTGCCCTTCTCGCTGACGTACGCGTTCGGGCGGTATGCGGGCAACCAGCGCCAGGGCTGGACGATCTTCGGCGCGATGGCCGGGATCCTGGTCGTCGGCATCGTGGTCGCGATGCTCAAGGAGGCCGGCGGCAACCCCCTGTTCCCCGACACGCGTCAACCAGGCCCTCGGCAACATGGAGGGCAAGGAGACCCGCTTCGGGGCCGCGGTCGGCGGGCTGTTCGCGGCCGTCACCACGGGCACCAGCACCGGGGCCATCAACTCCTGGCACGACAGCTTCCAGCCGCTCGGGGGCCTCGTCCCGCTGTTCAACATCGAGCTCGGCGAGGTCACGCCCGGGCGGCATCGGCGCCGGCCTGTACGGGATGCTGGTCATCGGCGCCATCCTCGCGGTGTTCATCGCCGGGCTGATGGTGGGGCGGACGCCCGAGTACCTGGGCAAGAAGGTCGAGTCGTTCGAGATCAAGATGGCGATGCTCGTCGCCCTCGTCCTCGGCGCGAGCATCCTCGGCTTCACCGCCATCGCGTCGGTGATCCCGGAGGGGCTGGCCGGACCCCTGAACCCGGGTCCGCACGGCTTCAGCGAGATCCTGTACGCGTTCTCGAGCCAGACGGGCAACAACGGCTCGGCATTCGCGGGCCTGACCGGCAACACGCCGTTCTACAACGTCACCGGCGGGTTCGCGATGCTCATCGGGCGCTACGGGATGATCGTCCCGATCCTCGCCCTCGCGGGCTCGATGGCCGCCAAGCGGCGGGTCGCGCCCTCGCTCGGCACCTTCCCCACCACCGGCGTCCTGTGGAGCGTCCTCCTCGTCGGCGTCGTGATCATCGTCGGCGCGCTCACGTTCTTCCCGGCCCTGTCCCTGGGACCGATCGTCGAGCAGCTCCTCCAGAACGCCGGAAAGGTCTTCTGATCCCATGAGCGAGACACACCCTCCTGCGCACGGTCGACCTCGGCCGCGGCACGCGGCGCTTCCAGCGCAACGTGACCCTCCGCGGGGCCAAGCCCTCCGGTGAGCCCCCGCGGCCGCGGGGCGTGTTCGACCCCGAGCTCCTCCGCTCGGCGATCCCCCACGCCTTCCGCAAGCTGGACCCCCGCCTCCTCATCAAGAACCCGGTGATGTTCGTCGTCGAGCTCACCGCCGTGCTCGTGACCCTCACCACGTTCGCCAACGCCACCGGCGTCCAGGAGATCCCGGCCGGCGCGGGCCAGGGGTTCACGATCCAGATCGCGGCCTGGCTGTGGTTCACAGTCCTGTTCGCCACCTACGCCGAGGCGATCGCCGAGGCGCGCGGCCGCGCCCAGGCGGCCACGCTGCGCAAGACGCGCTCGGAGACAATCGCGCATCGCCGGACGGCCGAGGGCTCGCTCACGGACGTCGGCTCCTCGGAGCTCCGCCGGGGCGACGTCATCGTCGTCAACGAGGGCGAGACGATCCCGGGCGACGGCGACGTCATCGAGGGTGTCGCGTACGTCAACGAGGCCGCGATCACCGGCGAGTCCGCGCCCGTCCTCAAGGAGCCCGGCACTGACATCCGCAGCTCGGTGACCGGCGGCACGACCCTCACCAGCGACAGCCTGGTGATCCGCGTGACGGCGGATCCGGGCGAGACGTTCCTCGACCGGATGATCGCCCTCGTCGAGGGCGCCAAGCGCCAGCGCACGCCGAACGAGATCGCCCTGTCGATCCTGCTCGCCGGCCTGACGATCGTGTTCCTGATGGCCACGGTCACGCTCCGACCATTCGGGGAGTACGCGGGGGCAACGGTCAACACGGTGGCCCTCGTGGCCCTCCTGGTGTGCCTCATCCCGACCACGATCGGCGGCCTGCTGTCGGCGATCGGCATCGCGGGCATGGACCGCGTCGCGCGGTTCAACGTGCTCGCGATGAGCGGGCGCGCGGTCGAGGCGTCCGGGGACGTCGACGTGATCCTGCTCGACAAGACGGGCACGATCACCCTCGGCAACCGGCTCGCCTCGGCGATCATGCCGGCGCCCGGGATCTCCGAGGCCGATGCGCTCGAGGCTGCGCTCATCGCGTCGCTTCGCGACGAGACCCCCGAAGGCCGCTCGATCGTCACGCTCGCCCGCGCGCGGCTGAGGGAGCTCGGCCGCCCCGGCGGCGACGGCGACGAGGCGGGCCTGGCCGCGATCGACGCTCGGATCGCCGAGGAGCAGCCGTTCAGCGCCGAGACCCGCGCCAGCGGCGTCGTCCTGGTGACCGGGGAGCGCGTCCTGAAGGGTGCCGTCGACGCCATCGAGCAGGACGTCCCGGGCGGCCTGCCGGCCGAGATCCGCAAGGAGACCGACGAGGTCGCCGGCCGGGGTGCCACACCCCTGGCGATCCGCCGCGACGGCACGGCCATCGGCCTGATCGAGCTCAAGGACACCGTCAAGCCGGGCCTCGCCGAGCGGTTCGCCGAGTTCCGCCGGATGGGCGTGAAGACGGTCATGATCACCGGCGACAACCCGCTGACCGCGGCGACGATCGCCCGCGAGGCCGGCGTCGACGACTTCGTCGCGCAGGCCAAGCCCGAGGACAAGATCGCCTACATCCGGGGGCAGCAGGCCGAGGGCCACCTCGTGGCGATGACGGGCGACGGTACGAACGACGCCCCGGCGCTGGCCCAGGCCGACGTCGGGCTTGCCATGAACAGCGGCACCTCGGCGGCGAAGGAGGCGGCCAACATGGTCGACCTCGACTCCGACCCGACCAAGCTGCTCGAGGTCATCGCGATCGGGAAGCAGCTGCTCATCACGCGCGGCTCGATCACGACCTTCTCGATCGCCAACGACGTCGCGAAGTACTTCGCGATCCTGCCGGCGATGTTCGTCACCGTCTACCCGGAGCTGGACGCGCTCAACGTCATGGGCCTCTCGACGCCGCAGAGCGCGATCCTGTCCGCGGTCATCTTCAACGCGCTGATCATCGTGGCGCTGATCCCGATCGCCCTCCGCGGCGTCGGCTTCCGGCCTGCCCCGGCCAGCGATCTGCTGCAGCGCAACCTCCTCATCTACGGCCTCGGTGGGATCATCGCCCCGTTCCTCGGGATCAAGGCGATCGACCTCGTCGTGACCGCCCTCCACCTCGCCTAGGACTGCCCGATGACTCGCTTCCTCCGTCACTACATCTGGCCCGCGTTCGCGCTGCTGGTCGCGCTGACCCTGGTCACCGGCGTCGCCTACCCGGCCGTCGTCACGGCCGTGGCCCAGCTCGCCTTCCCGTCGCAGGCCAACGGCTCGCTGATCGTGGCCGACGGGACGACCGTCGGGTCGAGCCTGATCGGCCAGTGCTTCGACCAGGACAAGTACTTCTGGGGCCGGCCGTCGGCGGCCGGAGCCACCGATGACAACCCGTGCGGCTACGACGCGAGCGGGTCGGCCGGCTCGAACCTCGGGCCGACCAACCAGAAGCTCATCGACCGGGTGACGGCCGACGTCGACCGCCTGCGTGCCGCGAACGGCGGCGGGCCGGTCCCGGTGGACCTCGTGACGACCTCCGCCTCGGGCCTGGACCCGGACATCAGCCCGGACGGCGCGGAGTACCAGGTCGCCCGGGTCGCCTCGGCCCGCGGCATGTCCGAGGACGACGTCCGTGCGGCCGTCGCGCGCCATACCGAACAGCCCTTGCTCGCGTTTCTCGGCCAGCCCAGGGTGAACGTGCTTGCGCTCAACCTGGACCTGGACGGCCTGCTGAAGTGACGAAGTGACGACGTGACCGACCACGAGCGCGACGCGTTCGACGTCCGCCCCAGCGCGGACGAGATGCTGGCACGCATCCGTTCGGAGACCATGGACGGCCGCGGCCACCTGCGGATCTACCTGGGCATGGCTCCCGGCGTGGGCAAGACGTTCAGGATGCTGGAGGAGGGACACCGCCGCGTCGCCCGTGGCACCGACCTCGTCGTCGGGTTCGTGGAGGCGCACGGACGGCAGCACACCCTGGAGCTCCTCGACGGGCTGGAGATCGTCCCGCGACGGCGGATCGAGTACCGGGGCGTCGTGGTCGAGGAGATGGACACGGCTGCCGTCATCGCGCGGGCGCCCACCGTGGCGCTGATCGACGAGCTGGCCCACACCAACGTCCCGGGATCGGAGCGCGCGAAGCGCTGGGAGGACGTGGAGCTCATCCGGGACGCCGGCATCCACGTCGTGACGACCATGAACGTCCAGCACCTCGACACCCTCGCGGATGCCGTCGCCACGATCACCGGCGCCCCCGTCAACGAGCGCCTGCCCGACGAGGTCATCGACGTTGCCGACGAGATCGAGCTCGTGGACATGACCCCGCATGCCCTGCGCCAGCGCATGCGCCACGGCAACGTCTACCCGCCCGATCGTGCCCAGGTGGCCCTGGACCGCTTCTTCACGGAGTCGAACCTGACCGCGCTCCGCGAGATCTCCCTGCGGCTCGTCGCCCGGCGCGTCGAGGGGCAGCTGGAGGACCGCCTCGTCGGGCGCCTCGTCCCGCTGGTCTCGGAGCAGGTGCTGGTCCTCGTCGACGGGGGCCCGGCGTCGGGACGCGCCGTCCGCCGCGCGGCGGCGCTCGCCAGCACGCTCCGCGGCGGCCTCATCGCGGTCGTCGCCGAGACCCCGGCGTCGGACACGGAGCCGTTCGACCGGAGGCGCGACCGGCAGGAGGCCCTGGATGACGCAGTCGACCTGGGCGCCGAGGTCGTCCGGGTGGAGACGACCGACGTCGTCGCGGCCCTGGAGCAGGTCGTCCGCGCCCGGGGCGCAACCCACGTCGTCATCCCGCACGCCGAGCAGCCGGCGCTGCGCCGGCTGAGGGAGCGCCCCCTCGTTGACCGGATCGTGGCCCGGATGCCGGACGTCGAGGTGCACGTCGTGGGGGCTGGCAGCCACACCTGACGACGGCGCTGCCTGGACGCCCAGGCCGGGCGGGCTGGAGCGGCTGGAGCGGCTGAGGCGCGGCGCCGAGGCCCGGCATTCGGCGCGTGGGTGAGGCCTCGGCACTTCGGCGCGTGGGCGCGTCGGGTCCGCTGTCCGCTCGGCGCGACCATTCACCCACACCACGGGTGTTATCTGGGGCGACCTGATCAGCCACCCGTGACATGGGTGCTGACGCCCGCCACGGGCCGCCGATGAGGGCAGGTACCCATGGGGCGGGTACTCGCGCAGGTCCGGGCCCGCCGACTCGAGCGACCACCCATCTGACGGGTGCACGCGCGGGTCGGGGACGGGCCGGGACCCCACCCACGCTCGGACGCGGCCCCGATGACCGCGGCGACTGGCGGGACGTCGCGACAACTGGCGGGACGTCGCGACAACACCCGTGCCATGGGTGGATGGGAGTTGGCCCCGCCGCCCGGCCACGCCAAACACGGCCGCGCCAAGTCCGGCCACCATGAGCCAAGCCCCGCCCCGGTCGCCTCAGCCCGACCAGCGGTACGGGACGTCCGCGACCAGGATCCCCGGGTGGCCCGTGAGGGCATCGCGGATGCGATGCGCGTTCTGGTTGTAGAGCAGGCGTTCCCACCAGTGGGTGATGATCCGCTCCGGCACCAGGACGATGGTCACGGCGTCCGAGTGGCGGGCGGACGTGACCTCCAGGTAGCGGATCAGCGGCTGGACGAGCTCGCGGTACGGCGACTCGACGATGACCAGCTCCACGCCCGGGACCTGCCGCTGGAACCTCTCGCGCAGGTCCTCCGCCGTCCCGAGATCGTCGGTGACGTGCACGACGACCACCTCGTCCGACATGGTCAGCCCGAACTTGATCGCCTGGACGACGTCGCGCCGCATCTCCTGCATCGGCACGATGACGCGCTGGCGCCGGGTCGGCCGGCTGATGACGCTGTCGTCGCGGACGTGGAGCTCCTGCTCCGCGTCCCGGTATTCGCGATGGATGAGGAGCATCGCGATCACCAGGATCGGCACGATGATGATCACGACCCAGGCCCCGAGGCCGAACTTCGCGATGGCGAAGACGACGGCGACGATCCCGGTCGCGACGGCGCCGACGCCGTTGATGATCGCGCTCCGCCGCCAGCCTTCCTCGCGCTCCGTGAGCCAGTGCCGCACCATGCCGGCCTGGGACAGCGTGAAGGCCGTGAACACGCCGATGGCGTACAGCGGGATGAGCGCCTCCACCCTCCCCCGGAACGCGACGACGACGACGATCGCGATCACCGCGAGCGCGACGATCCCGGAGTTGAACGCGAGGCGCTCGCCCCGGAAGGAGAACTGGCGGGGCATGAACCCGTCGCGCGCCAGGATCGAGGCGAGCCGCGGGAAGTCGGCGAAGCTGGTCTGCGCCGCGAGGACGAGGATCCCCATCGTGGAGAAGATGAGGACGTAGTAGATCGGCCCGGTCCCGAAGACCGCCTCGCCGATCTGGGACAGCACGGACTCGTGCTCGCTCGGGACCGCACCGCTGACGCCGGCCAGGTACGAGATCCCCAGGAAGACGACCGCCAGGATGAGGCCATCGCCACCATCGTCGTCTGGGCGTTCTTCCACTCCGGTGGCTTGAACGCGGGCGTCCCGTTGGAGATCGCCTCGGTCCCGGTCATCGCGCTGCAGCCGTCGGCGAAGGCGCGCATGAGCAGGAGCAGGCTCATCGTCTCCGACCGGCACCGCCAGAGGAGTCACCCCGGTGACGACGGGCGGCTCGCCGAGCAGGGTCCTGGTCACCCCGACCCCGACGAGCAGCACGACGCTGGCGATGAAGATGTAGGTCGGGAGGGCGAAGATCGACCCGCTCTCGCTGATGCCGCGCAGGTTGACCGCCATCACCACGAGGATCGAGATGACGATCAACGGCACCGTGAAGTCCTGGAGCGCAGGCAGGGCGGACGCGAGGTTGAACACGCCGCTCGACACGCTGACGGCGACCGTGAGGACGTAGTCGGTCAGGAGCGCGCCGGCCGCCACCAGGCCCGGGATCACGCCGAGATTGGAGCGGGCGACGATGTAGCTGCCGCCGCCGCTCGGGTATGCCCTGATCGTCTGGCGGTAGGAGAAGGTCACCAGGAACAGCAGCGCGACGATCAGGACGGAGATGGGCATGAGGTAGATGAATGCGATCGTGCCCACGGCGAGCAGCGTGAACATGCTCGCCTCGGTCGCGTAGGCGACCGAGCTCATCACGTCGCTGGAGAAGACCGCGAGCGCCTTCCACTTGGGCAGGCGCTGCTCGAGCTCCTCGTGGGAGGAGAGGACCCTGCCGAACAGGACGCGACGGGCCCCGAACCCGACCCGTCCGGGCAGCGTCTGCGGCCGGATCGCGGCAGGCTTGGCCACGATCGTGCCGGCGTCCGGACCGTAGCGGAAGTAGCGGGCCTCGGGCCGGGCCACGACGGCCGCGGCGATCGCCGGGCTTCGTGCCGCGTTTCAGCGACGGCGGGTCCGGTGACGGGTGCTCATCGCTCACCGGCGACGGACCGCGAGCCCGTGCGGACGCTCCTCCGATGACGTCGCGCACTCCCGGCGCGACCACGACGGCGCAGTCGGTATGAGTTGACGACGTCGACCTCCGGGTACCGGCCACCCGCGATCGCCGCCGCAACGAGGTTGTGCTCGAAGGCCGATCGGCGAGCCGTCCGGCAGTCGCATACGGCAGCGTCGGCACGGGACGCGGACCTGGTGACTGCATCCATGTCCACCAACGTAGCCGCCGCACCCAAGAGGCGACGAGGGTCGGCGGCCGGCTGCGCGCTCAACAGGCGCTCAAGACTTCGTATGTGGCCGCCCGCCCGCCAGGCGCCGTCAGTCCGGAGACCTGTCGGCCTCGCCGATCCGGTAGCCCACGCCGGGCTCCGCGACGATGAGACCCCTGACCCAGCCGCTGGGATCGGCGGCCGCGAGCTTCCTCCGCAGCCGCGACACGTAGACGTGGAGATAGTGGCCCTCGTCCGTGTAGGCGGTTCCCCAGACAGAGCGCAGGAGCCGCCCGCGGGTGAGGAGGCGCCCCGGGTTGCTCAGCATCACCTTGAGGAGCTCGTACTCGTGGGGCGTCAGGTCGAGCGCCTGGCCGTGCACCGTCACGGCCCGCCGGGCGACGTCGAGCACGACCGGGCCGATGAACACGATCCCGGCCGGGTCGGCGGCTGGCCCGCCGGCGCGTCGGAGCAGCGCCCCGATGCGCGCCCGGAGCTCGCCGACGCCGAACGGCTTCACCACGTAGTCGTCCGCACCCGCCTCGAGGGCCCGGATCTTGTCCTCCTCGCGGTCCCGCGCCGAGAGCACGAGGATCGGCGTCGTCGCGTCACGGCGGAACCGGCCGATGACCCCGGTCCCGTCCATGTCGGGCAGCCCCAGGTCCAGGATCACGAGGTCGGGCCGCCCCGCCTCCCACCGTCGGAGGGCGGCCGCCGCGTCACCCGCCTCCGCCACGCGAAAGCCGTGGGCCGACAGGTTGGCCCCGAGCGCCTGCCGGGTGGCGTCGTCGTCCTCGATGATCAGGACGACCGGCTCACCCAAGCTGCGTCTCCGCCTGCGGCGACCCGGGCGCGATGCGCGTGGCGCCCTCGAGACCGCGCGCGAGAGGCTCGGGGCTCGCCGCGGCTCTCAGGACGATCCTGACCGCCAGCCCGCCGAGATCCGACGAGGCCAGCTCGACCGTCGCGCCCATCGCCTCGAGGAAGCCGCGCACGATCGTCATGCCGACGCCGAGGCCGTGGCGGGCCGGTTCGCCGCCGGCCGGTACGCGATGGAACCGCTCGAACAGCAGGGGCAGCTCCTCGGGCGGGACGCCCGGCCCGCCGTCGTCGACGACGAGCTCGACGCCGGCAGACGGCCCCGGGTCCGCCTGGGCGAGCCCTGTCGCAGACGGAGCGGGCCCCGCCGCCGGGGCGGGCCTCGTCCGCCTCCGACACTGCACGAGCGGTGATCCGGATGGGGGCCGGGGGCGGCGCGTACCGGGCGGCATTGTCGAGCACGTTGGCGAGAGCCGAATCGAACATGACCGCATCGACGAGGACGAGCGGCAGGTCGTCGTCGAGGGTGACCTCGATCGGTCGTCCCGCGAGGAGCGGCGCACGCGACAGGGTCCCATCCACGAGCTCACCGAGCTCGAACAGCTCCAGCGTCGGCCGCAGCGCGCCGGCCTGGACGCGGCTGACGTCGAGAAGGCTGCGGACGAGCTCGCCGAGCCGCGCGGCCTCGAGGTCGATCGCCGCCGCGAGCTCCCGGCGCTCCGAGGGTCCCGGTTCTGCCTCCGGGTCCATGAGGATGCCCGCGATCGCCCGGATGCTCGACAGCGGCGTCCGCAGGTCGTGCGACACGGAATCCAGGAGGGCACCCTTGAGCCTGTCGCTCGCGCGGTCGATCTCCGTCTGCGTCACCTCGTCGCGGAGCTGCTCCCCCACCAACGCCAGGCCGAGCTGGTCTGCGGCCATCGCGAGGATCCGGCGCGCACCGCGTCCCGGCCGGGGATCCTCGAGGTCCCGTGTCGCCCAGACGCACCCGAGCGGCCCGGTCTCCGTCTCGATCGGCACGGCGTACAGGACCATCCCGGCGACGTCCTCGCTCGGTGGTCGCTCGACGGGCGTCGTGGTGCTGACCCTCGCCCACTCGGCGGCCTCGTCACCCGGCCGGCGGAGGAGGATCCAGGGCTCCGGGAACGGGCCGCGGGCGGGTCCCCCGGCGTCGGCGAGCGGCGTGGCGTCCGGCCCGGCGGCCTCATCGAGCGTGATCCAGACCCGTCGCATCTCCGTGTCGCGACACAGGATCTCGACGATCTCGCGGGCCGCGTCCTCGACGGAGATCGCCGTGGCGATCTCGCGGCTGATCGCCACCAGGGCGAGCGCCTCCAGGAGACGCCGGTCCGCGGTATCGGCGCGCTCCCGGAGGAGTGCCGCGAGGCGTCCGATCACGACCGCCACGGCCAGGAACAGCAGGAGGCTGAGCCATTCCTGGGGGTCGGCGACGACCAGGGTGAAGCGGGGCACGGTGAACAGGAAGTCGTAGAGGAGGACGGCGACCACCGACACCGCGACGGCGGGCCACGCCCCGAACAGCCCGGCGACCACGACGACCGCCAGGAGGTAGACGGGCGACGCGTCGGCGACACCCAGGAGCTGCTCGAGCGCGAAGGCGGCGACCGTGGCGAGGACGAGCAACGCGACGGCAACGGCGATTGGGACGAGCGCGGCCATGACCACGTCACGGCTGGACCGTGTCGCCCCTGGTTGCGTCTGGAGTCCCATGGGTTGATCCTACGCCCGCGCCAGACCCTCGGCTCCGGTCGGACGGCGAGAGCGCCGCGGCGACCGCGGCGGCGGAACGCGTGACGACGGCCGACGGCGGACACGGCGGCGCGCGAACCCGTCGATGAGGCTAGACTCGCATCCATGACGACACGACGAGACGCCCTCCGAGCGAGCCTCGGCAGGATCGGGGTCTGGAGCTTCGGGCTGCAGGCGAACACGGCCGCCGACGAGCAGGCGGCGATCACGGCGTACGGCGGCATGGGCTACGCCGCCACGTGGTTCCCGGAGAGCATCGGGAGCAAGGAGGCGCTGTCGCATGCCGCCCTGCTCCTGGCCGCCGGCCCGAGGATGGTCGTCGCGACCGGGATCGCGAACATCTACGCCCGCGACGCGGCGGCGATGATCAGCGGGGCGAGGACGCTCGCGGAAGCCTACCCCGGGCGGTTCGTGCTGGGCATCGGCGTGAGCCACGCCCCGTCGGTCGCGGCGCGCGGCGGAACCTACGGGCGCCCGATCGAGACCATGTCGGCCTACCTCGATGCGATGGACGCGGCCGCCTGGAGCGGGCCGGCCCTCCCCGACCGACCGCCGGTGGTCCTCGCCGCGCTGGGGCCGCGGATGCTGGACCTCGCCGCCGAGCGGGCCGACGGCGCCCACCCGTACTTCGTGCCGGTCGAGCACACCCGCATCGCGCGCGAGCGGCTCGGGGCGGACCCGGTGCTCGCCGTCGAGGTCTCGGCCGTCCTGGACACGGACGGGGCCCGTGGCCGCGAGACCGCCCGCGCCTTCGCCACCCGCTACCTCGCGTCGGTGAACTACGCGAACAACCTCCGGCGCCTCGGCTGGTCGGAGGACGACCTCGCGGGCGGCGGCAGCGACCGGCTGCTCGACGCCGTGGTGGTCCAGGGCGACGCGGCCGCGATCGCGCGCCGGGTCCGGGAGCACCTGGACGCGGGAGCCGACCACGTCTGCGTCCAGCTCCGGTCTCCGGACCCGGCGGACCTGTGCCTCGCGGCCTACTCGGAGCTCCGGGACGAGCTGGGCGACGACCTGCGGCGGTGACGGCCGTCCGATCCCGGTGGCGGCCGGGTCAGGGCAGCTGCCGGAGGGCGTCGATCGCCCAGTCCTCCTTGTCCGTGACCACGATCGCGAGCGTCTGGTCGTCGATCTCGTACCAGTAGGGCCGGCCGCGCTGGTGCTCCGACTGGTCGAGCATGTCCTCGGTGCCGACATAGACCTGCTTGCCGCCGAGGGTCGACGTCTGGAACTGGCTCGGGTCGAGGCCGTTCTTGAAGCCGGCCGTGCCGATGGCCAGGGGGAGGACCGCGTCGCTCGCACCGGGCGGGATCCGGTAGATGTAGACGAAGTACGGGGGATCCTCCTCCACCGAGGAGCGGCCGGCGATGACCTGCGCGACGTCGTCGAGGGAGACGCCCGCCTCGGCGACCGTCTTGCGAACCGTGGAAATCTCTCCCGGTGTCATTCCGGCCACCTCCAGCCAGGTGTCGCCCTTGACGGACCAGATCGAGAGATCGCGGCCGTCGACGGTGGCCGGCGCCAGCGCCTCGACCTCGGGGGCCTGGTGCGGCAGCTCCGAGAGCAATGACGGCAGCGGCTTCTCGGACTCCGCCACCACCGGCGCCAGCGTGGTCACTGGTGTCAGCGTCGGCATCGACGTCGCCCCGGACCCCGCGGGAGCCGCGGCCGTTGGCAGGGCCATGGTCGGCTCGGTGGTTTCGAGAGACCGGCCGGTGGTGGACAGGATGGTGCTCACCTGGCCGCCCACGAAGATCAGCGCCACGATGGAGAGCAGCGCAATCGCCGCGAAGATCGCGATCGACAGGAGGCAGCACAGCCCGAGGAGGCGCATGCCCGACCTGGATTGGGCCGGAGGTGCCGGGGCCCAGGGCGCGGCTGCCGCCGGAATCGGTGCCACCGGCACGGGCGCCGGGGGCAGGGGCTGGGCGGGCGGCAGCGGCTGGGCCGAAGGCTCGGGCTGCCCCGGGGGCTCGGGCTGGGCCGAAGGCTCGGGCTGCCCCGGGGGCTCGGGCTGGCCCGAGGGCTCGGTCGCAGGCGGGGCGGGGGCCGCGAAGGGAGGCTCGGCCGGCGGCGGTGCCGGAACGTCCTGGCCGGGATCAGTCGGATCGCTCACCGCTCGAGCCTCGTCGATGTGCGGCCCGTGACGCCGGGCCTGGGCGGGGCATTCTAGTGTGCGTGCCCCGTCAAACGGAGGCATTGCGGTGACCCGCGGGCCGGTCAAGACCCGGGCCGCCGGTTGGCGCTTCCGTGGTGCAAGACGGCGTGGCTGTCCGGTGTCCCGATCTGGCTGATCGCTGAACCCCTGCCGAGACCATGTGGCCGAGGACGGCCGTGGATCCCTACGCCGACGGTTCGAGCCGGCTTCCGGGGACGGGAGGATCCGTGGTCACGGGCCGGCTGCTCATCCGTACGACGAGCCTGGGCTCGAGCAGCGTGACCGCCGCTGCCCGGGGATCCCGATCGCGCTCACGTCTTGAACCCGCAAGTCGGATCCATCGATCCATCTCGTCGACGGCCAGGGCACCCGCATCCTGAAGAGGTTGGTGAACCGTCGTCAATGACGGCCAGAAGTGCGAGGACTCGGGAATGTCATCGACGCCGACCACCGATATGTCGTCAGGGATCCGTCGACCTGCCCGGTGAAGACCGTGTAGCACTCCGAGGGCCATCTGGTCGTTGCTCGCGAACACCGCATCCATGTCCGGGAACTCTTCCAGGAGTCGGACGAGTGCGCGCTCGCCGCTCATCGCGCCCCAATCACCCTCGACGACGCGCCGGTCCGGTTCGCCGATCCCGTTGGCATCGAGGGTCTCCCGCCAGCCCTCGAGGCGCCCCTGTGCCTCCCACCAGTCGAGTGGTCCGGTCACGATCGCCACACGCCTCGCCCCGCCGGCGAGCAGATGCTCGGTGGCGATACGGCCGATCGCCCGGTTGTCAATGCTGATCGACGGCCAATACGTCTCACCGGCCATGCCTCCAAGCAGCGTGACCGGCACCCCCAGATCGGGGCTGTGCTCGTGCGACCACGCGCGATTGCCGCCGACCTCGGGAATTGCCCAGATGATGCCGTCCACCTGGCGTCCGACGAGCTCGCTGATGACCTCATCGACATCAGCAGTCTCCGGCCGGTGAACGAGACTGAGCGAGATCGCGTAGCCCGTATCCGCGGCCTGCCGCTCGATCCCGGTCAAGAGCCGCGACGGGCCGAAGTACTCGAACCCGTACGCGGCCACGCCGAGGATGTGGCTGCGGCCCTGGGTCAGGCTTCGCGCGAAGAGGTTGGGGGCATAGCCCGTGTCGGCGATGATCCGCTGCACGCGATCGTACGTGTCTGCTGCGCACGTCCGGCCGGTTGTTCAGGACGCGCGACACCGTCTGCGTCGACACGCCGGCCGCCTGTGCGACCTCCTTGATCGTGATCCTGCGTCGAGCTGACATGGGCCCTCGTCGCGTCCCCCGGATCTGCAAATCGCTCTTGACGAACCGGCGCCATCGATGTTACGGTCCGCGGCGTTATCGGTCCCGTTAGCGATAACGGGAACGGTAACAGAGGCCGCGGAGTTGCGCAACCTCGGGTTCGGAACACTGACCAGGCAGTCCTCGGGATCCATGCAGATGGCATTGTCGTTGGGCGCCGCTCCCGTCCTGCTCCCGCGTGCGGGACCCGCCTGCGTGCGTCCACGCCGTCAGCCGCCCGCGACAGTCGTTGCCCGTTGTGAGCCGGGGATCCGCTTCCGTACGGCCATCCTGGAGGAGGTGCCGATGGCCCGTGGAACCGTCTGACACCGGACTGACCTGACGGCGTCGACCGACGGCCCCAGTCAACCTTCGGGGACCACGTCCACCCCGAAACAGGCGATACCCCATCCGGGAATGCTCCCCCGAGGCTCAGCACCCGGAACACACAGAAAGGGAGACCAGACGAATGACCAAGCTGGCAGCATTCCCGCGGATCGCCCTGACGGCGGCGGCGGCCCTCCTCGTCGTCGCGTGCTCGTCCGGCGGGACGCACGACTCCGAGCGCCGCTGCCCCGACTGCGGCACCCGCGACGGCAGCACCCGGCGACGGCAGCACCGGCGACGGCAGCACCGGCGACCGCGGCGGCCATGAAGACCTACAAGGACATGACGGTCGGCTTCATCCAGACCGGGTCCGAGAGCGGCTGGCGCGCAGCGAACACTGCCTCCTTCAAGGAGACCGCGCAGCAGCAGGGCATCAACCTCAAGTTCTACGACGCGCAGAACAAGCTCGAGAACCAGGTCACGGCGTGCGAGCAGTTCGTCCAGGACCCGTCCGTCAACGTGATCATCCTCGCGGCGCTCGACGTCACCGGCTATGACAAGTGCCTCGCGGATGCCAAGGCTGCCGGTAAGGTCTTCATCCTCGAGGATCGGCGCATCAACGCCGACCCCTCGAACTACTTCACCTACATCGGGTCGGACTTCGATCTCGAGGGCCAGAAGGCCGCCGCCGCGATGTGCGACCTCCTGAAGGACAGCGCCAAGAAGAACGTCGTCGAGATCTCTGGCGCCGTCGGCGCCTCGGCGGCGATCGACCGGGCCAAGGGCTTCCGCGAGAAGATGGGCGACTGCGGGATCGTGATCCCCGACGGCATGACCCAGACCGGCAACTGGGGCGTTCCGGAGTCGAAGGCCGTCATGGAAGCCTTCCTCAAGAAGAGCAAGGACATCCAGGGCGTGTTCGCCCACAACGACGAAGAGGCGATCGGCGCCATCCAGGCGATCAAGGAAGCCGGGCTCGTCCCGGGCAAGGACATCCAGGTCATCGGCGTCGACGCGACGGCCGACGGCTTCAAGTACCTGATCTCGGGCGAGCTGGGTGCGGACATCGAGTGCAACCCGCTGCTCGCGCCGCAGGTCTACGAGGCGGCGCTCGCCGCCCTGAATGGCGACACCTCGCTGCCGAAGTGGGTGCCGTCGGAGGAAGGACAGTTCTTCGCGGCCCAGGGCCCCGACGCCCTCAAGGCGATCCTGGCGACCCGCAAGTATTAGGGTGATCCCGCGCACGTGACGCGCCGGCCCGCCGGCGCGATCCGGTGGAGCTCGGTCCGCCTCTCCCCCAGCACCGCGGTGAACGGCGCACACGACGCCGCGAACTGCGACATACCCGTGCAGATCCCCTGAGGCTCGAGATGACCGGCCCCGCCACCGACATCGTCGTGATGGACAGCATCGACAAGTCGTTCCCTGGCGTGCATGCGCTCAACAAGGTGAGCCTGACGCTCACCGGCGGCGAGATCCACGCGCTCGTCGGCGAGAACGGGGCCGGCAAGTCGACGCTGGTCAGGATCCTGACCGGTGCCGAGCGACAGGACGGCGGCACGATCTCCCTCGACGGAGCCGAGGTCGACATCCGCTCGCCCCTCCATGCACAGTCGCTGGCATCAGCACGGTGTACCAGGAGGTGAACCTCTGTCCCAACCTGACCGTTGCCGAGAACCTCCTGATCGGGCGCCAGCCGCGGAAGTGGGGCCGCATCGACTGGAAGGCGATGAACCGCCGGGCCACGGACATCCTGCGCGGGCTGGACGTCGAGATCGACGTCACCCGCCAGCTCGGCTCCTACTCGATCGCGATCCAGCAGATGGCGGCCATTGCCCGGGCCCTCGTCATCTCGTCGGCGCAGGGTGCTCGTGCTCGACGAGCCGACGTCGAGCCTCACGGCCCACGAGACGCGAGCAGCTCTTCCGCGTGATGCGGAAGCTGAAGGGCGAAGGCATCGCGATCCTGTTCATCACCCATTTCCTCGACCAGGTCTACGAGGTGAGCGATCGGGTCTCCGTCCTGCGGAACGGGGCCCTGGTGGGGATGTACCAGACGGCCGCCCTGTCACGCCTGGCGCTGATCACGCTGATGCTCGGCCGAAGCCTCACCGAGACCGAGGACATCGCCCGTCAGAAGATCGAGAGCGGCCGCCACATCGGGGCCGACGCCCTGCTCGAGGCAGACGGGCATCGGCCTCGCCGGGATCGATCGAGCCCTTCGATCTCGTGCTTCACGCCGGGGAGGTGGTCGGCATCGCCGGCCTGCTCGGGTCCGGTCCGGACCGAGATGGCACAGCTGCTGTTCGGGATCGACCAGCCGACCGACGGGCTCGATGACGATGGACGGCAAGGCCGGTCAGCGAAGCTACTCACCGATCGCCTCGATCGAGCGTGGGCGTCGCGCTCTGCCCCGAGGACAGGAAGGCCGAAGGGATCGTGGCCGACCTGACGGTGCGCGAGAACATCATCATGGCGGTGCAGGCGAGGCGGGGCTGGTTCCGGCACCTCAGCATGAGCGACCAGTACGCGATCGCGGATCGTTACATCAAGCTCCTGAACATCGCCACCCCGTCGGCCGATCAGCCGATCAGGAACCTCAGCGGCGGGAACCAGCAGAAGGTCATCCTCGCGCGCTGGCTGGCGACCGACCCGCGCCTGCTGGTCCTCGACGAGCCGACCCGCGGCATCGACGTCGGGACGAAGGCCGACATCCAGAAGCTCGTGCTCGCGCTGGCCGAGGATGGCAAGTCGTGCGTCTTCATCTCCTCGGAGCTCGAGGAGGTGCTGCGAACCAGCCACCGCATCGTCGTCGCTGCGAGACCGCGCCAAGGTGACCGAGTTCGCCGGTGACGTCGACGAGCACTCGATCATGCGGGCGATGGCGGGGAGTGAGGCGTGAGCGCGGCACAGCCCTCGGCGGCATCAGCCCTCGCCGGCTCGCGCGACCGCGTCAGGGGCAGCCGCCTGTTCGTCCCGATCGTTGCGCTCGTCGTCATCCTGCTTCTCGACCTGGTGTTCGTGCCCGGGTTCTTCAACCTCGAGATGAAGGACGGCCACCTCTACGGAAGCCTGGTCGACATCCTGCGCAACAGCGCTCCGACGGTCGTCCTTGCGATCGGCATGACCCTCGTCATCGCGACCGGCGGCGTGGACCTCTCGGTCGGGGCGGTGATGGCGATCGCGGCGTCGGTGGCCTGCATCCTCATCGACCCGCGGATCATCGGCGTCAACCTCCAGGGGAACATCACCGCGGTGGTCGGCGACCCGACCTACAGCTTCGTGCCGATCCCGGTCGTGATCCTCGTCGTCGCTGTTCGTCGCCATCGTGTGCGGGTTGTGGAACGGCATGCTCGTGGCGTTCTTCCGCATCCAGCCGATGGTGGCCACGCTGATCCTGATGATCGCGGGCAGGGGCATCGCACAGCTGATCACCAACTCGACCAAGATCATCATCTTCAACGACGCCTTCGCCTACCTCGGGAACGGCTTCATCGTCCTGCCCTTCTCGCTGGCCGTCGTGGCGGCCCTGTTCGTCGGCGCGTGGCTGCTGACGAGGCGGACGGCAATCGGCCTGTTCGTGGAATCGGTCGGCATCAGCTTCCGCGCGAGCCTCTACACCGGGATCAACGAGAAGCTGATCAAGCTGTTCGTGTACGCGTTCTGCGGCTTCTGCGCCGGCGTCGCGGGACTGATCGCCGTGTCGAGCATCAGGACCTCCGACGCGAACCAGATCGGCCTGTACACCGAGCTCGACGCGATCCTGGCGGTCGTCATCGGCGGGACGATGCTCGGGGCCGGCGGTCGCTTCTCGCTGCTCGGCAGCGCCCTCGGCGCGTTGGTGATCCAGGCCACACAGACTTCCATGTACGCGATCGGCGTGCCCGCGAGCGCCATCACGGCTGTCAAGGCGGTGATGGTGATCCTCGTGATCATCCTCTACTCCCGCCAGGTGCAGGACGCCGTGGGTCATCATCAGCACGCGCATCCGAGGAAGGCAGGCGGCCGCATGATCGCGGACACTCGACCGTGCGGCGCGCGAACATCCGGCAAGTTCCTGCCCCTCGGCGCGACGGCCTCGCTGTTCGTCCTCGCCTTCCTGGCGGGCACCGTGTTCTTCACCGCCATGCGCGACGGGCAGTCGCTGTTCCACCTGTTCATCACGACCCCGTTCCTGCTCATCCTCGTGGTCGGCGAGGGCCTTGTCATCATCTCGGGTGGCATCGACCTGTCCGTCGGCGGCGTGGTGGCGTTGACCACCGTCGCCTCGGCGGCGCTGCTGCGGGACGGGTGGGACCCGGCGCTGGTGATCGCCGCTGATGCTCGCTCATGGGGCTCCTGTTCGGCGCCGTGATGGGCCTGTTCATCGCCTATCTCAAGGTGCAGCCGTTCATCGCCACCCTGGCCGGGATGTGGCTGGCGCGGGGCCTCTGCTATCTCATCAGCGACAGCGAGATCCGGATCTACAACCCGCTCTACAAGCTCCTGGCGGGCACCCGCATCCTGATCCCGGGTCTCGCCGATCCGGTGACGAAGACCGGCGACTACATCACCATCCTCGTCGTGGTGGCGCTGCTCGTGCTGGTCGTCGGCATGTACCTCGCCCACTACACACAGTTCGGCCGGACCATCTACGCGATGGGCGGGAACAACGGGACGAACGAGCAGTCCGCCCGCCTGATGGGCCTGCGCGTGGACCGCACCAAGGTCCAGGTCTACATGCTCAGCGGCTTCTGCTCGGCGCTCGCCGGGATCGCCTACAGCATCTACGTGGGGTCCGGCCACGGAACTCACGCGACGGGCATGGAGCTGACTGTCATCGCGGCCGTCGTCATCGGCGGGATGCGCGCTGACCGGTGGCGAGGGCTACCTCGTCGGGGGCCTGTTCGGGGTGCTGATCACGGCCCTCATCCAGAGCCTCATCCAGTTCAACGGCCAGCTCAGCTCCTGGTGGACGAGCATCGTCATCGGTGCGCTGATGCTTGCCTTCATCGGCGTCCAGAGCGTGCTGTCCACGATGAACGCCCGCCAACTGGCCGCGGGGCGACGCGGCAGCACGGCGGCGCCGCTCGCCGCTCGGCAAGCGCCGGACCCTCGCTGGCGCGACGGCGGTTCCTCGTCGGCGCCGCGGTCGTCGTCGTGATCGTCCTCGCCGGTGCGCAGATCATCGGCGCTGCAGGGCGCGGCCAACGCGCCTGGCGGCGTGAGCCGCGCCGCGGCTGCCAGCTCAAGCCGAACCGGCAGGAGCGTGCGGCCGAGCTCATGAAGGGCGGTGCGGCCATCGCCTACGAGCGGAACGGCGGATCCGCCTGTGTCGATGAGCTGTACGCCATCTACCCCGACGGACGCATCGTCGGCGGACAACGGCACGCAGACGGTCGAGAAGAAGGCGTCGCCCGCCGACGTCGAGGCGCTGCTCGCGAGCATCAACGACCTCGGCTGGTTCACCGACAACATGTACACGACCACCGCACACGTTCCGTGCGGCCAGTGCTTCTCGTACTTCACGACCGTGTCGTACCAGGGGCACGACAAGACCATCGGCGCCGTGGACGGGGGGACGGATGCCCCGGCCAACTACTGGCTCATGACGGGCAAGTTGTCCACGCTCCTTCCCGCGTTCAATCCTGCCTCGCCCATGAGCCGCGAGACTGCCGACCATGAACATTCGAACGAGCTGGCCCCCTCCCTCGCGTGCGCTGCTGCTCCTGGCCGGGTGCGGGTACATCGTGACGCCGGACGACGACAGCTCGCCCACGCCTGCGATCGCGGGCACGTGGAGTGGCGTCGCAGCCAAGGTGGGCGCGGCCGACGGAGGCGATGCATGTCGATGTGACCATCCGGAACGACACGGGCGCGTGGAGCTCCATGCAGGCCGTGCCGGGCCAGCCGGCGGTCCTCACCACGAGCGACGGCAAGAAGACGGACTGCGGCACGGTGTCCGTCGGGACCGGCGGCACGTCGGTCCCGCCGGGGTTCCAGATCCGGGGCTACACGGGAGGCACGAAGGCGAAGCCGACGACGCAGCTCCTGTCGGTCGACTGCGCCGGCGCGACACCGGCGGCCGGTTCCAGGCTCTCCATCCCCTACAGCTACGTCACCGGGGACTTCAACTACTACGCGCCGCCCACCCCGGCGCAGGGGCAGCTCGAGATCGACCTCGACAAGGTGGCGTCGGACCTCACCTATCCGGTTGCCGCCACGGTCGCGGCGCACGATCGAGAAGCGCCGATGCCAAGATCGATGCCATCAACCACAACACCCTGACGCTGACGAGCGCCACGCGGACGGCCGACGGCATCAAGTTCGCCTGGCACACGAACAACCCCACCTCCTATCCGACGTATGTCCACATCGGCATCCCTCCGGTCGTGGGCTCCGATGGCGTCATCTACGGCTTCTACGAGAGCCCTCATCTGGCCATCGCGCCGATCACCCCTCGGCAAGGGATCGGCCGAGTGGACGACCACCGTCACCGTGCCGAATGAGGACGTCGGGCTCTACGTCCTGCCGAGCGTCGAGAGCAAGCAGCAGAAGAACTTCACCAGCCATGCCATCGACATCACGGACAAGTAGCGCGCGCATGGGCGCTGCCCATGTAGCGGGAAGGTGACGCGATGAAGCCCCTGGGCCAGCTCGAGATCTGGTTCGTGACCGGCAGCCAGGATCTCTACGGGAGTGACGCGCTCCGTGAGGTCGCGGCGAATGCGCAGCGTGTCGCCGTGGCCCTGGACCAGGCGTCTCCGGTCCCGGTCCGGGTCGTGTTCCGCCCGGTGGTTGCCTCCCCCGGAGGCGATCGCGGCGACCTGTCTCGAGGCGAACGCGGCTGATGCCTGTGTCGGGGTCCATCGCGTGGATGCACACCTTCTCGCCGGCTCGCATGTGGATCGCCGGTCTCCAGTCGCTCGCGAAGCCGCTGCTGCACCTTCACACGCAGTTCAACCGCGATCTGCCCTGGGGCGAGATCGACATGGACTACATGAACCTCCACCAGGCGGCGCACGGGGACCGCGAGTTCGGGTATATCGAGACCCGGCTGCGGGTCGCGCGCAAGACCGTTGCCGGGCACTGGGAAGACCCCTACGTGGCTGAGCGCGTTGGCGCCTGGTCGCGGGCTGCGTGCGCGTGGCGTGAGGCGCACCGCCTCAAGGTGGCGCGCTTCGGAGACAACATGCGCCAGGTCGCCGACACCGAGGGCGACAAGGTCGAGGCCCAGATCCGGCTCGGCGTCACCGTCAACGGCTTCGGCGCCAGCGACCTCGGGACCGCGCTGCAGGACGTCGAGGAGGCCGAGGTCGACCGCATCGTCGATGCCTACGCGGACGCGTACGAGATGGCACCCGAGCTCTGTCCTGGTGGCGGCCGGCACGCGGAGCTGCGCGAAGCGGCCCGGATCGAGGGCGGCCTGCGCGCGGTCCTTGCCTCGGGCGGGTTCGGGGCGTTCACGGACACCTTCGAGGACCTTGACGGGCTGCGCCAACTCCCGGGCATCGCGGCGCAGCGGCTGATGGCGGACGGGTTCGGCTTCGGCGCCGAAGGCGACTGGAAGAGCGCCGTCATGGTCCGGTTGCTCAAGGTGATGGCGACGGGTCTACCGGGCGGGACCTCGTTCATGGAGGACTACACCTACGACCTCAACCCAGCCCGGCCCGCGGTCCTCGGTGCCCACATGCTCGAAGTCTGTCCCACGATCGCTGCGGGTCGGCCTCGTTGCGAGATCCACCCGCTGGGCATCGGCGGTCGTTCCGACCCGGTCCGGCTGGTGTTCGACGCCACGCCTGGCCCCGCCCTCGTCGCCGGTCTCACCGACCTCGGGGACCGGTTTCGGATGGTGGTCAACGTCATCGACATCGTGGAGGCACCGGAGCCCCTGCCGCGGCTGCCGGTGGCACGGGCAGTCTGGAAACCGCGGCCCGACATGCGCACAGCCGTCGAGGCCTGGCTCGCCGCCGGGGGTGCCCACCACACGGCGCTCAGCCAGGCGCTCGGCCCTGAGCCGATCGTCGATTTCGCCGAGATGGCAGGGATCGAGCTGCTGGTGATCGATGAGACCACGACCCTGCCCGCGTTCCGACGTGAGCTCCGCTGGAACCTTGCCTATCACCACCTGGCGCGCGGCATCTCTAGCCCTGCCGGGCCCACGCAACCGGAGGCGACGGCGGTGCGTCCCGGAACGCCCGAACCGGCCTGATCGACCCGCGGCCCTGACCCGGATGATGTTCAGGCCGCGCCGCTCGCCCAGGTCCATGCTGGACTCGGACTAGGCGCTCGCGGCAACCGCGATCGTGCCGTCCTCGCGCTCCACCAGCTGCGGTTCGCCCCGCTCGGCACGCAGGCGGTTCGCGTACTCGATGCTCCCCTTGGCGCCGGGAACGACGTCACTGCGCGCCGGGTACGACCCGGTTGTTGTAGTCCCGGTGGGCCACGGGCCCCAGCACACACCGGCCGTCCTCGAGCGCGTTCACGATCGCCCGCCCGAGAGCACCCTCGGACTGCCAGCCTTCGCCGTTGTCGATCAGGTTCTGGAGGAACGCGATCGGGTAGTTGTTGAGCCCGTCGCGCTCGGCTTCGAGCTCCGGATCGATCGTCATCAGGACCCCTTGTTCGGCACCGGGCACCTGCCGCCGTACCCGCGGCTCGCCCGGGAGTCGATTGTACGGCTGGCCGAGCCCGTGGTCAGGTTCGCCGGAGGCCCCGGACGAGCCGCGCGCGGATCGACCGGGGGACCGCGATGCGGGCCAGCCGCCGGACGGCCGATGGCTGTCCGACGGGAATCGCCGGGTCCAGGCCCAGCCGTGTCCGGAGCTGCGCCTCGCGCGCATGGCTCCGGGCGAGCTCCGTTTCCAGGCGGGCAGCGTGGACCTCGAGCCGCTCCAGCTGGCGCCGGCCGCCCATCGACGCCCAGTCGGGCATCGTCCGCACCGCGACGGCCGATCTCGGCGCCCGGTACACCTCCTCGAGGCGGGCCGCGATGAGGTCGGCGTCGTGGACGCGCGCGACGAACGGCCGCCCCAGCGCGGCCAGACGACGGCGCTCTTCGACATCGCCGATCAGCCCGCGCAGGCGGTCCCGGACGGTGTCGGGGTCGACGTGGACGACGGGTGCGTCCGGGTGACGCTGCCGGAGGCCGTCGGACAGGTTTGCGACGGCCACCCTCGCGGACGCCATCGCCTCGAGCGACACGATCCCGTACGAGCCCGCGATCACATTGTCAAGGAGGATGTCCGCGTCGTGGATCGCCGCGCGGACCTCGTCGTGCGCGACCCCCTCGAGCAGCCGCGGCTCGAACTGGACGCCGTCGGCGGCGAGGTCGTCCAGCGCCGAGAGCAGGATCTCGCTGCCCTTGGTCGAGCGGCTGGTCGGCGCATGCAGGATCACGGGCCGGGCACGCTGCTCGATGGGCAGCTCCGGCCACGCGGCGAGGTCGATGACGCGGGGCAGGTACTCGGCATCCGGCACGTAGTCGAGCAGGTTGACGGAGACGGCGAACAGCCGGTCCGCGTAGGTCCGCATGACCTGGACCCATTTCTCGATCCGGTCGTCCTCGGGCGGCGGGACGGTGTAGTGATCGATCCATGGGTTCACGACCCGGTGGATCCGGCCCAGCCGGACGTCCGAACCGTGGAACGTGAAGTACACCCGGAGACCGAGCGAGCGGTAGACCGGCAGGTCCCAGTACACCGGCAGGCCGCCCCAGCCACGTGGCACGAGCGTCCGACCGGAATGGAAGTGGACGACGTCGAAGCCCGCGACGGCGTCGGCCACGGCGTCCCAGATGCGGCGTGCGTCGCGAGCCCCGTAGCCGAGGAGGCGGTCCGCGGGGCGTCCGAACGGGTCGGCGCCCTCCTCCCAGAGCTCCACGTGGTGGCCACGGCGGCGCAGCGCGGCGACGATATCCCCGGCCTGCCCGGCCGTGTTGCGCGGTGCGTGGAGGATCCGGAGCGGGCGGGTGTCGTCGGGCACGGTCAATGCGCGGCCCGGTCCCCGGGTCCGGGATCGACAACCGTTCCGATCGACACCCATGCTCCTCGCTGACGGCGGGGGCGCCGACATGTGACCGCCGGCGCGTCGGGCGACCGGCCCGGTGACCCCGCCCCGGCGCCCTCATCATGCCCCATGCGTGGCCGGACCTGCCGCCGGGCGACGACCGGACGGCCGGGACGACGCCCGTAGGCCGGGACGACGACCCGGGAGGCCGGGGGCGCGATCGGGGACGCCTCCCTGTCAGCTCGCCGGCAGGCCTGCGATGACCCGCATCGCCTCGATGGCGAGGTCGATGTCCGCGGCGGTCGTGAACGCGCCCAGGCTGAAACGGACCGCGCCGCGGTCGATCGTGCCGAGGTCGCGGTGGACGAGCGGCGCGCAGTGGACCCCGACGCGGACGGCGATGCGGTAATCGCCGTCGAGGATGGCGCCGACGTCCTGGGGGTGGATGCCCGCGACGTTCGCGACCAGCACCGGCACGTGGTCGGCCAGGTCCGCGGCCCCGTAGAGCGTGATGCCCGGGACGCCTGCGAGCCCGTCACGGAGCCGGGCGAGCAGGGCGATCTCCCGGCCGTGGAGCGCCACGATGCCCTCCCGCTCCACGAAGTCCATCCCCAGCGAGAGCCCGATCACGCCGAGGAGGTTGAGCGTCCCCGCCTCGAGCCGCAGCGGCCAGGACTGGCTGTGGACGAGGCTGGCCGAGTCCATGCCGGTGCCGCCGAAGCGAGTGGTCGCGACCTCGAGGCCGGGCGCCAGGACCAGCCCGCCGATGCCCGACGGTCCGTAGAGCGCCTTGTGCCCGGTGAACGCGACGGCTGCGATCCCGAGGGCCGCCATGTCGATCGGGACCAGGCCGGCGGACTGGGCTGCGTCGAGGATCAGCGGCACGCCGCGCTCGGCACAGCGCCGGGCGATCTCGCCGATGGGCTGGATCGTCCCCAGCACGTTGGAGGCATGGGTCATGACCACCGCGCGCGTGCGTGGGCGAAGGAGCGCCGCGACGGCGTCCGGGTCCACGAACCCGTCGCCGTCGAACGGGGCCAGGTCCCAGGTGATGACCCCGGTCTCCGCGAGGTGGTGGAGCGGCCGCAGGACGGAGTTGTGGTCGAGCCGGGTCGCCACGAAATGGTCGCCGGGCCGGACGACCCCGCCGATCACCGTGTTGAGCGCGTCGGTGGCGTTGGCGCCGAAGATGACGCGCGTCGGGTCCGGCGCGCCGAAGAACCGGGCGACCTGCGCCCTCACCCCGTCCACGAAATCCCCGGCCTCGGTGGCCAGATCGTGGTTGCCCCGCCCGGGCGAGACCCCGATCCGCGCGTAGGTCGCCGCCATCTCCGCCAGCAGCCCGTCGGGCTTGGGAAATGTGGTGGCGGCGTTGTCCAGGTAGACGATGCGTTCGGTCATGGCGTGGTCACCCCGCCCTAGTCCAGGCACGTCTTGGGGTTCGGGAGCCCGGCCAGGCGTCGCGCGCCCAGCTTGATCCCGTCCGGGAAGAGCCGCTCCAGCTCGACGAGGCTCAGCTCCGTGCCCGCCTTGAGCTCCCGGTTCATGGGCGCCCGCCCGTGGTAGAGGTAGTAGCTGCGCAGGAACCTGAGCACGCGCCAGCGCAGCTCGTCGAGCCGCGGGATCCCGCTCTCGCGGGCAAGCTCCTCGGCCGCGGCCTCGGTCCAGTCGTCGGGCTCCCAGAAGAAGCCCTCGTCGTCGAAATAGACGGTCCGGCCGGCGACCGTCCGCGGGGCGCGGGAACGGACCGGCTCCGGCATCAGTCGCCGGCGGCCGGCCCGCGCGCCGGTGGGCGGGTCACGTCGCGCTGCCCTTTCGCGCCGGTGCGCGCGTCACGTCGCGCCCCCGCGCCGGTGGGCGGGTCACGTCGCGCTGCCCGCCAGCTGGCGGTCGGGTGCCACCGGTGCCGCCGCGTCGACCGGGACCGCCGCCAGCGGCCAGGGCCGCCCTGACCCGTTCCGGCGTCGCCGGCAGCTCGAACACCATCGCGCCGCAGGCGTCGCGGATCGCGTTCACGATCGCCGGAGCGGTGGACACCATGGCCATCTCACCGATGCCCACGGACCCCAGCGTGCCGAGGTCGCGCGGCGTCTCCACGACGATCGTCTCCATGTCCATGGCGTGGCGGATGTTCGGGAACTTGAAGGTGACCCAGTCCTTCGTCTTGCCGGCCACGTACTCCTCGCGCAGGGCGAAGCCCGCGCCCATGTCCATGCCGCCCTGGAGCTGGCCCTCGAGGTTCAGGGGGTGGATCACCCGGCCCGCGTCGGCGGCCGAGGTGAGGCGCAGGACCCTGACCTCGCCGGTCGCCGTGTCGACCTCCACCTCCGCCATCTGCACGGAGAAGACCTGGACCTCGAACGAGGGCCCCTGGCCCGTCTCCGGGTCGAGCGGTGCGGTCTCGAGCGTCGTGCGCCTGCCCGTGTAGTGGGTGGGTCGCCCGGATGCCCTGAAGGCCGCATGGGTGCGGGCGCCCTCCTCGTCCATCGCGGCCCGGAGGTGGCGCGCCGCATCGACGGCCGCGCCGCCGACCATGTATGTCACCCGGCTGCCCGATGCGGGCCCGGACGCGGCCGTGTCCGACGTGCTGCGCGTCCGGAGGCGCACCTTCGCGAGCGGCAGCTCGAGGACGTGGGCCACGAGCTGCGTGAGCATCGAATCGTTGCCCTCTCCCGGGTCGGCGGCGGCAACGTAGACCGTCACCCCGTCGTCCGGGTCGAGCTCCACGGCGGCCATCGACTTGTCGCCCGGCATGGCGATGCCGAACGACGCCGCGCCGAGCCCGACGCCGCGCCGCAGCGGGCCGTCGGCCGGCTGGCGTGCCTTGTCCGCGAGCGCGGCCTCGTACCGGCCTTCGATGGCGTCACACAGCCCCGGGAACGGCCACTCGGTGACGACGTGACCCGTCGCCTTGGCCTCGCCCGGCTTGAGCGAGTTGCGGCGCCGGAACTCGAGCCGGTCGATGCCCATCTTCTCGGCCAGCATGTCGACCGCGCACTCGAACGCGTAGTGCGTCTGGGGCGGCCCGGCCCCCCGGGCGGCGCTGCCCCACGGGTTGTTCGTGTAGACCAGGCGGGAGGTGACCGCGATGTTCGGCACCTGGTACGAGCTGGTCAGCATGTGGAGGGCCCGGTTGAGGATCACCCGGCCCAGCGACATGTAGGCACCGTTGTCGACGGTGATGTCCATCGCCCAGCGCCGTGAGACGCCCGTCCGCGTCGGCCGCGAGGCGGATGCCCATCTCGAACGGGTGCCGCTTGGAGGTGGCCAGCATCGACTCGGCGAGGCTGGGGACGTAGCGGACCGCACGCCCGAAGTGGAGCGCGGCCGCGGCGGCGATCCCCTCCGTGATGATCTCCACCTTGATCCCGAACTGCCCGCCCGCGAACGCCTCCTCGTAGCGGATGGCCTCCCAGCCGAGGGCCTCCTGGAGCGTGGCCATGTGGAGGTGGATGTTGATGCTGCGCCCGACGACGACGAGCTCGGCGTCCTCCCCCTCGCCCTCCAGCCAGGCGAGGCTGACCTCCGGCTCCATCGGGGCCTGGTGGACGATCTGGGTCCGGAAGCGGCCCTCGACGACCGCGGCCGCGGACGCGAAGGCGCCGGCGGCGTCGCCCTTGATGATCGGCTGGCTGTAGCACAGGTTGGGCGTGTCCTCGTGGACGCGCGGCGCGCCCTCCGCCATGGCCGCCTCGGGCGACGCGAGGACCGGCAGCAGCTCGTAGTCCACGACGACGGCCTCGGCGGCCGCCATGGCCTGGTCCTTCGTCGCGGCGGCGACGATCGCGACCGCATCGCCGAGCGTGCGGACCTTGTCGTCGCACAGGATCGGGCGGTCCGCCACCTGGTACTTGAGCCTGTTCGTCCCCCTGATGTCCTTCGCCGTCATCACCCCCGCGACACCGGGCATCGCGGCCGCGGCGGCCGTGTCGATGCCGAGGATCCGGGCATGCGCGTGGGGGCTGCGGACCACGGCGATCTCGAGAGCGCCCGGCAGGCGGATGTCGGCGCCGAAGAGCGCCGTGCCGGTGGCCTTGGCCATGGCGCTGGGCCGGGGGAATGAGGTCCCGATCAGCGGCGCGTCGGCGGCGGGCATGAGGTCCGCGGGGGCGATCTCGCCGCGGATGAACCGGCCCGCCAGCTGGATCGCGTCGATGATCTTCACGTAGCCCGTGCACCTGCACAGGTTCCGCCGGAGCGCGCGCTTCACCTCGGCGCGGGTCGGGTCCGGGTTGGCCGCGAGGAGCTCCTCGGCCGTCACGATCATGCCCGGGATGCAGAACCCGCACTGGACCGCGCCCGCCAGCACGAACGCCTGCTGGACGAGGTTGGGGCGGTCCGGCGTCCCCAGCCCCTCGATCGTCGTGACCTCGGCGCCCTGCAGGGCGACCACCTTGGTGATGCACGACAGCACGGCCTTGCCATCCACGAGGACCATGCACGTCCCGCACTGGCCCATGCGGTCGCACGACTGCTTGGTGCCCGTCAGGCCCAGGTCATCGCGGATGACGTCGAGGAGGACCGTCCGCCTCTCGTCGGCGACGACGTGCACCGGGCGAGCGTTGATGGTGAGACCGACATTCTTCACGGGGCGCTCAGTCCTCCGGGTCTATGTGCCCGGCGACCTGTTCGCCGGTGCCGACGGGCCCTGGCCCCGCCTCGCGACCACAGGCTCCGATCTTAGCCAGCGACCCGGGCTGGGAACCGTGACCTTGGTCACGAAACCCGGGGGTCGCGGCGGGTGGGACTTCGCCCGGTACCGCGGCCGACCGGACGTGATCTCAGTCGGTGGCGGCGATGTCGGTGGGGCGGGTGTCGGTTGCGGTGGTGTCGGCGGCGGCGGTCGTGTCCGCGGCGGCGGTCGTGTCGGCGGGGGCGGTCGTGTCGGCGGGGGCGGCTTTCGAGGCTCCGTCCGTCTCCCCGCCTGGACCGGCCGGCACTTCGACCTTGTTGCGCATGAGCGCCGAGATCCCCCGCGTGGACGGGGACGCCTCGAGGATCATCACGAGCCCGACCGTCAGCGGGACGGCGAGGAGCGCGCCGGCCGCTCCGAGGATCCAGGCCCAGGTGAGCACCGACAGGAACACGACCAGCGGGCTCAGGTTGAGCTCGTTGCCCATGACGACCGGCTGCAGGAAGTGGTCCTGGGCGAAGTTGATGAGCGTGTACCCCACGACGACCGCCACCGCCGGCACGATCCCGCCACCGAGGAACGCGAGGATAGTCGGCGGGATCACGGCGATGAAGGTGCCGATGTTCGGGATGAAGCTCGCCGCGAACACGAGGAAGGACCAGAGCGCGGGCAGCGGCACGCCGATCACGAACAGGAGGACGAACGACAGCACGGCGGCGAACAGCCCGAGCTGCGCGCGCACGAGGAGATACCGGCGCAGGTCCGTGCCGAACTGCTCCGCACCGGCGATGAGGGCGTGCCGTTCGCCGAAGGCGGCCTCGGCCCGCGCCACGAGGGCGGCCCCGCCGAAGAGCGCGTAGATCATCGTGAACGCGAGGACGAACAGCGCGACGCCGGCGCCCGAGACCCCCGACGCCACGGGCCTCACCAGGGACGTCAGCATCGTCCGGCGAGACGATCGCGGTGATCGCGCCCGGGTCCGAGCTGATGCCGAACTGCGCGAGGAGCTCGCGAACCGCCGCGATCTCGGTCCGGAGGCTGTCCTCGTACTTCGGCACCTGGACGACCAGCTCGCCGATGGACAGGGCGATGATCCCCACGGCCGCGAGGACCACCGCGAGGACCACCAGCACGGCGACGGCGACGCCGGCCGAATGCCGGGCGCCGCGCCGCTCGAGCTTGCCGACCAGCGGCCACGCGACGAGCGCGATGAACAGGCCGAAGAGCACCGGCACCAGCAGCGACGCCACCTCGCGCAGGGCGAGCGCGGCGACCAGGACGAGGACCAGGGCGGCGATCGGCGTGAGCGGGCCTGCGAGCGAGGTCCTCGGGCGTGCGGCGTCCGTGGGTGCGTCAGTCGACATGGGGTCTCCAGGGTTGCGGGCGACCGTCCGTGACGGCGGTCGCGGGTCTCGAGCCCCCGCGGCCGCGAGCCAGGACAGGCTATCCGGTCGGTGTGGCGACGTACACCCGATCCGCGGCGGAAGGGAGGGGCGCCGCGGGCCGACATCGCCGCCTTGGAGCCGCCGGGCCGCGATCGGCGCGCGCCCACGAGGCCGCGACCTGCGCCGATCCCGCGGCCCGCGACAGCGGTGCACGGTTCGAACCGGTTCGGCCTGATCGGCCGGGGTGTGGTCTCACGCGCCACGAATTCGGGCAGCGGGGCTGCCGGAGGGCCGGATTCGCCAGCTTCGTGGCGCCCACGACCGCGGAATCGTCCGAACCGTGCACCTACGGCCTCGGAGGACGTCCTCCCGGCGTCGGCCGGGCGAATTCGTGGCGCAGAACGCCACGGTCGGCCTCTTGCCGGCCCGATGGCTGCCACCCGGCCCCACTGCCGCCGGGTACCAGCCAGGCTGGTGCAAGTCCCAGGTCCGTCGCCTGCGGGGCGACAGACGACCCGGCGGCGACACGTGACCGCGTGGCGCCGCCACGGTCACGCATCTCCGCGTGCCTCGATCCACCCCGCCCCGCGTGTGACCCGCCGGACCCGAAGGTCGTCGTCGAGCTCCACGAGGTGAGCCCGCAGGCCGACCGCGATCCGCCCGCGGTCCAGCTGGCCCAGGAGCGCCGCAGGGCTCGACGAGGCCGCGGCGACGGCCACCGGCAGCGGGACCCCCTCCCGGACCAGGTTGCGGACGGCCGTGTCGATCGCGATGACCGACCCCGCGAGGGTGTCGCTCCCCGCCAGCGTCACCCTGCCGCCGCGGACCACGACCGGCAGGCCACCGATCGACCCGGGCCCGTCGCCCGTGCCGGCCAGCGACATCGCGTCGCTGACGAGCACGAGGCGGCCGGCGGGCTTTGTCCGCAGGATGATCGGCCATAGCGCGGGATGGACGTGGAACCCGTCCGCGACAAGCTCCACGTACGCGTCGTCGTTCGTGAGGGCCGCGACGGCGAGCCCGGGGAGGCGGTGGTCCGCGCCGGTCATCGCGTTGAACAGGTGAGTCGTCGACCTGGCTCCGGCGCGGTAGCCGGCACGGGCCTCGTCCAGGGTCGCCCCGGAGTGGCCCAGGGACGCCACGACGCCGAGCCCCGCGAGCCGTTCGATGAGCGCGAGGGCACCGGGCAGCTCGGGCGCGACCGTCATGATCCTCAGCCCGTCCAGGCAGGCGTCCACGACGGCCGGGTCGATGTCTGCCGGCGTGCGCAGGAGCGCGGGGTCATGGGCTCCCTTGCGAGCCGGGGCGAGGAACGGCCCCTCCAGGTTGAAGCCGAGCGGTTCCGCCCCGTCGGCCGGCGCGGTGGGCATCCACTCGCGGACCCGCGCCCCGAAGCGAGCGGTCTCGGCCCCGTCCAGCGTCGGGGCCGTTGGCAGGAAGGAGGTCACGCCCCGGCGGAGCAGGGCCCGGGCCATCCCCGACAGCGCCTCGGCCCCCCGGTCGCGTCGCCCCCGGTCGCGTCGTGGCCGCCCCAGCCGTGGACGTGGACGTCGATGAAGCCGGAGGCGATCAGGGGGCCGGCCGTGGCCGCGTCAGCCCCCGCCGATACGTCGCCCGGAAACACCTCGACGGCGACGATGAAGCCGTCCTCGATCGTGATCTGGCCGGGGACGACCGAATCGGCCATGACGAGGCGCCCGGTGACGTGGCTGCGGTCCATGCTGCGGGTCCGGTCCGCGGTATATCAGCGGCAGTACGGCCGCAGGACGTCCCGGGCGATCAGGAAGCCCTGCTTGACCTTCTCGTCCGTGCCCTCGAAGCGCCGGTCCTCGTGCTCGATGATGCAGTCGCCCTCGAAGCCCTGGCGGTACAGCTCCGAGAACACCACGCTCCAATCGACCTCGCCGAGGCCCGGGATCCGCGGGATCTGCCAGCCCATGCCCATCGAGAAGACGCCGCGCTCGTAGAGCCCGTCCCGGTCGATCATCAGGTCCTTGGCCTGGAAGTGGAGGACGTGCGCGCCGAACTCCTTGAGGAACCGGCGCGCGTCGATCATCTGGAGGACCAGGTGGCTCGGGTCGAAGTTGAGCCCGATCGTCCCGCTCCACTGCTCGAGGATGCGGCGCCACATCCGCGGCGTCGTAGCGATGTTGTGGCCTCCGGGCCACTCGTCGTAGCTGAACAGCATCGGGCAGTTCTCGAGCGTGATCCTCCGCCCGTGGTCGTTGGCGAACGCGACGATGTCGGGCCAGACGCGGAGCGCCTCCTCCCAGTTCTGGTCCTGGTTCTTCGCCCCGTCACCGCCCATGAACGTGTTCACCAGCGGCACGTCCATCTTCTCGGCGGCGGTGATGACGTGCTTGAGGTGGGCGATGACCGACGCCCGGTGCCCGGGGTCGGGGTGGAGAGGGTTCGGGTAGAACCCGAGGCCGGAGATGGCCAGTCCCCTCGCGTCGATCTCGCCTCGCAGCTCCGTGGCCTGCGAGGCGGACAGGTTGGCGACGTCGATGTGGCTGGTGCCCGCGTACCGGCGCGTCGGGCCCGGTGCTGCGCGGCCAGCAGGCGATCTCGAGGACCTCGAAGCCCGTGGCGACGGCCCAGTCGGCCACCTCCATGAGTGGCGTCTCCGGGAATGGTGCGGTCAGGAAGCCAAGCTTCATCGCGGCCGATGCTCCATGCTCCAGGGACGACCCGTCGAATCGATCATGCGGGCCGGACCACGTCGACCCAGCGGCCGCTGCGCGAGCTCTCCAGCACCGCGTCGCCGATGAGCATCTCGTCGTGCCCGTCGGCGAACGTCGCGTATCGGGGCGCCGCGGACGGCCCACCGGCCAGCACATCGTCGTAGATCGCGGTGAACGCGGCGGCGAACGTGTCCGCGAAGCCCTCGGCGTGACCACCGGGCAGACGAGCGGCCGCGGCCCCGGCGGCGTTCATCGAGCGCGGGGCTCCGGACCAGGATCTCGTTCGGACGGTCGCGGTGACCGATCCACAGCTGGTCCGGCTGCTCCGAATCCCAGGCGACGGCGGAGGAGGAGCCGTCGATCTGGTAGGCGAGGCTGTTCTTGCGCCCGGGGCTGAGCTGGCTGATGGCGACGCTGCCACGCGCCCCGCCGGCAAGACGCAGGAGGATCGTCGCCGCATCCTCGGTGTGGATCTCCACCGGGATGGTCTCGGCCGCACGCTCGGCGGAGAAGGTGCGGACGGGCCCTGCGGGCTTGTGCCGGACCGGGATGAACGTGGACAGGTCGGCCATCACTGTTTCGACCCGGAGGCCGGCGAGGAAGCTCGCCAGGTCCAGCCAGTGCGAGCCGATGTCGCCCACCGCCCGCAGTGTTCCGCCGCGGTCCGTCTCGAGGCGCCAGTTCCAGTCCGTGTCGTAGAGCAGCCAGTCCTGGAAGTAGCGCCCGGTGAGCAGCCGGACGTCGCCCAGGCCGCCCTCGCGGATGAGAGCCGCGACGTGCTGGTTCAGCGGGTAGAAGCGGATGTTGAAGTTCACCGCGTTCACGAGCCCGCGGGCAGTTGCCAGCGCGACCAGCTCGCCGGACTGGGCCGAGGTCATCGCCAGCGGTTTCTCGCAGACCACGTGGCGCCCTGCCGCGAGGATCGCCTTGACCTGGGGGTGGTGGAGCTCGTTGGGCGACGTGACGTGAACGACCCCGACGTCTGCGTCCGCGAGGAGGTCCTCGAGGCTGCCGTAGGCTCGCGGGAGCCCGAGCTCCCCGGCGCGGGCTGCGCCCAGCTCCGGCGATGACTCGAGCAGCCCGGTTATCCGGACGCCGATCCTCCGCAGCGCCTCGAGATGGACGGCGCCGATGAAGCCGCTCCCGATGACCGCCGTCCCGATGTCGCCACGCCGAGTCATCGCACGAGCATACGCGAGGCCGTCAGGCGAAGATCGGCCCGACCCGCGGGTCCCGGGCGAGCAGCGCCGCCCGCAGGTCCGCGAGGCGCGGCGCCGGGCCGGGACCGGACCGGACCGAGTACGTCGTGTCCAGCACCATCGGCCGGCCCCAGGCCAGGACCTGCTCCATGGGCGCCGGGTCCGCGAGCTGGGCGATGAGCGCGCGGTCGCCGTAGGCGAGGTCGCCGCCGATCGTCACCAGCCGGACCCACGACGGGCTCGCCTCGACGACATTGAGCCACGGGTCGTCCAGCCGCCTATCGAGCACGAGGATATCCGCCTTGCGACCGGCGCCCAGCGACCCGATGTGCGTGTCCAGGTCCGCGATGGCGGCTGCCCCCGACGTCACCATCCGCACCAGGTCCCTGGGGTCCACGGTCATCCCCTGGAGCGCGAGCACCTGCCGGGCGACCTTGATCTCCGCGAGCAGCGAGGGGCTGCCCGACGGCTGCCAGTCCGCGCCGATCGCCATCGGGATGCCCAGGCCCAGCGCCTCCGCGGCGAGCGTCGTCGTGCCGTAGAGCCGGAGGTTGCTCTGGGGCGACCAGACCATCTTGGCCCCGGCGTCCCGGACTTCCTGCAGGTCTGCCTGCTCGAGGGCGGAGCCGTGGATGATGACCGTCGCCCGGGTGAGCAGGCTCGCGTCCTTGATGTCCGTGAACTCCGCGCGCGACGAGACGTCGCCCGAGACCCCCTCCGCGAGGTGGACGTAGTAGGCCGTGACGACCCCGTCCCGGATCTGGGTGACGCGACGCTGGCGCGTGTCCGGCGTCTCCCGGTCGAAATCGATCGCCGAGCGCGCCCGCTGTGCGCCGAACAGGTTGCGGTCGACGTTGCGCACCAGCGATTCGGTGGGATCGGGGTACTTCGCGCTGGCGCCCTGGATCGCGGTCACCCCGGCGATCAGCGCCCGCGCCTCCGCGTAACGCGTCATCAGCGGCAGCAGGAGCTGCGCGCCCGCGACCGGCTTGGTGAGGTTGCCCCACGGGTCGCGAACGATCGCCTTGTACTCGCGGCTGGCGCGCCACTGCGCGCGCCGCAGGTACAGGCGCGGCGGCTCCCAGGGCGAGAACACGTTGAACTCGGGGTGCCCGTGGAGGTCGATCAGGCCCGGCAGGATGATCCCGCCGGTCTCGACCACGTCCACGCCGGCGTGCGGCCGAGCGCCTCCCACCGACACGATCGTGTCGCCGGAGACCGTCACGTAGCCGTCGTCGATCCGCTCGTCCGGGGTGATCACGCACCCGCGCAGGGCATAGTCCCGGCCGACGGCCATGCCGACCGGCGGCAGCGGCACCAGACCCGCGACCCCGGCAGCCTCCTCGTCGCCGATGCCGGCCAGGTAGATGTCGTCGAACAGGGTCATGACGTCCCTCTCAGAGCCAGCCACGCGCCGGTGCCGGCAGTGTGACCACGATCCCGAGGCGCCGCCGGCGGGACTCGGGTCCCCACCGCGCTCGAAAGTGCGCGTGCGGGTACGACGCGACCCCCCGGGGCGGCGTCGAGCTGGTCGAGGAACCGCGCGGCTCGCGGTCCGGCGTCGTAGCCACGCGTCATGTCGCCTCCCGAAGCGGGACGATCCTGGGGGCACTGTTCGAGGGTGCGCTAAGGAATACTCGCTGCCACCGACCGCGTCAACTGCTCGCCGCGCTCAATGTCTCGCCGCTCTCAACGCACCGCGGGCGGCCCCTGCTCCTCCACGTCCGGCAGGGCTTCCGCGAGGGCGTCGACGAACTGCTCGAGGAGCCAGCCCGCGTAGGCGAACACGATCCTGGTGTCCCTGTCGGGGTCTGCCGCACCGGGGAGCCCGGACGGGTCGTCCTCCGTCACCCCGAGCCGCGTGCCCAGGACCAGCCGCAAGTCGTTGAGGGCGCCCATCCATGCCGCGGCCTGGGCCTCGTCGAGAGATCCGGCATCGAGCGTCGCCTCGACGATGGCCAGCCGGTTGCGGCGCGTGTCCTCGAGGCCGGCACGGGTCAGGTCACGGAATGCCGCGTCGGCATCGGGATCGCCGGGGACCGCCGCAGGATACAGGCGGTCGAGGACGGGATCGGGTCGGCCGGCGGGACCGGAATGATCGGGGCGGCCGGCGGGATCGGCGTCCGGTGGCGGGACCGGCGCCTCCGGGCGGCGCGACGATCTCGCGCAGCTCGGACAGGTACGAGCCGAGGATCGCCCGTTCCTGTGCCGTGAGGCGCAGTCCGATCCCGCCGCCTGGCTCCCGGACGACCCGGGGCCGGAGCTCCGCCACGCCGTCGCTCAATCCGGCTGCATCGTCGCCCACAGGCCGTGGGCGTGCAGCCTGGCGACGTCGTGCTCACATCGTTCCTGCGTGCCGCCGGACACGACCGCTCGACCCTGGTAGTGGACCTTCAGCATCAGCTCGTGCGCGTGCGCCTGGCTGTATCCGAACAGCTTGCGGAAGACGTACGTGACGTACGTCATGAGGTTGATCGGGTCGTTCCAGACGATCACGATCCAGCGGGGCGCCTCGACGGCGCGCTCGATCGTGACGTCCTCCAGGGTGGTCCTCGGGTCGGCGGTGGCTGGCGCAGGCATCAGCGGCATCGTGCCACAACCCCGGCATCGCGCAACAGGCACCCCGGCGTTGCTCGAGTCCAGGACACGCCGCCCGACGTATCGTCACCATCACCCGATCCAGCACCGCCGCCCATGGAGTCCGCCATGCGAACCTCCCGCATCGTCCTCGCCGCCCTGTTCGCTCTCGTCGGTGTCGTCTGGATCGGCCAGGGGATCGGCGCCATCGGTGGCAGCGCGATGTCCGGCAGCCCGTTCTGGGCCGTCGTCGGGGCGGTGCTGATCGCCGTCGCCGTAGTGATCCTCGTTCTCGAACGACGCCGGCGCGCCGGCGGCTGACCCCCGGCGCGCGCGTGCCCGGACGCGCCGGTTCCACGACCGGCGGCTGACCCCCGGCGCGCGCGTGCCCGGACGCGCCGGATCCTCGGCTGCGGGCCCACCGTGCGCACCCTGGCCCACGGATCGCACGGTCCCGGCCTGCGCGCGGGACCGGAGCAGCCGACACTGCTCACACCGTGCAGCGCAAGTGGCTCATCCTCTCGGCGGTCTCCCTCGGCACCCTCATGTCGACGCTCGACGGGAGCATCGTCAACGTCGCGATGCCGTCGATCCAGCGCGACCTCCGCATCGACCTCACGACGGTCGAGTGGGTGGCCGTCGCCTACCTCCTGGTCGTCGGCAGCCTCCTGCTGCCCGTCGGCCGGTTGGGCGAGGTCCTCACGTTCAAGCGCGTCTACCTGGTCGGCTTCACGATCTTCACGGTCGCCAGCGTCTGCTGCGGCGCGTCGCCGACCCCGGGCACGCTGATCGCGTTCCGCGCTGTCCAGGGTGTCGGCGCGGCGATGATCATGGCCATGGGCCCGGCGATCGTCGCCCGGACCTTCCCCGCCACCGAGCGCGGACGGGCCCTCGGCCTCAACGGGGTCAGCGTCTCCATCGGCCTCAGCCTCGGACCGGTGCTGGGCGGGATCCTCACCGAGGTCGGCACGTGGCGGGCGATCTTCCTCATCAACGTGCCGATCGGTGTGCTCGCCATCGCCTGGGCCTCCCGCGTGCTCCCGGTCGAGACCCCGGGCAGGGGCCAATCGTTCGACGCCCGGGGGGCCGCGCTCTCGGGCACCTCGCTGTTCGCGCTCCTGCTCGCGCTCAGCAAGGGCCAGGACTGGGGTTGGACCAGCCCTGCCACGATCGGCCTCGTGCTCGTTTCGGTCGTCCTGGGGCTGGCGCTGATCGTCGTGGAGCGCTCGACCCTGCAGCCGATGATCGACCTGGCCCTGTTCCGGGTCCGCGCGTTCTCCGCCGGCCTGGCGAGCGTCATCGTCGCCTTCGCCGGGCTGTTCACGGCGACCTTCCTCCTGCCCTTCCTGCTCCAGCTGGGCTCCGGCCTGTCCCCCATCGAGGCCGGGCTGCTGATGACCCCGGTGCCGATCACGATGGCGATCGTGGCGCCGTTCAGCGGGTCGGCGTCCGACCGCTTCGGGCCGAGGGTCCTGGCGAGCACGGGCATGGCGATCATGACCCTTGCGCTGCTGAGCCTGACCCAGCTCCCCTCGGCCTTCACGCTGGGTGACCTGCTCTGGCGGCTCGTCCTGCTGGGGCTGGGACAGGGCCTGTTCATGAGCCCCAACAGCAGCGCGGTGCTCGGCTCGGTGCCGCGTCGGCGGGTCGGCACTGCGTCGGGGACCCTTGCCCAGATGCGCGTCGTCGGGCAGGCGCTGGGGATTGCGCTGAGCGCGGCGATCGTGGCGACACGGCTGCCCGTGCACCTGGCGAGCGGGAGCGCGGGCACGCCCGCCGCCCAGGCGAGCGCCGCGCTGACCGCAGCGATCCACGACGCGTTCGCGGTGGCCGCGGCGATCTGCTGCATCGGGATCGCGACGAGCCTGGTCCGGGGATCCGGCAAGCCGAACCCGGGCACCGCAGCCCCGGAACCGGGCCTCACCCGCAGCCCGGGGTGACCTCGCCGATGGCGAGGGACTCGAAGAAGCGCGTCGTGACCGACCTGGACGAACCACGCCCACTTGAGGTCAGCGCGAACGGCTGCTCCAGCGGCGGCCCTGCTGGAACAGCAGCACGTTGAGCCAGGAGACGAACAGGCACAGGGCGGTCCCGATGGCCGCCCCGCCGGTCAGGAGGATGGCGCTCTTCCGGTCGGCCGCGGCGACCCGTTCACGGCTCGAATTCGAGCCAGGCATCGATCTCGGCGACCGATGCGCCGATCGCGTCGATCCGTTCCTGGGCCGCGGCGGCCCGCTCGGACACCGTGGCGGCGACGCCGGGCTCGGCGAGGCCGGCAGGGCCAAGCGCCGCGAGGCTGGTGACGGTCGCGTCGATCTCGAGCAGCCTGGCGTCGATCTCCTCCAGCCGATCGGCCACCACCCCGGCCACGGCCAGGACGGGGACGGCCCGACCGATGCCCCTGATGGCATCACCGGCGGCCAGGGCACGCTCCCGGAGCCCTGCGTAGAGTGCGCGCAGACGCGCATACGGCCCGGCCGCGAACGCGTCGACGGCCGTCGCGAGGTCGGTGGCGGCGGCGGCATCGATCACGGGTGCCCGGACGAGCTCGTCGGCCTTCGCCCTGATGTTCGCGATGCCCTCCGACGCCTCGCCGAGCCAGCCGGTCGCCGCGCCGGTCAGGGCCCCGGCAGCCTCCAGGCCCATGTCCGGGATCGCCAGCAGGTCCCGGGCACGGCCCCGGAGGTCCCTGCGCACGACCCAGGTCAAGGGCGCGAGGCCGTTGAACACCACGACCCCGATGAGCCCCACGGCAGAGGCCAGCCAGCCGACGATCCTCATATCCCACCTCGCTTGCAGGCCCGAAGCATAGGTCGCGTCAGCGAGGGTCGGGACGGTCGCCGCGGGGATCGTCGGCGGTCGGCGGCGGGGCGGCCGTCCCCGGCCCGGTCAGGCCCTGGTCAAGCCGGGTCAAGCCCGGTCAGGGGAAGCGGTTGAACCAGACCGCGGCCAGTCCGGCACCCGCAACGACCAGCACCAGGGCGCCCGCGGCGAACCACTGCGTGACCTCCTGCTGCTCCTGGGTGTACCCGACCTTGGTCCCGAGGCTCTGGTAGATCGTCGCCAGGTCGGCCGCGGTGGGCGCCTGGAACGAGCGAGCACCGGTCGTCTCGGCGATCGAGGCCAGCGTCTCGGGATCCGGCGGCACGGACAGGTGGTGCATGACTCCCAGGTCGTCCGCCACGTCGACGACGCCGGCGTCGGTGCCGAGCGCGATCGTGTAGACCGGGACACCGGCGGCGGCGGCCATCGAGGCGGCCGCGAGGGGTTCAAGACGCCCGGTTGTGTTCGAGCCGTCCGAGAGGAGCACCGTTGCCGCCAGCGGAGCCTGGTCCGGGGCCGAGGAGCCCGCCGCGGGTGAAGGTGCTCCGGGGGCCGGAGTGGCACCTCCCGGGGCCGATGGGGCCGCTCCAGGGTCGGACGAGGCACCAGGGACGGTCGCTCCCGCGCCCTTCGCGTTCCCGGCCTGGCCGGTTCGGGCGGCCTGGATGGACAGCGCGACGGCGTCCCCCATGGCCGTCCCGCCGCCGGCCGTCAGGTTGGCGATTGCGGAGCGGACCTGGGCACGGTCACCCGTCGGGGCCAGGACGATGCGGGCCTCGGTCGAGAAGGCCACGAGGCCGACCCGGAACCCGGCCGGGAGCTGGTCGATGAACGTCGTCGCCGCGGCCTTGGCCGCGTCGAGGCGGCTGGGGCTGACGTCGGTGGCCGTCATCGAGCCGGAGACGTCCATGGCCAGGACCACCGTCGCCTCCTCGCGCGGGACCGCGACCGTCATCGACGGCCGGGCGAGCGCGATGCCGAGGGCGGCGATGGCCACGAGATACAGCGCCGGGGGCACGTGGCGCCGCCAGCGCGGTGACCTCGGCACGATGTTGGCCAGCAGGTCCACGTTCGTGAACCGCACGGCGTACCGCGAGCGGCGCCTCTGGACGAGCAGGTAGACGACGAGGGCCACCGGCACGAGGGCCAGGGCGAGCAGGAGCGTCGGGCTGGCGAAGGTCATGCGACGAGCCCCCGGGTCTGCAGCTGGGCCGCGAGCGACCGCAGCCAGCTGCCCGACGTCGACAGGACGATGTGGCGGGCCCCGAGCGCGCCGAGCTCGCGCGCCAGCGCCTCGCGCTCCCGGGCGGCCTCGGCCGCGAAACGCTCGCGGATGCGCCTGGACGAGGTGTCCACTCGTATCTCGCGACCCGTCTCGGTGTCGACGAGGGTCAGCTCGCCGACGTCGGTCAGCGCGTCCTCGCGGGGGTCGCGGATCTCGACCGTCAGGAGCTGGTGGCGCGCCGCGGTTGCGGCCAGGAGCGGATGCCAGTCGCGCGGCCCGCGGAAGTCGGACACGACGACGACCAGGCCGCCGCGCGCGGCCCCGCCGGCCACGAACCGCAGCGCGGTCGCGGGCGACGAGACGGCATGCGTGCCGGGCTCCGCGTCGTCGGGACGAGCGGCGAGCGCGGCAAGCAGCCCCGACCGGCCGCCACGCGGCGCGGTGCGTCGGTCCACCGGACCGCCGAATGTGAGGACGCCCAGCCTGTTGCCATGGCGCGTGGACAGGTGGCCGATCGCCAGGGCCACGCCCTCCGCGACGTCCGCCTTGCGGCGGTCGGCCGTCCCGAACGTCATCGACGGCGACACGTCCAGGAGGAGCCATGTCGTCAGCGACCGTTCGGGGACGTGGACGCGCACGTGCGGCGTGACCATCCGGGCCGTGACATTCCAGTCGATCTGCCGGACGTCGTCGCCCGGCTCGTACGGGCGAACCTGTGCGAGCTCCGTCCCGCCGCCCAGCTCGTGGGCGCGGAACTCACCGGGCAGCAGGCCGTGGATGCGGCGCCCGATCGTGATGTCGAGGGCCCGCAGCAGGGCCTCGGGCGTGGGCCCCGGCCCCGGTCGCGCGGGTGACCGCTCCGGCGCGAAGGCCGGCCAGGCCGGGTCCGTCATGCCGTGCGCTCCTCGGTCACCCGGCGCGGTGCCGGGACGGCGGGGATGATCGCCTCGAGGAGGCGATCGGTGGAGACCTCCTCCGCCAGGGCGGAGAAGCTCGGGACCAGGCGGTGCCGCAGCACGTCCGGGGCGAGCTCGGCGACGTCGCTCGGCAGGACGTAGCGGCGTCCGCGGATCAGCGCCAGGGCGCGCGCGGCGTGGATGAGGTTGATCGACCCCCGCGGGCTGGCGCCGAACGCGATGTACTGCTTGAGGTTCGGCAGGCCCACTCGGCCCGGCTCGCGGGTGGCCGCGACGATCGAGACCGCGTACGCGACGATCGCCGGATCCACGTAGATCCCGGGCGTCGCCGCCTGGAGCTCGGCAAGGCCGTCCGCCGTCAGGACCGTGCGCACCTCGGGGGCCGGGCGCAGCGACCGCTCGACCACCGTCGCCTCCTCGGCCGGTGTCGGATAGCCGACCACGACCTTCATCATGAACCGGTCGACCTGCGCCTCGGGCAGGGGGTACGTACCCTCCGACTCGATCGGGTTCTGGGTCGCCATGACGAGGAACGGGCGCGGGACCGGGTGGCTGTCGTGGCCGATGGTGACCTGGCGCTCCTGCATGACCTCGAGCAGCGCGGACTGGACCTTGGCCGGTGCCCGGTTGATCTCGTCGGCGAGGAGGAAGTTGCAGAACACGGGGCCGAGCTCCGTGTCGAAGGTGCCCGAGTCGGGCCGGTAGATCCGGGTCCCGACCAGGTCGCCGGGGACGAGGTCGGGCGTGAACTGGATCCTGCGGAACGAGGAATCCATCGCGGCGGCAAGCGTGCGGATGGTCAGCGTCTTTGCAAGCCCGGGCACGCCCTCGAGCAGCAGGTGACCTCCGGACAGCAGCGCGACGAGGATCCGCTCGAGCATCGCGTCCTGGCCGACGATGACGCGCCGGATCTCGAACAGGACCGCCTCGGCAGTGGTCCGGGGGTCGATGGGGCTCGGCAAGGCGACTGGCGCACTCAGGGGCGCGCTCGACCGGCGGGGTCAGGGGCGCGCTGAGGCCACGGGAGGAGTCGGTCATGGGGTCTCCTGCGCCCGTGGGCCCGGGCTCGGTTGCGTATTTGTCCGAGCGGTCGGCACCCTCACGTGGACGCGGTCGGTCGAGTGCATCATCGCCCGTGACCATGAGAGTTCCATGAGTGCGGCGGACTCCCATGACGCCGGCGGCGTGGGTCAGGACGGGCTCGCCCGGGCCGGACCTCCCGGTCCGGGAGCCGGCGAAGCGTCGTGCGGTCCCCGGAAACGAAGAGCGGGACCGTCGTGATCGACGGTCCCGCCCCGGCTCGCGAGGTGATCGCGGTCTTGCTACTGGGTGGCCGGGCGGGTCCCGAGCGACACCTGCAGCTGGGTGGTCTGGCCGTTCCGGAGCACGTCGAGGGTGACGGTCTGGCCGGGTGCATGCTGGCTCATCACGAGGTCGAGCGGATGGGTCGCGTCGAGGGGCGTGCCGTCCACGGCGGTGATGATGTCGCCGGCCTGGAGACCGGCCTTGTCGGCGGGCCCCCCGGTGACGACCGACTCGCCGAGACCGGACGCGCCACCCGCCGAGCCGCCACCCTGCGCGTTCGGGTCCTGCGAGTTCGGGTCCTGGTTGAACGGGTCGAACGGGTTCGTCCCCTGGCCGCCCTGCCCATTGGGGTCGAGGCCGGTCGAGCCCTGGCCGGCCAGCGCGGACGCGGACGGGATCCAGGCGCCGTTGTCGACCGGCAGGCCCGCCTCGCTCTTGATCGTCGGGGTGATGGTCTGGAACCGGATGCCGAGCCACGGGCGGGCAAGCGCCTCGCCGGCAGAGGCCTGGGCGAGCAGCGGGCGCGCGATGTTGATGGGGATCGCGAAGCCGATGCCCTGGCTGGAGCTGGCGACGGCGGTGTTGATGCCGATGACGGAGCCGGTGGGATCCAGCAGCGGGCCGCCGCTGTTGCCGGGGTTGATCGCGGTGTCGGTCTGGATGAGGTTGGTCAGGGAGCCGTTCGCGACGTCGATGCTGCGTCCGAGGGCGGAGATGATCCCGCTCGTGACGGAGTCGGTGAACTCGCCCAGCGGGCTGCCGATGGCGATGGCCTGCTGGCCCACCTGGATGGTCGACGAGTCGCCGATCGGGGCGGTGGGGAGGCCGGTCGCATCGACCTTGACGATGGCGAGATCGGTCAGGGTGTCGACACCGTAGACGGTCGCGTCGAAGGAGCGCCCGTCCTTGAGGTGGACGGTGAGCTTCGAGGGGCTGCCCTCGACGACGTGGTGGTTGGTGAGGACGAGGCCGTTCGCGTCGAAGATGACGCCCGACCCGGTGGCCGTCCCGGTGCCGGTCTGCCCGGTCATGGGATCGGTCTCGGTCACGCCCTCGACGACGATCGTGACGACGGCCGGGCTGACGGCCTTGACGATGTCGACGACGGACGCCTGGCCGCCTGCAGGGGCGACCGGAGCTGCGGTCGCTGCCGGGGCCTGCGAGCCCGGACCCGCGGCGGTCGGGGGCTGCGTCGGCTGCGCGCCGGGGCCGGCGGCGGTCGGGGCGTGCGTCGGCTGCGAGCCCGAGCCCGCGGCGGTGGACGTGAACCCCGGCGTCTGGGTCGCCGCGGTATTGCCGAGACCAGCCGCGTTCATCGCGAGGTAGGTCCCGCCGGACGCGAGGACGGCGGTCGCGAGGACGGCGGTGACGACGATGCCCGCGCTCGACGGGCGACGGGCGGCGGGCGCCTTCGGGGCCGGAGCGGCGGGTTCAGGCGGCGCGAACGCGGGTTGGCCCCAGGAGGCGGGCTGCTGCGCGTCTGTTGGCGAGAAGGTCGAGGGTGCGGCCGGGGCAGCGAACGCGGGCGGCACGAACGTCGGTGACGCGAAGGTCGGGGGGGCCGGCGGGGGCGCGAACGTCGGGATGGACGTCTCCGTCGGTGACTCGGCCGCGGGTGACGGGGCGGGCGGCGGGGTCGGGGCGAGGTCGCCCTGCTGTCGCTGCGGCGCGCCGGACGACGCGGAGTTGGGATCGTACATGCGCGGTGTCCTCTCGCCCGGGGCGCCCACACCTGTCGGCGCGAATGAGCACGGGCTCTCTGGCCCCACGCTCGCCCACGTGTCTGAGAGTTCGGTGATAGCGCTCGGGGCCTTGCAATTCCTTAACCCGATCGCATCCCGGGGTGAAGCCGGGCGCCGGGCGCACGAAGAAGGCCGCTGCCGGCAACATCTGCCTGCAGCGGCCTCGACGGTGGCCGACCGGAGCTACTTGTAGACGAGCGTGCCCTGGTCGTTGAGGGTGATGGTCAGCTGGCTGTTCGCGATCGCGTAGCTCGCGGTGTTGGTCAGGGCGAGGATGTACAGGTCGGAGTACGAGCCGTCGGCGCAGGCGACGAGGGTGGTCGGGCCGGGGGCGAGCGCGAGGTCGCCCGACGCCGCGGCCGCGTTGGCGGTCGTGTAGGTGCCCGCGACGTTGTTGCAGTCGGCCTTGGCCGAGAACGTGCCGTCGGTCTTGAACTCGATCGTGTAGTTCGCCTGCTGATCGGCCGGGACCACGCCCTGGAAGGCCGGGACCTTCTCGGTGATTGCCGTGAGCTGCCAGGCCTTGCCGGTGAGGCCAGGGGCCGGGGTCGGCTTGGGGGTCGGCGCCGGGGTCGGCTTGGGGGTCGGGGCCGGGGTCGGCTTGGGGGTCGGCGCCGGGGTCGGCGTCGGCTTCGCGGACGGGTTGGCCGTTGGGGCCGCGGTCGGCTTGGCGGTCGGAGCAGGGGTGGGGGTCGGGGCCGCGGTCGGCTTGGGGGTGGGCGTCGGGGCGGGAGTAGGCTTGGCGGTCGGAGCCGGGGTCGGCGTGGCGGCCGCGGCGGCGGAGGCTGCCGGCGTCGGGGAGGCTGCCTTGCCCTCGACGAAGGTCATCGTGCCCTCGTTGGCCAGGGTGATCGTCAGGCCGTCGGCCCCGATCGCCCACGTCTGCGCCTGGCCGAGCCCGTGCACGAACAGGGTGTCGAACGAGCCGTCCGGGCAGAGCGCCATCGTGGAGATGCCGGGGGTGATGGTGATCTTGTCCTTGCCGACCGTCTTGTACGTGCCGGCGATCTGGTTGCAGTCGGCGGTTCCCGTGAAGGTGCTGTCCTTGTTGAACGTGATCTGGTATTTCGCCTGGTCCGCGGGCGGGATGACACCCTGGAACGCCGGGGTCTTCTCGGTGATCGCCGTGAGCTGCCAGAGCTTGCCGGTGAGGGCGTCCGTGTTGTCGGACCCGCACGCGGTAACGATCGCGGCGGCCCCGAATGCGAGGACGAGGAGTGCAAGTTTCCGCATGGATGCTCCTGGATGGCAGGGGTGAGACGTGAGCCTGGGCATCCCGCCGGAATGCTCAACGGGTCGCGAGACATCGAATGCTCGCCGAGATCCTATCCGACGATGCGCGGCGCATGCGGCACGCGGGATCACGACGGTCCGGGGGGCTCCCCGCCCAGCACGATCCGCACCTGGTGCGTCGCGCCGTCGTCGCTGAGCGAGATGGACGCACCGTGCCCGCCGAGGAGCTGCCCGTCCAGCCATGCCGAGGCGGACCCGCCGCTGACCCCGTACGGGTTCTCGACGACGATCTCGTAGCGGCTCGAGTGATAGCGGAAGTCGATCGCGAAACCGGGCCACGCCCGGGGGATGGAGGGCGAGACCTCGAGCACCGTCCCGTGCACCCGGAACCCGAGGATCGACTCCACCCCCGCCCGGTACATCCAGCCGGCGGAGCCCGTGTACCAGGTCCAACCGCCGCGTCCGACGTGCGACGGCTCCGCGTAGACGTCCGCCGGCATGACGTACGGCTCGACCTTGTAGCGATGCACGCCGGCCCGCGTGCTCGCGTGGTTGATCGGGTTCAGGATCGAGAACAGCTCCCCGGCCTTGTCGCCGTCGCCAAGCGCCGCGAACGCCAGCACCGACCAGATCGCGCCGTGCGTGTACTGGCCGCCGTTCTCGCGGATGCCCGGCAGGTAGCCCTTGACGTACCCGGGGTCCACGTCGGACCGGTCGAATGGCGGGGTGAACAGGAGGACGATCCCATCACCCCGACGGACGAGATACTCCTCGACCGCCGTCATCGCCCGGCGCGCACGGTCCGGGTCCCCGGCGCCGGAGATCACGCTCCAGGACTGGGCGATCGAGTCGATCCGGCACTCGGCATTCACCGACGACCCGAGCGGCGTGCCGTCGTCGAAGAAGCCGCGGCGATACCAGTCGCCGTCCCAGCCGTCCCGGTCCAGGGCCTCTACCAACGATGCGGCGTGGGCTCGCCAGAGCGCCGCCCGCGTCCCGTCGCCCCGCGCCTCCGCGACGGGCGCGAACTCGTCGATCACCATGTGCAGGAACCAGCCGAGCCACACGCTCTCGCCGCGCCCCTCCTGGCCGACCCGGTTCATGCCGTCGTTCCAGTCGCCGGAGCCGATGAGGGGCAGACCGTGCTGGCCGACGGCCAGGCTGACATCGATCGCCCGGGCGCAGTGCTCGAAGAGGGAGGCCGACTCGCCGGAGACCTCGGGCTGGTAGTACGAGTCGGCCTGGCCGGCCCCGAGCGGGGGCCCGTCGATGAACGGCACGATCTCGTCCAGGACCGACGTGTCTCCCGTCACCCCGAGGTAGCGGGCCGCCGCGAGCGGCAGCCACAGGCGGTCGTCCGAGATCCGCGTGCGCACCCCCCGACCCGACGGCGGATGCCACCAGTGCTGCACGTCGCCCGCGGGGAACTGGTGCGCCGCGGCGCGGAGCAGCTGCTGCCGCGGGATGTCCCGCCGCGCCGTCGTGAGCGCCATCGTGTCCTGGAGCTGATCGCGGAACCCGTACGCGCCTCCCGCCTGGTAGAGCGCCGTCCTCGCCCAGATCCGGCACGACAGCGCCTGGTAGAGCAGCCAGCCGTTGAGCATGATGTCCATCGAGCGGTCCGGCGTCCGGACCTGGACGCCCGCGACCAGGTCGTCCCACCCGGTCGTCACGGTCCGCAGGGTCGCCGCGTGATCCGCGGCCCGCGAGCGCGCGATGAGCTCCACGGCCGTCGCTCGCCCCCTCGGCCTCACCCAGCAGGACGACCACCTGCGTGCGCCCGCCGTCGGCCAGCTCGAAGCCCGTCTGGAGGACGGCACACGGATCGAGCCCCGCGCCCGTCGCGCCCCGCAGCCGGTGGCCACGCTCGAGCCCTGACGGACGGTCCAGGGCGCCGTTGCGTCCCAGGAACTCGGTGCGGTCGGCCGTCCAGGCGGTCTGGCGTCCTCCGAGATCGAGGAACGCGACCCGGCCGCCGAACTCGGTGTTCCAGGCGTTGCGGGCGAGGATCGCGCCGGTCGCCCCATCGAGGCTGGTGACGATGTGCGGCGCGGACGCGGTCCGTCCCGGCCCGAGCACCCATTCCGCGAACGCCGTCACGGACAGACGCCGCGAGCGGCCGGACCGGTTCTCGATGGTCAGCAGCGAGACCTTCACCGGGTCGTCAACGGGCACGAACTGCACCAGGTCGAGGCGGATCCCATCGCGCTCGTGCTCGAACCGGCTGTAGCCCATGCCGTGCCGTGCCACGTACGTTGACTCGTCGCCGCGGATCGGCAGCGCCGTGGCGCCCCAGAGCGTCCCGTCCTCGTCGTCCCGGATGTAGATCGCCTCCCCGGGCGGATCGGTCACCGGGTCGTTGGACCATGGGGTCAGCTGGTTCTCGCGGCTGTTCCCGGACCACGTGTACCCGGAGCCCGCCTCGGAGACCGTGAACCCGAACTCCTCGTTCGCGACGACGTTGAGCCATGGCGCCGGCGTGGACTGGCCGGGGCCGAGTACGGTCACGTACTCCCGGCCGCCGTCGGCGAACCCGCCGAGGCCGTTGAAGAACTCGAGCTCGGGGCGTGGCGGCGTGACTGCCAGCTCGCGGCGCGCGCGGTCCGCCGTGGGGCGCGCCGGGATCGCCCTCACCGGCCGCTCGAGCCGGAGCACCTGGTCGGCCAGGGTGCCACCTCTGCTCAGCAGGACTGCCCGCGCGGCCGCCTGGAGCAGCGTCCTGTCCTCCGGGGACAGGTGATCCCCGCGAAGGAGGAAGACCCCGCCCCGGGCGCCCGGATGCTCGCGGCCGAGCGTGGACTGGCTCGTCCTCACCACGGTCTCGAGCGCTCCCTGGAGGTCCTGCCCGTACGAGACCCCGTGCTCGTTGACGATCACGAGGTCGACGTCCAGGAGCTTCAACCGCCAGTACTCGTGCGCACGCAGCAGCTGGCGGACGATGTCGATGTCCTCCGCCTGGTCGATCCGGACGAGGACGATCGGCAGGTCGCCGGAGATCCCGTGCGGCCAGAGCCCGGGCGCCCCGCGCTCGTTGCGCGTCAGCACGCTCGACGCCGGCCGGAGCGTCGGGTCCGAGTACAGGACGCGGTTGGCGAGCCGCTGGAACAGGTGCGCCTCGTCCTGTTCGATCCCCAGGTGCCGGAGCTGGACCTGCGCCTGGGTCCAGGCGAGCGTCGCGGCGCGCTCGAACGTGGCGGCGTCCCGGTACTTGTCCGCCAGGTCGAGGACGTCTCCGCGCGACTCCGCCACGACCGTCGAGAAGATCACATGCGCCGTCGCGCCGGCGGCGAGTGACACGCGACAGCGCAAGCTGAAGATCGGGTCCAGCACCGCCCCGACAGTGTTCGACAGGGGCCGGCCGTCGATGACCGAGACCGGCGACCGGACCGTCCGGCCACGGCCGAGGAAGCGCGCCCGGTCCGTCTCGTACTGGATGTGCCCGGGTGCCTCGTCCTCCACCGCGATGACGTGGGCCGCCCAGACCTGTGGCTCGTCGTTCGAGCGCGGCCGCCGGGTCGCGAGGAGGGCTCCGATCTCCGGGGCATACTCGGTCTGGACGAACAGGTTCCCGAACGCGGGGTGGGCCAGGTCGGCCGCCGGCGGCGCGAGGACGATCTCCGCGTACGACGTGAGCTCGATCTCGCGGGCGTGCGAGCCGAGGTTGGTCAGCGACACCCGACGGATCTCGGCGTCGTGCTCCGCCGAGACCACGATGGTCAGGTCGGTCACGATCGAGCCATCGCGCCGGCGAGAACTCCGCGTGCTCCTCCGAGTAGCGGACCTCGTAGCTGTCCGCCTCGACGCCGCTCGGCTGGTGACCCGCCGACCACACGGCGCCGCTCGCCATGTCGCGCAGGTAGAGATAGCTGCCCCACGCGTCCCGGGTCGAGTCCTCGCGCCAGCGGGTGACAGCGAGGTCGCCCCACCTGCTGTACCCGGAGCCAGCAGCGGTGACCATCACCGCGTAGCGGCCGTTCGAGAGCAGGTGCGTCGCGGGGCGTCTGGTCGTGCGGCGACGTGAACCTGCGCAGGACGGGTGGCACGAGCTCCCGCACGTCGGCGGCGCTCTTGACCTCGTCGGCCCGCGGCCGGGCGACCAGGACGTCGCGCGGCATCCTCTCCTGGAGGAGGAGCTCGGTTGCCTGGACGATCGGCGCGGCGTGGAAGCGCCGGACCATCGCCCCGTCGTTGAGGACGTTGCCGATCGCGACCAGCGACATGCCCTGGTGGTGGGCCATGTAGCTCCGCACGATCGCCACCGATTGGCCCTCGGGCAGACGTCGGGCCGTGTAGTCGAGCGCCTCGTGGAGCCCGTAGCGCCCACCGGCGCCGGCGGCGGCCAGGCGCACGAGGTTCTGGACCGCGGCCTCGGGCTGGACCATCGCCGCGAGGGCCGTCGCGTAGGGGGCGATCACGACGTCCTCGGCGAGGCCGCGCTTCAGCCCGAGGCCGGGGATGCCGAAGCTCGAGTACTGGTAGGTGCGCTCGAGGTCGCGCGCGTTGAGGGCCGACTCCGAGATCCCCCACGGCACGCCCCGCTCCGCCGCGTAGCTCACCTGGCGCGCCACGACCAGCCCGTACGTCTGGTCGAGCAGGCTCCCGGCGGGCGCGTCCATCACGAGCGCGGGCATCAGGTACTCGAACATCGATCCGGACCACGAGATCAGCGCCGAGCCCCGGCCCACCGGCGTCAGGGCGCGCCCGAGCCGGAACCAGTGGTCGGCCGGGACGTCACCCTTGGCGATCGCGAGGAAGCTCGCCAGGCGCGCCTCCGACGCGAGCAGGTCGTAATAGCTGGGGTCCAGCGTGACGTCGGCCACGCGGTACCCGATCGAGAACAGCTTCCGGGTCGGGTCGAACAGGAACCCGAACTCCGTCTCCTCGAACAGGGCCTGGGCGCGACGGGCGATGGCTGCGAGCCGGCGGGCCGTGTCGATGCCGTGGCGACCCGCCACCGGCCGGTCGTCGCGGGTTGCATGTCGAGGAGCTCGCCCAGGGTCGGGAACACCGCGATCGCGGGCTCGCCGGGGCGGGCGTCCAGCGCCGGCCGCAGGATGTCCAGGTCGCGGGCATGGCTCTCCACCGTCCGGCCGACGCTCTCGGCCCACGTGGCAAGCTCGCTGCCCGCAGAGTCGCCGCGCTCCGCCGTGAGAGCGGACGCGACATCGGCCAGGGTCCGTGCGTCGATGCGAAGCCGTGCCAGCGCGTCCGACCACTCGGCGGGCGTTCCCGGGTCCGGTGTCTCCGCGAACGCCGCGAGGGCATCGCTCGAGGTGGCGGCGGCCCAGTGTCTGGGTCCTCCGCTCGTCGCCCATCGCCCCGGCCGCCTGCCTCGTGAGCTCCAGGGCATCGCGGGTGCCCGCGAGCGCCGCGGCGACGGGCAGCGGCTGGTCCAGCATCTCGTAGCAGGCGTTCGCGACCACCAGCAGCGCTGCACACAGGTTCCCGCTGTCGACGGACGACACGTACGGCGGGTCGAGCGGGCGCAGGTCCCGCGTGTCGTACCAGTTGTAGAGGTGGCCCCTGTGCCGCTCGAGCCGGGCGATCGTGGTCAGCGTCGCCTCCAGCCGCTCGATGGCCTCCATCGTGCCGATCCAACCGAAGTCGCGCGCGGTCAGGATCGTCAGCAGGTACATCCCGACGTTGGTGGGCGAGGTGCGGTGGGCGACGACGAGCTGGGGCTCCTCCTGGACGTTGTCGGGAGGCAGCGAGTGGTCCCCCGGGCCGACGAACTCCTCGAAGAAGCGCCAGGTCTGCCGGCCCTGCGACCGGAGGAGCTGCGCGTCGGCCTCGGCGAGCTGGCGCCCGGGCGCGGCGGCGGGCGGCATGCTCACCCAGCGCGCGACGGCCGGCGAGGCGAGCCACAGCAGCACGAGCGGCAGGGCGACCGGCAGGGCCGAGGGCTTCAGGAGCGCGACGAGCAGCCCCGCGGCGACCGCGACCAGGATGCCGGACGCCATCCGCCGGTAGAACCCTGGCAGGTCGAGGTCGATGCTGCCTTTCGTCTGCGACGCGGTCGTCCACTCCAGGAGGTTCCGCCGCGTGAAACCCAGGCGCACCAGCGTGCGCACGATGGCGTCCGCCATGAGGGCGGCCTGGTGGGCGACCAGCGTGAGACCGAGGCCGACATGCGTTGCCGCGACCGCGGTGTCCGTTGCGATGCCGCGCAGGTGGCTGCGCTTCGAGATGCCGTGCCGGCGCGGGAGCACGCCCTCGAGGATGGGCAGCGCCGCCGGGATGACGAGGGCACCGATGACGAATGCCGTCCAGGCCGGGGCATCGACGGACGGGATCGTCCAGGCCGCGACGAGGGTCGCGACCGTCATCGGGGCGGACAGGGTGCGGCGCAGGTTGTCGACCATCTTCCAGCGGGCAAGGCCGGGAAGCCCACCCCGGACGCGCCGCCCGTCGGCGTCACGGGCCCACCCGACGATCCAGGGCAGGAGCTGCCAGTCGCCGCGCGCCCAGCGGTGCTGGCGTGCGGCGGCTTCGAGGTAGTGGGACGGATACTCGTCGAACAGCTCGATGTCGGTCACCAGCCCGGCACGCGCGAACGTGCCCTCGAACAGGTCGTGGCTGAGGAGCGTGTTCTCCGGCACCCTCCCGTCCAGCGCCCACTCGAAGGCGTCGATGTCGTAGATGCCCTTGCCCGTGTAGCTCCCCTCGCCGAACACGTCCTGGTAGACATCGGAGACGGCCGAGGCGTAGGGATCGATGCCCGCCGGGCCCGAGTAGACCCGCTGGAAGAGAGATGCGTCGCGCTCCGCCGGGAGCGTGGGCGTGATGCGCGGCTGGAGGATGCCGTACCCCCGTGTGACCCGGCCGAGGGCCAGGTCGAGCCTCGCCCGGTTCAGCGGGTGGGCGATGGTGCCGACGAGACGCGTCACGGCTCCGCGCGGCATGCGCGTGTCGGCGTCGAGCGTCACGACGTATCTGACGCCCGCCGGCGGCATGGATGCGGCACGGCCGGTCGTGATGATGTCCGTCCCGCGCGAGCCTCGCAGCAGCGCGTTCAGCTCGTGCAGCTTCCCGCGCTTGCGCTCCCAGCCCATCCAGCGGCCGTCGACCTCGTTCCAGCGCCGCCGACGGTGGAACAGGAGGAAGCGCGCGCCGCCTCCCGGCGCCTCGCCGTGCCGGGCATTGAGGCGGTCGATCGCGGCGGCGGCCGCGGACAGCAGCTCGTCGTCGCCGTCCACGCTCTCGGTGGGGGCGTCCAGCCAGTCCGAGAGCAGCGCGAACCGGACGTCCCCGTCCGGGTTGCCGAGGTAGTGAATCTCGAGGCGTCGCACCTGCTCCTCGACATCTGCCTCGCGCACGAGCAGCGTCGGGACCGCGACCAGCGTCCGCAGACCGGTCGGGACCCCGGCCGCCAGCTCGAGCCTCGGCAACGCGGACGGGCCGACCCTGCCGGTCACGACCCGGTTGACGAGCGCCATCGCCAGGTCGGATGCCGGACCGAGCGCGAGTATCGCGAGCACGAAGAGGGCTGGGCCGGTCCCGCCCGCACCGGCGAGAAAGGGGACGGCGACGATCATTGCCGTCGCCAGCGCGACCGTCGCGACGAACGGCCACACCGACGCGCTGAAGGTCCGCCGAACCCGGACACCGAACGGAACGGGCACGCCCAGCGAGGCCGCGAAGGCGCGACGCCCGTCACCGATGAGGAAGTAGCCGGCGTCCGTCTCCGGGGCGGCCGGGTCCTCGGTGACGGGGGCAGCGGTGGCTGCGGTGGCTGCGGCCGCGCCGGCAGCAGCTGCAGCGGGTGCGCCGGCGGCCGGGACGGGGCGCCGGCCGAGGCGGCTCCAGGGGCGCCGGCTGCGGCGGCGGCGCCAGGGGCCATCGTGCTGCCCGCGCCAGGGGCTCCTGCTCCGGCGGCGGCGCCAGGAGCCATCATGATGTCCGCGCCCGGGCCTCTCGTTGTGCCAGCGCCACCCGAGGCCCGGTCGTCGCCGGCGCCTTCGCCGGCGACATCGGCTGCCCCGGCGCCTCGGTCTGTCCCGGCTGCCTCGACCGCGCGGCGAGCCACCTCGACCTCGGTGAGCCCGGAACGCCGCGCCAGGGCCTCGACCGCGTGGCGGTACCGGTCCCGGGTGACGAAGTCCATCGTCGTGAACCGGTCGTCGGAGCTCAGCGTGGCGTCGACCAGGCTGGTGCTCTCCACGAGGCTCGGCCAGTCGTACCAGGAGAGCAGCCGCATGCTCGTGATCACGTTCCGGACGGTGACGTTCATCTCCGCCTGGCGCTGGTGCTCGCGGCGGACGGTCTCCTCGGCGGTGGTCCCCTCCTCGGCGACGTGCTGCTCGAGCCACCCCAGCGCGGGCGTCGTGGCCGGGTCCTGGTCGCGCAGCCGCTGGAAGAGCTGCACCCGGGCCGCCGTCGGGAGCCGGATGTCCGCGAGGCGTGGCTGGGCTCGTGCCGCGTCGCGTGCCCCACCCGTCCCGAGGCCCAGCAAGCGGTCCGCGAGGTCGTCGGCCATCTGGCGCGCCTCCCGGCCCCTGATGATCCGCTCGGCGGACCGCCGGAGGTTCTCGACGAGGACGATCCGGAGGCTGATCGCGATCGCCCACAGCTCGCCGATCGTCAGCGGCTCGACCCGCTGGTAGGCGAGGACCATCCTCCGCAGGGTCTCGGCGTCGAAGCGGCTGTCGGTATGCGCGACGTAGGCCCAGGCGATGCCGAGGACGCGCGGGTATCCCGCGAGGGGCCCGTCGGCGAGCTTGGGGAGCTCGCGGTAGTAGGTGTCGGGGAGGTCGTCGCGGATCTCGCGGACCTGCTCCTCGACGATGTGGAAGTTGTCGACGAGCCACTCGGCGGCCGGCGTGATCGTCCGCTCGTCCCGGATCGAGGCCGCGAGGGTGCGGTATGAGTCGAGCAGGTAGCGTCCGTTGTCCGCGAGCCTGGGCAGGACCGGACGGCCCCGGCCGGGCTCGTCCGTGACGGCCTGGGCGGCTGCCAGGGATTCGGCATGCTGCTCAAGGCGCTCGACGCTGAACAGCTCCGCCACGATCGGCTCATCGGCGTCGCCGAGCGGGTCGGGCGCCTGGCTGATCGACCATCGAGTCATGTGTTCGCCCGTCCCGGCGGCCGCGGGTGGATTTGCCGACGCCTCAGGGCTTGGCCGGGTCTCGCCGCGTCGCCGTCTCCGTAGTCACGCCCCGATCATACAGGGCCGGTCAGCGGAGCCCCCGACCAGGACTTTCGGCCGATATCCGGGCATGACTTGTGGTGGTTCTCTGGGACCGTGCGACGACAGCCCGGCCCACGGACCCGCGGGGGCGCTCCCTGCGGCCCGGGCTCCCGGTGGCGGCCCGCCCGGCCCGCCTCCAGTCGCGCCCTGGGTCTCCGCCGGCGGCTCCGTGCCCGAGGCCGCCCAGGCCCCTTCCCCCGGGATGCGCGCGTGGCGCAGCAAGGAGGTTCAGCTCATGCCGTCCGTCAAGGCGGGTCCGAACCAGTACCTCTTGGTGGGTCGCAAGGGCACGCTCGAGAACCGCGGGTCGGCCGTGTCGATGTTCCTGCGTCCGGGGTCCATCTGGGTGCTCGTCCCCAGCACGAAGCAGGAGGCGGCGTTCGAGTTCACCCAGGAGACGAAGGACGGCATCCCCCTACGCTTCAAGGGCATCGTCATCTACCGGATCAATGATCCGGGGGCGGCGGCGCGCCTGTTCGATTTCAGCTCCGGCGACGGAGTCGCACAGGTCAACACCCTGCTCACCCACATCTGCCTGGGCGAGCTGCGTCACGCCGTCTCCCACATGACCATGGCCGAGTGCATCGAGCAGCGCAAGACGACCCTGAGCGGCGTCGTCGAAGCCGCCCTGCACGCCACCGTTCACGGCGAGGGCGAGAAGGCGGGTGACTGGGGCATCGAGGTCGAGGTCGCCCGGGTCGCGCAGGTCTTCATCGTGGACGCCCAGCTCCGCCAGCAGCTGGAGGCCGAGGTCCGCAACGAGATCAAGCTCAAGAGCGACCAATCCGGCATCCGGTCGCAGGAGGAGATCCGCCTGGCGGAGCTGACCTCCGATGGGCGGGTGCAGGAGAAGAAGCTGACGGCCGACCGCGACACCCTGCGGCGCGAGGAGGAGATGGAGCTGGCGCGACTGGCCCGCCAGCGCCGGATGCAGGCAGAGAGCCTCGCAACCGATCAGCAGGCCCTGAAGCTCGAGCAGGAGCGCTTGCATGCAAAGCTGGAGGCCGAGCAGGACCGGGTCGCGGCCGAGGCCCCGGTGCGCCTGCTCAGGATCGCGACCGAGAGCGGGATCCTCCGCGAGGAGCTGGAGCTCCGGAAGCTCCAGAACCAGGTCAAGGCGTTCGACGTCGAGGCCGACCTCCTCCTCGAGCGTGCGCGACAGGCGCTGCGTCTCGAGATGATGCCCGTGGAGCAGGCTCCCCGGATCGTGGAGGCCGCGTCCCGGGTGCTGCGCGGCACGAACCTTTCCGTCTATGGGGAGAACGGCCAGCTCCTCACCCAGCTCGCCCCGATCTTCGAGCTCCTGACCCGGTCGGTGCAGCAGGCGACGCAGGCCGCCGCGCCGCGGACGGCCGAGCCCATGACCCAGGACTGAATGCAACGCAGGCCGGGGACGCGAGGAACGCCTCGCGCTGCGGGGACGCGACGAACGCCCCGCCCCGGCCGTAGGGGGCACTACCCGGGTGGGGCGTTCGGCGGACGCGGAGCCCAGAGAGGCCCGCGCCACATGACTCTACGTACGCGCGACCGGAACGGATCGAAGCGGCCCGATCCGCCGCATCGTGGGGGAACCTAGGCGAGGATCGCCCCGTGCACGGGGACGATCTCCTCGATACGGTCGAGGACGTCCAGGAAACCCCGGACGGGCGGCGCCACGTGCCGTCCGGCACCGGCCCGGCGGATCGCCACGATCCGGCGGCGCGTCGGTGCGACGCCGTTCATCGCGATCGCGCGCAGGGCACCGCGCGCGACATCGCCCGCGATCGCCGTCACCGGGAGCAGCGCGACGCCCAGCCCATGGCGCACGATCTGCTTCGCCGCCTCGATGTTGTCGAGCTCGATGATGCTTCGCGGGGCGACCCCGGCCGCGCGGAAGATCGAGTTGGTCACGTCGTAGTAGCTCGACGTGCGGTCGAAGAGCACCAGGGTCGCGTCGGCCAGCTGGCCGACGTCGATCCGGCCGATCCGCGCGAACGGGTGCGCCGGGGGGACGACCAGCACGAGCTCATCCTCATACAGCGACTGGACGAGGATGCCCGGGTGGTGGAGCTCCCGGATGAGGCCGATGTCGAGCTCGCCGCGCGCGACGAGGTCGGCCACCTCCTCCGAGTGCCCCGTCCGGACGACAAGCCTGATGGCGGGAAAGCGCTCGACGTAGCGGGCCAGCAGGCCCGGCAGCACGTAGGTGCCGATCGCGGGTGCGGTGCCGATCGTGAGCTGGCCGGCGGTCCCCCGGGCATGCTCGGCGACGAGCGCCCGACCGGTGTCGAGCGACTCCACGGCTCGCTCCGCGTACGGCAGGAACGCCCGGCCGGCGTTCGTGATCCGCATCCCCCGGTGCGACCGCTCGAAGAGCGGCGCGCCGAGGTCCGCCTCGAGCAGCTGGAGGCGCGCCGTCAGCGCGGGCTGGGTGACGTGGAGCAGCTCTGCGGCGCGACTCAGGTTCCGCTGGCGCGCGATCTCCAGGAACGCCTCGACCTGCGCCATCGGCACGTGCATGTGCGGCTCCATCATCAATCTGATTGATCGTTCGCATCATAGCAAGCGATTGGACTGATGGAGCCGCAGCCCCCAGGATCGGACACTCATCACCCACGAGGAGGCTCGACATGTTCCACGCTCCCGAACCGACTAGACTCCAGCTCGATCTCCGCGAGGAGACGTGGCAGGTCCCCGGCCGCACCGTCGCCGCCTGGGCGTCGGCCGGCTCGAGGCGCCAGCCGGCTCCGGCCGCGAGCTCAAACGCCGCCACGGCCGAGTGCGTCTGCCCCACGGACTGCATCCGCGACCACGAGACCGACTGAACGCCGAGGGAGGCGACGGAGACGGGATGCCCACGACCCTCGAGTTCCGCGACGGCCTGCTGACGGCCTACGCCGACGTGTGGACGCCGGCGGCGCTCGACGCCGTGCACGCGCTCGCGCCGCTCGACGCGGCACGCCGCGAGGTCATGACCGAGCGAAACCTTCGGCGGCGCGAGCGCGCGCGGGACCGGCGGCCGATCACGTTCCTCGACGCGACCGGCACGATCCGGGGGACGGCGATCGGGGTCGAGGACGCCCGCGCGGGGCATTTCGAGGGCGGCGACATCCCCGCCGACCTCCACCGGCAGTGGATCCAGGGCACCGGCCCCGCGGCGAGGCCGCGTGCGTCAGTCGACGAGAGCCTGCGCAACGTCGCCTACGCCCTGCTGTCGGGCGCCGACGGCTGGATGTTCGATGGCGAGGACGCCCTCGGCCAGACCGGGTTCATGGCGCTCGACAACCAGCGCAGCCTCCGGATCGCCTTCTCCCGCGAGCCGCGGTTCATGGGCGTGGCCGAGCGTGTCGCCGGCGACATGAACGCGTGGGCGACCGGCTTCCTCGGCCGGCCGATCATCGACGACTGGCGCCGCCAGCTCGACGTGACGACCCGGATCTTCCGGGCACGCGGCCTGCACCTCGACGACCGGCACGTGCGCTGGGCCGACGGCTCCGGGTTCGCCGCCTCGATCGTCGACCTCGTGCTCTACGTCGTGAGCAACCATGCGACCCTCCGGGAAGAGGGCCGCACGGTCGCCCTCTACCTGCCGAAGATCCAGACGGCCGGGGAGGCCGCGGTCTGGAGCGAGCTCCTGGCGGCCCTCGAGGGGCACCTCGGCCTGCCCACCGGGACGCTCCGGGTCTACGTCCTCGTCGAGCAGCTCGAGGCCGCGTTCCAGCTCATGGAGATCAGGGCCGCACTCGGCATCCGGTTCCTCGGCTTCAACACCGGTCGCTGGGACTACATCAACAGCGTCGCGGACGCGCTCGCCTGGGACCCCGGGTTCAGCAACCCCAACATCGACGCCATCGGGATGACGTTCGCGTACATGCGCGCCTACGAGGACCGCGTCCGGCGGGCCGTCAACACGCCCGACCGCAACGGCCGCTTCGCGCTCTGGCAGGGCGGCATGGAGGCGAACATCCCGGTGGGTTCCGCGGAGGGCGTGGCGGCCGCCATGCGCAAGGCCGTCGCCGGGGCCGAGCGCGAGCAGCGGGAGGGCGCCAGCGGCAAGTGGGTCGCACACTGGAAGATGGTCCACATCGTCCGCCCGGTCTGGGAGCGCCACGGTGCCGACAACCAGCTCGGCCGGGCGTTCCCGGGTCTCACCTACTCCGCTCCCGACGCCGCCGCCCTCGTGGCACTCGAACCTGCACCGCGGACGGTGCGCGGCGCCCGGGACCTCCTGAGCGTCGCGCTGCAGTACGGCAACGCCTTCCTCCAGGGCTTCCAGGCCGCCGCCCTCAAGCCCGCCGACTTCTTCGGCGACGACGACGTCCTCTACCTGATGGAGGACATGGCGACCGGCGAGATCCGGCTCTCGATCCTCTGGGAGTGGCTCCACAAGGGCGCCCGCTTCACCGAGGACGACCCCGCGACCGGCGTCCGCACCGGCGACCCGTTCACCGCGGAGCTGTTCGAGCGGCTGGTCGACGACGAGTACGCCAAGCTCGGCAGGGCCGGTGATCGCGACGTCCACGACGACTCGAAGGCGACGACCCTCCCGGTCGCGCGCGAGATCGTTGCGGGTTATGTCCCCAGTCGCACGAAGGCACCCTGGTACGTGGACCTGCTCAACCTCAACCTGGGCATCGAGGACCCGGGCGTCGCGCGCGACCGGGTTGCCGCCTACCTCGATGCGTTCGAGCGCGACGGCTCCCGGATCACCCGCAACCTCGACTTCGACGGCCGGCAGGAGACCCGCGCATGACAGCATTCGACGATGACATCCGGGCCACGCGCGAATGGTTCGCCGAGCCGCGGTTCGCCGGCATCACCCGGCTCCACACGGCCCGCCAGGTGGTCGAGCAGCGCGGCTCGATCGCGGCCGACTACACGGTCGCGCGCGTGACAGCGGCCGCGTTCCATGCGCGTCTGCGCGAGCTCTTCGCCCAGCGACGGAGCATCACCACGTTCGGGCCGTACTCGCCGGGCCAGGCCGTCGTGATCAAGCGCCTCGGGATCGAGGGGATCTACCTCGGCGGCTGGGCCACGTCGGCGAAAGGGTCCGCGACCGAGGACCCGGGACCTGATCTCGCCTCTTACCCGCTCTCGCAGGTGCCCGACGAGGCGGCGGGCCTGGTCCGGGCGCTGCTGACCGCCGACCGCAACCAGCAGTTCCTGCGCTCGCGGATGACGCCCGCCCAGCGGGCCGCCACGCCGGCCGTCGACTACCGGCCGTTCATCATCGCCGATGCCGACACCGGGCACGGTGGCGACCCCCACGTCCGCAACCTCGTCCGGCGGTTCGTGGAGGCCGGCATCCCGGGCTATCACATCGAGGACCAGCGCCCGGGCACGAAGAAGTGCGGCCACCAGGGCGGCAAGGTGCTCGTCTCCTCGAACGAGCAGATCAAGCGGCTCAACGCCGCCCGCTTCCAGCTGGACGTCATGCGGGTGCCGGGGATCATCGTCGCGCGCACCGATGCCGAGTCCGCCAACCTGCTCGAGTCGCGCGGCGACGAGCGCGACCAGCCGTTCATCCTGGGCGTGACGAACCTCGCCGTTCCCTCGTACAAGGTCAGCTACCTCGCCCTGATCCGGCGGTTCTACCGGGCGGGCGTCGAGGAGCTCAACGGTCACCTCCTGTACGCCATCCCGGACCGGGAGTACGGCGCCGCCGACGCCTGGCTGGACCGCACCGGGCTTGCGTCCACGATCGCGGCCGCGGCAGCGGAGATCCTCGCCGGCGAGGACACCCCCGCCGACGACACCTTCGATCGCGTGGCAGAGCGGTTCCTCGAGGCCTGGGAGGACGAGGCCGGTCTCGCGACCTATCCGGACGCCGTCGCGGACCACCTCCGCCAGCGGGAGGCGGAGTCCGAGGGGGCGGCCGGTGGCATGGGGCCCGACGCCTGGCTCGCCTTCGCCCGGACGGCCCCGCTCTCCACCGCCCAGGAGCGGGCGAGGTCGCTCGGCCTCGACGTGACCTGGGACTGCGAGCTCGCGGCCACCCCGGAGGGCTACTACCAGGTCCAGGGCGGGATCCCGTACGCGATCGAGAAGTCGCTGGCGGCCGCCCCGTTCGCGGATCTCCTGTGGATGGAGACCAAGACGGCGGATCTCGACGACGCGCGCCTGTTCGCCGACGCCGTCCACGCCGTCTACCCGGACAAGATGCTCGCCTACAACCTGTCCCCGTCGTTCAACTGGGACTCGACCGGGATGAGCGACGAGGAGATGCGGCGCTTCCCGGAGAGGCTGGCCGAGATGGGTTTCGTGTTCAACTTCATCACCTACGGTGGCCACCAGGTGGATGGCGTGGCCGGCGAGGAGTTCGCGACGGCGCTGCGGCAGGACGGGATGCTCGCCCTCGCGCGCCTGCAGCGCAAGATCCGGCTCGTGGAGTCGCCCTACCGGACCCCCCAGACGCTGGTGGGAGGACCGCGCCTCGATGCCGCCCTCGTCGCCTCGTCCGGCCGCACTGCCACGACGATGGCGATGGGCAAGGGCTCGACCCAGCACCAGCACGCGATCCAGACGGAGGTGCCCAAGAAGCTCCTCGAGGAGTGGCTCACCGCCTGGGGTGCGCACAACGGGGTCACCGACCCCATCCGCGTGCGGCTGCTGCCTCACCGGGCCGGATCCGAGCTGCTGGAGCTCGCCCTCGTCGACGGCGCCGGCAAGAGACGGGCGGCCGTGGTCTTCTCCCCGATCCACGATCGACGCGGACGGAGCATCCTGTCGGTCCGCGACCAGGAGACGTTCGACGCCGTCGCTCCGGCGCAAGCGCCTGATGACGCTCATGCACCTGTTCCTGATCCACCGCTACCGCGCGGCTCGGTCCACTACGTCAGCCCGACCGACGACAACCGCGCCCAGACGGCCCGGATGCAGGAGCTCGGGATCTATGACGGCGTCACGACCGAGGTCGGCGAGATCATCGTGGCCGACGTGAACCCCGTCCGGATCGCGGAGCTGGTGGCGCCCGATCGGATCGCGCTCGGCCAGCTGATCAGCAAGGCGAGCTGACCGGGGCGTCGCGCCCGCATCGCGCCGGCAGCCGCCCGGTGTCGGCCGTCCCGGTGTCGAATGCGCCCGGAGCTACCCGCCGAGCGGAGCGCCGGGACCGGGCGGCGTCGGCCCTGCGGGGTAGCCGAGGGCGCGTTTCGCGGTCTCGAACTCGTCGAGCGTGATCTCGCCCCGTGCGAACCGTTCGCGCAGGATGTCCAGGGGCTCGGGGCGAGCCGACGGGGGCGCAACGTACGGGCGGGCGGACGGCGGGGCCGACGGGCCGGCGCCTCCGGCCGTAGTACGTCACCGCCCATGCGATCGCGAACACGACCACGCCCAGGACGAGGAGCTCGGCGAGCGACCCGAGCCCGCCCAGGTCGTCCATCGCCGATCCGAAATCCATCAACGCGTCCTCCGAGGCGGGGTCCGGTGCCGTGAACCCGCACGGACTGTAGCCCGACCCGCCGGAAATCGCGCCGGGATCCCGATTCGCCCAACGCTCCGGGTCGTGCCTGGCACGATGGGCGCGGCTGTTCGCCCCTCGTCAGGCGGGCGCTCCCCCGGTCGCCGGCCCCTGCTTCGCGATCCATGACTCGAGGACCCGGCGGTGGCGGTCGTCGAGCTTGACCAGCTTGCGCTTCGACGTCAGCAGGTCGTTCACCTCGTCGAAGGTCAGCCCGTCCGCCAGCATCAGGTAGGCGGCCAGCACGGTGGCCGAGCGTCCCCGCCCCTTCGCGCAGTGGACGAGCACCGTGCGGCCCTCCGCCACCCGCTCCGTGATCCAGGGCACGGCGTCCGACAGGACGTCCTCGCCGGGAACGGTCACGTCCGGCACCCGGTACTGCCGGTGCGCGATGCCGTGCTCCTCGAAGAACCGGGGCTCCGCCGTCCTCTCCGCGCGCATGTCGACCACGGCGGTGATCCCGAGCGTCAGCAGGGCGTCGAAGTCCCGTCCGTAGGTCGGCGCGCCGCCGAGCCAGAGCCGGGACGCCACCTGCGTGAACCAGACGTGCCCCAGGAGCCGCTCGTAGGTGAACCGGATCGCGGGGTACAGCCTGTCGAAGGCGCGGTGGAAGAGGCCGAGGGGCGGGGGCGGCTCAGGGGACGACAACGCTCAGCGCCCGGGGCGCGACTTCCACCGTCACCGGGGTCCGCCCGACGTACTCGCCGTCGGCCCAGACCGGCTGGTCGGGCTCCGTGTCGAGCGTGACGGACCGCGCCTGCCGGTAGTACCGGCTCGCGCTGGCGGTGTGCACGTCCAGGAACCGCGCGGCCGCGGCCACCATCGTGTCGTGGCTCTGCTGGTCGATCCCGAAGCAGTCCAGCAGCCCGTCGTCGATCGCGTAGGTGTGCGTGATCCGAAGCCCCGTGCCCATCATCCCGGAGTTGACCAGGTAGACCTTGGTCGCCTCGAACTCGAGGTGCTCGCCGTCGACGTCGGCCCGGTAGAGGTGCCGGCGCTGGTTCTTCGAGCGCCCGGCCATGTTCACGGCGTAGGCGAAGACGCCGTACTTCTCCTTCATCTCGCGGCTGGTCTGCTCCTCGGGCTCGATGCCCACGTAGAGCCGCTGGATGAAGAAGCGGTCCGCGGCCTGGGCCTGCGCGATGCTCGTCAGGCGAGCCACGTCGATGGAGCGCGTGTTCGTGCTCGTGCACAGCACCACAGCGGCCTCGCGGAGGGTCCCTGGCACGCCCATCTCGCGGGCGAAGCCGTTGCCGGTGCCGCCCGGGAGGACCCCCATCGGCGCCTGGCGGCCGGTCTCCGCGGCCGCGCGAAGACACGCATTCGCGATCTCGTGCTGCGTGCCGTCGCCGCCGTAGCCGGCGACGAGGTCGACCCCCGCCGCGATCGCCGCCAGGGCCTGATCCGTCGCGTCCCCGTACTTGTGGGTGAGGCTGATGTCCCAGGCGACGTCGTGCGTCCGGAACACGTCGTTGAGCGTGTTCAGGATCGGCTCGTCCTTCCCTGATGCCGGGTTGATCACCACGTGTACCCGCGGGTACGGCGCGTCCGTCATCGCTGGCCTCCGAGCGCTTGGGGCCCGCCGGCTCGCCGCGGGCCCATCACCCGGAGAGCGTACGACAGGCGGGGGTCGCCCGGTAGTGGCGTGCCTCGCCCCCTTCGGCACGGGAGTCGGGCCGGTAGTGGCTACGGCAGCGGGCGCCAGGCCCGCGACAGCAGGAGCGAGCCGCCCGCGAGGAAGGCGCCGAGCGCGACGAACGCGACGCTGACCTCGAGAGGCTCCCGCCTGGTGATGAGGGTCGTCGGCAGGCTCGCGAAGACCTGCTGGAGCTCGCCCGCGCTCTCGGCCGGCGAGTACGTGCCGCCGGTGAGGTCCGCGACCCCGCGCAGCGTGTCCTCGTCGATCCCCCGCCGGAACCCGCCCGGGCCCGCTCCCCCGCCGCCCCCGCCCCCGAAGCCCCCGCCAAAGCCACCGAACGGGTCGTTCGCGCCGGGCTCGTTGCCCATGAACTGGCGACGGCACCCGGGGTTCATGCCGCCACCGTCGGCGGTGCCGAAGCCGATCGTGTAGACCCGCAACCCCCGGTCCGCGGCCTGTTGCGCAGCGTCGAGCGGTTCGGGCCCGGCGTTGTTCGCCCCGTCCGTGAGCATCACGATCACGTCCGGCGCATACACGCCGGGCAGGACGGGCGTGGGCTCAGTGCCCGGACGCCCGGCCGTGATGCTGCGCGCAATGGTGGGGTCCAGCTCGGCGATCGCATCGATCGACGCCAGGATCCCGGACCCGATCGCCGTCCGGCGGCCGGTCGTGAGGCTGCGGATCGCGTCCTCGAGCACCTTTCGATCGGTGGTCGGGGGCTGGATCACCGCCGCGAAGCCGCTGAAGGCCACGATCCCGATCTGCGTGCCCGGCGGGCTGGCCCTTCACGAACGTGACCGCGGCATCCTCGGCGGCCTGGAGCCTCGTGGGCGGGATGTCCGTGGAGCACATGCTCCCGGAGACATCCATCGTGAGGATGACGGTCGTCTGGTTGGTCGGTACGCTCAGGACCACGACGGGCCGCGCGAGGGCAACGGCGAGCGTCGCGATGGCGATCGCAAACAGCGCGAACGGGAGGTGGCGACGCCAGCGGCGCCGCGACGGCCCGGCCGCACGGATCAGCGCCAGGCTGGAGTAGCGGGCGGCGGCGGGGCGGCGGCGGCGACGGCTCCACCAGTAGATGGCCACCAGGGCCGGGACGACCAGCAGGGCCGCGAGGAGCCCAAGCCACGCGAACGTCATGGGACGCCTCCTCGGCGGGGACGGACCGGGGCCCTGCGCGTCATGGCAGGCGCCCCGTGCGGGCCAATGACAGCGCCGCGGCCGCGACCAGCAGGACGAGGGCCGCGACGGCCAGCAGCGCGGTGATCTCCATCGGCTCCGACCGCACGACGAGGCGCCGGGCCAGCTCGCCGTAGACGGCTGCGGCCGGGTCGCCGTCGGCGGCGGGTTGGTAGGCGCCCGCGGTCGTGTCTGCGATCTGCTGCAGGGTCCCCTCGTCGAGCGCGGTCTGGACCTTGAAGCCGTCGAGGTCGAGGGTGGCGCCCGCCACCGTCCCGACTCCGATGGCCATGATCCGGACGCCCCGATCGGCGGCCGCCTGCGCGGCCGCGGCCGGGTCGGGGCGCTGGTTGTTCTCGCCGTCGCTCAGCACGACGATCATCGTCGCGGCGTCGCTGCCCGGCTCAACGGGCGCCCGCGACGGAGTCGGCTCGGGCGACCGGTTGCTGTAGTAGTCGACGGGCGTGTCCGCCTGCGCCTTCGAGATGGCGTCGAGCGTGGCCAGGATGCCGGCGCCGAGCGACGTGCCCCGCGTGGGCACCATCCTGTCGATCGCGGCCAGGACGGCGACCGTGTCCTGGGTCGGTGGCTGGACCGCGACGCCGGTGTCGCTGAACGCGACGACGCCGATGACGACGCCGTCCGGCTTGCCGTCGACGATCGTCTTCGCGACGGCCTTTGCCGCCTCGAGCCGGGTCGGGGTCGCGTCGGTGGCCGCCATGCTCCCCGACACGTCGAACATCAGCATCAGCGTGCCCTCGAGCCGCGGCAGCGCGACCGTCGCCTGGGGCCTGGCGAGGGCGACCGCCAGCACCACGAGCCCTGCGACGGCGAGGGCCGCTGGGACCCGGTCGAGCAGCCGCGCCCGCCGCCTCGCCCCCGCCGGTGCCGCCGTGCCGCCGGTGCCGCCGCGCCTGTCAGCGCGGTCACGTGGCGCCGGCGTCGCCGGTCGATCCGGCGCGCCAGCAGGAGGCCCGCCGGCACGAGCAGGATCGCGAGCAGGAGGGGCGGCCAGATGAACGTCATGCGTGCCGGCGCCTCCGGCGCCTCTCCGTGGCCATCCGGACGATCGCCCGGACGAGATCGTCGTCGGTGGACAGGGTCACGGCGTCGACGCCCGCGTGGCGGAGGGCTCCCCCGATCTCGGCCTCCCGCTCCAGGGCCGCTGCCGCGAACCGCTCCCGGAAGCGGCGGTCGCCGGTGTCGACCTCGAGCTGCTCCCCGGTCTCGGCGTCCTGGATCGTCACGATCCCGACATCCGGCAGGGCCTGCTCGCGCGGGTCGACCAGGCGGACGGCGAGGAGCTCGTGACGCTCGTTGAGCACGTGGAGGGGCCTCTCCCATCCCGGCGTGCTGATGAAGTCGGACACGATCACGATCAGGGAGCGCCGGCGGGCCAGTGCGGACACCCGCTCCCAGCAGCTCCCCCAGGTCGGTGGCGGGCGCGGTCGCCAGCATCGGCTGCCGGAGCAGGCTCTCCACGAGCCGGAGCACCGCCTCCCGGCCCGACGCGACCGGGACCGTGTGCTGGAGCCCGGCGCCGTAGACCAGTGCCCCGACCCGGTTGCCGCGCCGGGTGAGGACGCGGGCGAGCGTCGCCACGAAGTCGATCAGGACCGTCCGCTTGAGACGGTCCTCGCCCACCGTGCCGAAGTCCACCGACGGGCTGAGATCCAGCAGGAACCACGCGGTGAGGTCGCGCTCCTCGTGGTACTCGCGGACGTGCGGGACCGTGGTCCGGGCCGTGACGCTCCAGTCGAGATACCGGGTGTCGTCCCCGGGCTGGTACTCGCGCAGGGCGGCGAGGTCCATGCCCGCGCCCCTGAACAGGCTCCGGTACTCGCCCTGGAGCAGGCCGTCCAGCCGGCGGACGACCTGCCAGTCGAGGCGCTGGAGGATCCGCTCAGGCGCGGACGGCGACGCCGGCATGGTCCCTGAGAGGTACGGAGGGTGGGGCGACCCGCCCGAGGATGGTCGAGACGATGCGGTCGGACGAGATGCCGTCCGAGAGCGCCTCGTAGGAGAGCACGAGCCGGTGGCGCATGACGTCGGGCGCCATGTCGAGCACGTCGTCGGGCAGGACGTACTCGCGCCCCCGGACGTAGGCGAGCGCCCGGCCGGTCAGGATCAGGTTGATGGAGGCCCGGGGGCTGGCACCGTACGTGATGTAGCGGGCCAGCTCCGGCATCCCGAACCGGCCCGGAGTCCGCGTCGCGACCGTGAGGCGCACCGCGTAGTCGTAGAGAGCCGGGTCGACGTAGACGGCGTCGACCCTCCGCTGGAGGTCCACGAGGTCCGGGGCGGTGAGGACCCGTGCGACCGGCTCGAGGCGGCCGGTCATCCGCTCGACGATCGCGAACTCCTCGGTGGGGCTGGGGTAGCCGACGAGCACCTTGAGCATGAACCGGTCGACCTGGGCCTCGGGCAGCGCGTAGGTGCCCTCGGTCTCGATCGGGTTCTGGGTGGCCAGGACCAGGAACGGGTCCGGCACCGGGTGGGACTCGTGGGCGATGGTGACCTGGCGTTCCTGCATCACCTCGAGCAGCGCGGACTGCACCTTGGCGGGTGCGCGGTTGATCTCGTCGGCGAGCAGCAGGTTCGTGAACACGGGGCCCAGCGACGTCGTGAACTCGCCGGTCTTCTGGTTGTAGATCCGGGTGCCGATGAGGTCGGACGGAACCAGGTCCGGCGTGAACTGGATCCGCTTGAACTCCCCGCCGACCGCCTGGGCGAGCGTCTTGATCGCCATGGTCTTGGCGAGGCCGGGCACGCCCTCGACCAGGAGGTGGCCACGGGCCAGCAGGGCCACGACCATGCGCTCGAGGAGGTGGTCCTGGCCCACGATGACCTTCTTGACCTCGTACAGCAGCCGCTCCATGGGAACGGCCCCGGGGCCGGGCCTGGCGCTGGGATCGTGGTCCACGGCGTTCACATCTCCTCGCTCGGGTGGGTACCGGGTCAGTACGGAGGCAGGCCGGCGCCGGCGCCGGCGACGTCGATCGGCACCGCGAGGCCGATCCCGATGAAGACATCCTCCTTGGTCGGGTTGATGAGCGCCGTCACGATGCCGACGACGCGCCCGCCCCGGTCGAGCAGCGGCCCGCCGGAGTTGCCGGGGTTCACGGCGGCATCGACCTGGATGAGGCCCTCGCGGACCGCCTTGGTCTCCGGGTCGCGGAACGAGCGGTCGAGGCCGGACACCACCCCGCTGCTGAGGGACCCGTACAGGCCGAACGGGTTGCCCACGATGTACGCCTCGCTGCCGATCCGCATCGCGCCGGGATTGCCCAGGATCGCCGGGACCACCGTCGCCGGCGCCGTGTCCGGCGTGACGGCGGCCACGTCCCGGGCGGCGTCCCGCGACGTGACGGTCCCGGTGCTGCGGCTGCCGTCCGCGAACCTGAGGTTCACGGTCGTGGCGTCCGCCACCACGTGGAGCGCCGTGAGGATCACGCCGTCGGATGTCACCACCACCCCCGTCCCCTCCCCTGCCGACGCCTTGCCCTGCGCGTCGGTGCCCTCGGTCTCGATCAGCACGATCGAGGGCTGGATCGCCCGATAGACGAGCTCGGACGTGGGCGGGCCGGGCGTCTGGGACGCGAGGGCGCTGGCGATCGCCTGCTGGACGTCGCGCTGGGTCAGCGCAGGGGCGGTGGGCCGGAGCGCGCCGACCACGAGGACGGCGACGAGCATGACGGCGAGACCGGCGAAGAACGGTCGGAGAGACCGGAGGCGCCGTCGCATCGCGCGCACGGGAGGCGCGCCCGGGTCGCGCAGGGGAGGCGCGCCCGGGTCGCGCAGGGGAAATGCGCCCGGGTCGTCGACCGGCGCGGCATCGGGGGGCCAATCCGGGAGGACGGTCATCCGGACCAAGTCTCCGTCGTGGGACAGCCGATCGCGGGGTCGCGTGGAGGGCCGCTCCCGCCCGCGAGCATCCCACCCGTTGCTGACAGCAGCATGAGAGTCGATACGCCGGGTCGGCGATACCGGTTCGGCCCGACGACGCGGTCACCACCGGCCGGCCATCGGTCCCAGCGCCGGACAGGTCGTCGCGCCGGCCGGTCGGCCGTCGTGGTGGCGACGTCTGCCAAGTCGAGCTCCCGTGTGGGCCACCCCGCGCCGGCCGGCGGGGCCGGAGCGTGGAGAGGCCGTCATTCTGGCACCGCGGCCGAAACCCGTCCCGCCGGCGGCCCGCCGTCTATCCTCGGGCTGATGACGCGCCCGCCGATCATGATCATGGGCTGTACGAGCGACGCCGGGAAGTCGTTCCTCGTCGCCGCGCTCTGCCGTGCCTACGCCGACCGCGGCCTGCGGGTCGCGCCGTTCAAGGCCCAGAACATGAGCAACAACGCGGCCGTCACGCCAGACGGCGCGGAGATCGGACGGGCCCAGTACCTGCAGGCCCTCGCGGCGCGGGTGACCCCGGAGGCGCGCCACAACCCCATCCTCCTCAAGCCGAGCGCCGACACCTTCAGCCAGGTCATCGTCATGGGCCGGTACGACCCGGCCATGACCGCCGAGCCGTGGATGGGCCGCGGGCCGAAGCTGTGGCCGGTCGTGCGCGAAGCGCTCCACGCGCTCATCGCCGAGAACGACCTCGTCGTGATCGAGGGCGCCGGCAGCCCGGCCGAGGTCAACCTGCGGGCCACCGACATCGTCAACATGGCGGTGGCCATCGAGTGCGGGGCGGACGTCTACCTCGTCTCGGACATCGACCGGGGCGGCGCCTTCGCGCACCTCCTCGGGACCTGGATGTGCCTCGAGCCCGTGGAGCGAGCCCTCGTCCGCGGGTTCGTCCTCAACAGGTTCCGCGGGGACCCGGCGCTCCTCGGCAACGCCATGGACTGGCTGCAGGAGCGGACGGGGGTGCCGACGGTCGCGATCGTGCCGATGCTCCGCCACCACCTGCCCGAGGAGGACGCGTTCCACCATGCCGCCACCCCGGTCGCGGGCGACGTGAACGTCGGCCTCGTCCTGTATCCCGTACGCCAGCAACTTCGACGAGTTCGACCCGCTCCTCCACGAGCCGGGCGTGACGGTCGTGCCTGTGCGCGAGACAGGCCCGCTCACGGCGTTCGATGCGCTGCTGCTGCCGGGCAGCAAGAACACGGCCGCGAGCCTGCGCTACCTGCGCGACGGCGGCCTGGCCGCGGAGCTGGTCCGGGCAGCGTCGGCGGGCGTCCCGATCGTCGGCGTCTGCGGCGGCATGCAGCTCCTCGGACGCCGGATCGAGGACCCGCACGGGCTCGAGGGGGGCGACCTCGACGGGCTCGGCCTGCTCGACGTCACCACGACGCTCGCGGCCGAGAAGACCACGCGCCAGGTGGAGATCCCGCGGGCAGGCGGGTCGCTGCGCGGCTACGAGATCCACCACGGGAAGACGACCGCCGGTCCCCTCGCCCGGGAGCACCTCCCGGACGGGCTCGGCTGGGAGCAGGGCCGCGTCCGCGGCGTGTACGTCCACGGCCTGTTCGAGGACACGGCCTACCGCCAGGCGTTCCTCGACGGTCTCGGCTGGCGGGGCGCCGCGCGCGACTGGCGAGCCCACCTCGACGCGGAGCTGGACGCCGTCGCTGCCGCCGTCACCGGGGCGTGGGCGCTGCCGTAGGGCGGCCGGCGACGGGGTATCGTCGCCATCGATCACCGTCGGCCGACCGTGCTTCAGCACCCCCACCGCGCGTCGGGCGGGCGCCGCGCGCCCCTCAACTCTTCGAATTCGCGGTCTAGCACCTCACGCGCCCACTGGAAGGCGGCCGCGGTGGCGGGGAAGCCGGCCGTTGGCACCGCCAACGCGATGGCGTGCTCCACGTCGGCGCGCGTCAGGCCATCGTCGAGCGCCCGCCGGACGTGCGACCGCACGGCCCCCTCGGACGACAGGCCGACCGCGATCCCGAGCTTGACCAGCCGTTGCTCACGGTCGGTGAGAGGCCCGGCCTTGCGGCATGCGTCGCCGAGGGCATCGTAGGCGTCGACGATCCCCGGGTAGTCCGCCTGCAGGTCCTGGTACACGCGGGGCCGGTAGTCACGCCTGGTGTCAGCCATCGTCGGTCCTCGTCCCTGTGGCCATGTCCAACCACCGCATGCTACGCCGCCGTGACGTTCCGACCCGCGGCATGCCTCGGTCATCGCGGGCGTCGACGGGTCGCGTTCGGCTCACCCGGCCGGCACCATCTACCTCCCAGCCCCCGACCCGGCCAGGACGAGGGGTTGACGCCCGTCGTCTACTGTTCGCGGATCGACCCCAGAGGGTGGAGCGGCGACCCATGCGCCGCATGTCCGCCATCCGCGGGGAAGTGACGGAGGGCACGTTCATGGCCAAGACGCATGCGCCGGGCGAGGTCACGATCGCGGGTCGGACGATCAAGACGAACGCCGTGCCCGACCCGTTCGATGCCCTGGACCTCGTCTATCGCCCGCGCCTCCAGATCCTGCCGGACGCGATGGACCACCGCGCCGGTCAGCCGATCCTCGACCAGATCGGCCAGTCGTGCACCGGCCATGCCGTCGCCGCGCTCATCGACACGGTGCTCTCGGAGCCGCTGACCGAGGCGCCGGAGCACGGCGCGCCCCGACGTTCCGACGACAAGGCCGAGCCCGTACATGCTCTACGCGATGGCCCGGCGCTACGACGAGTACCCCGGCGAGGCCGATGTCGGCTCGTCGCTCCGCGGCGCGTTCAAGGGCTGGTACCGCCACGGGGTCTGCAGCGCGAGACCTGGCGCTCGGACCTCCCGGACCCGGACCTCTACGACCCGAGCTTCATCGCCGAATGCATGAAGACGCCCCTCGGCGCCTATTACCGGGTCAACGCCCGCCGGATCGACGACATGCAGTCGGCGATGACGCGAGCTCAACGCGCTCGCGGCATCGGCCGCGATCCACGAGGGCTGGCGGAAGCCCGCGCGCGAGATGCCCACGGCGCGGCCGATCTGGGTCATCGCCGCCGAGCGCGAGCCCGAGCGCTGGGCGGCCATGCGTTCCTGCTCGCCGGCTACAACGACGTCGGCTTCCTCGTCCAGAACTCGTGGGGCACCGACGTGGGGCCGCAACGGCTACGCGACGCTGCCCTATGCCGACTGGCTCGACAACGCCTACGACGCGTGGGTCGCCCGGCCCGGCGTCCCGCAGGTCGGCATCGTCCGCAGCGGCGCAAGGTGATCCCCGCCGGTGGCGGCCTCGTCGTTGGCGCCGGCATCGACCTGTCCGGCTCAAGTCTTACGTGGTCAACGTGACGGCGGGCGGCCGGATGGACCAAAGGCAAGGCAACGAGCGACCCGGCCCAGATCGCCGGCCTCGCCGCGCAGATGGAGACCGACATCGAGGCCTGGGCGACGCCCGCGCAGGGCGCCACAAGCGACGGCTCGTGCTGTACGCCCATGGCGGGCTCGTCGGCGAGGACGGTGGGATCTCGATCGCCGACCGGATGATCAACTGGTGGCGCCAAACCACATCTACCCGGTCCACATCGTGTGGGAGAGCGACGCGGCGACGACGATCCTCGGCTTCCTCCAGCACCAGCTCGAGGACCTGCCGTTCGGCGGCCAGCTCGCCGGGGTCTACGAGCAGCTCGACACGCTGCTCGAGATCACGGGCCGGTCCATCCAGCGCGCTGTGGAAGGAGATGAAGGCCAATGCCCGCCCGGCGTCGGCGCCGATGGTCGAAGCCGATCGACGCGACGGCGCCGGGCGTGACGGCTGCTCATCAAGCACCTCAAGGCGTATCGCACCGCCCACCCCGACCTCGAGGTCCACCTCGTCGGCCACAGCGCGGGCTCGGTGATGCTGGCCGGGGTCGTTGAGCGGCTCGCCGCCGAGAACATCCCGGTCGAGTCGCTCCAGCTCATGGCCGGCGCGATCAGCATCGACGAATTCTCGCGCCAGGTCGCGCCGCGCCTCGTCGGCGTCCCCGCACGGGCAGCGGCATGGTCGCCGGTTCACCGCCTACGACCTCGAGGAGCAGGTGGAGCTCGACGACGTCTGCCCCGGCCCGCCGCGTCGCCGTGTACCACAAGTCGTTGCTGTACTTCGTGGCCAGCTCGCTGGAGCCCGTCTTCTGGGAATTCGAGAAGCCGATGGTCGGGCTGTCCAAGGCGATCCCGCGCACCTACCGGATGCCCGACGGGTCGACGAGGCCCCTGTCGACGTGATCGGCGGCCGCGGGAAGCTGGTTCGCGCCCCGAACGACCGCGCTCGAGCCCGATTCGCGGTCCACGGCGCAGGGTCACGGCGAGTTCGACGACGATGCGGACACGCATGACGTCGGTCGTGCTCCGGATCCTCGACACGAAGGACCTTGCGGCGGTGACCGCCTACCCGAAGGGAGGCATGCCCAGCCGCGCGTCCTAGGCGGCCGTGCCCGGGCCGCCGCGTGCGCACCGTGTCGTGGCGCGGGCCCGGGCCGCCGCGGGCGCACCGTGCCGTGGCGCGTTGCATGGGCCGCTCGGCCCCCGGCGGCGGTCGGGACGGCACCCCGCGGGGGCCATTCAACCGAGCCTTCCGCATCCCGGATAGCCCTGTCGAGCGCGGCGGGGGCGGCCTAGCCTGACGGCATCGCCGTGCGTCATGCGGGCCACGTCAGCTACCCCCGGCCCGCGGGCACGGCCCCCGTTGGAGGGCTCGATGACCACCAGCCTGGCGTCGGCGCTGCCGCGCGTCGAGGACCAGGACCTCCTCGACCGCATCATCGCGGAGCAGGGCGGCCGCCCCGGCGCGCTCCTCAGCATCCTCGAGAAGCTGCAGGAGCAGCACCGCAACAAGTACCTCCCGATGGAGACGCTCGAGTACGTGGCCGCGCGCACGGGCGTCCCCCAGGCGCAGGTCTACGGCGTCGCGACGTTCTACGCGCTCTTCAACCTCGAGCCGCAGGGCACGCACACCGTCGCGCATCTGCCGCGGCACCGCCTGCCACACGCGCGGCTCGCGGGCGCTCCTCGAGCGGGTGAAGCTGCAGCTCGGCCTCGCAGGAGACGCAGGACGGCGCCGACAAGCTCACCCTCACGACGCCGGACCGCCGCTTCACGATCCGCACCGTCGCCTGCTTCGGCCAGTGCGCGCTCGCGCCGGTCGTCGAGGTGGACCACGCGATCCGCGGCCACGTGAAGGAGCAGGCGCTCATCCGCGAGGTCGACAAGCTGCGCAAGGAGGGCGGCGCGATGACGCGCATCCAGGACATCGCCGCCTTCAACGAGGTCCGCGAGGCGGGCCTCGCCAAGCTCCTGCCGAGCAAGCCGCGGATCGCCGTCGGCATGGGCACCTGCGGCTCCGGCAACGGCGCCGAGGCCGTCTTCCACGCGTTCTCGTCCGAGATCGACGCCCGCGGCCTCGCCGTGCAGCTGGCGCCCGTCGGCTGCTTCGGCTTCTGCGCCGAGGAGCCGCTCGTCAACGTGTGGGTGCCGGGCCGCCCGCTGCTGATCCTGCACCGCGTCCAGCCGAACCACGTGGACGGGATCCTCGACGGCCTCGGCCACGGCCAGCCTGCCGCCGCCCGAGATCGTGCTGTGCAAGATCGAGGAGTGGGACCACCTCACCGGCCACGTGAAGTACGGCTACGGCTACCCCGAGCTGCCGCACTGGCACGAGGTCCCGTTCTTCAAGGGCCAGGTCAAGATCGTCCTGCGCAACTGCGGGCTCATCAACCCCGACGACATCGAGGAGTACATCGCGATCGGCGGCTACCAGGCCCTCTACAAGGTCCTGATCGACGCGAACCCCGCCGGCGTCATCGAGCAGATCAAGGCCGCGAAGCTGCGCGGCCGCGGCGGCGCCGGGCTACCTCACCGGCAACAAGTGGGAGTTCCTGCGCGACGGCCGCCGGGCCCGAGAAGTACCTCATCTGCAACGCGGACGAGGGCGACCCCGGCGCCTACATGAACCGCAACGAGATCGAGTGCGACCCGCACGCCCTCCTCGAGGGCATGCTGATCGCCGGCTACGTCACCGGCGCGGCGAAGGGCATCATCTACGTCCGCGCCGAGTACCCGCTCGCCGTGCTGCGGCTCGAGCGCGCGATCGAGCAGGCGCGCGCCTACGGCGTCCTGGGCGACAACGTCCTCGGCCGCGGCTTCAAGTTCGACATCGAGCTGGTCGAGGGCGCCGGCGCGTTCGTGTGCGGCGAGGAGACGGCGCTCATCGCGTCGCTCGAGGGCCAGTCCGGCCGGCCCCGGCCGCGGCCGCCGTTCCCCGCGCAGAAGGGCCTCTACGGCAAGCCGACCAACATCAACAACGTCGAGACCTGGTACAACGTCGCGCCGATCGTCTCCAAGGGCCCGGCCTGGTTCACGGAGACGGGCAGCGCCAAGAGCGCGGGCACGAAGGTCTTCTCGCTCGTCGGCAAGGTGCAGCAGCACCGGCCTCGTCGAGATGCCGCTCGGCACGCCGCTCGCGAAGTTCATCTACGACATCGGCGAGGGCGGCACGCAACGGCCGCGACATCAAGGCCGTGCAGACCGGCGGCCCGTCGGGCGGCTGCATCCCGGCCGACATGTTCGACACGCCGGTCGACTACGAGACCCTCGCCCAGCTCGGCTCGATCATGGGCTCGGGCGGCATGGTCGTGATGGACGACGACAACTGCATGGTCGACGTCGCCCGCTACTTCATCGAGTTCACCCACTCGGAGAGCTGCGGCAAGTGCGTGCCCTGCCGCGTCGGCCTCGACAAGGCGCTGCGGATGCTCAACCGCTTCACGGAGGGCACCGCCACGCACGAGGACCTCGAGTCGCTCGACGAGCTGTGCCGCATGGTCCGCGACACGTCGCTGTGCGGCCTCGGCCAGAGCGCGCCGAACCCGGTCCTCACGACGCCTGCGCCACTTCCGCCACGAGTTCGAGGACCACATCCGTCGCCAAGCGCTGCCGCGCCGGCGTGTGCGAGGACCTCGCGCTCTCGCCCGTGCGAGAACTCCTGCCCGCTGCACATGAACATCCCGCGCTTCCTGCAGCTCTACAAGGAGGGGCGGCTCGAGGACGCGTTCCTCTCGGTGATCCTCGACAACCCGCTGCCGGCCTCCACCGGGCCGCGTCTGCCAGCACCCGTGCGACGACCGCTGCCGCCGCGCCGCGCATCGACGAGGCCGTCAACATGCGCGACGTGCACCGGCTGATCGCCGACTAGGTGCTGCTCTCGGACCGTTCGACGCGATGGTCGAGCGCGTGCTCGAGCGCCGAGCTCGAGCCGACCGGCCGCGAGGTGGCGATCGTCGGCGCCGGGCCCACCGGCCTCACCTGCGCCTACTACCTCGCCCTCCTCGGCCACAGCGGTGACCGTCTACGACTCGCGGCCGGCGGCCGGCGGCATGCTCCGCTACGCGCTGCCCGAGTACCGCCTGCCGAAGGCGGTGCTCGACAAGGAGATCGAGCTCATCGAGCGGCTGGGCGTCAGGTTCCAGTTCAACGTGAACGTCGGCGAGCGACCTGACGCTCAACGACCTCGCCCACCAGTACGACGCGGTCTTCCTCGCGATCGGCACCTGGAAGGAGGCCTGGGTCTACCTGCCCGGCACCGAGCTCACGGGCGTCATCCCGGCGCTGCCGTTCCTCGAGGCCGTCGTCGCGCGACGCAGAAGGTCCCGGTCGGCAAGAAGGTCGTGGTCATCGGCGGCGGCAACGCCGCGATCGACTCCGCGCGGACCGCCCGCCGGCTCGGCGCGGACGTGACGATCGTCTACCGCCGCGAGCGCAAGGACATGCCGGCGATCCCGGAGGAGATCGAGGCGGCCGAGCACGAGGGCGCGAAGTTCGTGTACCTCGCCGCGCCCGCACCGCATCGTGGGCGACAAGAACGGCCAGGTGCGCGCGATCGAGGTGGTCAAGACGAAGCTCGGCGAGTTCGACACCTCGGGCCGCCGCCGGCCGGTCCTCGACCGACGAGGTGATCCGCATCGAGTGCGACACCGTCATCCTCGCGGTCGGCGAGAAGGTCGACCCCGACTTCTGCAAGGCCTCGGGCCTCAAGGTCAAGGAGGCGGGCACGATCGAGGTCGACCGCTACTCGCTCGAGACGAGCCGCGAGCGCTTCTACGCCGGCGGCGACCTCATCACGCGGCGCGTCGAACGTGTCCAACGCGATGGGCTACGGCAAGAAGGCCGCCCGCAACATCGACAAGAGGCTGATGGGCCAGAAGCGCTTCGCCAGCCTGATCGCCCGAGTTCGAGTACGCGATGGAGCCGCCCGAGACGCCGAGCGAGGCCGGCCGCCACGTGCCCGGCGAGGTCGCCGGCCGCCGCAGCGGGTGAAGTCGAACGCCGAGGTCTCGCTCGGCCTCACGCCGTCGCGGCGATGGCAGAGACGTCCCGCTGCCTGCGCTGCGACATCCGCAGCGTCGAGAGATAGGAGGATCGCCTTGACCGCAGAAGGTGAAGGTCCGCATCGACGGCGAGGTCATCGCGGCCACGGCCGGCCAGACGATCCTCGAGGTCGCCCGGGCCAGCAACAAGTACATCCCCGCGCTGTGCTACATGGAGGGCCTGACCGCGGTCGGCGCGTGCCGGCTGTGCATGGTCGAGGTCTCCGGCGTCGCCCGCCTGCTGCCCGCCTGCACGACGCCCGTGCAGGAGGGCCTGGCGGTCACCACCACCTCGCCGCAGCTCGAGTCCTACCGCAAGATCGCGCTCGAGCTGCTCTTCGCCGAGCGCAACCACGTCTGCGCCGTGTGCGTCTCCTCCGGGCCACTGCGAGCTGCAGTCGCTCGCGCAGGAGCACGGGGTCACGCACGTCCGCTACCCCTACAACTACCCGCGCCTGCCCGTCGACACGACCCACCCGCGCTACGTGCTCGACCACAACCGCTGCGTGCTGTGCTCGCGCTGCGTGCGCGCGTGCGCCGAGATCGAGGGCGCGCACGTGTGGGACATCGCCGGCCGCGGCATCCAGTCGCGGCTCGTCTCCGAGCTGCAGCGGCCGTGGGGCGAGGCGACGACCTGCACGAGCTGCGGCAAGTGCGTGCAGGCCTGCCCGACCGGGCGCCATGGCCGAGAAGGGCTGGGGCGTCGAGGAGATGACCAAGCAGCAGGCCGGTCGTCAGCCGCCTGACCTCGATGCGCGGGGGCCGGTGATGGAGCAAGCTCAAGATCGGCACCTGCTGGCTCGACGGCTGCTCCGGCTGCCACATGTCGCTCCTCGACATCGACGAGGGCGATCGTCGCCGTGCTCAAGAAGGCCGACATCGTGTTCGGCCCGCTCGTCGACGCGCAGGAGTGGCCCGAGGGCGTCGACGTGGCCGTGATCGAGGGCGCGGTCAGCAGCCAGGACGACCTCAAGCTCGCCCAGACCGCGCGCGCCGCGCAGCAAGGTCGTGGTCGCCCTCGGCGACTGCGCGGTGACGAGCAACGTGCCCTCGATGCGCAACGGCATCCCCACCCGGCAAGCTCCTCGAGCGCGATCTACGTCGAGGGCGCGACGGCGAAGCCGGGCGTGCCGACGGACGGCGTGCCGGCGCCTGCTCAAGCAGGCGGTGCCGCTGCACGAGGCGGTCAAGGTCGACGTCCACGTCCCGGGCTGCCCGCCGAAGCCGAACGCCATCCTGCTTGTGCTGAGCGAGCTGCTCGAGGGCCGCAAGCCCGACCTCGGCTCCAAGCTGCGGTTCGGGTAGGCCGGGCGTGGCGACCAGGAGAGCAGCGTCGGAGGCGAGCCAGGCACGGGCCGCGCGACCCGGTGGGCGAGGTGCCCGCCGCCGATGCGCCCGCAGCGCAGCCGGCGGAGGCCAGGAGACCAGCCATGAACACAGTCACGATCCACCACGTCTCGCGCATCGAGGGTCACGCCAAGATCACGATCAAGCTCGACGACGCGGGCGCAGGTGGCCGGCACCCAGTTCCACGTCACCCAGGTCCGCGGCTTCGAGAAGTTCACCGAGGGCCGGCCCTACTACGAGATGCCGTCGATCACCGCCCGCATCTGCGGCATCTGCCCGGTGAGCCACCTGCTCGCGTCGTCGAAGGCGTGCGACGAGATCATGGCCGTGCGCATCCCGGCGACGGCGGCCGAAGCTCCGCGAGCTGCTCCACTGCGCGCAGTTCGTGCAGTCGCACGCGCTCTCGTTCTTCCACCTCTCGGCGCCCGACCTGCTGCTGGGCATGGACTACGACCCTGCGCCGCGCAACGTCGCGGGCCTGCTCGAGGAGCACCCCGACGCCCTGCGCGACGGGATCGCCCTGCGCAAGTTCGGCCAGCAGGTGATCGAGCGGCTCGCCAAGGAGCGCGTCCACCCGTCGTGGACGTGCCCGGCGGCGTCAACGCCCCGCTCGACCCGCAGCGCGCGAGAAGACGCTCGCCGAGCTGCCCGCGGCGATGGCGATCGTCAGGCGCACGCTCGAGCTGTGGAAGAAGACGCTCGACCGCTTCCCCGACGAGATCGAGTCCTTCTCCAACTTCCCCACGATGTACTGCGGCCTCGTGGGGCCGGACGGCTCGCTGCGCCTCTACGACGGCAACCTGCGCTTCGTCGGCCCCGACGGCGGCATCGTCGCCGACCAGGTCCGGCCCGACGACTACGCCACCTACATCGGCGAGGCGGCGCTCGCCGACTCGTACCTGAAGGCGCCGTACTACAGGCCCATCGGCTACCCCGAGGGCATCTACCGGGTGGGTCCCGCTGGCTCGCCTGAACGTCGCCGACCGCTGCGGCACGCCGGAGGCCGACGCGGAGCTCGCGGAGTACCGCGAGCGCCTCGGCCGGATCGTCCAGAGCGGCTTCCACTACCACTACGCGCGGCTGATCGAGGCCCTGTACGCCCTCGAGCGGATGCGGGAGCTCCTCGACGACCCGGCGATCCTGGCGACCAAGGTCCGCGCCCACGCCGGCGTCAACAACCTCGAGGGCGTCCGGCATCATCGAGGCTCCGCGCGGCACCCTCATCCACCACTACAAGGTGGACGACAACGGCGCCATGACGTGGGCGAACCTGATCGTCGCCACCGGCCACAACAACCTCGCGATCGGCGCGGCGTCGAGCAGGTCGCGAAGCGGTTCGTCGACGGCAACAAGATCCAGGAGGGCGCCCTCAACCGCGTCTCCGCCCTGGTCCGCGCCTACGACCCGTGCCTCAGCTGCTCGACCCACGCCCTCGGCACCGCCGACGTGGTCCTCCAGCTCCTGGCGCCGGACGGCGGCTGCTGGACGAGGTGCGCACGGCGTAGTCGCGCCGCCGGACGCTGCGGCCCACGGCGGGGGGGTACGGAACCCCCCGTTTGCGGTGTTGTGCACGCCCACGTTTCTCGCGATCCTGCGGGAATACCGTCCCCGGCGTCCCACGCGGCGTCAGCCGGACCGGGAGCGGTTCGGGGAGATCTTCGTGCGCACCCGAGCATTCACCCTGGGCCTCGTGGCCCTCCTGGCGGCCGGCTGTGGTGGCGCCGCCCAGCCGAGCTGGTCGTTCGAGCCGGCTGCCGTCGCCGCGACAGCAGCACCTGCGACTCCGGCACCTGCAACTCCGGCACCTGCGACTCCGGTACCTGCAACGCCGGCACCGCCCGTGGTGACGCCCGCACCGGCGACACCCGCCCCGACTCCACCGCCCGCCGTCCACGAGGACACCGCGACCCTGACCGAGTTCAAGATCGCACTCGCCTCGACCACCCTGGCCGCGGGCAAGGACACCTTCGTCGTCACCAACAGCGGCACCATCGGCCACGAGTTCGTGATCAAGCGCGCATCGGTCTCCGACACCGCGCTGCCGATAAAGGCGGACGGCACGGTCGACGAGGAGTCGTCCGAGCTCGGGGACGTGGGCGAGGTCGAGATCGCGACGCCCGGGGCGACCAAGAACCTCGCAGAGAACCTCACGGCCGGCACCTATGTCTTCTTCTGCAACATTCCCGGCCACTACGCGGGTGGCATGCACGGGACGTTCACGGTGACCGGTCCGGCTCCGGCCGCCGCCGTCCACAAGAACGCCGCGACCCTGACCGAGTTCAAGATCTCGCTCGCCTCGCCCACCCTGGCGGCGGGCAAGGACACCTTCGTCGTCACCAACAGCGGCACCATCGGCCACGAGTTCGTGATCAAGCGCGCCACGGTCCCCGAGGCGGCGCTGCCCACGAAGGCCGACGGCACGGTCGACGAGGAGTCGGCCGAGCTCGGGGACGTGGGCGAGGTCGAGATCGCGACGCCCGGCGAGAGCAAGGACCTCGCGGCGAACCTCAGCCCCGGCACGTACGTCTTCTTCTGCAACATACCCGGCCACTACGCCGGCGGCATGCACGGGACATTCACGGTGACCGCCGGGTAACGCCGTCGTCCTGGTGGGTCGGGCGTCGCCACCGGCGCCCGGCGCCGCCATCGCGCCGGGCGTCGCCACCGCGGTCGGGTCCGCGCCCGCCTGAGGCCGCGCCCGAGTGAGGACCGCGCGCGCCGGAGGCCGACGCCGGATTGGACAACGCCGGGCCCTTACCCGACCCTGTCCGGCGTGACCCTGAGACTCCTGTTCCTGATGGTCGCGCGCGGCGCGACCTACGGGGCCATCGGACCGTTCGCCTCCGTCCTCGCCATCCAGGCCGGGCTCCCGGTCGCGCTCCTGGGGCCGCTCGCGGCCACCGGTGCCGTCCTCACCCTGGTCTCCGCACAGGCCTGGGGCCGCTATGGAGACCGCCTCGGCCGGCGGAGGGTGCTGGTCGTGGCATTCCTGCTGGGCGCCCCGGCCGCGGCGGGCCAGGCCGCGACCGCGCTGCCGGTGTTCCTCGTCGCCTATCTCCTCTGGGCCGTCACGGCGTCGGCATACGTCCCGCTCGTTGACTCCCTGTCCCTCGCGCGCCTGGGCGGTTCCCGCTCGCGCTTCGCCCGGGTGCGGGCCGGGGCGACCAGCGGGTTCATCATCTCCGCGCTCGTCGTGGGCGCCGCCATCACCTTCACGGCCGCCGGCTGGGTGGTCCCGGGGCTCGCCGCCGCCCTGTTCGCCGTCCTGGCTGCGGCGGCGGTCGCCCTGCGCCTCGGGAGCGAGCTGCGCACGGGTACCGGCGTTGCCGCGGACGCGACCGGCCGGCTCTGGTCGGAGGTGAGGATCCAGGTCCGCAAGCAGGCGGCCTTCCTCGGCGGCCTGGTCCTCGTCTTCGCGGGAGCCAACGCCCCGGGGATCTTCACGGGACCGCGCGTCGCCGAGCTCGGCGGCTCGGGGTGGGAGATCGGTCTCGCGACCGCGGCGAGCGCACTCGCCGAGGTGCCCGCCTACTTCCTGCTGCCGGTCGTCCTCACCCGGCTCGGCGGCCGCAGGCTGTTCATCCTCGGGGGCGTGCTCCTCGGGGTCAGCGGGTTGCTCTCCGCCGTGGCGCCCACGCCAACGCTCGTGATCGTGGCGCGCCTGTTCTTCGGGGCCGGCTTCGCCTGGGTGATCGTGCCCTCGCTGGGTGCCATCGTCGGGGCGGCCTCACCGACCAGGCAGGCCGGAGCCACGGCCCTCCACTTCGCGACCTCGGCGGCGGGCTCGCTGGTCGTCGCGGCGGCCGGCCTGCCCCTCGTCGGGCTGACCGGATCGGTGTCGCTCGTGCTCGCCGTCGCCGCGATCGGCGCCCCGATCGGCGCGCTGATCGCGGCCCAGGCATGGCCGCTCCGGGGGATGCGGACCGGTCGTGCCTGATGGCCGTACGGCCGTGGCCGATGCCGTCGGCGCCGTGGACGGCGCGGAGGTCAGTTCCGCCGGATGGCCACCCCGTCGATGATCACCTTCCTGCCGCTCGAGACCACCTTGATCGTGAGCGTCCCGGTGCGGGCGAAGCTGAACGTCTTGACCGCGATGAGCTTGCGGTTGACCGTCGTGTCGGAGTGGAGGCTTATCGCCTTGAGCAGCGTCGATCCCCAGTAGACCTTGACCGTGCCGCAGGTCGGACACGTGGTGGCGAGGAGAGCGATCCGCCGGGCCACGACCCCGGTCCGGGTGAGCTTCGCGCCGTTGGTGGACGAGCGCAGGTACGTGGAGCGGTAGTAGGGATCGCCGGTCCCGGCGGTCCAGCCGGACGAGCGGGTCAGCGAGCGGTCGTCGAGCGGGACGGCCGTGCACTTGCCGGCCGCCGTCCAGGGCGAGACGCCTCCGTCGGCGTCCCGGGCCCGCACCCCGAAGCAGTACGTCGAGCCCGGTGACCCGGCGAAGGTGGCGCTGGTGTCGGCGGTCGCCCGCAGCCAGGTCACGGCCGGCCCGAAGTCGCCGTTCCACGCGGCACGGCGGTAGCGAACGTCGTAGGAGGTCACCGGGGCGAGGGCCGGCGTCGCGCTCCAGGTCGGTGACACCGCCGTCGTCGCGATCCATGTCGGGAGGGCCTTGAGGGCAGCACCAGGGCGCGGCGTCAACTCGCCGTTGTCGTCCCTGCCCCAGCAGGTAGAGCGTCCCATTGGTCCGGATCGCGCAGGTGTGCCACGAGCCGGAGTTCAACACGATAAAGGTGCCGGCGGGCGGGTTGGCCTGGCCCACGTCGTTCAGGCCCCAGCATTGGATCGTGCCGCCGGTCGCGATTGCGCAGGTATGCTCGAAGCCCGCGCTCACGGCGGTGAAGGTCCCGGCGGGCGGGGTGGCTTGGCCCTCTTCATCGCCGCCCCAGCACGCCAGGGTAGCGTCGGTCCGGATGGCGCAGGTGTGGAAGCCGCCCGCGCTCACGGCGGTGAAGGTCCCGGCGGGCGGTGTCGCCTGGCCGAAGTAGTCGCTACCCCAGCAGGCAAGGGTCTCGTCGGTCCCGATGGCGCAGGTGTGCCATGAGCCGGCGTCGACGGCGGTGAAGGTCCCGGCGGGCGAGATCGTCTGCCCCTCATCGTCCAGGCCCCAGCAGCTGAGCGTTCCGCCCGCCCTGATTCCACAGCTGTGCCACGCGCCCGCACTCACCGCGGCCCACATGCCGGTCGGCGAGCCCACCTGGCCGTCGGCGTTCCACCCACGGCAGGCGAGTGTTCCGTCGGTCCGGATGGCACACGTGTGGCCGTCGCCGGCGCTGACGGCGGTGAACGTTCCGGCCGGCGGGGTCGACTGGCCGTCCTCGTTGTTGCCCCAGCAGACGAGCGTCCCGTCGGTACGGATCGCACAGGTGTGGTAGCCCCCGGCACCCACGGCCATGAACGTGGGGCTGGTGCCGGTCACGGCCTCGGAAGACGGGTCGACTGCTGCGACCGGGACGGGCGTCGCCGCGAGACCCGCGGCGACAAGGGCCAGGATGGCGAACCGGATCGGCCGTCGCGTGCGCATCGCTTCCCCTCGGCGGGGACCTGCGCGACGGCTGCGCCAGATCAGGCTCGCTGCCGCCCGCGCGTCAGGCTCTCCCGCCGCCGACCACGATGATCCTGCCAGGTGGGGCGGTCGAGAGGCGAACGGCCCGAGGTCCCCGGAAACGCCGAGGTCGAGCTCCGGCGGTCGATGGCCCCAGGCACATCCGGGCGCCGCCGAGCGCCGTATCGTTGAGCAGGATGGCAGACCCTCGAGCCGGCGATGGACGGGTGCCACCCCAGGCGGCCCCCCGCGCGCCCGCACGGGGTGAGATCGGGAGACGCCGCCGTGGCATGCTCGCCGCGATCGTCGGGCTCGCACTCCTGGTGACCGCGGGCGTTGCCGCCGCTTTGCTGCCGGCCCTCCAGGGGGGCCACGGGGGCGGTGCGGCCCCACTCTCCGGGAACGCGTCGGTGCCACCGGGTGCTCGCGACGGCGTCCCCCGAGGCGGCCGCCGGCGCGTCACCGCCACCCACCGCCGGTCCCGCGAACCCCACCGTGTCACCGTCTGTGGCGGCCGGTGTGCCTGCTGGCCGGCTCGCCTTCGTCGACGGCACCGGTGCGCTGGCGATCACCGGGGATCGCGGAGGCCCGGCCGTCTCTCTCGCCGTCGAAGGGGTCGTCTTCGGGGCCCCCGCCTGGTCGCCCGACGGCACGCGCATCGCGGTCATCGGGTCCGGCGCGGATGCGACGAGCATCTACATCTTCGACGGACGACCGGACGGCTCGCCCGCTGCGAAACGGCCGATCCTCATCTACAGCAGCTCCGACCGCCCTCCGTTCTACCTCTACTGGTCGCCCGATGGTGACCGGGTCGCGTTCCTTGCCACCGAACCGGCGGGCATCTCGCTGCGGATGGCCCCCGCCGACGGCAGCGCCCCCCTCGATGGCGGGGGTGACGACGGGATCATCCGCGACGGCGCGCCGCTGTACTTCACCTGGGAGGACGCGAGCCGGCTGTTCGTGCACGTGGGTTCGGGAGCGGGAGCGTTCGCGGGGGAGATCGACCTGGACGGGACGCCCATCGGTCCGGTCGTGCCCGGCACGGGCGAGTTCCGTGCTGCCGGCGTGAGCGCCGACGGCGGCTACCTGGCCTACGCCCGGGGCGATCCCGCGCCGGGTCAGATCGTGGTCGGATCACGCGACGGGTCGACCTCGCACGAGGTCCCCGTGTTCGGGCCGGCTGCCATCGCCTTCGACCCGACCGGCGATACGCTCGCCGCCATCGCGGCGGACAGGCCCGCCGCGAACCCGGTGCCGTTCCCGCTCGGTCCGCTCGTGCTGATCGATGCCGGATCGGGCACCGCCCGGACGCTCGTCGCCGGGTCGGTCCTCGGGTTCTTCTGGTCTCCCGACGGACGGGTCGTGGCCGCCCTCCGGCTGGCGCCGGCCGCCGGCTCCTCGGCCGACTCGGGTGCAGTCTCCCCGGCCGTCGCGAACACGCTCCCGCTGGCAGCGGCGACCCCGGAGCCGGGTGTTCCCGTGCAGCTCACATTCGTCGACGTGGCGACGGGCGAAGTCCGCTCGAACCGGTCGGTGCGACTCGGCTCCGAATTCGTGCGCACGATCCTGCCGTTCTTCGACCAGTACGCCCTGAGCCATCGGGTCTGGGCGCCCGACGGCACGTCGATCGTCCTTCCGCTCCTCGACGCCGACGGGCGGACCCGCGCGGTCGTCCTCGGCGTGGACGGTGGGGACGCACTGCCGATCGCCGACGCCGTCATCGCCTTCTGGGCCCCCTGAGCCTCAGACCGGCTCGCCTGAGCATCAGGCCGGCTCGGCGGCCTCGAACAGGCGCTCGATGACCCGCATGTTGGCCACGGAGTCGCCGGGGTCCACCGCCACCGGGGCGCCATCGAGCACCGCTTCGGCGAAGCGGTCCGCCTGGACGCCGTACGGGTCAGCCGCGGCGAACTCCAGGATCTCCGTGGCCGGTGCCACGGGCGGGTCGCCACCGGCGGTGACCCGCACCCGCGACGGGCGGTCGGGCGGGATGTTGAACGGGATCTCGACGTCGATCCGACCTTCGGTCCCATAGATGTGGACGCGCTGGTCCGGCTCGACCTGGGTGGCGCATGTGAACGTCGCCATGCCCGCTGGGAACGTGAGGAGGCCGCTGGTCAGGATGTCGACCCCGCTGGCTGGGTCGCGCACGATCGATGCCGCGACCGAGGTGGGCTCGTCGCCGAACAGCATCCGGGACAGGTTGACGGTGTAGCAGCCGATGTCCATGAGGGCGCCGCCGCCGAAGTCGAGGATGTTCCGGATGTTGGCCGGGTCGTCGAGAAAGTAGGAGAACCACGAGTCGACCGCCCGCAGCCGACCGATCCGCCCGGACGCCACGAGGTCCCGCACCGCCACCCAGGACGGGTGCTGGCGGTACATGAACGCCTCCATCATCACGACGCGTGCACCACGGCACGCGTCGCCCATCTCCCGGGCCTCGGCGGCCGTCATGCCCAGCGGCTTCTCGCACAGGACGTGCTTGCCGGCCCGAGCCGCGGCGATGGTCCACGCCGCGTGCAGGTGGTTCGGCAGCGGCACGTAGACGGCATCGATGTCGGGGTCGCCCAGGAGCTCCTCGTAGGAGCCGTAGGCGCGGGGGATCCCGAGCGCCCTGGCGGCGGCATGCGCTCGCCCGCGGTCACGGGACGCGATCGCGAGGACCTCGCAGCGCTCGGCGGTGCGCATGCCGGGGATGACCTTGTTCAGCGCGATATCGGCGGTGGACAGGACGCCCCACCGGAGAAGGCTCATGTCGTTCGACCCTCATGCTGGGCCACTGGGGCCAGGGGATGCGGCGGCCCGGAACCGCCCTGGGTGCTGGACAGGTTGCCACAGCGGCCACGCCATCGGGAGTGAGCCCCGCGCATTGCCGCTCCCGTGGCCCCTTTGGACCCGGTCCTTGGACCCTGAAAACGTGACGGAGAGTCGTGCCGAGACCTCCGCCCGCGGTCCAGCTGACTGTCGTCCGACACGCGCGGGTGGTTGAACAGATCTGTTGAACGAATCCGCAGCTTCCTGTACCGTCGGGCGCTCGGAGCACCGGACCGCGATCGCGCCGAGCCGGGCACGTCGAGCGAACGTCGAGCGAACGTCGAGGCGATGGGCATGGTCGAGATTGACACCGTCATCGCCGGCGCATGCCGGTCCTGGCCCGCCGCGTGCCATGCGTCGCTCGCCGCCCTCCCCGCCGCATGAGCTTCGACGTCGCCGCCGATGCCTACGACGCCTTCATGGGCCGGTACTCGCGTCTGCTCTCCGGTCAGCTGGCCGACCTTGCGTCGGTTGATGGCGGGCAGCGCGCACTGGACGTCGGCTGCGGCACCGGCGCGCTCACGAGCGAGCTGGTCGCCCGCCTCGGACCATCGGCCGTCGCTGCCGTCGACCCGTCCGCGTCGTTCGTCGCCGCGATCCGCGAGCGCCACCCGGGCGTCGACGTCCGGCAGGCGCCGGCCGAGCTCCTGCCGTTCGCGGACGGAGCGTTCGATGCGGTCCTGGCCCAGCTCGTCGTCCACTTCCTGGAGGACCCGGTCGCCGGACTGGCCGAGATGGCCCGCGTGACCCGGCGTGACGGCGTCGTCGCGGCGTGTGTCTGGGATCACGCGGGCCAGCAGGGTCCCCTCCGGCTGTTCTGGGACGCCGCACGCTCGCTTGACCCTGAGGTCGACGACGAGTCGGCCATGCCAGGCACCCGCGAAGGCCACCTCGTCGAGCTGTTCGGGGACGCCGGGCTCCGTGCCGTCGAGGGAGCGACGCTCTCCATCAGCCTCGTCCACCCGACCTTCGACTCCTGGTGGGACCCCTTCACGCATGGGGTCGGACCGGCCGGCGCCTACCTGGCGAGCCTCGACGCGGGCCGGCGCGCCGCGCTGCGGGATGCCTGTCGGCGACGGATCGCGGCTGAGCCGTTCGCCGTCACGGCCGTCGCCTGGGCGGCGCGCGGCGTCGCCTGAGATTGGCGACGCGCGGCGTCGCCCGACCCTGGCGGGCGTCGCCCGCCTGAACTTGACGGGCGTCGCCTGACCCGGATCAGCCCGCTTCGCCCTTTCCGTCCGCACCTCCGGGGAGGGGTCCGGGGCGTGCATCGGAGGCCGCGATCACGCGTGCGAGGTCGGTCCGGGTCCGGATCCCGAGCGTCCGGTAGATCGTTGTCAGGTGCGCCTCGACCGTGTGCGGGCTCATGAACAGCGTCTCGGCGACCTCGCGGTTCGTGTGCCCCGCGGCGACGAGGGCGGCGACCTCGTGCTGGGTCGGCGTGAGCGCTGCGGTGCCCGACCCGCCCGTGGGCCCACCGGCCCGCGCGAGCTCAGATCGGGCGCGGTCGGCCCAGATCCTGGCCCCGACCGTCTCGAACGTGGCCAGCGCGGCCGCGACGGCCTCGCGAGCCGCGGCCCGCTGCCGGAGTCGGCGCAGCACCTCGCCGTGGACCAGGAGGGTACGCGCTCGCTCGAAGGGATCTCGACGCGGTCCGCCTGGACGAGCGCAAGACGTGACGCCTCGTGGCGACGCATCCAGGTCGCCGCGGACGGCCGCGAGGATGGCTCGACCCCGGTGATGGTCGCGCAGCGTGGACGCGTGGTCGAGCCTGGAACCGACGGCCCAGAGTCGCTCGAGCAGGCGCTCGGCCTCGTCGACCGTCACCCGCGAGCGCCGTGGCCTCCGCCGCGAGCGGAACCACGGAGAACCCCGGCACGTGGGCGACGCCGGCGGCCGACATCCGGCGCGCCGCCGGAAGGATGGCTTCGAGCCGCCGCGTGATGGTCGCCGAGTGAGAGCTCGAGCTGTGCGAGCGCCGTGCGGCAGGCGTCCTCGATCAGCCACGTCTTCGTCCTGGCTGCGAGCGTCCATGCCCGCCGCGGCGGTTGCCCGGGTCCGGCCAACAGCGCCGAGGCGCGCCTCGAGCTGCGCCCGGCACGACGCGCCGAAAGCGCGGGCGCTGTCGTGGCCGAGCAGGTCCGAGGCGATCTCACCCTCCACGAGGTGACGCGCTGCCAGGTCCGAGCGTCCCAGGCGCAGCTCGGACATCGCGAGGTTCAGGAGGATGAGCGGCCGGCTGTCGGCGTCGCCCGCATGATCCGCTCGAGCGAGCAGCACCCGCCACGCGCGCTCGGTCTCGACGGGCCGGTCCGACCGCTCGAGCACCAGCGCCTCGACGTAGGACGGGAGGAAGATCAGGCGGACACCGGGGGCGCTCGCCTCCATCTCGACCGCCTCGGCGAGGCGCTCGAGCGCCCCGTCGAGCTCGCCCGCCCACGTCTCGAGGAAGACCAGCGACGCGATCGCCCGGAGCGTCACGGCCGGGTCGCCGCACCGGCCCGCGGTTTCACGCCGGCGCGGAGGTGGTCGATCCCGGCCGGAATGTCGCGGACCAGCATCCAGTGCGCCATGCCGCTCGCGACCTCGGCCTCGGCCATGTCCACCCCGCCGGGCTCGGCCTCGGCACGGGCCATCGCGAGGAGCTCGAGCTTCGCCTCCCAGTCGTCCCCGGAGCGGATGTCCGCGAGGAGCGAGATCGGTCGCGCCCGGGCCGGACCCGGCTCGGTTGCGGCGATGAAGCGCTCGAGCAGTCCCCGGGCCCAGGGGCCGTCGCCGGCCTGGATGGCGAACTCCGCGGCGGCGAGCGTGCGCCGCCGGCCGTCCGCGGTACGCCCGATGGGGGTGAGGCGGAGAGCCTCCAGCTCGAGGTCGCGTGCGATCTCCGGCGCGCCCCGGTCGTGGGCGCGATCGGCGGCTGCGTCGAGGTCGGCAGCCACGGTCTCGTCGGGCTCCGTCGCCACGACGGCCCGGTGGCGGATGCGCTCGTCGACGTCGTGTGCCACGGCCGCGAGGCGCCGATGGGCATCGAGGCGCCTGTCCAGCGGTGCGTCCGCGTACGCGGACCAGGCGAGGAGCGGGTGGCTGAAGGCCAGGCGGCCGTCGGGCCGGGCCTCGAGCACGCCCGAGGCAAGCGCCTCGGCGAGCCCGGATGAGGGTTTGGCGGAGGCGCCGGCCTCCATGACCAGCTCAGTGGTGGGCTGGGTGGCGGTCGCGGCAAGGAGGACGACGACCCGCGCCTCCGGTGACAGGCCGGCGAGGCGCTCCCTGACGAGGCCACCGAGCGACTCGGGTACCTGGATGGCCTCCGGACCAGCCTCCGGATCGCCCTGCCTGAACGCGAGCGCCAGCTCGAGCGCGAAGAACGGGTTGCCTCCGGACAGCTCCCGGATCCGGACGGCGACCGCACGGCGCGGGGCCCGGCCGAGGCGGTCCCCGATGAGCCGCCCTACCTCCTCGACGCCGAGCCCACCCAGGTCGACGCGACGGAGGCGATCGTGCCCGACGGCCCGGACCACCGGGGCATCGGCCGCGTCCCCCCGGCCCGAGCGGACCGTCGCGATCACCGCGACCGGCTCCGCCACCAGCCTCCGCACCGCGTGCTCCAGGACCCGGGCGGTCGGGGCATCGAGCCAGGGTGCGTCGTCGATGGCGATCACGAGCGGGCGGTCTGCCGTCAGCCTGCGCACGACGCCGAAGACCGCCTGGGAGATCGCCAGCGGATCGACGTTCGGGTCACCGTCGGCCTGGCGGAGGGCGATGGCGAGGGCCCGTCGCTGGGGCGGGGGAAGCATGTCGAGGACCGGTGCCGGAAGTTCGGCGAAGAGGTCCGCCAGGCCCGCGAACGCGACCTGCGCCTCGCCCTCGCTCGGGCGGGCCTCGAGCACGCGCAGCCCCGACGACCTCGCCTTCGACAGGGACCACCGCAGGAGCGTGGTCTTGCCGATCCCGGCACCACCGGCGAGCACCAGGCCGGCGGGGCCGGCCGCTACCCCGTCGAGGAAGCGCGCGATCTCGCCGGTCTCGGCGTCACGGCCGACGACGAGGCGCTCGCGGACCTCCGTCAATTCGCTCCCGGGCATGGCCGTACTCTCTCATCGCGCGCAACAAGGCGCCCGAATGCGCCCGCGATCACTTCGCGGCGAGGACCACCTGGGTGGCACCCGACGCATCGCGCAGCGTCACGGTCGCCCCCGACGTCTCGACGTTCGTCGGCGTCTGGAGGGCGGCGAGGAACTGGGTCTCCTGGTCCATGATCGCCTGCTCGCAGGCCATGCGCGTCGTGACCAGCGGGCCGACCGTCAACGAGGTGCCGTCGAGCTTGTACGGACCGCTGTACGTGTTGCAGCCGCCATTGCCGGCGACCTGGCCGTCAGGGGTGAAGGTGGCGGTGAGCGTGGACCCGGCGATCGGCGAGGTCACTGCCTGCTTGCCGTTGTTGTAGCCGGTCACGTTCCACTCTCCCTCGAGCGGGTTCGCGGATGCCGCCGTGTAGACGAGGATCGGCTTGCCGTCGACGTCATAGATCGTGAGGCCGTCGGACGCGGCGGTGAACGTCGCTGACAGGGCGAGGTTCGCGAGGTATGCCGTCTCGACCGCGGTGACCGCCGGCTCGCAGGCCTTCATCGTGGTGGCGGCCTGGCCGACCTTGAGGGTCGCGCCGGAGATCGTGGCCGAAGCCGTGTAGACGTTGCAGCCCGCGAAGCCGGAGACCTTGCCACCGGCGAACTTGGCATCGACGACCATCCCCGACGGCACCGGGGTCGCCGTCCCCTTGACGTCGTAGGTCTTGAGGGTCCAGCTCGTGCCATCAAGCGTGCCACCCGTCCCGCCCTTCGAGGCCGAGCCGCCGCCGGTCGACGAGCACGCGGCTGCCAGCAGGCCGATGGTGATGATGCCGAGTCCGATGAGCATGCGGCGCACGAGCCGTCCTCCGGGGGGTGGTGGTGATCAGCCGATGGAGCGGCGCGAGGGCACCGCCGGCCGACTGTACCTCAGGCGCGCCGATCGATGACGCGGCGGCATGCGCCGACGACGCGTGCCAACAACCGTGGGACGCCGGGGCTCGAGCGGCTCGGGGTTCAGTTGACGACGAAGTACGCGACCAGGGTGGCGGACGTGACGGCCTTGTTGAGGTAGATCGTGAATGAGCCGGTAGTCGGGACGACGGCCTGGACGTACACGCCCGCGCGGTTGCTCTGGAGGTTGGCAAACACGAGGCTCGACGAGGTCACGGCGGCGAGCGTCACCTTGAGCGACGACTTCCCGGTGCCGATGGTGAGCCTCTTCGAGCGGCTGAAGCTGGCCTTGCCGACCACGTTGAGGGCGGTGCCCGTCACCGACGTGAAGTAGCCGCCGGTCCCGCTCGTCGCCTCGCCCCGGACGCCCGTGCCGACGGTCGTCTTGCCGCAGACACCGCGCGCGCTCGCGTCCAGGTCCGAGTAGCCGAATACTCCCGTCCTGGGCTGGGGGTCGGGCGGCGGGACGTCCATGTCGATGATCCCTGCGAAGCCGAGGACGCCGGTCAGCTCACCCGAGTGGCCGAACACGCCGGTCGCGCCGGAGTCGCCCCACACGCCGAACCGGCCGCCGGCTCCGTAGACGCCCGTCCCGTCGTCGCTGTTCGCCTGCCCGTTCACGCCCGTGCCGCCCGAGGCGGCGTCGCTGGTGCCGTAGACCCCGATCCCGCCCGGCGAGGCGCAGGTGCCGTACACGCCGGAGCAGTTACCCTCGGTGGCGTTGGCGCTGCCACGCACGCCGATCCCGTCCGGGCTCTCGGACGCGCCCAGGACGCCGATGTTGCTGCCCGAGGCGGCCCTCGCATAGCCATAGACGCCGATGCCCTCGTCGCCGACGCTGTCTCCCATCACGCCGATTCCTCCGGCGTCCGACGTGGCGCTGCCGTTCACGCCCCGCCCCTCAGGGCTGTCGGACTCGCCGGACACTCCGACGCAGCCGCCCGTTGTGGCGGTGGCCAGGCCCAGGACGCCGAAGCCGCCGGGGCCGCTGGTCTCGCCGTAGACGCCACGGCCGTCCCCGTCCGTCGATGTTGCGATACCGGAAACGCCCGTCCCACGGGAGGCGGCCAATTCACCCAGGACCGCGGTCCCCTGCGCGCTGGAGACCTTGAGGGCCGGGCCCTGGCTGGACCCATCCTGGATCATGGTCCCGCGAGCCCTGGGTGTTGATCTCACCCATGAGCACGGGGTCGTGGTCCGCAGCCTGAGCGGGGCGCGGGCTCCCGAGGCTCGAGGCCGCGAGGGCTATGGTCCCCCCGGCCGCGCTCACGAGGATCGCCCGCCGTGTCCTCGGTCCAGCCGGGTCGAGCGCCATCCGTGAATCCTCCTGTCAATGCGCGGTGGGACACGGGCCGCGGGTCAACGTCCGATCGACGAGGGCATACTGCGCGGGTGCCCGGAGCGGCGCCCAGTGTCGAAGGGCTCGAAGTCGCCGCCGCGGCCGGTCATGGCAGGTCGAGCACCAGCTCCCAACTCGTGCGCGGAATGACGTATGGTCGACGCCGTGCACGCCCAGATGACGGTGACCCGCCACGAGACGGCCGTCGCGCTGCTCGACGCAGCCGGCGACTACCTCGTCGCGCGCGAGGCCGAGCACAACGTCCCGCTCGGCATCCTCGCCACGCTCCGCGACCAGCCCGGGATGTACCGCGAGCCGGCGTACCTTGCGACGGTCCACGACGCCGGCCGGATCGCCCTCGTTACGGTCCGCACCCCGCCGTTCGGGCCCGTCCTGTCGGAGCCCGGCGTCCCGGAGGAAAAGGTGGAGGCCGCCGTGGATGCCCTCGTCGCGGATCTCCGTGGCGTCTGGCCCGGCCTCCCGACCGTCGTCGGGCCGAGATCGACCGTCCTGCCGTTCGTCCGCGGGTGGACGAATGCGACCGGGCAGCCCGCACGGCTCGCGATGGCGGAGCGGATCTACCGGCTGTCGCGCGTCGTCGCGCCGCGGCCGACGCCGGGCTCCTGGCGCCTCGCCGGCTCGGGAGACCGCGCGCTGCTGCTCGACTGGCTCATGGCGTTCCACGAGGAGGCCCTGCCGTCGGGCTCGCCACGGGCCGAGATCGACGACATGGTCGAGCGCTGGGTCCGCGGTGACGATCGTCGCGCGTACCTCTGGGAGGCCGGCGGGAGGGTGGTGTCCCTGGCGGGGTCGGGTGCGCGGACACCGAACGGGCGCCGCATCGGCCCGGTCTACACGCCGCCGGGAGATCGCGGTCGCGGCTACGCCGGAGCCCTGACGGCCGCCACCAGCCAGGACCAGCTCGATCGGGGGGCACGCTTCTGCTTCCTGCTCACCGACCTCGCGAACCGGGTCGCGAACTCGGTCTACCTGCGGATCGGGTACGAGCCCGTTTCGGACGTCGACATGTACAGGTTCGACGCGGCCTGACGTCACGGCCTGACCTCGTTCCCCGGTGGGTGGTGCCCGGTCCGCCGGACTCCCTACACTCAACTGATGGCAGACGACGACGCGACACCCCGGGACCTGACCGCGCACGCCGCCCGCAACCGGGCCGCGTGGAACGCATCGAGCGACGAGTACCAGGAGAAGCACGGCGGCCAGCTCGCGGAGAGCGGCGGGCTCGCGTGGGGGACCGCCCAGATCCCCGAGGCGGAGCTGCACGTCCTCGGCGAGGTCGCGGACCGCGACATCCTCGAGCTCGGGTGCGGCGCGGCGCAATGGTCGATCGCGCTTGCGCTGCGCGGGGCCCACCCGGTTGGGCTCGACCTCTCCGAGCGCCAGCTGGAGCACGCCCGGCGCCTGATGGCCGAGGCAGGCGTCAGCTTCCCGCTCGTCCACGCGAGCGCCGAGGCGGTGCCGCTGCCCGATGCGTCGTTCGACATCGTCTTCTGCGACTTCGGCGCCATGACCTTCGCCGACCCCTACCGGTCGGTCCCGGAGGCCGCCCGCCTCCTGCGACCCGGCGGCCTGTTCGCGTTCAGCCTGGAGTCGCCGATCGCGACCATCTGCTGGCCGCTCGACGCCGAGGAGGTCGGCGACCGCCTAGTCGTCGACTACTTCGGGATGCACGCCATCGACGACGGCGAGAACGTCAGCTTCCAGCTGCCGTTCGGCGAGTGGATCCGGCTGTTCCGGGCCAACGGCTTCGTAATCGAGGACTGCCTCGAGCCCCGCCCAGGGCCCGACGCCACGAGCAGCTACCGCTCGGCCGAGACGCTGGCGTGGGCGCGTCGCTGGCCGGCCGAGATGATCTGGCGCCTCCGGCGTTGACGGACGCGACTCACGACGGCGGCCCGGCTGATCTCAGGTGAGCCGGATCCCCCGGAGTGGGGTCGATCCCGCGTCGCGGGAGTGCGGTCCGAGGTCGGCCGGCTCGTGGTTCGCGCCCTTCGACTCAGGGCCCAGGCCCCTGGTCCCGATCGCGTGACCCGGCCGGGCCTCGTCGACCTGTGCGGCGTTCGCACGGAACCGGCGAACCGGCCGCTCGATGAGCCCCCGCCGCAGTCCCGCCACCAGCCCGCTGCCCGTGCCTGCGTTCGCGCCGATCATCTGTCGCATCCTCCGCCGTTCGTGCCGAACGGCCCTTGATCTCAAGACTCTTGATATCGAATGATCGTGCGACGACCTTACCCGAATAATAGTTCGATGTCAAGATGTTTGACACCGAGAATTACGGCATAGTGCTTGGAGGTATACTCGGGGACATGGGCGCGGACGACGAGGATCACGACAGGCTCGACGCCATGCTGCGCGTGTGGGCACGCGAGATCCCGGACCTCAACTCGCTCACGGAAGGGATCGTCGAGCGCATCCAGATCCTGGGCAAGGCATTCGACCGCTCGATGGACGAGACCCTCGAGCAGTACGGCCTGGACCGCCGGTCCTATCACCTCCTGGGACGGCTGCGCAGCTATGGTCCGCCCTACCAGCGCTCCCCCGGCCAGCTCGCGGCAGACATGCGCCTCTCGAGCGGCGCGATGACGAACCGCCTCGACCGCATGGAGGCCGCCGGCCTGATCCGCCGGCTCCCCGACCCGAGCGACCGGCGTGGGACCCTGGTCGAACCGACCGAGACCGGGCACTCGAGGTGGGACGGGACCGCCGGCACGCAGGCGCGGCGCGAGGCGATGATCGCGTCCGTCCTCGAACCGGCCGACCGCGAGCAGCTCCACCGCCTCCTGCGCCGCCTCATGCGGGCGTTCCCCGACAAGGAGCACCCCGCCGATCACTGGGATCCGCCTGCCGACGGACAGGCGGGTGCGGAGGACGAGCCTGCCGGGTGAGCCGGCGCCGTGAGCCGAGTTGCGGCGAACTCATGTCGCGCGTGAGGCGAGTACGGCGCGTGAGGCGAGTCCCGCGCGTGAGGCGAGGCGCCTGAGGTTCGCGACTCAGACCAGCAACGGGGCGGCCTCCGCGCCTAGGTGGCCCTGCGTGCCGCGGCGCGGAGGTAGGCGAGCACCTTCGGATCGATCCACCCCGGTGCGGCCGTCCGCTCCTCCAGGTTCTCGACGCCCATCCACGCCAGCAGGCGATCCTGCCAGCGGTCGTCCCAGCCGTCCGGGAGGGGCCGCGGGTCACCCACGCTGGGCCTCTCCCCCTCCGGCTCCGCCTCATCGGGCCACATCGGGACGTAGAGCGGGGTGCCCTCGGTCGCCGGATCCCAGCCGAGGTGACCGAGGTGCTCGCGGAGCTCCGCCGCCAGCGCGGGGTCAAGGGCGACCAGGTCGGCCGGCTCCGGCCGCTCGAGGTAGAGGTGCGTGAGCTCGAGCAGCCGGGCGAGCTCCGTGACCGGGTCCAGGTGGTCGTCCACGCGGAGGTCGATCCAGCGGTCGTTGCCGCCGCCATACCCGCCGCCCTCCCGGACGACCAGGAGCGCCGCCGACTGCCGGCCGCGCCGATCCCCGCCGGCGGCGTCGGCCGCGGCGAGACAGGCGACCAGCAGCTCGGGGAACGGGAGGCTCCCGGCCTCGAACGTGTCCGCCAGCCCGTCGACGACCGCCGCGCCGGCCAGGATGTTCCCCTGGGCGGCGTAGCCCGGGCCGGTCCGCCCGCCGGCCCACGCGAAGCACGAGCGTCCCGTGTAGGTCGCCGACACGCCGGACGCGTCCACGACGCCCGCCTGGCGCTGCGCTCGGAGGTTGTCTGCGGCCACGAGCGCGGCGAGCGTGTCCTCCGCGTTCGTTCCTCCAGCGAGCATCGTCAGGCCGTCGGGGCCGTACGCGACGTTGGCGTACGACTGGGTGGCGATCGCTCCGATGCCGGCGCGGGCCCACGGGACGACGGATCCGACGGACAGGAACCTGGACTGGACCGCGACGCCCAGGTCACCGGTCGCGCCGTCCCGAGCGACGATGGAGTACGTCACGATCGGTGCCTCCTCTCCGCCAGCTCCGGGCGGTCGCGCGTCAGCGTACCGCGCCGGCAGGGCAGATCCCGGCAATCGCTATGCTTCGCCGCCATGGGGTGGGCGACGCCCTGCCGTCGAGCGATGGCGGGGTCGTCCGGCGACCTCGACACCCCGGACCGGCGGAGGACCCTCATGACCGACCAGCCTGGCAAGGAGGACGTGATCTCCCGGCTCGACCGCGAGCGCGACGCGTGGCGCTCGCTGGTCGCGGACGTCGGACCCGATCGCATGGAGGAGCCCGGCCCCATGGGCGACTGGTCGTTCAAGGACCTCGCCATCCACCTGCTCGCGTGGCGCGGGCGCACGATCGCCCGGCTCGAGGCCGCGGGTGGGGGGCCGCCCGCGCCCGACACCTTCTGGCCCGCCGACATCCCCGACGACGACAATTCGGTGAACGCCTGGATCCGTGAGACGCATCGCGACCGCCCGTTGGCCGCCGTCCTGCGGGACGTCGAGGAGTCCTATGCGAGGCTGCGAGCGGCGATCGAGCGACTGGCCGAGGACGTCGTCGTCACGCCGGGGCGCCTCCCCTGGCTCGGCGGCGAGTCGCTCGAGGGGGCCTTCCAGTCCAGCCACTTCCGCGATGAGCACGAATCGCCGGTCCGCGCGTGGCTGGCGACGAAGGCCCCCTGACAGCTCGGTGACGTGTCGTGATGCGGCGCCGGCAGTCGTGGCCATGGGCCACCGGGGTTGTGGCCGCACGGCCTCACGTCGGGGCGACGGCGGACCCGATGATCGCGGCCGCCACCAGCCCCGCGATCGCCGCGACCATTGAGCCGCAGCCCCACCCGACCACCACCCCGCCCGTCTGCTGCCCCACGATGCCGGGCTCGAGACGGCGGATCCGCCTCACGACGAGCCACGCGGCCACGCACCCGATCACGAACAGCACCGCCGCGCTGTACAGCAGGATGGCGAAGGCGACGGCGATCGCAGACGCGATGGCATCGCCGATCGCATTCCCGAGCGCCTGCCCGAGGCACTCGCCGAGATCGCCGGTGCACGCGGGGCGCGCCGCCTCCTCGACCCCGGCACCGGCCATCGCGAGGGCTCCTGCCGCGACGACGCCGACGGAGCCGACGATCCCCCAGATCGGGATCGCGGGCGACATGTGCCGCCACCGGACGCTGCCGGCGTTGTGGCGCAGGGCCACCATGGTGACGAGCCCGGCGAGCAGGCCGCCGATGACCCCGCCCACGAAGCCACCGAGAGGCAAGACGACGTACTGGCCCGGGTCCTCCGGAGATGCCGCGACCACGAGCACGATCGCGACGACCACCCAGAACAGGGCCCAGCCGATGCCCCACGCGAGCGCCCAGCCGGGGACTCGTGCGAACACGGCGCCCCACTGCGTGTCGACGCTCGCGCCCAGGCGTTCATCACGCCGTCGCGCCAGCTCCGCGCGGTCGATCTCCATCCTGACGCCGAGGCTCGTCAGCGCGTCGAACAGGTCGAGGAGGTTGTCCCGGTACCCGCCGCGCCCGAAGTCCAGGAACTGGTAGCGGCGGAGCTGGGCCTCCAGGTCCGCCGGAATCGTGGCACGGCGATAGACGAGCGGGATGATCGGCGTCCCGAACTGCAGCGCGAGCCCGATCTCCTCGGCCACGTTCGGCGATGCCATCGAGTCGGGTGAGATCACCAGCACGAAGGCCCGGGCGTCGCGGATGCCGCCCTGGATCGACGCGCGCCACTGCTCCCCGCCATGGATGTTGCCGCGATCGATCCATGCCGGCGCCTGCCGCGCCTCGAGATCGTTCACGAGGCGCAGGACGAACTCCTCGTCCCGGCGGGAGTAGCTGATGAACACGTCGCCCGGCATGCGTCACCCCGGCCCAGGTCCCTGCCCGGTCAAGCGGGTCGTCGATTTCGGCGAACACCGCTATCGAAAACCTGCTTGACCCTGCGAATCCGGCTCGTACCATATCCGCCTTGCACAAGCGCGTGCCCAGATGGCGGTCGTCATGGGCGCGGGCGGGCAGCCAGGGAGTGGGCGATGGGACCGAGCGCGAGCGATGGCGGGCCGGCCCGCCGCGATCCTCTTCTCCAACGGCAACACCGCGCAGCGTTTCGCCTGGGGCGGCCCGCGGCGCACTGCGCCAGTCCTGCTCGGGGAGCTCGGGCTCTCCGACGAGCGTCCCGTGCTGCTTGTCGCGGCGGTGCCGGCTCGCTGCACGGTCGATCGAGCCCGTGCTCGCCCGCCTGTTCGAGCGGGGCGCGATCCCTGCCGCTGCCGACGCGGGCGCCGTGGTGATCGACGGCGGCACCGCCTCGGGCGTCATGGCACTCCTCGGACGGGCACCGCCGCGAGCGACTCGACGGTGGTCCTGGTCGGCGTGGCGCCGGCGGGGCAGGTCACGTTCGTCGGCGACGATCGTCCCGGAGCGGATGCACGGACAGCCCTCGAGCCGAACCACACCCATTTCCTGCTCGCCAACAGCAGCGAATGGGGCGGGGAGACGACGCTCATGTTTGCCGCGCTGGCCGCGATCTCGAGGGACGGGCCGGCTGCCGTGCTCGTCGCCGGTGGTGGCCCCGTGGCACTCGACGAGGTGGCCGCCGCAAGTGAGCGGGTCATGACCGTCGTCGCGCTCGCGGGATCCGGTGGCATCGCCGACCTGCTCGCCGGCGGGACGGGGACCCAGGCCCGTGCCCGGCGTCGACCCGGAGCGTGTCACCGCCGTCATCTCGTCGACGAACGTGATCGCGGTGCCGCTGGCCGCCGATCCGGGTCAGCTGGGGCGCGTTCTCGCCCGCCTGCTGCAGGTCGACGAGACGCTCCGCGATGCGTGGCGCAAGCAGTCGCTGGTATCCCGCGCCGCGAAACGGGAACAGGCGTCATTCAGGAACGAGCAGAACGTCGTCCTCATGCTCGGGGTGATCCTCACCTTGCTCGTCGTCGCGAACACGGCTCTCCGCGCCGCAGGACTCGTGACGGACGGCACGCCCGCCGCGACGGCCCTGTACTTCGCGATCCTCCTCATCCCGATCAGCATCGGGACCATCGTGGCGGCGGCAGGACGGATGCGGCCGGGAACCCGGTGGATTCTCCTGCGCGGCACGTCCGAGTCGCTCAAGCGGGAGATCTACCGCTATCGGGCCCGCGCCGGCATCTACAGCCACGAACAGACACACAAGACTCCCCGTGAGACGAAGCTCGCGCTTGCCGTCGGCTCAGCAATGGACGCCCTGATGCGGACCGACGTCAACATGCTGGCGCTCGATCCCGATGCGGATCGCAAGGCAGCCCGGCTGAGGAGGTCGCGGCAGCCCGGCGACGCCGAGGAGGCGACCGTCTCGCCCGAGAGGCTGACGCCCCTCACGCCATCCGCCTACGTGACGCAGCGGATCGACGAGCAGGTCGAGTGGTACCAGGAGAATGCCGCGCGTCTGTCAAGGAACGCGCGGACGCTGCAATGGCTCGCGCTCCTGTTCGGCGCGGCGGGCACCTTCCTCGCTGCCATCAACCTCCAGATCTGGGTCGCCGTGACCACGGCCGTCGTCGGCGCGTACGGGACCTATCGGGCGACGTGGCAGCTTGAGACCTCACTCGCTCTCTACAACCAGGCGGCAACGAGCCTGAGCGCCATCCGGCTGTGGTGGTCCGCGCTCTCGCCGGTCGCTCAGGCGCGGCAGGCCAACGTCGACAAGCTCGTGGAGGGCGCCGAAGGCGTCATGAAGGCGGAGCACAGCGGGTGGGTCCAGGAGATGCAGGACGCGATGACGAAGCTGCGCCTCGAGCCGGCGGAGGGCGAACGGCACGGGGCTCACGACGCCGACGATCGAGTGCAGCAGGTTCACGACGCCGACGGCGGCGCTGCCGCCGAAGCGGGCGCCACGTGACGCGACCCGGGACGACCCGAGATCGGCGGCCCGACGGCGGAGGGCTGATGCCCTGACGGCCGGCCCCTGTCACGGGTGGGACGCGTCCGGACGCCGGGCATTGAAGGAGTCGGAATGTTCAACAACATGGCTGGCGCTCCGCCGCAGACCGGGCTCGAGGCGCCCCCGCCGCCGGCCGGGACGCTGTTCATGGTGCTCGAGCAGAGCCTCGGGGGCGGCCAGTGGCTGTACTACCAGCTGCTCCAGGTCCTGTCGGCCGGGTTCCGCTTCTCGCAGGTGGCCAACGGGGAGATGCTGCGCCAGGTCGAGTTCCGCTTCCAGCAGCTGAAGGCCGGGATCGCAGGCTCGAGCGACGAGCTGCTGGCAGCCCTCGCCGACTACGTCGCCGCCACGCTGGAGCTGTGGCGGAGCCTGATCCGGGTGGCCGAGGCCGGGCGTGACCAGGACGAGGCCGAGTTCGACCGCAACATGCAGGCGGCGGAGGCCGCGGCCCGGAAGGGCATCGGGCACCTCGGACGGGCCGAGCTCCTGCTGGGGTCGATCGTCGGGCCGCTCCCACCCGGCGATCCGCGAAGGGCCCTCCCGGGCTACGCGACCGTCCTGCGGCTCGAGCTCGAGGACCAGCTGTTGATGATGGACCTGAACTCGGCCCAGGTGATGTCGAACGACGTGGGCAGGTACCTGGAGGCGGCGAGCCGGACGGCCGAGGCGCATCGGGACATCGGCCGGCGGATCGCCGCGCTCGGCATCCCGGACGCCGGCGTGGCGGAGATGGGCCAGAACATGGACCGGATGGCGGACATGGTCGAGGAGCAGGCCGCCGCCTTCCGGCACATGACGCATGCCGACCTCAAGTACATGCCGCTGCTGGGCGACCGGGTCTTCCTCATCCACGGGCATGCGCCCGACTACGAGGCGGCACGGGGGATCCTCACCAACCTCGGCTTCGGCGACCGGATCACCGTCCTCAAGGACGAGCCGAACCGCGGCAGGACGGTGCTGGACAAGTTCATCGCCCACGCAGGCCAGGCGTGCATGGCCGTCGCCCTCGTCACCCCCGACGACGTCGTGTCGGACGGGGTCGAGAGCTACCGCCAGGCCCGTCCGAACGTGCTGTTCGAGGTCGGCTGGTTCATCGGGCGGTTCGGCCCCGACAAGGTGTTCCTGCTCGTCCGCCGGGGGACGCCCCTCCCGTCCGACCTGGACGGGATCCTGACCTTCGAATACGACGACGACGTCACCCTGGTGGAGCCCAAGCTTCGCCGCGAGATCGAGGCGCTGGGGCTCATGGTGCGGCCCGTGGCCTGACCCGGCGGGGGGCGGCGCCCGCCTGCGTCCCGGGCCACACGCGTACGCGGATGGCAGCCATGGGACGCTTCTCCTGGTCGTGTCGCGGTACCGAACCCTATCCGCAAACGTCCCGGTCGTGCTCCAGCCCCCGCCGTATCCTGGCTCCGTTGCGAGACCTTTGATCCCGCCTGAACGCCCGGCGTTCGGTGCGGCGGAGGGTGCACCGTTCGTGAACGCCCGGCGATCCGACCGGCGGTTGCGAGTCTCCAGGCACAGTCCCAAGTAGCCGACAATGGCTGACGCGGGAGGCGGGTCGGCCTTCGATGTTGGCCCCACCCGCCGGAGTGAACGGCTCGCGAGCACGGTCGGGAGATGGGGACCGGATCCGGCGGCCGTCTTGGCCGGCGAGGACCGAGGAGGAGCCGGGCCCCATGCCCGATCAAGGTCGCCGTCGCCGAGCGGCTCGACACGGAGCAGGAGACACTCGCGAATGCTGGATCGCCTCAGCGCCCTGTTCGGCAGGAAGCCACCCACCCCGGCAGCGGGCCGTCGAGTCGTCCCACTCGCCGACTACGACAGAGCCCTCAAGGCGGACCTGAAGGCACTCCCCCAGCGCACGCGGGCGGCCTTTGCGGCTGCCTGCGCCGAGCGGCTGTATCCGGCCTACGCGTCCTTCGTCAAGGCCTCCGGCCGCGACGACGGCGGCCTGGTCCGGCGAACACTCGACCTTGCCTGGGACGGGGCGAGGTCGGGCACGGTCGCGGCGGAGGATCCAGCGGCCCTCTTCGAGCGATGCATCGCGCTCATCCCGAGCGACGAATCCGGGGAGGAAGCGATCCCGGCGCATGCGGACGACGCCATCGCGGCGGCCGCCTACGCCCTCCAGGCAGCCGCCGGGCTGGATGACGGGGCGGCGGGCTGGGCCGCGGAACGTGTGACGAACTGCCTGGACAGCTTCCTGCTGTCGAACGAGATCGACATCTGGGCCGACGACGCCGAGCAGCGGGTCTGGGAGCATCCCCTCGTGGTCGCCGAGGTCAATCGGCGGAAGGATGACCTGCGCCGCCTGGCCGAGACCCCGGTTTGGGCAACCGTTGTCGATTCTGTACGCGAAGCGGCGACCGGGGTGAGCGCGCTGCCGCTCGATCGGCTCGACCACGAGGCGTAGGCGCAACCGGCGCGCGCCGGAACATGGCGCGCCAACAGGGAAAGGTGGTCGGACGACGGCGACCCGGGTTCACAACGGGGATTGCGCATCGCGCGCCGTCCCGCCACGATGGGCGCGCGTCCGGGTCTACCGCATGGAGGAAACCGGGTGAACGCGCGTGACCAGGACCGGCTGCGGGCCGTGTGCGCCGAGGTCGTCGGGATCGAGCCCGACGAGCTGACGTCCGAAACCGACTTCGAGGCGGACCTCAACATCGATCGCGACGACCTCGCCGACCTGTTCGTCGCAGTCGAGGACGAGTTCGACATCAGCCTCGACGCCGGGATCCGGGGCGTGCACACCCTCGAGGACCTCGAGACACTCGTGGAGGACCTGCTCCCTGCGTGAGCCGAGACGTGGCCCGCGCCGGGGCCTCGGCGGGGATGCCCCTGATCGGCGGCGCGATGCAACGCCTGGGCGCGTCCGCCTCCCGGTCCGTCGCCGTCAGTGCACGCGCTCGTCGAGCCCCTGCCAGAACGGTTCGCGGAGCTCCCCCTTGAGCACCTTGCCGGTGCCGCCCTTGGGCAGCGACTCCCTGAAGTGGAACTCGCGCGGGACCTTGAACCGGGCCAGGTTCTGCTTGCAGTAGGTCTTGAGCTCGTTGGACGTGGCGGTCGCACCCGGCTTGAGGACCACGATCGCGACCGGCGCCTCCCCGAACCGATCGTCCGGCGCCGCGACCACGGCACATTCCAGCACCGCCGGATGCCCTGCCAGGGCGTTCTCGACGTCGACCGACGAGATGTTCTCGCCACCGCGGATGATCAGGTCCTTGGAGCGGTCCCTGATGACCACGTAGCCCGCCTCGTCGATGGTCGCCATGTCGCCGGTGTGCAGCCATCCATCGTGGATCACCGCCGCGGTCCCGTCCGGATCGCGATAGTAGCCCTGCATGACGGTGTTGCCGCGGACGGCGATCTCGCCGATCTGCTCGCCGTCCGGCCGGACGTCGGACCCGCCCGACGCCACGACCCGCATCGAGACCCCGGGGATGGGCCAGCCGGTCATCGCCTGGCGCTCGCGGCGGCGTTCGGGAGGTTCATGCTCCGTGAGCACGGCCCGCGGCTGCGCGAGCGTCAGGATCGGGCTCGTCTCGGTCATCCCGTAGCCGACGATGGCCCGGACGCCGATCTCCTCCTCGAGGGCCCTGATGAGCGCGGGCGACGACGGCGACCCGCCGATGATCAGCTCGCGCAGGCTCGAGAGGTCGAAGTTGCGTCGCTCGTGGTGATGCAGGACGGCGTTGAAGATCGCCGGGACGCCCAGGAGACGCGTCACCCGGTGGCGCTCCACCTGCTGCATGAGGGCGACCGGATCGAACCGGCGCAGCATGACGTGCCGTCCGCCGATCAGCGTCACGAAATGGGGAACGCCCCAGCCGTTGACGTGGAACATCGGCACGACGTGCAGCACGACGTCGTCCTCGTCGAAGCGGAGGGCGACCTGGGCGTTGAGGGCGTGGAGATAGAGCGCCCGGTGGCTGAGCGCGACGCCCTTGGGGAGGCCCGTCGTCCCGCTCGTGTAGAACAGCTCAGCCGTCGAGTTCTCGTCCACCTGCGGGTGACGAGGTTCGGCGGAGCCGCCGGCGAGCAGGGCCTCGTACTCGTCGGTGGCCACGCCGCCACGCTCGCCATCCAGCACCACGAACCGCGGGCGGGTGGTCAGCTGCGGGACGATCGCCTCGACGAGCGGCGTGAAGTCACGGTGGAAGAACACCACCCGTGACCCGGCGTGCTCGAGGATGTACGCGATCTCGTGCGGCGTGAGCCGGATGTTGATGGGGTTGAGGACGGCACCCGCCTCCGGAACGCCGTAGTAGCCCTCCAGCAGGTGGTGGGTGTTGTAGGTGATGAACGAGACCCTGTCGCCCGGCGCGACACCGAGATCGACGAGCGCGTTGGCCAGGCGGTGCGTGCGCCCGGCCCACGCCCGGTATGTCAGGGCCGTCTCTCCGTCCACGACGCCGATCTTGTCGCCGAAATACGTCGCGGCGCGGTCCCGGAACTCGAGGACGGACAGGGGAACGAACACCGGAGACCTCCTGGCGCGTAGCGGGATCGATGCGCGCAGTGTCGCGCACCGCAGGCAGTCATGCGGGGGATTCCGTGAGCCACACGCCCGAGGCTCGGCGATTGACGCCGGCAGCCCGGGGCGCGATGGTGTGACCCCGCCGCTGGGGCGGGTCGGTCGGCGCCCCGTGAGCGCTCGTTCGCCTCCCCGGAGCTCGCAATGCCGCGAACCGTCGTCTTCCTCCACGGCGCGTGGGTCACGCCCCGGTGCTGGGACCAGTTCGTCGCCTTCTTCGAGGCCCGAGGCTACCGCTGCCTGGCGCCGGCCTGGCCCGGCAAGGACCGACCGGTCGCCGAGATCCGGGCCGACCCGTCGGCGCTGGCCGGCCTGGGCATCGCCGAGATCGTCGACGCGTATGACCGCGTGATCCGCGCCCTCGACGAACCGCCGCTCCTGGTCGGTCACTCCTTCGGCGGCCTGTTCGTCCAGCTGCTCCTGGACCGTGGCCTCGGGGCGGCAGGCGTCGCAATCGATCCTGCGCCGCCCCGCGGAGTTGTCGTCTACGAGCCGACGGCCTTCCGGTCGCTGCTGCGCGTCCTGCTCACGTGGCGCGGCTGGCGGCGCGTCGTCCGCTGGTCGTTCCAGGACTTCCGGTACGCGTTCGTCCACACGCTGCCCGAGGCGGACGCGCGCGCCGCGTACGACACTCAGGTCATCCCGGAGACGGGTCGAGTCTTCTTCCAGGGGGCGCTCTCGATGCTCGACCGGCGCAGTCCCGCCACCGTCCGGTTCGCCAATCTCGAGCGGGCGCCCCTGCTGCTCGTCGCCGGCACGGCCGACCACATCGTCCCGGCCTCGGTCGTGCGCCGGACGTTCCGCCGGTATGCGCCGGCGGCCGCCATCACGGACTTCCGCGAGGTCCCCGGCCGGACACACTGGATCATCGCCGAACCGGGCTGGGAGGAGGTCGCCGGGACCGTCGCGGAGTGGCTCGAGGCGGCGGTACCCGACGCAGCCGAACGCGACGCAGTAGAACCCAACGCGACCGTGTGACGGGAGGGCGACCGGGACCCTGCTCAGGCGAGCGCGATGTCGGCGAACGACCGCATGTCGGGGCAGACGAGGTCCGGCGTGGCGTCGGCGGGGGGCGTGGCCCCGGACCCCGGCCTGTCGTGGCGGCGGTTGATCCACACCGTGGTCATGCCGAGGGCCTTGGCCGGGACGTGGTCGTGGAACAGGCTCTGTGCCACGTGGAGGATCCGCTCCCGGGGCACGTCCACAGTGGCGAACAGCACCTCGAAGTTCTCCGTCCGCGGCTTGTAGCCGCGTGCCTGCTGTGCCGTCACGACCCAGTCGAAGGTGACGCCCAGGCGCCGGTTCGTACCCGCGAACAGGTCATCGTCGCAGTTGGTGAGCACGCCGAGGCGGAACCCGGTGGCGAGCCGGCGCAGCGCGGCCGCGCTGTCGGGGAACGCCGGCCACTCGGGCACCGATGCCGAGAACTCCGCGACGGCCCGGTCGGCCGGATCCACGCCCAGCTCAGCGCAGAGGCCGCGCACCGACGCCGCGAGCACCTCGCGGTACGTCCGGTAGACGCCGCGCTCGACCTCGGCCTCGTGCCGCGCGTAAAGCTCGAGGAGCTCGTCCTCCGACCGGGTGACGTCGTCCCGCGAGAGGACCACCTGGAGGGCGTTGAGGATGCCCCGTTCCCAGTCGATGAGCGTGCCGTAGGTGTCGAAGGTCAGGGCATCGAACCGGCTGAAATCGATCGTGGTCATCGTGTCTCCTGGACGCCGGTCGGATGGCCGGCGGGACGATCGGTCGGCGGAAGGGATCGGTCCCGTCAATGATGCCGTCCGCGCCGCGCTGCCGACGTCCGCCGCCGCCGCGAGGTCGTCGGTCGTCGAAGTCGACCCGGCGCCTTGAGACGCCCCACGAAGACCTGGGCAGCCTGGGTCATGGAGTCAGTGCCGTTGGGTCGCGGGTCGGTCACGACTCGAATGTGAAGGCGCTTGGCCGGATGGGGCACGGGATTGAGCGCCGTCTGCATTGACGAACGGCCCTTCTGAACCGACCCTCGAGTCATGAACGGCAATGAGCTGGCCATGCTTGAGCCTGAACACGTCGCGAACACTGGACCCACGATCCGGTTCACTGGCCAGTTCCGTCGATACCAGACCAGCATGCTGGGGCTCGTCGCGACACATCCCACCTCTGATCGCTGCTACCACCTCGTCGCCCCGCCAGGGTCTGGCAAGACGATCATCGGCCTGGAGTTGATCGGCCGCTTCGCCCGACCCGCGGTGGTATTCGCGCCAACGACCACGATCCAGGGCCAGTGGCTCGACAAACTCGAGATGTTCACCGGCGAAGCTGACGAGGTCGGGAGCCGCGATGCCACGGATCTTGGCTATGTCACCGCCCTGACCTACCAAGTCATCTCTACCCCGGACGCCGCCAGCGAAGCTTTCCACGGGATGGCGATCACGGCCTGGGCAGCAGAGTCAGCGGATAGCCTCGCCATGGCGGCGGATCCCGTCGAGGCCATGGCGCGCATCGAGCGAATGGCCGATGTCAACCCCGACGCATACCGTGACGAGATGGCCAAGCGAGTCAAGCGGGTGCGGCACGACCTCCTGGCCGCGGACGGCGCCAAGGTCTACGACTACCTCCATCCGAATGCGCGAGCACTCATTGACCGGATCGTGGCGGCCGGGGTGGGCACGGTGGTTCTCGACGAGTGCCACCATCTGCTCGACTACTGGGCGATCGTCCTGCGCGCCCTGATCGCGCGACTCGACAGTCCGTATGTCGTCGGCCTCACGGCGACCCTGCCGTCCCCGGAAGACAACGAAGAGTACGAGAACTACACGTCGCTCCTGGGTGATGTCGACTTCGAGATCCCGACACCGGCGGTCATCAAGGAAGGCGACCTTGCGCCGTTCCGTGATCTCGCCTGGTGGGTCAAGCCGACCGAGGCGGAGGCCACATTCCTGAAAGACGTCCATGGCCGGTTCCTCGAGGCTGTCGAGACGACGACGACCTCGCCAGGCTTCCTTTCGTGGCTCGGCGTGCTGGTCGCGGATCCACCGCCAGGAGTGACGACAAGCTGGGCCGACTGGGCAGCGGACCATGATGAACTCGCCCGTGCTTCAGTGACCGTGGGCCACCTCCGCGGCCTCGAGATGCCGTCTGCGCCGCAGGCCCTTCTCCAGGCCATGGACGGGGCACCCCCGCTGTTCGACGACTGGCTCATCCTCCTTGAGCGCTTTGGGCTCGAATGCCTCAAGGTGAGTGACGACCCAGCCGACCATGTCGTCCTGGCCGACCTTCGGCGCGCGATCGCTCCGTTCGGTCTGACGCTGACCGAGCGCGGCCTCCGTCGAGGTCGGTCGGTCGTCGACCTGGTCCTCTCGTTCTCCGAATCCAAGTGCTGGGCTGCCGCAGACATCCTCGACCTTGAGCATTCGGCGATGGGCGAGCAGTTGCGCGCCGTGGTGGTGACCGACTTCGAACGCCTCGGATCAGGCGTCGCACGGTCGGGCGGCGTCCTTGATCGCGACGCCGGCAGCGCCTTCCAGGCGTTCGAGGCGATCGCGCTTGATCCCCGCACCGAGGGCCTGAAGCCCATCCTCGTGACCGGAAGCACAGTGCGAACGACCAAGACGTTCGCGCCGGATCTCCGCGACCTCCTTGTCTCTGCCGGCCGTGATGATGGTCTCGACCTCGACCTGCAAATCCGCGAGATCGGCGACGTGGCGGCGGTCGAGGCTGACGCTGAATGGCGGCCTGGGGTATACGTCGGTCTGGTTGGACGCGTCTTCGAGACCGGCGCCAGCCGGGTCCTGATCGGTACTCGCGCGCTGCTCGGCGAGGGTTGGGATTCGCCATCTGCCAACACCCTGATCGACTTGACCAGCGTGACCACGGCGACCAGCGTCCAGCAGCTTCGCGGTCGGATCCTGCGCCTCGACCCGGCCTGGCCCACCAAGGTCGCCCACGCCTATGACGTGGTCTGCCTCGACCAGTCGCATGAGCGCGGCGACGTCGAACTGACGCGCCTGATGCGGCGACACTCCCGCACATGGGGGATCGTGCCACCCGACAACGAGCATGCCGGTGACGTCGTGCGCGGACTCGCTCACGTGGACCCGAAGGTGATCGGAGACCTCGCCAAGCGAGACTGGGAGGAGTCGATGCTCGGGGCGGCGACGGCTGGGCTCCGACACCGCGACGGTTGGCGAAGACTCAATCTCGAGGCAGCCAACGCGAGGGTGATCAAGGCAGTCGGCGAGCGCGCTCGTGTTCGCGACCTCTGGAGGGTGGGTGAGCCCTACGACAACGCGATCGACTGGTTCAGCAGCCTGAGAGTGGTCGCCACCGACTTTCGGACGGCCGCCACGGTCAGAGACACGTTGCGCGCCTTGCTGATCCGTGTGGGCGCCATCATCGCAAGTGGCCTGTCTACAGGCTTTGTATGGGGCAGGTTCGTCGCGGGCGGCGGACAAGTCGCGCAGACCATGGCGATCCTCGCCGCCGTCGCCGTCGTCAGCCTGCTCAACGCCCACACCATCATGAAGTTGCTTCGATCGCTCCTCGTGGATCAGCCCCCGGATGCGATCGTCGGCGATGCGGCCCGATCGGTGCTTGGTGCGCTGCGGGAGACGAATCTCATTAGTGGCCGACTGACCAACGAGATGCTCGCGGTCGATACGGAAGCCGACGGATCGGTTCGGGTGGCCATCCGCGATCGTGATGCCGGCGCGGATGCGGCGACGTTCGCTCGAGCCCTTGACGACCTCTTCGGCCCGGTCACCTCACCGCGCTACCTGATCAGCCGCGACGACGGACGAATGCCTGCGCTGCCACTCCAGATCCTTTGGGGACCGATCCGTAGCCTGCTGCGCAATGCACGAAGCGAGCGACCCACCTACCTGCCGGTACCCGATGTGCTGGGCGCCAATCGTGAGCGCGCTGATGCATTCATCGCTGAATGGCATCGTTGGGTCGGCGGCGGCCAGTTGATCCCGACCCGGTCGGCCGAAGGACGGCAGGCACTGCATCTCGCCCGCGCGGTCAGGCGTCGGACCGCAAGTGGTGACATCACCGAACGTTGGCGTTGACCGGCACGCGAACCCTTGACATCGGCCGCGATCCGGAGTTCAATCACGGTCCACTCAATAACCGGATGGTTATCAATGCAGACCGACCAGCTCAGCGCCGTCTTCGGGGCCCTCGCCGATCCGACGCGTCGCGCCATCCTCGCCAGCCTGGCGGGAGGCGACCGCACCGTCCGCGAGCTGGGGGCTCCGTTCGCGATCTCCCAGCCCGCGGTCTCCAAGCATCTCCGGGTGTTGGAGCAGGCGGGCCTGATCACGCGGAGCCGCCGGGCGACGGCCCGTCTCAGCCACCTCGAGGCCGCTCCGCTGGGCAGGGCGACGGCATGGCTGGCGGACTACCGCGAGTTCTGGGAGAAGAGCTTCGAGCGGCTCGACGAGCTGCTCGCCACGATCCAGGCCGAAGCGCCGGGGGACGCACCCCCGGCCGAGACACAGGAAGGACGCGTCCCGTGACCACGACCGCAATGCGCCTCACCGCCGAGCCCGGCACCCCGCTCATCGCCTTCGAGCGCGAGGTCGCGGCGCCGCGCGATCTCGTCTTCCGCGCCTACACGGAGCCGGACCTGCTCGCCCAGTGGCTCGGTCCCCGGCGCCTCGTCATGCGTGTGGAGCGCCTCGACGTCCGCCACGGCGGCACCTGGCGGTACGTGCACATCGACACCGACGGCACCGAGTACGGGTTCCGGGGCGTGTTCCATGGGACCCCGTCACCGGACGGCATGACCCAGACCTTCGAGTTCGACGGTGCCCCGGGCCACGTCTCGCTCGACACCCTGGTCCTCGTGGACCTGGGCGACCGGACGCTCATTCGCACCAGATCGGTCCACCAGTCCGTCGAGGCACGCGACGCGATGGTCGGCAGCGGCATGGAGCGCGGCGTCGTCGAAGGCTTCGAGCGGCTGGACGAGCTCGTCGCCCGGCTCCAGGCCTGATCCACCGTTGCCCAGGGAGGATGTCGCGATGGAGTTCAAGCTCGAGGTCGTCGTGGTCCCCGTGTCCGACGTGGACCGTGCCAAGGCCTTCTACACGGAGAAGCTCGGCTTTCCGGTCGATGTCGACTTCGCACCCAACGATGGTTTCCGGGTCGTCCAGATGACGCCCGAAGGCTCCGGCTGCTCGATCACGATCGGGACCGGCCTCGCCGAGATGACGCCCGGGACGATCCGTGGGCTCCAGCTCTGCGTGGCCGACATCGAGGCAGCCCGGGCACTGCTCGACGGGCGCGGCGTCGCCGTCACGCCCATCGTGCATCACGACGGCTCCGGCTTCGCGGACGGCAAGGGGGACGAGTGGAACTCGTTCTTCTTCTTCGACGACCCGGACGGGAACGGCTGGACCGTGCAGGAGAGCCCCAGGATGCGACGCCCGGACGCGTGAGACCTGCTGGCCCGGTCCTCGACAGCGGCCAAGGGCCACGCGCATACTCCGCCGGCGGGCACGGAGGCATGGGGCTCCATGGGTCCCACCAGCGCGGCGTCCCAGAACGGTCGCCAGCCCGTCGTGCTGGGCCAATGGCGAGACCGACCTGCCGGCTTTCCACGAGGAGTGGGGCATGGCGGATACCGCGATCTTCATCGGCTACGGGCCGACCATCCCGGGTCGCGAGCAGGCGGCGCTGACCCTGTTCAACGAGGTGATCGGGTACTACACCGGCCTCCAGGAGCGGGGCGAGGTCGAGAGCTTCGAGGCGGTCCTGCTGGAGCCGCACGGAGGCGAGCTGGTCGGCTTCCTGCTGCTCCGCGGCGAGGCCGGGAAGCTCGATCGCCTGCGCCGGAGCGAGGAGTTCCTCGAGTACAACGCGCGGGGCGGGCTCGTGCTGAACAACTTCGGGGTCGTCGGCGCGTACATCGGCGCGGGCCTCCAAGGCCGGTTCGCCGTCTTCGGGAAGCTGGTGACGCAGCTCTGACCCGCGGCGGCCGACCGCGAGCCTGACGGCCCGGGGTGCCGGTTCGCTGCGCCAGCCTACAGACGCACGCCCACGAACACCTCGCGCTCCCATGCATCCTCGAACACGTCGGCCCGGAACCCGACATCGGCGAGGAGGCGGAGCCACGTCGCTCGCGGGAATACTCCCTCGACGTGCCGATCATCCAGCACCCGCACCGACCCATCTGCATCGCGGAGCAGGAACGCATACTCGGTCACGACGGTCGTATCGGCGGGGTCAGGGTCGTACGTCCACTCGAGGTAGCGGAGGGACCGTCCGTCGGTGCCATCGTGCCCGCCGTGCTTCGTCTCCGGCCGGAACGTCTCGGCAACGAAGTCAGGGAGGAGCACGACCGCACCGCCAGGTCGGAGATGGGTGAACGCGGTCTCCACCGCGGCCCTTAGATCTGCCCCGGTCGTCATGTACGTCACCGCGTCGTGAACGAGCACCGCGTCGAAGGTCCGACCGAGGCGGAGCGTCCGCATGTCGCCCTCGAGGTGCTCGCATTCCGGGTTGAGGCCGATCGAGACTGCCAGCATCGCCGGGGCGATGTCGGTCAGCGTCAGGTGGGCACGTGCCTTGAGGTGGGATGCCGTGTTCCCGCCGCCGGAGCCCAGCTCCAGCAGCGTGGCCTCGGGGTTCGCTGGACCCAGCACCACGCCGTGGTCGGCCAGCAGCCCGGCCACATACGCAGCCTCGTCGGCGTAGTCGGCGGGGGCGGTGACGAGGTGGAACCAGGGCGCCAGCTCGCCGTACAGCCGGGGAGAGCTCACGGGCTCGATGATAGCCGCGCGAGAGGAGAGAGCACCCCGGCCCGGGCTTGCAGCCGCGCCCGTGAAGCGGACCCGGATGCGACACTGGAGCGGGTGTCTCGGCGGGCCGGCTGGGTCGGATCGCGGAGCACCAGGCCCATCGGGACGCGCGTCGCCGTCGACACGCATCCCCGTCATCGACAGCCGGGAGAGTGCATGACGCTCGGGATCATGGTTCCGCAGGATGGGGCCGGCGAGGACGTGGCGATCGCGATCGGCGCCCGATGACCGCATCCGGCTTGGCGTCCGTTCCCGTTCACGGGTCCGCGAGCGGCCGTGCCCGGCTGGCGGACGGCCTCGTCGCCTGCCTCACCCTCCTCGCCGTCGGCTGGACCGGCCTGCTGGTGCCATCGCTGATCCGATCGATCAAGACGACCTTCGACCAGACCGATGCGGGGATCGGCGTCGTCTACCTCGCCTACGCGATCGCATATGCGGCCGGGTCGTTCGGCGGCGGCCCCCTCACCGAGCGTCTCGGTCGCCGCGCGGTCCTGTCCGGCGCCGTGATCGTCGCCGGCCTGGGCGTCGCCGGTCTGGGCCTCGTTCCGACGTGGGCGGCATTCGTCGGTGCGGCCCTGGCAGCCGGCGCCGGCGCCGGCTGCCTGGACGGCGGCGCGAACGGGCTGGTCCTGGATGTGTATCGCGATGGCCGCGGCCGGGCGATGAACCTGCTGCACATGTCCTTCAGCGTCGGTGCCCTCGCCGCGCCGCTCGTCCTTGGGACGCTGGTGGAGAGCGGCGTCCCGTGGCAGGCCGTCGTCATCGTCACGGGGGCCGTCGTCCTGCCGTTGGCGCTTGCCTACGTCACTGTTCCGATGCCGAGCGGGCGCTCGCCGGCCAGGGGAGCGGGAACGCGCTCGCGGGCCGTCCCGGACGGTCGCGGCGGCCGCAGCATGTGGAGCGGCCCGCTGCTCCTGCTGGGGATCGCCATCGCGGCCTACGTCGCCTCCGAGGTCGGGGTCTCCAGCTGGATCGTTCGCTTCCTTGAGCCGGCGCCGTTGACGACCGCGACCCTCGCCCTGTCGTTGTACTGGGCCGGGCTGGCCGTCGGGCGCCTGATCTCGTCGGTCATCGCGGACAGGTTCGATCACCTGCGGTTCACGATCACCAGCGCGGTTGCCATGGCCGCGCTCATCGCCGCCGCGGTGCTCGTGCCCCAGCTGCCACTCTCGATCGCCGCGTTCGCGGCCGCGGGTATCGCCTCGGGGCCGGTGTTCCCGATGATCATCGCTATCGGCGGGGAGCGACACCCGGAGCGCTCCGCGGCCGTGGCCGGGTCACTGACGGGCATGGCCGTCGTCGGCTCGATCATCTACCCGCCGGCGATGGGCTTCATGTCCGTGACGATCGGCCTCTCGATCGCCATGCTGGGCAGCGCGCTGCTGGCGCTCGGGTGCGCGCTGGCGCTCGTGGCGTTCGGCAGGACGACCCGGCGGAACGCGGCGCGAACGTGAGCTGGAGCAGTCACAATCCCGATTGGCGCATCCGGCGCGAGCCCGTGGTGGCAGGAGGAGGTCCGAGATGGCAGAGACGCCGCAGCCCGAGCGCACCTCGTCCGTGTCGGCCGGGAGCCAGCGCATCCGGACGGGGCTGAATCGCGCGGGCGTGGCCACCTCGCACGCGCTGGCACGTCTCCGACACCCGAGGAGGAGCTCCGAGACGGCGGAGGCGCCGCAGGACGAGCAAGGGGCCGAGCCCGCGGCCGAGCCCTCCTCCGTCGCGGTTGATGTCCAGCGCATCCGGACGGCCGTGGCCGATGCGGGCGGCGCCGCCGGGCGCACGCTGGCTCGTGCCAACTGGGCGGGCGTGATCCTCGTGGCCCTTGTCCAGGTCGGCATCGCCTTCATCGCCTGGCGCGTCTCGGTATGGCGTTCCCGGCGGCGACGAGCGAGGGACCGTCACTGAGGGTCGACGGGCCCTGGGTGCGCGACCGTTCGCGTTCCCGCTCGACGCGCCGGCCGCCGGGCATGAGCCCGTTTCGGAGCCGGCTCGTGCTCGTGGGCGATTCGACCGTGCGTTACAGGCAAGATTTCGGGCGCCATCCGCCGACCGCATGCGCGCGACGCACAGGATCCACGCAGTCCAGGCCCCTGGCGAGGGTGAAACCGCTCAGCCTCGTGCGCGAGCAGGCGCGGGCGCAGCGCATGGGCGAGGGCGCGGGCGCAGCGCATGGGCGAGGTCGCGACGGGCGGGCGAGGTCGCGACGGGCGGGGGCGAGGGCGCCGCGCATGGGCAAGGTCGCGCGCGGGCCCCGACGAAACCTCCCGGGCGCCCGTCGATCCTAGATCGCCGACCCGCCACGCTCGCCGGTGCGGATCCTGATGCACTCCTCGAGCGGCATGATGAAGATCTTGCCGTCGCCGATCGTGCCCCCGTTGTGCTTTGCCGACCCCAGGATCGCGTCGACCGTCGGCGTGACGAAGGCGTCGTTGACGGCGATCTCGAGCCGCACCTTGGGGATCAGGCTGGGCGCCACCTCCTCGCCGCGATACAGCTCGGGGTCCTCCTGCTGGCCGTGACCGGTGACCCGGCTGACCGTGACGCGGAAGATCTCGGCCGCGATCAGGGCCTGGTGCACCTCATCCAGCTTGTCCGGCTGGATGATGGCGATGATCAGCTTCATGCGCGTGACTCCAGCGGTTGGTCACGCCGGCCGACGGTTCCCTCGAGCGTCGAACGATCGGCCCGCGTGCGATGACCTGGTTGTTTCCGTCCGTCAGTTCAGGTTGAGCAGTCCGTAGCCGTGCTCGCCGTGCAGCTCGTGGTCCATTCCGGCCATCTCGCCCGTCGTCCCCAACCGCAGGCCGAAGACCTTCTGCACGACCACCACCAGCACGATGCTGACGACCGACGCGTACCCGATCGTCACCGCCACGCCGAGCGCCTGGACGGCGAACTGCTGGAGGACGTCGCGACCCTGGGGCATCTCGCCGGCGCGGATGAAGAATGTCAGCAGCAGGGCTCCGGCCATGCCCGCGATGCCGTGGACCCCGAAGACATCGAGCGTGTCGTCATAGTTCAGGCGGTTCTTGACGAGGATCGCGGCGTAGCACAGGGTCGAGGCGAGGAAGCCCAGGGCGACAGCGCCGGCCGGGGTCACGACCCCCGCCGCGGGCGTGATGACGACGAGGCCGGCGAGGATGCCCGACGCGATCCCCAGGCCGGTCGCCTTGCGGTGCTGCACGGCCTCGATGCAGACCCATGCGAGCGCGGCGGCGGCGGCGGCGACCTGGGTCACGGTGAGTGCCTGCGCCGTCTTGACCCCGCTGGACAGGGAGCTGCCGGCGTTGAACCCGAACCAGCCCACCCATAGCAGGCCCACGCCCATCATCACCATGACCAGGTTGTTCGGGTGCATGGCCGTGCGCGGGTAGCCGCGCCGCGCGCCCAGGTACAGCACCGCGATCAGGCCGCTGACGCCCGCCGAGATGTGCACGACCGTGCCACCGGCGAAGTCGATCGCCCCCAGCTGGAACAGCCAGCCGTCGGAGGCCCACACCCAGTGACACAGCGGGCAGTAGACGAGCAGGCTCCAGAGCGCGATGAAGATGACGTACCCGCGGAACCGCACCCGCTCGGCGAACGCTCCCGCGATCAGGGCCGGGGTGATGATGGCGAACTTGCCCTGGAACATCGCGAACACGAGGTCCGGGACGCCGTTGCTGCTGACCGTGCTGTCGATGCTGTGGAGGAACACGAGGCCGGGATCCCAGCCGAACCAACCGCCGAGGACGTTCGGCCCGAACGCCAGGTCGTACCCGACCGCGGCCCAGAGCACGCCGATGATCGCCATCGCGGCGAAGCTGTGCATCATCGTGCCGAGGACGTTCTTGGTCCGGACGAGGCCGCCGTAGAACATCGCGAGCCCGGGCACCATGAGCAGCACCAGCGCGGTGGAGGTGAGCATCCAGGCCGTGGCGCCCGCGTCTACCGGGGGCTGCTCCCCCACCGGCGTGGCCGCGGTGGCTGCGAGGCCCATCCCGATCGCCGCGACGAGCACGACCATCAGCAGCGCAGCCGGGACGATCGTGCGAACCGGGTCGCGTTGGGCAAGCATCCGTATGTCCTCCGCTCGCGATGACTCACCGCCGGGCGGGGACGACGCGCCCAGTCGATCTCGATGCGGGAATGAGCCGACGGCATGCAGGGACCCGCGGCGACATGGTCCGGGAGGGCCGCCTTTCGCACCCGGTCTGTCGGGGGTACGGGAGCGTTACGGTTCGGCGTCGCCCCCGTCGCCGCCGTGAGCGGCCGGCCGACGCCCGGCGATCAGGCCGAGTCCCACCGCTGGCTGCGCTCGGTGCCGACGACGCGACCGAGCGGTTGCCCGAAGTGGCTCACCGCCACGTGCCAACGCCCGTCCCGCGCCCGCGTCAGCAGCCCGACCCGCGACGCGACACCGAGGCCGGGGTCCTTGTCGTGGCCGGACTCCCACTCGGGATGGGCAACCTGGATCGGCAGATGGAGCAGGTCACCGGTGAGGAGCATCGAGGACGGGCCGTCGGTCAGGATCACGCTGCGATGCCCGGGGGTGTGGCCGGGGCTGTGCACGACCCGCACTCCGGGAGCGACCTCACGGTCCCGGTCATCGAGGTCCAGCCTCCCGAGCTCCTGCAGCCGCCGCATCGCGCTCCGCCCGTTGAAGTCGCCGGGGTCGTCCGCGCCTGCGAAGAAGTCCCAGTCGGCCGGGTGGACGTGGTGGACCGCGTTCGGGAACCGGGGTTCTCCGTCCGGCCGGCACGCGCCCCCGGCGTGGTCCGAGTGGAGGTGCGTGTGGATCACGTGCCCGACGTCAGCCGGGGTGACGCCGGCCGCGCGGAGCTCGTCGTCGATGCGGCCCGCCACGTCGTAGGGAGGGCGTCCGAGGTGCCCGATCCCGCTGTCGACGAGCACCGGTCCCCCGCTCAGCCGCAGCAGGAAAGCGTGGACGTGCCAGGCCCAGCTCGGGTCGTCCCGGCCCGCGAACGCCCACGGGTACGCCGTGCGCTCCTCCGACCAGTCGACCTCGTGGCCGGGGACCTCGCCGCTGATCGGCAGCGGCGCCCATCCGTCGCATAGTGGCACGACTTCCACGTCTCCGACCAGGAACATGGAGTGGACCATGGCGCAAGCGTAATCGGCGGCACGCTCGGGCGCTCGGGGAAGAAGCCGCCAGCCTGTGCCGCGGCGACGTCTCCAGGCATGACGGGCCGACCCTGCCCGATCGGGCGCCATATACACTGGCCTCATGGTCGCGATCGTCAGCATCGATGCCCCGGAGCTCGCGCGCCTCGTCGCGATCCACAACGTCGTTCGCCCCGACCCAGCCGAGGTGGAGACGTTCGTCGACCTGCGCCGGCAGGCCGAGGACATGGTCTGGCTTGTTGCGGTCACCGACGGCCACGACGCAGGGGCTGGGATCGGCGTCCTGGGCTGGCACGCCCGGCCCCAGACGGCCTATGTCGAGCTGTGGACGCTTCCCGGCGCCCGCGGTCGGGGTGTCGGGTCCGCGGTCCTGGCCGAGCTCATCGCCTGGAGCACCGGGCGCGGGTCCATCGCGGTCGAAATGTTGGCAGCTGAGGACGATCCGGCGAGCCTCGGGTGGGCCGGCCGGCGAGGCTTCCGCGAGGTGGGGCGTGACTCGCGGCTCGTGCTCGACCTCGTCTCGGTCGAAGCCCCGGAGGTGCGGCCGCCCGACGGGATCGACATCGTGACGTGGGCGGAGCGCCCGGGCATCGAGCGTGGGATGTACGGGGTTTACGTCGAGGCCGAGCCTGACATCCCCGGCCAGGACGACACCGAGATCTGGGCGTTCGAACAGTGGCTGGCGAACGACATGCAGGGAGTCTCGGATCGACCAGAGGCCGTGTTCGTCGCGCTGGCTGGGGACGAGGTCGTCGGCTTCGCCAAGCTGGCGATGCCGCCGAGGTGGACCGGGCAGGCATACCACGACCTGACGGGGGTCAGGCGGGCCTGGCGCGGGCGCGGGATCGCGGCGGCGCTCAAACGGGCGCAGATCAGGTGGGCGAAAGAGCAGGGCTACACCCGGCTCGTCACGGGCAACGAGGAGCGCAACGAGCCCATCCGCCGCCTGAACACCCGATACGGGTACCGCATCGAGCCAGGCCGTGTCCTCCTCCGGGTGGAGATCGCGTCGCCCGGCTGACGGCGCCGTCCTCCCAACGACCAGGAGGGTCGCCGTGCGAAGGGCTGGTCGCGCCGGCGCGCGGCAACCGCCGCGCGCGGCGCCTGGCGCGATCCGCCGTCCGCCGTCTCAGTCCAGGGCCGCGACCGCCTCGCGCTCGATGGCGAGCCCGGCCCGGTGGCGCGCGAAGAACGCCGAGAACCCCTCGACGTCGCGCGGGTCCGGGGCGATCGACTCGCCCATGCTCCCCGACACCCACTGGTCGAGGTAGTCCGGCAGCGCCTGGCCGGCGTCTGCCCGGAGCAGGTAGGCGGCCAGCACTGCCATGCCCCAGGCCCCACCCTCGCCGGCGGTGGCGGGGAGGCTGACGGGGACGTCGAGCGCGGCAGCCATCATCCGCTGGCCGGTGTCGCCGGCCTTGAAGAAGCCGCCGTGACCGCGGATCTCCTCGACGATCACCCCCTCCTCCTCGCGGAGGATGTCCAGCCCGGCCCGCATGGAACACAGCGACGCGTAGCACAGCGCCCGCATGAAGTTCTCCAGGGTGAACCGGCCATCCTGGTTCCGGGCGAAAAGCGGGCGCCCCTCGGTGAACCCGGTCATGTGCTCGCCCGAGACGTAGTTGATCGACAGGAGCCGGCCGGCGTCCGGATCGCCCTGCAGCGCGAGCGGCATGAGACGCGCGTACAGGTCGTCGAGCCGTGTCTCGGCGCCGAGCGCCCTGCCAACCTGGCCGAACAGCGCCATCCACGCGTCCAGGTCGGACGTCCCGTTGTTGGAGTGGGCCATCGCCACGGGCATGCCGTCGGGCGTGACCACGATGTCGATCTCCTCGTGGATCCGGGACAGGCTCCGCTCGAGGACGATCATCGCGAACATCGACGTGCCCGCCGACACGTTGCCCGATCGTGGCCTGACCGCGTTGGTCGCCACCATGCCCGTCCCCGCGTCGCCCTCCGGGGGACACATCGGGATCCCGGCCGGGATCCGCCCGGCGGGGTCGAGAAGCCTCGCGCCCTCCGCGGTGAGACGACCGGCCGGACGGCCGGCGGGGAGCACGGCAGGAAGGATGTCGCGCAGCCTCCAGCCGATCTGCCTCGGCTCGACGAGCGCGTCGAACGCCGCCACCCGCACGGCATCCCAGTCGGCCGTTCGGGGATCGATCGGGAACATCCCGGACGCCTCCCCGACGCCGATGACGTGCTCGCCGGTCAGCATCCAGTGAACGTAGCCCGCGAGGGTGGTGAGGTGGGCGATCCGCCCGACGTGCGGCTGGCGCTCCAGGATCGACTGGTACAGGTGGGCGATGCTCCAGCGCTGGGGAACGGCGAAGTCGAGCCGGGGCGTCAGCTCGGCACATGCCTCGCCGGTGATGTTGTTCCGCCACGTGCGGAAGGGCACGAGCAGCTCACCCTCGGCGTCGAGGGCGAGGTAGCCGTGCATCATCCCGCTCACGCCGAGGGCCGCGACGTTCTCGAGGTCGACCGCATACCGCGCGCGCACGTCGTCGGCGAGCGATGAGAAGCATGTCGCCAGCCCTCGGCGGACGTCGGCCAGGTCGTATGTCCAGACGCCGTTGTCGAACTGGTTCTCCCAGCCGTGCGAGCCAGCCGCCAGGGGCGTCGTGTCGGGCGCGATGAGCGCGGCCTTGATCCTGGTCGAGCCGAACTCGATGCCGAGGGTGGCCGCGCCCGACCGGATCGTCTCGCGCATGTCCGCCCGCTGCTGGTCCACGGGTTCCACCTCGATTCGCGTCGGCCGTGCCCGCGAACGTCGCGGTCGCCCGACCCGATTATCGGGCACCGGTCCCGCGGTCAGGCCGTACTCGACGAGGAGCGGCTCGGTGCAGCCGGGGCCGCTGAACGGGATGCGGTCCGGGACGCCGTGGACGAACGTTTCGGTCATGGCGCGTCCTCGCGGGGTGGCATCGCTCGTGGTCAGCGGTTGGCGAGGGTGGCCGCGTACGCTTCGGCAGTGTCGGTCACGCCGGCGCCCGCCCGGGGCTCCCAGCGCGCGTCGGTGGCGACGGAACGGGCGAGTGGGAGGCCGCCTACGACATGTGCGGCCTGGAGCGCGGCACCGCGCGCGGCCGCCTCCGCGACCGCGGGACGCACGATGGGCAGGCCCACCCAGTCCGCGAGGAGCTGGCCCCAGAGCCCGCTCCTGGCCGCGCCGCCGACCAGGAGGATCTCGTCCGCCGCGGCGCCCGTCCGCTCGAAGGCCCGTACGGCGTGCGCGAGGCCTGCGGTGACGCCCTCCAGGACCGCCCGCCCGATCTCGGCGGGACCGTGCGATACGCGCAGGCCCAGGAGCTCCCCCGCGGCCGCCGGCCGGTTCGGCGTGCGCTCCCCGTCGAGGTACGGAACGAAGACCAGGCCCGCCGCGCCGGGCGCCACGGAGGCGGCCAGCGCGTCGAATGCGGCATGGTTCAGGCCGAACAGCCCGCGGACCCACTCGAGCGGCAGGGTGCAGTTGAGGACACAGGCGAGCGGCAGCCAGCCACCCGTCGAGTCGCAGAACGCCGCGACCTCGCGGAGAGGGTCGATCGCTGGGCTCGCGGCGTAGCCGAAGACCGTCCCCGACGTCCCCAGGCTCATCGCGGCGGTGCCGGGTGCCACGGCGCCCACGCCGATCGCAGCGCACTGTTGTCGCCACCGCCCGTTGACACGGGGATCCCGGCCGGCAGGCCGAGAGCCTTGGCCGCGGCCGGACGGAGGATCCCGAGGATCGCGTCGGACGGCCGGATCGGCGGCAGGGCGGCGGCCCAGTCGCGGTCCGGGTCGATCGCGTCGAGGACCGACGGCGCGTACCCCCGGGTCCGCACGTCGACGTAGGCGGTGCCTGAGGCGTCGCCCGCCTCGGTCGCGAACTCGCCGGTGAGCCACATGTCCAAGTAGTCGTGCGGGAGGCAGAAGCGTGCCGCCGCCTCGTAGCCGACCGGCTCGGCCCTGCGGAGCCACTCGATCTTGGGCGCGGTGTACCCCGTCAGGAACAGGTTCCCGGTCGCGGCGTGGACGGCCGCCTCGCCGCCCATCCGGTCCGTGAGCGCGCGGCAGTCGTCGACGGTCGAGGTGTCGTTCCACAGCTTCGCCGGCCGGACGGGCGCGTCGCGGGCATCAAGGACGACCAGGCCGTGCTGCTGGCCGGAGACGCCGACGCCCGAGACCTCGACGCGGGGAGCCCGGGCCAGCGCTTCATTGACCGATGCGGTCGTCGCCTCCACCCACCACGCGGGATCCTGCTCCCGGGTGCCATCGGACCGGCTGACGAGGTCGTGATCGGCACGGCCCATGGCGAGCTCTGCCCCGGTATCGGCCTCGAGCAGGAGGGCCTTGGTGGACTGCGTCCCGCAGTCAATCCCGAGGAAAGCGCGCCGCATCAGGCTGCCCCGCCTCGGGTCTTCAGGGCGCCAGGCACTAGTCGTAATCCTCGATCCGGCATCCGTCGAGCCACTCGATCATCGGTATCTCCTCCTCGAACCTGCCGGCAGACGTAGTCCGCGACCGACAGGTCCACATCGGGCAGCACCACGGCCGGTGCCTGGTCGCGGGTCGTCGACGTCGCGTGCGCCCGGCGAAACAGGTCTTCCTGACCGGCTGGCGTCCCCACGATGCGCGTTGCCGAGCACCGTGAACGCTCCATGGTATGACGGCGCCATGGCCACCTCGGACGGGTACGGGTAGTTCCACGTCGTCCTTGGATGTCACCAGGAAATGCTTGCCGGCGCCCCTGAAGTAGGCCCCGCCCATTGCTCCTCAGGTGGCTGCAACCTGGGGAAATGCGTCATTTAGTAGGCCGACCCCGCGTGCCTCAGGGATCGTCGCGCTCGTGGAGCCGCTGTCGGAGCTCGACGGGGTCACCCAGCCACTGGGCCGCAGGCGTGGCCCAGTACGACGCCATCGCCTCCAGCCGGCCGGAGTACGTGGCGCGAGCGGCCTCGAAGGCGGGCCAGGCGACGTCGCGGTTTGCGAGGTCGTAGCCGGATCGCTCCAGCCGGTCGCAGGCCGCCTCGAAGGCCGACCGGTCGAGAGGACTTGGCTCGCCGCGACCGAATCCGAGGTTGGAGATGTCCTCGACCAGGTGGGTTCCGATCCGTTTGAAGAGCTTGGCGTCGCCGCGGGGCAGGCCCTCCACGGTCGTCAGCACGAGGCTCGAGGCGTCCAGGACCGTCCCGAGGGCGCTGATCCAGGACAGGTTGTCGTGGCTCGAGCGGAAGAACCCGAGGAGTGGGTAGGCAACGTGCGAATCGAGCACCTCGGCCGCCCAGGTCTGCCAGTCGCGGAACAGGTCCGGGAGCCGGTCGACGAGGTGCAGCTGGGCGTACGTCTCGAGTAGCGCGACGGCCGAGGGTGGTGCCCCGGCGGTCGCCTGGAGCATCACCACGCGGATCTCGCGGCGCTGGTAGGAGGCGAAGAGGGAGAACAGGAAGGTCACGACGAGCGCGACGGCGCCCAGGCCGCTGATCGCGGCAATCGCAACGACGACCCTCGCCAGGGCACCCTGCGCCACGATGTCCCCGAACCCGAGGGTCAGCACCGAGGTCGCCGCGAAGTACAGCGTGGTGCCCAGGTCCGGCGGCACCGGGCGCAGCTCGTCCCGGATCGCATACAGGATGAGGCCGTAACCGACGATCAGCGTCACGAGCCAGGCCGCAAGAAGCGCGACCGTCGCGGCAGGCGCAAACAGGCCGAGCACCCGGTCGTAGGAGCGCCCGGGCCGCCCGTTGCGAAGAGTTCGCAGGACGCGCCATGAGCCACGTATGAGATAGCGGCCGATCCGGAACCAGCCGGGAGTGGGCCTCGGCACGACGATGGTCTGGAACAGGTCCCAGAGCGCCAGTGCCAGGAGGAACGCGCCGAGGACGAATGCGATGGGCTCCACGGGAGCTGATCATCCCATGTCCTCGCCCGAGACTGGTAGAGATCGCATCACGGCCACATTCGGCCATGTCCGGCCCGGGCGCCGCACGGCGTCGGAACCCCACCGCCGCGGTCCATGCGCCACACTAGGATGCCCATCCCCCGGGAAGCGGAGCGTCTCGATGTCGGAGCAAGTCCTGACCGTCCCCGCGGAGCCTGCCGAGCTGTCCCGCACCGGCGACCTGCTCCGGCGACTGGCGCCGGCCCTCGACGCCTTCCTGGACCCGACCGGAGGGTCCGGGTACACCGCGTACGTCCCTGGAACGCTCCCGTCCGAGGCGGCGGACCTCCCCACCGAGGGCGTCGGCGCCGACGCCACGCTCGAGGAGCTCGCTCTCGTGGTCGAGCACGGGAACCGGATGAACGCGCCCGGCTGGCTCGGGTTCATCACTACCGGTCCGTCGACGGTACCCGCCCTGGCCGCGACGGCCGCGGCCTTCACCGGGGCCCAGCGCTACACCCTCCACGCCTTCAATGCCCTCGAGCGGACGGGCCTCCGCTGGCTCGCGGACCTGTGCGGCCTGCCGGCCGACGTGGCCGGCGTGTTCTCGAGCGGGGGCTCGACGGCGAACCTCCTCGCCCTCGGGGCCGCCCGCCAGGCGGCCTTCGAGCGCCTCGGCCACGACGTCTCCGAGCGGGGCCTGCCCGCGGGCCTGCGTGGCCGGATCTACGCCTCGTCGGCGGCGCATCGTACGATCCACCGCGCCGCGGGCGTCCTCGGCCTCGGCCGGCAGGGCGTCGCCGAGATCCCGGTGGACGCCGATGGGCGGATCGACCTCCCCGAGCTCGAGGCCGCCCTCACCCGTGACGCGCGGGAGGGGATCGTCCCGGTCGCGGTCGTCGCCATCGCGGGCGTCACCGACACCGGAGCGGTGGACCGGATCGACCGCGTGGGCGAGATCGCCCGCCGCTTCGGCGCGTGGCTCCACGTGGACGGGGCCTACGGCCTCGTCGCCAACGCGTCGCCACGCCTGCGCCACCTGTTCGCGGGTGTCGAGCAGGCCGACTCCTGGATCGTGGACCCGCACAAGTGGCTCGCCACGGGGCTCGGGGTCGGGGCAACCTTCGTCCGCGACGAGGAGGTGCTCACGCGGGCGTTCGCTGAGGGCGAGGCCTCCTACCTCGAGGGCGCGTTCTCGCCCGATGACGTTCAGGCCTCCTCCCAGTTCGACGTCATGGCCGGCCGCTGGGCGGACCAGGGCGTGGAGCTCTCGGCGCCGCCGCGCGGCGTGCTCGTCTGGGCGATCCTGCGCGAGATCGGGCGCCGCGGCATCATCGACCGGGTCGAGCGGCACGTGGCGTTCGCCCGGGCCGTCGCGGATGGCGCCATCGCCCATCCCCGCCTGGAGCTGCTGATGGAGCCCCAGCTCTCGGTGGCGTGCTTCCGCTACCGGCCGGAGCGCGAGCTGCCGGATGCGGACATCGACGCCCTCAACCAGCGACTCCTCGAGCGCCTCCGCGCGGAGACCCGCATCATCCCCTCGAGCACCCGCGTGGATGGCCGGTTCGCGATCCGGCCCTGCTTCGTGAACCCCCGGACGACCGAGCGCGAGGTGACCGGCCTCCTGGACTCCGTCGTCGCGATCGGCGACCGGCTGTCGGCGACCTGACATGGTCGCCGGAGATGACGATCCGACGGGCCGCCCCGATCATGCGTGCGGGAGACAGTCGATGAGGTCCCCGCGGTCGCGTGCTTCCCGCGCGGAACATCAGTCTGCGAGGCACCACGGCGCGCGGATCGTTCGGTAGGAGACAAGATGCAGGTTGACGAGGGGATGACCCCGGAGCGGCTGCGTGAGCCGCTCGCCGCATTCTGGCCGCTGTCCGGCGCGAAGATCGCGGGCCTCTGTGCTGCCTGGGACCCGGCGGCGGGCTCCCCGGTGTTCACGGTGCGGGGCCGGTACACGAGCCAGGGCTGGACCGAGTGGACCCAGGGCTTCCAGTTCGGCTGGGCCATCCTCCAGTACGACGCCACCGGCGATCAGCGCTTCCTGGACCTCGGCCGACGGGGCACGGTGGACCACATGGCGTCCCACGTGTCGCACGTCGGCGTCCACGACCACGGCTTCAACAACGTCAGCACCTACGGCAACCTGCGCCGGCTGATGCTGGAGGGCCGGATTCCCCACGACCCGTGGGAGCTGCGCTTCTACGAGATGGCGCTCAAGGTCAGCGGCGCCGTCCAGGCCGCGCGGTGGCGAACGACGCGCGAGGGCACCGGGTACATCTACTCGTTCAACGGGCCGCAGTCGCTGTTCAGCGACACGATCCGGTCTGTCCGTGCTCTCTCGCTCGCGCACCTCCTCGGGCACCACCTGATGGGCGAGAACGACGAGGCGATCTCCCTGCTGGGTCGCGGCCTCGAGCACGCCCGGACGACGGCCCGCTGGAACGTGTTCTACGGCGAGGGCCGGGACATCTACGACGAGTGGGGCCGGGTCGCCCACGAGAGCGTGTTCAACACGAACGACGGCCGGTTCCGGACGTCGTCCACGCAGCAGGGGTACGCCCCCTGGTCGACGTGGACGCGGGGCCTCGCCTGGGTGATGGCCGGCTACCCCGAACAGCTGGAGTTCCTCGACGTCCTCGAGGACGCCGCCCTGGAGCCATTCGGCGGCCGCTCGGACATCACCGTGATGCTCGTCCGCGCGGCGACGGCTGCCTGCGACTTCTTCATCGCGAACACGCCGGTCGACGGGATCCCGTACTGGGATACCGGCGCGCCGGGGCTCGCCCTCATGGGTGCCTACCTCGAGCGGGAGGCGGACCCCTTCAACCCGCACGAGCCCGTGGACAGCTCGTCCGCGGCGATCGGCGCCCAGGGGCTCCTGCGTCTCGGGCGGTGGCTGACCCGGCACGCCGACGAGCGGGGCGCCAACTACTCGGCCGCGGGGCTGACCGTGTTGCGGACCCTGCTCGGGGAGCCCTACCTGTCGCTGGACGCGGGCCACCAGGGCCTCCTCCTGCACGGCGTCTACCACAGGCCCCGGGGCTGGGACTACACCCCGGACGCATCCGGGGTACCCCGCGGCGAGTCGGTGATGTGGGGTGACTACCACCTGGTCGAGGCGGCGCTGCTGGTCCAGCGCCTGCTCGATGATGGGCCGTATCCGACGTTCTTCGGGCCTGTCGGGAGACAGGCATGACTCGGCGAGTTGCCCTGATCGCCCCGCCGGTCAGCCGGCGACCGCGAGCTCGAGGTCCTCGACCGGCGCCGGGGGCGCCGGGATTCGCAGCACCAGGATGAGGCCTGTCCCGAGCAGGCCGAGCACGACCAGCCAGGCGCCCGCGACACCGACCGAACCGGCGACGAGCCCCAGCGCGAGTGGCGCGCCGAGGATGGCGACCCCCGACGCGGCGGTCAGGCGCGCGCTCGCACGGACCGGTGCTCCGGGGGCATGGGCGAGGGCGAGGCTCGCCCCGAGGGGGTAGATCGCGGAGATGCCCAGGCCGCCAAGCAGCAGGCCGAGACCGGCGACCTCGGGCTGCGCTGCCTGCCAGGTCACGACCGCCCCGACCACCGCCAGGGCGGCGCTGCCACGCACCAGGAGCAGGGTCCCCGACCCACGGCCGAGCCCGGTGGACAGCGCCACCCGGCCCGCGATCATGCCCAGCACGTAGAACGACGCAAGCCGCGTCGCCTCGACGTCGGTGATCCCGGTTCGTGCCGTGACTACCTGCGAGCCCCAGACGACGAACGAGAACTCCCCGCCGATCGACAGGGCCAGGAACAGCCAGCTCATCCAGTACGCACGCGGCAGCCCCGCGCCGGCCTCGCTGCGCACGGCGGGTCGATCCCGGGCCGGAGAGGCCGGCAGCACGAACATGAGGACCACGAGGACCGGGACCGGGACGAGCATCCCCAGCCACCATGACGAGCCGGCCGCTGCCGCCGACAGGATCAGCGGTCCGGCCAGAGCCCCGACCACGGACCAGAGGTTGGCACGCATCAGCATGGTGCCGCCGCGGGGCCCCACCCCGAGCGCACTGTTGACGTGGACGAGCACGCCCCCGACCGCGCAGCCATACGCGAAGGCGCCGACGAGGACCGGGACGATGCTGACCGGGATGGCCATCAGCACGCCAGCGACCGCCATGACCCCGGCCCACGCCCGCACCGCGTAGCGCGGACCGACAAGGGCGTTGACCCGGCCGGTGATCGCGCCGCCCGCGAGGAGGCCGATCGCCATCACGGAGTTGGGCAGGGCGGATGCCCACGGCGGTACGCCGAGGTCGTTCTGCAGGTACGGGCTGATGAACCCGACGGCATAGATCAGGTAGCCCTCGCACGCCATGAGGAGATACGCGGTCCAGGTCAGGACACGCACGGCGGCTCTGTCTTCTGCGACGAGGGGCACGGATCGCACGGCGCCCCAGTCTTGCAGGTCTCGGGGCCGCGAGGCACGTCCGGCCAGTCCAGCCGTGCCGGCCTGTCGAGGGCGCCGGCCCGAGGGTATGGTTGATGAGACGGCTTCCGCGACTCGAGGCATCGCCCGTTGATCACCCTGTCCGGCGTCCTGCCGATCGCCCCCACCGCGTTCACGGACGACGGGGAGCTGGACCTGGCGAGCCAGCGTCGGGCGCTCGAGTTCATGGTCGCCGCGGGCTCCGACGCTATCTGCATCCTCGCCAACTTCTCGGAGCAGTTCTCGCTCGCGGACCACGAGCGGGACGAGCTGGTCGACGTGGCGCTCGACGCGGTCGGAGGCCGTGTGCCCGTGATCGTCACGGCGAGCCACTTCAGCACGAGGGTCACAGCGGATCGGTGTCGCCGGGCGGCGGCGGCGGGCGCCTCGGCGATCATGCTCATGCCCCCGTACCACGGCGCGACGATCCGTCCGGGGGTTGCCGGCGTCCGCGGCTACTTCGAGGCCGTCGCGGCGGCGACCGACCTGCCGATCATCATCCAGGACAGCCCGGTGTCCGGGACTCAGCTGGGCGTCGACACGCTCCACGACCTGACCGAGGCGATCCCGACGATCTCGTACCTGAAGCTCGAGACGCCGGACGCCACCACGAAGGTGCTGGACCTGGTGGCGCTGGGCGGGACCGGGCTGGCGGGCCCCTTCGACGGAGAGGAGGGCGTCAACCTCCTGCCCGATCTCGACGCCGGGATCACCGGGACGATGACGAGCGCGATGATCCCGGACGTCATCGGCGCGATCGTGCGCCTCCACCGGTCGGGGGACCGTCCCGCCGCAAAGGCGGTGTACGAGCACTGGCTTCCATTGATCCTGTTCGAGAACCGCCAGTGCGGCCTGCGTGCCACGAAGGTGCTGATGCACGAGGGAGGGATCATCGCGTCCGAGGCGGTGCGACACCCACTGCCGGCCCTGCACCCGCTCATTCGGCGCGGTCTGCTCGACCTCGCCGTGCCACTGGACCCGCTGGTCCTTCGCTGGGCGGCTGCCTAGACCCCGGGGCGTCCGCGGCGTCCGGGCACGTGCGTCACCGCCCGCGGGCGGGGTTGACGGGACCGAAGGCAGCCACGCGGTCGGTGATGCGGGTCAGGCGGTCGATGTCGGCGTCGGGCGGGACGTTGTCGGACACCCCGAGGATGAGTCGCTCCCCGGTGCCCAGGTCAGCGAAGACCGAGTCCAGGTACGTGGCGAACTGCGGCTCGCTCATGGAGCCGTGGAGGAGGGCGACGGACGGGATCCCGCCCCAGATCGTCGTCCCGGCGCCCATCCGCCGGCGCAGCTCGGCCAGCGGGTCGAGGACCATCGGCTCCGCGCAGACCAATTCGGCGACGTCCAGCGCGCAGTCCGGGAAGAGGGGCAGCAGCTGGTGGTTCTCGCCGTCCGCGTGTGTCGCAAGGAGCTTGCCGCGCGCGCGCACGCGATCGCCGACGGTCCTGAGCCAGGGCACGATCTCGTCGCGGAAGAACGCGGGCCACGTCACCTGCTGGTCGTAGTTCGCCCCCCACCAGACCAGCTCGGCCTCGCACTGGAGGAGAGCCTCGAGCGCGGCGTCGAAGAACGGACGGAGGCGGTCGGCGAGCCGGTGCAGCGCCGACGGCTCGTCCATGTACAGGTAGAAGAACGCCTCCATGTTCATCAGGTCGTGCAGGATCAGGTGGACGGGCGACGCGGCGATCGGACCCTGGGCGACCGCGAGGCCGTGCCCGCCGACACGGGCGTGGAAGGCGGCGTAGGCCGCCGGCGTCGGGACCACCTCGAGGTGCTCGAACACCTGGGCCACGGCCTCGAAGTCCGCCTCCGTCTCGATCGGGCGCTTCTTGACGTACGGGATGGACATGCCGTCGCGGCGCATCGCGTCGGTCATCTCCAGGACCGCGGTGGCGTCTCCCGCGCTGGTCCTGATCGTCGTCCGGTAGAGCTCGCCGTCCGACACGAACTCGACGGGGAGGCCGGACACCTCGACCCGGTAGGGAAAGTCGGGGTGGTTCTCGATCCCGAACCCGCGGAGGACCCACTCGCCGGGATCCCGCGGTGTCGTGAAGTCCCCCCGGACAGCATGGCAGGCGAAGCCGAAGTACCGGGCCGCCTCCACCGTGTCGGCGGATCGAAGGTCGGACGGGAGCGATCCTCGGGCCCGCTGGGCGATCAGCCAGAGATCCATCCGCGGCGCCCAGGGGAGCCTGTCCGAGGCCAGTCCTGCGATCGCCGCCAGCATCCGTTCGCGGTCATCCACGGAGATCCCTCGCGCTGCTGCCGGTCCGTCGACGGCCGGCACCCTCGGCAGACGGGTCCCCCGGCCCAGGGTCCCTCGGCACCCGACGCGTGGCATATCATATGTCGTCGCCGCATGGCATCGACCACCCCTGCGCTGCGCGGCACGCGAGTCCGAGGCCCGGTGAGGATGACCGTCTCCCGTCTGCACCACACCGGCCTGACGGTGGCGAACATGGAGGCGTCCCTCTCGTTCTACGCCGGCGTCCTCGGCTTCGAGGTGACCTCGCGGCGCGTCATCGACCAGCCGTGGCTGGCAAGCCTGGTCGGCCTGGACCTCGCGGTGGTCGACGCGGTCGATCTCGCGGTCCCGGGGACGGACCAGGCCATCCAGCTGTTCCAGTTCTCGATCCCGTCGACCGAACCGGTGGCACCCGCCATGTCGGCGCCCGGAAGCGCGCACGTCGCGTTCGTCGTCGACGGACTGCGGGAGCTGCTGGACCGATTCGCGACAGCCGGCTTCGAACCGTTGGCACCGCCGGTCGTCATCACGTCCGGGGCCAATGCAGGCGGCACGCTCGTCTGCGTCACCGACCCCGACGGCATCGTCGTGGAGCTCTACGAGGCACCCGGACCGAAGTCGGCGTGATCACGCGCAGAGGAGGACGTCATGGTCAGACCGGGGACATTCGAGGAGATCATGCGGCGATCGTCGACCTTCGTCGACGACTACACGATGAGCCTGCAGTTCCCCGCCTGCGACTGGTCCGGGTACTTCCTGTTCGCGCCGATCGAGGGTGACGGTCCGTGTCAGGCCGTGAACCTCGGTGTCTGCGTCGGCCTGGCGAAGGGGGCGGAGCACAACGTCCCACAGTGGACCGGCGATCCGGATCGGCTGTTCGTCATCGCCTCCGTCATCTGCGACGGCGTCAGCTATCGCACGCTCGACGACACGTCGTACACGCGGCGGGACCTGATCTACTCCCGTCAGGGCCTCGATCTCCAGGTTTCGGACGTCGTCCGCGTGCGCGGCGCGTGGCCGTACTTCGAGCTGTACTTTCGCGACCCGGTGAACGACATCACCTACGAGCTCGAGGGCCGGGCTGGCTACGCTCACTGGCTCCCTGACCACGTGCAGAGGGACAACCTCTACTCGTACGTGTGCTTCCCCGACTTCGCATTCCACGGGACGATCACCGTCCGCGGCACGGTCCACGACGTGCGCGGGACGGGAGGGCTGGATCATGTCGCGGCGCGGACCGTCGGCAGCCCGAGCAGCCCGGGTGTCGGCTTCTGGCACTACGACCCGATCCTGTGGAGCGACGGTCACGTCTCGAACGGCCTGTTCTACCTGGGGCGTGAGGGCGAGCCCTACATCCGGAGCGGCGTCATGACCGTGCCCGATGGTGGCTACCATCCCGCCCATCGGTTCACGATCGAATACCTGGAGCTCGGCGATGGCACCGCCAACGCCGGCGCTTCCGGTCCTCCGCAGGTCGTCCCGCGACGATGGCGCGCGACGATGGAAGCCGACCACGGCACCCTGACCTACACCACGACGCCGCTGCTCGTCCGCGACCCGGCTGGGGCTCCGATCATCGAGCCCAACGTCGCATTCCGGGCAGAGGGCGAGTTCCGCAGCCGGACGGGCGAGGTGCTCCGGCTCTCCGGCAAGGGTCACAACGAGTACATGGGCGCAGCGTTCGACCCGTCGCGCATGTGACGGCAACGGGGGCCGGCGGCAACTCCGGGTCAGCCCGCCACGCGGGCCAGGTCGATGGACGACCGCGGGTCGCCTCCGCGGGCGGTCCTCAGTGCAGCAGCTGCTTGACGACGTCCACCGCGACGGCGGCATCCGACGCGCAGGCGTCGGCCCCGATCTGGGTCGGCGAACTCGGGCGTCACAGGGGCCCCGCCCACGACCACCTTGACGTCGCCGAGGCCCGCGGCGCGGATCGCGATGACCACTTCCTTCATCCCGACCATGGTGGTCGTGAGCAGTGCGCTGACACCGACGATCGAGGCACCGTGCTGGCGGACGGCGTCGACGAACCGGTCGGCTGGAACGTCCACCCCGAGGTCGATGACCTCGATGTTCGCACCGCGCCACATCATCGCGACCAGGTTCTTGCCGATGTCGTGGAGATCGCCCTTGATGGTGCCGATGACGGCCGTCGCCTCCGGCTTGATCTCGGCCTTGACCAGGACCGGTTCGAGGAGCGCCGCCGCCTCCTTCATGGCGCGTGCGCTGATGAGCATCTCCGGGACATAGATCTCGTTGGCGCTGAAGCGGGCCCCGACCGTGGCCATGGCGGCGGTCATGGCGTCCAGGATCGTCTGGGGCCCCAACCCCTCGTCGATCGCCTCGCCCGTGACGCGGACCGCGGTGGCGCGGTCGCCCGCCTCGATCGCCGAGGACAGGTCCTGCAGGTCGGTCATCGGTCGGGTCTCCTTCGGGTGACCTCCGGGTCATTCCGGGCCCGGGATATTCAGGCGCAGCTGCTTGGCGCGCAATGGACAGGTGGCCAAATGGTTTGACCACTGGCGCGACAGACGCTACCATCCTGCTTGCCGAACGTCAATCCTGCGGCGCGGGTGCGGACGTTGGGCCGCACGTGTCCCCGGGCCGCCCGCGACGGACCGGGCACGAGCGCAGGCGTCGGTTCCGGAGGAGCAGATGATCTGGATTGCGACGTTCGGCCGTGCGCGGTGCACGGCCGTGGGGGCCTGATGGTGCGGGCGACGACCTGGCGCGACTTCGACCTGACACGGCGCCTGGAGAAGATCGATCGGACGTTCGCGATGGCCGACGTCAGGTCGGCGGACGATGTGCCGATCCTTGCGAACACGCCGTGCTACTTCGCCTTCTCGACCTATGACAAGCCGGACGACTACTTCACGAACCCGGGCAGCATGGTCGAGTACCAGGAGCGGGGCTTCCAGCGGCACCTGGCCGAGATCGATGACGACGTCGTCCCCTACTTCATGCCCTGGTACGGCACCGGGGTGCTCGCGTCGGGCTTCGGTTGCGAGGTCGCGACCGCCCCGGGCCCGGGCAACGACCCGAGCGTCATCGGGCCCTGCGTCACCTCGATCGCGGACGCACGGCGGCTGAGGATGCCCGACCCCGAGCGCGACGGCTGGATGCCGCGGGTGCTCGCGACGATCGACCACGCGCGCGCGCACAGTGACCTGCCCGTCGGCCTCACCGACATGCAGGGACCGCTGGACACGCTCGGCCAGATGTGCGGACAGGTGCAGCTGTTCACGTGGATGTACGACGAGCCCGGCCTCGTCCACGACCTGCTCGACCTCGTGACGGACGCGTTCATCGCGTGGGTCACGGTCCAGAAGGAGCACATCGGCGAGCCGCTCGAGAGGAGCAACGGCCTCCAGGGCGTGGGTGGCTCCGGCGTCGGCTGCTGGGAGTCGGACGACGACATGACGATGCTCAGCCCGGACATGTACAGCGAGTTCGTGGCGCCTCGCGTCGCGCGCATCTTCGATGCGTTCGGAGGAGGCAGCGTCCACTTCTGCGGCAAGGGCTATCAGCACCTGGACGCCATCCTGGATCACCCGAGCGTCCGGGTCGTCAACAACTCGCCGATGGGCCAGTTCCAGGGCATCGGCGCCTTCCGCCGCCGGCTCGGCTCCGCCGTGAGCCTCCAGATCCAGGACATCGCGCCGGTCGATGTCGAGGGGTACTACCGGAACCTGTTCACGGCGCTGGGCGACCTCCGGGGCGTCATGATCGCCCCGTTCGTCGTGGACGGCATCGGGATGGACTCCACCGGAGGCTACGTCGTCCGCGACGACGACCCCTTCGAGACGGCGCGGCACCTCGTGGCCGTCGTTCGTGAATGCATCTCGCTGAAGCTGGCCGGGCAGCCCCTGCTGTGATCCGGCTCCGCACCGTGCCGGTCTCCCAGGGCCGGCGGACCTTCCTCCTGGGGTCAGGGTTGGAGCAGACGGAATGACACACACCGGGCTCGTGAGAACCCAATCGGCGATGAGCAGCCGCGAACGCGTGCTCACGGCGCTCGACCATCGCGAACCGGACCGGGTGCCGATCGAGTTCGGGTCGTCGCAGCTCTCGAGCCTGCTGATCGGGAAGCCATACGGCTATCGGGCGCTCTGCGACTTCCTGGGCGTGGCGGACTATCCCGAGCCCGAGATCAACTACTACCTGAACTCCGTGAAGAACATCGACCCGCGGATCATGCGGCGATTCGGCGCCGACCTGCGGTGGGTCACGGCCGGCGCCCCGGAGGTCGAGCGCAGGCCCGACGGCACGCTGGTCGACGCCTGGGGCCTCGTGCTGACCCCGACCGGCAACTTCAACGTGGTCGAGGACGCCAACACGCCCCTCCGTGGCGCCCTGACCCCCGCGGACATCGAGGCCTACCCGTTGTGGCCCGACTTGGGCGATCCGAGGATCGCGGCCGGCAAGCGCGACGAGGCGGCCGGATACGCGGCTGCCGGCTTCGCCGTCGTCGCCTCGCTCGGTCCCGGCGGCCGCCTCTTCCACACGTACTCCTGGCTGCGCGGGTTCGACTCGTGGCTGATGGACATGTACGACAACCCGCGCCTCTACCACGTCCTGGCCGAGCGCATCCTCGAGGCCGGGATCGGCTATGTCGAGGCGTTCCTGCCCTCGGTCGCCGAGCATGCCGACCTCGTCTACATGTCGGACGACCTCGGCACGCAGCAGAGCCTGCTGATGAGCCCCCAGGCGTATCGGACGTTCTGCAAGCCGTACCACGGCCGCCTGATCGCCGCGATCCGGCGGGCGGCGCCCCGCGCGAAGATCCTGATGCATTCCTGCGGCGCGATCTCGTCGTTGATCCCGGACCTGATCGAGATCGGGGTCGACGTGCTGAATCCCGTGCAACCGAAGGCAGTCGGGATGGAGCCGCAGACGGTGAAGCGCGCGTTCGGACGGGATCTCTCGTTCCTCGGCGGCCTCGACACGCAGGAGCTCCTGCCGTTCGGGTCACCCGCGGAGATCCGCGACGGCGTGCGCGAGCTGATCGACGCCTATGCGCCGGGCGGCGGCTACGTCTTCGCCCCTTCGCACGAGATCCTGCCGGAGGTGAAGCCGGAGAACATCGTGGCGATGTACGACGCGGCCCTCGAATTCGGGGCCCGTCCCGGCGCGGGCTGAGGGGCGGCGCTCGCCCTCTGGCCGGTCACGCCATCAGCGCGCCACCGTCGATGTTGTAGGCCTGGCCGGTCACCACGCGGGCCTCGGGACGGGCGAGGTAGACCGCGAGCGCGGCGACCTCCGCCGGCTCGAGCCGGCGCCCGATCGGGGTCAGCCCCGCCTCGACCTCGGCGACGGACTTGTTCAGCCGCCGCGCGTGGTAGGCCGTGTGCAGGTCGTTGGTCCGCGTGTTCACGGGGCCGGGGCAGATGGCATTCACGGTGACCCCCAGCCCGGCGGTCTCGAGGGCGAGGGAGCGGGTCAGCCCCAGCAGGCCGTGCTTGCTGGCGGAATAGGCCGCTCCGTGGAGCGTCCCGATCTTGCCCGCGATGGATGCGACCTGGATGATCCGCCCGTAGCGGCGCTCGATCATGGGACCCACGGCGTACTTGCTGAGCAGGTACGGCACGGTCAGGTTCACGTACAGCGTGAGCTCCCAGAACGCATCGTCGTAGTCCACCACCGGTCGCGGGTCCGCGCTGCTCCCGATCCCGGCGTTGTTGACCAGGATGTCGACCCGCCCCAGCCCCGAGATCGCGGCGTCGAAGACCCGCCGAGCCGCACCTCGCTCCGCGAGGTCGGCGGCCACCGTCACGCAGGTCCCCCCGTTGCGCTCGATCTCCGCCCGCGCGGAAGCCAGCTCTTCGACATCGCGGGCGGTGAGCACCACGGCGGCACCTTCGGCGGCGAGCGCCAGGCCGATGGCGCGGCCGATGCCCCGGCTGGCTCCGGTCACGAGGGCCACCTGGTTGGTCAAGGTCACGATGCGCTCCCTTGCGGCGGTGTCGTCTCGGGCACGGCCGGGCGCCCCTGCCCGGTCATGTCTGCTCAGAGCCCTGCCATGAAGGTGAATGACCTGTCGACCTGCCCGGGAAGCGCCTCATGAGCGTAATCGGGATAGATGATCATCTCCTTGGCCGAGACGATCTTGTTATAGGCGGCGAATTGAGTGGATGGCGGACACACCTGGTCCATCAGGCAGACGGTCATCAACGTCTCCGCTGCTATTCGAGGCGCGAGATGTTGAACGTCGATGTAGCCCAGCCGCGTGAATATCGCGTCTTCGTGGGCATGGAGCGGATCGAACTGGCGAAAGTACGTGCGGACCTCCTCGTATGCGATGTCTCCGAGGCCCATTTCCCAGACTCGCTTGTAGTCGCATAGAAACGGATACACCGGAGCGGCGCGCTTGATGCGAGGCTCAAGGGCGGCGCATGCGAGAGCGAGCCCGCCGCCTTGCGAGGAACCGATGACACCGACCCGACTCTCATCGACATCAGGCATCGCCATGATGATCCGGGCGAGCTGCGCACAGTCAAGGAAGACATGACGAAAGAGGAGGTTCTCCGGCGAATCCCCGAGGCCTCGAATGATGTGTCCTCGCCATGTGTTGCCGCGGACGCCCCCGGGATCCTCTGAACGTCCAGCTTGTCCGCGGCAATCCAGAGCCGCGACCGAGTATCCCTTCGCCACATACGGCAATTTGTCAACCCAATCCCCGCTGTCCACCGAGTAGCCGTGGAACGCGAGGACGGCCGGGTGCGGCCCGACAGAATTGCGTGGCCGAAGGTACTTCGCGTGAATGCGCGCCCCGCGCACCCCCGTAAACCACAGGTCGTAGCACTCGGCGAAGTCGGCGGGCAGTGGATGCTCCGTGAGGGAGACATCGGGGTCGACGCCGGCCATCTCTTCGAGCGCCGTCGCCCAGTAGCTGTCGAAGTCGGCAGGTCGAGGATTGCGACCCGCGTAGGCCTCCAGCTCTTCCATCGGCATCTCGAACGCGGGAGACATTCGAACTCCTTCAATCGGTGTCCTCTCGTTGCAGACCGGGTGCCGCCCTGCGGAACGACTGCGCCCGGACCCGATCGCGAGGTCAGGCGTAGGTGCCGAAGTCACGGCCCGCGGCCGCGAACGCCTCGATGTTCGCGTACGGCGTCCCATCGAAGAAGAAGTCGGTCGTGGACAGGATGAGATTGCCGCGCGGCATCGCCATCTCGACGACCTCCCGCACCCGCTCCCTGACCAGGTCGGGGGTCGCGTTCACCATGAAGTCGATCTGGTCGATGTTGCCGCGCAGGGCCATGCCCGGTCTCAGGACGCGCAGCGCCTCGGCGAGGTCAACGTCCCCGAACGGCGGCGGGGCGAGATACCCGAGGCAGTCGATGCCCATCTCGTTGTAGAGGTGCATCACGCGCGCCGCGGTGCCGCAGTTGTGGTAGATGATCGGGACGCCCCCATCGTGGAGCGCATCGATGATCCGTCTCTCGTACGCCATGACGTGGTCCCGGAAGAACGTCGGCCCGACGGAGCTGCCGGCCAGGTTCCCGGCCACCTCCACCACGTCAGAACCTGCCTCGAGGCACTTGCGGTTCCGCCGGATCGCCCAGCCCGTGACGAACTCCATCAGCGCGCGGTAGAACCCCTCGTCCACGAAGGGGTCGGTCATCAGCTCTTCCACGCTGCGGAAGACCGCCGCCTGGTTGAACGCACCGTTCGTGCAGGTGGCGACGAGCCCCCGGTCGCCGGTCGCCGCCCTTGCCCGGCTGATCAGGCTGCAGTCCATCGCGTCGGCCGGCGGCATGTACCGCTCGAGGAGGTCGAGGTCGCGCGGGCCCTTGACGAGGTACTCCTCGGGCGCGCAGACGATGAGGTACTTCGACGTGCGCTGGTACACCTCGACAAGGCGGAGCTGCCCGCCGGGCGTGTCGAAGTCGACCGTCCGGCGAACATCGTCCCCGCGCGGCTCGTCGGTGATGGACACGTCCCAGCCGTCCTGGGCGTGGAGGATCGTCCGGTCGGCCTGCGTGCTCCGCGCGGCCCAGAAGTCCCAGACCGTCCCCAGCGAGTGCAGGACGTCGAATCCGAAATGCTCGCAGTACTCGACGAACTTCTCGATGACGTCGAAGTCGGGCGGGTCGAAGAACGTGTCGATCTCAGGCACGTGGTCGAACATCTCGTAGACGGCGTTGTAGTACAGGAACGGGGCGATCGGGACCCTGTCCGCACGCTCGCCGTGGAGCGTGCGAAGAAGCCGCTCCCGTCCATTCATGTCCGTCCTCCGTTGGCCACGACGCTCATTGTTCCTCTTCGACGGCCTCGTCCGGGGCGTCCAGGTTCGGGGCGACGATCGAGAGCCAGGCGAGCGGCTCGGGACCCGTCACCTGGATCCGGTGGACCACCCCGCGCGGCACGTAGACGAGGCTCTCCGGCCCAGCCACGAAGCTGGGCTCGCTGCCGACCGTGAACGTCCCCCGCCCCTCGACCACGAGCATGGCCTCGTCCGCCTGGGGATGCCGGTGCGGCCGGTGGGGCTCCTCGCCGGGCTCCATGCGGAGAAGCACCACCCGAAGGGCGTCCGAGGCCACGAGCAGGGCCCGGCCCAGGCCGAGCTCCCGCAGGGCCTCGCCCGTATCGAGCACGGCGGCGTTCCGTGCCTCGTCAACCGATACGTAGGGCACGAAGCGCGTCCTCCCTGGCCGTGGGCCTGTCCTCGGTGGACCGGTGGGTCATGCGACGTCTCACGTCTGCTCGATCGCCGGCACCCGGCCGGCGGCCGCGGGTCCGACGGGGAAGCGGACCGGGGATCCGTCCGCCTGCGACCGGTAGATCGCAGACGCGATCTCCACGGACTTGCGCCCCTCCTCGCCGGTCACGAGCGGGGGGCGGTCGTCATGGATGGCCGCCAGGAAATCCTCGATCTGCAGCCCGTGGTAGTGCGTCATGATGTCGACCCGCGACGCTCGCTCCCGGTCCTCGGACTGCCATTCGCGGAGCCTGCCCTCCTCGCCGGCGATCGTCCAGATGTCGTTGACCGGTGGCTCCACGGCGGAGGTGACGCCGGCGATGAACGCGGACCCGGTCTCGGTCTCGACCCCGACGGAGGCGCCGTTCTCGCCGTGGACGTGGATCCGGCCGAACAGGCCGGGCCTCTGCGAGTTGCTCACGACGACGGAGCCGAGGGCGTTCCCCTGGAAGCGGATGACGGCGATCGCCGTGTCCTCCACCTCGATGTACCCGTGGTTGAGGTTCGCGCAGTAGCCGAATACCTCCTCCACCGGGCCCATCAGCCACTGGAGCAGGTCGAGATGGTGGGGCACCTGGTTGACGAGGATCCCGCCGCCCTCGCCCGCCCACGTGCCGCGCCACGGGTCGGCCGCGTAGTAGTCCTCACCGCGCCATCCGAGCACGTTCACCGTGCCCAGGACGGGACGCCCGATCCGGCCCTGGACGATCGCGTCGCGCACGCGGACGACGGGCTCGTACAACCGCCGCTGGCTGACCACGCCCAGCCGCACGCCGTTCTCGTGGGCGGCCCGGATCATCGCATCGCAGTCGTCGAGGTTGAGGGCCATCGGCTTCTCGACGAGCACGTGCCGCCCGGCCTGCGCGACCCGGATCGCAAGCTCTGCGTGCGTCGGGTGTGGGGTGCAGATGCTGATCATCCGCACCCGCGCGTCGTCCAGGAGGGCGTCGAGGCTGGAATACGCCCGGACGCCGTATCGGTCGGCGAAGGCGCGCGCGCGTGAGTCGTCGGCATCGAGGACCGCCAGGAACCGCGAACCCGGCAGGGACGCCAGCGCCCGGGCATGGGCCGCGGCGATCTTGCCGGTGCCGATCAGGGCTGTGCCGATACGCTCCACGGTCCGTCCCTCAGGCTCGCCACGACCACGACGGGTGGCGGGTCACGATGCCCTCGTCAAGGTGTCCCAACGAACAGGCCCTCCGTGGTGTCCGTGCCCTCGGGGACCACGTCGACGTCGAGCATCAGCCCGCCGCGCGGCAGGGTCGAGGTGAGCAGCGACACCTGCTTCTCGGTGAGCACGCCGAGGATGATGAGCGGCTTCCTGGCGGCGATCGCCTGCAGCCGCGGGATCAGCTCCTCGATCGATGGGCCGGTTGGGTCGATCGTCATCTCGATGGCCCCCAGGCGCGGCAGCTCGAGCCCCCACTCCGCGAGGCTGCCGTACGAGTGGGTATGGAGCACGTGGAAGTCGAAGGCGTCCACGACCGCCGAGACGGAGGGCAGCAGGAACTCGCGGAAGATCGGGTAGGAGACGTTCACCGCGTAGTCTTCCTGCATCCGGATGGTCGTGCCGGGACTCCACAGGCCGTACTGGTTGCAGTACCCGCCGGCCAGCGTCGGGAGCGCCTCGAGCTGGACGCGCGCCCAGTGGATGTACAGCTCCGTGATCTGACCCAGCAGCGACCTGATCTCCCGCGGGTGGTCGTAGAACCCGATGTAGCACCGCTCGACGCCCATGGCGGCGATCAGGAGGTCACCGGGCCCGCGGCTGATCATGTCCAGGGTGGGAACGCACTGCTCCGGGTAGTAGCTGTCAACCACGAACGCCAGGAAGTCGAGCAGCTTGCCGAGCCACTCGAGGCGCGGGTTGAAACCCTGGTCCGGTCGCGTGAACCAGTCGTCGCCCAGGTACTCGATCGGCCAGACGGTCTGTGAGACCGTCGACACCTGCATCCCGCAGCCGGCGATCCCGACGAGCCATGGCACACGGTGGTACGGAAACAGCGTGTTGAACGTCGCCCGACCCCGGGTCGGCGACCCCCGGCCGGCACGATCGGTCCGGGCTGCAGCTTCTCGGGCCACACGTCGTCAGGCTCCAGGACGAGCCCGTCCCTGTCGAGCCACGCGTCCGGCAGCGCCGGCACGTGGCGGAACCGCTGGGCCAGGCCGCAGTCGTCGTTCACGATGGCGGCGTCGGCGCGGCGCTCCCACCAGGCCGTGTGAAGGTCGATCAGATCCCGGTCCGTCGCGCCCCAGCGGCGTCGGATCGGGGCGCCGGAGGGGACTTCAGGGACAGCGCCCCCCGCCTGCGGTCCCCTCTCCTGCCTAACCGCCATCCGAAGACCGATCCCGGCCGCGTGCCGGGGCCGGCTGCTGGTAGCGCTGTCGGCCGTTCTCGAGATGGCGGACCATCGCCTGCTGCGCAGCCTCCGGATCGCGCCGGAGGATCGCCTCGGCGACCTCCTTGAGATCCATCATGCCGAGGACCTCCCACTCGGGCCGCTGGCCGGTCATCACGCGGCTCTCCGAGAGCGCGGCACCGAGGCTCGCGACGATGGCGGAGAGGAGGGGGTTGTGCGTCGCCGTGATGATCAGGGCATGCAGACGGACGTCCCGGGTCCGGATGTCGATCGCGTTCATGTCCCCGCTCGGGAATGCTCCCAGCCACTCCTCCACCTCGGCGCGCTCGGGACCGGTCGCGCGCGCAGCCGCGAACGCCGCCGCGGACCCCTCGAGGACCTCCCGGACCTCGAACAGCCAGTCGAGCCCGCCCCTGCCCGCCAGGAGCACCCGCGCCGGTCGAAGCATGGGACCGGCCGCGAAGTCGAGGACATACGTCCCGTCACCCTGCCGCGACTCGAGGATCCCCATGAGGGTGAGCGCGCGGATCGCCTCCCGCAGCGTCGGCCTGCTCACTCCGAGCTTGGCCCCGAGCTCTCGCTCGGATGGAAGCTTCTGCCCCGGCTCGAGGCGGCCCTCGATGATGAGGCGCTCGATCTGGTCGATCGTGTGGTCGGCGAGCCCGCTCCGGTCGACCGCCGTGAATGGCTCCGAGGCCATTACCTCGTCTCCCGCTGGTGGGCAGATGGCCAAATGGCTTGACCTTTCGCGGATCGCAGCCTAACATCGTGCGGCGTGCGGCGTCAACCGGCGCAGGTAGCCGGAAGGTTGCCGGAATCGCATGTTGCATCAGATACGATATGTCGTATTGTTTGCCCGATCGAGGCGGCGCGTGCCACCTGCGGACTCACCAGGAGAGGTCAGCCGTGCCAGTGCGCATTGACCAACCGTCTGCGAACGAGGCCGTCGGGTCACGGTGGGCCCCGGCGCGATGAGCGCTCCGCGAACCGCGCAGGCAGGTCTCTTCAGGCTCGACGGGCGGGTCGCCGTCGTCACGGGTGCCGCCTCCGGCCTGGGGCACTCGATCGCGGCGGGCCTCGCGTCCTACGGGGCGATCGTCGTCGGGGGAGACATCAACGAGGCGGGGCTCGAGGCCACCGTGCAGCGGATCCGAGACGAGGGCGGCACCGCGATCGGCGTGCGCTGCGACGTGTCGGACGAGGCGTCGGTCGAGGCGATGTTCGCCCAGGTGGATCACGACCTGGGCCGCATCGACATCCTGGTCAACGACGCCTTCACCCCGCCGACGCGGGTCGTGCCCGAGGCGTTCGAGCTGGACGCCTGGGAGCGGTCGCTGCGCATCAACCTGACCGGCTACTTCCTGTGCGCCCGCGCGGCCGGCCGGCGGATGATCGAGCGGGGCCAGGGCGGCAGCATCGTCAACATCAGCTCGATCGCCGGGAGCTCGGGGCTGGGACGCGGCAACTTCGTCTACTCGGTCGCGAAGCACGGGGTGATCGGCCTCACGCGTGAGCTCGCGATCGAGTGGGCGAGACACGGGATCCGCGTCAACGCGGTCCAGCCGTCCCAGTTCCTCACCCCGGCGCTGCAGAAGTGGATCGACTCCCAACCGGACCCGGAGGCGTGGACGAAGAACCTCCTCCGGGGCGTCCCGCTCGATCGCCTCGGCGACCCGGAGACGGACATGGTGGGGCCCGTCGTGTTCCTCGCATCCGATGCCGCGGCGATGGTGACCGGCGCCGTTCTGCCCGTCGACGGTGGCAACCTCGCCTTCAATGCAGGAGGCAGCAAGAGTTGGTAGGACCTCGGTACGGCGACGACGCTCGCGAGGAACCGGCTGCGGGCGGCGCAGCGGTGATGCCCCTCGCCTCCACGCCCGCGGGCGGCGATCGAGCCGCGACGGGCGCGCCCCGTCCTTCCCGCGCTCGCGCCGCCGCAGGTCGCTTCTTCGGTGTCCCGGAGATGGGCCTCCTGATCCTGCTGTTCGTGGCCTTCACCGGGTTCACGCTTGTCAACAGCGGGTTCGCGAGCGGTCCCAACATCCAGTCGCTGTTCCTCACCATCGCCTACACGGGCATCGTCATGGTCGGTGAGGCCGTGCTGATGATCGCAGGCGAGTTCGACCTGTCGGTGGGTTCCGTGGCGGGAATGTCGGCGATCATCGGCGGCCTGCTGATGACCTCGGTCGGGCTGCCGGTGCCGGTGGCGATCATCGGAGCGGTGATCTCGGGCGGGCTGGTGGGACTTGCCAACGGGCTCCTCACCGTGAAGGTGGGGATCCCCGCGTTCGTGACCACCCTGAGCATGCTGTTCGTCGCCAAGGGGATCGGGTACGTGCTCAGCGGCGGCGATCCGGTCTACCCGCTGCCCAAGGACGTCGGGTTCCTCGCTCGCACCGACATCGCGGGGTTGCCGTCGTCGATCGTGGTCTTCCTGCTGGTGGTGGTGGTCGTGGACCAGGCCATGCGGCACACCACGCTGGGGCGGGTCGTCTACGCCACCGGCGGCAATCCGCTCACGACCCGCCTCGCCGGGATCCGGACCGCCCGCGTCAAGATCCTCGCCTTCATCATGTGCGGATCGCTCGCGAGCCTCGGGGGCGTCCTGCTCGTGAGCCGCATGGGGCGCGCTGACGCATCGGTCGGCCTGGGCTGGGAGCTCAACGTGATCGCCGCGTGCGTCGTCGGCGGCGTGGCCCTCGGGGGTGGCGCCGGGACGATCGCCGGCGCATTCCTCGGCCTGGTGCTCCTGCAGGGGGTCGTCCAGGGCCTCGTGATCATCGGCGTGGACTCGTCGCTCCAGCCGGTCGTCGCGGGGATGGTCCTCATCGGAGCGGCAGGCTTCGACCTCTATCGCCGGCGCCGCTTCGCATGAAGGTGCCGGCACCGGTCCCACTCGACTACATCTCGACATCCGCATCGCGCAAGGAGGTGCCCGGACGACACCCTCGGCACTAGAGCAAATGCCCGGCTGGGCAACCCACCGATGAGAGGCAGCCAATGGCCGGCTGCTGGAGGAGGAACCGAGTGAACTTCAACCGATACACGGCGTTGCGCCCGGCGGTCGCATTGATGAGCGTGATGCTCATCGTGGGCGCCTGCGGCGGAACCGCCGCCACCGCAGCGCCCACGGCTGCGCCGGCGACGGCCGCTCCGGTGACCGCCGCTCCTGCGACGCCTGCGCCCGCGACCGCGGCACCTGCGACTGCGGAGCCGACAACTGCGACCAACCCGAACGCAAACGATGTGTACAGCCCGCTGGCAGCGGCCCCGTGCGACGTCAGCGGGAAGAACATCTACTTCCTGTCCGTGCTGAAGGGGCACCCCACGCTGCGCCTGTGGCAGCAGGGCTTCCTGGACCAGGCGAAGATCCTCGGCTACAAGAACGCGACGATCGCCTCGCCTGACACCGCCGACTGGGCCGCTGCGGTCGCCCTGGGCGAGCAGATTCTCGCGACGGAGACCCCGGGCAACTACGCCATGGTGTTCGGCTACTCCGATCCCACCGAGAAGGACCTCATCAAGAAGTTCGCCGACGCCGGTGTCCCGGTGGTGATCGGTCACTACGAAGTGCCGGAAGGCACGTTCCCCGGCCTCAATGGCTGGGCCGCGTTCGACCCGGTCAAGTGGGCCGCCTCCGCTGCTGATGCCATCGGCGAGAAGATCAACGGCACCGGTGCCGTCGCGATCACCGAGGGCTCGTTCAACCCCGTCGAGGACGCGGTGGCCAAGGGCTTCGCCGACGAGATGGCCGCGAAGTATCCGAACGTCAAGGTGCTCAAGCCCCAGGAAGAGGGCTTCGATCCCCCGGTCGCAATCGCCAAGGCGGTCGCGATCCTCCAGGCCAACCCCGACGTCGTCGGTGCGATCTCGACCACCGGCGCCGGCCCGGTCACCTGGGCCGGCGCGGCCGACCAGACCGGCCGGACCGTGTACGCGATCGGCCCGGACATGACCCGCCCGAACCTGGACGCGGTCCGTGACGGCAAGATCTACGGCCTCGCCGCCCAGCCGGGCTACGAGGAGCACGAGATGGCCGCCGACATGGCCACCACGCTGCTCTGCGGCGGAACCGTGAAGTACGCCAACGAGCTGCCCGCGCCGATCGTCCTCGCGGACGGGCTTGCCCCGTACTACACCATCGTCGACCGCGTCGACGCCCGCAAGTAGACCAAGCCCAGCGGGGCGTGGCGGGCCTGTCCCGACCGCGCCCCGCTGGGGCTCAACCTGACCCCAGGGGACTCCAAAGGGATGTCGTGGATGTCATGAGCGACCAGCTGGTACCGACCCCGACGGGGTTGCCGCCGGCCGCGGTCGAGCCACCGCCGGCGTACGCGCTGGAGATGGACTCGATCGACAAGACGTTCGGAGCGGTGCACGCCCTTCGCGGCGTGTCGCTGAAGGTCCGGCGCGGCGAGATCCACGGCCTCATCGGCCAGAACGGCGCCGGCAAGTCGACGCTGATGAAGATCCTCGACGGCTATTACCCCGCGGGATCGTTCTCCGGAGGCATCCAGGTCGCCGGCGCCGAGGTCCAGCTGAATTCGCCGGGCGATGCGCAGGCGGTGGGGATCGCGATCGTCCCGCAGGAGACCACGGTCGTCGAGGCGCTGAGCGTCGCCGAGAACGTGCTGCTCGGCGAGCTCGCGCAGCGCCCCACCCACCGGTTCGACCGGAACCGATCGAAGGCACTGGCGGCGGCATTCCTCGCCGAGAACCATATCCCGCTCGACCCGGGCGCTCGGGTCGCGACCCTGAGCATGCACAAGAAGCAGCTCGTGATGATCGCCAGGGCGCTCTACACGAAGCCGCAGGTCCTCGTCCTGGACGAACCCACGTCGTCCCTGACGTCCGACGAGATCGAGAACCTGTTCGCGATCGTGCGGTCCCTCCGGGACAACGGCCTCACCTGCCTGTTCATCACGCACAAGCTCGACGAGATCCTGACGCTGTGCGATCGGGTCACGATCCTGCGGGACGGGCTGACGGCCGGCGACTATGCCCGAGCCGAGTTCGACGCCGATCGCCTCATCACCGACATGATCGGCCGCAAGCTCGGGGAGCTCTACCCGCCCCGGCCCCCGCTTCCTCCGGATGCGGCCGAGGTGCTGCGTCTCGAAGGCATCGCGGTCGAGAACCCCCGGATCCCCGGGGCGGAGCTCCTCCATGACGTGAGCTTCACGCTCCACGCGGGCGAGATCCTCGGCCTGGGCGGCCTGGTCGGCTCCGGCCGGAGTGAGCTGGTGACGGCGCTCTACGGCCAGACGCAGATCCTGCGGGGCAAGATGATCCTCGACGGCAAGGAGATCCGCCCCAGGGACCCCAAGCAAGCGCTGGCCGCGGGGATCGGGCTCGTGACCGAGGATCGCAAGAAGGAAGGGCTCCTCTTCAACCTCAACATCCGGGAGAACGTCACGCTCAACGTCCTCGACGAGGTCTCCCGCGGCATCCTGATCAACCGTGGGCGCGAGCGCCGGCTCGCCCGCGAGACGGCGACGAGCCTCTCCGTGAGCGCCCCATCGACCGCGACCAGGGTGACCAACCTCAGCGGCGGCAACCAGCAGAAGGTCGTCATCGGCAAGGTCCTGCTGTCCAAGCCCAAGGTCCTCCTGCTGGACGAGCCGACCAAGGGCGTGGACATCGCCTCGAAGGCCGACATCTACCGCCTCATGACGGACCTTGCCAGGTCCGGCGTCGCGCTCATCTTCATCTCGTCCGAATTCCCCGAGCTCCTCGCGCTCAGCCACCGCGTCGTCGTTCTCGCCGGCGGGACGGTCCGCGAGACCGTCGACGGGTCGTCCACGAACGAGAAGCGCCTGATGCTCTCCGTGATGCGCGTCGCGCAGGCCGTCGAGGCCGTGCCGGCGCCCGACAGCGACAGCGAGGGTTGAGGTGAGCGCCGCCAGCGGTACCACACGCGTTCCGGTCCCCGAGTCCCGGCTGCGCGCCGGAGCGCGAGCCTTCCTGGCCGCCCCGGAGCTCAAGCGGCTCCTCGTGCTGGTCGTCATCATCGCGGTGTTCACGGTCATGAACCCCGCCTTCCTCCGGGTCGGGAGCATGACCGCCATCGTCCAGGCGATGGCGTTCGTCGGCATCGTCGCCGTGGGCCAGACGCTGCTCATCATCGCCGGCGAGTTCGACCTCTCCGTGGGGTCCACGGCGGCTCTCGCCTCCATCGTGGCCGCGGTCCTGACGACCCAGCAGGGCGTCGATCCCGTGCTATCGATGGTCATCGGGGTTGCGGTCGGCGGCGTCGTGGGCCTCGTGAACGCGACCGTCGTCCTGCGCCTGCGGATCCCATCCTTCATCGCCACGATCGCGATGCTCGGCATCGCGCGAGGGCTGGCCGTCTGGCTCTCCGAGGCCAAGGCGATCCGCCTGCCCCAGATGGACCGGTTCGGCGACCTCGACAAGGTGGTGTCCTTCAGCGTCGTCCTGCTCGTGGTCTTCGTCCTGGTCGGCCACTTCATCGTCGGGCGGACCAACTTCGGCCGGATCATGTGCGCGACGGGCGGCAACGCCGAGGCCGCGAGGATCGCCGGGGTCAAGACGCTGCGCATCAAGGGGATCCTGTTCGTCACCAGCGGCCTGCTCGCCGGTCTCTCGGGCATCATGTCGAACATCCACTTCGGGTCCACGACCATCGCGACCGGCAGCGGCTGGGAGCTCTCCGCGGTCGCGGCCGTGGTCGTCGGTGGCACCAGCCTGTTCGGGGGTGGTGGCACTCTGATCGGCACCTTCATCGGCCTCGCGATCCTGCAGACGATCACGAGCGGCCTCGTCGTGGTCCATGTCGACCCGTGGTGGCAGACGATCCTGATCGGAGTGATCATGCTGGCATCGGTATCCATCGACTCCCTGCGCCGCCGGGCCAGGCCGGCATGAGCGGCCAGGTGCCGCCCGTCGGGCGGGTCGCCGGCAAGGTCGCCATCGTCACCGGCGCGACCTCGGGGATCGGCCGTGCCACGGCCGTCCTCCTCGCCCGGGAGGGCGCGTCTGTCGTCGCCGCCGGCCGGCGTGAGGAGCTGGGCGCCGAGCTCGTCCGGCAGCTGACCGACGAGGGGCTGTCGGTCCACTTCATCCCCACGGATGTCTCGAAGCGCGAGGACGTCGGGCGCCTCGTCAGCGGCGCGGTCGAGCGTTTCGGCCGCCTGGACATCGTCGTGAACGATGCCGCGATGTTCCTGTACCGCGGTGTCGAGGACTGTACCGAGGACGAGTGGGACGAGGTCATCGACACCAACCTCAAGAGCATCTACCTCGTGTGTCACGACGCCATCCCCCACCTGCGCGCCGCCGGCGGCGGCGCGATCGTCAACGTGTCCTCGGTCCACGCCTACGCAACGATGGAGCGCGTGGCCCCCTACGCGGCCAGCAAGGGTGCCATCGTCGCGCTGTCCCGCCAGATGGCGCTCGACTACACGCGCGACCGGATCCGGGTCAACGCCCTCATCGTGGGCGGCGTGGACACCGCGATGGCGCACAAGCACATGGAGGCCATCGGGAACACCAGCCTCTCGGAGGCCGGCTTCGTGGACGACGACCGGGTGCTGGGTCGTGCGGCACGGCCCGAGGAGATCGCGACGGGCATCCTGTTCCTCGTCACGCCGGACGCGTCGTTCGTGACCGGGTCGCCGATCTACATCGACGGCGGGCTCCTCGCGAGGCTCTAGCCTGACCAGGCTCGGTCGCGCCAGGGTGCGCGGCCGCGGGTGCTCGGCGGCGGGCGAACGGCCCTGGGTGCTCGGCCGCGGGCGAACGGCCCTGGGTGCTCGGCGGCAGGCGAACCACGCGAACGGCCGCGGGCGAACCGCCCTGGCCGAGCCGCGGGCGAACCGCCCTCGGCCGCCGGCGAACCGCCGTGTACGCCACCTGCGCAGTGCCGAGCCAGGCTGACCACCCGAAGGTGCACCTGCGCGCCCGATCCCTGAAACCGTCACCATCCGCGCCATCGGGCGGCCCATTTGACGCTGGCGCCGGCCCGTTGAGCCACTCGAGGAGGCGGCATCGAGCCGGCGCCGAGGGCCATCGATCAGGCAGCCTGCCCTGCTCCTGGCGCGGTTTCGCGTTCGTCGGATCGGTATGCGGCCTCAGCGACAGCCATCCGGCGGACGTTGGTCCCGCGGCAGTCCCGTCCAGCCCAGGCTCCCCGTTGGCGGTGTTCACCGCGAGCACGGACGGGCGCAACACGGGACGATCCTCGCCGTGCGGTCCTCGCTCCCGTGCTCGCCTGCCGTTCACTCCGGCGGTTGGGGCGGCAATCGGGAGCCGACCCCCCTCCCGTGTCAGCCGTCAACGGCTACGTGGGCTCCTTGCCCGGACCTGCAACCGTCGATCGGATCGCCAAGCGTTCACGGTTGTGCGCCGTCCGCTGGAATGAACGCCGGGCGTTCAGGCGGAAACGAAACGGGCCCGAGGCGGGCTCGATCCGGGGTCCGGCCGGCTGCTCGCCGAGTCCGGCCGGCTGTACGCCGGGCTCGAACCGGCTGTACGCCGGGCTCGAACCGGCTGTTCGCCGCGTCACGAAATGGCTGCTCTCCGGGGTCCCGCCGGAGTCTGGCTCCGACCCGGGCGTCACCCGCGGACGGGAGCCTCGTCGATCGCTTCCCAGCGCGCACGCATCGTGACCGAGGCCGAGCCGCCGGGTGCGAGCTCACGTACGGCACCGGCCGTCACGGCGTCGCCGAGCGAGCGTCCCGGCGCGGTCGAGGGTTCCACCGCGAACGTGTCGCAGGTGCCCCAGAACGCGGCGCCGTCTGCGCGGTAGTCCTGCCACAGGAGGACGTGAGGGAAGTCGCGCTCGTCCCAGAGGAGGCTGAACGCCCGACCGAACCGCGGGGCCGTGATCCGGACACCGCCGCGCCGCACGACCAGCGTGGTCTGCTCGTGGCGTCCATCCGGGGCCCCGGGGATCGCCGCCACGTCGCGCGTGCCGCCTCCGGCCATGGGGGCGTCGGGGAACGGGAAGGACGCACCGGGGACGAGAGAGCTGTGCGCCTCGTCGTACACGGGCGCCGGGACCTCCGCGGACACGGTGTCGATCTCGAACCGGCCGCCGGCGAAGGTGGCCCGGTCGAAGCACGGGTGGTGGCCCCAGACGTACGGTGCGGGTGAAGCGCCGAGGTTCTCGGCTCGCTCGGAGACGACCAGCTCGGGGCCGACGATCTCGAGCCGTCGCGTGAGCCGGAAGGGCGTCCGGACCATGACGACGGAGGCCTCCACGGCGGTCGCGTCGCGGTGCGTGACCACCCATGGCAGCCGCATGGCCTCACCATGAAGCAGCGACATGGCGGGACCCACTGAACCCTGGACCGTGCCGGGGTACCCGGTCGTGGGGAACATCTCGAACCAGCCGCCGACGAACAGGTCGATGAACGACTCGATGGAGGCGTCCCCGGAGGGCCCGAGGGTGCGCACGGACTCGGCCGGGACGAACCCGGTGCGCTGCCACAGCGCATTCGCCCCGGTGGCGGCATCGACGATCGCGGTGATCGGGAAGCCGGCGTCGGGGTCGCAGTCCACCAGCAGGTGCTCGCCGGTCAGGCGGATCGTGCCCATCGTCTAGCCCGGGTCCTGGGTCGCCACCACCGGGTTCCGGAGGGTGCCGATCCGCTCGATGGTCACCTCGACGACCTCGCCCTCGCGGAGATATCGAGGTGGCTTCCGGGAGTGCCCGATGCCCGCCGGCGTCCCGGTCAGGATCAGGTCGCCCGGGCGAAGCGTCATCACCGACGAGAGGTAGACCATCAGGTCCACCACCGTGAACATCATCTGGGCCGTCGAGGCGCTCTGGAGCGTCTCGTCACCGATCGTCGTCGAGATCGCGAGCGTCTGTGGATCGCCGACGGTGCCCGCGGTGGCCATCCATGGCCCGATCGGGCAGAAGGTGTCCGGCGTCTTGCCCGCGACCCACTGCGAGACGCGGAGCTGGATGGTCCGGGCGCTCACGTCGTTGCCGACGCAGTAGCCCGCGACCGCCTCCAGCGCGGACCCGGACTCAAGGTTTCGGGCCACCGAGCCGACGATCACGCCGAGCTCGCCCTCGTAGTCGATCGCTTCGTCGATCCCGGGGAGGACGATCGGGCCGTCGGGATCCTGGATCGTGTTCGGGTACTTCGCGAAGATCTCGGGAAAGGCGGGCGGGACCAGGTTGGACTCGGCGGCGTGGAGCCTGTAGTTCAGGCCGACGCAGATGATCTTCTCGGGATGAGGAACGGGAGCCAGCAGGCGCACGGAGCCGAGGGGCTGCGGCAGCCCCAGCGACAGGCCCTCCGTGTCGCGCCAGCCCGACCCGGCGAGAGCCGCGACGCCGATGCGCGACACGTCCTCGGGAAGCGCGATGCCGGCGATGTCGATGGGGCGGATGGTCGATCCGTCGACGACGCCCAGGCGGACCGCCTGGTCGTCGCGGTACCGTGCGATGAGCATGTCAGCGATCCTCCACGCCGCGGGGGTCGACGGCGATCCGGCCGGTCCGCGGGGGGTCCCCCGCGAGACAGGCCAGGACCCCGTCCAGGACCTGGGTTCGGACCCGGCGCTCGGACGCGCTGGAATACCAGGCGAGATGTGGCGACATGAGCAGCCGGGGGGCACCGAGGATCGGGGAATCGGGCGGCGGCGGCTCGGGCGCGAAGACATCGAGGGCGGCGCCGGCCAGCCGGCCCCCTTCGAGCGCCACGCGGAGCTCGGCCTCGTCGATCAACCCGCCGCGCGACACGTTGACCACGATCGCGCCATCCGGCAGCAGCCCGAGCTCGCGTGCACCGATCATGCCGCGCGTCTCCGGGGTGAGTGGCATGTGGAGCGTCACGATGTCCGAGCGCCGCAGGAGCTCGTCCAGGGAGTCGACGCGCTCCACGCCGTCGGGAGCCGAGTCCAGGAACGGGTCGTAGGTGAGGATGTGGGCCACGAATGGCAGCAGGCGAGCCATCACCGCTCGCCCGATCCGCCCGCCACCGACGACCCCGGCCGTCAACGCGTCGAGCGGCGGGATCGGGGTCAGCGCCCGCCAGTTCCCGAAGTCCGTTCGCGCGATCCGGTCGGCGTCGACCAGGCGACGTTGAAGGGCCAGAATCTGGGCCACGGCGTGTGTCGCGACCTCGCTCGTGCAGTAGTCGGGCGTGTGGTACACGAAGAGGCCGCGCGCACGCGCCGCCTCGAGGTCGATGGCGTCGAGGCCGGTCCCGGCCCGTGCGATCACGCGCACGCCGTCACCGAGGGCGGCGATGTGCGCGGCGGTCAACGGGTTCACCGTGACCACCACGGCCTGGGCGTCACGCGTCGCCTCGCGCACCTGGTCCGGGGTCTCGATCCGGGCCAGCCTCGCGGTGCCGCGGCCCGCCAGGTGAGCCTCCTCGACGTCGAGCTGCCGGATCGTGCCTTCGGCGACGACGATCAGGGGCGTCATGCGTCTGCCCTGGAGACGAGCTCGCGTGCGGCCCGATCGATATCGGCGGCCTGGGGAATGACCGCCTCGAACAGCGTCGGACTGTGGGCGATCGGGGCATGCTTCGCACCGACGCGCGCCACCGGGGCGGAGAGCCAGTCGAACACCGACTCCTGGATCCGGGCGGCGACCTCGGAGGCGATGCTCCCGAAGCAGGGGGCCTCCGTGACGGCGACGAGGCGTCCCGTCTTCTTGACGGACTCGGCGACGGTCTCGAAATCCAGCGGCATCACGGTCCTGAGGTCGATGACCTCGGCATCGATCCCGCCCTCGGCGAGAGTCGCGGCTGCCTCCATCGCCTTCGCGACCATGTGGCTGTAGGTGACGATCGTGACGTCGCCGCCGGACCGCCGGATCGCGGCACGGCCGAACGGGATGAGGTCCTCCGGGCCACCGACCTCCCCCCGCGTCCCGCTGAGCTTCTTGTGCATCATGAAGATCACGGGGTCCTCGCCCCGGAGCGCCGACTTGAGGAGCCCCTTCGTATCGGCCGGCGTCGACGGGATCGCGACCAGCAGCCCCGGCATGTGCGCGAACAGGGCCTCGAGGCTGTTGTTGTGCTGGGCGGCGTAGAGCGCGACCCCGGATGTCCCGCGGATGACGAGGGGCAGCGGGGTCCCGAACATGTAGCGCATCTTCGCTGCCTGGTTGACGATCTCGTCCATCGCCCCGAACGAGAAGTCGATGAAGTTCAGGTCGACGACGGGCCGCATCCCGTTGAGCGCGGCGCCGACCCCGGCCGCGACCATCGCGGCCTCCGAGATCGGCATGTCGCGGACTCGCGCCGCCCCGAACTCCTTCCCCAGCCCGAGCACCTGGCCGAAGTGGCCACCACGGTCGAGGAGGTCGGTCCCGAGCACGAAGATCCGGTCGTCCCGGGCCATCTCCTCGCGCATCCCCTGCTGGAAGGCCTGGGAGTAGGTCACCGGCGTCATCGTGCGTTCCCCAACCCGAGCTCGAGCCCGGTCACATCTCGCGTTGCCTCGATCGGGTCCGGAAGGGGCGATTCGTCGGCGAAGGCGATCGCCTCCTGGACGGTCGCGCGCGCCTCGAGCGCCAGGCGGTCGAACTCCTCATCCGGGAGCCCGCCCGCGGCCTGGAGCGACTGGCGCAGCCTCTGGATCGGGTCCCTGGTCCCGCGCCACTCCTCGACCTCCTCCGACGTTCGGTAGTTGATGATCTGGCCGGTGCTGTGCCCCTCGTAGCGGTACGTCCTGGCCTCGATGAACGTCGGACCCTCGCCGCGGGCCGCCCGCTCGCGGGCTTCCCGGGTCGCGCGATAGACCGCCGCGACGTCCTGGCCATCCACCGTCGCCACGGGAAGCCCGAAGCCCTCGGCGCGGCGGGAGATGGATCCGCCTCCGGTCAGCCGCTCCGTCGCGGTCTCGACGGCGTACATGTTGTTCTCGCACACCGCGATCAACGGCAGCTTCCAGACGGACGCGATGTTGACGCTCTCCCAGGTGCGACCCGTGTTGGCGCCGCCGTCCCCGAACAGCCCGACGGACACCTGGTCATCGCCGCGGATCTGGCTGGCCAGTGCCGCCCCCATCGCGATCCCCAACCCTGCGCCGACGATGCCGTTCCCGCCCAGGAAGCCGACGGACGGATCCGCCAGGTGCATGCTGCCACCCCGGCCTCCGCGGCACCCGGTCGCCTTGCCGTACAGCTCCGCCATCAGCGAACGCGGGGCGAGGCCCTTCGCGAGCGCATGGTGATGCGACCGATGCGAGCAGGCGAGGAGGTCCTGCGGTTCGAGGGCCCCCGCGATCCCCACCGCGACCGCCTCCTGGCCGATCGACAGGTGGAGCCCCCCGGGGATCTTCCCACTCATCGAGAGTGCGTCGAGGCTCGACTCGAACTCGCGGATGAGCATCATCTGCGCCAGCCACGAGGTGAGCCGCCCCACATCCAGGCCGCTCAGGTCGATCGGCAGGTACTCGCGGGCCGGCAGGCCCGCCGCGGAAGTCAGGGTCATGCGAGGACAACCTCCCTCTCGAGGAGCTCCGCGTCTTCCGCGGCAGCAGCGAAGGCGATCAACAGGCGGGCCGCATCGTCGCCATCGAGGTAACGGTGGTCCACGTTGAGGGTGGCGAAGAAGCTGTCGCGGACCGACACCACGCCGTCGATGACGCACGGGCGAGGGACGACGCGGCCCACGGTCAGCAGGCTCATCTGGCCCGCCGCGATCACCCCGGTGAAGCTGTCGATCCCCTGGGGGCCGAGGTTGGAGAGCGTGGAGCGCGGGGGATCCGTGAGGTCCGATGCCAGGAGACGCCCGTTCCGTGCCCGCTCCACGGCCGCCGCGCGCTCGCGCCGGAGGCCGGCCAGGTCGAGCGCCAGCACGCCGCGGATCACCGGGATCGCGACCCCGTGGGGCGTCGCGACGGCGAGCCCGACGTCGATCGTGCCCGGCACGCCGCCGGCCCGAAGTGCCAGCGCCAGGGCGCGCAGCATGAGGTCGGTGAGGCTCGGGCGATCGCTTTCCTCGCCCCATCGCCGGCGCACCAGATGCAGCGCTGTGGCGTCGACCTCGCGCGTCACGGCGAAGTGCGGGATGGTGCGCCACGACTCGGACACCTTCGCGGCGATCAGCTCACGGTGCCTGCCCGTGGCCCCGCCCCCCGCCGTGGTCCCGGGTACGGGACCCGAGGTCGGGGCTGCCCCGGTCCCTGGCTCGCCGGCCGTGTCCTGCGCGCCGGTTGTCCTGCGCGGCCTGCGCGCCGGTGTCCGCGCGCCCGGTGCCCTGCGGCCGCGGCCTGCGCCTCTTCCCGCTCACGGGCGAGCCGTCTCTCACGCGGGCTGAGCCGGTAGGGGGCCCGAGCGCCGGGCACAGCCGCACCCTCCTCGGCGGCGGGCTCGACCGCGGCGACGCCCGCGCTCGTCCCTGTGGTCTCGAGGGCGGTCCCGGGCTCGGCATCCGTCGGCGCCGCGGTCGCATCGGCACCCGGCGCGACGGCGGGTCCGGCGGGGTCGTCGCCCGCCTCGATGATGTGGGTCATCTCGACGCCGATCGGCACGACCGCACCGGGCTCGAAGAGGAGGGGCCCCAGGATGCCCGCGACGGGGCTCTCGACCTCGACCGTCGCCTTGTCGGTCTCGATCTCCATGATCGGTTCCCCGGCGGCAACCGCGTCGCCCGCCGACCTCAGCCACTGCAGCAGGAGCCCTTCGCTCATGGCGACGCCGAGCGCCGGCATCACGACTGCCTTCACACCCACCTCCCGCTGGACGAGCCGTCCGCGCCGCCCCGTCTCGCGGCGGGCCGGTTGCCTTGCACGCGCGCTCTCCGATGTTGGATAATACTTCATATACGAATTGACCCGCAACCGGAAAATGCCCGGCGGAGCGCTCCGGCGTCCGCGCCGGCGGCTACCATTTGCGTAACCCTTTCGGACCGTCCGTTCAACGAGAGACGTGAACCCAATGCGCGCCGGATCAGCCCTGCAGGTGCCCCGCGTCGGTCTCGATCTCCGGACACGGCAGGCCGCGATCTACGACACGCTCACGCGCATGATCGGCGAGCTGGAGTTCGCGCCAGGGGTCCGCCTCGTGGAGGCCGATCTTGCCGCCCATTTCCAGATGTCGAAGACGCCGATCCGGGAGGCCCTGCTCCTCCTCCAGGCCGATGGTCTCGTGAAGCTGGAGCCGTACCAGGGGGCGACGGTCACCTGGCTCTCGATCGATGAGTACGAGGAGCTGATCTACATCCAGGATTCCCTGGAGCAGCCTGCACTCCCTCGCATCGCGGAGCGCATGACCCGGCGGGACGTCGATGATCTCGCCCGCCTGATGAAGCGGCTCGAGCGACGCCGCCAGGACCACGACAGCCGCGGGTTCTTCGAAGAGTCGGCGGCGATCCACGCGCGGCTGTTGGGCCTGGCCGGCTCGGCCCGCCTGGTGCACCTGGTGATGTCGCTGATCACACACCCGACACGGCGCTACGAACGGGTCTTCATGCACCAGTTCGACGACGCCTGGGACATCGAGCTGGGGATCATCCGGAACCGCCTCGAAGGCCTCCGCGCCGGCGATCCGGCGGCCGCCGCAGCGAGCGTCAGCGAGGGGCGGCAGGCGATGCTGGATCTCATCCGCAGTCGTCTCGACCACCCGGGCATCGCCCCGTACCTGGCGCCGTCGGCGGAGACCCGGCCCGTCCGGAAGACGCGGAACCGCGGTCGGGTCCCGGCGGCCACCGTGGCGTAGGGTCCCGACGGCCACGGCGTAAGGGCCGCACGTAGCGGACGGGCCGCACGTAGCGGGTCAGGCAGTCGGCGGCGAGCTCCGAACCGTCACGTCCCCTGCCGCGCGGAACTCGTCCCGCAGCACCGCTCCGTGACCCGGCCGGTCCGGCGGCCTCAGGCGGCCGGCGTCGAACGCTGGGAGGCCGTCGACCACCTCGTCGTACCACCCGAAGTAGTAGGCGCGGACCATCTCCTGGAGCAGCGCGTTCTCGGCATGGAGACAGAGGTGGACACCGACCGCGAGGGTGACCGGTCCGGTGCAGTCGTGCGGCATGAACGGTCGGAGATACAGAGCCGCGAGGTCCGCGACCTTCCGCGCCGCCGTCACGCCGCCGACCCAGGAGGGGTCGGTCATGATGATCGCGACGCCTGCCTTCTCGAGCAGGTCGCGGTACGGGAACGGGCTGCCGAGGTTCTCGCTGGCGACCGTCGGGATCGATGTCGAGCGCACGAACTCCCCGAGCACGTCGATGTTGTCCATCGGGATCGGGTCCTCGATCCACATCGGGCGATAGGCCTCGGCCGCGCGCGCGATGCTGATCGCCGCCGGCAGGTTCCATCGCCCGTGCAGCTCGAGCGCGATCTCGATCGCGTCACCATGCGCGTCGCGGATGCGCCTGAAGGGCTCGAGTCCCCGCTCGATCTGCGCCGGGCTGATCCACGTGCCACCGGTCTCGGCGGCCACCTCGTCGAACGGCCAGATCTTCATGACCCGGAAGCCCATCTCGAGCAGGCTGCCGGCCAGCTCCGCGGGCTCCTCCTGGAACCCCCTCAGGTCCTCGAACCGCCGCCCTGCGACCGGCTTCCCGAACAGCCTGTCGCCGGGCACGGCCTGCGCCCGACCGTAGTCGGGACCGCCACACGTGTTGTAGGCGGCGATGTCCTGGCGGGCCGCCCCACCGAGCGAACCCCACAGGGGCTGTCCATGACGCTTGCCGGCCAGGTCCCACAGCGCGATGTCGATCGCGGATGCCCCGCGCGCCTCGGCGCCGATCCCGCTCCGGCCCCAGTAGCGGTAGAGCTCCGCCCAGTGGCGCGGGATCTCGCGCGCATCCTTCCCGAGGAGATACGGCGCGGCCGACTCGTGGATGTAACCGGTCACGGCCTCGGCGCCGAAGTACGTCTCGCCCAGGCCGGTCAGGCCATCGGCTGTCTCGATCTCGACGAAGACGAGGTTCGGAAACCTGCCTGCGACGATGGTCGAGATCCGGGTGATGCAGGACGGCAGGCTTGACACGTGCCTCTCCAGGTGCGCACCGGGGCTGGCAGATCCACGGAATGCCGAGATACGATACATGACGAGCCTGAGCGGGATCGGGCTCACGGACGCGGGCCGGGACGTCCCGCGGGCTGTCCCGTGCGGAGGAGGCGATCATGCTGCTCATCGAGGCGAGCCTGCAGGCGTCGGGATTGGGCTTCCCCGAAGGACCGCTCGTCCTGCCGGACGGACGGCTGGCGTTCGTGGAGGAGTACAACGGCTGCGTGACCGTCCTCGAGGAGGGCCGCACGCGCGTCATGGCCCAGGTGGGCGGCAACCCCAACGGGCTTGCCCTCGGGGCCGACGGGCGCATCTACGTCACCCGTGGCCGCGGCGTCGTCGGGGACTGGACCACGGACAACCCGGTGACGCCCGCGATCGTCGCCGTCGACCCAGCGACTGGCGCATGGGAGGTCGTCACGGAGACCGCGAGCGGTCGCCCGCTCCGGGCGCCCAACGACCTCTGCTTCGGACCCGACGGGATGCTCTACTTCACCGACCCGGACGACTTCGACCCGGCCCGCGACCTCCACGGGTGGATCTGTCGCACGGGTCCGGACGGAACCGAGCTGATCCACGAGCTCGGCAACACGTTCCCCAACGGCCTGGCGTTCGATCGAACGGGCCGTCTCGCGTGGACGGAGTCGCACACGAAGCGCATCGTCAGCGCCACCGCCGCCGGTGAGTCCGAGACCCTCGCCCAGCTCGGCGACGAGACGACCCCGGACGGCTGCGCCTACGCGGCGGACGGTCGGCTCGTGGTCGCCACGCTGTTCTCGGGGGGCCTGGACGTCGTGGACTGGACCGCCGGGGGCGCCGCGCTGGACCGGATGACGTGGGCCGACGGAGTCGTCCCCACGAACTGCTGCTTCGACGGCAGCGCGATCTGGGTCACGGACGTCGGCGTCGACTGGAACACGGCTCGTGACACGGGCAGGCTGTGGAAGCTGGCGACGACGCTGACGGGTCTGCCGCTCTAGGTTTCCTGGGCGAGGTAGTCGTACAGGACCCTGCCGCCCACCAGGTCGAACTCGGCTCGCCAGTGGTACCCGTCCAGGTACTCGAGGACCGGCAGGCGGTAGATCGGCGCCACGGCATTCGGCCGCAGCTCGACCGTGCCCGGCCCGGACCAGCACTCGAGGATGCGCACGTTCTGCAGGTCCCGCGCGACGAGCTGCCGGATCGCGATCGTCCCGTCGATGTTCGGGACGATCTTGAGGTTGATGTTCGTGACCATGTCGACGCGCGAACGGAGCTCGTCGAACGACGCGGCACGCTGCTTGTAGGGAAGCGTGCCCGTCAGGATCTCGATCCCGTTGGCGACCACCGTCCCGACCACGAGGTCGACCCTGGTCTCCAGGTCCACGACCGCGGCCCGCTTCGGCTGTCCCTGCACCTCCCGGCCCTGCGCGATCCCACGGTCGCTGTCCAGGAAGAACCAGGGCGAGTACGAGCCGGTCACGCGCCCGTGCGCCGTCTCCAGGCTCACCCCGACCATCACGTTGCACTCGTGGATCCCCGCACCGAGACCCGGAACGTCGCCCATGCGTGCGACGTGCAGCAGGACGGAGTCGCCCGTCGGCTGCAGGGGCTCCGGGACGAGCCTGCGGATCGCGTCCGGGTCCGTCCTGTACTGGAGCGTGAGCAGCTCGATGTCGCGGAACGGGATCGGGTAGCGCGGATAGAGCGGGGCGTCGAGCGGCGTCGACCAGGCGCCCCGGGGATCGGGACGGTCGTCGTGGGTGTCCCACGTCATCGGGTGCCTCACTGCTGCGGAGCGGGACGGACCTCAATCCTATGGCGGCGGCGGGAGGACGGCGTCAGTGCATCACGAAGCCGCCCGAGACGTTCACGTCCTCGCCGGTCACGAAGGCGGCGCCCGGGCCGAGCAGGAACTCGATCACGGTGGCGATCTCGTCCGCGGAGGCGGGGCGTCCGGCCGGCGCCGACGCGGCCCTCGCCTCGAACCGGAGCATCTCGGGGGCACCGAGCGCATGGAGACTGCGCGTCGACCGCCTCGTACATCGGGCTGGCGACCACGCCCGGGCAGACCGCATTCACGCGGATGCGCGGCGCGAGCGCGGCAGCCGAGCTCCGGGTCAGGCTCACCACGGCGGCCTTGCTCGCGTTGTACGCCACCGTGTACGGCCCGGGGATCTTGGCCGCCATCGAGGCCAGGTTGACGACGCTCGCCGCCTCGCCGGCGCCGAGCAGCGGGAGTGAGGCGCGCAGCACAAGGTAGGTCCCGATCACGTTGACGCGGTACGACCGTTCCCAGTCCAGCACGGAGTGCTGGTCGAACGGGGCGACGGGGATGATGCCGGCGCAGTTCACGAGGCCATCGAGGTGGTCGGCGTCCGCCGCGACGCGCCGGAGCGCCGACTCGACGCTCGCCTCGTCGCCGACATCGGCGACCAGTCGCTCGACGTTGGGCAGCGCCGCGGCATCGAGCACCCGCTCCAGCCTGTCCGCGTCGCGGTCGAGCGCCCAGACCCTGTGCGCAGGCCCGGCGAGACGGGTGACGGTCGCGAACCCGATCCCGCTCGCCGCCCCCGTCACCAGGTACTCGTCCATCTCTCCTCCCTCCGCTCCGAGCGCTCAGCCCGTGAGCGCGGCGGCGGCGCCCCCGACGGCATCCGCCGCGTACGCCGCGTCGAGCACCTCGATCGGGTGCATGACGGCGACCCTGGCCCCCATCTCGCCGATGCCGGCCTGGATCTGCATGGCACAGCCCGGGTTGCCGGCCAGCACGGCATCACAGCCCGTGGCGACCACGTTTGCCGCCTTCTCGCGCATGAGCGCGTCCGCATTTCCCGGCTCGAACACGTTGTAGAGGCCTGCCGAGCCGCAACAGCGGCCTCCATCCTCGACCTCGACCAGGGAGAGCCCGGGAATGGCCGCCATCACGGCGCGCGCGGCGCCGGCCACCCGTTGGGCGTGAAGGAGGTGGCATGGATCGTGATACGCCGCGGCTTCGAGCGGGCTCCGCGCCGGCGGGTCCCAGCCCTGCTCCTCGAGGAACTCGAACACGTCACGGACGTTGCCCGCGACGGCCTCCGCCCCCTCGAACCCGGCGTACTCCTTCATGTGGGCGCTGCAGCCGGCGGCGTTGACCACGATCCAATCGGCGCCGGACGCGCGCATGACCCTGGCCAGCTTCGTCGCCATGCGACCGGCCGCGTCCAGCGAGCCATAGTGGGCGGTCAGGGCGCCGCAGCAACCCTGGGGCGGAGCGAGGACGCGCCAGCCGTTCCGGTTGAGGACGCGGATCGTCGCGACGTTGACCGAGCGGAACCAGCGGTCCTGGATGCACCCCGAGAGCAGGACGACGGTCCCCCGGACCGGACCATCCGGCTCCGACACGCGTGGCAGGGCCCGCACCAGGTCGCGCACGCGGATCCGTGGGACCAGGCGCTTCATCCGGCGAGGGAGCACCGGGCGGACGACCGGCAGCAGGGCCGAGACGGCGGTGAGGATCCACGGTCGGCCGAGCGCGACGTCCACGCCCACGGTTCGCGCGATCCTCGATGGCAGGCTCCGGCTGCCACGAGCCTGGTACCTGGCCGCATCCAGCATCCGTCCGTACGGGACGAGCGACGGGCACGCCGTCTCGCAGGCCCGGCAACCGAGGCACTCGTCCATGAGCTGCGCGAAGCGGGCGTCAACCGGCCGGTAGCCTTCGTCCACCGCGCGCATCGCGGCGATCCGGCCACGCGGCGACGCGGTCTCGTCACCCGTGAGCCGGAAGGTCGGGCAGTGGGGAAGGCACAGCCCGCAGCCCACGCAGAGCGCGATGTCGGCGGGATCGGGCGCGTGACCGCGCTGCCATGCGGGGAGCGAGCCTTCCTCGCGACCGATGAAGCGGACGCCGTCAGGGAGGGCGCTGCTCACGAAGGGCTCCAGCGTGCCAGGCCCGGGAACACGCCATCGGGATCGAAGGCCGCCTTCACGCGCCGGGCGATGCCGGCGCGTCGCCGCCCGCGGCGAGGTCGTCGCGGTCACCCGGGCCTTCGCCCGCGGCGAGGTCGTCGCGCCAGGACGGCCAGCCGGGCTCCGAGGTGAGCGTGGCGTGCCCGCCGCTCTCGACGGCCGCCCTGCAGGCCGGGATCAGGTCGGACGCCGTGTCACCCCCGACCCAGATGAGGCCTGTCGAGAGCAGCGTTGCCCAGCGGGGGCCCGATCGGGCCACGACGACCTCGACCGCAGAGGGTCGGACGGTGAGCGTGGCGACGGCCGGCCATGCGGCCCATGGCCGCACCGTCGGGAAGGGATCCGCGCGATCGTCGATCTCGCCGCCGAGCCGTGTCGCGAGCATCGCGGCATCGGATGCCACGTCGTCCCGCCAGCCCTCCAGGAGGAATTCGACGGACGACCCGTGCACGATCGCCGCACCCAGGACCGCGGCCTGCCGGGCGGCGGCGATCGCCGCCCCCAGGTCGACATCGCGGGCGCGGACCACCAGCCGGAGACGGGGCCGTGGGCGCACGCGCAGGTGGGCCCGGGTGATCACGCCCAGCGTCCCCCGCGACCCGACCATCAGTCTCACGAGGTCGAGCCCGGTCGAGTTCTTGACGGTCCGGCCGCCGACCCGGATCAGCCTGCCGCGGCCGTCGACGAGCTCGAGGCCAAGGACCGAGTCACGGAGGGGGCCGGTTGCCAGCCGCCGGAGCGATGAGCTGCCGCTCGCGATCGCTCCCCCGACCGTCGAGCCGGGCACGACGTCGGCGCACCACTCCTGGCCGTGCTCCGCGAGGGCCGTGTCGAGCTCCTCGACGGACAGTCCCGCATCGACGGTCGCGACGAGCTCGGCCGGGTCGTAGGCGGCGACGCTGCGGACCAGCCCGGACAGCGAGACCCCCAGCCCCAGGACTGCGCCGGTCCCCGCCGTGCCTCCGTGGGTGCCGCCACCCACGGCGAGGACCCGGGACCCGCTGCGGGCCGCCTCCCCGATGACCATGGCCACGTCCGCGGCCGAGGACGCCTGCACCATGCTCACGCGGCGCCGCCGGCGTGGTCGGTCGTCGGGCGCCGGCCCGTCGCGGCCGCGAGGGCGAGATCCGGGAGGACCTTGCCGGGATTGAGCAGCCCGTCGGGATCGAATGCCCTGCGTACCGCGTGCTGCAGCTCCAGCTCGTTGCGGTTCAGCATCAGTCCCATCAGGTCCCTCTTCTCGAGCCCGATGCCGTGCTCGCCCGACAGCACGCCACCGAGGCTGATGCATGCCTCGGCGATGCCCTCTGCGGCGGCGAGGACGCGTTCGAGCGCGCCCGGTCGACGTCGATCGAACATGATGAATGGGTGCAGGTTCCCGTCGCCGGCGTGGAACACGTTCACGATCGTGAGCCCATGCTCCTCCGCGATCCGGCGGGTGGCGACCACCGCCTCGACCAGCCGGGTCCGCGGCACGGCACAGTCGTACTGGTAGAAGTCGGGGGCGATGCGCGTGATCGCCCCCTGCGCCGACTTGCGTCCCTTCCACAGCCTCGCCCGCTGGTCTCCGTCTTCCGCGACGGTGACCCGCATCGCGCCGTGCGCGGCCATCAGCTCCAGGACGATCGCGGTCTGCTCCGCGACGGCTCCTGCGGGTCCATCCAGCTCGGTGAGCACGACCGCATCGGCGTCGAGCGGGTAGCCGGCGTGGGCGAACGCTTCGATGACCTTGACGATCGGCCTGTCCATCAGCTCGATCGCGCTGGCCGAGACTCCCGAGGCAACGATCTCCGACACGCATGCGGCGGCGTCCTCGATCGACGGGAAGCCGGCGAGCATGACCCTGACCCCGGTCTGCACGGGCGTGAGGGCGACGCATGCCGCCGTGACGATGCCCAGCGTTCCCTCGGATCCCACCATCAGGGCACGGAGGTCATACCCCTCGGGGTCGGCAACCTCCGTTCCCAGCCGCACGGACCGGCCACCGGCCAGGACGACATCGACCGCCCGGACGTGGTTCCGGGTGACGCCGCGAAGCAGGCAGCGGGGCCCACCCGCGTTCGTCGCCACGTTGCCCCCGACGGTGGAGCAGGCCTCCGACGCCGGATCGGGCGCGAACGTCAGACCGAGGGGGGCGAGCCGCTGCTTCAGGTCCAGGTTGAGCACCCCGGCCTCCACCCAGGCGACCCGGTCATCGACGCTCACGCTCCTGACCTTGCGCAGGCGCGTGGTGACCACGACGACCGCGTCGCCGAGGGGGGTGGCGCCGCCGGCGAGACCCGATCCGGCGCCGCGGGGGACGACCGGCAGGCCGTACCGGCGCGCAACCTCCATGCAGGCCGCGACCTCGGCCGCGGTCGACGGCAGGGTCACCACGCTGCAGGTGCCCTGGATCATCGAGGCGTCGCGCGCGTAGAGGCGGAGCGAGAGCGGATCGGCGAGGACAGCGGACGGTCCCAGGATGGCCTCGAGCTCGCGCACGGCCCGCGCGATGGCCCCGCCCCGCTCGGCCGTGCCGCTGCCGTGGCTCCGCCTGCCCGTCATGGCCGGCAGAGCGCCCCGCTGGCGGTCACCGCGAGCGCCCTCGCTGGCGGTCACCGCGAGGGCTCCCCGGGCCGCGCGGCACCCCCGGCCGCCGCGAGCTCGAGGGCGACGTCGACGATCATGTCCTCCTGGCCGCCGACCACCTTGCGCCGTCCGAGCTCCAGCAGGATCGCCCTCGGGTCGACGCCGAAGCGTCGGCCGGCCCGTTCCGCGTGGAGCAGGAACGAGCTGTACACCCCCGCGTAGCCCAGCGACAGCGCGCTCCGGTCGACGATCTGCGGCCGGCGCATGATGGGTGCGACCACGTCCTCCGCGACGTCCATGATCAGGAGCGGGTCGATCCCGGTGGGGTACCCGACTCGATCGCTCACGACGACGAGCACCTCCGTGGGACAGTTCCCACCGCCGGCACCCATGCCCCGGCTGCAGCCGTCCACCTGCTCGGCACCCTCCTCGAGCGCCGCCAGCGAGTTGGCGACCGCCAGGGTCAGGTTGTTGTGCGCGTGGATCCCCACCTGGGTCGACGGGTGAAGCCCGTTCCTCAGGGAGGCGACCCGCGCCCGGGCGTCATCGGGCGTCATCGCGCCCGCGGAATCGACGACGTAGACGCAGGTGGCGCCCGCGTCCTCCATGATCCGCGCCTGGGCGAGCAGGCCATCCGGCGACGCCATGTGGGCCATCATCAGGAAGCCCACCGCCTCCATCTCGAGGTCCCGCGCCATCCGGATGTGCTGGATGGCCATGTCCGCCTCGGTGCAGTGCGTCGCGATGCGGGCGACCGTCGCACCCAGCGCCCGGACCTCCTGGAGGTCGTCGGCGACGCCGATCCCAGGCAGCAGCAGGACGGCGATCTTCGCGCGCTCGACGGCCGCCACCGCGGCGGCGATCAGCGTCCGTTCCGAGGCGGCCGAGAAGCCGTAGTTGAACGACGAGCCGCCGAGACCGTCGCCGTGGGACACCTCGATCACCGGCACCCCGGCCCGGTCGAGGGCGCCCGCGATCGCGGACACCATCTCCGGCGTGAACTGGTGGGCGAGCGCATGCGAGCCGTCGCGCAGGGTGGAGTCCGTCAGCCGGTACCCGGGAGCGAGGCCGGCGCCGCGGTCAACCGACATGTGCCACCTCCTCGGGATGCCGTCCGGGCCTCGACCCGGCGACGGCCTCGGCCACGCGCACGGCTGCGGCGGTCATGATGTCGAGGTTGCCCGCATAGGCAGGCAGGAAGTCGGCGCTGCCGGTGACCTCGAGCAGCACCGTGACCTTGCGCGCCGCGGGCCCACCCGGAGTGAGGAAGGGTCCCTCGTCGAAGACGGGAGCCGCCTTCAGGCGGTACCCCGGGACGTACGCCGCGACGTCCTCCACCATGCGCTCGATGGCCTCCGTGACTGCGTCCGGGTCGGCATCGTCCGGGATGCCGCAGTACACCGTGTTGCGCATGAGGACGGGCGGCTCGGCCGGGTTCAGGATGATGATCGCCTTGCCCGCCCGGGCCCCGCCGATGGCCTCGATCCCCCGGGCGGTCGTCCTCGTGAACTCGTCGATGTTCTGCCGGGTGCCGGGCCCGGCCGACCGGGAGGCGATCGACGAGATGATCTCGGCATAGGGCACGGCACACACGCGGGTGACCGCGGCGACGATCGGGATCGTGGCCTGGCCCCCGCACGTGATCATGTTCAGGTTCGGCGCCCGGAGGTGGCTGCCGAGGTTGACGACGGGGACGACGGCCGGACCGACGGCTGCGGGCGTCAGGTCGATGGCGGTCAGGCCGGCCTCCCGGTAGCGCGGCGCGTTGACGCGGTGGACGGACGCGCTGGTTGCCTCCAGCACGATCTCGATCCCGAGCTCGCTCGCGTGCCCCAGCAGCCAGTCCACTCCCCCGTGGCTGGTGGCGATGCCCCATTCCGCGGCCCTGGCGAGACCCGCGGAACCGGGATCCACGCCGACGAGCGCCACGGGAACGAGGATCTCGGAGCGGAGGAGCTTGCGGGCGAGGTCGGTGCCGATGTTGCCCGAGCCGACGATCGCGACCGGGATCCTCGGGGCCGGCGCGTCCTCCTCGCCTGCGTGGTCCATGTCGTCCTGCCTCTGCTGCCACTCGTCGTCGCGCCGTGGTGCCCGTCGCGGCAGGGGCACCCGGCCGCTGCGGGGAGGGTCGATCTCAAGATATGAAATACGATCCATCAGAGTGGGAGACTCTGTCAACCCGATTCCTCGCGTCCCGGTTTCCCTGGGCCGCGTCACCCTCCGGCCCGCCCCGCGGCACCTGCCATCGCGCCAGTCAGTCCACCGTGAGCGTCTTCGAGAGGTTGCGCGGGAAGTCCGGGTCGAAGCCGCGGAGCACGCTCATGTGGTACGACAGCAGCTGCAGCGGGAGGACACCGAGGAGGGCGCTGACCTGCGGGTCCGACCGCGGGATGGCAACGAGGACGTCGCCGTTGGCGCGGAGGCGCGGATCGTCCTCGGCGATGGTGATCGTCCGTGCCCCGCGGACCTTGACCTCGTTGATCCCGCTGATGATGAGCGGGATGTCGTCCGGGCCGGCGACGAACACGATCGGGTAGCCGGCCGTCACCGCAGACAGCGGGCCGTGCTTGAACTCGGTCGAGAGCATCCCCTCGCAGTGGGCGTACGTGATCTCCTTGAGCTTGAGCGCGCCCTCGAGGGCGATCGGATAGGTCGCGCCGTAGCCGAGACAGTAGAGGTCGTTCCAGGCGTTGATCTCGGGGGCGAGCGCCTCGATCGGGGCGGCCACGGCCGCGAGCGTCTCCTCCATGAGATCCGGCACGCGTGCCAGGGGAGCCGTGTCCCTCCCCGCCAGGCGGTAGGCGAGGTAGAGGAACGCCAGCACCTGGTTCGTGAACGTCTTGGTGGCCGGCACGCTGATCTCGTAGCCGCAGCCGAGCGGCAGGCACAGGCTTGCCGCGCGGGTCAGAGTGGAGCCGACCACGTTGGCCAGGCCGAAGCACGACATCCCCCGGGCCTGGGCCGCCTCCAGGGCGTTGAGGACGTCCTTGGTCTCGCCCGACTGGCTGACGAAGATGCCGACGTCCCCGGGACCCACGGCGGGTGCGTACTGGGCGATGAACTGCGGCGCCAGCACGGGGATCGCGGCGCGCCCGGCCAGCTGGGCGAGGTAGACGGAGCCGACGGCGGCGGCGTGGAAGCTCGTGCCACAGGCGACCAGGTACAGGTGCCGAGCGCCACGCATCTGCTCCACGAGGGGTGCCACGTCCGGGCTCGCGTCAAGGAGATGCAGGAGCTCCCGGGCGACCTGGGGCTGCTCGTGGATCTCCTTCGCCATGAAGTGCGCGTAGCCACCCTTCCGGACCGCGTCCATCGACTCGGTGACGAGCTCGACCGGCCGGTCGACGAGGCTGCCGTCCCCCACCGCCCGGACCTCGACGCGGTCGGCCCAGAGCGTCACGATCTCCCCGTCGAGCGGCCGGATCACGTTCCGTGTCAGCGGCAGGAGGGAGGGCAGGTCCGACGAGACGCATGTGAAGCCGTCGCCGATCCCGACGACCAGGCCCGACCCCTTCTTGAACGCGTACAGCCGGTCTTCGTCCGCGCGACCGATCACGAATGCGTAGTCGCCCTGCAGGTCGTCATACGCGAGGCGGATCGCGTCGATGAACGTGTGGCCCCGCCGGATGTGGCGTTCCACGGCGTGGACGCAGGTCTCGCCGTCGTTCTCCGAGCGGACCGTCATCCCCTCGGCCTGGAACTGCACGCGGAGCTCGGCATTGTTGACGACGTTGCCGTTGTGCGCCCCGACCATCGCGCCGTCCGAGTCCAGGTGCGGCTGGGCGTTGACCTGCGACGGATCGCCGAACGTCGCCCAGCGCAGCTGCGCGATCCCGCGGGTGCCACGCATCTCGGCGAAGTTGTGGCGGGCCGCGACCGCGTCGACCTTGCCGACGTCCTTGCGCAGGTCGATCGTGCCGTCGCGGAAGGTCGCCGCCCCGACGGAGTCGTAGCCGCGGTACGTGAGCCGCTGCGCGGCCTCGACCAGGATCGGCCCGAGGGCCTCGTCCCGGTCGGTCACGTAGCCAAAGACGCCGCACATGCCAGACGATCTCCAAGGTCCCGCGGTGTCGGGTCTGATCGCCCGGTCGACCGCTGCCCCCTATCGTGCCGACTCTCGCCGCTGGATGCTGGGCCGGCCCGGGTGTCGCGGCGGCAGGGCGACCGACAACGCTCGCGCCGTCCTGAGGTAGCCTGACCTCCGACGGGATGACCGCGACCCGGCGGCCGGCCGCGCGTCATCGCACAGCCCGCGTTCAAGGACCAGCCCGTGCCCAATATCCTGCAGAGCCTCCCGGTCGGCGAGCGGGTCGGCATCGCCTTCTCCGGTGGCCTCGACACGAGCGCCGCGCTGCACTGGATGCGCGAGCACGGCGCGGTCCCGTTCGCCTACACCGCGCACCTCGGGCAACCCGACGAGGACGACTACGAGTCGATCCCGCGCAAGGCGATCGCGTACGGCGCCGAGAAGGCCCGCCTCATCGAGTGCCGCCCGCAGCTGGTCGCCGAGGGAATCGCCGCCCTGCAGACCGGCGCCTTCCACATCTCGACCGCCGGACAGCTCTACTTCAACACCACGCCGCTCGGCCGCGCGGTCACCGGGACGATGCTGGTGTCGGCGATGCAGGAGGACGACGTCCACATCTGGGGCGACGGCAGCACCTACAAGGGCAACGACATCGAGCGCTTCTACCGGTACGGCCTGCTCGTCAACCCGGGTCTGCAGATCTACAAGCCATGGCTGGACCAGAAGTTCATCGACGAGCTTGGCGGCCGGGCGGAGATGTCCGCCTACCTCGACGGCGCCGGCCTCGAGTACCGGATGAGCGCCGACAAGGCGTACTCCACCGACTCGAACATCCTTGGGGCAACCCACGAGGCGAAGGACCTCGAGTTCCTCGACCGGGGCGTGTCGATCGTCAACCCGATCATGGGCGTCGCCTCGTGGCGCGCCGACACGGAGGTGCCGCCCGAGACGGTCAGCGTCCGCTTCGACGAGGGCGAGCCCGTCGCGCTCAACGGGCAGACGTTCGAGGCTCCCCTCGCCCTGTTCACCGAGGCCAACGCCATCGGCGGCCGCCACGGCCTGGGCGTCTCCGACCAGATCGAGAACCGGATCATCGAGGCCAAGAGCCGCGGGGTCTACGAGGCGCCCGGCATGGCGCTGCTCTACATCGCCTACGAACGCCTCGTCACCGGCATCCACAACGAGGACACGATCGACCAGTACCGCAGCAACGGTCGCCGGCTGGGCCGGCTGCTGTACCAGGGTCGCTGGTTCGACCCCCAGGCGCTGATGCTCCGCGAGACCGCACAGCGCTGGGTGGCGCGGCCGATCAGCGGCGAGGTGGCGATCGAGCTGCGGCGCGGGAACGACTACTCGATCCTCGACACGACCAGCCCGAACCTGACCTACCACCCGGAGCGGCTCACGATGGAGAAGGGCGAGGAGGTCTTCTTCACGCCGCTGGACCGGATCGGCCAGCTGACGATGCGCAACCTGGACATCGCCGACACGCGCGAGAAGATCCGCGTCTACCACCAGGTCGGGCTGATGGGCACCACGCCGCAGGACGGCCTCCCGCTCCTGCCGGCGGCGGCCCCGGAGCCAGGGCCCGCCGAGCAGGCCGCGGGCGGCCAGCCCGCCGAGTAGGCCGCGGGCGGCCAGCCCGCCGAGTAGGCCGCGGGCGGCCAAGCCGCCGCCCGAGCAGGGCGTCCAGCCGCAATCCCGGTGCAACCCGGCACGGGCCGCCCAACGGTCCGCCGCAACCCTGGCGGTCGCATGCTCGGAATGCCCGGGATGTCCACGTCCCGACCCAGCCACGAGGAGGACGGGGATGCACGCATCCGACCAGACAATGAGTGCGACGATGCCGTCGCCTGCCGCCCACGACCATCCCGACACGGCGGGTGCGCCCGCCATGGCCGCAGGGGGGCGCCGTGAGGCCGAGGCCGGCATCGATACCATCCGCGCGGCGGCCGCCGACCTCGGCGAGCGAATGCCAGAGCTGTTCGACACGGTCCGGACCGGCGCGGCAGACGGGGCGCGCGCGATCCAGGCGTGGCCAGAGCCCAACCAGCGCCTGCTCGCCGTCTTCTCTGCGGGCGTCGGCGTCGGGCTCATGATCGCGGGCGCGCCACGCCTCCTGGTCGCCGGTGCTCTGTTGCCTGCGTTCGCCGTGGCCGCCTCGACGATGGGGCGCGAGACCAACGGTGCGCGGCGACCGCTCTGACGGCTCGCCCGAACGCGAAGGAGACCACATGCTCACCGCACCATCGCTCACCGGCTCAAGGCTGAGGGTGCCCGACCTCGAGATCGATCCGTCCGTCGTCCGCTCGGCGAGGGAGATCGTCACCGACGACCTGCCGCGGCTGGTCCGCCGGGCCGACGTGCCCCGCCGGTTCGAGGCGGGCATGGACCTCGCAACCGGGGCGATCGAAACCGCCGCCGAGCGGCTTCCCGGCCGCCGCCGGCGCAGCCCTTGGCGACCTTGGGCCCCCGCCATCGCCATCGTCAGCGTCGTTGCCCTGGTCGGGCTCACGGGCTGGTGGATCGCGCGCCGCAACGCGACATCGACCGAGGTCGCGATCGACTGGGACCGCGAGCAGGAGGCGCTCGAACGCGCCACGTCGGAGGGGATGGCGGAAGCCCCGGCCGACCCCTCGTCGGCTGCGACCGCCTAGCCGGCCCACCGGCCGGCCCGTGCTGGCGTTCGGGCCGGGCCCGTGATCCCGCCGCCACGATCACCTGATCACCGACCCAGGAGGATGGTCCATGGACGCAATCGCGCTGCTCGAGGCGGACCACCGCAGGTTCAAGAAGATGCTCGACCGGCTCGACGAGACCACCGAGCGCGCGGTCAAGACGCGCGCGGATGTCTTCTCGACGTTGCGGCACGAGCTCACCGTCCACGAGACGATCGAGGAGGACATCTTCTATCCGGCGCTCAAGGAGCATCCGCGTGCCCGGGACATCGTCCTCGAGGGCTACGAGGAGCACCACGTCGTCGACGAGATCCTGGGCGAGCTGGCAGCGGTCCCCTGCGGCGATGAGGTCTGGACGGCGAAGTTCTCCGTGATGAAGGAAAACCTCGAGCACCACATCGAGGAAGAGGAGGAGGATATGTTCAGGAAGGCCCGCCAGGTCTTCGACGAGAAGGAGCTCTCGGACCTGGGTGCGGCAATGGCCGACCGCAGGAAGGGTGCGCACCGGGATCCTGCCTCGGCCTCCTGAGGCGGCGCCCGGAGCGTGCACAGCCGGATGCTGCCTCACCCAGGCGAGCAACACGGGACGACCCCGTGCCGGAGCTCGGCAGCGTGGGATCGAGATCGGGGACGGCGAGATCAGGCACCGCCGCCACGAGATCAGGCGCCGCCGCCGCGCGCCGCCTCGCGGCCCCGCTCGTCGCGACCTTCGTCGCCGTGCATCGCCCGGACCACCAGCATCGCCACCAGGGCTCCGGTGACGGGGCCGACCAGGTAGGGCCATAGCTCGCCGAGCCGGCCAGTGACGAGTGCCGGGCCGAGCGACCGTGCCGGGTTCATCGACGCGCCCTCGACCGGGCCCGCGATGAGCCCGCACAGAACGATGGTCGCGCCGGCTGCGAGGGCGGCATCGGGGCCGATGATCCTCGCGCGGTCGGCGGTCCCGAGGATGACGCTGACCAGGAGCGTGCTGAGCACGATCTCCACGGCAAGCGTCGTCGCCGGATCGAGATGCGTCGCCGAGGCGCCGGCCGCCGCGGCGTCGCCGAACAGCGCCCGGAGCGCCACCGCCGCCACAAGGGCTCCGGCAACCTGCGCTCCGCAGTAGCCGGGCAGCCAGCGCCATGGGAACAGCCCCTTGGCCGCGAAGGCCAGGGTGACGGCCGGGTTGAAGTGGGCCCCCGAGACGTTCCCGATCGCATAGATCAGCGCGGCGACCATCAGCCCCGGAGCCACGGCGCGTGCCGCCGGGCTCACCGCGCCGTCGCTGAGACGTGCCATCGTGTCCGCGCCCGCGGCCACGAATACGAGCGCAAACGTCCCGAACAGCTCGGCCGCGAGGCGCCGGGGCATCGCCGCCTCCGTGGCCGCGCCCGGCGAGCCGGCATCGTCGCCGTCGTGGCGGATTCGCCGCATCATGCCGCGATCACGGGTGCGGCGGCGAGTGGACGAGCGCGAGCAACCCGGCCGCCAGGAGGGCCAGCCCTGCGAGCAGGAGCTCCGCGAGCCGCATCGACCGGTCGTCCACGGGTAGCCGCTCCGGACCGATCGGGCCAGCCTCCCGATGCGCGATCGGTCGGGGCAGGCCGGACGGCGGTGCGGTGCGCTCATCGTCCATCGACACCTCCTGCCATCGGTTGGTCGGTGGATCGTCGCTCCCCGTTTGCCTCTCCGGCATCGCTGGTTCGACCCGATGCGTTGCGTCCCCGTGGCGGAGCAGGACCTCGGGCCCGGTGTGGCGGATCCGCCGGGGGTCCCGACAAGACGGTCCGCCGCTAGGTCGTCGGTGCCCCCGACAGGTCGTAGAGCGTCGTGCCGCCGACCGTGATCGCCGTGCCGTTCGCCGTGACCCAGGACGCGACATCCGATGAGCCGCCCTGGCCGCCGCCCATCCCGCCCTGGCCGCCCATGCCGCCCTGGCCGCCGACGATGAAGTAGCGCAGCTGCCCGGATGCGATGAGCGCCTTGAGCCGGGAGAGCGTCAACGCGTTGTCGTTGCCGCTCCAGCCGCCGGTCGACATCACCGGGAGGCCCGTCGCGAGCTCGAGGTCGGCTGCGCTCTGGGCGCTGCTGACCGCGACGACCCACGTGGCGCTTCCCCGGTTGGCCACCAGGTACTCGGCCAGCGTGTTGCCCGACGCCGCGCCTGCCTGGCCACCCGGGCCCCCGCCGAAGCCGGCGGCGTTGCCGGCCGGCCCACCGCCTCCGCCACCCGGTGCCATGCCGCGCCCCCCGCCCATTCCGCCCATACCTCCTGCCGCAGAGCCGCTCAGGAAGTCCGTTGCGGTCGCCGTCGGGCCGGCCGTGATCAGCGAGCCCTGCTGTGACGTGGACACGGTCTGGAGCGTGAACGCGGCGGGTCCCGCGAGGATTGCGACGAGCCCGAGACCGGCGAGCGCAAAGCCCACCCGGCGCCCCAGGAGGTCCGGAACCGCGATGAAAGCCGCAGACGCGAGGCCGACCGCCACGACGCAGGGTCCCAGCATCGGCAGGTAGTCGGGCGTGCGGGCGAGCAGGAAGTAGGAGAGGCCGGTTGTGACCACGATGGCGCCTGCCAGGACGATGCCGCCGAACTGGAACCGGTCGCGGAGACGCCACAGGGTCGCGAAGCCTGCGCCCGTCAGGGCCGCGACCGCGGGTGCGAGGACGACCGTGTAGTACTGGTGGGAGCCGCCGGACATGAGGCTCAGCACAAGGCCGGCGACGATCAGCCAGCCGCCCCAGAGCAGGTAGCCGGCCCGCGCGAGATCGGTCCGGCGCGCCTTCGCCGTCAGGACCAGGCCGGCGACGAGGGCGATCGCGGCGAACGGGATGAGCCAGCCGATGTTGCCGCCCAGCTCGGCGTTGAACAGGCGCAGCAGCCCGGCCGCGCCGCTGAAGTTCGCGCCGCCGCTGCTCCCCGACGAGGCGCCGAGGAGCCGGCCGAGTCCGTCATAGCCAAGGATCAAGTCGAGGACGGAGTTCGTCGTGGAGCCGCCGATGTACGGCCGCAGGTCGGCCGGCGTGAGGACGACGGCCGTGACCCAGGCCCCGGCCGTGACGAGGGTGGTCGCGCAGAACACGACGACGCCGGCGATCCGGCGCCGCACGGACGCATCGGCGGCGACCGCGTACGCCAGCACGATCGCCGGGCCCACGAGAAAGCCCTGGAAGTACTTGGCGAGGAACGCGAGGCCGGTCGCCACACCGGCCATGATCAGCCAGCGGTGCCTGCCGGATTCGATCGCCCGCTGGGCTCCGGCGGCGCTGAGGACCAGCAGGAAGGTGAGCAGGGCCTCAGGGTTGTTGAACCGGAACATGAGGGCCGCGACAGGGGTGATCGCGAGCGCGACGCCGGCGATGGTGGCGGCGGCCGTCCCGAACTGGCGGCGCACGACGGCGAACAGCAGCATGACCGACCCGACGCCGAGCAGGGCCTCGGGGAGGAGGATCGTCCACGAGCTCAGCCCGAACAGCCGGACGGAGAGGCCCATCAGCATCGTGGACAGCGGCGGCTTGTCGATGGTGATGAAGCTGCCGCCGTCGAGGGCGCCGAAGAACCACGCCGACCAGCTCTGCGACGCGGCCAGCGCTGCGGCCGAGTAGTAGGTGTTGGCGAACCCGTTGAGGGTGAGGTTCCAGAGATAGAGGACCGCGGCGAGCGCGCCGACGCCGCCCAGGGCGAGCGTCGAACGGTCGGTGACCACGCTCCGGGCGCGCGCGGCGAGGGTGGCGGGCGCCTCGAGGGCGACGGGCCGGGGGCCGTCGTGGCGCTCGAGCGCACCGGGCGAGAGCGTGGTCATCCGGGCGGTCCTTTCGGGGGCTCGGACCCACGAGCGGTGGATCCGGCATCGGTCGGGGTTGGCTCGCCCGCTCGAGCCTGAGGCCGCTTCCGGCTCCGCCGATCGGGCGATGACCGCAGGATGCCGCCCGCTCGTTGTCGATCGGGTTACGAGGCCAGCCCACCCGGGCCGGGCCCCACCAGTTCATCGCCCGCGAACGCCTGACCGTCGGGAACGTCGAAGCCGGACCCCGAGGTGTCCGGCTTCGGTTCGAGATCGCTGGGTCCGGGCCACCTGCCCTGGGCGACCCTGGGCGACGACCCTCGCCGCCCAGGCCTGCTAGAGGCTGCCCTTGGCGTCGGTGCCGCCGGCGTCGTGCTTGGGAGCCGCCGCCGGCGGCGCGTTGCCGCCGGCTGGCTGTGGCGCCTTGCCGGTGTCCGGCGCGGTCACGTGCGGCCTGGCGGGTGCCACCGAATCGTCCTGGGCGGCTGCGCCACCCGGCGCGGACGAGACCGTCGCCGGTCCGCCGTTCCCATTGGTCGCATCCTGGGTGCCGTTGGCAGCGTTGTTGGGACTCGATGGATCGGCAGGTTCCGTGCCCTTTCGCACGGGCCATTGCTTGAACAGGCCGAGGCTCAGCTGCACCTCGCCCGTGGAGACGTTGATCTCGACGAACGGCTTGGCGATGTCGTCGATCATCTTGAACCGCTTCTGGTGCAGGTCGGCCGACTCGATGTCGAGGCCGAGGCGGACCAGCGACTTGGGCAGCCGGGTCTGCAGGTTCGCCTCGATGCGGGCGCGCATGCGCAGGGTCTCTTGGCCACGATCGCCCTGGCGTCCTTCCTGTTGGCCTTGATGAACGCTTTCGCCTGCGCAGGGGTGAACCGCTGGCCGCTCGGGTCGACGTTGGCCACGGCGTTCGACCCTGCGAACGCAGTAGGCCGCCCGCAGTGACGGCTCGCTGACGATGGCCATCGGGTCGTCGGTCAGGACCGGGTCGGGCGAGTAGATCATCTCCCGGCTCGGGTCGTACCAGCGGTCACCGAAGTTGATGATCGCGCGCACCTCGTCGTCGTAGCCGCCGCCGTACTGGTACGGGGTGCGGAACACGGTGCTGTTGTCGTCAACCCACGACCTCGCCGGTGGCGAAGTACTCGTGGTGCTGGAACGTGTTGCCGAGGACAGTCGGTGACGATGTTGGTGCTGCCCTGCAGGTCCTTGTGCAGGAAGTACTGCTTCAGCTCCTGGTTGCCGCCCTCGTCCTCGCTGCGTCGCCGATGCCGCTCGTCGCCGGCCCACATGTTCTTGCACATCTCAGTTGTCGTTGCGCACGGTCACCCACGGGTTGATGGTCGCCGTCTCGCCGCCGGGACCGCGCTCGATCGCGCGTTGGCCACTGTCGTCGTAGGTGTAGTCGGTGCTCGATCGGAGCCGTCGGTGACCTTGCGCATCCGGTCGCTGGCGTCCCAGGTGATCGCGCGGATCCAGCTGTCCTTGCGGTCCTTGATGCCCAGCAGGTTGCCGTCGGCGTCGTACGGGTAGCTGTCGGTCCCCGCCGTGGCGGCTCTGGTGCGGCTTGACCGCGCTGTAGGTGCGGCTGAACGCGTAGGTGGTCTTGGTCTGGGTCAGCTCCTTCTTGCCGTTGCGGATCTGGTCGACCTGGTTCTTGGACATGACGTTGCCGCGTGCGTCGAACCTCAAGTGTCAACGAGTAGTGCTGCAGCTTGTCGGGCGACAGCTGGAACTCGCCGGTGGCGCCGACCACGCGCTCGTACGGGTCGTACGTGTATGTCTCGCTGCGTCGGCCCGCTGAATAGGTTGGACACCGGCGGCGGGATGTCGTTGCGGTACGTCTGCGGGTTGCCGACGCTGTCGTACGTGTACCGAGAGGTCCTGGATCTCCTTGTACGCAGCGCTCTGGTTCTTGCACGTCCCGGTTGGGCGAGATGGTCTGCGCGCGGGTCAGCCACTGCGTGTTGGCGTCGAAGGTCAACTCGGTGGTCACGCCGTTGCCCAGCCCACTCGTAACGGCGGCGCAGGAACACGTCGTACTGCCGGTCGTTGCAGGTACTGGTAGTGCCACGTCCATCGGATCTGTTCCTGGTAGATCGGGTTGCCCAGGGCGTCGGTACCCGACGATGACGTTCGTGAAGCCGTCCTCGTCGCCGGTGATGCGACTTCACCAGCCCGCCGGCGTCGTAGTCGTAGGCCAGCCGCTCGCTGTCCGGGTAGACCATCGACTCCAGCCGGCCGAGCCCGTCGTACTGTCCACTGCGTCGCCACGGAAGTCGGCTCGGGTCGACACCCGGGTTGTCCAGCCGTGCAGCTTCATCGTCGGCGGTCTGGTTGACCACGTTGCCGGCGGCGTCGTAGCTGTTCGCTCTGGATCCGCGAGCCGTCCTCGGTCGTGACCACCTGCCCGGCACCGTTGCCGGGTGCGCCCATGCCGCCATAGGTGTAGGTCACGTCGTCGCGCGGCGTCCGGGGTAGTCGATCTTGGTCAGCCGGTGCAGCTGGTACTCGGTAGGTGATCTGCTGGCCGGTGGCCCGCAGGTTGGGGGTGACCTTGCTGATCTGCTGGCCGTCGGCGTCGTAGCCGTAGTCCACCTTGCCGCCGTCCGGCGTGGTGGTCGACGTGCGCCGGCCCATCAGGTCATAACTGTTGCGTCGTGACGTAGCCCGTCGGGTCGGTGACCTGGAGCAGCTGGCCCATGCCGTCGTTGTTGTACCGTGGTCAGCTGCGCGGGCGCGCCGGCGGGCACGTCCCTGGACGGCTCGCACGACGTCGCGCATGTCGGTGTACGTGACGGTCTTGCGGCTGTTGGGGGCCGTCTCGGTGGTCCGGTAGAGCTGCGGACCGGTGGTCCCGATCTGGCCGTACTCGTAGGCGATGTTCGGTGACCCGGTTGCCGGGCTCGGTGATCTCGTTGGGCAAGTCCCACAGGTCGTAGACCGTGTCGGTGTGCGGGTCGGTGGCGCCCGGTGGGGTGGCGTCGTAGGTGCCCATGGCAGGTGCTGCTGCGTCGGGTTGTACTGCGCTGACCGGGCGCGCCCGAGGGCGTCGTAGATCGTCGTCCCGCTGACGATGATGCCGGTGGTCGACGGCTGCCCCGCGGCCGCGAACAGGGATGCTCGTGCTTGGTCTGCACGACCCTGCCGGTGCCGTCGACGAACGTAGCCGTGTCGATGGTGTCGCCGGGGTGGAACGAGTCGTAGTGGTGGGCGACCGCGTAGGCAGTCGGCGGCCGGCGTGCGAGGAAGTACTCGTACGTCACCAGCGGCTGCGGGTCGGTCGCCCGCGGGCTGCTGATCGACTTGATCCGGGCCAGGGCGTCGTAGTGTAGGTGGTGACGTTGCGGTTGGCATCGGTGCGCGTCGCCACCCTGCCCGGACAGCGGGTCGAACGTCGCCGACGAGTTGAGGCCCTGCGTGGAGATGTCGCCCGGCTGGAGGCCCGTAGCGCCGAGAAGTCGCCGAGGAACGCCGCCACGGAGGATGTCGGGAGACCGAACGTGGCATCGACGTCGTCCCTGGTGCCCTCGAGGTCGTACTCGGTGACCTTGGCGATGTTGGCGTGACGTCCGGGTCCCATTCGTAGTGCACGGCGTAGCGACGGCCGCTGGCATCCGACCGGGTAGATGATGCGGTTGTAGCTGCCCCAGTGCGTCGTAGTTGAGATCGGTGACGGCCACCTGGCCGTTGCCGATCGTCTCCTCGAGGTGGGTCACCGAGGCGTTGTCGCAGATCGTCGCTGCGGCCGTCGCGGTGGCGGTAGATCACCGCACCAGCGCCGGTCTTGCCGTTGGTCACGTCGAACACGACCGGCAGGCTGACCCAGGTGGGGCACAGGTTGGCGTTCCAGATCGGCGACGGGTGCGTGCGGCAGGTCGGCTCGACGCAGCCGATCGTGGACGAGATGTCGCAGCGCGAGTAGCACGTAGCTCGGCGACGACGTCGTCGTTGGGGTCGTCGTCCTCGCCACGGTCGGCCTGGCTGGACGATGTCGCCCAGGTCGTCGTAGGTCAGCTCGGTGGTCGACGACTGGCCCACGACGTTGGCCGTGCCGTACACCTACCTCGGTGACCACTCTGGTCATCAGGGGAGCGATGGAGTAGCCGAGGGAGGCGACGGTGTCGAGCTTGGCGAGGTCGGCGCCGCCGCGGATGTCGCGCAGGCTCCAGGTCTGCCTGGTCCCGCGCAGCCAGTCGCCCGTCTGGGCGTCCGTGACGAGGGTGCGATCTCGAGCCCGGCTGTTGAACACGTTGTCGTTCAGGTACTGTGTGCGCGTCCTGCGCAGCGCCGCGGGCGGGTTGGCGCCCGTGTCGATCTCGGTGGCCGTCGACTGTGGCGTAGCCCAGCGAGTCGCGGTGCAGGCGGTCTGCCTTGAGGCCCTCGTAGGCGTACGTGGTGCGGCGGACGTCCACGCCGTCGCCGGGCCGCCCGTCGTCGACGTCGACCCGGCCAGGGTCCACACCGAGAATCGGGCTGATCGACGGTGTTGCCGTCGCGGGCGTAGGTCATCGAGATCGTGCCGCCCAGCGGGTTGCGACGGTGGCCAGCAGGTTCGTGTCGGCCTGCTGGTTCTAGGCTGACCTTGAGCGAGTTGTCGTCGAGCGTCTGCACGGAGTCGGCGAAGCCGTCGCCGTTGACGTCCTGCAGGTCGACCTCGGTGGAGCTGATGCTGTTCTGGTAGCTCGCTCCCGGGTTGATGATCAGGTAGCAGGCCACGATGCACAGAGGGCCGATGCCCGATGGTGAAGTCGAACTGCCCGCCTAGGCCGTTGGTGCGGTCGAGCGAGACCTGCTGGCCGGCGTCGATCTGGTCGGTGATCTTGGCGTCGGCCATCGTGCCGTAGGTGACTCGGGAGCGAGCATGCCCGCTGCCGGTGCCGAAGCGCACGGTCGGCGGGTCGGTGTTGTTGATCTTGTGGACCTGGTCGAGGATGCCGTCGCCGTTGACGTCGACCCATGCGTAGCGCGACAGGTCGACGTTCCAGTTGAGGGCGGCACCGCCGAGAAGTCCGCCCACGGCGTGGAGAACCCGAGCGACAGCCCGCCGGCATACGACTCCTGCGACTCGAAGCCGCCGGTCGCGAGCTTCACCGGCGCCGCGGCGAACGGTAGCCGAGGTTGTAGCGGGCGAACACGCCGTGGGGCGTGGTGAACACGCGGTCGGGCAGACCGTCGCCGTTGACGTCGGCCAGGCCGAGCTGGATCGGCGCGGTGTCGCCGGGCGGCGCCGTCGGGCGTCTTGCTGAGCTGGTCGGAGTACTTGGTGCGCCGGGTCGGTAGTCCCGGTGGACTGGACCGGCGTGTCGCTCGGCCCCGATGCGTTGGGGCTGGTCCAGCTGACGTCGAAGCTGACGCCGACACCGACGCCCCCGCCGGAGTCGTCGGCGTCGCTGCCCTTGGCGGCGGCGCCACCCTGGGTCGCGTTGGTCTTGCCCTTGGCGTTGCCCTTGATGTCGACCAGCCCGCTCTCGATCCCGGCGCTGACGGCGAAGGTGAGGTCCTGGTTGGTCACGGCGAGGTTGCCAGGGTCCTGGCCGCTCGACAGGTAGCCGCCCCGCGGGGTGGTGTACGTCACGCGTTGGGGGTGATGATGTCGGGGTAGCCGTCGCCGTTCATGTCCTTGTAGTCGACGAGCCCGAAGCTCGGCGACGACGCCGAACGACGCCCCCAGCGGGCCGAGCCGAACGCGAGCTTGGCGCTCGGCGCGGTGATGCTCACGCGGTTCACGGCCCGGCCGGAGCCGCCGGCGGGCCGTCCCGATCGAGACCGTGTCAGCGCCCAGGCGCGACGAGCGGACCCGATGCGGCCGAGGCGACGAGGTTGGCTGCGGTTGCCGACCCACACGGGGTGGAGATGCGGCGCGGGCAGGCCCGGGATGGTCACCGATCTGCACGGCCGGCAGGTAGGCGTACGAGTTGTCCTGCTTGGGTGGGTTGTAGTTGGGGTCGTTGAACCCCGCGGGCTGCTGGACGGTCGTCGGCAGGCGTGCCCGGGTCGATGACGAAGTCGGTGCCTTGATGATCGTCTGGTGGCCCGGCTGCCGTTGCCGTTGTAGCCGGCCACGGCCCAGCCGCGGTAGGCGAGCGGGAAGATGCCCTGCCGGCCCGTCCAGTGCTGGGTCGCCGGCACGTCGATGCCGTGTGGCCGGCGTGCCGCCTGCAGCGTGAACAACGTCAGGTGGACCCTGTCGGAGAGCGCGGGGTTGCGGATCGTGACGTCGAACCAGTAGTCGGTGCCGCTGACCAGTGCGGCGTTGAGGTCCACGTCGGCGGCGAACGCGCCGCCGACCAGCGAGGCCGGGATGGTGACCGTCGTGCGGGCGATCACGCCAGTGCGCGTCTTGACCGTCGACGATGGCGGTGCCCGCCTTGGCTGTCGGCGCCGCGGTTGAAGGTGACCGTGGCGTCGCGCGTGGTCGCCGGTGGCCGAGGTCCACGGCGTGGACACGGTGGCCGGCGAGGTGCTGCGGGTACTGCTCGATCTCGGGGGTCATGACGAGCGTGGTGATGGGGTTGCCGTGGACGTCGAACACGTTCCTCGGATTTCCCGTCCGCGTCGACGGCCGAGCGGTAGTGCGATGCGTCGGGTTCCAGTCGAAGGCGTGGAGGTCGATCGGCGTATCCGTGACCAGCTCCACCGTCACGCTGTCCTGGCTGCGGGTCACTGTTGGGATCGCATCGTCCGGCTGCACCGGCGCCGCGACGTCGAAGTCGGCGTGCACGGTCGTGCTGCCGATGAAGCCCGCCGCGAGCGTGATGTCGGAGCCCGGCACGGTCGTGCCGTTGTGCATCAGCACGACCGTGACGTCGTCGCTCGTGGCCTTCGTCTTGTCGATCGTGGCCGAGAAATGCACGGTGCCCTTGAACGGCATGAAGACTGGGTGTCGGGGCGCCCGGACAGGGTGAAGTCGTCAGCGGCGACGTACTTGATCTGCGACAGGCCGTTGACGTCGGTCGGAACGGTCGTGATGTCGGCGACGCCGTCGATCGCGGTGTAGGTGATCGTCGGGCTCCACGTGACCTCGTCGTTGGCCCCGTCGTTGACCGAGCCGACCCGGAAGTAGATCGCGTCCCCGGCGTCGACGGTGATGTCGGTGATCGGCGCGGTGAACGCCTGCGAGCCGGTGTTGAGCAGGTTGGCGGCTGCGACCTCCGTGGCGCCGTGCTGGATGGCGACGCGGACGCCGTCGACGGACGAGCCGTTCGACGGGTCGAGCTTGACGGGCGCGTCGATCGAGACCGTGCCCTTGAACGGCGCGGTCCAGCGGCGGACCGTGTCGACGAGCGGGTTCGCATCGGCCGAGCTTGGCCTGGATGTCCGCGACCTGCTGGGGCAGGGCTGTCGTCGTCGCGCTGCGTGTCATCGATCGGCACGGGCGTGTTGCCGCTGCCCTGCTCGAACGTGGGATCGCCGCTGTCGTCGAGATGGTTGAACCACACCTTGCCGCCGCTCACGTAGTCGGGCAGGCCGTCGGCGTTGACGTCGCTGAAGTAGGCGTCGCCCCAGGACACCTCGGCACCCAGGCCGAAGGCGACCGAGACGCCGGGGAAGGCCTCGAACGCGCCTTCGAGCCCGAAGTTGCCCTCGGTGGACAGGCGGTTGATCCCGGTGACCGTCTGCTCGTCGCCGAAGGTGGTCGAGCCGTGCGGCCCGCCCTTGTTGAGCCGGAAGCGGATCGGACCGTCGCGGTTGACGTCGTTGTGTCGCTGGCGTCGCCGCCCTGGCCGTCGGAGTCGCGGTAGACCTTGTCGGGCAGGCCGTCGCCGTTGATGTCGAGCCACTCGGCGATGGCCTCGGTGGCCCCGCCGCCGATCTGGAGCGAGCCGCCGAACGAGCCGACCTTCAGCGGATCGATCGGGGTTGAAGCCGATGTAGACGTGACCCTCGCCGGAGTTGCTCTCGGACGAGCCGAGCGCGCCGATCGCGGCCTTGCTGTCGAGCAGCAGCCGGTCGGGCAGGTCGCTGCCGCGTGTTCCAGTCGTCGGGCGTGGCGAAGCCGTTGTAGTGCCCGGTCGCCTGGTGGACGACGCGGTTGTAGTAGGTGAACGTGTGCGTCGCCGAGGTCGTCTGGTCGGTGCCGACCTGGGTGACCGTGCTCAGCAGCGACTTGCCGAAGGGGCCGGTGGTGTAGCCGAGGTCGTAGCGGACGGCGAGCTGGTCGTAGGTCGCGTGGCGCAGCGGTGCTCGTTGCCGTCAGCGTCGGGGTTCGGGCATGGTACGATGGCGCGCCGTGGCGCACCTCGACGCGGGCCAGGCGGTCGATGGTCAGATCGACGTAGCCGCCCATGGCGTCGACGACCGGGTCGGCGCGCACGGGCTCGTTCGGGTGGACCTGCGATTCGCGCTGCAACACGACCTGGTACTCGGCGTCGCCTCGGGTGCCGGAGCGACGTCGGCGCCGTCGGTGTAGTCGATGCTGCTGAGGTAGGTGTGGCTTGGCGCACAGGACGGTGGCCGACGTCGTGCAGCTCGGCTGCTTCACCCAGCCGTTGGCGCCGTTACTGGTAATTGACCGTCGTGTAGTGGTAGCTGATCTGGTTGACACCGACGTCGCGCTGCGCCGACAGCAGCCAGCGCACGCCGTTTGCCGTTGCGTCGTCGGTGACGATCGCCGAGCGGTCGATCGTGGGGTTTAGCGGGCTGTTGGTGTTCGTCGAGATTGCCGTAGCCGTCGGGCCGCCCTGGTCAGGCTTGCCGCCGTACCAGAAGACGTTGCCGCCCTTGTCGTGGACCTCCCAGAAGTAGCCCTTCGGGCCCCTCGCCGGGCACCTCGTGGCGGATGATCTGCTGGTACTCGGTCTCCACCTGGCGGGTGTAGTCCTGGCGGTCGCCGTGCACGCGGTCGAGCCCACGTCGCGCCCAGGGAGTTGGGGATCAGCATGTCGCCGTCGAGGAGATAGGTCTCGCTCTCCTTGTTGGCGTCGAAGTGCGGCGCACCCCAGCGGGTGTCGACGCTGATCTCGCCGACCGACAGGTCCCAACCCTGGCCGACCCAGCCGTTTTCACCGCCCGAGTCGTACGACAATGAGAGGTCGGGAGCGATGCCGCGGCCCTTGGGGATCAGCAGCGGATAGGAGAGGTGCGCGCCGCCGTCGTTGCTGCCTGCGGGCGGTTGTGACCAGGCCAGGCCCTCGGTGGGATCGGGGAACTGCAGCCCGTCGATCGAGCCGTCTCCGATCTCCGCAGGTGTGAGCTGCGGTTCGCGTGCGAGTGTCGACTCGTCAGCGCCGCCGAGCGGATCGGCGGCGGCCGCCTTGGGCAACCCGTTGACGAGGATGACCACGGTCCCTGCCGCGGCCACGGCCCGGCGCCCCCACTCCAACCGACGCCCCACGGCACCTACCTCCTGCAACGCTGGAAATGCCGCGGTCGGCAAGAGCCATCAGTACGGATATCGCGGGGACAATGTCACGCGCACCAACCCATTGACAATGCCGAAGATTGGGGGGGTCCTGGTTGGGGCTTGTGTCGCCCTGGACGAAGGAACCCGGGCGGCCGGTAGCCAGCGCTCAGGCAGGCGGGCTCGCCGGGATCGGCCTACCAGGCCTCGGCCCCGGGCGATCACGAATCGGCCGGACCGTCCCTCGCCTGCCTCAGGCCGTCGGGCAGCGGGCCCACCACGGTGACCCAGGGATGGACCAGCAGCTCGAACGTGGCCTGCGGGATGAGCGTCCGGTAGCGGTTCGCCACCCACACGTTCCAGAGGGCGACGAGCCCCTTCCGACCCGGCTCGCCGCTCGCCTCGATCGCGGCTGCGGCCTCCGACTCCTCCGGGCGCCCGCGCGGCACCAGCTGGCCGAGCAGGCCACCGAGGCCCTGGGGTCGTGAAGCTGGTCGTGGGGCGGACCCTCCCGCCCTCAGGTCGCGCCCGACCAGCACGCTCGCCGCCGTGAGCTCGAGCTCGGTGAACTCCCGGAACATCGCGTCGAGCTCGTGGCGCGGGATCCGCACGCCGCCGTCCCAGGCGAGGCCGAAGCCGCGGCCGATGTCCGGCGGATCGCCCGCCGCCAGCATCTCGAGGGCGGTGCGTCCGAGCGTCAGGATCTGGCCGCGCGTGAGCCGGCCGGCCCACCCGAACGTCACCTCCGGCCCCGCGTCCGCCCGATCCGGGCCCGACATCGCGGCGCTGCGCACGAGGAGCGACGAGAGGAGCGGAACCTGGCCGGAGCCCTCGGGCCCACCGTCGCCGCGACCGCCGGCAGGGGCAGCATCGCCGGCACCGACCGCGCGTTGCGCCGCCAGGTCGGAGTCCAGCGCCCCGATCAGATCGAGCAGGTGGCGCGCCTGCTCCGGATGCTCCAGCCCGAGCCACATGCCGACCCGGAGCCAGTGGTAGTCCACGTCCTCGGGCGCGGCACCCCGGTCTCCGGCCGGGAGCTCGGCGAGCGCCTCGTCCAGCGCCAGCTCGAGCGCCTGCGCGGCGCGCGCCGTGTCACCGCCATCCGTCTGCATGAAGGTTCGCTCTCCGTGTGCGTGATCGGGCCGAGCATACGGCCGGAACCACCGGCGAGGATGTGCGGGTCGACGTCCCTCAGGACCGGTGCGGCCGTGTCGATCCCTCGAGCCTCCTCCAGTCCGCCTCCATGGCCCCCACGAGCACGTCGAGATCGGGAAAGCCGTCCCCGTCGGCGCGGATGGCGATCGTGACATGTCCGGCGTACGAGAGGGCCACGAACGAGAGGGCGAGGTTGCCCGTCAGGGGCGCGATCGGGAGCAGGTCGACGACGGTGGCGGCCCCGAGGACGTCGATCGGGACCGGCGGGCCGGGCAGGTACGTCTCGGCCAGGTTGACGAGCCGCTGGTGCTCGAGCGACCTCCGAAACGCGCCGACGCGCCCGAGCCATGCTCGCAGGACCGGCTCCATCGCAACCATGGGGCTGAGCCTTGCCCGGTCCCGCTCGGCAGCGATCAGTGGCAGCCGGGCGCCGGGGTCGGGTTCGTGCCAGCGGGAGAGCCACATGGAGGGTTCCGATGTCGTTCCCCGCCTCCCGCTCGTGCCCGGCG
>CAVZML010000011.1:0-198728 GCA_963776395.1 uncultured Chloroflexia bacterium | reverse complement strand
TGTTTACCAGAGCCTTCGTCGCCGCCGCTGGCCGCCTCCACCACGTCCTCCAAGGTCCGCAGCCCGGTGCGCGGCGCGTTGACCAGCACCGCCATGTTGCCGGGCTTGTGCTGGTTCTTCCACATCATCTCGTGCGCGTAGCGGGATCTTCGCCCAGGGAAACACCTCGCTCATGCACGGATCGATGCGGCGGTCGAGCACGAACTGGTTGGCGGCCGACGCCTGCTTCAGATGGGCGAAATGCGAGCCCTGCACGCGCTTCTGCCGCATCCAGACGTAGCGCGCGTCGAAGGTGATGTTGTAGCCCGAGGTGCCGGCGCAGAACACCACCATGCCGCCGCGCTTCACCACCAGGCAGCGACACCGGGAACGTCGCCTCGCCCGGATGCTCGAACACGATGTCGACGTCGCGCTTGCCGGTGATGTCCCAGATCGCCTTGCCGAACTTGCGCGCCTCCTTGACCCAGTCGTTGTATTCGGGCGTGTCGACCTTCGGCATCTGGCCCCAGCAGTTGAAGTCCTTGCGGTTGATCACGCCCTTGGCGCCGAGATCGAGCACGTATTCGCGCTTGCTCTCATCCGAGATGATGCCGATGGCGTTGGCGCCGGAGGCGGCGCACGAGCTGCACGCCGAACACGCCGAGCCCGCCGGAGGCGCCCCACACCAGCACGTAGTCGCCGGGCTTGAGCGTGTGCGGCGGATGGCCGAACAGCATGCGGTAGGCGGTGGCGAGCGTGAGCGTGTAGCAGGCCGACTCCTCCCAGGTGAGATGCTTCGGCTTGGGCATCAACTGCCGCGACTGCACCCGGCAGAACTGCGCGAACGAGCCGTCCGGCGTCTCGTAGCCCCAGATGCGCTGCGAGGGCGAGAGCATCGGATCGCCGCCGTTGCAGTCCTCGTCGTCGCCGTCGTCCTGATTGCAGTGGACGATGACCTCGTCGCCGACCTTCCAGCGCCGCACCTTGGAGCCGATCGCCCAGACGATGCCGGACGGCGTCGGAGCCGGCGATGTGGAACGGGTTCTTGTGGCCGTCGAGCGGCGAGATCGGAATGCCGAGCGCCGGCCCAGACGCCGTTGTAGTTGACGCCCGCCGGCCATCACGAGACCAGCACCTCGTCCTCGCCGATCGGCCAGGTCGGCACCACCTCGAGCTGCATCGACTGTTCGGGCGGGCCGTGGCGCTCCTTGCGGATCGCCCAGGCGTGCATCTTCGCCGGCACATGGCCGAGCGGCGGGATTTCGCCGATCTCGTAGAGGTCCTTGGGCCCTGCAGCGGCTTCGACGGCGGTCCGTGCAACCGTCGACATGCGCTATCTCCCGCACGCCGGTATGATCGAACTGACTCCAAACAGTCTGCCGCAATTCATGTTGCGGCGCAACAGGCGAGGCAGATTGCCGGCGGTCGGAATCGCCTGCACCGCGGCAAAGATACCGGCGTTTGCGATTCAGCGTTACGCCGCTGACAGCGCTGCCTATCGCGTGATCGTCCGTTGGGACGTGTGCACACAAGCCGCGCCTCTGTCGCCGGCATCACGCTGGAGGGTTCGCGCCATGGAAGGTCAAAGTCGGATCATCTTTCTGATCATCGGCCTGATCGCGGGCTGGCTCGCCGGCCAGATCATGAAGGCAGCGGCTTTGGTCTCATCGGCGATCTGATCGTCGGCGTGATCGGCGCGTTCATCGGCGGCTGGCTCATGGGGCGTGCTCCATCTCGCCGGTCTGGACCGTGGTGGCTGACCTCGATCATCAGCGCCGCCATCGGCGCGTGCATCCTGCTGTTCCTGCTCCGCCTGATCGAACGCTCACGGTGCGTCGCTACCTGCGCGAGCGAGGCGCTTCGTGTGTCGGGATCTACAGCTTCATCATCATGCTCGATCGTCGGCGCCATCGCCGGCTGGCTGGCCGGACAGGTCGTCGAGGCTTCGGCTTCGGCCTGCTCTGGAACATCGTCGTCGGCATCGTCGGCGCCCTGGTCGCCGGGTGGCTGCTGCCGCTGCTCGGCTTCTCTCCGTCCGCCGGCATCGTCGGCGTCGATCGTCAACGCCACCATCGGGGCGGTCATCCTGCTGGTCATCGTCGGATTCATCCGGCGCGCTGATCGGTACTCGCGTACGCGTCCATTCCCGCGGGTCTGTCGCCGTGATCAACGATCCCGGCGACGGTCACGTGGCTTTCGGTGACGCCAATGATCGCGCTTGCGGCGAATCGCAAGTATGCTGCATTGCACCAATCGCATGCCAGTGAAGGCGGCGTCGAAGCTGAGCGATCGACCAGCGGTGCGCGCGAGCGCGACAAGCCGTGGATCTTCCGCACCTATGCGGGCCACTCGAACGCGCGCGGATTCGAACGCGCTCTATCGCAAGAACCTGACCAAGGGGCAGACCGGCCTCTCGGTCGCCTTCGATCTGCCGACCCAGACCGGCTACGACTGCCGACCACGCGCTGGCCGAGCGGCGAGGTCGGCAAGGTCGGCGTGCCGATCTGCCATCTCGGCGACATGCGCGCGCTGTTCGACGGCATCCCGCTCGGCACGATGAACACCTCGATGACCATCAACGCCACCGCGGCGTGGCTGATGGCGCTCTACATCGCGGTCGCCGACGAGCAGGGCGCGCCGCGCGCCGAGCTGCACGGCACGACCCAGAACGACATCATCAAGGAATATCTCTCGCGCGGCACCTACGTGTTTCCGCCGGCGCCGTCGATGCGGCTGATCAAGGACGTACGATCCTGTTCACCACCGCGGAGATGCCGAAGTGGAATCCGATGAACATCTGCTCCTACCATCTGCAGGAAGCCGGCGCGACGCCGGTGCAGGAGCTGGCGTTCGCGCTCGCCACCGCGATCGCGGTGCTCGACACCGTGAAGGCGTCGGGCGAGGTGGACGCAGGAGAAATTCGGCGAGGTGGTCGGCCGCATCTCGTTCTTCGTCAACGCCGGCCTGCGCTTCATCACCGAGATCTGCAAGATGCGCGCGTTCGCCGAGCTGTGGGACGAGATCACCGCGCGAGCGCTACGGCGTCACCGATCCCAAGCAGCGGCTGTTCCGCTACGGCGTGCAGGTCAATTCGCTCGGGCTGACCGAGCCGCAGCCGGAGAACAACGTCGCGCGCATCCTGATCGAGATGCTGGCCGTGACGCTGTCGAAGAACGCGCGCGCCCGCGCGGTGCAGCTGCCGGCCTGGAACGAGGCGCTCGGCCTGCCGCGGCCGTGGGACCAGCAATGGTCGCTGCGCATGCAGCAGATCCTCGCCTACGAGACCGACCTGCTGGAATACGGCGACATGTTCGACGGCTCGCGCGGTGATCGACGCGCAAGGTCGACGAGCTCAAGCGCGAGGCCGCGCGACGAACTCGCAGCGCATCGACGAGCTGGGCGGCGCCGTCGCGGCGGTCGAGACCGGCTACATGAAGCGGCAGCTCGTCGAGTTCGAACACGCAGCGCGTCGAGGCGATCGAGCGCGGCGAGCAGATCGTGGTCGGCGTCAACCGCTTCATCGAGACCGAGCCGTCGCCGCTCGTCCGGCCGGCGACGACGCGATCCTGACGGTGCCGCACGAGGTCGAGGCCGAGCAGATCGCGCGGCTCAAGGCCTGGCGCGCTGCGCGCGACGCAGAAGGCCGTCGAGGCCGCGCTCGAGGACCTGCGCGCGCCGGCGCGCGACGGCCGCAACATCATGCCGGCCTCGATCGCCTGCGCGAAGGCCGGCGTCACCACCGGCGAATGGGGCGGGTGCTGCGCGAGGCTTCGGCGAGTACCGCGCGCCGACCGGCGTCGGCCGCGCCATGCGCAACGACGTCCGGCGGCCTCGACGACCTGCGCGCCGACGTCGACCGCGTGTCGAGAAGCTCGGCCGGCGGATGAAATTCCTGGTCGGCAAGCCCGGCCTCGACGGCCATTCCAACGGCGCCGAGCAGATCGCGGTGCGGGCGCGCGACGCCGGCATGGAGGTGGTCTACGAGGGCATCCGGCTGACGCCGGCCGAGATCGTCGACGCGGCGCGCGAGCAGAAGGCGCACGTGGTCGGGCTGTCGATCCTGTCGGGCTCGCACCTGCCGCTGGTCAAGGACGTGGTCGACGCGCATGAAGGAGGCCGGCCTCGACGACGTGCCGGTCGTGGTCGGCGGCATCATCCCGCCGGAGGACGCCGCAGCGCTGAAGCAGGCCGGCGTCGCCGCCGTCTACACGCCGAAGGATTTCGAGCTCAACCGCATCATGACGGATCTGGTCGGATCGTCGAAAGAGCGCCGACAAGGCGCTGTAGTCGTCGGCTCCGACTGCGCGTGGCAACCTCAAGCGCTCCAGAAATGCGATCGAAGGATCGTCGCACGCGCATGGCGCGCTGGGGTCGGATGCTAGAGTTCACGCCGCCGCGAGACAGGTCGAGAACGTCGCGCGCGACGGACTGCATCGATCCATGCGGCTCGAGTCGCAAGAGGACCAGCTTGCTGCCGCGGCCCAGCGCTGCGGCGATGTCTCCATCCTGATCAACGACGCAGGTATCGCGGCCTTCACGCCGGCGCTCGGCGCGCCGACCATGGACGACGCGCGGCGCGAGATGGAGCGAACTGACTTCGGCACGCTCGCCATGTGCCGTGCGTTCGCGCCGTGCTCAAGCGCAACGGCGGCGGCGCGCTGGTCAACATCCTGTCGGTCGTCAGCTGGTTCAACGCGCCGGTGCAGGGCACGTATTGCGCCTCGAAGTCGCGGCATGGTCGCTGACCAAGGCGGTCGGTTCGAGCTACGCGCCAGGCACGCTGGTCGCGTCATGCCTACTCGCACCGGATGCCGAACTTCGTCGAATGCCCCGATGACGTCGCCGCAGGTGCTCGCCGGCATCGAGAGCGATGCCGAGGAAGTCCTGGCCGACGACGCTCCGCTCGGCCCACGCCGCCCTGTTCAAGGACGAGACGGCGCTCGACGCCGGCATGCAGGCAGCCTGGGACGATTACGTCAGCCGGCAATCCGGTAGCCGCTGACAGGCCTTCACGGCGATGCGCCGCCAGCGCCTCGAACGCCGCCGTCAGCGCGCTCGGCGACGCGCGGCTTGGTGAGATAGCCGTTCATGCCGGCGGCGCGCGCCGGCCGCTTCGTCGCTGCGGTCGGTGCGGCCGGAGACGCCGATGATCGGAATGCGCGGCTCGCGCTGCCGGCGAGCGCGCGGATGCGCCGCGTCGCCTCGATGCCGTCGATGCCCGGCAGCGCCACGTCCATCAGCACCGCATCGTAGCGCGCTGCGCGCGACCGCCTCGACCGCCGCCTCGCCGCTGCCGACGAAATCGGCGCGATGGCCGAGCTCGGGCAGAATGGTGTTGAGCACGACGCGGCCGTAGGGATTGTCCTCGACGCAGAGCACGTGCAGCGGCCGCAGCGCGACCGGCGCGCGCCGGCGGCGCCCGGCGTTCGTCGCCGCCGACGGCCTGCGACCTTCACGACCACGCGTCAGCGCGAAAGCGTGCTGCCGCGGCCGGGCTTGCTCGTCACCGCGAGCTCGCCGCCCATCGCCTTGGCGATACGCTTGACGAACACCAGCCCGAGGCCGGCGCCGCCGTAGCGCCGCGCCATCTTCTCGTTCGCCTGCGCGAACGGCCGGAACAGCCGCTTGATCTCGGCGGCGGTGATGCCGATGCCGCTGTCGGTCACCGTGAACGCCAGCCGCACGCGGCCGCGCGCGGCGCCGCGCCGACGCCGCCGTCGAAGCCGGACGCTGCCGCGCTCGGTGAACTTCACCGCGTTGTCGACCAGGTTTTCGAGCGCGCCGCGCAGCCGCACCGGATCGCCGATCACCGCGTCCGGCAGATCGGCGGCGATGTCGGCTTCCGACGTCGAGCCCCTTGGCCTGCGCGCGCGCCGCGAGCGATGCCGCGACCGACTGCGCCAGCCGTCGCGGCGAGAACAGCTCGCGCCGCAGCACGAGCCGCTTCGACGGCGCGCCTTGGCGGCATCGACCACCAGCGTGGTGAGCAGCGCCGAGATGCTCGGCCGCGCCCTTGATCGCCGCCGCCCAGCCGCGCTCGCGCTCGGCCAAGCTCGGAGGTCGCAAGCAGTTCGCCCAGCGCCAGGATGCCGGTCAGCGGCGTGCGGATATCGTGCGCGAGGTCCGGCGAGCGTCGATCTCGATCGCGCGCGATCGAGCTTGGGACGCGCTGGCGGACGCGCTTGGCGTCGTCGCCCGCCGGCGCAGCCTTGGTTCGCCGTTTTCGGCGGCGCTGTCGTCGCTCTCGGCTTTGCCATGTCACCCCCGGCCGGCCTGGAGCCGTGTCACGAATAGGCCCATGGCGCGCCGGCTCAAGCGAGCCCGACCATCCGGCGGATATCGGCCGGAGTTGCGCCCGCGCGCGCGCAGTTCGCGCAGGCCGGTGGCGCGGGTCGATTTCGACAGCTTGCGGCCGTCCGCGTCGAGGATCAGCCGGTGGTGGTGGTAGACCGGCGCCGGCAGGCCGAGCAGCGCCTGCAGCAGGCGGTGGACGCTGGTCGACCAGAACAGGTCCTGGCCGCGCACCACATGGGTGACGCCCTGCAGCGGCATCGTCGACCACGACGGAGAGATGATAGCTGGTCGGCGTCTCCTTGCGCGCCAGCGATGACGTCGCCCCAGGCGGCAGGGTTCGCGGCAATGCGTCCGGTCTCGCCCGCGGGCCCGCTGCCGGTTTCGCTCCAGGCGATCGGCGCCGGCGCGCGCCATCGCGGCCGCCATGTCGAGGCGGAGCGCATACGGCTCGCCGGCGGCGATGCGCCGCTCGCGCTCGGCCGGCGCTCATCTGTGCGCCGTGCCGGGATAGAGCGGCGCGCCGTCCGGATCGCGCGGCCAGGGCGCCTGCGCCTCGCGCTCGGCGACCAGACGCGCGATCTCGCCGCGGCTCTCGAAGCTCGGATAGATCAGGCCCTGCGCGTCGAGCTTTGCCGAGCGCCGCGCGGTAGTCGTCGAAATGCTCGCGCTTGCCGCCGCACCGGCTCCTCCCAGGCAAGCCCGAGCCACGCGAGGTCCTGGTAGATCGCCGCCTCGAATTCCGGCCGGCAGCGCGTCGCGTCGATGTCCTCGATGCGCAGCAGGAAGCGCCCGCCCGACGGCGCGCGCCATCTCGAAATTGAGCAGCGCCGACAGCGCATGGCCGAGATGCAGATAGCCGTTCGGGCTCGGCGCGAAGCGGAAGACGGGATGCGGTCATCGGGGCCCAGAAAACGGTTGCGTTGCGGGCATAATTGTAGATGCTTCGCGCCCGGCATGTCCTTCTTCATCCACACCGAAGCCGATCTCGATCCCGCCATCGCACGCCTCGTCGAGGCCGACGCGCGCTTCGGTCACGTGCTGGCGTTCGCCGACGCGGCCGCCGCTGCGCCGCCGCGCCGATGGCTTTGCCGGCCTGTCTCGATCGTCGTCGGCGCAGCAGCTTTCGACCGCCAGCGCCGCGGCGATCCTCGGCCGGCTGACCGCGGCGTTCGATCCGCTCGACCTGCCGCGGTGCTGCGCGCGCGCGCCGACAAGCTCAAGCGCGCTCGGGCTCTCGGCGCCGAAGATCCGCACGCTCAAGGCCATCGCCAAGGCGATCGCAACAGGCGAGCTCGATCTCGACGTCGCTCGCCGAGATGCCGGCCGACGAGGCGCACGCGGCGCTCACCGCCGTGCACGGCATCGGTCCATGGACCGCCGACATCTATCTCCTGTTCTGCCTCGGCCACGCCGACGCGTGGCCGGCCGGCGACCTCGCCTTGCAGGAGGCCGCGCAAGCTCGCTGCTGGAGCTGAAGACGCGGCCGACCACCAAGGACGATGGGCCCGCTCGCCGAACGCTGGCGGCCGTGGCGCGCGGTGGCGGCGCGCCTGCTCTGGACCTATTATCGCGCGAGGAAGCAGCGCGAGGGCCTGCTGGTTGCGGCGGCGCGACCACAAGCCACGCCGGCGGCGTCGAAAAGAAGAGACCACCCGTGGCGTCAGTGCCAAGAAAGGCAAGCCACAGCGAAAGAAGCGGAGGGCCTGATGGCCGTGCAACTCGACGGTCCGCGGCTCGAACCGCGCTCGGGCGCGGCCACGTCAGCTCGTCGTGTTCCTGCACGGCTATGGCGCCGACGGCAACGACCTGATCGACATCGGCCGCGCCTGGCAGGGGCTGCTGCCGCACGCCGCGTTCGTCTCGCCGCACGCGCCGGAGCCGTGCGGCCAGGCGCCGACCGGCCGGCAATGGTTTCCGCTGACATTCCGCGATCCGAACGAGCGCTGGGTCGGCGCCAACAAGGCCGCCCCCGTGCTCAATGCAGTTTCTCGACGCCGAGCTCAAGCGCCGCAACCTGCCGCCCTCGGCGCTGGCGCTGGTCGGGTTCAGCCAGGGCACCATGATGGCGCTGCATGTCGGACTTGCGGCGCGCCACGCCGCCGCTCGCGATCGTCGGCTATTCCGGGCTGCTGGTGGTGCCGCCCGACGCCAAGCCCGAGCAGTTCGCGGCCGAGATCAAGTCGCGCCCGCCGGTGCTGCTGATCCACGGCGACCAGGACGATCTCATTCCGGCGCAGGCGCTGTTCCACGCCTCGAGCGGGCTTGCCGTCGCTCGGCGTGCCGGTCGAGTGGCACCTCTCGCACGGGCATCGGCCACGGCATCGACCAGGAAGGCCTGCGCCACGGCGGCGAATTCCTGGCGCGCCGCATGGCCGGCGCGCGCTGACGCGACGGGTCACTGCGCAAATCTCCGGTGAAGAGATCAACGTGATGGACGCGGAAACATTTGCGCTGATCGTCGGCGGCGGGCCGGTCGGTCTTTCGGCTTCGATCGAGCTGTCGTGGCGCGGCGTTCCGCACATCCTCGTCACCGAGAAGCTCGAGACCGCGCAGCACCCCAAGTGCAACAACACCAATGCGCGCTCGATGGAGCACTTCCGGCGGCTCGGCATCGCCGATCAGTTGCGCGCCGAGGGTTTGCCAAACGATGTTGCGCGCGCCTCCGCCTATGTGACGCGGTTCTGCGGGCACGAGTTCGGCCGATTGCCGCGGCCCTATTCCGATTGGCCGACGCCGGAAATTCCCAACAACGTCTCGCAGATCGTGCTCGAACGCGTGCTGCGGCGCTGCGCCGAAAGCCAGCCGGGCGCGCAGGTGCATTTCGGCCGGCGGCTCACATCGTTTGCCGTGCACGACGACCACGTGCTCGCCGATGTCGAGGACACCGTCACCGGCGAACGCTCCCGCATCAAGGCACGCTATCTCCTCGGCATCGACGGCGCCGGCAGCACGGTCCGCCGCGCGCTCGGCATCGGCATGACCGGCGAGGACGGCACCACGCGCCGCGCCTTCATGGGCGGCACCATGCTGTCGTTCTACATCCGCTCGCCGACCCTGATGGCGGCGAGCCGGCGGCCGCCGACCAACATGACCTGGATCATCAACCCCGACATGCGCGGCATGATGTATTCCCAGGACGGGCGCGAAACCTGGGTCGTGCATTACCAGGTGCCGGCGGAGACCGACTGGCAGCAGGTCGACGGCAAAGCGGTGATCCGCGCGATGATCGGCGCGGACATTCCGTTCGAGATCATCTCCGGCGGACCGTGGACCGGCGGGCTCGCGCTGGTCGCCGAGCACTATCAATCCGGCCCGGTCTTTCTCGCCGGCGACGCCGCGCACCTGTTCACCCCGCTCGGCGGGCTCGGCATGAACACCGGCATCGGCGACGTGATGAATCTCGGCTGGAAGCTTGCCGCCGTGCATCAGGGCTGGGCCGGTCCGCATCTTCTCGACAGCTACGAGATCGAGCGGCGGCCGATCGGCGTGCGCAACGTGCAGCTCGGCGTGCGCTGCACGCAGGTGATGGACGGCTGGACCTTGTGGCCCGGCTTCGAGGACGACAGCGCCGGCGGCCGATGGCGCGCGCAAGACATTCGGCCTGCGCATCATGGAAGAGGACCGGCCGCAATATCTCACCGTCGGCATCCAGCTCGGCGAGCGCTACGAAAGCTCGCCGATCGTCTGGCCGGACGGCACGCCTGCGCCACCCGACACCTGGGACGCCTACACGCCGCTCGACCGGCCGGGCGCGCGCGCGCCGCATGTCTGGCTCGCGCCCGGCCATGCCGCCTATGACGAGTTCGGCCATGGCTTCACGCTGCTTGATTTCGGTGCACCGGACGCAGCCGGCGCCTTCGAGGCGGCGGCACGCACGCGCGGCGTTCCGCTCAAGACGTTGCGGCTCGCGGCTCCCGCCGGCCTCTATCGCAGCAAGCTCGTGCTGGTGCGGCCCGATCAGCACATCGCCTGGCACGGCGACGCGGCCGCCGATCCGCTGGCGGTGATCGATCGCGCGCGCGGCGCGTAGAGGCGCAGATCAATCCACGCTGATGCCGGCGACCTTGGCGATCTCGGTCCACTTGCGGGTCTCGGCCGCGATGAAGGCGCCGAACTGTTCCGGCGTCTCGATCGTGGGCTCGGCGCCGAGCTTCTGCATGCTGGCGCGCACGGCGTCCGTCTTGAGGGCCTCGTTGATCACGCGCGTTGAGGCGCGCGACGATCGGCGCGGGCGTGCCGGCGGGCGCCACCACGCCGAAGAAGCTCGTCACCACGTAATCCGGCACGCCCGCCTCGATCATGGTCGGCAGATCGGGATAGTCCTTCTGCCGGCGCGGCGCTGGTGACGGCGAGCGGCCGCAGCTTCTTGTCGTCGATCAAGGCGCGCACCGCCGTGACGTTGTCGATGGTGAACTGGCACTGGCCGCCCAGCACGCATGTCAGCGATTCCGCCCCGCTCTTGAAGTGCACGGCGACGAAATCGAGTCCGGCCTTGAGCTTGTAGAGTTCGCCGGCGAGATTGGTCAGGTTGGCCGGGCCGGCGGCGCCGTAGTTGAGCTTGCCGGCATTGGCCTTGCCGTAGGCGGTGAGCTCGGCCACCGATTTGATCGGCAGGTCCGGATTGATCACCAGGACCTGGTAGGAATCCATCACCTTGGCGACGGCGGCGAAATTTTTCGACGCGTCGTAGCCGGCGATTTCGACACCGCCGGGATGTTGGCGAGCGTCGCGGTATTGCCGAACAGCAGCGTGTAGCCGTCGGGGTCGGCACCGGCCACCGCCTTCGCGGCGATCGCGCCGCCGGCGCCGCCGCGGTTGTCGACGATCACGCCCTGGCCGAGCGCGGCCGCCATGCGGTCACCGATCAGCCGTGCCAGGACGTCGGTCGGGCCGCCGGGTCCGGCCGGCACGACGAGCTTGATGACTTTGCTGGGATAGGCCTGCGGCATAGACGGCGTCGTTGCCGCCCGAGGAAGACGCGCCGATCGCAAAAAGCGCGAGCAGTAGTATTCGCCGCATGAGCTTGGTCATCCCGGTTGGTGTCGGGCCATTGAAGCGCAGGCCGAAGCCGCCGCGCCAAGGCGCAGTGAGTCGCGCCAAGGCGCGTCGTGCCGCCCGCCGCCGGCGGGCGGTCCGGGCTAAGCCCTCATGCATAAGCCTCGGAGCAGGCTTCACAATTCAGTCATGCTGCCCTATAGACTATGTCGTCGTCATGGTTCGTCGGGGAAGGAGACGAGGAGCTCTGCCTTGAACGTGCATGTATCGCCGACCGGCTTTCCGGCACTGGTGCTCAACGCGGACTTCCGCCCGCTCAGCTACTACCCGCTGTCGCTCTGGTCCTGGCAGGACGCCATCAAGGCGGTGTTCCTCGAGCGCGTGAACATCGTCGCCGAATACGACCGCGCGGTGCACAGCCCCAGCCTGGAGATGAAGCTGCCGAGCGTGGTCTCGCTCAAGACCTTCGTGAAGCCCGCGACGCAGCCGGCCTTCACCCGGTTCAACGTCTTCCTGCGCGACCGGTTCGCCTGCCAGTATTGCGGCTACGCGCGACGACCTGACCTTCGACCATCTGCTGCCGCGCTCGCGCGGCGGCCACACGACCTGGGACAACGTCGTCGCCGCCTGCTCGCCCTGCAATCTGCGCAAGGGCAACCTGACGATGGCCGAGGCGCGGATGTGGCCGTCGCAGATGCCGTTCCAGCCGAGCGTGCACCATCTGCACCGCAACGGCCGGCTGTTCCCGCCGAACTATCTGCACGACAGCTGGCTCGACTATCTCTATTGGGACACCGAGCTGGATCCCTGATCGTTCGATCACAAAGACGGAGGCGACCCATGGACCGCAGAGGCATTCTCGGCGTGTTGGCGGCAGGCTTCGCGGCCGTGGCGGCATCCGTGCGCGGCGCATCGGCCGAAGGCGAGCGCCCGCACCGGCTGGTGATCCATGTCGACCAGAACGATCCCGACCTGATGAACATGGCGCTGAACAACGCCGGCAACGTGGTCGACTATTACGAGGAGCGCGGCGAGAAGGTTTCGATCGAGTTCGTCGCCTATGCGCAGGGCCTGCACATGCTGCGCGAGGACACCTCGCCGGTGAAGGAGCAAGATCAAGGCGTTGCGCGAGACGCTGCCGGCGCGTCCTTCCGGCCTGCCGCAACACCATGACCAACGTGGAAAAGAAGGAAGGCAAGCCGGTCAAGCTGATCCGAGGCCACCGTCGTGCCATCCGGCGTGGTGCGGCTGATGGAGTTACAGGAGCAGGGCTGGAGCTACGTCCGGCCGTAACGCCGATTGCGCCGCGCCTTCAGCTCGCTCCTAATCCGCCCGGCACCGAACCGATTCCAGTCAGTTGAATTTGGCCTGCATCGTTTTGCCGGTGGGCGCGGTGATCTGAATCACGCCTTTGGGCTCGCTGGGAACGGCCCCCTCCGCTCGCCCGGAAAAGCTTGATGCCGTCTGCTGGCTCCAGCGGCACGCGCAGACTTCTTCCGCCGCTCACCAGGACAGCGACACCCTTGAAGCCCGCCGGCATAACCGGCTTGTCCGCGGCATCCGTCAGGAAAACTTCGACAAGGCCGTCCTTCGCCACCAACTCGACGTGATAGTCGCTGGCCGCAACTATCCGTCCACCGTGCGATCCTTTGGGTAAGTCATGGGCCTGCACCGGAAGCGCGAAGATCAGGGCACCGATGACGAGAAATATTTTTGAATTCATTGGAGGTTCCCTTTCTCGTGGACTCAGCATAAATGATTCGATGGCGGATGCCTGGACTCCGGCCCTCCGGCTGGCCCTGCCGCCGGCACGCAGCCGCTCGACCGGGATGCGGCCAAATCTCAGCAACAGGACCGGGGTGAGGAACGCGTCGAGCAGCGTGGCGCTGATCAAGCCGCCAAAAATCGTCACCGCGACCGGATGCAGGATTTCCTTGCCCGGCGTCGACGCGTCGATCAGCAGCGGCACAAGCGCTACGCCTGCCGACAGAGCCGTCATCAACACCGGCGTCAAGCGCTCAAGGCTGCCGCGCATGACCAACTCCTCTCCCCAGTTCACGCCCTCGTGCAGCGAGAGATTGATGGTGTGGCTCATCTTGAGGATGCCGTTACGCGCCGCGATGCCGGTCAGCGTGATGAACCCGATCATGTGGCGACGGAGAGCGGCTGCCCCGCAAGCCAGAGCGCCGCGACCGAGCCGATCAAGGCGAGCGGCACGCTCCCCATGATGATGAGCGCCACGCGGTCGAGCGATAGCGGCTGTAGAGGATGACGAAGATCAGCGTGAAGGAGACGAGCGAAAGCAGCCCGATGGTGCGGCTCGCCTGCTCCTGCGCCTGGATCAGGGGCCAAGGAGTCGCGCGACCAGGATCCCGTTGGCGATCCCGACGATGGCCCGGAAGACTTCGGTGGCGAACACGCGGACAACCGGCCGGCGAAGACATCCCTGCGGCCAGTGGCGTGGACCCGCGACGCTCGCCGGGCCGGTTATCTTGAGTCGTCGGGTGCGTGAGCAAGGTTTCCGCATCACTAAGTCACAACGTCTCAGCAGCTGACAACACGTCCGATGCGGGAGGAGGGCCGTGCCGTCAAAGCCCCACTCGAACTTCCAGGTTGGCTCGAGTACAACGCATGGCGAGCCGGCTAAAGCCTTGGCGTTACTCGACAGGAGCGGATGACCGAGCCGAGGCACGAGCCGTCTTGCATCTCGACCCACGGGTGCGTGAATTTGCCCCCCAAGAACCCATACCTTTCGGTCGTTATCCGCAATGAGCGCCAAAAGCCGAGTGGCCTAACGGCCGAGTGGCTCAGGATTGCGTCGCCCCTCGTTGATGAGATGAAGCGGCGAGGGGCCGCGAACCAGCTCATCTTGCCGCCGGACGTGGACGACGTGCGTCCGTGGAGTTGGAGCGGGTTCTTGGTCGGGGTCGGATACACGTATTGGCTGGACTTCCCAGTCAGCCCTAGTAGCCTCGACCCCAGTCACAGAGCCGACATTGCCAAGGCGGCCGCGAACGGAATGACTGCCGAGAGGGTCAGTGATGTTTGCCCCGCGATCCACTGCCTGGAGGCGACCGAGGATCGTGTGGGACGTTCCCTTGGGATGGGCGCTCGCGAACTTCGTGCAGCCGGTGATCTGATCGGAGCCGACAACCTGAAGAATGAACGGTCCCGCTTTGATGCCTCCGGCCAGGCCGCCCGAGCTCGTGCGTCATTCTCCATGTGCCCGGTGCGCGAGGCATCCTTTGGCTCGCAGGAGTGAGAAGAACCCGAAGCCTCTGTCGGGCCTGGCCTCTTCTGTGGCGCTTCGCGATGGACCACGCAGCCCCGCGGAGCGAGGAATGGCACACCTGTGTGGCGCGAATATCCGCTCGATCGCCGCGTTCAAGTCACGCTGGGAACGCGCTTGGTGCCCGGGCAGCGCGAGGCCCTACTCGGTGCGCGCCGGGTTGAGGCCCCTAGCAGACTGGCGCCATTCCCGAGATCGAGGGCCCCACACGCAGGAACCGACCGCGGCGACCCGGCCACGGCCGACAGGGCCTCGTCAAGCCGGCGGGACGCAGGTTGCGATGGAACGCGACCCCATCAGGAAATCGCCGTAGGGAGTCACAGGCGTGACCGACAAGCCTACCGTCCGAAATCTGCGCGCCTCCCAATCGTGTCGCGGAACGACGGTATGTCTTCGATGTTGTCTTCTCGGAATGGCTCGGTCTCGACTATGAGCTTGAGTCCCATGATGGGCCCAGGACGACGGTCCAGCTTGTTGGCGACCTGCGCTCATCCCGAATCACGTTCCCAGATGTCCTCTTTGGATCCCCCCGAGAGGACTGGCTCAAGGTTCCATCGTTGCCGGTTCGTCCGCTCGCGCATCTCATGCTCGACCCCCGCTGCCCTCGACCTCCTGCGCAGCGGCAGGGCAGCTCACCAGCCGATCGTCGCATACGTCCATACCGGTCCTCTACGGGGTGCCCGCTCCGTGCGGTCGTGCGTGGCACGCGGCCGAGGCTGGGGCTGAGTTCCATGTGGACATCTTCGGGAGCGTCTTCTACCTCCTCACCTTGTATGAAGAGGCCGTCCTCCCCGATCGCGACAAACACGGCCGATTCCCGAGCAGCGCATCAATGGCAGCAGTAGAAGGGTTCTCGGGTCGTCCGCTCGTCGACGAGTACATCGACAACTTGTGGGCGTCAATCAGTTACGTGTGGCCGAAGTTGGCGCGACGGCCGTCGACCTTCCGCGTGCACCTGACGCATGACGTCGATGAGCCGTGGGCCGCCCGGCGCCGGCGAGCGGTGCTAGGCGATCTCATCCTTCGGCACGATCCGAGCCTCGCGGGGCGACGCCTCCGCGCCATCTGCGATGCTCAGTTCGGTCGCTTCGACAGAGACCCGTTTGACACGTTCGACTTGCTGATGGACGTCAGCGAAAGCCACGGCCTCACGAGCGTCTTCTACTTTCAGGCCGGCAGCAGCGCCGGTGACTTCGACTTCAGGTACGACATTTCCGATCGTCGACTCGCGAGCGTCCTCCGCCGCATCGACGCGCGAGGCCACGAGGTCAGCCTGCACGCGAGCTACCTCAGCTTCCGCTCCTCGGACCAGATACGGGACGAATCCGACGCGCTATCACGGGCATGCCGTGGCGTCGGATTCGATCGAGCCTTGGGCGTCCGACAGCACTACCTCCGATTTAGAACCCAGTCACCTGGCGGAGCCAGAACCGAGCTGGCCTTGCCTATGACTCCACGGTCGGCTGGGCTGACCGGGTCGGCTTTCGGGCTGGGACGTGTCGCGAGTATCCGGTCTTTGACCTTCTGGAACGCGGACAGATGAGGCTGCGGGAACGCCCACTCCTGGTGATGGATGGGGCCTTAATGAGTGACGGCGCCCACGACCTCGACAATGCGGGTTCACAGGCTCGAGCCGTCGTTGACGAGTGTCGGAGGCACGGCGGGGACGCTGTTCTACTCTTCCACAATCACACGCTAGGACGATCCCACCACCGACACTTCTACTGTGACCTCGTGGCCGAGCTTACCCGGATCCGCCGAAGCCCTGACCTGACTCACGATCCGGAACAGCAGAACAGGTGCTCAGCTGATCGGGAATGATGGTGTGCAACCCAGTCATCGACCCGAAGCAGCGCGGAACTTGTCAAGCTCGGTGAGACACCCGGTGGTGGAGATGACTGAGGCGGCGTCTCCTTTGTCGGCGCGGGTTGATCCAGACGGCAGTCGGCAGCACCGGCGGCGTGGGCGGCCGGCGGACGAAGCGCTCGGGATGGGCCGCGTAGGCAGCGTCAAGGGTGACGGCCCGGGCCTCGGTGATCTCAGGCGCTCGCCCGGCGTGGACGTCAGCCGGGGTGAGCGGGCCGATCCCGCTGTGGCGGTGGACGGTGTTGTACCAAATGAAGAAGGTGGCGCAGAACGCCCGGGCGTCCTCGAGCGAGCCGAAGCGGTCCGGAAAGTCGGGGCGGTACTTGAGGGTCTTGAAGCCAGCCTCGCTGTGGGCGCTGTCGTCGCTCACGTGGGGCCGGCTGTGGCTCTGCTCGATCCCGAGGTCGGCGAGCAGGAGGGCCGCGACCATCCAGCCCGGCACGTAGCGGCCGAACACGTCGAGGATCACGTAGAGGTGGAAGTAGGTCCACTTGGCGGGACCCCGGAGCTTGGTGATGTCCCAGCTCCATCAGTTCGCTCGCTCTCGGTGGCCAGGGGCTCGGGTCGGCATAGATCGGATGGCGGAGCTGGTCGCGGCGCTCGCGGACCTCGGCGTTGGCGGCGAGTATCCGGTACATCGTGCGCCGGGATGGCCAGGTACGTGCCCTCGTCGAGCAGGGTGGCGTAGACCGCGGCCGGGGCCGCGTCGAGAAAGCGCTCGCTGTGCAGCTCGCCGAGGACGGCGGTCCGCTCGGGGGTCGGACAGCGTCCGGGGAGGCGAGGGGCGTGGCCGCGGGGGTCCTTGGCTCGGGCCGCGCGACCGTCGGTGCCAGGAGGCCCGGGGCAGCGCCATGGCACCACAGGCATCCCCGGGTCCCGATGACCGGCACGCCCTCGTCGACCCCGGCCGCGATCAACGCTCGTCCTTCGGATCGGCGCTCCCAAGGGAGAGCTGCCGCAAGAGCGCCGAGACGTTTCCCGGACGGCGATCACCTTCTCGGCCCGGGTCAGGCGCGCTTCGAGGCAGGGCGGGGCCCCACCCTCGCGACGGTGTTCCAAGCGACCAGCAGCGGCACTACTCGGTCTGCGTCCCACTGGAACCTGCAGGGTAGACCCCGATCGCGTGTGTCAGCGCGGGAGTCCGTCAACGCTCGACCCGTCCGGGGCGGTTGCCTTCATCCGGGATGCTCTGGCCAGGTACCGGAGACCGGCCGCGAACCCAATGAAGAGCCACACTTGCTTGCGGTTGGAAAGGATGTCCAGGAATAGGGCCGAAGTGAGGAGCGAGGCCAGGGCAGCCTGTACGGTGGCGGCCTCCGGACCCCATCCCGGACGCAGGACGAGGGGAAGCAAGAAGGTGGCGAGCAGCACAAGACCGATCTCGCCGAGCTCGGCCAGCGTGCCGACGATGAAGTTGTGCGGCCCCGTCCCTCTTGACGAGCGCCCGCGTACGCGACGTCAGCGGCGCTGATCATGTCGCGCGTGTATGCAACCCCGAAGTTCGCGTAGCCGACGCCGACCACGGGAGACGTCCAGTAGATCGTCATCCCAACCTGCCAGATGTCCGTTCTGCCGGCCCCGCCTGATGAAGCGGCGGTCGCGGCGCGTTCGTCCACGAGGTTGGCCACGCCGGGGAGCTGGAGCGTCAGGAAGAGGACGACGACTATCGTCACTATCGCTGCGAGCTGACGCCGCGGTCGGAGCCGAGGATGACGACAGTCCTACCACCACAGCCAGCGCGAGCCACGCACCGCGTTTCCCGAGACGACGATGCCTGCGATGGTCAGCATGGCGATTGCGCCACCGAAGAGGCGTTGACGAGCGTTGATCACCTCGTACAAGCCGAAGACCGCGGCAGGGAGGAGCACGGCCGCGAACTGCGCCGGGCCCTGGCTCGAGATTGCGGCAGCCCGCCCATCGACCGATCCTGAAGTGAGGAATGATCCGATCCCGAGGAGGGCCGCGGTAGCCGCAGAAACGCTGTACGCCCATAGGAGAAGGCGGACCACCGTCGCCCGTTGAACGACCAGATCGGCGACAAGCACCGCCGTCACCATGAACTGGAGCAGCGTCTGGAGCTCCCCCCACGCCGTGCTGGCGTCGTGGGCCCAGACAAGGCTAAGGACGCCCCACGCGACGTAGGCCCAGGCACCAGGCGGCATTGCCGCGAACACGAGGCGTCCGGCGCGGGGCACACCGTAGGTAACGGCGAACAGGATGCCCGCGAGCCTGCTGATGGTCCCGAGGCCGTCGATGACCAGGAAGTTCTCGATAGGGATCAGAACGACGAATGCGAACAACGGCAGCAGTGGCCATCGGACGCTCACGAGGGTCCCGACGGCGGCAAGCGTAGCGCGAGGGCCGTCGGCAGCATGCCCAGCCGCGTGGCTGTCCCGGCAACCGCGACCACTGCGCACAGACCGAGGACGGTCACGAACGAGGCAGCCGTGAATCCGATCCTGAGCGCCGAGCTGATCCGACCCACCGATGCGATCACTCGACGCCTCCGTGGCGGGGGCCTACGGCTTTATCCCGATACGCCGCCGACCGGCTGGCCAGGACCACGTGGTGACAGATCCTCGTCCAGTCAGGCGGTCGGTCGGGATGACACCAGGGACAATGATCCCCACGAATATCGAGGATGTCCGCCGCTTCTGCCAGAGAGAGGGCCCGAACTCGGCGTCTTCGACAAGGAGGGCAGGCTGCGCCTATATGCATGCCCCGGAGGCCGGCGACGTCTTCCTGTTTACACGCCGCTGGGCCATGCCGACCACCTCGAGGACGGCATCGTGTACCTGCTGATCAGCGACACGATCGCCGCCTGCATCCGATACCTTCTGGGGAGCGTCCGAGGGGCTGGCCTTCTTCAAGCGACTGACCGGTTTCACCCCTATCGCACGTACTGGCAGTGGGTAGAGCATGCTCAGGTCTCTGGCTAACCGTGTCTACGCCGACTTCCTCATGCCATCCCGGCTTGGCCAGTACCGCGCCATTCTGGCCCGGGCCGCCGCCCTTGGCTACGAGTGCCTCTCGATCGAGTCGTTCTGGCAGGCGCAGCGGCTGGCCGCGGCCGGTGATCGGAGGCAACTCGTTCTCCGCCATGATATCGACACGGACGTGGCGACCGCCACCAAGCTGTTCGCCATCGAGCGAGAGATGGGCGTGAAGGCGTCCTACTACTTCCGGCTGTCCACGGTCGACCTGGACTTCATGCGGGAACTCAACGCCAGTGGACGGGAGGCAAGCTACCACTTCGAGGAGATCGCCACGGTCGCCAAGGAGAGGCGGCTCCGCACCCGCGATCGAGTGCTCGCGCACCTGCCCGAGATCCAGGAGCGCTTCCTGAGCAACCTGACTCCGCTCCGTCGTAACACCGGTCTGCCGATGCACGTGGTGGCCGCGCACGGCGACTTCGTCAATCGGCGTCTGGGCATGCCCAACCAGGAGCTGCTCGACGAGCGGGTGCGCAAGGAAGCCGGGATCGACCTCGAGGTGTACGACCCTGCCTTCATGGACAACGTGAGCGCCTACTTCAGCGATACCTCCTACCCGGCCTACTGGAAGCCCTCAGATCCCCTCGTGGCCCTCGAGCGCGGCGACCGCGTCGTCTGTATACTGACCCACCCGCGGCACTGGGCCGTGAACCGTCCCGTGAACCTGGCAGACGACATGCGCAGGGCGTGGGAGGGGCTCGGTACCACCAGGAGAGGCGTGACAGGCGCATGGCAGCGCCGCTACAGGCCCGGCCGGTATGTGTCTCGATACCGGCCACGCATGCGTACGAGTTGATCTACCGACAGGCGCGCGACGCGCTCTTTAGTGTTGAGCCGATGGCAGGGCTCAGCTTCTGCCTGCTACGCCGCCCTGGCGACGTCCGACCGCTTCTCGGCGCACTCCGCTCCCGCTATGGCGCTGCACGCCTCGCCAAGACCGTGCTGAAGCTCGCCACGCCGATACGCGAGCTGTACTGCGTCCTGCACGCCGGCGAGATCGTCCACGATGGATGGCTCACCATCTCCCGGTGCACCGAATACTGGGTGGAAGAGGGCGCCGTCGTGATGGGCCCGATCAACACGACCGAGCGGTCGCGCGGCAAGGGGCTCGCACCGTATGCGATGCGCCTCGCCATGAATTCGCTGATGGAGCGCGGGCACCGCATCGTCTATGCCGACACCGCCTACGACAACCTGGCCAGTCAACGAGCTATCGCCGAAGTGCGGCTTCGGGGATCCGGTCGCCGTGCGTATCACCGGGCGGGCGGCGTGAGGCAGGCTGGCGTGCAAGCCGGCCGCGCCCCCGGCTCCATGCGGGCGGCCGCCGGTTGAGATCGTCCCTCAGCCTGGGCCCGCGCCGGTGTCGGGCCGCGAGGCTGCGCCGAGGAGTCACCTGGGCGTGCTCCGTGGAGGTGATCGCGATGCAGGCTACTGCGGTGCATCGCCTGCCCGATCCGGGCTGCGCGCTCGATCCGGCTCACCTCGCTGCGGCCGATCCCCTAGCCGGACCTCTTCACGCAGGAAGTCCGGGTCGCCGTCCGCGAGTGCCTTGCGCAGCATCTCGAGCAGCGCCATCCTGTCCTCGGCCATCGTCGTGTCCTTTCGTCGTCGGTTTCTGACTTCCAACGACGCGAGGATGACGCGGTGGCCGTTCTCGTTCACGGCCCCGCTGCTACACCAAGTCTTGGGACACGACCGTGGCCAGTCGGACTTCCTTCTCAGGCGCGCCCAAGATCCTGACCGGCGAGACGTGGTCACACTGACACCGGCGTCGCCACCGCGGTGTCCTGAGACGAGGTCACGCACGATCGTACACACGCCTGCCGGGTAGGTAGACTGCGAAAGTGCACTCTCCCCAGGTGAGACTCCCGAAACTCCTTGCCGAGGCGATTGAGCTCAGTCAGCTCCCTGGCGTGAGTATCGAGATGTACGGCGATGCCGAATGCCTGTTGCTCTACCGGGATTTCAGCGCCGGCACAGGCGCTGGCGACTGATTCAGAACAAACGGTGGGGAGTGGCGCTCGATCCAGCTCCGCGGTCGATCGACGACTACCTGAACCGCACGAGCCGCTTGGCGCGCCGCCGCATCAAGCACGCGAAGGAGTGCGGCTACACGTTCACCCGCATTGACCCTCACGATCGCATCGACGAGATCCTGACCGTCAACCGTTCGGCGAGCGAGCGACAAGGACGGCCGATGCATCCCCACTACTTCGACGAGGAGACGGTGCGCGGGTTTTTCGCCCACTCAGCCAACGTGTTCGGCGTCGTCGACGCCGAGGACGTGGTTCAGGCATACATCACCGTGCGGGTCTGCGGCGAGGTGGCGTCATAGAGCGCCTGCTAGGCCACGCCGATGCGCTCGACCAGGGCGTGATGTACCTCTTGGTCCTCGGGGTTGTCGACTGGTTGATAGAGGTCCGCGGCGATCACGCGAGTCCGACTTGGCTGATGTACGACATGTTTCCCGGCGCCTCGCCCGGCATGCGCAACTTCAAGCACGTCATCGGCTGTCAGGCATACAGGGTCGCATGGTCCTGGCGAGACTAGCGGTCGCGATTGGTCCGCGGTGCGCTCACGACGCCGAAGGTGGTCCCACAACAACTTGATTACTCTGGCGGCCCTCCGCTCCCAGGAAGCGCTACCGTAGGGCTCCTGGGCATCACGGGGCTGCCGGAGCGCCATTAGCCGGTCCCCGCAGGATTTCGGAATAGACCGCCAACAGTGTCTCGGACTCCTGCTCCCAGTTCCACCGTTCGGCCGCCGCCCGAAGGCAGCGGGCCCGCAAGACCTCCTTGTCTTCGGGATCCATACGCAAGATCGAGAGGATGGCATCCGCGATCGATTCGACACGGGACGCGTCGCAGACCGCGCCGAGTGGTCCGCCCGGATCGTCGACGACGAACCTTCGCATGGTGGGGAAGTTGCTCGCGACTACCGGGTCCCGGCGGCGAAGCACTCGAACAGCTTGTTCGGGGAGGAAAAGATGTCATTGCGTGTCGTCCCCGGGTTCGGCATTGCCCCGACGTCGGCGCTCGCGACCCATGAAAGGAGCTCCGACGGTGGCACGGGATCGAGTACGTGGATTCTCCCGTTCCAGCGCGCCGATCCGGCCGTGCTCCGGAACTCGTCGCGCTTGTCGCCATCCCCCATCAGGACGAGGTGGACGTCCTCGAACCCGGGCCACAGCATCGTTTCCATGAGTCGTTCGACCCCGCGTCCTCCCATGAGCCCACCGTGGTAGAGGACGATCGGGGCCCCGGCCGAGATACCTGCCGCCTCACGGATGAGGGACGTCTGCGGATTGGTGCACCCAACGGGTCGGGCAGTTACGGACGACCGCGATCTCGGTGGCCCCGTATCGTTGGCGGATGACGTTGGCAATCTCATCGTTTACGGTGATGACGCAGGCTGCTCGCGACACCAGCCTGCGCTCGAACTTCCGCAGCAAGCGGCGAATCGGATTGGGCAGCCGCGACGCCGTCCCATGATCCAGGAACAGTTCGTGCGAGTCATAGACGACGGGAGTTCCCTGGCGGAGATGCGGGACCACAGCCGCAAGGCCCGTCAGATCGTGAGCGTGCCAGACATCGACATGCCCTGCGGCACCGACGGCGAGCTTCCCCCACTCGCGAAGGCCGCGGGCGTAGGCAACCAACCAGGCGACCCGCTCTCGAACCGCCGCGATGCGGCCTCCGTGAACCGCGACGAAGGGGTTCGTCGAGCCCGGAGTGATCGCCTTCCCCGGTGGTCGCAACACCAGGACATCAACGTTCCTCGGCAGGTCGGATCGCGCGCCGTGGGCCGCCAGACACACGACGGTCACGCTGTAGCCAGCTAGGGCCAGCGTTCGCGCCTCCTTGCGGACGCGACTGTCGTAAGTCAGGTCGCCGTAGAGCGCCATTCCTATCCTGCGGAGGGAGGGGACCGGCCGCGATCTGGGCCTGATCGCCCGGCCCTCCCGTTCATCTCTCGCCGGCGTCCGCGCGCTCAAGACTGCCTCCACGGCCACACAGGCAAGGCGAATCGCCGCCCCTCGTGTGCACGCTGGATGTCGTCGCGTGCCGCTAGCCGATTTCACGCGCCATTGCCGGGAATGCACCAGGAGCGAGATGTTGGGTTCGCCGGCTTGGATCGCTGCGGCTGGGTTTGTCGACTCCCAGTACCGCGGGTGCGACGTGTGCGTGAACCGCCTCGGAGGTGTCGGAGCAGGACCGCGTCATACGTGGCGAGATCGACGCCGATATGACGGCGAAACTCAGGATCGGCGAGGATCACCCAGCTGGCAATGCGGAGGCGTCGGTTGACGAAGTCGCCATGTGCCGCGACGACGTTCATCGGCAGGCGGGTGGCGCTGGGTCGCTGGATGTTGTCGGCGTAGTGATGTCGCGCGATCGGCACGGCCTGGGGTGCGTCCGAGCAGTTGCGCAGACCCAGGCGTTTCGCCAGCGAGGAGAGCCCCTCGAAGTAATAGCTCGCCTCACCTCCGCCTTCGGCAATGTCGTCCATGAGTGCCCGAACGACCGTGGCCAGCCGGAAGAGATAGGAGCTTCTGACGCAGAGCCCACGATCGAACCTCCACATCTCCCCCGTCGACGGGTCGGTATCGACGTCGTGGCGAAGGACCACGTAGCCCGGAGGAAGGACAACTGCAGTTCGGGCATGTCCTCCCAGTTCACCACGTGGCTATGCAGGTCGTAGCGGCAGTACATGATGACTCTTTCGATGTTCTTACTGCCAGTTCGCTGTTCCAGCCGCCGGTCGATGTGCACCACGAGCGGACGGAGTCCCCAGTCGTGCGCCTGGACGGCAAGGAAGGGACTTTGACACCACCACTGATCCCAAGTATCGAGTCGTATTCCTTCCCAGAGCCCTCGCGCCTGACACCGTCGATGACGCGGTCGAGCCTGGAGCACCCTCTGCGTCGGGGAACCAGACCGTCCCGCGAAGGACCTCGGAGTCCCGGCGGTGATGCATCGTCCATTGTCGTCGAACTCGATGAGTGGATCGGTGGTGTCCGTAGGCCAAAGGCATGAAGCACTCCGACGCCACATCCTGGACGAAGCCGAGTTGGGCCCCCCATTATGACTTGGCGTGATTACCACGTCTGCACCTGTCAGCTCAGCCCAGCGGGAGAGGAGTGACATGCCGAACCGATGGCTCTTCTCCGGATGGAATTGGACTCCGCGGGTGTTCGCCCGGCGGTACGCGGACGTGAACTCCACACCGTACTTGAGTTCTCCCGATCTCCAGCGAAGGGTCGTCAATCACAGCACGATAGGAGTGAGTGAAGTAGGAGCCGGAGTTCGGGCAGGCCTTAGGTCGAAGATCGGGTCGTTCCCGATCGGGTTCACGCGGTTCCACCCCATGTGCGGAATTCGTAGCGATGAGGCCGTGAAGCGCTGGAATGGGGCGGGCACGCGGCCAAGCCCACGCTCGTCGCCCTCCTCACTGATTCGCCCAGCAACTGCATGCCCAAGCAGATGCCGAGCAGGTGCGTGAGGAGGGCAGTGCCCGCAGATGATCGAACCAGCCGGAATCCCGCAGCCGGTGGACTCCCTCGTCATAGGAGCCCACCCCGGGGAGGATATAGCGGTCGTTCGCGTCGAGACCGCTCGGTGACGACCGGAGCTCAGCACGATGCCCCAACCGATCGAGCATGTTCCAGACCGAGGCCACATTGCCCAGCCCCGCGTCAACGATCACGAGCACCGCCGAATGGCACCCCATGCTGAACGAGCAGGCCGCCCGGCTGGTGGCCCAGACCATCGCTGAGCAGAGCGGCCAGCGCCACGGTGCCGTGGGAAGGTCGCGAAGCAACTGGGCATCGGGCCGAGTCACTCCGCCATTGGGTCGACCATGGGCGGCGTCGTCCACCACTCCGACCGCGTCCAGTACTGGCGGTCCGCTTGGCCGAGTCGGTGAACGGCTGTACAAGGCCGAGCTCATCGAGCGCTACAAGCCCTGGCGAAGCGTCGAACACGTCGAGCTCGCGACGCCCCAGCTGGGTCGACCGGTGAAACCGCAGAGCGGCTCCACTCGGCCTGCGGCGACAAGTTCGGGAGAACTTGGGGATGTCAACGCGGGGTTGCCATTTCCGGAGGTCGCCGACGGGTTCGAGGGGGAGGGCAGGTAGGAGCCGTCGCGGATTCGCCGGACGTCGAGCCCGATCGTGCCCACCCGCGTGTCCGAACGGCGGTCCCCGTACCGGCTGCGGTGGGCTTGGCGGTGCTCCGGCGCTGCCGCCCGGCGAGCGGCTGACCTTCGAGGCGGCGGTGTGGGTCGACGGAGCGAAGCTACGATTGGATTAGGCTGGCAGCGGCGCTTGGATTTGGAGGAAAGTGCTGCCGACCGGATCGCCGGACTCACGGGTATTCGGCGGTGGCCAAATCCTGGCTCACGGCGGAGGCTCAGGTTCGGCGCGTCGATACGCCGCCTCCATCGCTGGTTCGCCCACGGACGTAGTGGCAGCGGCCGGCTTCTTAGAAGCTTCGGCTTGCGAAGGCGGCTTGCCGTGTGGCGCGCAGCGCCCCCCCAAAGGAGTTTCGAAAGCGCCACACGCCGCGAAGCATGCCGATGCCGTAGGCGAAGTGGACGACGGGAAGTCACCGCCAGCAACGCAGCCGAATCGGGGCGCTCCGATCACGGTAGCGGACTGCCGCGACGGCGGTTGTCAGCCGCGTACACGCCGAGCGCCATGCGGTCCCGACACGGGCCTTCCGTGAGATGACGCCCAGGATGGCACCTGCCACCGAGTGTCGTGACCAGGGCAAGCGGGACGAGGTGGCGGGACGCGTGCCTGGCGCGGATGCGCCTGGAGGACCCGGACCTTCCAGCAGCCGTAATCGGAGTACTGGCGCCAGAGGTCCGCAGAGCGTCGATCGGCTCCGATAGCAGCTCTCGATCGCCGGGTCGCAGAGGATCCGCCCGCCGGCATCGAGAAGCCGGTAGCTCAGCTCGTCGTCCTGGTTTCGCACGAACTCCTCGTCGAACGGGTACCGCAGCCATGTCTCGCGCCGGGCGACGCCCATGAACACGGTGTCGACGTACGCCGGCTCCGTCAGGTAGTGATGACGTGCTCCACCGACGCCGAACGGGGTGCTGGTCGCGATCGCGATCGCGGCTCCGATCGGCGTCTCGGCTACGGCCCGGACCGGACCACCGACGATGTCGGCCCGCATTCGATCGAGAGCGTCAACTGCGCTGCGGACGTATGCCGGGCCGAGTTCCGCGTGGCCGCTGACGATGCCCACGATCTCGCCGGATGCGGCCCGGATGCCCGCATTCCAGGCCGCTGCCTGAATACGGCGCGGGTTCGTCCGGACCGTCCAGGCCGGCCGTTGCCGCGAAAGCACGGGCGATCGCCATCGAGTCGTCGCTCGACTCGCCCGTCGTAGACGAGCACTTCGAGAAGAGTCCGAGGGGTAGTCCTGATCGGCGATGGACGCGAGGCATCGCTTGATGCTCTGGCCCTCGTTCCGCATGGCGACGACGAGAGTCACCTTCGGCAGGCGACAACGTCCAGTGTCACGTGGGCTATCGACGTCGTCGGCTGACGTCGTGCTGCCATTGCCAAGCAGTGGACGGGTTCGGACCCGGAGATCTGCAGCGCGCGATCAACTGAGCCCCGTCAGGTCGACAGCGGCGCCACGAGCTCCGGCGCCACTGCGGCCACGGCGTCGCTCCCGATCATCCCGTTCGCGGGCTCTTGCTTGTCTCCGTAGTATCCCCTGTACCCGAATTGGGTCCGGGCTGGAACCCGGTTGAGAACGGCACCGAGGGTCTTCGCTCCAGCCCTGGTTAGCGTCTGCCGTGCGACGCGGACGACTCGCCGCCGGCTGCGGCTCGCGTCGATGACGAGGAGCGTCCCGTCGACGAAAGAGCTTATGACAGACGCGTCGGTGACCGCCTGCAGTGGGGGGCTGTCGAAGATGATGAGGTCCGCCCACTGCCGCATGCGGCTCGAGGACTGCCTGCATGCGATGCGAGCCCAACAGCTCGGCCGGGTTGGGCGGGAGCGGCCCAGTGGTGAGGATGAAGGTCGGCCTGCTCCGTCACCTGCGCGACGGCCTCGAGACGCAGGCTGTCGTCGCGAAGCATGGTCGTCAGGCCGCGGGCGTTGGGCAGGTCGAATATCACGTGCACGCCAGGCTTCCGGAGGTCCGCATCCACCAGCACGACCTTCCGGCCGGTCTGAGCAAAGACGATCGCCGAGGTTCGACGCGGTGACGGTCTTGCCCTCACCGGGGGCCGCGCTGGTCACGAGGAGGGTGTGAATCGGGGCGTCGACGGAGGCGAACTCCACGTTCGAGCGCAGTGTCCGGTAGGCCTCGGCCACGCTCGAGCGGGGAAAGAGGATCCCGGCCAGCTGGTAGATCTCCTTGCGGTTACGGCCGCCCTTCATCCGGGCGATCGTCCCGAGGGTGCTCAGGCCGGTGACCTCCTGGACGGCGTCCGGATCCTTGATGGACTCGTCCATCTGCTCCACGAGAAACGCGACCAGGACGACGACCATCAGCCCAAAGGCAGCGGCGAGAAGCGTGTTGAAGAGCGTCCGAGGCCCTACCGACGATGTCCGGCGCATCGGCCGGCTCGACGACAGTGAGCAGGTTGGTCGCGCTCCCCGAGGAGAAGGAGAGCAACGTGGCGTACGTCGAGCGCAGGCTCGCGAGCCGCCCCTCGAGGGCCTGCAGCTCCGTCTCCTGTTCGGCCGTCCGACCGTGATCGCCACCAGGGTCGTCCGCCCGTGCCTGGGTCGTCTCGATCAGCTCCTGGGTGGCCGCCAGGTCCTCGTCGATCGACTTCTGGAACGCGGCCTCGCGACCCTGGATGGTTGGCGAGGCGGCGATCAACTGGTCGGCCAGTGCATTCGCAATCGCTGCGGCCCGCGCAGGGACCGTGTCCTGGGCGGCGATCGTAAGCAACGTGCTGTCGACGCGGCGCGTTCACCTGCACCCGGTTCGCGAGCGCGCCGGGCGACTGTCGAGGCTCGAGATCCTCGATCACGCTCTCCAGGACCGGCCGGGTCTTCGCGATGGTCGCGTACGTCGCGGACAGGTTCTGCGCGACGAGGAGCTGGCGTGTAGTCCGGGTTCGCGGCCGAGAGCGCCTGGCCGACGATCAGTGTGGCCCGCGCCTCGTAGACCTTCTGCTGCAGGTTGCTGACGAAGTAAGCCGCGGCGCCCGCCACCAGTGCGGCGCAACGACCATGAGCGGGAGCCAGGTCCGAGCGAGCACGATCAGTCGGCGGAGATCCACGGGGTCTCTCTATCTAGGCTAAGCCTGAATGCGCGTGCGCTGCCGCCAAGGCGACACGGCGCCTCGTGGACCGTCATCGGCCACCTTGTCTCGCGACCGTCAGACCGCGAACGCCCATCGACATCCGGTACCGATCGACTGATGGTCCCGAATGCGGCTCGCTGCAGGTCGCACGCGCGGCCTCAGCTGATGACGGTCCATACCGTCCTCAGGAGGATCTGGAGATCGAGCAGTGTGGTCCGGCGATCGAGGTACTCGGCATCCAGCTTGAGCTTCGCCGGGAGGATCTGCTCGCGATACCGTCGCTCGGCGTCCGGCCCGGCCAGGAGCTCTGCCTCATCGTGGTACGCGATCTGCGCCAGGCCGGTGATCCCGGGCTTGGCGGAGAAGACTCGCCGATGCAACGGGTCCGACAGGTCGACGTAAGCCGGATCCTCCGGCCGTGGCCCGACCAGGGACATCTCTCCCTTGACCACGCTGACGAGCTGGGGAAGCTCGTCGATCCTGTAGCGACGCAGGACCCGGCCCAAGCGCGTCACCCGCGGGTCCGCGCCAAGCGTCACCTTCGACCTCAGAACCGGGGCCATTGTCCGGACCTTCAGGATCGTGAAGGTCCTGGCGCCCTCGCCCACTCGACGAGCCCGGTAGAGGAAGGGCCCGCGGTCCCCGAAAACGCGCATCGCGATCGCGGCGCCCGCCAGGATCGGCGCCGCGAGCGCGAGAGCGAGCGAGCCAGCCGTGATGTCCAGGATCCGCTTTGAATACCATGCGCACCTGACCTCGCGCCTCACGCGATCGATCGGACTCTCGCCGGTCCAACAGGATACCCGAGGAGATTGCGGTCGCCGTCGCGACTGGTGAGATCCTCAGCGGCGGCGTGCGCACGCATCGCGATTCGTGACACGGACGCTCGTCCGTACCTCCCGTTCGCGCGCCCGTCGATCACGGACCGCGAGAAGCAGGCCGTGCTCGACGTCCTGGACTCCGGCTGGCTCACGACCGGCCCGCGGACGAAGCTGTTCGAAGAGCGGTTCGCCGCGACCGTCGGCGCCCGCCACGCCGTCGCCCTGAACTCGGCGACGGCGGCGCTGCACCTGGCACTCGAGGCCCTCGGCGTCGGGCCCGGTGACGAGGTCATCGTGCCGACCTGGACGTTCGCGGCGAGCGCCGAGGTCGTCGCCTACCGCGGCGCGCGGCCGGTCCTCGTCGACGTCGACCGGCGACGCTCAACGCCACGCCGGAGAGCGATCCTCGCGGCCGTGACACCGCGGACCCGGGCGGTGATCGCGGTCCACGTCGCCGGCCTGCCGGTCGAGATCGAGCGGCTGGTCGCGCTGCTCGAGCCCCGCGGCATCGCGGTCGTCGAGGACGCGGCCCACGCGTTTCCGAGCCGGATCGGCGGACCGGCCGGCCGCTATGCCGGGACGTTCGGGCGGGCCGGCGCGTTCTCGTTCTATGCCACCAAGACGATCACGACCGGCGAGGGCGGCATGCTCGTCACCGACGACGACGCGATCGCGGACCGGGCCCGGGTCATGTCGCTACACGGCATCAGCCGCGACGCGTGGAACCGCTACGCGGCGAGCGGTTCGTGGTACTACGAGATCGAGGACGCCGGCTACAAGTACAACATGACGGACATCGCCGCGGCCCTCGGGCTGGTCCAGCTCGAGCGGGCGGAGGAGCTGCTCGACGGCCCGCACGGTCGCTCGCGGCGGCCTACACGAGGCGATTCGCGAGCGTCGGCGGCCGCCGACCTCCTCGAGCTCCCCGAGGACGCCGAGGACGGCTCGCATGCCTGGCACCTCTACGTCGTCCGCCTCGAGCTTGACCGGCTCGGATCGACCGTGCGCGGTGATCGCTGCGCTGCGCGACCAGGGGATCGGGACCAGCGTCCACTTCATCCCGCTGCACCTGCACCCGTACTACCGGCGCCGCTGGGGCACGACGCCCGGACGACCATCCGGTCGCGACGGAGGAGTACGAGCGCGTCGATCTCGCTGCCGATCTGGCCGGGCATGACCGGGCACGACGTCGATCGGGTCGTCGATGCGCTGGCCGCGACTCTCGACGGTGCGCGCCGGCGTTGACGTCGTCCGCGGCATCGACTGTCGACTTCGGCGACTATGCAGGGTTCGTCCCGGGCCTGGCGATCTCGCTCGTCGTTGCCCTGATCCTCTCCGCGAGCGTCGCTCGCCGGCTGGGCACATCTCGCGTTGAGGCGTGGTTGCTCCTGGTCTCGCTGGGGGCCGTGATGTCGGCTACGGTGACGCCCAGTCGCGAAGCGCTTCTTCTGCATCCCGCCGCCGGGACCTGGGGCTGTGATCTGTCCCGCCTCGGGCCGGCGCCGTGGGCCGACTACCTCAGGCTCGGCACCACCTCCCTGAACGTCGTCCTGTTCGTCCCGCTCGGCCTCGCCATCGGCCTGCTCCCGCCCTCGCGGGTCAAGGCGGCTCTCGTCCTCGCCGCGGTCGCCCTGCCGATCCTGATCGAGACCCTCCAGTTCGTCGCGGTGCCACTCGGTCGAGCGTGCCAGGGCGCCGACGTGTTCGACGACCTGCTCGGCCTGGTCCTTGGTCTCGGTGCCGGGCTGACCGCGCGATGGCTCGGCCGGAGGGCTCGTCCCCGCCCCACGGGAGGCTGAGCCTCAGCACCTCGACCGATGCGACGTGGGGATGCCAGGTGGTGCACTCGTGCACCACGAAATGGCGCCAGGACCATCAGATGTGGAGTAGTGTCCTGCCACTGACCGATCAACAGGTGAAGAACCCCCAATCCGGGTTAGAAGAACCCCCTAATCTGGGGTACTTGACGCGATGTTGGTCGGAGCGTGACCATCGGCACTGGCATTCGTGCCATCTGGCAGTGATCATCACTGCTTCCGGGGAGCAATCGGCCACGCCAGTATTGATCTGGCCGTTCGGGGATCTTGGTGGGGGTTGGATTGGCTGTCCGCGGCGTCGGCAGGTCGTCATGGTTTCCGCGTGTCGTGCTGTCCCGGATGGACCGGGGGCGAGGGCGATCCGACCCGTCGACCCTGTCGCACAGTGGGAAGGCGGCTCTCTTCCGCGGGCGCCTGCGCGGCCGCCACCTCTTCGCCCTTGACCTGGTCGGGATCGCCATGGTCTCGTACGTTGCGCTAACGCTCCGATACGACCGGATCAGTGGCCCACTGTCCGTCCCGGCGCTCCCGGCGGTGATCGTCCTCCTCCTGGCGACGCGCACCATCGTCAACATCAACCTGGGCCTCTACAGGCGTCGGTGGCAGAACGCGAGCGTCGCCGATCTCGAGCGGATCGCCGAAGCCGTGGCGCTCGGATCTCTGATCAGCATCGTCATCTTCTACGGTGCCTCCGCCCTCGCGGGCAGCACCTTGGCACACGCGTTCCCACGCTCGTTCTGGCCGATCGAGGCCCTGCTGAGCATCACGATCCTTGGCGGCATGCGGTTCGGGATCCGGGCCGCATCGGAACACGCTCGTGCTTCCATCGGCGTGATGCCTCCCAACAGTCCGGCTGCGCTCCTGTACGGCGCCGGCCAGACTGGAGCCCTCCTTGCGCGCTCGGCCATGCGTCACCCGGGCGCAGGCGTCAGGCCGGTCGGGTTCCTGGATGACGACCCTGGCCTCGCGGGTGGGTACGTCGCCGGCCTGCGGGTTTTCGGCGGGCTAGGGGCGATGAAGAAGGCCGTGGCCGAGACCGGGGCGCGGACCCTGCTGATCTCCATGCCGAGCGCTCCCGGCAGTGCCGTACGACAGGTACTGGACGCCGCACTCGAGCTCGGGCTTGACGTCCGAACGGTCCCGGCGGTCGAGGACCTCCTCGACGGCAGCGTCGACGCGTACCGCGTCCGGCGGGTGCGCGTCGAGGACCTCCTGCGCCGCCCTATGGTCACCGAGCATGCCGACGGGGTCGAGGATCTCATCAAGGGCCGGACCGTCATGATCACGGGCGGCGGCGGCTCGATCGGATCGGAGCTTGCACGCCAGGTATTCGCGATCGGGCCGCGCCGGCTGATCCTCGTGGATCGCGCCGAGAGCCCCCTGTACATGCTCCAGCGCGAGTTGGAGTCGCGACGTCGCCGGGGGCACGGGAGCGGCGAGGTCGTCATCCACCTCGCGAACGTCGCGAACCGGGCCGAGATGGAGCGGTTCGTCACGCGCGAGGCGCCCAGCATCATCTTCCACGCGGCAGCCTACAAGCACGTGCCGCTGATGGAGGAGCACCCCTCCGACGCGGCGCACGTGAACATCGGCGGCACGATGGTGATGCTCGATGCTGCAGAGGCCGCCGGCGTCGAGAAGTTCGTGTTTGTGTCGACCGACAAGGCCGTGCGCCCGTCGAGCGTGATGGGTGCGAGCAAGCGGATCGCGGAGATGCTCGTTGCCGAGGCCGCCCACCGCACCGGCCGGCCGTACGTGTCCGTCCGCTTCGGCAACGTGCTCGGCTCGAACGGCAGCGTCGTCCCGATCTTCCAGGAGCAGCTGGAGAACGGGGAGCCGCTCACGATCACGCATCCCGACATGACCCGCTACTTCATGACGATCCCGGAAGCCTCCTGGCTCATCCTCGACGCGGCCGCGCTCGGCAGAGTTGGGGACCTGTTCGTGCTCGACATGGGCGAGCCGGTCCGGGTCATGGACCTCGCCCGGGACCTGGTGCGGCTCTCGGGCCGAGACCCCGAAAGCCAGCCGATCGAGACCGTCGGCCTGCGCCCCGGCGAGAAGCTCCACGAGGAGTTGTTCTACGACGCGGAGCAGGTCGAGCCCACGTCGAGCGTCAAGGTGCTCCGCACACACGCGATGCCGCCCCCGGGCGAGATTCGCCAGGACGCCCGGCAGATGCTGCTGATGGCGAACGGGTCGGACGAGCCGGCGCTGCGCCTTGCGCTCCTGGACTACGTCCGGGACAGCGAGGCCGAGGCACCGGTCGAGCGGCCCGCCCAGACGCCGTGGCTCGTGCTCGCAGCGAACCTGCGTCTCGATCTCGTCCCGGTGCCTGCGGAGGCCGGCGCGGGCTGATCCGGGCAGTGCCGATGCCCGAGTCGGGGCGATGACGATGATGGTGATCGCCCCCTACGTGCCCCGCACTCTGCGCCCACAGAGGTGCTCGTCGTGACCAGGGGGCTTGGCGGCGGAAGTAGGATCATCCTCGGGGTCGTCGCCCGAGAAGGGTGACGCCGAGTCGTGATCGAGATGGGCCTGCGTCCTACGCCATGGAACATAGCCACCGGGGACGTCAGCGATGAGTCCTGAATTGGCGTTCGCCCTGTTCGTTGTAGCTGCTCGGCGCAGTGACGGCCCTCTGGCTTGGCTATCGGGCGCACCGCGAGCGTCGAGCGCACCTCTCGGCGGCCCCGGATCTCGCGTCCGAACCGACGCAAAGCTCGCGGTTCGAACCCGGTTGGCCCGAGTCACTGGTCTCACAGGGGTCCTGGTTCTGCAGGGCTTGCGGTTCGACGAACCGTCTCGAGGCGAGCCTCTGCTACAGCTGCGGAAGGGCGCGGGCTTCCGCAGGCCACCAGGTGTCGGCCGAGGTGGCCGGCACAGGCATGATCCCGGTGATGGCCGCAGACATCGCCCGATCCCGCGGCGAGGCTGCCAGGACGGCCTCGACCCTCGCCGCACCGTGGGCCGACTTTCCCGTGCCAGACCTTCTCGTTGGCGATCCCGAGCGCAGATGGACCGCTATCCCAGACGAAGAACCCGCGGGCGTTGCCGTCTGTCCCTTTCTGGGGTTCCGGGATGACCCCTCGACTCGATGCGACTATCCGTCAGCGAGAAACTTCTGTCACGCGACGTCGGAACGGGGCGCAGCGACGCTCCCGTCGCCCCGACGGGTCATCTCCGGCGCCGGCGGCAAGCGGTCACGGCCGATCGGCGCGGAGCACCAGAGGTCGCTCTGTCTGACGGCGGCGCACGAACAGTGCGCCCGATACCCGGCGGGGCAGAAGTCGCGGCGAACCGATCGCAGAGCGCGGGGCGGCGATGAGTTCGAGCTGGACGCAGCCGCCGGTTCGCGCCCCTACGTGCGCAGGAAGGGCAGCCCGGAATGCAGATGGGCAGCGCGTCACGTAACTGGCCGTGATGAAGCTGCAGCCCCAGGTCGCACCTCTGCGCCGCACGCCCTCGTACCATGCCGCCACAGCCGCGGGATCACCGGGAGCGCGACAGGATGCGTGCCAGCACGTCCGGGGTCGGTTCCGCGCCGTTCGCCTCGCGCCATGCCTCAGGGCTGCCAGCAGAAACGCGAGTCGGCACTGGGCGGGAGCCTTGCGGACGGATCGGTGTCCATGCCGGACATGGTGACGCCCCCCGGTCGCCGGCGCGGGCGTCCTGGAGGCCTGCTGGACGGCCCGAGGCCGAGCCAGTGCTAGTCGGACGGCTTGAGGATGACCGTCACGGCGATCCCGGCCAGCGTTGCCAGGGACGCGGCGGCAACGCTGGCGAGCAGGACGCGGCAAAGGGTCTCGGCGCTGAGGAGAAGCTCGACCATGAAGGCCAAAGCGTAAGGCTGCCTGTCAAGAAATGGAGGTTTGCTCCGAGGCTCCACCCTAACGCCGGATGCCCGCGGCCGTTACGGTGATCGGAGGTTCGCGCGACCAGAACCGTTCTCCCCGGCGGGGTGGCAGCGCGGGCCTCCGTGCTCGGAGCCGCCGATACCGGCGGCCGGCTCGGGGAACCGGTGTCGAGGGCCCGCCGCGAGAGGAGAGAGTCGCGGCGGGCTCCACGGTGGCGTCGGGCTGCCGCGTCACACTGCGACGGCCGGGCCGGCCAGAAGAGGCGCGGGAGATCCGGGCTCACTACTCCGCGCCAAACCAGCCGACGTCGGCCACCTAGCCATCTATCGGCAGGGCAGACGAACGCCCCGGCCGCCGGGGAAATGGCGAACCGGGGCGCGGACTGATCCTACTCGCCGGAGCGGAGCCGGGGGCCGGGGGCGGAGCTGGGGCCGTTGTGCAGTCTGGTTCGCTAGTTGGTGCAGCCAGTGATCGTCCCCGGTGGGTAACAGTTGTCCGGGGTGTTGCTGGTAATCGTCCCCCCGTCCAAGGTGATTACTCCGGGAGAATGGAAGCGACATAGACGCCGCCGCCGACCGCGCCCGCGGTGTTGTCGCTGATCGTGCTCGTATCCCGTGCCCGAGGTCGCACCCGCTGGCGCACACCCAAGCCCCGCCGCCGTCAGCGGCCGCAGTATTGCGGCTTATCGAGCTTGTGCCGGCCATGCTGAGGAATGACATGTCGGTGAGGAAGGCGCCCCCACCGCTGCCCGCCGCGGTGTTGTCGCTGATCGAGGTGCGATCGTTGAGGTAGAGCACGCCGGGTGCTCCCACGCTCCAGACCCCGCCGCCATCGCGCCCAGCGGTGTTGTGGTGGATCGAAGCTTCGTCGTTGAGGAAGACGTTCCCGTCCGCGATCACGATCCCCCCGCCGTCTTGACCGGCGGTGTTGTGATCGACAGACACGGTGTCGCCAAGAGTGGCCTTGCCGTGGGCATTCTGGTAGATCCCGCCTCCGGCGAGCCCCGCATGGTTGCCGCTGAACCTGGTCGCGCCGCTGGCGTACAAGTTCAGGAGGTTCGACTTGTAGCCGCCGCCGTTGGCGCTCGCAGAGTTGTCGCTGACGATCGTGTCGATGAGGCTGACGTGTCCGCCCTCCATTCCAGATCCCGCCGCCGTCCGTCGCCGTGTTGTGCGTGATCATCGAGCGGGTCACGGTGACGTCGGGCATCGGGGCCAAGGTGGTCGAGCGTGGCGACACCGCCCCCGAAGGTCGCCTTCCCACCTGTGATCGTCAGGCCGGTGACCGAGACCACGCCGCCCGCGATTGTGAGGACCGTGCCGGCGCCGTTCCCGTCGAGCGTTGCGGTCCCAACGCCCGCCTTGCTCTCGCCGGTGATCGTGACGTCCTTGTTGATGGTCGTGGTCCCGACACAGGTGCCTTTGACCCGGAGCGTGTCGCCAGGTGCAGCCGCGTCGACCGCGGCCTGCAGCGTCGAGAAGTTCTTGTGGGTGCCAACGTCCACGATCTGGCACTTCGTCGGCTTCGCGGCCGCGACCGGCGCAGCAAGCAGCGCGCCGGCGAGGACCACACCCACGGCGAGCCCCAGCCCGCGCCGCGCGGCGACTGACAAGACAATCACACGTGTCCTCCCTCGGACGTGCGTCTGCGGGTCGGTCTCGCCATTGGCTCAGCGTGGCCCCGGCGACCAGGGCATCGGGCCGCGCATCGTCGCTCTCCGCTGACCGAGACGATGACCGCGCATTGGCCCCGGTGGCGAGAGGCGAACGGCCCCCGGTCTGCTGGCGGTGACTGTCGCGGAACCGGCGGCGAGTCTCTCTACCCCGCCTCCGGTCACCGGCGTCGTCAGGCCCAGACCCATCCCGGCTCGAGGCTCTCGGCCCACGCGCACGACGTGCTGAGCGTCTACGACGTGGGCGAGCTCCGTGGCCGAAGAAGACAGTGATGGAGCTGGTCTCCAGACTCGACGCCCGACCGATGACGGCGTGGCCGGCCTCGTGTATGCGGGCGCGGCGGCGGTCGTCGAGCATATAGCCAGCGAGTTCGTCGATGTGATCCATCATGCCGGATCTCCTTCCGGGCGTTCGTCGAGCCATGCCGCCTTTCATCCCGCTTGGCTTCGCGATTGCCCTGGTTCCACGCTCATGCCGCAAGGCGGTCGTGCTCGCCGCCGCGGTGGCGCTCCCGTTCGTGATCGAGACGACCCAGCTCGTCGTGGTTGCCCTCGACCGGGCCTGCCAAAGCGCGGACGTCGTCGACAACCTGACCGGGCTCCTCGTCGGGCTGGTTGCCGGCGCAGTCGTCGCCCGGCTTGCGCCGACGCTTTGCGGCCCATCTGAACCAGGCGCGTGAGCGCGGCTTTGCGCCCGGAGATCAGCTGATCGTGTCGCCGGGGCTCCATGCGTGCACGCTCGCCGCGAGCCCGCGGGCGTCCATCGCCGCCTGGAGGGCGGCCGGCGTCCCCGCCAGGATCGGGAAGGTGCCCCAGTGGATCGGCGCCACGTGGCTCACGCCCAGCAGCTCCACGGCCAGGGCGGCCGCGACTGGGTCCATCGTGTAGTGCCCGCCGATCGGCAGCAGGGCGAGGTCCGGCCGGTACAGCTCTCGGATCAGCGCCATGTCGCCGAACACCGCCGTGTCGCCGGCGTGGTAGACGCGGAACCCGTTCTCCATCTCGATCACGAACCCGGCCGGCTCGCCCAGGTAGAGGGTGGTCTCCGCGCCCGCGTTCCAGTCGCCGGCCGAGTGCTCGGCCCCGGTCATCGACACCTTCAGGCCGGCCACCTCGACGGTCCCGCCCTTGTTCATGCCGGTCAGCTGGTCCGCGCCGCCGGGGAGCCGGCGTGATAGCCACAGGCTCATCTCGTGGATGCACGGCCAGGCCGGCCGGAGCCGCGCGGCGAGGGCGATCGCGTCGCCCATGTGATCCCCGTGCCCGTGGGTGACGAGGAGGAGGTCGCACCGGTCGATCGCGTCGGCGGGCTTCGGGCTCATCGGGTTGCCCAGCCAGGGATCGATCAGGACGCGCTTGCCACCCGGCGTCGCGATCTCGACCGCGGCATGCCCCAGCCACGTGATCGACGTATCCCGTCCGATCGACATCCGAAGCCTCCTGCCGCCGCCGGCGGCCGTTTCAGCGTTGCCACGTCGCCAACCCCTGGACGCCAGAATCCGAGCCCATTATCCGGCCCTCGGACCATTATCCGGCCCCCGGGCGGCGGGCGGCTACACTCCCGCGGTGCCCTCGGAGCAGATCGCATCCAACCTCGCGCTGATCAACTGGACGGTGCTGGCCAGCCTCGCGGTCGGGTCGTTCGCCGTGGTCGTGGTGGCGAGGCTGTGGACCGGGGCGACGAAGGGGTACCTGGCCTTCACCGCGTTCTGCGCCGCGGGCTTCGGGCTGCTCGCATACCTCTCGGACACGGGCCTGCCGACGATCGCCGCAGGCTCGCCGGTCGTCGCGGACCCGGCCTGGGACGCGGCGCGCCGGACGGCGCTGGTCGTGTTCGTCGCGCTCGCCGCGGTCACGATGATCCAGGTGTCCCGCGAACGGCGAGGGGCCGTGCCGGGGATCGCCGGGCTCGTGGCGGGCGGGGCGGTGCTGCTCCTCGGCGGGCTGACCTGGGGCGGCAATGCCGCGGGCGTGCTCCTGCTCACGGTCCAGATGCTCGTCCTGGCGCTGGCGACGGGCGGCGTGTTCGCGGCGATGATCCTGGGGCACTGGTACCTGGTCACGCCGAAGCTCCCGGAGGGGCCGCTGGTGATGGTGGCGCGGGGACTGTTCGCCGTGGTCGCGCTCCAGGTGGCCCTGTTCGTCGTGTGGGTCGGCCTGGGCGTCGGGCCGGGCGCGACCGGCGGGCCGTTCGCGGCGCTGTTCGGGCCGTGGGCGCTGTTCGTCTGGCTGCGGCTGCTGGTCGGGCTCGTGTTCCCGCTGGTGGCCGTCCTGGCCGCGGTGCAGACGGCGCGCTCGCGGTCGATGGAGTCCGCGACGGGCCTGCTGTACATCAACGTCGGGACGATCGCGGCGGGCACGATCCTCGCCGCGGGGCTGTACTTCGGCGCGGGGCTGCTGGTGTGATGATCGGGGCGTGTTCGACGATGAGGGCGCTTGCCCGATGATGGGGGCTCGCCCGATGACCGGGGTGCTGTCCTGATGACCGGGGTGCCCGCCCGATGACCGTCCTGCCGCCGCTGCGGATCCGCGTCCGTCTGTTCGCGATGCAGCGCGAGACGGCGGGCATGAAGGAGATCCGCCTCGAGGTCCCGATCGGGTCCACCGTCGACGACGCCTGGAACGCCGTGGTGGCGATCGTGCCGGCCCTCGCCCCGGGCCGGGCGTTCCTGCGCTTCGCGGTCAACGGCGCGTACGCGGACCCGTCGACGCCCTGGCGGACGGGGACGAGGTGGCCTGCATCCCGCCGGTCAGCGGGGGGTCGGGCGAGGACGAGGAGGCGATGGAGGACGCGGAGGCGACAGCGGACGGCGCGGGCGGCGCCCCGAGGCGCATCCTCGAGCTCCGGGCCGAGCCGTTCCCGGCGGACCTGGTGGCGGACCTGGTCGGTCGGCTGGCGACGGACGAGGACGGGGGCGTGGTCGCGTTCATCGGCCGCACCCGCGTGACCCCCGGGACCCCGGCCCCCGGCCAGGAGGCCGTCGCCGCCGAGTTCCAGGGCAGGGTGGTGGAGGGCCTCGAATACGAGGCCTTCGAGCCGCTTGCGCTCGAGGTGCTGGGCCGGATCGCGGACGAGATCGAGGAGCGCTGGGGCGTGACGCACCTGACGATCGTCCACAGGACCGGTGCCGTGCCCCTGGGCGAGGTGTCGGTGGTCGTCGTCGCCTCCTCGCCCCACCGGGACGCGGCGTTCGCGGCCGCCCGGTATGCGATCGACGAGACGAAGGCACGGGCGCCGATCTGGAAGGCCGAGCGCTTCGCGGACGGGCACGTCTGGATCGGGGATACGGCGCGGACGGGGCCGGTCGAGCCCGTCGATCCGATTGCTCCCGTCGACCAACCGCACCCCGCCTGATCGGCGCGCTTTCGGCCCGCCCGGCCCCCCATACTGCGACCATGCAGCAGCTGGGGGACGGCCGGGGTCTCGATGCCCTGCGCGCGCGGGCGGAGACGCTCGCCGCAACGTTGGGGGCTGCCGCCGCCAACCGGACGACGGTCGGGCAGGAGCGCGCGATCCTTCGCCTGTTCGGCGTGAGCGGAGTGGACCGGTCGGGCAGGCCGCTCGCCGCCGAGGTGGTGGACCGCTACCTCGCCCCGGATGCCAGCCGCCTCGGCGGCGGCATCGCCCTCCCGTTCGCGACCGCCATGGCGGAGTACGGCCTGCCGCCGATGGAGCTGGCGCTCGAGGTCGCCGCCGGCCACGTGGACCTCGGCCTCGAGGCAGAGCTGCTGGCCAATCCCGAGCGGCGCGCGGTCGCCGTCTCGGACGCGACCCGCCTCGCGCGCACGGCCCTCGACCGCGTGGACGCCAATCGGACGGCCCGGCGGGAGCTCCTGGCGGTCCTCGGCGACGGTCCCCGCCCGTGGATCGGGTCGGTGCTGGTCGAGCCGGCGATCGTCGACGCCCTGGACGAGGCGGTGGCCGCGATCGAGGCGGGAGCATCGCTGCTCCGCGTGGACGTGCCGCCGAGCCGCGAGCTCGCCCAGCACATGGAGCGTGTCGGCGCCAGGCTCGACCCGTGGCGCGCGGCGCCGTCGTCGCGAGGCGGCCTCGACGCGTGGGACCCGTCCGGCCAGCCGATCCCGAGCGGGGCGCAGCGGGCACTGTCGGTGCTGCGTCGCGTGGTCGACGAGGCGGCCGCCCGCCGCCGCGGGTACGTCCGCCTGGTGAGCGAGGCGCCCGCCCTCGCCGCGCCCGACCAGGCCGTCGTGGCGGCCTTCGAGCGCATCGACGGGGTGATCGCCGACCCCATCCGCGAGATCGTCGCGCGGAGCGTGGACCCCGACCGCGCCCTGGCCGACCACGCGTTCGCCGACCGGGTCCTGGCGCGCGCCGGGACCCGGATCATCGTCCCGGCCGGACCGCTGCTGGTCGCGCCCGACTTCGCCACGGGTGTCCCGTCGGATGCTGCGACGCGCTCGGGGCGTGCGCTCGCGCTGCAGATGCTCGCCGTCGCGCTCGCTCGACGCGGCGGCCTCGCCGCCGCGACCGTCACGGTGAGTGCCCTGCCCGACTGGACGGTCGACGAACGACGGGCGCCTGCCCGGGCCGCCGCGGAGATCGCGCTCCGCCGGGCCCTCTTCCCCGAGCACGCGCTCGCCTTCATCGAGCCGGCCCTCGCCCCGGAAGCGACCGTCGCCTGGCACGCGATCGTCGCGGCGCTGCTTGCCGACGCCGGCGAGGTCGACGTCATCCTGCGACGTCCCGTCGCCGAGGGCGCGCCGACGCTGGGCATGACCCGCCGTGCCGCCAACGTGGCCGCCGGCCTGCGCAGGTCGCGGGTCGCACCGGTCCTCTCGGGCGCGGCCGGGGAGCACGCCGGGCGTGCGGTCGATGCCGCCGACGCGGCCCTCGCATCGCTCGAGGAGCATGGCTGGCGGGCGATCGTGGACCAGCCCCTCGGGATGGACGGAGCCCACCCGGGCGGGCTCGCGGTCGCGGAGCGGACGGAGACGTTCGACCCGCTGACGGCCGGCGAGGCGGGCCGGATCACCGATCCGCCGACCGCCCGAAGCTAGATCGACGCGTCCCTCGTGATCGGCCGATCGGGGGACGGCTGAGGCGGGTCAGAGCGGGTCAGCTCGTCCGGCTCGTTGCCGCCGCGTGTCGCCCGCCCATGTTGTCGCCGTGTCGCCTGTGAGGCGATGAAGTCGCCCATCCGGCCCGCAAATGCGGCCCTTGGGTCCACTTCGTCGCCTGAGTGTCGACACAGGCGGGCCAAATCGGCCGTCCGGTGCCAGTTCAAGGCGAATCGTCGGCGGATTCATCGCCATGGAGTGCGACACCCAACGCGGACGACCACGCCGGTCGGCTGGCCGGCGGCTAGGACGCCCGCCCGCCCCGGCCAGCCACAGCCCGAGCCGGGTGTGGCGCCAGGCGCCACGACTTCGCCCATCCGGGTCACTCACAGGGCGAATTCGGGCAACATCGTGGCGGGAGGCGCCACAGATCCGCCGAAAACGACCCCAAACGGCACTCTCGGGGCTCGTATGTGCGTATTCGTGGCGTGTGGCGCCACACCCGTCGCGTTCGCGGGCCGACACCCGCCGCGACCGGCCGCGACCGGCGGCGATCTTGCGGTCGCAGCGGCCCCGACCGATCCGCGGGACGCGACCCCTCGGGCGATCAGCCGCCGGCGTTCGTGCCCTCGATCTCGAGTGTCGAGGTCATGTTCCAGCGCAGCCCCTCCGGTACCGCACCGCTCGGCGCCGCGACCACCCGGAACACGATGTCGCCCTGGCGCGCCTCCCCGTAGCTCCCGACGGACTCGACCGTACCGGCGATCTCGACACCGGGCAGCCCATCGACGGTGACCTTGACGGGTGCGCCCTCCCGGACGCGCGCGATGGACGTCTCGGACAGATCCGTGGTCTCGAACCGCCATCCCGAGAGGTCCGCGATGCGCACCGCCACCACGCCCGGGACGACACGATCGCCTTCCGCGGGCAGCACGTCTACCACCGTCCCTGCGAAGGGGGCGCGAACGATCAGCTGATCGCGTGCTTCCTCGGCGGAGTCGAGAGCGGCCTGTGCCCTGGCCCTGTCGGCCTTCGCCTGCTCGACGGCAGCCTTCGCGGCGTCGACACCGGCGACGGCGGAGGTGCGCTGGGACCTGGCCTGCCTCAGCGCCGCCGTCGCCCGCGAGATCTCCGCGTCCAACTGGCGCTTCGATGCGGCCGACGCCCCCGAGGGGACCGCGTCTCGGGCGGCGACGGCCGACCTGCGGCCCGCGGCGGCCTGGTCGACGCCGGCGTCAGCCACCTTCACGGCGGCTTTGGCCTGGGCGAGCCCCGCCTCGGCACGCGCGATCGCTTCGGTCGCCGCGGTCAGCGAGGCCTTCGCGCCGGCGACGTCGGCATCCGCCGACTCCGTGTCGAGGGTCAGCAGCGGATCGCCCGTCTTCACGGCCGCTCCCTCGCGGACGATCGTCTCGACCTCGCCGGCCGCCATCGGGCCCAGCTCGGCCCAGCGGACCGGCACGGCCCGACCCTCGGCCACCACCGTCGCGTCCGACGGCACGACGCCCTCCGCAGATGCCGCCGGGGTCGGTGACGCGTCGGAACCCCCGATCGCGCCGTTCCCGAGCGCCACCGCGCCCAGGACGGCGAGGACGACCACCACCACGAGGACGACCGGCAGCCAGGTGCGGCGACGCGGCCGCGGTTCCGGCAGAGGTGCTGGGTTGGGGTGCGTCGGGGAGTCGGCCCGGATGCCGGTGCGGACTGGGCCGCCGTGCGGGCTCGGGCTGCCAGAGCGCGGGCTCCGGCCTGCTCGGTCTGACCCGCCGGTCCAGGCTCCGGCTCCGGCGCGGTCTGAGCCACCGGTCCCGGCTCCGGCTGCGGTTCGACGGTCATCGAGTGGCCTCACAAAGTGGAGCGGCCCCGGGGCCGCAGGGAGACATCATCGCCCGGACGGGCGCGACCGCGCGGATCGGCGTTGCACCGGGATTGGCGTTGTCACCCGGGATCGGCGTGGTCGCCGGGATCGGCCTGTTCATTCGTACGCAAGGACCTCGCGCACCGCGAGGCGAGTCGCTCGCCAGGCCGGGAGCAGCGACGCCACGACGGCGAGCACCGCCACGACCGCCAGCCACGCCACGATGCCGTCCAGCGCGGGCGTGAACGCGAGCGGCCGCTGGACGAAGGCCTGACCCAGCGCGTCCGAGAGCAGCTTCGAGATCGGCAACGAGACGGCGACGGCGATCATCCAGGCGAGCAGCCCGATCAGCAGCCCCTCGACGAGGAACACGAGCAGCACGGCCGAGTCGCGGGCGCCGATGGCCCGCATCACGCCGATCTCGCGCGACCGCTCGACCACGTTCATCGTCATCGTCCCCGCGAGCCCCAGCCCCCCGACCACGGCCAGCAGAAGTGCCATCACGGACACGAACGCGACCAGCGTGTCGAACAGCGAGTCGATCGTCGATCGGATCTCGGCCCGCGTCGTCGTCGAGGCGACGGAGAACCCGGCCCGCTCCAGCGTGTCCCTCACGGCGGCGCCGGTTGCCTTCTCGGTCGCGCCGTCGTGAGCGTCCGTGGCGACCATGAGGATCCCCGCCTTGCCCCCGCTCCGGGACAGCGCATCGAGGGCCGTGGTCGGCGCGTACAGGAACGGCCGCCGGGTCGGGGCCTGGACGATGCCCACGAGCGTGAAGGTCGCCTCGCGGTCCTTGGACCTCAGCGTGATCCGGTCCCCGACGCGCGCGTCCGGCTCGTCGTCCAGGAAGTTGCGGGTCACCACGAGAGCGTTGCCATCGCCCGGGACGAGGAACCGGCCCTCCTCGACCACGGGGCGAACCGTCCGGGCGCCGTCCGGGAGGCCGAAGGTGATGAGGTTGCCGCCGGTCGTCCCGTCCGGGCGCACGCGCTGGGCTGAGGCGAACGTCCACGGCTCCGCGGCGGCGACCCCCGGCACCCCCTCCGCGGTCCGCACCAGCAGGCCGGTCCGGGCGGGCGCGGCGAGCTCCACCTGCACGTCGTAGTTGAAGTAGCGGAACGTGTCCTCGAGCGTCCCGACCAGCGAGGCCCGCAGCGTGAACACGGACATGAACACGGCCCCGCCGAACGTGAGCGCCAGCAGCGTCAGGACCAGGCGCGCCTTGCGCCGGAACGTGTTCCGGATCGACAGCAGCGTCGGCCGGGAGGGGCCGCGGATCCCCTGGACGAGCCGGTCGAAGCGGGACCGGCCGAAGGCGTCGGCGAGCCCCGAGCTCGCGATGGCCTCGCGGACGGTGACCCGGACGCCGCGATAGACGGGCCACGCGGCGGCGGCCAGCGGGACGACGAGACCGATCGCGATCTCGAGCGCGATGACGCCGGGCGCGACGAAGAACTCGGTCGCCTCGAAGTTCATGAGACTCGGCCGTGAAGCTCGTCAGCAGCCACGCGCCGAGGGCGCCCAGCGGCAGGGCCACCAGCAGCGCGATGAACGAGTACCCGAGCACGATCCCGAGGTAGACCCCCGCGACCTGGCGGTCGCGCGCTCCGACGGCCTTCATCATCCCGATCTGGCGGGTCTGCTGGGCGATGATCGCCGACATGGTGTTGATGACGAGGAACCCGGAGACCGCGAGGCTCAACGCGCCGATCGCGCCCAGCACGAGGAAGATCGCGTCCAGGACGTCGTGGGCGGGGTGCTGGCCGGGGGTGGCGACCTGCATGAACGCCACCGGGGACCCGGCCTTCTCGACGCGGTCGCGGACGGCCACGGCCACCGCCCTGTTGTCCTCGCGGGTCGCGTCGGGGTTCGAGGTCAGGACGCGCAATTCGTCGAACGAGTCGTTGAAGCCGAGGTCCGCGAGGGTGTCGAAGCTGACGTAGGCGATGAGGCGGCCGAAGTAGAACGCCGGCGCGGCGCCGGGCTCGTGGGCGAACCCACCGGTGACCAGGGTCTTCGTGCGGTCCGGGCCGAGTTGCAGGGTGACGGGCCGGTCGATGGCGAGGTCCGCGAGGCGCGTGCTCGACCGCTCGAACACCACCTCGCCGCGCCGCGGTGGCCAGCGGCCGGAGTCGGGCGAGACCAGGTCCATGGGCTGCTCGGCGAAGTCCGGCAGGGCCGTGAGCTGGACCTCGATCGTCTCGTCCGGGCCCGTCACCATGCGGACCGTCGCGCTGCGCCTGCCCTCGGCCTGGGCCACGCCCGGGATGTGCCGGACGACGTCCACCAGGTCCTGGTCGAACGGGATCGTGGTGAACAGGCTCGCGCTCGACGGGCGCGTGCCGGCGTACCCGTCGCGCAGGTTCTTCTGGAGGAGGACGTTCGCCCCCGCGATCGTGCCGACGGCCGCGACGCCCACGGCGATCGACAGGACGACCAGCACGGACCGCACCCGGTGCTCGAACAGGTCCCGCCAGACCTTGCGCCACCGGACGGAGCCGAGGACGGACAGCGGCACCTGGACCTCCGGATCGGGGAACGGCGCGGCGATGGCCGGCCTCGCCGGGGAGTGTAGCGGCGTGCGCCGGGGAGGGCCTTCGGGATGTCTCTGCCTGAGGCTCCGGGGCGCCTGCCGCCGGCCGGGTGTGGCGCATGGCGCCACGATTTCGCCTATTTGGGCCCGCTGCAGGGCCGTTCGGCCAAGAACGTGGCGGGAGGCGCCTCGAAATCGCCAAGAACGACCCGAAGCGGGCCTTCTGGGGTCCGTCTGGGCGGATTCGTAGCGCGGGCGCCACGCTCGTTCCGGCGGCGTCCGGCAGGGTCCGCGACGTCCGGCGACGTCCGGCGGCGACCGGCGGCGACCGGCGGCGACCGGCGACGACCACCCGCGATCGGCCGCGACCACCCGGCCCGCCCAACCGCCCCCGAACCGGGCGCACCGGCACGGCCCGCGGCGAGTACGCTCCGGGCAACAACCCGGGCGGCCACGCGGCCGGTCCAGGGGCGCGCGCCCGTCGCGTCCGGCACCGAGCCCGATCGCCGCCCCACGCGTCCCGTCGCGCCCGCGACGCAAGGCAGAGGAGATCCATGCCCGGGAACTCGCTCCACACCATGGGGCAACAGCACGGCCGACGCAGCTGGGCAGAGCCGTGGAAGATCAAGATGGTCGAGCCGCTGAAGATGACCACGCGCGAGCAGCGGGTCGCGGCGCTCGATGGGGCCGGCTACAACACGTTCCTCCTGAGGTCGGACGACGTCTACATCGACCTCCTCACGGACTCCGGCACCTCCGCGATGAGCGACCGCCAGTGGGCGGGGATGATGCTGGGCGACGAGGCCTACGCCGGCAGCCGGAACTTCTACCACCTCGAGGCGGCGGTCCAGCGCTTCTACGGCTACCGCTTCATCGTCCCCACGCACCAGGGGCGCGGCGCGGAGCACCTGGTCAGCCAGACGCTGATCAAGCCCGGCGACCACGTCCCCGGGAACATGTACTTCACCACCACGCGGCTCCACCAGGAGCTGGCCGGGGCGACCTTCCACGACGTGATCGTGGACGCGGCGCACGACCCGCAGGCGGTGCTCCCGTTCAAGGGCAACGTGGACATCGCCAAGGTCCAGGCGCTGATCGACGAGGTCGGGGCGGAGAAGATCCCGTACGTCTCGCTCGCCGGGACCGTGAACATGGCCGGCGGCCAGCCGGTCTCGATGGCCAACGTCCGGGACCTGCGGGCACTCTGCGACCGCAACGGGATCCGCCTCCTGCTCGACGCCACGCGGATGGTCGAGAACGCGCTGTTCATCCAGGAGCGCGAGGAGGGTTACGCGGACAGGACCATCGCGGAGATCCTGCTCGAGTTCTGCTCCTACACGGACGGCGCCTGGATGTCCGCGAAGAAGGACAACCTGGTCAACATCGGCGGCTGGCTGGCCGTCAACGACGAGGCGGTGTTCGAGGAGCTGCGCAACCTGGTCGTCGTCTACGAGGGCCTCCACACGTACGGCGGGCTGGCCGGGCGCGACCTCGAGGCGCTCGCCATCGGCATCGGGGAGAGCGTCTCGGACGAGCACATCCGGTCCCGGGTGGGCCAGGTCCGGTACCTGGGCGAGCTGCTCCAGGAATGGGACATCCCCATCGTCGAGCCGATCGGCGGCCACGCGATCTTCCTGGACGCGCGGCGGTTCTACCCGCATCTCGAGCAGGACCTGTTCCCGGCCCAGACGCTGGCCGCCGAGCTGTACCTCGACTCCGGCATCCGGTCGATGGAGCGGGGGATCGCGTCCGCCGGCCGCAATGCGGAGACGGGCGATCACAACCGGCCGAAGCTCGAGCTGACCCGGCTCACGATCCCGCGCCGCGTCTACACGCAGGCGCACATGGACGTGGTGGCCGAGTCCGTGAAGGCCTGCTTCGACGCGCGGGACGGTGCGCGCGGGCTGCGGATGGTCTACGAGCCGAAGTACCTGCGGTTCTTCCAGGCGCGGTTCGAGCCCATCTGAGGCATGGCCGGGCGAAACGTAAAGGGCGTCCGCCCGGATACCGCCTGCTAGCATCCCAGCGTGGCCCGTCCCCCGCTCCCGGCGTTCATCGGCGATCTCGTCGCGGATCGCCGCGCCGCGAACGCGCTGCTCGCGGGCATGGCGGCCCTGTTTGCCGCCGGCATGGACCCCAAGGTCATGGCGCCGATGGCGACGACCACCCAGTCGGCGATCAGGGCGCGGCCGGAGATCGAGGGGCTGATCCTCCTCGTGTCGGTCATCACCGCGGTGCTCCTGCTGGTCGGCGGCGCGGTCGGCGACACGAGGCGGGCCCGCCCGATCGTCACCGGCGGCCTGGCCGTCTCGCTCGCGTGCGCCGTCCTCGCCTTCCCCCTCTCGGACGGGGGAGGCCTGCCGTTCCAGCTGATCCGGTTCGCCGGCCTCGCCGCCGCGGCGATGGTCATGCCGGTGGCACTCGCGATTGCCGCGACCGCGTACACGGGCATCCCCCGCGCGACGGCCATCGGCATCGCCTATGCCGCCTACGGCCTGGGCCAGGGGCTCTCGCCCACTCTGATCGCGCTCATCCCGGGCACGTATGCGCCCGCCTTCATCGGCTCGATCGTCGCCTGTGCGCTGGCGCTCGTGGTCGTCCGTGGCCGGGTCCCCGACCTCGAGCAGGCGTCGCGGGCCGAGAAGCCATACGTCTACGGGACGGCCCTCTGGGCCTCCGGGGTCGTTCTCATCTCGGCAGGGGTCCTTTGGCTGGGCGGAGGGCTCGACAACCCGCTGCGGATCGCGCTCGTCCTCGGCGGCATCGCGCTGGCCGTCGTCTTCTTCCTGTGGGAGCGCCGCCGGCAGGCGGAGCACGCCGAGGCAGTGCGCATCGAACGCCGCCCCGTGACGATCGCCCTGTTCGTGGGCCTGGTGATCGCCCTCGCCCAGATCGTCCCCATGTCGCAGCTGCCGCTCTACTTCGGAGTCGGGATGCGCTACGGTCCGGTGTTCGGGATGCTCGCCCTGGTGCCGCTGTTCGCCGCCCTCGTCGTCGCCGGTCCAGTCGCGGGCTTCCTGCTCGCGCGGTTCCAGCCGCGGCATCTCATCGCCGTCGGCGTCCTGGCGATCGGGCTCGGGGACATCCTGGTGGCCGCGGTCATCGGGCCGACGACCACCTACTTCGCGTTCATCGTGCCGCTGCTCATGGTCGGGGCCGGGTTCGTCATCGCGACCACCGTTCGCACCGCGATCATCTTCTCGAGCGTGCCCCGCGGGCTGCCCGCGACGGCCGCGGCGCTCAACGAGGCCTCCATCGAGGTCGGCACGCGGGCCGGCATCGTCGTCATCACGGCCCTCATCGCCCAGGTCGCGGTCAACAACTTCACGTCATCGCTCGCTGGCCAGCCGCAGGGCGAGGTCGACTCGGCCGTCGCCGCCTTCCGGGATGTGCTGGTCGCCCTCGGCACGCCCGCCTTCCACGCCATCGTCGGCGCCGTCCAGCCTGGCGAGCTGGCGGTGTACCGGGACGCGTACTTCGCCGCGGTCCAGGTGGCGCTGCTGGCCGCCGGGGCGGCCGCCGTGGCCGGCTCTGCCGTCGCCTGGATCACGCTGGGACGGAGGAACCCGCTCCAGACGGTGTACGAGCACCGCGACGAGAGGGTGCCCGCCGTCGCGCCAGGCTAGGCGACCGCGGCCGGTCCGGCGGCGACGTCGTCGGGGCAGACGGCGTCCACGTTCGCGCAGGCCACCAGGTGGCCCGGCTCGATCTCGATCATCGCGGACCCGCCGGCACCGCCGGGGATCGCGGGCGCGGTGTGGTATTGGCAGGCCGCCGCGGGACCGGCATCCGGCGCGGAGCCCCACTTCTCGTGGAGCCGGGGCACGGCGGCAAGCAGCTGCCGGGTGTAGGGATGGAGCGGGTTCTCGAAGACGCGATCGGTCGGCCCGATCTCCACGGCCCGGCCACGCCGCAGGATGACGGCCCGCTCGCTGATGTAGTTGGCCAGGGACAGGTCGTGGGTGATGAACAGGATGCCCAGGCCGCGGGCCTTGAGGTCGCCCAGCAGGTTGAGGACGTCGATCCGGGTCGAGGCATCGAGCATGCTGATCACCTCGTCGGCGACGAGCATCCTGGACTCGAGCAGGAGGGCTCGCGCGATGAGCAGGCGCTGCAGCTGTCCGCCGCTCAGCTGGTGCGGGTACTTGTGGAGCAGCTGGCCCCCCTCGAGCCCGACGCTCGCCAGCGCCTCGTCGACACGCTCGTCCCACGTGCCGCCCGCGCCGCCGCCGGCGAACGTGCCGCGCACCATGTCGAACACGTGACTGACCTTGAACACCGGGTTGAACGAGCTGAACGGATCCTGGAAGACGCCCTGGACGCTCCGGTAGTAGGCGCGCAGCCCAGGGCCGCGGAGCGTCGAGATGTCCGTCCCGTCGAACGTGATCCTGCCGCCGTTCACCGCGATCAGCCGCAGGATCATCCTCCCGATCGTGGACTTGCCGCTGCCGCTCTCACCGATCAGCGAGACGACCTCGCCGGGTGCGACCGCGAAGTCCACCTCCCGGACCGCCGTCAGGCTCCCGCCACCGAAGGCACCGGTCTTGTAGGTCTTGGAGACGTGCTCGAGCGACAGCATCAGGTCACCTTCCAGCACGCCACGGCGTGCGCCGGCGCGACGTCGACCATCGGCGGCTGTGCCTCGCACTGCACATCGGCCAGCGGGCAGCGGGCCCGGAAGCGGCAACCCGTGGGCGGGTTGAGGAGCGATGGCGGAGTCCCCGGGATCCCCTTCAGCCGCTTGTCGGCGAACCGGGATCCCATCTCGGGCAGGGCCGAGATCAGCAGCCGCGTGTACGGGTGGAGCGCCGCCTCCATCAGCACTCCCGTGGGCGCCTTCTCGGCCAGCCGGCCCGCGTACATGATCGCGAGCGTGTCCGAGATCTGGTACAGGATCGAGACGTCGTGGGTGACCACGATCATGCTCTGGACGAACTCGCGGTCGCGGAACTCGACCAGGGTCTGGGCGACGGCCTTCTGGCTCGACACGTCCAGCGCCGAGGTGATCTCGTCCGCGATCAGCAGCGACGGGTCCAGGAGTGTCGAGACCACCATCACGAGCCGCTGTTTCATGCCACCGGAGAGCTCGATCGGGTAGCGGTCGAGGATGTCCGTGCTCAGCCCAACCAGCTCCAGGCGCCGCACGAGCTCGACGCGCAGCTCCTTGTACTGCCGCCCGCGGGAATGGAGGAGCTCGTCCACCATGCGCCCGATCTTGCGGGTCGGGTTCAGCGCGCTCATCGAGTACTGGGGGATGATGGAGACCTCGCGCCAGCGCAGGTCACGCATCGCCTCGTCGTCCGCGATCGGCAGCGGTCTTCCGTCGAGGGTCACATCGCCGCTGACATACTTCATGCGCCCGTCGAGCCGGACCAGGCTGTTGCCAAGGGTCGTCTTGCCGCAGCCGGACTCGCCGGCGAGACCCATGATCTCGCCGTCGGCGATCTCGAGGCTCACGCCGTCGAGCGCCTTCACGTCGCCGGCGAGCGTCCGGTAGTAGACCCGCAGGTCGGAGATCTTGAGGCTCACCTCACATCTCCCGGAGCCGTGGGTTGAAGATCTCGTCGAGTCCCACGTTCATCACGTAGAGCGAGCCGACGACCGCGGTGATGCCGACCCCGGGGGGCAGGAACCACCACCACATGCCCAGCGGGAGCGCGCCCCAGGCGACGGCGTTGTACATCATGAGGCCCAGCGAGACGCCCTCCGTGGGCCCGAGGCCGATGAAGTCCAGCGAGGCGGCGATCAGGATCGCGCCCCCGAACAGCAGGATGAACGTGAGGAACAGGTACGAGCTCATGTTGGGCGCGATCTCGAACAAGATCACGCGGCGCGAGGGAACCCCGCTGATGCGCGCGAGGTCCACGAACTCGCGGGTTGCCAGCGAGAACGTCTGCGCCCGGATGGCGCGGGCCGCCCAGGGCCACGAGGTCAGGCCGATGAACAGGGCCTCCACCACGATCCCGCGTGCCGAGAGGTAGGCGGTGACGACCATCAGCAGGGCCAGGGTCGGGATCACGAACACGATGTTCGTGATCATGTTGAGGACCTCGTCCACGACCCCGCCGGTGTAGCCGGCCACGAAGCCCACGACCATCCCGATGAGCGCCGCGACGCTCCCGCCGAGGAACCCGGCCAGGAAGGTGGCCCGCACGCCGTAGACGAACTGGGCGAACACGTCCTGTCCGAAGGTCGTCGTCCCGAACCAGTACGTGCTGTCGGGCGGGGAGGCGAGCGGGCCCACGAAGGCGTTCGGGTCGCCGGGCCGGATGATCGGGCCGAAGATCCCGAGGCCCAGGAACAGGAGGATGATCGCCCCCGACACCAGCACCTTCGGGCGGCGGATCGCGAAGTAGAGGATCTCGCGACGGCGGCTGACGGATTCGACCGGCACCGACGGGGTGGCGGCCGCGGTCGCGTTCGTCACGCGGCACCTCCGCGCATCCCGACCCGGGTCCGCGGATCGACGTACACGTAGGCGATGTCGACGAGGAAGTTCGCGATCAGGACGCCCACGATGATGAACAGGAAGATCCCCTGCAGCAGGAAGTAGTCCTGGTTCTGCACCGCTGCGAGCAGCAGCTTGCCGATGCCCGGGTAGCCGAACACGATCTCGGTGACGAGCGCACCGGCGACGATGACGCCCAGCTGGAGGGCGAGTCCGGTCACCTGGGGCAACAGGGCGTTGCGGTACGCATATCGGCGGACCAGACCCGTGGGTGCCCCGAGCGACCCGAGGTACCGCGAGTAGTCGGCGTCGAGCTCGTAGATGATCACGTTGCGCATGCCGATCGCCCAGCCCCCGAACATCACCAGGAACAGCGACATGAAGGGCATGATCCAGTGGCTGAAGACGCTGGCGAGGAAGTCGAAGGTGAGGCTCGGCTCCATCGCGTAGCTGTAGCCGCCCGAGATCGGGAAGATGCCGAGCGCGAAGCCGAAGACCCAGGCCACGATGATCGAGAGCCACATGTAGGGCATCGCGGTCAGGATGTAGCCGATCGGGAGGAACAGGTTGTCCAGCACCTTCCGGCGCGCGGCGATCGCCCCGAACTTGTTCCCGGCCCACCAGCTGAGGAGGACGGCCGGGACAAGGAGCGCCAGCGTATAGGGAAGGGCGCCCATGATCACGTCCGTGACGGCGGTGCCGGAGAGGTAGACGCTCCGGCCGAGATCGCCGTGGAGCAGCGCGGACCAGAAGTTCGCGTACTGGGCCCAGATGGGCTTGTCGAGCCCGAACACGTTCTCGTAGTACGCCTGGAGGGCGGGCAGCGCCTCCGCGCTGACGTGGCTGCGGGAGAGGAGGCTCTGGACTGGGTCCCCCGGCATGAAGCGCGGGATCATCCAGTCGATGCTGGCGGCGACGAAGAACGTGAGCGCGTAGATGAGCAGCTTGCGCCCGAAGTACCGTCCCACGTCGAGCTCCTGGTCGACCGCCCGTTGACCGCCCCTCCCCCGCCGGCGGCGGGGGAGGGGCGGGGAGGAGCGAAGTCCTATTGCTTGGTGACTGGCTTGATCTGGGTGAGGGCGTTGATCGCGCTCATCTGCCAGTAGCCGTTCCACGTCACGGGATAGACCTGCAGGCCGCCCTCGGCGGGCCAGTCGGTCCAGGCAACGTTGCTGACCTGCGACCAGGCTCCGTTGTACCAGAGCGGGATGATCGGCATGTCGGTCAGGCTGATCTTCTGGAGCTTGGAGGTGATCGCCTGCATCCCGGCGACGTCGTCAACCGGCGTCTTGTCGAGCTGCTGGGTCAGCGCCCAGGCATCCGCGTTGGCGTAGGAGCCGTAGTTCCGGTTCTTGGCCGCAGGATCCTGCAGGGGCTGGCGGAACATGAAGTCGTAGTAGGTCCAGGGGGTGTTGCCGAGCTGCACGTCGTTGACGACGGCGAGGTCGAAGTCGCCCTTCTGGAGCGCGGCGGTTCGAGCGTTGTAGTCCGCGATCTTGGCCTCGGCGTTGATGCCGACTGCCTTCAGGCTCGCGATGATGACGTCACGGGCGGCTTCCCAGTCGGACCACCCGGTCGGGACGACGACCGTCAGCTTGATCGGGGAGCCGTCCTTGTTCGTGTAGAACCCGTCGCCGCCCTTCTTGTACCCGGCGGCGTCGAGGATCGAAGCGGCCTTGGCGGGGTCGTACTTGAAGCCGAGCTTGTCCACCTGGGCCTTGTCGATGTACTTGTCCCAGGTCGGCAGGAGGCCGGTGGGGCTGGCGCCGGCGACGATGTTGCCGTACACCTTGTTGACGACGTCGGGCACGTTGATCGACCAGGCGATCGCCTGGCGGAAGGCCGCGTCATCCATCGGCTTCTTGATGTCGTTGGTGGCAAGCCAGGCGGTGTTCGCCGACAGCATGTACGGCGCTTTCGGGTAGTACGTCGCGACGTAGCCCTTGTCGACGAGGGTGGCGACGCCGGGGAGGAAGTTGTTCGAGAGGTCGTATTGCCCCTGCATCAGGTTGCCGAGCGCGACGTTGTTGGCGCCGTTCACCAGGTCGACGATGTACGTCGGGCCGACGGGGTGGCCGGCCGCGATGCCCCACCACTTGTCGTTCTTGGCGTAGACCATGCGGTCCTGCGCGGCCGTCTTGTACATGTACGGGCCGGTGCCGACGCCGTTGGGGTTCTTGTCCTTGAGGATGTCCTCGTTGGCCTTGGACGACCAGATGTGCTCCGGCAGGATCGGGCTGTTATAGGTCCACTGCGCCCACTGCTGGTAGGCCGGGTTGTTGAACTTGACGACGACCGTCGAGTCGTCCGTCGCCGTGGCGTCGGTGACGTAGGTCCAGATGTTCGAGCCGACGGCCTTGATCTTGGCCAGGCCGATCGTGAAGGCGACGTCCTTCGCGGTGAACGGCTGGCCGTCGCTCCACGTCACGCCGGGGCGGGTCTTGATCGTGTAGGTCGTGGGATCGGTCCACGAGGCGCTCTCGGCGAGCCACGGCGTGAACTTGTCGGCGATCGGGTCGTACAGGAACAGCGTCTCATAGACGAGGCCGACAGTGCCCATCTCGGGGTTGGGATCGAGCGGGTTGTAGCTTGCGTCGGACGGCGGGCCCCACATCGTGCCCGTCGTGTACAGCGTCTCGTTGCGCGGATACGTGTCCGAGGAGCCGGCAGTCGTCGGGGCCGGAGTGGCCGCTGGAGCCGGCGTGGCCGCAGGCGCCGTCGTGGCCGCCGGGGCGGCGGCGGTGGCCGCCGGGCTCGGCGTCTGGCTGGTCGACCCACAGGCGCCGACGACGATGCTCGACACCGCGAGCAGCACCGCCAGCCGTTTCGTGTACTTCATGCGCGTCTCTCCTCCTGGGTTACTGCGTGGCGTCCCCGCGAATGGCCGGGATCACCGTGAACGGGTCAATTGCGCGGCCCACCTCCGACGGTCGACTGGCGGATGACGAGCTCGGTCGGGAGCAGCACCCGACGCGGCGACCCGTCAGGATCGTTGATCAGCTGGAACAGGTTGCTGACCGCCTCCGCGCCCTGCTGCCGGACCCCCTGGCGGACGGTCGTGAGCGGCGGATCGAGCCGGGCGGCGAACTCGAGGTCGTCGAAGCCCGCGAGGGCCACGTCCTCGGGAACTCGGAGGCCGCGCGAGCGGATGGTCTCGAGCGCCCCGAGCGCCGTGGCGTCGTTGGCGCAGAAGATGGCGTCCGCATCGCGGTCGATCAGCGTTGCGGCTCCCGCGACGCCGGACGCAGCGTCGAAGGCGCCTTCGACGATGAGGCCCTCGTTGGTCAGCCCGGCACGGTGCATGGCCCGGCGGTACCCGGCCAGCCGGTCGACCGCGGCCACGTTGCGAGACGAGCCCGTGATGTACCCGACGCGGCAGCGGCCCATCGAGATGAGGTGGGTCGTCATCGCGTCCGCTGCGTGGACATTGTCGACGTCCACGTAGCTCGCGGTCCTGTCCGCCTTGCGATGCCCGACCAGCACCGTCGGAAGCGAGGACGCCAGCAGGCCGTCGACGAGGGGATCATCGAGGCCGTTCGCCGTCACGACAACACCGTCGAGGAGGCCCATCGACAGGATCGTGCCGAGGGTCTCCTCCTTGGACCGGTTGCCCAGCCACAGCATCATGCCGGCCGACCGGTCCGCGAGCGCCGTGCTCATGCCCTGCATCAGCTGGCTGAAGTACGGGTCCTCGAACAGGAGGTGGGGGTCGACGTGCATCACGACGCCGACGACATTCGATCGGCCCGACGCCAGGGAACGGGCCGCGAGGTTCGGCCGGTAGTTGGTCTCGCCGAGGACAGCCTCGACGCGGAGCCGGGTCTTCTCGGAGACGCTGCCGCCGTTGAGGACGCGCGACACGGTCGCACGGGAAACGCCGCTCAACTCCGCGAGCTCGTCGATCGTCCTGACCACGCCGTTCGGTCCCCTCGTCTGTGCGGGACGCTCCGGATTGGAAGCGCTTCCAAAATAGGGCCCCGTACCACAACGTGTCAAGCGTGAAATGTCACGAGATTACCGGGGCCTGAGCCGAATCAATCGTGAGAACGCTCCCACGATCGTCGGCACGAGACTCCGTCCAGCCCGGTCCCCGGGTGCCCCAGGAAGGCGTGGACATCCATCGCGGCACCCGGGTCTGACGGCAGGGGCGCGAGGTTGCCGTCGATGGGGGTTCCATCGACCACCAGGCGCGTCACGCGGGCGAGGGGGTCCCCGGCGAGCCCGCTGCCGTGTACCGTGATGCGGTAGGTGGCCCCGCGGAATTGCCGCGTCACCCGGATCTCGGCGCCGGCGTCCGGCAGGCGGGGGTCGATCCGCAGGCCGTCGAGCTCGGGCCGGATCCCGACCAGCCACTGCGTCGCCGCGACGTAGTTCCAGGCGGCCGTCCCGGTCAGCCACGAGTTCTTGGCCTCGCCGTGGGTCGGGGCATCGCGCCCCGCGATCATCTGGGCGTAGACGTACGGCTCGCAGCGGTGGACGTCGGAGATCGCCTCGCGGGCGGACGGGTTGATGCGGAGGTAGTAGTCGAGGGCGCCGGCGGGGTTGCCGCCCAGAACCTCGGCGATCATCAGCCACGGGTTGGTGTGGCAGAAGATGCCCGCGTTCTCCTTGTAGCCCGGCGGGTACGAGGTGATCTCACCCAGCCGCGGCTGGTAGCCGGAGAAGGCGGGCTGGACCAGGACGATCCCATGCGGCGTGGCGAGCCGGTCGCGGACGGCAGCCAGCGCCCTGGAGGCCCGTCCATCGGCGAGCCCGATGCCCGCCATGATGCAGATGCCCTGGGGCTCGATGAAGATCTGGCCTTCGTCGTTCCCGGCCGAGCCGATCGGCTGGCCGAAGTAGTCGTAGGCGCGCAGGAACCAGTCACCGTCCCATCCATGGGCGTCGATGGCCCCGATCATCTCCTCCGCGGCCCGGCCCAGGCGCGCGGACTCCGCGGCGTCGCCCCTGTGGCTCGCGAGCATGGCCAGCTCGTGCGCGGCGAGCACGAACAGCCCGGCGATGAACACCGACTCGGCCACCCCGCCGTCGCGGTTCTGCGTCGTCTGGAACGACTCGCCCGGCGTGTCCGAGAAGCAGTTGAGGTTGAGGCAGTCGTTCCAGTCCGCGCGCCCGATGAGCGGCAGTCCGTGCGGGCCGAGCCGTTCGAGCGTGTAGTCGATGGCCCGCCTGAGGTGGTCGTCGAGCGGCCGCTCGCTGCCGGGAGCGTTGTCGTAACGGACCGGCTCGTCGAGGATGCCGAGATCGCCGGTCTCCCTGACATAGGCCGCGACGGCGAGCACGAGCCAGGCCGGATCGTCGTTGAACCCGGAGCCGACCGCGTCGTTGCCGCGCTTCGTCAGCGGCTGGTACTGGTGGTAGGCGCCGCCGGTCGGGAGCTGCGTCGCGGCGATGTCGAGGATCCGATCCCGTGCTCGCTCGGGCACCATGTGGACGAACCCGAGCAGGTCCTGGTTCGAGTCGCGGAAGCCCATCCCGCGCCCGATCCCCGACTCGAACAGGGATGCCGAACGTGACAGGTTGAACGTGACCATGCACTGGTACGGGTTCCAGGTGTTGACCATCCGGTCGAGGTGCTCGATGCCTGTCTCGACACGCAGGGCGCCGAGGCGCTCGCCCCAGGCATCCCGGAGCTCCGTGAATGCCGCCTCGATCTCCAGCGGCTCCAGGTGGCGGGCGATGATCGGGCGAACACGGCGCTTGTCGACCGTCTGCGAGCCCGGTGGGTCGAACTTGGCGTCCGGCGGGTTCTCCGCGTAGCCGAGGACGAAGGTGACGTCCCTGCGTCTCGCCCGGTTCCAGCTCGAGGCGGACCTGGTGGGCACCGATCGGCTGCCACCCGTGCGCGATCGAGCCCGAGACGGCCCCTCGTTCGACGGCGATGGGCCGGTCCCAGCCCCGGTAGGGGCCGAGGAACGCGTCGCGCGACGTGTCGGAGCCGGCCGACGCGTCCGAGCAGGCGAAGAACGCGAAGTGGTCGCGCCGCTCCCGGTATTCGGTCGTGTGATAGATGACGCCGTCCTCGACCTCGACCTCGCCGACCGAGTAGTTGCGCTGGAAGTTCGTCGCATCGTCCTGCGCGTCCCACAGGCAGAACTCGACGGTCCCGAACAGCGACACCCTCGCGGACACGGGTCGCTCGTTGGTCAAGCGGGCCCGCCAGACCTCGAGCGTCTGACCGATCGGCACGAAGTAGCGTGTCTCCACGCGGATCCCTGCGCGCTTCGCCGTGATCGTCGTGTAGCCCAGGCCGTGCCGGCACTCGTACTCTTCGAGGTCGCTCTGGGTCGGCTGCCAGCTGGGGCTCCAGTAGTCGCCGCTGTCGTCGTCGCGGACGTACAGGTATCGCCCGCCGAGGTCGAGCGGCGCGTTGTTGTACCGGTAGCGGGTCAGGCGCCGAAGCCGGGCGTCCCGGACGAACGAATAGCCGCCGGCGGTGTTGGAGATGATCCCGAAGTAGTCGTCGCTGCCCAGGTAGTTGATCCACGGCAGCGGCGTGTCGGGTCGCGTGATGACGTATTCGCGGTGGTCATCGTCGAAGTGGCCGTAACGCATGCTTCCTGCTTCTCGACATACGTGAGCGCGGACGGACAACAGATTGGGAGCGCTTCCAAACCTAGGCGGGAGGTGGTCTGGTTGTCAAGCCCAATTCGTGCGACCTCCGTGCGCAGCGAGGAGACCGCAGAGGAGTCAGCTGAGCTACCATGGGAGCACAATTGCCTGAGAGCGCTTCCAAACAGAGAGGGCCGGCCATGGCTAGGGACGACTCATTTCCGCCTGGATTTGCGTGGGGCGCGGCAACCGCCGCCTACCAGGTCGAAGGTGCCGTGCGCGAGGATGGCCGCGGCGAGAGCATCTGGGACCGCTTCGCGCACACCGCGGGGCGCGTCGCCAATGGCGACACCGGCGACGTGGCCTGCGACCACTATCACCGCTACCGCGAGGACGTCGCGCTGATGGGGGACGACCTGCGGCTGAACGCCTATCGCTTCTCGGTCGCCTGGCCCCGGGTCATCCCGGGTGGCACCGGGCCGGTGAGCGTGGCGGGGCTCGACTTCTACGATCGGCTTGTGGACGAGCTCTGTGCCAGGGGGATCGCCCCCTACCTGACCCTCTACCACTGGGACCTTCCGCAGACCCTCGAGGACCGGGGCGGCTGGGCGGTCCGGTCCACGGCAGACGCCTTCGCCGCCTACGCGGACGTCGTCGCCCGCCGTCTCGGTGACCGCGTCGAGGCGATCGCGACGCTCAACGAGCCATGGTGCATCGCTGAGCTCGGCTACCGGCTGGGCAGGCACGCGCCGGGACGCACGGACCCGGACGCTGCGAACGCTGCCGCGCATCACCTCCTCGTCGCGCACGGGCTCGCGACCCGGGCGATACGCGCCACCTCGGCCGGGACCCCGGTCGGGATCGTCTTCAATCTCGAGCCGAAACGGCCGGCCTCGACGCACCCGCTGGACCTCGAAGCCGCTGGCATCGCGCACGACCGGTACAACCGCTGGTATCTCGATCCGGTGATGGGCCTCGGCTACCCGGCAGACGGCGTGCTGGCGTCGGGCTGGAGGCGTGAGGAGGTCCGGCCCGGCGACATGGACGTCATCGCGAGCCCGGTCGACTTCGTCGGTGTCAACTACTACACGTCCAGGACGATCCGCTCGCCGCTCCTGCCGCCGCGGCCTCCCGTCGATCGGGTCGAGACGACCTCGATAGGCTGGGAGGTGGACCCGGCAGGGCTGACCGAGATCCTGGAGTTCGTGCGTTCGCGGACCGGAGAGCTGCCGCTGTACGTCATGGAGAACGGCGCAGCCTACGACGTCGATCCGGCCGACCCGACGAGCGACCCGGAGCGGACGAGCTACCTTCGCCGCCACGTCGCGGCGGCCAGGGCGGCGCTCGAGGCGGGCGTGCCGCTGCGCGGCTACTTCGCCTGGTCACTCCTGGACAACTTCGAGTGGGCGGAGGGCTACGGCCATCGCTTCGGGCTGGTGCACGTCGACTTCGCCACCCAGGAGCGCCTCGTTCGCGACAGCGGCCGCTACTGGGCCTCGCTGGCCGAGGGTGCGGCCGGGAATGGATCGGCAACGGGACAGGAGGTCAGCCGATGATGGCCGGCGGAGGGGCCGCCGCGGCGATTCCGTGGGAGGAACGGCCCGTGGGGTCGCGGGCCGTCGTGTGGCGGTCGAGCCGCAACCCGGTCATCCCCCGCGACCTGCTGCCGCGCTCGAACAGCATCTTCAACTCCGCGGTCGTCCCGTTCAGTGACGGCTTCGCGGGCGTGTTCCGGGTGGACGACACCGTCGCGCACCATGGACCTCCATGCCGGGCGCAGCCGCGACGGCATCACCTGGGACCTCGACCCGAGCCCGATCCTGTTCCTGCCCGTCGACGCCCGAGTCGCGGAGATCCAGGGCGCTTCGTCCACGCCTACGACCCGCGGGTGACGTGGCTCGAGGACCGCTGGTACGTGACCTGGTGCAACGGCTACCACGGTCCCACGATCGGCATCGCTGGACGCTCGACTTCGAGACGTTCCACCAGCTCGACAACGCGTTCCTGCCGTTCAACCGCAACGGCGTGCTGTTCCCGCGGCGGGTGGGTGGCCAGTACCTGATGCTCAGCCGGCCGAGCGACAGCGGGCACACGCCGTTCGGCGACATCTACCTCTCCGAGAGCCCGGACCTGGTCCACTGGGGCCGCCACCGGCACGTGTTGGCCCCGATCCCGCTGGACGTGGCAGTCCACCAAGGTGGGGGCCGGACCAGTGCCGATCGAGACCGACCGAGGGCTGGCTGCTCCTCTACCACGGCGTGCTGACGTCCTGCAACGGATTCGTCTACTCGATGGGCGCCGCGCTGCTCGACCTCGACCAGCCCTGGAAGGTTCTCGGTCGCGGGCGCGACTACCTGCTGTCGCCGCAGGTGTCATACGAGCAGGTCGGCGACGTGCCCGAACGTCGTGTTTCCCTGCGCGGCGCTCGTCGACGCGGCGGCCGACCGGGTCATCGATCTACTACGGCGCGGCGGACACCGTGACCTGCCTCGCGCACGCGCACCTCTCCGAGCTCCTGTCGTTCGCCCGGGGCGGCTGAGGCCGACCATCGTGCCCGTGCCGCCCGGCGCTGGAACTGGATCGGCCGACGTGGGGGCCGGCGTCACACGGGCGCCGGCCGACACGTGGCTGTTGACACGGGCGCCTGCCGACCGTGGCGCCGTCGGGCATCAGATGGCTCCCGAGGCCGCCAGGTCGCGAGGGCGTCCGCGTCCAGGCCGAGCAGGTCGCCGTAGACGCGGGCATTGTCCTCCCCGGGCGAGCGCGGACTCGTGCGGATCGTCCCCGGCGTCCCGTCCAGCTTGACGGGCATGCCGGTCAGGACGGCACGACCCACGACCGGGTGCGCCACCTCCACGAACATGTCGCGCGCCCGAAGCTGCTCCGACGCCACCACCTCTTCGATCGGGGCCACACCGCCACACGGCACCCCCGCCGCCGCGAGGATGCCCTCGATCTCGCCGCGGGTGTGCGCCCGGGTCCAGGCGGCGACCTCCGCCTCGAGGGGCTCCACGTTCGCGAGGCGGTCCGCGATCTGCCGGTATCGGGGGTCCACTGCCAGGTCCGGGCGCCCCATCGCGGCACACAGGCGCGGAAACAGGGCATCGGTCCCGCCGTGCAGATAGACGTGCCCGTCCTGGGCCGGGAACACGTTGGCCGGGGCCGAGTACGGGTCCCGCGACGCCTGGCGGCGGGGCCGCTCGCCCAGCATGAGCCACGCCATCGGGCGGGTGCCCAGGCAGGACACGAGGGAGTCGAGGGACGCGACGTCCACGCGTTGTCCGGTGCCGGATGCCCCGCGCGATCAGGGCGACGAGGGTCCCGATCGAACCGTAGAGGCCCGCGACATGGTCCGCGATGTACGTCCCGGCGAGCATCGGAGGGCCGTCCGGGTCGCCCGTCAGGCTCATGAGCCCCGAGGCCGCCTGGGCGATCGGGTCGAACAGCGCGCGCCCGGCGAGGGGCCCGGTCTGGCCGAAGCCCGACAGCGAGGTGACGATCAGCCGTGGATAGGTCGCGTGCAACCGGTCCCAGCCGAAGCCCATCGCGGCCAGGGTTCCCGGCCGGTAGTTCTCGATCAGCACGTCCGCCCACGCCACGAGCCCTTCGAGGATGCGTGGCGCATCGGGGTGACGGGTGTCGAGGGTGACGCTCGCCTTGTTCCGGTTGTAGGCCATCGGGTAGAGGCTCTCGCCGTCCTTGAACGGTCCCTGGGACCGCGCGTCCTCGCCGCCCGGCCGCTCCACCTTGACGACCTCGGCACCCATGTCCCCGAGGATCTGGGCGCAGATCGGGCCCGCGATGTACCGGCTGAGGTCAAGCACGCGCACTCCGGCGAGGGCGCCGGCAGGTGCAGGATCGCTGGGAGTCCGTGTGTCGTCCATGGGCACCTCAGAGGATGTCGCCGCCCGCGCAGTCCCAGCGGGCGAGATCGAACAGGATGGGCGGCGCGTCGGGCCGCAGCGACCGCGTGATCATGTGATACCGGTTCCGGCTCACTGGGACGGTGACCCGCGGCCCGATGACCGCCGCGGCGTGGCGGAGCGGAGATGCAGGCGAGGTGACCAGATGCGCGAGGTACAGCCCGCTCGATCGGATCGCCGCTCCCCAGCGCGCCAGCAGGTCCGGCAGGTCGCTGCCGTACGCCGCGAGCAGCGAGGCCACGGGGGCGCCCCGCAGGGTCGTGCGCCGGTAGACCACCAGCCCGTCCACGACACCGTTGTCGACCCGGGTGCCGTAGGTGTAGCGCCTGAAGGGGTGGTCGGCGAACCGGTGCCGGAGGGAGTCGGGCGTGACGGCGTAGCGGATGAACCCGTCGTCTGCCTCTGCCAGGGCGATCGAACCGCCAGGCCATGCGTCCGAGACCTCGAGCTGTCCCGTGTGCCGCGAATGGATGACCGGGACGACGGTCGAGACCATCGGCCCGAGCACCTCGTAGGAATAGGATCGGCTCGCACGCGTCACGGCCAGCCCGCCGGCGCTCGAGAACCCCACACCGGCCACGCAGCCGCGCTCGGCGATGATCTCGTGGACCGGTGTCGCGACGCGATCGAGAAGCCCGCGGCCGCGGTAGGCGGGATCGACGGCCATGTTGAGGCCCATCCCGGCGGGCACGCGGTCGGCGACGCCAGGAATCCGCAGCTCGAGGAGACGGCAGTTGTACTGCGCCACGAGGGCGTCCCCGTCCCATGCCCCCATCGTCACGAGCGGGAATCCGGCGTGGAACCAGGCCAGGAGCGCCTCCATCTGCTCGGGGGAGCGGTCGAAGCAGACGGCCAGCAGCCTCGCCCACTCGACGCGGTCCGAGAGCTCCAACGGCCTGAACTCCATGGGATCCGAGTATGCGCGGTGTCCTCGTGCACGGAGGGCTGGGTGCGCGGCGGGCTGGTGCGCGGGCCGGGTCATCGCGTGATCCGAGGGTCGGGGATCCCGGTCGGCTCAACGGCGGGCGGCCTTTGGGACCCCGCCGAGGAGTCGCGTGGAGGTGCCATCCATCGTGGTCCAAACGATTGCTGCGCCCGGCCATCGTTCGTCCGGTCCTGTGAGTGCGGCAACGGCCCGACTGGGGTCGCCCGGGTAGGCGGCTTCGAAGGTCGCCGGCAAGGTCCGCACAAGCTCATGCATGGCAGCGCAGGACCGGAGTAGCAGCAGACGGCCGATGCGTGGGATGTCGTGGGTGTTCGCCCACGGCCACCCTCGCGCGGACGGCAGGGCATCGGCCTTCTCGCCCGCCCGGCGAAGCTGACCTTCGACGGCGTGCAGCCTGCTGTGACCCTCACCCGCGACGAGTTCGAGGGTCTCGCGGTCCTGCAGCACGACGTCGATGACGCCCCGGACCGGGCGGTACACCGCGACCTCCAGGCGGGCCGTCCACCGCGGGTGCAGGGCGGCGAGGAGCGCTTCGATCATCCGGACCTGGATGCGGTCCCGGACCACCGGGGCGGTGGCCTCGAACAGGCGGATCGACACGTCGTGGCCCAACCCCGCGGCCGCGGCGACCAAGGCGTCGTGGCTGAGGCCGTGCTCACCCGCCTCGGCCCGGGCCAGGTGGCTGGGATCGATGCCCACGGCGGCGCCGAGCGACCGAAGCGACACGTTCCGATCGGTACGCACCCTCCTGAGCTCCAGGCCGATCGCCCGCCGCGCCGTCAGCTGGCGTTCGCGGATCTCGCGCTGCCGTCGGGTCTCGCCCATGTCGAACCTCCTGCGGCGGGGGTGTGGCGCCACAGTCAACGACATCGGGCTTGCTTGCCGCTTATCCGCCTCGCCGGGCCTGGGCGTGGCGTCCTGCGCCACGATGTCGCCCATCCGGCCAGTCCATGGCGGCTCGAGGCATCCGGGGCTACCGATCGTGGCGCGCGACGCCACGCTTGTGGGCATCCCCGTCGCGCATGCCGGGGAACGTGGCGCGTGACGCCACGCCAAGCGCCTGAGACGGGTCGGAGGCGCCGTCGCCGCGGGGCATGCCGTGGGACGTGGCGCGTGACGCCACGCCTGGGGCCCGGCGGAGACGGCCCGGAGGCACCGTCGCCGCGGGGCATGCCCGAAATCGTGGCGCGCGACGCCACGCCCCGCCCCGGGGAGGCGGCCGGCGGCGCCCGGTCGGCCCGCGGCGCCCGGCCTACCCCGCGGGCGACCCGCCCCTACCCCCCGGCGACCGCCAACGCCACCCCCGGCAGCACCCCCCCGAGCCCGAACGGCTCGCCCGCCTCGCGGACCCGCGCCACCAGCGCCGCAACCACGTCCGGGTCGATGGCCGGCGGCCTGTGCGCAGCGACGATCTCGTCCACCCGCACCTTCGCCCGCCCGAAGGCGTCCAGCCCGCCTGCGTCGAGCCAGGCGCGCCGGGAGTTGCGGTCGATGATCCTCGAGGGCAGGAACTGCTCGCCGCGGAACAGCCTCCGGGTGTCCTCGAGCTCCAGGAAGCGGCCCTCGGGCCCCGCGGCCTCGAAGAACCCGGTCGCGAGGGTCGCCGTCGGTGTCGCGACGCCCCGGAGCAGCCGCTGCGCCATCCCGATCACCTCGGCGTCGATCACCAGCTTCTCGGGGCTCTGGGCCAGGAGGAAGTCCAGCATCCCGGCCCCGCTGATCATGTCGATCCCGGCCAGGGCCGCCGACCAGCGCCGTCATCCCGGTCTCGAGCCCGGCCTGCGCGTCGATCACCTTCGAGTCCGTCGCGCCCAGGTACCCGTGCGTCGGCATGCCCAGCGACTTGCCGACCGCGGCGTACCCCGCGTCGATCATCGCCGTCTCGATCGCCCCCATCGGCGTGGAGCCCGTCCGCATGTCCACGATCGTCGGCGCTCCACCCCAGACGATGGGCGAACCGGCCTCGGCCAGCTGGTGCAGGACGACGCCGGCCAGCGTCTCCGCGGCGTGCTGGACGATGGACCCGACCAGCGTCACCGGGGCGGCCACGCCGGCCAGCGGCATCGAGATGAGCTCGGCCGGCACGTGCGCCCGGGCCGAGGTCCATCACGTTGCGGCACGCGAACTCGGACCAGGTCAGGGGCGGCGACGGGCAGACGTCGAAGACGGCCCGGGGCTTCTCCGCCAGGGCCTCGCGGCCACCCGAGTCCAACGCCAGCAGGTCGATCATGACGGCCGACCCGCGCGGCGTGAACGCACCGGTCACGACCGGCTTGCTCGAGTGCAGCATGACCAGGAACAGGCGGTAAAGGTCACCGATCTCGGTCGGGACGTCGTGGGCGACCACCGCCGTGGACACGGCGTCGTACGCGGGCAGCGAGTCGGCGACCCGGGTGATCCGCACGAGGTCCGCCGCCTGCGACTGGCGGGTGTCCAGCGTGTCGGGGTCGAGGACGGCCACGCCCGAGGAGCCGGGGTCGAAGTGGACGACCCCCTGCCCGTAGCGGACTGCGGCCTCGCCCGCGCGGCCGTAGAGGTCGAACGCGCGGGGAACCGTGTCCAGCGCCCGGCGGACCATCGCCTCCGGGATCAGCACGCGGTCGCCGTCCGCGGTGGCGCCGCCGCGACCAGCACGCTGATCGCCTCGGGCTCCTCGACCTTCACGCCGGGCCGGGCGAGCAGTGCCAGTGCCTCGCCGACGATCCGCTCGATCAGGGCGGGCGTCGAGGAGCTCGAAACGGGGTCGCATGGTGGGTGTGCCTCCGTGGCTGGGGGGGCGGAGGGACGCGACGGGGCGTCAGCCGAGGCCCGCGGCCCGCCGGCGCTCGTGGCGCATGGGCGGCGATGAGCCTGTCGAGCTCGGCGTCCAGCGCGGGGTCCAGGGGCTCCGGCCGATGGTCGCGCAGGAGCGTCGCGGGCCCGCTCGAGCGCCTCGCGGTGCGGCTTCTCGGGGTCCGCGGCCCACTGGCCGTACGGCCGGCGGTCGAGGTACCTCGCCTGCCACAGCCCGCGCATGTGGGTGCGGGTGTGCGGGAGCGTCAGGTACTCGCCGCCCGGGCCCACCTCGGCGATCGCCTCGAGCGCGAGCGCCACATCGTCGTCCGGGATGCCGCGCAGCATCGCCTTCACGATCCCGTCGATCTCCGTGTCCAGGATCATCTGCTCGTACGACCAGATGCGGCTGCCGTGGAGCAGCCCGGCCCCGAGGAGCATGTCCGACCCGACGACGGATGCCATGAACGACGAGAGCCCGTTCTCCAGGCCCGCCTGCCAGTCGGAGCGCTTCGCGCCGGTGGCGTACGCGCCCATCGAGAGCGGGACGTCGTAGAAGTCGGACAGCTCGTTCGTCGCGGCGCCGAACAGGAAGTCCTCGGGGCCGCCGCCGGTATAGGCGCCCGAGCGCAGGTCCATCGCCGTCTGGGCGGCGGCGTAGTAGACCGGGCAACCCGGGTAGGCGAGCTGCATCAGGGCCAGGGCCGAGATCACCTCGGCGTTGCCGACGATCAGCGAGCCCGCGATCGTCGCCGGTCCGCTGAAGGCGCACGAGGCCATCGTCATGTACCCGACCGGGACCCCGGCCTCCGCGGCGACGAGCCCGGCGTCGATCGACCCGCCGTCGTGGGCCAGCGGGCTGATCGTGCACTGCATCATCGAGAACACCGGCCGCTCCCGGAGCGCGGCGCGCCCGCCGGCGATCGCCGAGGCCATCTCGATGCCGGTCGCGGCATCCTCGCCGCGTGACCACGCTCTCGCTCTGGGCGTGCTTGGTGGAGTTCCGCCAGACGGCCGCGATCTCTTCGAGCGGACGCGCGTCGCCGGCGGGCGATCCTGCGCGGACACGGCGACCCAGTGGAACGCGATCGCGTCCAGGGCGTCCGCGACTCGCGCGATGTCCGCCACGTCCCCGAGCGTGGACCGGCGGACCTCCAGCGTCCACGGGTCGAGGACCTCGATCCCGCAGCCGTCCGTCGCCAGGTGGACGTGCCGGCCGTCGAGCGGCAGGTCCCATTCCGGGTCCCGGGCTCCCAGGATGTACGAGGGCGGGGCCGTCCTGAGCGCGGCCTCGATGACGTGCCCGGGCACCTTGACGGTGCCGCTGACCGGATCGACCGTCGCGCCGTGTCGCCGCCCAGATCTCCTGGGCCCGCGCCGACGGGAACCGGACGCCGACGCGCTCGATGACGTCGAGCGTGGCCGTGTGGATCCGGCGGATCGCCGCCGGGGAGAGGACCTGGAGCCGCGGGCGGCCTCGCCGCCGTTGCCGTCACCTTCGTGGTCATCCGTGCCTCCAGCCGGGCGCCGTCCCGGCCTCATCCGGGCCGCCCCATCGGCTGGCCGTCTCACCCGCGCAGGACCCGCGGCCCCCCTGGGGCGGACCCGGCGCGGCGGTCGGGATCAGACGGTCGCCGCCTCCACCCCGAGCAGCCGGCGGGCCAGCGCGACCGCGCCGATCGCGTCCTCGCTGTACCCGTCCGCGCCGATCTCGGTCGCCCAGCTCCCGCTGGCCGGAGCGCCGCCGACGATGACCCTCACCTTGGGCCGCAGGCCGGCCGCGTCGAGGGCCTCGACCACGGTCCGCTGGCCGGCCATCGTGGTCGTCAGGAGCGCCGAGACGCCGACGATGTCCGCGTTGTGGTCACGGGCCGCGTCGACGAACCGGTCGGGGGCCACGTCCACGCCGAGGTCGTGGACCTCGAAGCCGGACGTCGAGAGCATCATCCCCACGAGGTTCTTGCCGATCTCGTGGATGTCGCCCTTGACCGTGCCGATGACCACCCGGCCGGCGACGCTGCGTGCGGTGTTCTGGCGGGCCATCTCGGGCTCGAGGATGGCGATGGCCTTCTGCATCGCGCGTGCGGCCAGCATCATGTCCGGCAGGAAGAGCTCGCCCAGCCCGAACTGCTCGCCGACGTAGGAGAGGCCGGGCACGAAGCCCATCTCGATCGCGTCCAGCGGCGGGACTCCGTCCGCGAGCGCCGATTCCGCGAGGGCCGCCGCGGCCACCGGATCGCCGTCGATGACGGACTGGCGCATCGCCGCGAAGATCTCGTCGCCCATTGGTGTGTTCCTCCGGTCAGGCCTGGCGCGCGTCGGCGCTGGATGTGATTGTCAGGGTTGCGGTGCGGATCGCGGGGTCGCGGCCGCACGTTCGAGGATCCCGGCGATCGCCCGGGTGGCGTCCTCGGAGAGCGGGAGCGGCCGGTGGTCGGCGAGGATCCGGTCCACCCTGGCTGCCGCCCGTTCCGCCAGCGTGGTGGCCCCGCGGGCCTGCCACGCCGAGTGGCTGAGGCGGTCGATGAGAGTGGGATACCACCGTTCGCGGTAGTGCGCGATGGTGTGATCCGCCTCGAGGAACGACCCGTCGGGCCCGAGGCGATCGATCAGGTCCAGCGCCAGCGTCTCGTCGCTGATCTCCACGGGACCGATCGCCGCCCGGATCCAGGCCGCGATCTCGTCGCAGATGGCCAGCTGGGCGAGCGACCCGGTGAGCCCGGACTCGAGGTATCCGCTGTCGTGGATGAGGTGCCCGCCTGCGAGGGCGTCGACCAGCATCGTGAGCGAAGCGTCGGTCGCGGCCTGCTGGTCCACGACCTTGCTGTCGCTCCCGCCGGCGAGGCTGAACATCGGCAGCCCGTAGTGGTGGGCCAGCGAGGGGACCATGCCCCTGTGGTCCGGCTCGGCGTACGGGTCCACCATCGTCCGCAGGTCGAGCGCATCCCCGCCGAAGCCCGGGACGACGATGGGCGCGCCCTCGCGGACCAGCTGGGCCAGCACGATGCCCACCAGCACGCCGGCGTTGTTGAGCGCCACGTTGCCGGCCATCGTCACGGGTCCCGTCGTGCCGCCCGAGGTGACCGGGATCCAGAGCGCCGGCAGCCCGCGCTCCGCGAGGAGCAGCAGCTTGCGCAGCGAGTCCCCGTTGTGGACGAGGCCGCGGGTCACGTTGATGTAGAGCGCGATCGTGGGCCGCGCGCGCAGGGCGTCCGCGCCGCCGGCCACGGCCTCGGCCATGGCGATCGCGTCCAGCATCGCGTCCACGTCGTACGTCACCACGACCAGGGGCTTGGTCGTGCGCTCGAGCATGACCGCAACCTGGTGGCGGTCCGCCATCTCGGCCGGGACGTCCGATGGCAGGAACATCGACATGCCGAAGTCCATGTTCGGCAGGGCGTCCACGACGGTGAGGCCGTCCCGGGCATCCTGGAGCGTGGCCGCCCGTCGCTCGCCGGTGCGGTGGTCCAGGACGTGGAGGCAGTCCGAGCCCGGGCCGAACCAGGCGTTGTCACCCTCGAGCGCGATCGCGGGCGCGCCACCGCGCGAGTGGAGCGTGAGGGAGCGGGGTGCGACGGACAGCGCCCAGTCCACCAGGGAGCCGGGCACGAACACGCGACCGTCGTCGGCCACCCTGGCACCGGCCCCGTGGAGGCGCTCGACTGCCTCCGCATCGAGCAGGCGGACTCCCGTCCGCTCGAGGATGGCGACGCTGGCGTCGTGCAGGCGAGCGCAGTCGGCCGGGGTCAACCGGTCGTAGCGCGGCGACCTCGCCGGGTGCGGCAGGGGCTGTTTCGGGGCGTCAGAAACCACGGGCGCCTCAGTGGGCGGAGGAGTGGCGACCAGCGTCGGGCCCCGGCCACGGGCCGGGATAGGGCGTAATGTCCCGAGGGAACGGGCCGACCGACCATCCGGCCCGCGCCCGCGCCCGGTGAGACTCTCCAGAATGCCCGATGTCGTACACGGGTCCGAGCGCCGCCCGCTCGAACCCGGCCACCTCCTGTTCGACGATGCCGCCGAGCTGGCCGTCGTCGTGCCGGCCTCGTGCCGCAAGACCGGGCGCTGCCACGAGTGCGTCATCGAGGTGCGCGCGGGCGGCGACCAGCTCTCGGCCCGCACGGAGGCCGAGTCCTTCCTGGGGCATCGTTCCGGCTCGCCTGCCAGGCGACCGTCGAGCGGGCGGAGCGGGACGTGGAGTTCGTCGTCCTCCGCCGCCGCCTGAGGATCCTGCTCGCACCGGAGGCGCCCGACGCGCTGCCGGAGCTCGATCCCGCGGTGCGCGTCCAGGACGGCCGGATGCTCGCCGACGACGGGACGGACCTCGGGCCGGCCACGGGCAGCCCCGTGGGCGTGGCGATCGACGTCGGCACGACCACGGTCGTGATCGAGCTGGTCGACCTCGAGTCGGGAGCCGTCCTCGCCGTGGCCGCGATCGAGAACCCCCAGCGGTTCGGCGGCAGCGACGTGATGACCCGGATCTCCTACGACACCGACCTCCCGGGCGAGCTGCGCCAGGCACTCCGCCGCGCGGTCAACCACGAGCTCCGGCGCCTGTGCTCGGAGACCGGCGTGGACCGCCGCAGGCTCGTGGACGTGCTGCGTGGTCGGCAACCCGACCATGCGGGACCTCGCCTTCGGCCTCGACGTGCGGCCGATCGGCCGTCTGCCGTATCGCTCGGTCACCGAGACGGCCTGGCGGGCCGGCGAGGCCGACACGACGATGGTGACGCGCCGGGCCCACGAGTTGGGCATGCTGGTGAACCCGCAGGCCCGGGTCACGGGCGGCCCGCTGATCGCGGCGCACGTCGGCGCCGACGCCGCCGCGGACCTCGTCGCGGTCGAGGCGATCCAGCGGGGCGGCTCGTTCCTGCTCGTCGACATCGGCACCAACAGCGAGATCGTCGTGTCGGACGGGCACCGCGTCCTGGCGGCATCGAGCCCCGCCGGCCCGGCCTTCGAGGGCGGTGGCGTCCGGTACGGGATGCCTGGTGCCGACGGCGCCATCGAGGCGGTGCGCCTCGTGAACGGAGGCTTCGAGGTCCGCTGCATCGGCGATGCGGTGCCGGAGGGCATCTGCGGCTCCGGCCTCGTCGACCTGCTCGCCGAGCTGCGGCGCCACCACCGCATGTCCACCCGCGGCGCCTTCGACGGCAGGGCCGCCGAGATACGGGTGGTCGATGAGCCGCGCATCACCCTCTCGCGGAGCGACGTCGGCCACCTGTCGATCGCCAAGGCCGCGACGGCGGTCGGGCAGCGGGTCCTGCTCCGGCGCCTCGGCCTCCGGCCCGGGGACCTCGACGCCGTCTACCTCGCGGGCGGCTTCGCCAACGCGCTCGATGTCGAGTCCGCGATCGAGATCGGGCTGCTGGTGCCCGCCCCGCTCGAGAAGGTCGTCCGGGCCGGCAATGCGTCCATCGGCGGAGCGAGGGCGCTGCTCCTGTCCCGGCGCAAGCGCGCGACCCTGGACGCCCTGGTCCGGCGCATCGAGCACGTGGAGCTCGAGTCCGAACCCGACTTCTTCGACCTGTTCACCGATGGCTGCATGTTCGAATCGATCGTCTCCTGAGGAACCCGATGAGCCCCAACCGTTCCCACCATGGAAATCCCACCGCCACCACGACCCCTGTCGCCCCGACGACCGGGCCCGGCGCGCTCCGTCGCTCGCTGGGCACGCCCGGTGCCTACGCGACGGTCGTCGAGCTGGTGCCCTGGGCGGGCGAGCTCGGCGACACCCGCGGCCAGAAGCCGCTCAAGATGGCGGCCGACCTCGCCGGCAACCCCCGGATCACGGCGCTTTCGGTCACGGACAACGCGGGTGGCCACGCGCGCCTCAGCCCCAACGCCCCGGGCGAGGCGCTCCACGCGCTCGGCCACGACGTGATCGTCCACGTCGCCTGCCGGGACCGGAACCGCAACGCCCTCCAGAGCCTCGGCTGGGACCTCCTGTCGCGTGGCCTGACCACGGTCCTCGCGATCTCGGGCGACTACCCCGTCGAGGGCTACCGCGGCGTCTCGAAGCCCGTCTTCGACGTGGACTCCGTCGCGCTCCTCGCGCTCTACAGGGAGCTCGGCAGCGCGGCGGTGGCCCGAGCCGAGGCGGACGGCACGCCCGACGCGGGCAGCCGCCGCTTCCTGCTCGGCTGCGCCATCGACCCGGTCAAGCGCCTCGAGCGCGACCTCGTCCCGCAGTACCTCAAGCTCAAGCTCAAGGCCCGGTCGGGCGCGGACTACGCGATCACCCAGGTGGGCTACGACGCCCGCAAGTGGGGCGAGCTCCAGGCGATGCTCCGGCGCGAGGAGATCGCTCTCCCGGTCATCGCCAACGCCTACATCCTGGATCGGGGCGTGGCCCGTGCCTTCAACGCCGGCAGGGTCCCCGGCTGCGTGGTGACCGACGAGCTGCTGGCGATCGTGGAGCGCGAGGCGACCGGCCCCGACAAGGGGCGCGGGTTCTTCCTCGAGCTGGCCGCGAAGCAGGTCGTGGTCGGGCGCGGGCTCGGCTTCGCCGGCGCCTACCTGTGCGGCCACCGGAACGCGGAGGAGATCGGACGGGTCCTCGAGATGGCCGATGCCCACGACCCGGCCGACTGGCGCGCCCTCATGAAGGACGTGTCGTTCGGGCTGCCGGGCGCGTTCCACCTCTTCGAGCGTGACGGCGACGGCGTGGCGACCGACGAGCTGGCCAGGGGCTACAAGGCGTCGCTCACGGAGGGCGCCCGGTTGCGCGCCCGCGCCCGGGTCTCGCCCTTCTACCGCTTCAATCGCGCCGTGCACCAGCGCGTCTTCGAGCCCGGGACCCCCGGCTTTGCGGCGTGGGGCAAGGTCTACCAGACCATCGAGCGCTACCACGTCGAGAAGCCGCTCCACGTCTTCGAGCAGGCCGTGAAGGTGCCGATGTACGACTGCCGCGACTGCGGCGACTGCTCGCTGCCGGACATCGCCTACCTCTGCCCGGAGTCCCACTGCCAGAAGAACCAGCGCAACGGCCCGTGCGGCGGCGCCAAGGACGGGATGTGCGAGGTGCCGGGCCACACCTGCGTCTGGGCCGACGCCTACCGGCGGCTCAAGCCGTACGGCGAGGAGCTCACGATGCTGGACAGGGCCCCGGTCATCCAGGACAACGACCTGCGCCGCACCAGCGCCTGGGGGAACACGTTCCTCGGCCGCGACCACTTCGCGACGGACAGCAAGGCCGCGCTCGCCGCAACCGCGCCGGCCCCGACGCCGCCCCGGCCGGCCGCCACGGCCGCCACGCCCCGTTCGGCCACGCCCGCCCCGGCCACGCCCGCCCCGGCCACGCCCGCCCCGGCCACGTCCGACACCACAACCACGAAGCCCGAGAAAGGACCCACCGCATGAGGCCCGACCGAACCGGTACACCGTTCCTCGTCGTCGGCGAGAACATCCACGCCACCCGGATCCTCAAGCGGACGGGCAAGCACGCCGTCGACCTGCCGGACGGCGCGGTCGGCATCGGGTTCGAGGGTCCCGACGGATCCCGCCTGGTCCTCCCGGTCCACCCCGACCTCGTCGCCGCGCGTGACTTCGGGCAGGGCAAGATCAAGCACGTGGCGAGCGCGATCCGCTGGGCCCTCGACGGCGGCGACCACGCCGATACCGCGGCCGCCTACATCCAGGTCCTCGCGGCCCGCCAGGAGCGGACCGGCGCCGACTGGCTGGACCTCAACGCGGACGAGATCGCCTCGGATTCCGAGACCCGCGCGCGGGCCATGGCCTGGCTCGTCACGACGGTCGAGGCGAGCGCCGGCGTGCCGGTGTCGATCGACTCGTCGGACGTCGCGGTCCTCGCCGCGGGCGTCGCCGCCTCCACCCAGCCCGTCGGCCGGCTGCTCCTCAACTCCGCGTCGATCGAACGGCCCGAGGTCCTCGATCTCGCCGCCGCGGGCGGCTGCGCGGTCATCCTCGCGGCGACCAGCCCCGGCGGGATGCCCGCCAACGCCGAGGAGCGCGTCGCCAACGCGGTCCAGCTCGTCGAGGCGGCGTTCGCCCGCGCGATCCCGGCGGACCGCCTGTTCGTGGACCCGCTCGTCCTGCCCGTGGCGGTCGCACCGGAGGCCCCGGTCTACGTCCTCGATGCGGCCCGCCAGCTCCGCGTGCGGTACGGCGACGCGATCCACCTCACGGGCGGCCTGTCCAACGTCTCGTTCGGGATGCCGGAGCGACGGCTGCTCAACGACACTTTCATCGACCTCGCGACCGAGGCCGGCATCGACAGCGGGATCATCGACCCCGTGGCGTCGGACCTGCCGCGCGTCTTCGGGGCCGACCGTGACGGTGAGCCCTACAGGCTGGCGGCGGACATGCTCCTCGGACGGGACCCGTTCGGCGGCGAATACGTCCTCGGCGTTCCGCGAGGGTCGCCTGGGCGCGGCCGAGGGGTAGGTGCCCAGGGACCGCGAACGCGGCGGCCGTACCGGCGCTCACGCGGCGGGGACCGCCTTGACGACGGCGTCGTCGTAGCTCATCGCCAGGCGCTCTCCCGGCTGCAGGACGAGCATGTCGTCGCCCCAGTCGCCCTCGATCAGGCGGCGCAGCAGGACCATGTTGCCCTCGATGCGCTCGAAGGCCCAGCCGCGGCGCTCGGCCTCCTCGCGCGCCGAGCCCTCGGGGACCGTCTCGTCCGCCACGCCCATGGAGACGAACGCGGCGCGACCGTAGTGGACGCGCCAGCCGCCCAGGACCTCCATCAGGTACTCCGCGTTGTCCTCGCCGTACTTCTCGACGTACTCGGCGCGGGTGGCCGCGACGTCCGCGTCCGTGTCGCTGCCGATGGCGAGGCCGCCGACGCCGGCCTTGTACCCGTCGTTGCGCTCCAGCTGGTCCGCCACGTACCAGTAGGTGGCGGGGCGGTTGGTGGTCTCCTCCGCGTACCGCTCGCGGGCGCCGAGGAACAGCGTGATGCAGTCGTGGGCCCGCGGCAGGACCACGGGAATGTCCCGGGCCACGATGCCGGCGGTCGCGCCGCCGCACAGGCCGTAGCCCAGGACGACGGCGTCGTAACCGGCCGGGGTGGCATCGATGGCCGCCTGGAGCTGGGCCCGCAGGTTGACCGGCTCGTTGTGGAGGCCGCGCTTGTAGAGCGAGACGTCGACGACGTGCGGCGAGCGGGCCGCGCACAGGTAGACGGGGCGGGCGACCACGTCGCACGCGATGACGTGGAGTCTCACCGGACGGCGGTCGTGCTGGTCTGCATCCCCGCATCGTAGCGGGCGGCACGGCTCAGCGGGCGCCGGCCCGCCGCAGCGCCGGCCTCAGCCTCGCAGCGGGTACGCCGGGCCGGGCGCCAGGGTCGTGGTAGCGTCCGCACCACCGGTGCCGCGGTGACGTGGCGGCGCAGCGAGGGAGGGTCATGATGGCGGGCAGCGGCACGCGCGAGGATCCCTGGGACCTGGTCACGGCGAACGGAGGATCCGCCTACCAGATGTGGCGCGACGACGCCGCGGACCCGCCGGCGCTCGTCTGCCAGGTCGGGTCCACCCAGCTCCGCTACCACCTGCGGGCCATCGAGGACCTGCACGCCTGGCTGCGCGAGCAGGGCGACTGGGTCCCGCTGGGCGGCGCCGACGAGCAGAAGCCGGCGCCGGACGGCACCGTGGAGGCGTGGGGCCGGTCCGAGGCCAACCCGGTCGGAGGGTGGTACGGCCTGCGGAAGGGCTATCGCGGGCGGTTCGGCGTCTACCTCCCACCGCTGCTGGAGGCGCTCGGGCTCGCCGAGCTGGAGCACAATCCGAAGAACAACCGGGTCCGGGCCCGGTAGCGCGGCGGCTCTCTCAGGCAGCACTCAGCAAGGCAGGGCATGCTTACGGTGTGACGACCCCCAGAACGCCGCGCCCCGAACCGGGCGGTCCCAAGCCCCTGCCGACCGATCAGCGGCCGCGCGGGGAGGCCGCGGGTCGTACGACGCGTCTGCTCGCCGTCGCCGCACTGGTGCTGGCGGTCGCCGGTGTCGGTGTGGCCGCGTTCGCGGCCTTCGCTCCCTCCGACGACGCCTGCCAGAGGAGCGCATGGGACACCGCCCCGAAGGACGCCGACCTCCCGGCCGACTGGACCGTCGCATCCAGCCAGTACGACGTCGCCCGCAAGTCCATGTCCCTTGTCGGCCCGTCGCCTGCCGATGAGACGACGAGCCAGGCCGTGGTCTACGCCACCGTCACCTGCTACGAGTCGGGCGCGTCGGACGCGCTGACCCGCTCCTCCGATGCGTCGACGACGGCCGGCCAGGAGGTGACCGAGCGCAACGACCTCGGGGACCAGGGGTTCAGCGCCGCGGACGCCTCGGGGGCCAGCTTCCTGCAGTTCCGCCACGACCGGATCGTCGTGTACCTGGCCGGCCAGGACCCGGCCACCGCCGCCGACGTGGACGCGATCGCCTCCGCGTTCGACAAGGCGATGGGCGGCGACGGCGGGGCCGTGTCCCTGGCGACGCCGATCGCCGGGAGCCCCGAGCCGAGCGACGACACGGGCACGGAATCGGAGTCGCCCGGGTCGAGCGACGACGCGTCCGCCGAGGCACCGGTCGCCCCCGAGCTCGAGGCGGCGCTGCCGACGAACGGTCGGCGACATGGCCCTGACGGTGGACAGCGCCTCGGGCAGCATGATCCTCGGCGAGGATCAGGGGAGCCGCGCGATCACGGCCGCGCTGCGAGCAGCCGGCAAGGTGCCCGACGACCTCAAGGTCGCCCAGGCGTACGACGAGTCGGGTGCGTCCGAGCTGTCGATCATGGCCATCGGCGTGGATGGGTTGACTCCGGCCAAGGTGCTCCCCCTCGTGCTGGACTCCTGGCTGGCTGCCTCGGGTCCCGGCGTGACCAGGCAGCAGGTGACGCTGGCCGGCAAGGAGTTCACCCGGGTCGACCGTGGAGACCAGCTCGCGATGGACTACGTCACGACCAGGGGCGACGCGGTGATCGTGATCACGACCGCAGACCCGGCCGAGGCCGAGGCGGTCGCCGCGGCCCTCCCCTGACCCGGGCCGGGCCGACGACCCGCCCGGATCACACCGGACCGCACTTACGAGGCGGGCGCCGGACGGGTATCCTCGCGGGCAGGAGTGGACGGTCATGGCGAGACCGCCCGGAGAGGGGTCGGAACGTGCGTGAGCATCTCGTCGCCTGGGCGGGCGACTGTGTCGTCCGCGGCACCATCGACATCGAGGACGGACGCTTCAGCGACCAGGTCAACGGCATCGAGCTGCTCACCTTCTTCGACGCGACCCTCGAGGCCCTGGATGACGGCCGGCAGGTGCGGGTCGGCGAGCTGGAAGTGGAGCGCCGGGAGCTGCACCTGATCGAGGTCAATGGCCGCCGCGGAGATCCGGAAAGGCGCCTGCGGACCGTCGAGGAGCGAGTCGCACTCCAGGTGGGGCCCTTCGTCGTTACCGGCAACCTCCACCGGTCGCCGAGCGCGCAGCCGCTCGCGGCCCTGAGCGGCTGGTCGCGCTTCGTGCCGGTCACGGACGCCGTGATCGACGTGGGCGGCGCCCCGGCGGCGCCGGTGCACGAGGAGGTCGTCCTGGTCAACCGGGACCGGGTCTCGGCCTCACGGCCCCTCGCGCCGATCGGCCTCCTGCCCGAAGACCGGCCCGCGGGTCGGACGGAGGGTCGGCCCGTGGATCCCACGGGCGTCTCCGCGTAGGGTTTCTGCGAACGACAGGTCGGCCCGGTCAGGCCTTCTAGGCCCGGGTGCCGGGCCTCGTACGGCGGCGGCCGGCCACGAGCGACACGCCGGCAAGGGTTGCCATGGCCGCCAGGATGGCGAGCCCGCCCCCGTCGCCGGGTGTCCTCGGTCGCGTTGAGGTCGCGTCGGTGGGCGGCAGGGTCCGGTCGGGCCTGGCGGTCCTGGCGGTCCGGACGGCCTTCGGGGTGGGGTCCGGCCGTGCGGTGGCCCTGCACACGGTGCTCGAGATCACCTGGTCCAGCACGAGCGATATCGGCTCCGGCGCCAGCGTCTCGAGCGTGAGCGTCGCGGAGCCGGTGGGTGTCTCGGTGTGGATGCAGCCGGCCTCGTCGGGGCCGGTGCTCGCGGTCGGTCCTGTCGCGTGGAAGGCGACCTCGGACCCGATGCCCGCGTCGACCACGAGCTCGAAGGTACCGTCGGCGGCCGAGGTCACGGACAGGACCAGGTCGGATCCATCGACGGTGACCGCAACCTCGACCCCGCCGACGGGCGTCCCGTCGCGCACGACCGTGCCGGCCAGGGTGACCTGATCCGTGGCGAGGGCGGACACGGGCAGGGCGAGGACCGGCACCAGCGCGATCAGGACGATGCCGGCGAGCTGCGCGCGATGGGCGCGGGGCAAAGGTGGTCTCCCGGGTGACGGATCCGGGTACACACGGTACCGCGTCGGGTGTCGCCTCACAATGCGCGCGCCGCACAATGCGGCGCCGCGCCCGCGTGACCCTCGCCATGAAGTTGTTGGGGCGAGGAACCACTCGCCCGTGCGTGATGAGCGTCCGCGGGACGCTCGCCCACGCGTGTCGGGGGACGGGGGACTACCGGCCTGTTGCCCTCTAGCGGAGGACGGTTACCATCCGGAGGTGGACGCCGCAGCCCGCCCGCACCGGCAGCGGCGGATCAATCGAGGTGCCAGTTGCCCGTGGCCCCCGCGCTGACCTCCGATCCACCGGGACGCCCGACACCGCACGAAGCACGACGTTTCGCGTGGGGCTGGATCGCGGCGCTCGTGCTCATCGTCGTGGCGGTCGTCCCGATCCCGGCGCGGGCCGCGACGACGTGGACCCGGAACGTGTACTCGTCGGGTGCCATCGTCTACCAGGACCCCTACTTCACGGCGTGCACGGCGGCGGCGGTGATGACGATGCTGAACACGATCGCCCAGCGCCACGCCGGGGCAGCCGGGTTCGGCTGGACCCCGTATCGGGTGAGGAACAGCCCCGATCCCGCCGTGAAGCGGGACATGACCTCCATCCTCTCCTTCGAGCGCTCGCACGACACCCTCCATCCGGCCTCGGCCGGGTCGGATGCCCACGGCTGGCGCAATGCCCTGAACTACTACGGCTGGGGCCTGGCCGCGATGACGAATCCCGCCCGGATGGTGTACGACGACCGGGCCTACGGATCGTTCGATTCCGCGGTCAAGGCCGGAGTCAGGGCGATCGCCCGGTTCGGGATGCCGGTGGGCATGCTCGGGTGGGCGGGCGGCCACGCGCAGATCCTGACCGGCTACGTGGTGGTCGGGGAGGACCCGGCGGTGTCGAACCTGTTCACCGTGAAGTCCGTCTACCTGTCGGACCCGCTGCGCGGCGACCGGATCCTCAACCTGCGGATCGGCCTCGCGAGCCTGCGAACGGGCAACCTGCACTACCGGTTCCAGTCGTACCGCGAGACCGACAGCCCGTACCGCGACCCGTACAAGGCAGGCTCGCTCCGGGCCTCCGTGGCCCCGTCGCGCGGACCATCCGAGTGGTATCGACGCTGGGTGCTGGTGGTCCCCATCCGCAGCGGTCTCCCGCCGCCGACACCGACGCCGACGCCCACCCCGGCACCGACGCCCACCCCGGACCCGACCCCGACGCCGGTGGTGACGCCCGCGCCGACCCCGGCCGGGACGGTCGCCCCGGCCGGCAATCCGACGGCGCCGCCGGCACCGGACCCCACGCCGGCGCCGACCCCCGGCACGACCCCCGGCACGACCCCCGGCCCCGATCCGACCGCATCCCCGGCCACCGATCCAACCCCGGCGCCGACTCCGGCCGCGACGGAGCGTCCCACCCCGACGTTGCCACCCGATCCGACACCGGCCCCAACCCCGACGTCACCGCCCGGTCCGACCCCGGCCGCGACGCCGCCCGCGGCGCCGGATCCGACACCGGCCGCGGCGCCGGCCGCGGCCCCGAATCCGACACCGGCCCCGCCCGCCGCCCAGGAGCCGGCGGCACAGCCGGCACCGACCACGGCCGTGTCCGGGTCGCCTCCGGCCCAGGGCCCGTAAGGCCCCCTGCCGCTTGGGCCGAACCCCGCCCGCAGGTGACCGGCCGCCGTCCCGCCCATTGCGGGCCGTTCGGCACGTCTTGGGGGGCATGCCGGAGACGGACGCTATCACCATGGCTGCAACCGTCCGCACGGACGTGCGCGTCCCGGCCGCCACGCCTCCTCCTGATGCCCGGGCCCTCCAGGTTGAAGGCGTCGTCCAGGGCGTCGGATTCCGCCCGTTCGTGTGGCGCCTGGCCACGGAGCTGGGGCTCGCCGGGCGCGTGCGCAACGCCGCCGGCCGGGTCGAGATCGAGGCCGCCGGGGCCCCGGCGGCCCTGGACGCCTTCGCCCGCCGTCTCCGCACCGACGCCCCACCGCGCGCCCGCGTCGAACGGGTGACGGTAGCGGCCCTCGCGGCCGAGATGGCGACGGCCCTCCCCGCGGTGTTCGAGATCGACGAGAGTGTCGTCTCGGCCGCCGTCGACCGGCTCTTTCCGCCCGACATCGCTACCTGCGACGACTGCCTCGCCGAGCTCTGGGATCCGCTCGACCGCCGCCACCGCTACCCGTTCACGAACTGCACCAACTGCGGGCCACGCGCCACGATCATCGAGCAGCTGCCGTACGACCGGGCGCAGACGACGATGCGGGCGTTCCCGCTGTGCCCGGCGTGCGACGCCGAATACCGCGACCCGGGGAACCGCCGCTTCCATGCCGAGCCGGTCGCCTGCCCCGCCTGCGGGCCGCTCCTCGCCTGGCGGCCCACCGGGGCGCCCGCGGCCACCGCCACCGGCGAGGACGCCCTGGGCGCCGCCGTCGGCGCCCTGCTCGCCGGCCGCATCGTCGCGGTGAAGGGCCTCGGTGGCTACCACCTCGCCTGCGATGCGACCGACGAGGCCGCCGTGGGCGCGCTCCGGGATCGCAAGCGCCGTTGGGCGAAGCCGTTCGCCGTCATGGTGCGCGACGCGGCGGCCGCGGAGGCGTTGTGCCGGGTCGGGGCCCTGGAGCGGACGCTCCTCGTCGGGCCCGCGCGCCCCATCGTGCTGCTGCGGGCGCGGCGGACGGGCCTGCCCCGCCTTGCTCTCTCGGTGGCGGCGGGCAACCGGCGCCTGGGCGTCTTCCTGCCGTACACGCCGCTCCACCACCTGCTGCTCGAGGCGGTCGGGCGACCCCTGGTGCTGACGTCGGGCAACCTCACCGACGAGCCCCTGGCCACCGACGACGAGGACGCGCTCGCCCGCCTCGCCGGCCTGGCGGACGGGTTCCTCGTCCACGACCGCGAGATCCGTGCACGCTACGACGACTCGGTGACGCGGGTGGTCGTGGGGTGCGAATCGGTCGTCCGCCGGGCACGCGGCTACGCCCCGGAGCCGATGCCCCTGCCGGTGCACACGCCGGTCCCGCTTCTGGCCGTGGGCGCGGAGCTGAAGCACACGTTCACGCTGGCACGGGCCGGCCGCGCTCACGTTGCGCCCCACAACGGGGACCTCGAGGACCTGGCCACCCACCGGGCGTTCACCGACGGACTGGCGCACCTCAGCCGCCTGCTGGCGCTCGAACCGGAGGTCGTCGCGCACGACCTCCACCCTGAGTACCTCTCAACCAAGTACGCGCTCGAGCGGTTCCCGGCGACGAAGCGGATCGCCGTCCAGCACCACCACGCGCACGTCGCGTCGTGCGCTGCCGAGCACGGGGTTACGGGCCGGTTCCTCGGCGTCGCCTACGACGGCCTCGGCATGGGCGACGACGGCACCCTGTGGGGCGGCGAGGTGTTCGACGCGGACCTGCTGGGGTACCGGCGCATCGCACGCTTCGGGCGCGCCCCGCTCCCCGGCGGCGCACTCGCGGTGAAGCGGCCGTACCGCATGGCGCTCGGCTACCTGTTCGCCGCCGAGGGATTCGGCGACGGCAACGGCGACCCCGCGATCGACGGCTGGGACGCCGGCACGCTGGACCTGACGGACCCCGGCCACCCGGCGGCGGCCTTCCTGGCCCGGCTGGACCCACGGGAGACCGCCCTCGTCCGCCAGCAGGTCGCGCGGCGCCTGAACGCGCCGGTGGCGTCGTCGGCCGGGCGCCTGTTCGATGCCGCCGCCGCGCTCATCGGCATCCGCGACGTGGCCGAGTACGAGGCGCACGCGGCGATCGACCTGGAGCTGGCGGCCGGTGAGCGGGTCGCACCGCCCCTGCCGTACCGACTGGAGCTGGTCGACGGCCTCGCTGGTCTACGACCCACGGCCCACCCTGGCCGCGCTGCTGGAGGGGGTATCGGCGGGACGTCCGAAGGGCGCGCTCGCGGCCGCGTTCCAGGCGACGATCGCGGAGGTCACGCGCGAGATCCTCCACGGCGCGCGCGTTTCGACCGGGCTCGCTACCGTGTGCCTCTCGGGCGGCGTGTTCCAGAACCGCCGGCTGGCGTCGGCGCTGCTGCGGGACCTCGCCCGGGACGGGTTCCGGGTGTTCATCAACCGCCAGATCCCCGTCAACGACGGGGGCGTGAGCTATGGCCAGGCCGCGGTGGCCGCGGCCAGGCTGGGATCCGGTGCCTCGGGCGCGCCGGGCGAGGAGGACTGAGGAGATGTGTCTCGGGATCCCGGGCCGGATCACGGAGATCCGCGACGAGGCCGGGCTGGCCATGGGCAAGGTGGACTTCGGCGGCGTGCGCAAGGACGCCTGCCTCGCCTACCTGCCCGAGGCTCAAGCTCGGCGACTACGTCATCGTCCACGTCGGCTTCGCCATCTCCAGGGTCGACGAGGCCGAGGCGCTCAAGACGCTCGAGATCCTCGGCGAGATGGGCGTCATGGGACCGGAGCTCATGACCCTGGGACCGGGCATGGACGAGATGGCCATCGTGCAGCGACGATTCGCCCGGCGCCCTGACCTTCACCCCGGAGCCGTCGCCACCTCCGATCGGGAGGCCGCAGGCGTGAAGTACCTCGACGAGTACCGCGACCCCGTGCTCGCCAAGAAGCTCCTGGCCGAGATCCACCGGATCACCACCAGGCCGTGGACCCTGATGGAGGTCTGCGGCGGCCAGACGCACACGATCGTCAAGCAGGGGATCGACGAGGCGCTGCCCGAGGGCGTCCGGATGATCCACGGGCCCGGCTGCCCGGTCTGCGTGACGCCCCTGGAGCAGGTGGACAAGGCCCTCGCGATCGCCGCCCGCCCCGACGTGATCTTCACCAGCTACGGCGACATGCTCCGCGTGCCGGGCTCGTCCACGGACCTGCTGGCCCTCAAGGCCCGGGGCGCCGACGTCCGCATCGTCTACAGCCCGCTCGATGCCCTGAAGATCGCCCTCGCGAACCCGTCCCGGCAGGTCGTGTTCTTCGCGGTCGGCTTCGAGACGACGGCGCCCGCGAACGCCATGGCCGTGGCCGAGGCGGCCCGGCGCGGGATCGACAACTTCAGCGTGCTCGTGTCGCACGTCCTGGTGCCGCCGGCGATGATCGCGCTCCTCGAATCGCCCACCAACAAGGTCCAGTCGTTCCTCGCGGCCGGCCACGTCTGCGCGATCATGGGCTGGACCGAGTACGAGCCCATCGCCGCGAAGTACCGGGTGCCGATCGTGGTCACGGGCTTCGAGCCGCTCGACCTGCTGGAGGGGATCCTGATGGCGATCCGCCAGCTGGAGGAGGGCCGGTTCGAGGTCGAGAACCAGTACACCCGCGCCGTCACCCGGGAGGGTGTCCCGCTCGCCCGGCAGCAGGTCCGGGCGGTGTTCGACACCGGGCCGCGGAAGTGGCGCGGCGTGGGCGAGATCCCGATGTCGGGCTACCGCCTCCGCCCGGAGTACGCCCGCTTCGACGCCGAGCTGAAGTTCGACGTCGGCGACATCCATACCAACGAGCACCCGGCCTGCATCGCAGGGTCGATCCTGACGGGCGACAAGACACCCCTGGACTGCACGGCCTACGGCACCCTGTGCAACCCGCAGAAGCCGCTGGGCGCGCCGATGGTGAGCTCGGAGGGGACCTGCGCCGCGTTCTATGCGGCCGGCCGCGGCCTCAACGCCGGTGGCGGTTTCAGCGGTGCCATGCCCCTCATCCAGGTCGTCCCGGCGGGCCGGGAGGGGACGCGGTGACCGCCGCCGACGAGCCCCGCGTGACGATCGACGCCGACGCCGTCGTCTGCCCGGCGCCGATCCCGGAGGACCAGCGCGTGATCCTCGGCCATGGGTCCGGCGGCCAGCTCTCCAACGCCCTGTTCCGGGACCTGCTCGGGCCGGCACTCGCGGCAGCCTCGCCCGGCGGCGTCCTCAACGACGCCGCCATCGTGGAGATCGGAGGCGTCCGCCTCGCGTTCACCACCGATTCGTACGTGGTATCGCCCATCCAGTTCCCGGGCGGCGACATCGGCGAGCTGGCGGTCAACGGCACGATCAACGACCTGGCGATGATGGGTGCGAGACCCATCGCGATCAGCCTCGCCTACGTCATCGAGGAGGGCCTGACCCTCGAGGAGCTGCGCGCCGTCACGGCGTCCGCGGCCGCCGCCGCCGCGAGAGCCGGCGCCCGCATCGTGACCGGCGACACGAAGGTGGTCGGGCGGGGCGCCGCCGACCGCCTGTTCGTCAACACGTCGGGGATCGGCCTCGTGCGCGACGGCGTGGCCCCGTCGGCGGACCGGGCGCGGCCCGGCGACGCGGTCATCCTGTCCGGCGAGATCGGCCTCCACGGCGTGGCGATCATGAGCGTCCGGGAGGGCCTCGAGTTCGAGGTGGAGATCGCCTCCGACACGCAGGCCCTCGACGGCCTGGTCGAGGCGATCACGCGGGTGGAGCCGGACGTCCACGTGCTCCGCGATCCCACCCGCGGCGGCCTGTCGTCGACGCTCAACGAGATCGCCCAGGCCTCGCGCGTGGGCATCGTCCTGGACGAGCCGGCGATCCCGATCCCCGGTCCCGTGCGGGCCGCCTGCGAGTTCCTCGGCCTGGACCCGCTGCACGTCGCGAACGAGGGGAAGCTCGTGGCGATCGTGCCGGCCGCAGCCGCAGATGCCGTCCTGGCCGCGATGCGCGCCACGCCCGAGGGCTCCCTGGCTGCCCGGATCGGCGAGGTGATCGCGGATCACCCCGGGATGGTCACGGTCCGCACGATCGTGGGCAGCGAGCGGATCGTGGACATGCTGGTGGGGGAGCAGCTGCCCCGGATCTGCTGACCCGGACCTGTAGGCCCAGCTACCGGGTGCGCGTCGCGAACAGCCGCCAGGCGACCCGTCCGATCCCGTACCCGATCATGACCGGCACCCCGAACCAGACAGTCGCGATCAGGCCCGAGATGGGGTCGAGCGGCACGACCTTGCCAACCCCGAACGACATGAGGAGGATCGACACCATCCCGACCAGCACGCCGATGAGCACGAGCAGCAGGCCCGTCCAGCCACGTGTCACGAGCCCCGCGAGGACGCCTGCGGCGATCAGCATCAGCGGCGAGATGAACACGGCCGTCATCGCGCAGGAGGCGCTGAAGCCCTGACCGACGCACCCCAGGTTCGAGCCGCCGAAGACGGCCACCGGGCACGCGAAGGCCACGATCAGGAAGGCGATGGCGTCGCGCATGACGCCGTGGCGGGGGACGGGCACCTGGGGCTCCTCCTTAGCTGCGGATGATGCGCGTCCGGGACGCTCCGCGCGCGACCGATCCGCACCGCCGCCCGGCGGCCAGCGGCCGGTCGCCGGCGGCCAGTCGCCCGCCCCGCGAGACGGACCTCAGCGGCCCGCTGGCGGCCACGGCCTCGTCCTCGACGAGGCGGAGCAGGTCGATTGCGTCAGCCAGGTGGGCATTGAAGATCCGGCGTGCCACATCGAGCAGCTCGAACAGCTCGGCGTCGGCCACCCCGTAGATGATCGTCGTGCCGCGCCGCTCCGTCGTGACGATGTTCCGGCCCCGCAGGACGGCGAGCTGCTGGGACACGGACGAGGGCGGGGCGCCCGTCACCTCCTGGATCTGCGAGACGCTGAGGGGTCCGTCCCGCAGCAGCTCCAGGACGCGGATCCGCAGGGGGTGGGCGAGCGCCTTGAAGAACCCCGCCTTGAACTGGCGGAGCCGCTCGGTGTCGTCCGGCCGTTGGGTGCCTGGTGCCATGTGGAAGCTGTGCCTCATCCGGCTCGTCGTCGCGGGCGAGGGTGTCGTGCGTCGTCCCGCGCGCCCGATCCAGCATTATTTCGTAATAGTGCAAGATAGCGAACGAGACGGTACCATGAGCAGATGCATACCGCCCCCGGGTCCCGCGACGTCCAGGCAACCAGGCGCATCTCCAAGGCGACCGCCAGTACCCCCGTGCTCGGCGTCGGCGGGCGGGAGTGATGGACCTCACAGCGCTGCTCGAGCATGCCCGGTCCGCCACGCCCGCGCGGCGGATCGAGTCGCGTGACGGGATCGCCGCATACGGTGCCCTCGCGATCGAGGGCGTCCGGCCCTGGCTCGCTGACGGCGTCCTCGCGGCATTCGCCGTGCGGGTGATCGAACGGGCGGGGATCAACGGCGAGCCGGCCCTGGCGTCGAAGGTCCTGCGTTCCGCGCGGGCGACGGTGCCCCCGGGCGTGACCGACGACATCGAGTGGGCCCTCCAGCAGCTGCGCGCAGCGTCGCGCCCCCACCCGGTCGCGACCGTCGTGCCTCCGCGGGTCGTCGTGGTCGCGCGCAACACCTCGCGCAGCGCCCTGGCCACCCGGCGGCGCGCTCGCTGACAGTCAGGGGGGCCTGCCCCTCCACACCAGCCCCGCAGGGCACTGCGGGCAATTCCCCCGGCGATATTCCCCCGGCGTCGTTCCGCTCTGGATTGGTAGCCCCGCGCGACGCCAAGAGGCCCCTCCGCGGTCTGGAGGGGCCTCTTGTGAGCGTCCGTGGCGGGCCGGCGGAGCCGGCCCGGATCGATCAGGCCGCCGCGGCCGGAACCACCTTGGCGATGTCGTCCTCCTCGAAGCGGGCCTTCTTGTCGCCGAAGGCCATCGTGAGGACCCCGTAGAGCACGAAGGTGACGATCAGGCCGGCGACCCAGCTGTAGTCCGCGAAGGCGAACGGCGACTTCAGGAACGGCAGGATGCCACCGGGCGGGAACGGCCCGCCGGGGAGCCGTCGGCGAGCGGGGTCGAGTACGAGCCCCCGATCGCAATGACGACGCCGACGATCAGCGACACGACCGCGATCCAGTTCCAGCCGCCGATGTAGCGGTACTTGCCGTCGGCCCGATAGAGCTCGGCGAGGTGGAACCGTCGCTTGCGCATCCACCAGTAGTCGGCGATGAGGACGCCCGCGATGGCGCCGGTTGCGCCGCCGTAGGTGCCGAGCCACGTGAAGATGTAGGCGTTGCGGGTTCTGGTACAGCATCCAGGGCTGGATGAGGATGCCGATCACGGCCGTGATGAGCCCGCCTGTCCGGAAGCTGATGCGCTTCGGCCACGCGTTGGAGAAGTCGTACGAGGGGCTCACGAGGTTCGCTGCGACGTTGACCGACAGGGTCGCGACGCCGAGCGTGACCAGCGCGAGGACGACGACGAGGAGGTTGTCGAACTTGCCGACGAGGGTGACCGGATCCCAGATCGCCTCGCCGTAGACCTTGATCGTGGCCGAGGTCACGAGGACGGCGATCAGCGGGAAGAGCGTCATGGTCGTCGGGAGGCCGAGGGCCTGCCCGATCGCCTGCTCGCGCTGGCTGCGCCCGAAGCGCGTGAAGTCAGGCATGTTGAGCGACAGCGTCGACCAGAAGGCGATCATCGCCATGAGCGCCGGCGGGAACACCCCGAACCAGAACTTGTCGAGGCTCCAGCCGATGGTCCCGTGGTCCTCGATGAGCGGGCCGAAGCCGCCGGCCTGGATGGTCATCCAGATGAGGAGGAAGACGGCCACGATCAGGACGAACGGGGCCGCCCAGTTCTCGAACCGCCGCACGGCGTCCATGCCGCGGATGATGATCGCGACGTTGAGCGCCCAGAAGATCGCGAAGCTCAGCCACTTCGTCCACGGCTCCGGGTCGCCGAGGCCGATGGAGATGCTCCCTGCGTTCGTCCAGAAGTTGTCCGAGCCGAGGAGCTTCGTGAAGATCACGGACAGGACGATGAACACTGCCGAGCCGCCGATCCACGTCTGGATGCCGAACCAGCCGCAGGCGACGCCGGCCCGGATGAGCGCCGGCAGGTTGGCGCCGAACACGCCGAAGGAGCCGCGCGCGAATACCGGGAACGGGATGCCGAACTTGGTGCCCGCGTGGCTGTTGGCCAGCATCGGGATGAGCACGATGATGTTGGCGACCATGATCGTGAAGATCGCCTGGTACCAGGCCATGCCCAGCACGACCAGGCCGGCGGCCAGGGTCCAGGTCGGGATGTTGTGGGCCATGCCCACCCACAGGGCGAAGTAGTTGTAGGTGGTCCAGGTGCGCTTGGCGATCGGGACCGGTGCCAGGTCCTCGTTGTGGAGGCGGGAGGTGCCGAGGGCTCGCGTCCACCTCCGTGCCCAGCTCTACCCGTCCGTCGGGCAGGATCGTCTGTTCTGCCAGTGCCATGAGCCTCCCTCCAAGAAGGTTTTGGCCGGTGCCGCGCACCGTATGTCGGGCGTCGCTCCCTGCGACCGCGAACTGGCGATCCGCCGTACCGCTTCGGGCGGATCATCGCGAATATTGTTAATAGTGACGCGTTGGACAAGTCCGCGGGAGCCGTCGGCGCGAGGTGGTTTCCGGCGGACGCGGCGCCCGGGCGGGACTCCTCGACGACTGGAGCGTTGCGAGTTGATGGCCCATATGACCATCGGCGGATCCGGGGACGGAGTGTCGCGGGTCCCGAAGATCCACGCCCTTCGGACTATGCGAGGCACGCGGATCACGGTCCGGCGCGCCCGTTCCTGACGTGCGGTCCGGCCCTTGCCCGGGCGCGCGGCTGACGGACCCTGAGGGTCTGACGGCAGGCGGCCGGATCGGCCGCCCCGGGTTTTCGCGCGGAGAGGTCTTCCATGCCCCGTAACGTCCGAGGTGCGCTCCTGCAGGCCAGCTGGACCGGCGACAAGGAGTCGATGATCCAGAAGCACGAGGGCTTCGCGCACGAGGCGGCCAGGCAGGGCGCCCAGGTCATGCTGTTCCAGGAGCTGTTCTACGGCCCCTACTTCTGCCAGGTCCAGGACCCCCAGTACTACGGCTACACCGAGTTCATCCCCGACGGCCCGACCACGGCCCGGATGCAGTCGCTCGCGAAGGAGCTGGGCATGGTCCTCGTGGTGCCCATGTACGAGGAGGACAGCCACGCGGCCGGGATCTACTACAACACCGCGGCCGTCATCGACGCCGACGGCGAGTACCTGGGCAAGTACCGCAAGACCCACATCCCCCACGTGAAGGGCTTCTGGGAGAAGTTCTACTTCCGCCCCGGCAACCTCGGCTACCCGGTGTTCGAGACCGCGGTCGGGCGGGTGGGCGTCTACATCTGCTACGACCGCCACTTCCCCGAGGGCGCCCGGGCCCTGGGCCTCAACGGGGCCGAGATGGTGTTCATCCCGTGGCCACCAGCCGCGGCCTGTCCGAGTACCTGTGGCGGATCGAGCAGCCGTCCCACGCGGTCGCCAACGGCTACTTCGTGGGCACCATCAACCGGGTCGGCATCGAGCCCCTGGGCGAGGACGACTTCTACGGCCAGAGCTACTTCTGCGACCCCCGCGGGCAGCTCATCGGCGGCGCCGGCTCCGCCCACGACGAGGAGCTCCTCATCCGGGACATGGACCTCGACCTCGTCCACGAGGTCCGCCAGACCTGGCAGTTCTACCGCGACCGCCGGCCGGAGATGTACGAGGAGCTGGTAGAGCTCTAGCTCCGGGCAGACGTAACCACTGCGCTGGGCCTGCCGCCGACGGCGGCAGGCCCAGCGCTCCGGGCCGGGAGCCGTCCCGCCGTCCTGCCGGCCTGCCGGCCTGCCGCCCTGATTCTCCGATGAACGGCCGGTGTTCACTCCAGCGGCTGGTGGCACCCGCCCGAACGCCTCGCGTTCAGGGCGGCGGTTTCAGCACTCGCAACCGGCGTCTCGCTCGCCGGACGTCCAACCCAGCGGCTCCGCACGGGCGCGGCGGCCCGGGACCGCCACACTGAACGCCGCCCGTTCACGCCCGCGCGGTCCCTCGTCCAGTCCCGCGTACGGCCGCGTGCGGGCGAACAGGTGCCCGACGGGATAGGGGAGCGGGGCGGGCCACCGGCTCCGTGGATCGCCGCCCGGAGAACCCTCCGACGGCCAGGAGGCGTATGGTCCTCCAGACGCACGGGGACGATCCTCGGAGGACGGCCGATGCTCATGCAACAAGCGCAGGTGGTGATCCTCGTCCTGTTCTCGCTCGTCGGCGTCCTGGCGGGAGTCCTGCAGTCGATGGCGGAGCGAACGTGTCCGTGCTGCAGCCTGCACGTCAACTTGTGGGCGTCGAACTGCCCGCACTGCCGGTGCCACCTGGACTGAGTCGCGCGCGGCCGCAGGCGCGGCCGCTCGACGGGCACGTGAGCCGACGTGTGACGGCTGCAGTCCATGAATTCGGCGATAGCAGGGCGCGACACGGACCGGTGGTCCACGTTCCCGGGTTCCGGAGCCGGATTCACCGCGTGATCGGCCCCAGTCCGGTCACCGGATCGACCAGCAGTCGGGAACTCGACCGACAGGGCCTGCTTTCGTTGACTGCGAGTCCGTGCCCTTCCAGGTGGCCCACCGGTCCCGCCCGCAACCTGTCCGATCGGCCACCCAGCCCGCGACCGGTCCCGTCGGCCCGGGCGAACGCGTCGGCTGGCGATACCCTGTTCGCGCCACCCGCACCAGCATCCGACGCGCCAGGAAATGGAGACCCGATGGAGTACCGCAGGCTCGGCAAGACAGGTCGTGACGTCAGCGTCATCGGGTTCGGTGGCTGGGCGATCGGGGCGGACTGGGGCACCGTCGATGACGCCGACAGTCTCGGCGCGCTCCACGCCGCAGCGGACGCGGGTGTGACCCTCATCGACACCGCCGACGTCTACGGGGACGGCCGGAGCGAGCGGGTCATCCGCCGCTTCCTCGCCGAGCGTCGCGGGGAGACGTTCTTCGTCGCCACCAAGATGGGTCGTCGCGTGCCCGTGGACATGGCCGAGTACACGCCGGAGGCGTTCAAGGCCTGGACGGACCGGAGCCGCGACAACCTCGGCATGGCGACGCTGGACCTCGTCCAGCTCCATTGCCTGCACCCTTCGATCTACTACCACCCGGAGACCTTCGCCGCCCTCGACGAGCTGGTCGCCGCCGGGGCTATCGCGAGCTACGGCGTCAGCGTGGAGCGCGTGGAGGAGGCCCTCAAGGCGATCGAGTTCCCGGGAGTCGCCACCGTCCAGATCATCTTCAACATGTTCCGCCAGCGACCCGCGGAGCGGTTCCTCGCCGACGCTCTCCGGCGCGACGTCGGGGTGCTGGCCCGCGTACCCCTTGCCTCGGGCCTCCTGACGGGCAGGATGTCGCCGGCGACATCCTTCGAACCGACGGACCACCGCGCGTACAACCGCGACGGCGCGTCGTTCGATCGCGGCGAGACATTCGCGGGCGTCGACTACGAGACCGGCCTCGAGGTGGTCGACGAGCTGCGCGAGCTGGTCCCGGAGGGCGCGACCATGGCCCAGCTCGCGCTCCGGTGGATCCTGATGCACGATGGCGTGACGGCCGCGATCCCGGGCGCCAAGACGCCGGGCCAGGCGCGCGCGAACGCGGCAGCCGCGGATCTCGCGCCCCTGCCGGAGGCCACGATGGCTCGCGTCGCCGGGCTCTACGAGGCGCGCATCAAGCCGCTGGTCCACCAGCGCTGGTAGGCGCTGCCGGGCGGCGGCCGTGGACCTCCGCGCGTGTCCGGCTCCCTCCTCCGGGGCGACACCAGGATTGCCCTGCTACCCCGAATTGAGGGGTCTGGACATCGCCCGTGACGGCGCGTCAGCATGTGCCCATGCTGGCGGACCCGGCGCGCAAGGGGCAGTGAGCCGTGCCGCAAGGAGGCGTCCCATGCCCGTCGTATCTCGTCGTCGCCAACCAGACCCTCGCGAGCCCGACCCTCGCCACGGCGGTGTCCGAGCGTATTGCCCGTGGCGACGCTCGCTTTCACGTGGTGGTGCCCGCGACCCCGCCGAACGGGCGGTTGACCTGGGACGAGGACGAGGCGGTCAGCGCTGCCACGCGACGCCTCGACGAGGTGCTCGGCCGGCTCCGCGGTCTCGGCAGCGAGGCGACGGGCGAGATCGGCAGTCCCGACCCCGTCGCGGCCGTCCTCGACACCCTGCGCTCGGCCGCGTTCGACGAGGTCATCCTGTCGACGCTGCCGCCGGGGATCTCCCGCTGGCTCGGGCAGGACGTCCCGACGAGGCTCCGCCACGCAGTCTCCATCCCGGTGCAGGTCGTGATCGCCCCCCACTAGACCAGCCTCCGGCCGGCCGATCCATTCCGGTCGGCATCGTTCGCTGCCCGCGGTCGGGACGCGCCCGGAACCAGCGATCCGCCCGCGCCTCGCCGGACGCGCCCTCAGCCGGCAGCGGCGCCGGGTATCGTGCGTCCATGTCGACCCCCATCCGCGCACCCGGCGTGGTCCTCATCGAGCGTGAGCACCGCGTCCCGTTGGACCACGCCCACCCCGACGGCCCCTCGATCACGGTCTTCACCCGGGAGGTGGCCGCCACCGGTGGCGATGACCGGCCGTACCTCCTGTTCCTCCAGGGAGGTCCAGGCTTCGAGGCGACGCGCCCCACGGCGCCTCCGGAGCGCTGGATTCGCCGGGCGCTGACCGAGTACCGCGTCCTCCTGCTCGACCAGCGCGGCACCGGCCGGTCCACCCCCGTCGGCCCCGAGATCCCCGGCGAGACGGCCGAGGACCAGGCTGCGTACCTGGCGCACTTCCGGGCGGACTCGATCGTCCGGGACGCGGAATCGATCCGCCAGGAGCTGGGCGTGGACCGCTGGAGCCTCCTGGGCCAGAGCTTCGGTGGCTTCACCTCCCTCACGTACCTGTCGATCGCCCCGGAGGGCCTCCGCGAGGCGCTCATCACCGGCGGCCTGGCTCCGATCACGGGCCGGCCGGTCGACGACGTCTACGCCGCCACCTGGGAGCGCCTCCGCGAGGCGAACCGGCGCTACTTCGATCGCTACCCGGACGACAGGGCGCGCGTCCGCGAGGCCCATCGGCGGATCGAGGCGGAGGACGTCCGCCTCCCGTCCGGGGACCGCCTCACGGTGAGGCGATTCCGCCAGATGGGCATGTGGCTGGGCGACTCGGCGGGCCTCGAGCTGCTCCACCACGTCCTGGAGCTCCCGTTCGGCTCGCCGGCGTTCCTCCACGACGTCGAGGGCGCCGTCCGGTGGGCGCGCAACCCGCTCTACGCCACCCTCCACGAGTCCTCCTACGCGGACGGCGGGGCCACGCGCTGGTCGGCGCACCGGCTCACGCCGGACTGGCTCGAGGGCTCCGAGGCGTTCACGGCCGAGCACGTCTTCCCGTGGATGTTCGAGGAGTACGGACTCCTCCGGCCCCACCGGGACGCGGCCGGGCTGCTGGCCGAGCACGTGTGGCCGCGCCTCTACGACCAGGCGGTCCTCGCGCAGAACGAGGTGCCGGTGGCGGCGACGATCTACACGGACGACCTGTACGTGGAGCGCAGATTCGCCGAGGAGACGGCCGCCGGCGTCCGCGGGCTGCGGCCGTGGATCACGAACGAGTACGCCCACAACGGCCTGCGCTCGGATGACGGGCGGCTCCTGGGACGCCTGATCGACCTCGCCCGCGGGCGCGCCTGACAGCGGGGGCGCGCCCGACCGACTCTCCGGACACGCCGGCGTCGTGCCCTGCGGCTCTTGTCGCCGGCGGACGGACACTGCGACGCTCACTGAAGAACGCAACCGTCGCACCAGGGAGCCGAGATGGGCTACGTCGACCGGATCACGGAACTCGCCATGGCCAACGCCACGTTCCGCACGGTGCTGGCCACCGGGCCGCACAGCCAGGTCGTAGTGATGAGCATCCCGCCCGGAGAGGACATCGGCGCGGAGGTCCATACGGACGTGGACCAGGTCCTGGTCATCGTGTCAGGCGAGGGCGAGTGCGTCCTGGGCGACGAGCGGACCGCCATCGGGCCCGGCTGGCTGGTCCAGGTTCCCGCGGGCACGTGGCATGACATCGTGAACACCGGCGCGCAGGACCTGCGCCTGTACACGGTCTATGCCCCGCCCCAGCATGCCCCCGGAACGGTCCACGAGACGAAGGCCGACGCCGAAGCCGCAGAGGCCGCGCAATAGCGAAGGTGAGCCAGGCGAGGGCACACCCTGCCCGTCACGAGGCTCGTGGTGGGGTGCGGTTCGATGGTCGTCGAAAGGCGATTGCGTGCTGCGCGGCCGAGGCGATGACCCGCGCCGGCTCGGCCTGACCGAGAACGACGGCGTCGTGCGCACGGCATCGCCACCGGTCGACGCCCGCCCCCGAGCTCCATCCGGTGTCCGTATGCTGCACGTCATGGTCGTGTGCCCCGTCTGCGAAGCTGAGAACCCGGCCGGATCGCGGTTCTGCAACGGCTGCGGGGGCTCCCTCACCGCCCCGTCCCTCCCCGAGGAGCGAAAGGTCGTCTCCGCGCTGTTCTGCGACCTCGTCGGCTTCACCGCCACGTCGGAGAGAGCCGACCCGGAAGACGTCGACCGCATGCTCACGGCGTACTCCGCGATGGTCCGCCGCCATGTCGAGGCGCATGGCGGGGTGGTCGAGAAGTTCATCGGCGACGCGATCCTGGGCGTGTTCGGGGTGCCGGCGGCCCACGAGGACGACCCCGAGCGTGCGGTCCGGGCCGCGCTCCGGATCTGCGGGGACGCGGCCGAGATGTCGGCCCTGGGCGACGCACCGCTCCGGCTCCGGGTCGGGATCAACACGGGCGAGGTCCTCGTCCGGGTCGGCGTCATCCCGGGCTCGGGCGAGCGGTTCCTCGCCGGCGACACGATCAACACGGCGGCGCGGATCCAGGCGGTCGCACCCGATTCCGCCGTCGCGGTCGGGCTCGCCACGTACGAGGCGACGAAGGCGGTGTTCGAGTACGCCGAGCTCCCGCCTGCCACGCTGAAGGGCAAGGCCGAGCCGGTCCGGGTGTTCCAGCCCACGCCGTCGCGGGCCCGGCTCGGTACGGACATCACCCGGACTCATCGCGGCCCGTTCGTCGGCCGGGAGATCGACCTCGCGCTGCTGCGAGGCCTGTTCGACAAGAGCGCCGCGGCCGAGGCGGTGGGCCTCGTCACCGTCGTCGGGGGACCGGGTCTCGGCAAGAGTCGCCTCGTGGCCGAGCTCGCAACGCACGCCGACACGAGGCCGGAGCCGATCACCTGGCGCCAGGGCCGCTGCCTGCCATACGGCGAGGGGATCACGTTCTGGGCCCTGGGCGAGATCGTCAAGGCGCACGCGGGCATCCTCGAGTCCGATCCCGCGTCGGTCGCCGCCGACAAGCTCGATGCGGTCCTTCCCGAGGGGGTCGAGCGTCCCTGGTTCCGCCAGCGGCTCCTGCCGCTCCTGGGCATCGAGGCCACGTCGACCGCGGCCCAGGAGGAGCTGTTCACGGCCTGGCGCCGCTTCCTTGAGCACCTCGCCGAGCGGAATCCGACGGTCCTCGTGTTCGAGGACCTGCACTGGGCCGACGCCGGGCTCATCGCCTTCCTCGAGCACGTCGCGAGCCGCACCGAGGGTGTCCCGCTCCTCCTCATCGGGACGGCAAGACCGGAGCTCTTCGAGCGTCACCCCCTGTTCCCGGGCAACCGGATCAACCTGGCACCACTGTCCGCGCCCGAGACCGCCCGTCTCGTCGCGGGGCTCCTGGGCGCGGCCGTGCCGCCCGAGATCGCCGGCCCGATCCTCGAGCGAGCCGAGGGCAACCCCCTCTATGCGGAGGAATTCGTTCGCCTCCTTCGCGACCGTGACCTCCTCGACGAGTCCGATGGCACGATCTCGCTGCGCCCGGGCGCCGCCGTCCCGCTGCCCGATTCGATCGGGGCGCTCCTCGCCGCACGGCTCGACACGCTGCCCCCCGAGCGCAAGTCGCTGCTCGCCGACGCGGCGGTCGTGGGCAAGGTCTTCTGGGCAGGGGCGGTCGCTGCGATGAGTGGTCGGGACCTCGGCGCCGTCACCGATGTCCTCCGGGAGCTGTCGCGCAAGGAGCTCGTGCGGCCCGCCCGCCGCTCCTCATTCGAGGGCGAGGCCGAGTACGCGTTCTGGCACGTGCTCGCCCGCGACGTCGCCTACAACGCCCTCCCCCGGGCATCGCGAGCGGCTCGCCACGTGGCCGCCGCCCGCTGGATCGAGTCGAAGACACCCGCCCGGGTCGAGGACCTCGCCGACGTCCTCGCTTACCACTACGGGACCGCCCTCGAGCTCGCCCGCGCCGACGGCAGGGCCGGCGAGGCGGCGGAGCTGGCCGTTCCCGCGTTCCGGTTCCTGTCGCTCGCGGGGGAGCGGGCGCTCGGGCTGGACACCGCTGCCGCGCTCGCCAACCTCGATCGGGCGCTTGTCCTCGCACCAGCGGGGCATCCCGACCGGCCGCGGGCCCTGCTGCGGTTCGGGGAGGCGGCGTGGCACGCCGGACGCTATTCGGAGGCTGCGGCCGCGCTCGAGGAGGCGGTAACCCTGTTTCGTGTCCGGGGCGACCTCCCGGCCGCCGGCATGGCGATGAACCAGCTCGCCAGGGTGCTGAACGATCTCGGGGATCCGCGCGCGTTCACCCTTCCCGTCGAGGCCGTTGCCCTCCTCGAGCCGCTCGCGCCGTCTCCCGAGCTCGTCGCCCTCCTCGCCGCGTGCGCGGCTGCGGCGTCGAACCACGCCAACAACCTCGACGCCATCCGGTATGCCGACCGGTCGCTCGCCCTTGCCGCCGACCTCGGTCTTCCCGAGCCCGCGTTGGCCCTCGCGTGGCGGGGTCTTGCCAGGGCAGTGCTTGGTGACGCAGAGGGCATCGATGAGGTCCGTCGCGCGCTCGCGCTCGCCACCGCGGCCGAGGATGGCGCCAGGATGGCCTCGGTCAACCATCTGCTCGGGTACCTGCTCTGGGTGTTCGAGGGCCCGTCCGCGTGTCTCGTGGTCATGCGAGAGATGGTCGCCTTCGCCCGCGGCCGGGGTCTCGTCGGCGCCGTCGATGGGGGCCTTGGGAGCATCCTCGACGCTCTCGTGGACATGGGGGAGTTCGACGAGGCCCTCCGAGTTGCAGCCGATCTCGAGACGCGGCCCGTCGACGCCGTCGTCGCGTTGCTCGGCGCTCACGCCGCACGGGCCGAGATCGCCGCCGTCCGGGGACGCGGCGGTGATCAGGTCGCCTCGCTTGACTGGCTCATCGCCCACGCCCGCGGAGGTGGTGCACTGGACTGGCTCATCGTCGGCCTGGCATCGGCCGCACTCGTGTATGTGTCCCTCGGCGATGCCGCCAACGCGGTTGCCCTGGTCTCCGAGATCGAGGCCACGCCCGCGGCTCGCGAGAACTTCAACTTCGCCGCGTTTCTCCCGGGGATGGTCCGGACCGCCCTGGCGGCGGGCGAGCCGGCGCTGGCGACCCGCCTGGTGGCAGGCCTCGAGGCACGGCATCCGTACGGGGCCCACGCCATCGCTACCGCGAACGCGGCCCTCGGCGAGGCTCGGGGAGACGGAGCCGGGGCCGCTGCGGCCTACGCGGATGCGGCGGACCGGTGGGAGCGGTTCGGGGTCGTCCCGGAACAGGCGTTCGCGCTCCTCGGGCAAGGGCGGTGTCTCGTCGGCCTCCGCCGGCCGGCCGAGGCCCTGACCGTGCTTCACGAGGCTCGCGACCTCTTCGAACGGCTGAGTGCCGCCCCCGCCCTTGCCGAGATCGATGCGCTCCTCTCGACGTGCGACTGACGGCTCGCGGTCGGCTCCCGCGCGGACACGTGGCGATCGACGCCTGTCGCTCGTGGGACTGCGGCATGCCCCAGGCTCGCCCCGGGCCCACCGAACGCGCCGCCACCGGTCGTGCGCCGTTGGCGTGACCCCGGACCCGGCCCCGACACGGGAAACCTGTGGCCTCGACGGGCGGCGCGCACGGCGCGCACAGCGCACGCCGCGTCCGGGCGTCATCCTGTGCGGGTGAACCCAGGGGACCCGGTTGCGCGCGCCCGCGACCCGGATATCGCGCTGCTGTTTGCCACGCGCATCCTGCGCATGTTCGGGTACGGCTTCCTGGCCGTCGTGCTGGTGCTGTACCTCGCGGCGATCGGGCTGTCGGGCGGCGAGGTCGGCCTGCTGCTGGGTCTCACGCTCCTGGGCGACGCCGGCGTCTCCCTCTGGCTGACCACCCACGCGGACAGGATCGGGAGACGCAGGGTCCTGCTCGTCGGGGCCATCCTGATGCTCATCGCCGGGTTCGCGTTCGTCGCCACGCCCGTGTTCGCCGTGCTCCTGGTCGCGGCCACCATCGGCGTCCTGAGCCCCAGCGGCAACGAGGTCGGCCCGTTCCTCGCCGTCGAGCAGGCGTCCCTGTCGCAGCTCGTGCCGGCACGGCGGCGGACCGGGCTGTTCGCGTGGTACCAGCTCGCAGGCTCGTTCGCGACGGCCGCCGGGACGCTCTCCGGCGGCGTCGTGTCGCAGGTGGCGATCAACGGAGGCGCGAGCCCGGCCGACGCCTACCGGATCGTGATCCTCGGCTACGCGATCGCCGGTGGCGTGCTGGCCTTGCTGTTCACGCGCGTGTCGGCGCGCGTCGAGGTCCCGCCGGCGGACGTGACCGACCAGACCATCCGGGACCGCCTCGGCCTCCACCGCTCACGCGGGGTCGTACTGCGGCTGTCGGCCCTGTTCGCGCTCGACGCCTTCGCGGGCGGCTTCGCCATCCTGGGGTTCATCGCGTTCTGGTTCCAGCGGGAATACGGCGTGGATCCGGGTGCCCTGGGGTTGATCCTGTCGACGGCGAACGTGCTCGCCGGCTTCTCGGCCCTCGCCGCCGGGCGCCTCGCGGTCCGGTTCGGGCTGGTGCGGACGATGGTGTTCACGCACCTCCCGTCCAACATCCTGCTGATGCTCGTCCCGTTGATGCCCAACCTGCCACTCGCCGTGGCGATGCTCCTGGCGCGGTTTGCGATCAGCCAGATGGACGTCCCGACGCGCCAGTCCTACACGATGGCGATCGTCGCCCCGGACGAGCGGTCCGCCGCGGCCGGGGTCACCGGCATCGCGCGGAGCCTGGGCGTCGCGGCGTCGCCGCTCATCGCCGCTCCCCTGTACGCGAGCGTCGCGCTGGCCGGCCTGCCGTTCATCATCTCGGGCGGCCTGAAGGTGGTCTACGACATTCTCCTCTACCGGAGCTTCAATCGGGTCCGCCCGCCGGAGGAGGCGCAGGCCGGATGACGGGAATCCGATCGCGGCGTGCAGGTTTGCGCCCGGGGCCGCATGATCCGGTGGCGCAGATGACCGCGACCCGCGTCGTCGGACCCGTGCCTGCCCCCGGAGGAGCTCAGCGATGGACAAGAAGGCCAAGACGCCGAAGAAGCCGAAGACCGCGACGCCCAAGAGCCCCAAGGCGTAGACGAGCCCCCAGGGCGTAGACGAGCCCCAGGGCGTAGACCAGCCACAAGGCCAGGGTCAGCGGTAAGGCGCGGATCGACCGCGCCCTCCTGGGATCAACCGCGCGCCCCATGATGGCGCGGGCACCGCGATCAGGGGCGGACGAGCGCCCAGGATGCGCCGGTGCCCACCTCGCCCGTCCCAGACGAGGCAGCGGGGGCCGGCGCCGCCGAGCCCTCCGGCGCCATCGGGCCCGACGGACCAGGCGACGGCGACTCGAACAGGTAGGTGAACTCCGAGCCGTTGTGGCAGATCCAGCAGTTGTCGCGGCCCTTCATGTTCTCGGGCAGCGGCGCGTGCTTGTCGACGCCGTGGCAGGACGTGCAGGGCTTGTCGCCGCCCATGTGCTCCGGACGCATGGGGGCCACGCTGGCACCCGTGCTGACCGTGGCGGCAGCCTGGTGGCAGACGAGACAATCGTCCTTGTGCAGGCTCGAATGGCCGGGTGCCGTCTGGACCAGGCCGTCGGGCTTGTGGCAAGCGGTGCAGTCCCGGAACCCCCACAGCGGGTGCGCGAGCTTCGGGATCGGCTTGGTGCCGACGGCTCCCGACGTGGTGACGTGGCACGCCTCACAGTTGGCGTCCTTCGGCATCTGGATGCCGATGGGTGAGAGCGCCATGCCCGACGCGGGCGTGGGCTGCGCGGAGGCCGCCGGGGCGGGGGTCGGGTTCACCGCGGCGGTGAGGCCGCCCATCTCCGGGAGGGCCACGAGGACGAGGAACGCCGCCAGGGCGCAGATCCCGATGGCCAGGATGGCGATCGTGATCGCGTAGGCGTGGCGCGAGACCGTCCGGACGATCACGACTCGGCCCCCGCGACGACGGCCGCGATCTCGGCGGGGACTGCCGGGGTCGGTTCGGCCCGCATCGGCGTCATGGTCGTTGGACGCGTCGCCGTGGCGCAGCCACGGCCAGTTGATGCCGACGTGGACGTCGGTCTCGCCCATGTCCAGGTACCGCTCCGCGAGCGTGTAGGTGAAGGCGAGGAAGGCGAGGGCGCCGGCGAAGATCCCGAGCTCAACGAGCGTCGGGGAGTAGCTCGCGTAGGGGTAGGAGACCGTCCCTGCGGCGGTCGTCGTGGGGGCGATCTGCCCCGCAGTCACGAACGTGACGCGGTCCAGCAGCACGCCCGTCAGGGCCAGGATCGAGGCCGCGAAGGTGCCGGCCGGGGTGCGGGTCCTCGGGATGGCGATGAGGAGGGCCGGCACGACCAGGCCGAGGATCACCCTCACGCCCCAGAACTGGAACGCCAGCGGACCGGCGACGAGGGCGACCGTCGCCTCGCGGAGCCCGGGTGTCGTCCCGGTGAGTCCGGCGACGACCTGGCGGATCACCAGCGCCGATACGATCGTGATCCCGACCCCCAGGAGCAGGCGGACGGACGGCAGGGCGATGGAACCCGAGCGCTCGTAGTCAGCGAGCCTGAGCCGGTGGACGGCGTAGAACACGATGCCCAGGAGGGCCGTGCCCGCGAGGAGCGCCGAGGCGACCATCAGGATCGGCGTGAACGGGCCGTGCCAGAACGGCTTGGCAGCGATCACCCCGAACACGGCACCCAGCGTGGCCGGCGCCAGGATCGCGATGCACGCGGCGATGGTGCAGGCCCACTGGTGGATCCTGGGATGGTCGGAGAACATGCTCCAGACCTCGACCAGGAGCACCACCAGGTACCCGCCGTAGAAGACGCCCATCCACCACATCGGCGAGGAGGGGGACGGGACCAGGACTGCGCCCAGGACCATCCGGACCGGGTAGTGCAGGTCCAGCGCGATGATCCCGAACGCGGTCGTGAGGCTCAGGACGGCGAGGATCGCGTGGCGCTTCTCGAAGGGACGGAAGCGCTCGATGCCGAACACGGTGCCCAGCGACGACGCCAGGCAGAGGCCGCTGGTCATGAGCGCGAAGAAGACGTAGCCCACGATCATGAGGCCCCACTCGAAGCTGGGCGAGGTGCCGAACACCTCCCAGCCGGGGGGCAGGGCAAGGAGCGCCGCGACGGCGCCGACCGCCATGGCGCCGAGCAGGATCGCGAACCAGATCCGGAGGCCAGTCGACATGGAGCCGATCTCGCGCCGGAGGGCGCTGGAGGCGGCACGGGGTCCGACCGGGACGGTGCGTCCGGCGAGGGTGAGCGTGGGTCCGGGGGCGTGCATCGCTCAGGCCTCCTCGACCGACGGGCCCAGGTAGAGCACGCGAGGGTTCGTGCCGTACTCGGGGTAGAGCTGCTTGGGGGCCCGTTCCCGGACGATCGTCGCGATCTCGCTGGCCTGGTCGGCGGCGTCCCCGAACTTGCGGGCTCCGACCGGGCAGATCTCGACGCAGGCGGGGAGCTGGCCCTGGTTGATGCGGTGGTAGCACCACGTGCACTTGTCGGCGACGCCCGGCGTACCGTTCGGGGCTTCCCCGCCGGCGGGCACCAGGTAGCGGGCGCCGTACGGGCAGGCAACGACGCAGTAGCCGCAGCCGATGCACCGGCGAGAGTCCACCAGGATCACCCCGTCGTCGGTGTGGTAGGTGGCTCCGACCGGGCAGACCGACGTGCACGGGCGAGTCGACGCACTGCATGCACAGGCGCGGCTGGAAGTGGGAGGCCTCGACGGCCTTGCCCGCCGCTCCCGGGGCGGTGGACTCGGGCGGGAACCCGTTGATGCCGGCGTCGGGCGAGTCCACGTACAGCGTGCCGTCGGTCGTGACCGTGTGGCGCTCCACCCACGTCCGGGTGTACTGCGCCTCCTCGGGCACGTCGTTCTCCTCCTTGCACGCGACCACGCACAGCCCGCAGCCGATGCACGCCGCGGTGTCCACCACGAAGGTCCACTGCTTGCTCGCCGGGTCGTAGCTGGAGGCGATCGGGGTCGCCGGGTCGGACGCGTCCTCGAAGATGGGCACGAAGCGCGAGACCACCGCGGCGCCGACCAGGCCTCCCGCGATGGCGAGCCCGAAACCGAGGAACGCCCGCCTGCTGGTCGAGGCAGCGGTGATGGCCGGCGCGAGCTCCTCCAGCGGGACGAGGTACGCGGGATCCGGTGCCGCGACGGGCGTGGCCTCAGCCACGACGACGGCCTCCGATGCCGGGACGACGGCGGCCTCAGGCAGGACGACGGCGGGGACGGGATCGGAGGCCGCGGCGGGGACGGGATCGGCGGGGACGGGATCGGCGGGGACCGTGGGGGTCCCGTCGTTCAGCGGCTCGGTCATTCGGTTCCACCGTTGTTGTCGGCCGGGCCGCGGCCGAGCGCATGGCAGTCGAGGCAGGGCTTGTCGTCGGTCGTGCCGGCCGGGTGGCGAACGTTCCGGGACTTGAACCCCTCGGGCCCATGGCAGGTGAGGCAGGGGGGCAGCTTGTCCAGCGGGTGCTCCACCACAGGCGGCCGGTTGGCGATGGCCGTGTGCGGGTCGTGGCAGGCGAGGCAGTCCGAAACGTAGTGCTCGGCCGGGACGATGCCGCGGAGCCCCGCCGGGCGGCCCGTCGCCTGGACGTGGCAGCGGACGCAGACGACATCCGTCGGCACCGCGATCTTCACGGTGGTGGCATCGGGGCCGGCGCTCTCGACCGTGTGCTCGAGCAGGGCGCCGTGGCAGCTCTGGCAGCCGATGCCGGCGTGGCTCTTGCTGGCCAGCCGCCCGGCCTGCGGCTCGTGGCACCTGGCACACGTGGACGAGCTGGCAAACGTGAGCCCCAGGCCGGCAGCCTGCTCCGCGTGCGAGTCGTGGTCGAGGGTGAAGTTGAGGTATGGGGACCAGGCCATCGCGGCCCCGACGAGCATCACCAGGGAGAGCACGGCGGCGCCGGCGAGGATCCCGACGACGGCGAGGACGCCGCCCCGCCGCGTGCGGGGCCGGACCGAGTCCCAGAGACGGCGGAACCGGATGGAAGGCTTCACAGCGTGGAGGGGTTCAGCAGCCCGCGGCGGACCGTGTAGCGCAGGAGCTCGACGCGATCGTGCAGGCCGAGCTTCTCCATCAGGTTCGCGCGGTTGTAGTGGACGGTCTGCTCGGAGAGGCGCAGGGAGCGCGCGATGTCGCGGTTCGTGTGCCCCATCGCCGCCAGGAGGAGGATCTGGCGCTCGCGATCCGAGAGGTTCTCGTACGGGTCGTCGATCCCGGCATCCGGGCTGTGCCGGACGTAGGTGTTGATCATCCGGGTGACGATGGCCGGGCTCACGTACGTGTGGCCGGCAGCGACGCTCCGGACGGCGGCAACGACATCGGTGTCCTGCGCCTCGCGGGTGAGAAACCCGTTCGCGCCTGCCTTGAGCGCGACCGAGAACTGCTCGGTGGCGCACCGGCAGTCCAGGGCGATGATCCTGGCGTGGGGGCTCGCGGCCCGGAACCCCTCGATGGCCTCGTAGGTGCCGCAGCCGAAGCCACCGATGCCCTCGCACTCGAGGACGATCACGTCGGCGTTGCTGGCCCGGGCCTCGTCGGCGATGGCGTCGCGGCTCGTCGCCTCGGCCACGACCGTCATGTCCCGCTCCTGGTCGATGACCGACCGGAACGCGGCGCTGAGCATCGGGAAGTCGACGATCGCGAGCATGACCCCGAGTCGGGGCGTCTCCGCGCCCGCGTCGGGCTTCGTCTCGCGGGTGGTTGTCATCGCACGCTCGCCGTTCAGCGCGGCTGCGTGCCCGGGGTCTGCGGCTGGTTCGTCGATGCCGGCTGGTTGTCGTCATCCTCGCGACCGTGGTGACGGACCACGAGCGCCCAGCCGAACGGCATCGCGAGCATGAACAGGGTGACGAAGAAGGCCCCGACGATCACGGCCTCCTTGCCCAGGGTGAACAGCAGGAGGTAGAGCATCACGAACGCGACTGCGGACCCGCACCAGAGGGTCAGCGTCACGAGGCCCAGCCAGGCGGCGATGCGTGCTCCACGCCCGCCCTTGGATCCATACGCGAACCAGGCGACGATGCCGACGATGCCCTCCACGAGGATCAGCATCGGCACAATCAGCGCGATGTTCTCGCTGAGGTCTGTGATCTGCATCTCCAACTCCGCCCTCGGTCGACTCTGATACCGGTCGATGTCGGTCATCGTCGCCCCGCATCGCGGCGCCCGGTCAGACACATGGGGAGCGATGTGTACCCGCGTCGGTGCTCAACTTGGGCAACGGTCGTCGTGATTCCGACGACGGGCGTGCCCCACGACCGACGGCCGTCGCCTGACGACCCCTCACGCCCGTTGCTTCGACCCATGGCGCGCGTCGGAATCGAAGGCGCGGCAGCCTCCAGGAGCAGCCTCAGCGCTCGAGGGTCTCGCCCCGATCCAGCCGGATCACCCGCCGGTCGGTCACGATCGCCGTGATCAGCGAGGCAGGGGTCACGTCGAAGGCGGGGTTGAACGTGCGGGTGCCGGCCGGTGCGCTCCGGACACCGCGGAACGCCGTCACCTCGTCCGCGCCGCGCTCCTCGATCTCGATCAGGTCGCCGCCCGCGGTCGCCATGTCCACGCTCGACTCCGGTGCGACCACCAGGAGCGGGACCCGGGCATGGCGTGCCGCGAGCGCCAGCGCGAAGGAGCCGATCTTGTTCGCGGTGTCGCCGTTGCGGGTGATCCGGTCGGCGCCGATCAGGACGACATCGGCCATGCCGCGCGCGAGGGTCGAGGCGGCGGCGGCATCCACCAGGAGACGGAACGGGGCGCCCATCTGCGCCAGCTCCCAGGCGGTCAGGCGGGCGCCCTGGAGCAGCGGGCGCGTCTCGAGCGGCAGCGCCTCCTCCAGGAGGCCGCGGTCGTGCAGCTCGCCGACGACGCCCAGCGCGGTCCCGCGCTCCACGGCCGCGAGGGCGCCGGTGTTGCAGATCGTCATGACGCGGATTCGCGGCCGGGCGACCAGCGATCGGACAAGGTCGGCCCCGAGACGAGCCATCCGGGCACACGCCGCGATGTCCTCGTCACGGATGCGCAAGGCTTCATCGAGGACGGCGGCCGGACCATCCGCAACGCGGGCCAGCGCGCGATCCACTCCCCAGGCCAGGTTCACCGCGGTCGGCCGCGCGGCACGGAGGCGCGCGGCACCGGCACGGACCGCCTCCTGGTCGCCCGGGTTCGCCGCCGCCAGCAGGCTGACTCCCAGCGCTCCGGCGACGCCCAGCGCCGGCGCACCGCGAACCGCGAGGCGCCCGATGGCGTCGATCAGGGGGTCCAGCCCGGCGATCCGCAGGACCGTGAGGTCGTCCGGGAGTCGTGTCTGGTCGATGATCCGGATCTCGCCCCCGACCCAGTCGATCGTGCGCATGGCGGCCATCCTGGCAGGTGAAGATGGCGGCCATCTTCGCAGGTGACGCCGGGCACGTCCGCTCCGTGTACGCGCCGTCGGCGATCACCGGGCCGACCGGTTTCCCCGCCTTGGCCGCGGTCGTGGCGGCTCAGCCAGGCGATCCGGCCTCGGACCTGTCCTGCGTCAGCTCGTGGACGCGCGAGAGGAGACGGCGTGGGCTGAGCGGCTTCGAGAGGACGTCGTCGCAACCCGCCCCACGCGCCCGGCGCACGTCTTCGGGAAGCGTGTCGGCGCTGACCACGAGGATGGGAACGTGGGCAGTCCGCGGGTGCGCCTTCGCGTACGCGACGAGGTCAAGGCCGCTCTCGTCCCCGAGGCGGAGGTCGAGGAGGATCAGGGCCGGGGTCGAGCGGTCGAGCCGTTCCCGCGCCTCGGCGAGTCCCGTGGCCGCCAGCACCTGGTAACCGGCCATCCGCAGGACGTCGATGGCCAGCCCCAGCGCGGTCGGATCGTCCTCGACCGCGAGGATGGTCCGGCCCGCCCCGTCCGCCGGCATGAGCAGTCGTTCTGAGCCGGCGGGCGAGGTCGGCTCGCCTGCCTGGGGCTGGCGCGGGAGGGTGAGCGTGAAGGAGCTGCCCGACCCGGGCACGCTCGCGGCGTCGAGCCGTCCGTCGTGCAGCTCGGCGAGGCTGCGCGAGATCGCCAGCCCCAGGCCCGCGCCCGGCTTGCTCGTGCGCGACACCTGCTCGAACGGCAGGAAGGCCCGCTCGAGGTCGGGCTTCGCGATCCCGATGCCGGTGTCGTGGACGGTGACCTGGATGGAGGACCGGGTCGTGCTCACCTCGACCCACACGCGACCCCCGCGCCCGGTGAACTTGAGCGCGTTCTCGACGAGGTTCGTCAGGATCTGGCGCAGCCTGACCGGGTCGGCCACGACCCGCGGACCCGGCCCTTCCGGGAGCTCGAGCGTGATCCGCTGCGCCCGCGCGATAGCCGCGAGGCTCGAAGCCACCTCCACCAGCACGTCCCCGACCACGACCTCGGTCGGGCGGATCTCCATCCGGCCGGCCTCAATTCGCGCGAGGTCCGCCAGGTCGTCGATCAGCCGCACCATGTGCCGTCCACTGGACTCGATGGTCGCCCCGAGATTGGTCACCTGGTCCGGGGAGAGCGGTCCGAGCGGAGGGTCATTGACCAGCTCGGCGGCCACCACGATGGCGTGGAGCGGTGCGCGCAGCTCGTGGGCCACGGTCCCCAGGAATTGGGACTTCGCGTCATTGGCCCGGAGCAGCTCGCCGTTGGCCCTGTCGAGCTCCGCCACGAGATCCCGCGCCTGGGCGGTGACCCGGGCGTTCTCCAGGCACACTGCCGCGTGGGTCGCGAGCGCGACCGCGATCGCCTCGTCGCCCGCGCTGAACTCGGGCGCATCGACCTTGTTGGCCACGTACAGGGTCGCGCGACCGGGCCGGTCCTGGGTCATCGGCAGCGCGAGGAAGGAGGTCATCGGGGGATGCGCGGGCGGGAACCCGCCGAAGTCCGGGTGGGCCTTCAGGTCGCGGAGCCTGACCGGGCGACCGAGCCGGCTCGCCAGGGCGAGGACGCCGGACCCGGAGGGCAGATGGCCCATGCGAGCGCGCATGGCGACCGGATCAAGGCCCGACACCTCGAACTCCAGGATGCCCAATTCGTCCTCCGCGTAGGTCGCGAACGCGGCGTACTCGGCGCGCAGCGTCTCGCGCATGGCATCGAGCAGTGCGCCGACGATCCGGGACGGATCCTGGATGGCGGTGATCGTCAGGGCGGCACGCCGGAAGCGCTCCTCCGTGATCCGCGTCCGCTCCTCGGCGGTGCGGCGTTCCGTGATGTCCTCGACCGTGTACAGGGCGACCTCCCCGCCCCCCGGCGATTCCTGGGTCGGTCGCGCCGTCACACGTGCCCAGACCACGGCGCCGCCCCGGCTCACGTACCGGCGCTCGACCGAATGGATCGCATCGTCGCCCGCGAACAGGAGATCTTCGAGCTGCCTGATTGTGGCCGCGTCGTCGGGATGGACGAGCTCCGTGACCGACCGCCCGTCCACGTCGCCGGGCTGCTCTCCCAGGAGCGCGCAGAGCGCCGGGTTCGCCCGGATCCAGCGCTGGTCCGGGCCCGCGGTGCCCATCCCAATAGGGCTCTCGTCGATCACGAGGCGCAGCTGCTCCGCCGCCGCCGCCGCGGACGCCTCTGCGGACCTCCTGTCCGTCTCGTCGCGCACGATCGCCGAGGCGCCCTGGATCTCGCCCAGCTCGCCACGGATCGGAGAGACGGTGATCGCGACCGGGACGGACGCCCCGTCGGGCCGCAGCCAGTCCATCTGGACGTTGCCGCTCGGCTGGCCCGCCAGGGCGGCTGCGAAGCCATCTCGAAGGCCGGGACCTCCCCCGTCCGTCAGGACCTCGTCGGCGACCTCGCCGAGCATGTCCTCGGCCGGGCGGCCGAACAGCCGCGATGATGCCGCGTTCCAGGCATTGATCCGGCCCGCCTGGTCGATGGCGACGATCGCGTCATTCGTGGTCTGGACGATGGCCGCCAGCTTGGTCACATCGCCCTCCGATGCAGCAAGCAGGCCCGCCAGCCCCGAGTTCTCGACGACGAGCCCCAGGCGCGACCCCAACGCCTCGAGCACGCGGACGTCGTCGGCGCCAAAGGGCTCCAGGTCCTCCCGGCTGTCGGCGACCAGCAGGGAGCCGATGACCCCGCCGGCTCCGCGCACCGCGACGATCATTGCGCGGCCGCCACCTGCGGGAGCGAGCTCGCCCCGTTCGAGGCGCCGGCCGGTGCCCTCTGGCCCCAGCAGAGCGCGTCGGCGTTCGACCTCCTCCGGCGAGATCGCGACGGAGGAGGTGCGACCATCGGGACCGATCGACATGCGCCTCGAGGCGTCCGGTCCGTCCCGGGCGAGGATCACCTCCACCATCGCGGCCCGGAACATCAGCTTGGTGCGGGCCAGCAGGCGGGCGAGCACGGAGTCGTCGAGCACGCGGACCTGGATGATCTGCCAGGAATCCCACATGAACTCCAGGCGGGCCTGGCGGCTGCGCTGCGCGATGAACGCCCGGTACCCGAGCAGTCCGACCGCGGCGGGCGCCAGCAGCAGCCACAGGCCCGCCGGCTCCCTGACGATGAACACGACGGCCACGAGGGCGACCGAACAGTTCACGAACGCCGTCCCGAGCCCGACCGCGAGACGCCACGGCAGCTCCCCCTCCCTCCAGTGGCGCCGCGTGATCGAGGCGTGGAGGGTCGCCACGCCCACGGTGACCAGGACCATGGCCGCGGTCCCCGCGTACGACGCCGCGAGCCACCCGGCGATGCCCGCCGGAGCGATGCTGGCGCCCTCGCGGAACACGATGATCCCGACCGCGCTCGCCGCCATCACCGTCGCGAAGGAGAGGGCCCCCAGGCGCGGCGAGCGGCGGTGGATGATCGCCAGGGCCAGGCCGGACCCGATCAGCCTGGCGATCATGAGGTCCGTCGGAGCCAGGCAGTAGAAGCCCACCACCATCGGAATGTCGGTGAGGGCGAGCGGCACCGTCCGGTTCTGGATGGCCATCCGGAGGGCGGCGATCTCGGCCAGGAACATGGCCACCGCGATGTAGGCCACGGTGACCCCGGTGTCGGGCAGGTACTCAGGGGCCCCCACGAGGGCCACGGCGTACAGGACCGCTGCTGCCGCGGCGACTGCTGCCGTGATCGCCCAGGTTCCGATCCGGTCCGGGACGCGCCCCGCGTCGATCTCGAGGACAGGCAGATCGGCGTCCCCCTCGGGGCGGCTCGCGTCCGAATCCAGCGCCGCGGTCACGACCTGCCCCGCTTCCAGGATCGCCACACGCCCGGCGGTCCAGCCAGGCTAATCATGAAGGTGCGACGTCGAATGCTCCTGACCGCCATCGTGGCCGTTCCGGTGGGAGGGATCGGCCATGCGCCGACGTTCGGCCCGGATGACTGACTCTGTGCTGACCGAAGACGGCTGCGGCGAGACCTCTGCGATCGTCGACCGAGCGGATTGTGGCCGATCGCGGTGACTCACGTCCACCCCGAATCCGGGGGATCAGCCGGTTCGTTGCCAATTCGCACCGGAATGGGTGCCAATTCGTGCCAGACAGGATGGTTGGACCCTTAAATCATGGCTGGACGGCACTGGACGCATGGACTAGTGTTGCCTCCGCAAGAGGACGTGGTGAGGTCTTGGATCGGCCCTGCCAGGGGATCGGCCGGATCAGGGTCTCATCGGGGAGGTATTTCGGAGTGGCGGCACTCGACACATCTTTGTTCGCGCCCACGCAGGACCCGGAACCGCACACGCCCGTCGCGCTGCGCGACCGCCCATCCCGCGACCGCCCATCCCGCGACCACTCGTCCGAGACGAGGGACCCCGCCGAGCAGGACGATGACATCGTGGACGTCGGGGCGACGAGGGTCATGCTCGTCGACGACCACCGGCTGTTCGCCGAGGCGCTCGCCGTCGCGATCAACCGCCATGCCGACCTGACCTGTGTCGGCACACCGACGACCATCGAGGAGTGCCTCGACGCCATCGAGGTCGCGCGACCCGACGTCATCCTGGTGGACGTGTACCTGCCGGACGGCGATGGCATCGACGCGATCGCTGCCATCCGGTCGCGCCTGCCGGGGGTCAGGGTGCTCGTCATGACGGGCCACACGGACGTCGAGGCGATGGCTCGCGCGGCGGCCGCCGGCGCCGGCGGCTTCCTGCCCAAGGAGAGCTCGATCGGTGCCGTGCTCGAGGCAATCCGGGCGGCGCGGGACGGCGCGATGCTCGTGGACGGAAGCACCCTGGCCGCGATCCTGGTGCGGGTCGGCCGGCCGCGGGTCGCAGGGCCCGAGATCAACGGCACACTGACCCGGCGGGAGCTGGCCGTCCTCGAGCTCATGGGCAACGGCTACGACTCACATGCGGTTGCGGAGCGCCTCGCGATCAGCCTCCACACCTGCAGGGGCTACCAGAAGAGCATCCTGGCCAAGCTCGACGTGCACAGCCAGCTGGAGGCCGTCGTCGTCGCGGCTCGCAACGGCCTCATCGAGCCACTCGGGCGCTGAGCCGCCGGGAGCGTCGAGGCGTCCCCGATGCAGTCGAGGCCATCCGGACCAAACCCTCCGCTGGGTGCGCCGGAACCCCGCGGTTGGGGGGGCGACGAGATCTTGCCCAAGGGTTCACTATGGGAGCGGGACACGGACCCACCCGGGTTGCACGTGCCCGCGTCCAGAGGAACTGCACTGTTGGGGCATCTCACCGGCTCCGGACGCACCCGGCGGCGGCTCGCAGGAACGCGGGTCGCGTCCGCCCTGCTCGCCGCCGCGGTGGCGATCGGCCTCGTCCCGGGCGTGCAGGCGGCACCCCTTGCCGATCCTAAGGTCGTCCTCGTGGTCGGCCCCGCGGGCGGCCTGACGAGCGAGTATCGGGCGGCGGCCGAGGCCGGGGCGCGGGTCGCCCGACGCTACACCCACAACGTCGTGACCATCTACTCCCCGAACGCCACCTGGCCGGTGGTCAAGGCCGCCCTCCAGGGCGCGTCGATCGTGGTGTACCTGGGCCACGGAAACGGCTGGCCGTCTCGCTACCGGGACCAGCTCTACCCGCCGACCCAGAACGGGCTCGGCCTCAATCCCGTCGCCGGACAGGACAACGTGGCGCACCAGTACTTCGGCGAGGCGTACCTCGCCAAGTACGTCCACCTCGCCCCACACGCCGTGGTCCTGCTCCATCACCTGTGCTACGCGAGCGGCAACACGGAGCCGGGACTCCCGGAAGGCACGCTCAGCGACTCGCGCCAGCGCGTGGACAACTACGGGGCCGGGTGGCTCGCCGCGGGGGCCGACTCCGTGCTCGCCGACGCATTCTTCGGGCCTGCCTGGTACCTCCAGGCGATCCTGGGCGGGTCCGGGTCCATCGAGTCCATCTGGCGGCGCGCCCCGAGCTTCCACGACCACGTCATCGGGTACCCGAGCAGGCGGGTGCCCGGGCGGAACGTCCTCCTGGACCCGACCACCTCGAGGCACGGCTTCTACCGGTCGCTGGTCGGCAAGCTCACGCTCCGCCCGTCCGACGTGCTCAAGGGCGCCGGTCCGGCCAGGGGCGGCGGCTCGAGGGGCGGAGGCTCGACGAACCCCTCGACCGTCGAGGTGGCGCCGCCGCTCCCGACGCCCACGCCCGTTCCGGCGATGGTCCGCGCCGAGTTCGCGCCCCCGGCGGTCGTCCCCTCGGCCGGCATGTCCTCCGGCCTCGTGGCTGGATCCACGGTGACGGTCGCGCTGCCGTTCAAGCTGCCGGCCGGGTCTGAAGTCTCCGGTGCCTTCCAGCTGGGCTTCCGATGGGATCCACTGGTCCTCGACCCGCCGCAGGCGGTGCCCGAGGGAGCCTCGCCGGCGCCATCGGATCCCGCGGCCTCGCCGGCCCCGACGGCATCCGAGGCACCGATCGCTTCGCCGGCACCACCGGAACCCGCGGCTTCGCCGGCCTCGACGGCATCCCAGGCACCGACCGCCTCGCCGGCTCCGACGGCATCCCACGCACCGGCCGCGTCGTCGCCACCGCCGACCCGGTCGTCGTCACCGGCCCCGTCGTCACCGCTCGCCTCGGCGGCACCGCTGGCCTCGGCGGCACCGCCCATCGCGCCCGACGCGGCCGCCTCGCAGGCGCCACTGGATCCGGCAGCACCGCTCTCACCGTCCGACCCGGCGGGACCGACCCAGGCTCCCGCGATCGACTTCGTGGTGCCCGAGACTCCGGGTGACGTCGTCACGACGGTTCCTGCGACGGTGGTCGCGGGCATGCTGGTGGCGACGGTCAGCCTGCCCGTGGCGCCCGGCCGGTATCGGCTGCGAACCACGGTCCACGACGCAGGCGGCTCGGCTCTGGACGCGACGACCCAGGCGCGCATCGCACCGCTCGTGGTGCGGGTCAGCCCGCCGGTCTCGGTCGCCTTCGGGGTGGCGGGCAACCTGAGCCTGACGGCCGGCACCCGGATCAGCCTCCCCGTCCGGGTCGCCAACGACGGGGCCCGCCCGTGGTTCGAGGCGCGTCCGCCGACCGATGTGCCGGCGAGCCCGTCCGGCGGGCAGGCAAGCCCGACCGATGGGCCGGCGAGCCCGTCCGGCGGAGACGCGTCGGGCGCGGCCACCGCTGACCCGGCCTCGCTCGTGATGGCCACCTGGGTGGCCATCGGCGCCGGCGTCGACACCTCGGGGCTGCTCACGGCCACCCAGGTCCGGCTGGCGCCGGGCGCCGAGACGACCGTCGAGCTGCCGCTGCTCGCCCCCGATCAACCGGGCAGCTACCTCGTCCTCCTGGACCTCATGAGCCCGACCTACGGGTCGCTGGCCGCTGCGGGAGTGAACCCCACGATCATCCGCGTCCAGGTCGTCGCGGCCGCCCCGACGCCCGGTCCCGGCCTGCATCACACGGGCCCCATCGACCGCTGAGGCGCGCTCCGCTCGAGCCCCCGGTGCTCGGGACCGGGAGCCGTCCGGTCGACGGTTCCGGGACCCTTGTCCCGGGCCGACGAGCAATGGCAGGGTCCAGCGCGTGACAAATGGGCCGGGGTTCCGGCCGCGGGCGCCGGTAGAGTCGGTCCGTGGACTGCATCGTATTGGTCAAACAGGTTCCGGACGTCTCCAACATCCCAGAGGACGCCTGGGATCGGGACAAGGGCACCCTTCGACGCGGGATGCTCGACAGCATCCTCAACCCCCTCGATCTGCACGCACTCACGTTCGCCGACCGGCTGAGCCGCGCCGGCGGGACCGGACGGGTCGTGTTCCTCACGATGGGCCCCCCGCAGGCGCGGGAGGTCCTGGTGGAATGCCTGTCCCGTGTTCCGGGCCAGGCCATCCTCCTGACGGACAAGGAGTTCGCCGGCGCCGACACCGGTGCGACGGCCTACTCGCTCGCCTGCGCCATCCGTCGCATCGAGACCGAGATGTTCGGCGGCAGCCGGGATTACATCATCGTGTCCGGCATGCAGTCCGTGGACGGGGACACCGCACAGGTCCCGCCGCAGATCGCCGAGGACCTCGGGATCGACCACATCGCTTATGCGAAGGGCCTGCAGACGGACCCCGACGTCGTGATCCGCAGGATCGCGTCCGAGGGCGTCGAGGACGTCCGGCCGCTGCGGCTACCCGTCCTGGTCACCGTGACGGCCTGCACGGATCCCCTCTACCGCGGCTTCGCCAGCACCCGTGATGCGCGCAGCGCGCCGCTCCACGAGTGGAACGCGAAGTCCGTCGGCGCCGACCCGTCCCGAACCGGCCTCCGGGGCTCGTGGACCCAGGTCTACCGCCTGTTCTCGCCCTCCGAGGACCGGCCCAAGACCTGCGAGTTCATCCGCAACCCATCCGAGCTCATCGGCAAGGTTGCCGCCCGGTACCAGTCGGCGGAGCCCGGCGCGGGACCCGAGGCGGACGAGACCTACCAGCTCGACGGCAAGGAGCCCACCTACCACGGCGAGTTCTGGGTCTTCGCCGAACGCGAGGGCGACGGCGTCCGGTCGGTGTCCCTGGAGCTCCTGGGCAAGGTGCGCCGTCTGGCCGACAGCCTGGGCGAGAAGGTGGGCGCGGTGCTCCCGTGCGAGACACCGGGGGACCGCCCCGCGCAGCTGATCGCCGCCGGTGCCGACGTCGTCTACGTCCTCGAGCACCCGTTGCTTGCTGAGTTCGACCCGCTCGCGCACAAGGCGGCGATCGCCGCCCTGGTCAAGGACCGGCGCCCCCAGGTCATGCTGTTCGGGGCCAGCCCGCTCGGCCGCGAGCTCGCCCCACGCGTCGCCTACTCGTGCCGGTCTGGCCTCACCGCCGACTGCACCCGTCTCGAGATCGGCGACTTCTCGAAGGGCACGACAAACCTGACCGCGATCCTGAAGCAGACGCGCCCGGCCCTCGGCGGCAACGTCATGGCCACGATCATGACCAAGGACTCGCCGGGCCAGATGGCGACCGTCCGGCCGGGAGTGTTCAAGGTCCCGCCGCCGGATCTCGAGCGGACCGGCGAGGTGATCCACGTCCCGGTGGACCTCAGCGCCGCCGACCACGGCCTCGAGGCCGTGGCGGTGGAGTCGTTCGCCACCAAGGTCTCGATCCGGGACGCGGAGATCGTCGTGGCCGGCGGCCATGGCTTCCGCTCCCGAGCGGACTTCGAGACCTACCTCCAGCCGCTCGCGGCGGGCCTCGGTGGCCTGCTGGGCGCCAGGACGAAGGTCGCCGCGTCCCGCATGGCGGTCGAGGACGGGTTCACGACCCACGACTACCAGGTCGGCCAGACCGGCCAGACCGTCCAGCCGAGGCTGTACGTCGCGATCGGCATCTCCGGCGCCGTGCAGCACATCACCGGCATGCAGGGATCCGAGATCGTCGTCGCGATCAACAAGGACCCCAAGGCCCGGATCTTCAACTACGCGGACTTCGGGATCGTCGGGGACATCGAGACGGTCGTCCCGGACCTGATCCGTGCGACGGAGGGAAAGGCATGACCGCCCCGATCGACGTCCTGATCGTCGGTGGCGGCCCGGCGGGCCTGGCCGCGGCGATCCGGCTCAAGCAGCAGCTCGCCGACACGACGCCGGGGGCCTCCATCGTCGTCGTCGAGAAGGCACCTCGGGCCGGTTACCACAACCTCTCCGGCGCCTCGTTCGAGCCGGCGTGCCTCGACGAGCTCGTGCCCGGCTGGCGGGACGACCGCCGGTTCATGGAGCACGTCACGCCGGTCGAGCGGGACGAGATGTACTTCCTGCTGGGGCAGCGGGCGATCCGGATCCCAGACGCCGTCGTCCCGAGCGCGATGCACCACGGCGGCGACGTGACGATCTCGCTGTCGCGTCTCACGGCCTTCCTCGCCGCGAAGGCGGAAGCGGCCGGCGTGGAGGTCTACAACGGGTACTCGGCCCGAACGCTGCTCGTGGAGGGCGACCGGGTCGTGGGCGTGAGCCTCGGCGAGGTCGGCCTGTCAGCCCACGGTGGCGCCAAGTCGAACCATCGGCCGGCCGAGGAGATCCGCGCCCGCGTCACGATCCTCGCCGACGGTACGCGCGGCGTCCTCTCGCAGCAGCTCCGCGATCGGTTCGGTGCCGGCAGGAACCCGCAGGTCTATTCCCTCGGGATCAAGGCGGTCGTCGCGTTCCCGGGCGAGAACCCGTTCGGCACCAACCGGGTGATGCACACGCTGGGCTATCCCAACCCGGCCAGCGTCTTCGGTGGCGGGTTCCTGTACAGCATGGGCGAGAACCTCGTTGCGGTCGGCCTGATCATGGGCCTCGACTGGAAGTACGGGAACCTCAACCCCCAGCGCGAGTTCGAACGCTACCGCGCGCACCCGTACATTGCGGGCCTGCTCAAGGGCTCGGTCACGATCGCGACCGGCGCCCGCACGATTCCCGAGGGCGGCTTCCATGCCCTCGGCAAGGTGGCCGTCCCCGGGGCGCTGGTCGTCGGTGACGGCGCCGGGTTCGTGAACATGGAGAAGATCAAGGGGATCCACTACGGGATCCTGTCCGGGATGGCCGCGGCGGAGACCGTGGCCGAGGGGCTGGCGGCGACCGACCGTGACGCCGTGCTGCTGTCCGGGTACGCGAGGCGGCTCGAGGAGCGCGGTGTCCTGCCCGCGATGCGCCACGCCCGCAACTACCGGCAGAGCTTCAAGTGGGGCATCTACCCTGGTGCCCCGCTGTCGATGGTGTCGAGCCGGATCCCCGGGCGGCGCGGCATGGAGCCGGACTTCAAGGGGACGAAGCGCGGGGCGCGCCTGGACCGCGAGGACCCGGGCGGCATGGACGGGGCGACCTTCGTCAGCCTCACCGGCTCCCTCCACCGGGAGGACGAGCCGGCGCACATGACGATCCTCGACCCCGAGGCGTGCTTGCGCTGCGAGGCGGACTACGCGCATTCGTGCACCAGCTTCTGTCCCGGCCAGGTCTACCGCTGGGACGGGACGAAGATCGTGCTCAGTGCGTCGAACTGCCTCCATTGCATGACCTGCGCCGTGAAGTGCCCGCTTCAGAACATCCAGTGGATGCCGCCCGAGGGCGGCGAGGGTCCCCGCTTCAAGCAGATGTGACCCGCGCCACGCCGGTCGCCCGTCTCCGCGACGACGCCCCTTCCCGGCCGGGAAGGGGCGTGTCATGTCAGGGTCGTCGTGCCGCGGCGCGAATCGCCGGGGCCCTTGGCCGTCAGGCATCGCCTGCGGGGCGGCGCACCGATCCGATCAGCAGTGCCGTGCCGAGGGCGACGAGCAGGGCCGGGACGAGCGTGAGGCCCGAGAGCCCGGGAACCACCGCGTCGGCCAGGGCGATGACCCCGAAGACCACGAGCAGCACGCCGGCATAGACCGTGGCACGAGGTCCGCGCCGGGGATTCCGGGCAGGCTCGGTGGTCGGGGTGGGCGAGCCCTGCCTGCCGCTCCACGCCGGCGCGGCCCAGGCGGCCTGCGCGGCCTCCCAAGCTCCGGTGTTCGGGCCTCCGGCCGAGGTCGTCCCGGCGGTCGCCTCGACGTCCACGGCGGTCGCCGTGGCATCGGGGTCGGCGTCGGTCGTCGCAGGCCGTCGGCGGCGGTCGTCGACGCGCCATCGGCGTCGGTTGCCAGGTCATCGGCATTGCCGCGTGGCTCGCCGTTGTCGGAGGCTGTCCCGGCGGGCCCCGTGCCGGTCGGCCCGGCCCCTGCCGCCGCGGCGGCCGGCATGCCGCCCGGCACCCACCCGCCGCCCTGGCTCCACGCGCCGCCCTGATCCCAGGCTCGGCCGGCCGCCCACGCGGGCCGCTGCGCCCCGGTCTCCGGCTCGAGCGGCATGACGAACGCGAGGATCACGTACAGCAGGATCGTGAAGCCGCCGAGGAAGATGGACAGGATCCACAGGACCCGCACGAGGGTGGGGTCCAGGTCCAGGTACTCGGCCACGCCGGCGGCGACGCCCGCGAGCTGCCTGTCCGTGCGGCTCCGGTACAGACGACGGGTATTCACAGACAGCCTCCTTCGGGGTTGACGACCACGCTTCCGACGTTGGCCGACACGGTCACGTCCGCGTGGTACTTCGCGGTCGCATTGGCGGGGCTCACCCAGGTGTCACCCGATCGGACGAGCCCGTTGTAGGTGGTTGCGGCCAGCGTCGAGGCACCGTGGACGCGAAGCCCGAGGTCCGCGGGTGCGCAGACCACGAGCGAGCCTGCGTTGACGCCGAGAGTGGCCATCAGATCGCTCGTGGCCGCCAGCTGCAGGGTCGCCTTCGCTGCATTGACGGTGAGCGAAAGGCTCGAGACGTCTGCCCCATCAAGGTCGAGCCGCGCGTCTGCGGCATTCACGTCCAGGCGGAGGGTGTCGAGCCGGGCCCCGGCGAGATCCACGGTTGCCTTGCCGGCGCTGATCTCGGCGGCGAGGTCCAGGGTCGTCGCGGTCGGCAGGCGGAGGCGCCACGCGTCGGCCGTGACAGGCCCCGCGAACGAGCGCCGCCGGTCGGCGGACCGGATCGAGAGCCGGTCGGAGGCCTCGGACACCACGGTCCCGTTGCCCCCGTCGTCCGGGGTCGCGAGCTGCCACGCGCTGCCCTGCCCCGTCGTGACCACCAGGTCGCCGCATGCCAGCGACAGGTCAACGGAGGCCGTTGCCCCGAACTCACCCTGCCGGTCCGCGACGGCCGCGGTCGGGCTCGGTTCCCCGCATGGGGCCGACCAGCCCGCGAGCTCCGGGAGGTCGGGCACGGCCACGATGACGGCACCGAGCAGCAGGCCGGGGACCGCTGCCGCGAGGACGCCGCCGGGCACGCCGGCCCGCGTGTGGCGAACGGCCAGGCCAACGCCGACCGCGATGACGGCGAGCGGCCAGAGCTCGAGGGCCCGGGTCACGGCCCCGGCATCGAGCGCCCCGGCCTGGGCCAGGAGAACGACGCCGCCCGCCGCAACGAGGAACACCCCCGCATAGAGAGATCCGCGTCTGACGATCATCTGCTCCGTCCTCCAACGTGACTGATCCGGCCCGGCTCCGCCGGCTGCCGATGGGTTCGTGTCGACCCCGACGCTACGGACCGGAGGGGCCTCGAACCAGCCGGGCAGCGGGCCTCTTCGTGGTGGGGCTAGCCCCAGTGCGGACGGAAGTGCGGGACGGAGGCGCGGACGGCACGCGGACGGCCACGATGTTGGTTCACACGCGGCGACGGGTCCTGGTGCTGGCGGAGCGGTAGCCGCCGGTCGGGCGAAGTGGCGGTGCCGTTCGGGCCGCTCGGCCCGGCCCGGGAGGTCCCGCGTCTGCCTATGGTGTGGGACACACCACGATGGGGGACGTACTCGTGAACGAGCCGGGCCGGCTATCGATCGGTTTTCCCCGGATGCACAAGGAGCCGGGCGAGAGGCGCGACTTCCTGCCGCCCCTGATCGGGCTGCTGGCGGGGATCGGCGCCGAGGTCTACGTCGAGTCGGGCATCGGCTCCGGGATGGGCTACACCGACGGGGATTATTCCTCGATCTCGCCCCACGTCCACGTCACCGACGAGGACACCGCCTACGGCCAGGACGCGGTCGTCATCCTCCGGGCACCCGAGGGCAGATACGACCGGATGCGCCGCGGCGCCGTCCTGGTCTCGATGCTCCATTTCCCGACGCGTCCGGCGCGCGTCAGCATGCTGGCCGACCTGGGCATCGATGCGATCAGCCTGGACACGATCGTGGATGACGACGGCAAGCGGTTGCTCCAGAACCTGCGGAGCGTGGCCTGGAATGGGATCGCCTCGGCGTTCCAGGCGCTGGAGCGCCGCTGGCCGGCCATGGTCGTGCCGGGACGCCCCCCTCTCCGGGTCACGATCATGGGCGCGGGGACGGTCGGCAAGCATGCGGTCGAATTCGCCACGAAGTACGGCGACGACGCCCGCAACGAGGCATTCATGCGGCGCGGGCTGGCCGGCGTGGAGGTGGCGACGGCGGGCCGCAACCTCACCCGCGACCCGGACTACTTCCGGGGCCGGCTGACGATGACCGACATCCTGGTCGATGCCACCCAGCGTCACGACCCGTCAGTGCCCCTCGTGCCCAACTCCTGGATCGACCTGTTGCCGGACCACGCCGTGATCTGCGACCTGGTGGTCGACCCGTACCTGCTGGACCACGATCCCATCGTCGTCCGCGGCGTCGAGGGCATCCCGCAGGGAGACCTCGACAAGTGGGAGTTCGGGGCCGACGACCCTGCCTGGGACCGGCTGCCGCCCGGGATCCCCACGGGCCAGCGCCGGACGGTCGTCTCGTGCTACTCGTGGCCGGGCGTCCGACCGGAGCCCTGCATGCACGTCTACGGGTCGCAGCTGGCGCCGATCCTCGAGGCCCTCGTGAGGGCGGGAGGCCTCGACGGCATCCGTGCCGACGGCAGGTACCACGAGCGCGCGATCTGGCGAGCGAGCCTGCGGGCGTGGCAGGTCGGCGAGGGAGCGTCGATCGGCGCACCTCCGGTGATCGTCCGCGTCTGACGCGACAGGCTGGCGGGCTCGCCGGGATGGCCCGCGCAGTTCGGTGCCATCCTTGCGGCCAGGACCGTCCTCGAGCTGTCGGACCTCGTGGACCGCCTGCTCCAGACCGGCCCGAGGCCCGCCCACCGAACCTGAGGACCGTCCCGATGTCAGACCTGCTCGCGTCAGCGATCTCCGTCCTCTCGTCGTCCGCGGCTCGCTGGGGCGCGCTCGCCGGCATCGACCCCGACCTCCTGGCCCGGCAGCCGGTGCCCGGGGAATGGTCCGCCATCCAGTGTCTCAGGCATGTCGTCGACACCGAGCACGCGGTCTTCCGCGCCCGGGTCTTCGCGATCCTCGACGGCCGGGACTTCGCGGCGTTCGACCCGGACGCGGAGGGCGGCGTCGACGCGATCGACGGGACCGCCGGGGAGCTCGCCGTGGATCTGGCGCGGATGCGGCTGGTCAGCCTCGACACCCTGCGGGCCCTGACGCCCGCAGACCTGCCGCGGACCGCCCGTCACGCCGAGTTGGGCGTGGTGACGATGGCCGAGCTGCTCAACGAGTGGGCCGCCCACGACACCATGCACATCGTCCAGGCGGAACGCGCGGTGATGCAGGCGTTCATCCCCGGGTCGGGTCCGTGGCGGCCCTACTTCGCGGACCACGACGTCGACGCGGCGGGCTGATCGTCGGTGGGGTTTCACACTGCCATTAGCCTCTGGCGCGGCCGCGGCGCGCGCCCCACTGTTCGTACCGGGGTTCGGAGGATGGGCCGGTGAGGAGGCAGGACGCGGTGATGCTCGTGGTTGGTGCGACGGGGCTGGTCGGCGGCGAGATCTGCCGGCGGGCCATGGCCCGTGGGATGCAGGTCCGGGCGATGGTCCGGCCGACGACCGTACCCGCAAAGGCGGACGCGCTCCGGCAGGAGGGCGCGCAGATCGTGGTCGGTGACCTGCGCGACGCGACCTCGCTCGCGAACGCGTGTGCCGGCATGGACACGGTGGTCTCAACCGTCTCCGCCATGCCGGTGTCGTATGCGCCGGGAACCAACGATATCGCGACGACCGACCTCGACGGGATGCGGACGCTGATCGATGCCGCCCGCGCTGCGGGCGTCGCCCGGTTCGTCTACACGTCGTTCTCGCGCAACCTCGACCTTGATTTCCCGCTCAGCCGGGCGAAGCGGGCGATCGAGTCGTACCTCATCGGCAGCGGGCTCGACTACACGATCCTGCGGCCATCCTTCTTCGACGAGGTCTGGCTCGGGCCGGCCACCGGCTTCGATCCCGTGAACGGCAAGGCCGTGATCTACGGGACGGGTGAGCACCCGATCAGCTGGATCTCGGCCGATGACGTGGCCGAGTTCGCGATCAGCAGCACAGACTCGCTGGCGGCCCGGAACGCCACCCTGGAGCTCGGGGGTCCCGAGGCGCTGAGCCCGCTGGACGCCGTCCGCATCTTCGAGCGCGTCGGAGGCCGACCGATCGAGGTGACCCACGTCTCCGACGAGGACCTCGCGGCGCAGGAGACGGCGGCGACCGATCCGATGGCTCGCTCGTTCGCCGGCCTGATGCGCTGCTACGCGAAGGGCGATCCGATCGACATGACCCGGGTCCTGGGGTGGATTCCGGTGCCGCTCACCTCGGTCGAGGACTACGCCGGCGCCGTCTTCGGCAAGGTCACGACTGCCTCGCTTGCCTGACGAACCCGCCGGACGGGAACGCAGGACGACCGCAGCGGTCCGGCTCGACGCGCCGGGGACCTCCTCCAGCCAGGGCGGGGCGGCGTCTCGCTCCGGTGCCCGGGCGGGCCACTCGCCATGGCCCGCGCAGGCAATGGCACGCCCGGAACACGCCGCGTGGCCGCCGGACAGGGGCGGAACGGCCGTGCCCCGCCCCCGCCCCCGGGATCGACACTCGGCGCCATGAGCTTCCACGCCGACACCGTCAAGCCGGGCCCGACCGACGCCCTCGTTCCTGCCGAGATGGCCCGCAAGGCCGAGGACGTCGGCGCCCGCAAGGCCAACACCGACGCCGCCTCGATGTTCGTGCTCGCCATCCTCGCCGGGGCGTTCATCGCAATGGGAGCCGTCTTCGCGCTCACGGCGACGGCGGGCTCGTTCACCATCACCGGGCCCGACGGCGCAGTCGTGGCCAGGGTGGCCCTGCCGTTCGGGCTGAACAAGCTGATCGGCGGGATCTCGTTCTCGCTCGGCCTGATCCTCGTGGTGGTCGCAGGTGCCGAGCTGTTCACCGGCAACATCCTGCTCGTGATCGCATGGGCGAGCCACCGGGTCACCACCCGCGCAGTGCTCGGCAACTGGGGGCTCGTCTATGGGGGCAACTTCGTCGGTGCCATCGCGACCGTCGGCCTCGTGATCGTCGCCGGCTGGTACCTGGCCGGGAATGGAGCCATCGGTCTGGGCGCCCTCAACACCGCCCAGGCCAAGGTCCACCACACGTTCCTCGAGGCCCTCGCCCTCGGGACGCTGTGCAACGCGCTCGTGTGCCTGGCGGTATGGCTGACCTACTCGGCGAGATCGACGACGGACCGCGTGCTGGCGATCGTCCCACCGATCGCCGCCTTCGTCGCCGCTGGCTTCGAACACTCCATCGCCAACATGTTCTTCCTGCCCGTCGCGATCGCGATCCGGACCGTTGCGCCGCCTGCGTTCTGGCAGCAGACGGGCACGACCCCCGAGGCCTATGCGGACGTCAACGTCGGGAGCTTCGTTGCAAACCTCGTCCCGGTGACGATCGGCAACATCATCGGCGGGGCCGTCATCGTCGCGGGCGTCTACTGGTTCGTCTACCTGCGCAAGACGCCTGATGGACAGCCCGCACGCTCTCCCTTCCGGCGGACCCTCGGGTCCCTGGACCCGATCTACCAGGTGAGCCTCGCGGCCGAGGACCCCCTCGTCCCGGCGGAGTCACGCGAGGATCCCAGCAGCGCCCTCTGACGGCATGTCCCCGGGAGGAACCGGCTGGACGGCGGCACGAGGGCACGCCGCCGCGCGCTCCAAAGGGCACGCCGTCGCGCGGGCCTCAGCGGAGGATGACGGAGAGGGCCCCCGGACGGACCCGCGCATCCAGCGATCCGGCTGGGAACGGGTCGCCGTCCACCTCGGTCGGACCCGCCGGCGTGACCTCGACGCGGACGCGGGTCCCCGAAAGGCGGACCGCCGCACCCGACGGCGAGACGCCGGCCGCCGCGGTCGTCATCAGCTCCAGTGCGCCCCGGATGCCGCCGAGGATCCCGCCCCGCGGCAGCACGAACACGTGCAGCAGCCCGTCGTCGGGCTCGATCGGCAGGCGGGGACGCAGCACACCCGGGATCGCCTCGCCGCAGTTCGCGACCAGGACGACCACCGACTCGAGGTCCGTCCGGACCCCGTCGATCGTGAGGACCGTCGGTCTCGGCGTCAGGTGCCCCAGCAGCCGGCTCGCGGCCAGGAAGTACGCGGCCACGCCGTACCGGCGCTTCATATCGGGTGACGTCGCCGCCATCACCCGTGCGTCGAACCCGGTCCCGCAGGCGACGATGAAGGGGACCGGCTCGAGCGGGTGAGGCCCGGCCGCGGGTCCCGGTGCCGGCCCATCCCCCGGGTCCGTGAAGGCCGTCGACGGGGCCATCCGCACCTCCCCGACATCAAGCCTCCTCGGCTGACCCGTCGCGAGAGCCGCAGCGGCGGCGTGGAGGTCCCTCGGCACACCGATCGCCGCCGCGTACAGGTTGCCGGTCCCGCAGGGCACGATCCCGACCGCCACCCCGGTGCCCGCGAGGACCCCCGCGGCGTCGCGGAGCGTCCCATCACCGCCCGCGATCGCAACGACCGATGATCCGTCGCGCAGGGCGGCCTCAGCCGCCTGGCTGACCCCCGCAGGATCTCCTGCCACCAGCACTGACACGTCGCGGTGACCGCGGATGCGCAGAGCCTCGGTCGCGTCGCGCACGATCCGGCGCCTGGCCCGCTCGTCCCTGAGGCGGGACGCCAGCGGGCTGACGATGAGCGTCGCGCGATCCGGATTGGCCGGTGTGGTCACGACGCAGATGATCGGGCCTTCGGTGGCGGAGCGTGAGGACTCATCACCGCGCATCGGTTGCGCTACAGCCAGTCGACCATCCGGCCCATGTAGCCGTCGAACGGCAGACCAAGCGAGCTCAGGACGGCCCGGCAGAAGCCGCGGGCCTGGGGGACCTCGCGGATCCCGGCGCCATCGCCGGTCAGCTCGGTCCCGACGAGGTAGCCGATGACCGCCGAGACCGTGTCCGCGGACCGGCGCTGCAGGTGCACGGCAGTCTCGGCGCGGACCCGGGACAGGGCCCGGCTGCGGTCCTCGTCACTCGCCGCGAGCACGCGTCGCAGCCGCGCCGGGACGTGCGCCCCGCGCTCGCCCTCCAGTAGCCCGTCCACGATCGCCATCGCCTCGACATCGCCCGCCGCGGCGTCGTGGAGCCGTCGCAGGAGGAGGGTCGCCTCCGCCGTCGCCAACGTTGCGACGGCCTCGGGGCCGTCGTCCAGGGTGCGGGTGAGCAGCACCTTCGTCCGCTCCGGCCGAGACGCGAACCAGGCGGCCCAGGCGAGATCGAGCAGGTCCTCGCGCCCCTGGCGGGACAGCATGTCGAGGGCCGGCCTGCCGGGGAGGGCCAACCTGCCGGGGGTGGCGACGATGGACGCGGGGCTGGTGGAGAGTGTCATGGGTACCTCGGGGCGGGGCGGACCAGTGAGGTCCCGCCCTGTCACCGGATCATGGGTGTGCCGGGCCCGTCATCCCATCGCCGACGCGCGAAGACCGGGGGGCGTCCGATTGCATCAATGCGGCAAGGCAGACGGTCGCGCAGGCGTCAGACCCTGGCGGCGGCAGGCAGACGGTCGCGCAGGCGTCAGCCCGTCATATCCGTCCCGCCGCGCAGCCGCCTGATGAGGAGCGCGACCGCGAGCCTCCGGCGTGACGCATCGTCCAGCGGGCCTCCGAGCAGTGCCTCGATCTTCTCCAGCCGGTAGGCGACGGTCCGGTTCGCGAGGTGAAGACGGCGTGCCGTCTCGCGCATGTTCTCGCCGGAGTCGAAGTACACCTGGAGCGTCTCCACGAGCTCGGACCCCAGGCGCTCGTCGGCGAGCAGAGGCCCGAGCTCGTGCTCGACGGCCGCGTTGCCGAGGTCCGGGTTCTCCAGGAGCAGGCGCTCGATCGCGAGGCTCGCCGGGTCTCGCACCCAGCCCCGGCGGCCGATCAGGTCGGCCGTCCGGGTCGCGTCGACGAGATCGACGAGCATGTGGCCGAGCGGCGCCACGCCGTCGATCACGGGCGATCCGACCGCGACCCAGGCCGACTCCGTCGCCCCTGGATGCGGGCCCGCACCCGGACCACCGAGCACCTTGTCGAGCACCGACGCGACGCGGCCCAGCCCGATCCAGTCCGCGCGGGCGAGGATCACGATCCGGCCCCGCATCGGCAGGACCGCCGGCAGCCGGATCCCGGCCCCAGCCCCGTCCGCGCCGATGGCGGCGGACCCCACGAGGTGCCCGATACGCGCCGCCAGGAGCTCGAGGTCATCCTGGTCGATGCCCGTGCGCTCGGGGGTCGGGTCCGCCTCCGGGCGCGGGCTGATCGCGACCAGGCGGTAGGCGCGGTCGGGGCTCAGGCCGAAGCGGGTGGCGATCCGGCGCAGGCGGGCCGTCGTGAGCGTGTCACCGGCCACGACCCCGAGGATCTCCTGCAGCGCCCCCCGGCGGGCCTGGGCGTCCCTGGCGAGGATCTCCCGCTCGGCGGTCCGATACCCGTCGGTGACCGCGAGCGACGTGACCTCGTTCCACAGGAGGATCCAGCGCCCGAGCCCGCCGAGCGCGGCAGCCTCCAGCCTTCCGTCGTCGACCGCCTCGACGCATCGTTCCCACACGAGACGGCGGATCACCGCGTAGCGCGCGAGGAGCATCACGAGCCGGACCTCCGTCTGCGCTGCGATCGCCCCCGACGCACGCTGCACCTCGACGATCGTCGCGAGATCGAGCGTCCCGGCCGCGCTGACGCGACGGATCTCGTCGAGGAGCTCGTCGAGCGTCTTGGCCCGGATCCGGCGAGCGACCGGCCCCCGCACGGCGGCCCCCCGCACACGCGCCCGCTCGGTCGAGATGACCACCTCGAGATCCCGGCTCGACGCGGGTGCGCCGCGGGCGATGGTGCCGATGAGAACGCTCGGGCGAACCGTGTCGAGTGGCTCGCCGAGGGTCTCGGCGACGGCCACGGCCAGCTCTTCCTCGTCCGGCAGGACCCGGCCCACGGCACCGCGCCAGTCTGCCTCGACCGATCTCACGGGTGCTCCCTTTCCCCGGCACTGCGCGATGCGTGCAATCGACGAGGTGCCGGTGTGCGTCACTGCGGCGTTGGACGGCCGCATCCCTGCTGCAACGATGACGCAGCCATCCCCCAGATGGCAAGGGTTCGGCCGCCGTCCCCCGCCGGCGGCCGAACCCAACCCCGACTCTCGCGGCAGGGAGCGACCGCCCTGGAGGCGATCACCATGACCAGGCCATTCGATCGCCCTGCGTGCGCGGGCTCCGCGGCGGATCCGGTCCGCACCATCACCGTCGACGGCGACGTGCTCACCCAGCTGAGAACGATCATCGCGCTCTCCCGGGCGAATCGAGGGGACGTGTTCGTGGTGACGGTCGCGCAAGGTCGTCGAGTGCAGGCGCAGCGTCCCGCCGGGTGATCTGAGGCTCGTCCCTCTGACGATGGTACGGGGGCGCGGGCCCCCGATCGAGCCGTGTCCGTGGGCGGTCTTGGGTGGTTCGATGGGCATGCGAGCGGAGGCCGGCACGGCTGCCGATCGCCTTCGCCATTGTCAGGTCCCCGCGAATCCCGGTCGCTCCTCGAAGGCGGCCGGATCGTGGAGCGGTCGGCGCCTCAGGGAGGGCACATGCCGAGATACCGGCGGCCACGTCCGCGCGGCATCGTCCTCTACATGCTCGCAGCCCTTCTCGCAGCCACGCTGGCTGTGAGCGGTCCCTCGCTGGCGGTCTTCACGAACGTCACCCCCAGGTCTGCGACATTCGCGGCCGGCCTGGTCTTCCCGGGCGTCCGGACGACCAGTGCGTTCCTGGTCGGGGATGCGTCTGGCGGCGGCGCCGAGGCAGACCGCTCCAGCCCGTTCGCGATCCCGGGGGACGGCCGGACGATGGCGACGGGCGCCTGGGGCACCACGTTCGCGGGCGGCCGATACCTCGAGTTCGACCTCGGTGCCCCGCTGCCCGACGTCGTCGACGCCTCGGGCGTGACCCTGGACCTCACCCTCTCGAGAGCCAGCTCCTCGGGGACCGCTTGCCTGTACGTGGAGGTGCGGCGGGTCTCCGACGACGCGGTGCTGGCCGGCTACGGGGGGCCCGGCTCGCCGCTTGCATGCCTGAGCGGGACGACGCCCACCACCGTCACCGCGCCCCTCCCGGTCATCGCCACGACAGACTCCGCGAACGACCTCCGGGTCCGCGTCTATGGGCGCGACACCGCGGGGGCCGGGTCGATCATCGACGAGGCGACGGTCTCAGGTTCGACGCCCTACGCGGCCTTCAGGCTCTACCCGGTGCGTTTCACCGACGCCGCGGGCACGGTGAGCATCACGGCGCCGTGGGAACTCCAGGGTCCTTAGGGCGCGACGATGACCTCCCGACTCGCCCAGCGACGCCAGTCGCGCGCCCGGCTTCATACCGGGCGGGTCCTGGTCCTCCTGCTGCTGACCGCCGCGATGTGCAGCCCGCTCGGGCCGACTCGGGCGCTCGCGTCCGACGCGGCGGGCGACCAGCCCGCCGCGGCCGCGCCGACGCCCGCCCCGACGGCGACCTTGGAGCCGGTCGCCGGCCCCGACCCTGCGGATGCCGCCGAGCCTGCCGCACCACGCCCGACCCCGCGGTTGCCCACGAGCCTGAGCCGAGTCCCGAGCCTCGGCCGACCGCCGAGCCCGCCGCGACCGCGGCACCGGCGTCCGACGCACCTGCGTCCGACGCACCGCCGGCGAGCCCGATCGACGACGCGACCGGGAGCCTCGCGCCCGGCCAGGCCGGGACGCCAGTGCCAACCGCCTCTCCGGCAACTTCGCAGCCCCCGCCCCCGACGCGACGCCGTTCCCCGATGGGTCGACGGTTCCGGGCTCGTCGACCGTTCCCGGCTCGGCACCGGTGCCGAGCGCCTTCCCGTCGCCGTCGGTCCCGTCGCTGCCCGGCGCGTCTCCCCCGCCGGAGGTCCCGTCCGTCCCGTACCTCGTCACGTTCCGCGCGTCGGCTGGGCCGGCGGCCCGGACGGCTGCGCTCTCGGGCTCGGGGGGAATCATCGACGGTGAGGTACCGGAGCTCAGCCTCGCCGTCGTGCTCCTGCCGGCGGCCGACGCCACCGCTCGTGCGGCCGGACTCGCTGCGGATCCGGCCGTGGCGCGGGTCGAGCGTGACGGGCTCCGCTGGACCGAGGCGGTGCCCACCGATCCCCGCTACCCGGACCAGTGGTCTCTCCCGCAGATCGGCTGGGACGAGGCACGCGACGCGCAATGCCGGACGGCCACGCCGTGGTGGCCATCCTGGACACAGGTGTGGACGCGACGCATCCCGACCTCGCGGGCCAGGTCCTGCCCGGGACCTCGTTCGTGGATGGGCTGGCCGGCGAACCTGGATACCAATGGCCACGGAACGTGGATGGCCGGCATCGTGGCGGCGCGGACCGGCAACGACGAGGGGATCGCGGGCATCGCATACGCCAACGTCAGGGTTCTCCCGATCACCGTCCTGGGCCCGGATGGGACCGGCCGCGACAGCGACATCGTGAGCGGCATCGTGTTCGCGGCCGACGCCGGCGCCGACGTGATCCTGATGTCGTTCAGCGCGCCGGGCTACTCGGCGGCGCTCCAGGCGGCGGTCGATTACGCGTGGGCCCACGGCGCGGTCGTCGTCGCAGCAGCCGGCAACGACGGCTCGGACGAGCCGGCCTACCCGGCCGCCGACCGGGGCGTCGTCGGCGTCGCGTCCACGGACCGCGACGACGCGCTGGCGCCCGGCAGCAATCACGGCCCGGCCGTCTTCATCGCCGCGCCGGGCGTCGGCATCGCGACCACCGGCCGCGACGGCGACTACACCTCGATCGGCGGGACGTCCGCCGCCGCCGCGGAGGTCGCCGGCGCCGCCGCGCTCCTCCGGGCGCGGATCCGGATGCGACCAACGGCACGGTCGTCGGACGCCTCGCGCGGACCGCCGCACCCGCGGGGACGCGAGACGAGACCGGCAACGGGCGCCTCGACCTCGGGCGCGCGGTCCTCGACCACGCAACGGCGAACGTCGAGCCGAGCGGCGTCGCCGGCGCGGCCGACGGTGGGCCGTATCTCGGGCCGTACGCCGCGGCCGCCGTGCGCACCTGGACCGGCCTCGGCGCCGACGCCAACTGGACGACGGCGGCGAACTGGGGCGGGACCGCCCCGGTGGCGGGCGACGACCTGGTCTTCCCGGCCGGCGCGGCCCGCCTGTCCAGCAACAACAACATCGCGCCGGGCACGACATTCCGGTCGATCACGATCTCCGGCACGGGCTACACGCTGGCCGGCAACGCCGTCGTGATCGGTGTCGGCAACGTCACCGAGAGCGGCGCCGGCGCGACGAACACCATCAGCCTCGCGATGGCCTTCGCGGCGACCCGTACCGTATCCGTCACCGACGCGGGAGCGGCTCTGACCGTCGCCGGCGCGATCTCGCGGGCCGGTGGCCTGACCAAGACCGGCACCGGGACCCTCGTCCTCGCGGGCGCCAACACCTACACCGGGCTGACCACGGTGAGCGCGGGGGTGGTGCGGCGTCCAGTCGAGCACCGCCCTGGGCACGACCGCGGGCGGCACGACGGTCGCCTCCCTCGCGGCGGTCGAGATCGACGGCACCGGGCTCGCGATCGCCGAGCCCCTCACCAGCCTCATCGGCACCGGGCCCGCCGGTGCGGGAGCCCTGCGCAACCTGGCCAACGCCAACACCTGGTCGGGCGCCATCGCCCTGGGCGCGGCCGCCACCGTCGCGTCCGACGGCGGCACCCTCACCCTCACCGGCGGCGTCACCGGGAACACCCGGCCGCTGACCGTCGAGCGGCGCCGGCACCACGGCCATCAACTCGGTCATCGCCACCACCTCGGGCACGCCTCACCAAGACCGGCACCGGCACCCTCGTCCTCGCGGGCGCCAATACCTACACCGGCGCTGACCACGGTGAGCGCGGGGGTGCGTCCGGGTCCAGTCGAGCACCGCGCCTCGGAGCACGGCCGGGGCGCCACGACGGTGGCCTCGGCGCGCGGCGCTCCAAGTCGACGGCAGCGGGCTCGCGATCGCCGAACCGCTCACCAGCCTCAACGGGACCGGGCTCGCCGGCGGCGGGAGCCCTGCGCAACCTGGCCAACAACAACACCTGGTCGGGCGCCATCACCCTGGGGTGCGGCCGGCACCATCACCTCCGACGGCGGCACGCTCACCGTCTCAGCGATTCATCGCGACGGCCGGCTTCGTCCTGACCGTCGACGGGGCAGGCAACACCACCAGGTCACGGCGCGCATCACCGGCACCGGCGCCGCTGACCCAGACCGCTGTCGGGCACGCTCACCTTGAGCGTCGCCAACACCTACACGGGCGCGACGACCATCAGCGCCGGCACGCTGAAGCTCGGCATCGCCAACGCAGTGGGAGCGAGCAGCGCGCTGACCGTGGCCGGAGGAGCGACGTTCGATCTCAACGGCTTCAGCGACACGGTCGGCTCGCTCGCCGGCGCCGGCACGGTCACCAGCGGCGTCGCGGGCGCGGTCACGCTCACGGCGGCGGGCAGCAACACGTCGACCACCTTCTCGGGCGTCCTCGCCGCGGGCAGCGGGACCGTCGCGCTGACCAAGGCCGGCACCGGCACCCTCGTCGCTCTCGGGCGCCAACACCTACACCGGTGCGACCACCGTGAGCGCGGGCGTGCTCCGGGTCCAGACGCAACACCGCCCTGGGCACGGCCGTCGGCGCCACGACCGTCGCCGTCGGGCGCGGCGCTCGAGATCGACGGCAGCGGGCTCGCTCATCGCCGAGCCCCTCACCAGCCTCATCGGCACCGGGCCGGTCGGCGCGGGCGCCCTGCGCAACCTGGCCAACGACAACACCTGGTCGGGCGCGCATCACGCTGGGCGCAGGCGGCGCCACCGTCGCGTCCGACGCGGGCACCCTCACCCTCTCCGGCGGCGTCACGCGGCAACACCCGGCCGCTGACCGTCGCCGGCGCGGGCAACACCACGGTCAGCGGCGTCATCGCCACCACCACGGGCACGCTCACCAAGGACGGCACCGGGACGCTCGACGCTCGCGGCCGCCAACACCTACACCGGGCGACCACGGTCAGCGCGGGGGCACTGGTCCATCGGCGCCGACTCAGGGCTCGGGGCACGCGCCCGGGGCGGCGACGCCCGGCCAGCTCAGCATCGGGGCGGCGACGCTCCGGCCACGGGGACGCTTCACCCTCGCCGCCAACCGCGGCGTCGCGCTCACCGGCGCCACGGCACCGTATCGACGTACCACCGGCACGACCCTGACCTACGGCGGCATCATGGCCGGCCCCGGCAGCCTGGCGAAGACGGGTGCGGGCACACTCCTGCTTTCGGGCGTGAACACGTACACCGGCGCGACGGTCATCAATGCCGGCGCGCTGTCGATCGCCGCCGACTCGGGCCTCGGGAGCGCGCCGGCCGTGGCCACCCCCGGCCAGCATCGCATCTCGGGGCGGGACGCTGCGGACCACCGCCTCGTTCACCCTGTCGACCAGCCGCGGGCATCGCGCTCGGCGCCGGCGGCGCGACCTTCGACACCGCGACCGGAACGACGCTCACCTATGGCGGCATCGCCACGCGGTGGCGGCTCCCTGACCAAGGCGGCGCGGCACGCTCACGCTCACCGGGGCCAGCGTGGCCGCCGGCGCGATGACCATCTCGGCCGGCACCCTCGTGGCGCCCAACGCCGGCGGCTTCACGGTGGCCGGGAGCTGGACCAACGACGCCGCCGCCGGCGCCTTCAGTGCGGGTACCGGCACAGTGACGCTCAACGGCACGACCGGCCAGGCCGTGGGTGGCTCGTTCGCGACGACCTTCAACAGCCTGACGATCGCGGATCCCGCCGGGGGTCACGCTGGGCGCCGACGTTACCGTGAACGGCCTGCTGACGTTCGCGTCCGGCGTGGTCACCACCGCCGCGAACACGATTGCCCTGGGCGCGACCGGCTCGGTGTCGCGCACGAGCAGTCACGTGGCGGGGAGCTTCCGCAAGGCCGTGGCCACCGGCGCGCCGACCCGGACGTACGAGGTGGGAGACGCCACGACCTACACCCCGGTCACGCTCGCCTTCGCCGGCGTCACCGCGGCCGGCACCGTCACCGTGAGCACCGCGGCCGGCGACCACCCGCAGCTCGGCTCCTCGACCATCGACACCACGAGGATGGCTCACCGCTGGTGGACGGTGGGCGGCGCCGGGATCACCTTCGCGACCTACGACGCGACCCTTGCGTTCGTGCCGGGCGACCTCGACGGTGGCGCGACCACGGCCGACTTCGTCGCCGAGGCGTATTCCGCCGGGACGTGGGCCCCGCAGGTGGCGGGCACCCGGACGTCGACCGCCACCCAGGCCACCGGGATCACTGCCTTCGCCGACTTCGCCGTCGGAGAGCTGGCCGGCAGCGCCATCCACCACTTCGTGGTCACGGCCCCGGGGACCACCGACGCCGGAACCGCCTTCAACGTGACGGTCTCCGCGCGCGACGCCGTGGGCAACGTCGTGACCGGCTACCGGGGCACGTCGCCTTCTCGAGCACGGACCTCTACGCCGGCTTCTCGCCCTCGAGCTACACCTTCACCGCCGCCGACCGCGGCGTGCGGACGTTCGCGAACGGCGCCATCCTCAACGCCGCCGGCACCCGGACCGTCACCGCCACCGGATCGTCGAGGACCGGCACGAGTGGGCCGATCACGGTCAGCGCTGGCGTCTTCGACCGGCTCCTGGTCGTCGCGCCCGGCGAGGCGGCGGCACCCGGCGCCCCGACCGGCCGGACCGGGACCCCAGCCCGCAGGTCGCCAACAGCCCGTTCACCGTCACGGTCCTTGCGGTGGACGCCCACTGGAACGCGGTCTCCTCCACCCACACCGTGGCGATCACCTCGTCCGACCCGGACGCGGGCCTCCCCCCGAACGCCGCGCTGGTCGCCGGCGCCGGCACGTTCGCCGTCACGGCCCAGACCGGCGGCCCGACCACGGTGACGGCGAGCGACGTCACCGACGGCACCAAGACGCCCGGCCTGTCGTCCTCGATCGCGGTCACCAACACGGCCCCGACCGTCGTCGCGGACGGCTACTCGATGGTCCAGGACCGGACGCTGACCGTCCTGGCCGCGGGCGTCCTGGCCAACGACACCGACCCGGAGGGCCGGTCGATCACCGTGGCGACCCCGCGACCCATCACCGGCCCCGCCCACGGCACGCTCGGCCTCGCCGCCGACGGATCGTTCACCTACACCCCGGACGCGGGGTATGCGGGGGTGGACACCTTCACCTACCACGCGACCGACGGCCACCAGGTCTCGGCGACAGCGACCGTGACGGTCACGATCGCCAGCACGGCCTACGCGTCCTCGACCGGCTGGTCGACGAGCTTCAGCGCCAGCCGCTACCTCCGGCTGCGGTTTCCCGCCTACGTGCCTGCCGGATCGGTGGTGACCGGCGCCACGTTTACCCACACATACCGCTCCGAGACCGCCGGCGACACGACGTGCTACTACGTCGAGGTCTACCGGGGCAGCACGCTCCTGGCCACGCACGGGAGCGTCGCCTCGCCCGTGTCTTGCAACGCGACCACGTCGTGGGCAACCGACGCCGTGTCACTGCCCGAGGTCAGCTCCGCTTGCCACGGCAAACGACCTCCAGGTGGTCCTGTACGTGCGGAACTCCGGAGGGCGACGCTCGCTCCACCAGCTCGCGACGGTGGGGGTCGACTGGTACCTGCGCTGACGGGTTGCCGCCTTCGGGGCGCCCGTGCTGGAGCACGATCGGCAGTGGCCAGTCTGCCCCGCGGGATCCCGTCGCAGATCGCCGTCAGCGGTGCAGGTTGTGCGCCGCCACGAAGCTGAGGCCGTGCTCGGTGAGGGTCCGCGCCGTGTGGTTGGTGGCATCGAGCTTGTCGGTGAAGTCGTCCTGCAGCGCGTCCCAATCGCCGCTGGCGATGACCTCGGCCTTGTCCCGGAAGTAGTCCAGGATGTCCGACGGGTGGGGGTGCGCGGCATCGACGGCCGGATCCCCGCCCTCGTGCTTGGCCGAGATGTTCGGCCACGTGCTCCGCGAGCTCCATGAGCTCGTCCGCGGCGGTTGTAGGGCTGGCGGACGATGCTCTTCTGGGTCTCGGTGATGTGGTGCTCGAACCGGACGGATGTCCTCGAACCCGAACGCCCGCCGGATCTCGGCGGCGATCTCGAGGGTCTGGTTGTCGACCGAGTTGCTCCAGTTGAACCCGACCAGCGGGGTCGAGCCATCCTCGCGGGCGAACAGCCTGGCACCCAGCAGCGTCCACAGGCCGGCGAACGGGTTGTCGTTGCCCATGAACACCGAGATCTTGAACTCGATGTCGACGCCCAGGCGGTGCAGCAGGTAGCCGGCGAGGACGGTGCCCGGGTTGAGGTTGAGGACCTGCTGCACGCCGTAGGTCGTGTAGTAGCGGAGGAACTCGTCCACCCAGAGCAGGGGATGATCGTTGGGCTGGCCGACGCCGCCGAAGTAGCCGGTGATCGTCGCGGCCCCGTCGAGGTGGACGTTGGAGCCGTCGGTGCCCTTGGTGTCGAGGGTCTCGACCACGCTCGCGCCGATGATCTTCATCGCCGCCGCGACCGCCGCCAGGTCGCCGTCGGCCTCCTGCTCCTTCATCTTGCGGACCCGGATCCAGCGGCCCGGCATGAGCGACCGGTCGGCGATCGCGCGCCGGGCCGCGGCGACGACCCACGGGAAGTACTGGAGGGAGCTGACCTCGAGGGTCACGGCCATGTCGTCGCGGAAGGCCATCGTGTCGGCCCGGTCGCCGAGCACGCCGCGCCGGTAGTCGGCAACGCTGACGAAGGCGTCCCGGTCGCGCTGCTCCGTGAGCCACTCGAGATCGCCGAGGTAGTCGGGCCGGGTGTCCCGCACGCGCGCCAGCAGCGCGGGCAGCGCGCCCGCCTCGCGGGCCCGGCGGTTGATCTCCTCCGGGGTCCCGTAACGGGCGACGACGGCCAGGAGGTCGTTGACGATCCGCGCGTCAGGGTCGAGCAGGAACGCGTTGAGATCGTCGAGCCGGCTGCGCGGGATCGCCAGGCGCTCCCGCAGGTCGGTCCCGGGGGCCGTCGTCAGCATCGTGGTCACGGTCGTCTCCTCGCCTGCGCAGGGGGCGCAGGGTCCCAGTCGGTCAGTCGAGCAGCGTGAGCAGCTCGTCGTACTCGTCGTCCTTGATGCCGAACCAGTTCGCGGGAGCCGGGAACGTGCGCTCCGTGACCTCGCCGACGTAGGCCGCCAGCCCCTCCCGGATCACCGCTCCCGCGTCGGCGAACACCTTGGCCATCCGCGGCGTGAACTTCGGATAGAGCCCGAACGCGTCGTGGTAGATCAGCAGCTGGCCGTGGGCGTCCGGCCCGGAGCCCAGGCCCATGACGATGGCGCCCCGGGCGCGCTCCTTGATCAGGCCGCACACCCGATCGGGCACGAGCTCGAGCAGGATGCAGAACGCGCCCGCCTCCTCGAGGATCCGCGCGTCGTCGACGATCTTCCTGGCCTTCGCGGCGCTCTTGCCCTGGAGCCGGAAGCCGCCCAGGGCGCTCGCGCTCTGCGGGGTGAGGCCGAGATGCCCGATGACGGGGATGCCGGCCCGGGCGATGCCCGCCACGCGGTCCGCCATCTCGGCGCCGCCCTCGAGCTTGACCGCGTCGCAGCCGGTCTCGGCCATGAACCGGCCCGCGTTGCGGATGGCCGTCTCGACGCTGGGCTGGTAGCTCATGTAGGGCATGTCGCCCACGACCCAGGCGTTGGGCGCCCCGCGTCGCACCGCCGCCGTGTGGCGGATCATGTCGTCCATGGTCACCGGCAGCGTGCTGTCGAAGCCGAGCATCGTCATGCCGAGGCTGTCGCCGACGAGGATCATGTCGACGCCCGCCTGGTCCTGGAGGTAGGCGGTCGGGTAGTCGTAGCAGGTCAGCCACGTGATCGGCGTTCCCTGGGCCGCCTTCTCGATCAACGCCGGCAGGGTCATCCGCTTTCGCTCGGTCACCGTCGCCTCCGTCCGTCCAACGCGTCTGCGTGTCCACGATCGTTGGCGGGTGCGACCGGACGGGGTAGGGTCGTTGGGCCCGAGATCAGGTGACCGCATCCACCGGGCCATCGGGTGCGCCGGCGGTCGGGGCCTCCTCGCCCCGGGTTTAGAATCACGGTTCGGGCGATTGCGGAGAGAGGCCGGCGCACGGGTTCCGGGCCGGCCGGAGGACGCCATGGCAACCGTCGGGTTCGTCGTCAACCCTGGGGCCTCCCGGGACGTGCGGCGCGGCACGTCGCTGGCGCGGACGATCGACGCCAACGAGCAGGTGAACACCGTCGCTCGCGTCCTGTGCGGCCTGGCCGCGTCGCTCCTCCGGCGGGCCGCGATCGAGGGTCGCCCCGTCGGGCGGACGCGGTGAGGGCAGGCTGATGGCGCCGCCGGTCGGCCGCCCGTGGCGGATCCTGGAGGACGATGGCGAGCGCGACCCCCGCCGGAACCTCGCATGGACGAGGCGCTCGGTCGGGCCGGCGGCCCGGATCCGACGGTCAGGCTCTGGCGCAACGACCCGTGCGTCGTCGTCGGGCGGTCTCAGGTCGCCGATGCCGAGGTCGACGCGGCAGCCTGCCGGGAGCTTGGGGTGCCGGTGCTGCGGCGGTTCACGGGCGGGGGGGCCGTCTACCACGACCCGGGCAACCTCAACATCACGATCGTCCTCGGGCTCGACGACCCGAGACTGGCCGATCGCCCGTGGCTCGCCCGGGTGCCGGGCCTCTACCAGCTGTTCCTCGAGCCGCTCGCGGCCGCGGTCACGTCGCTCGGCCTGCCGGCCGAGGCGACCGACCGGGATCTCCTCGTGGCCGGCGCGAAGGTCAGCGGAGTCGCGGCCTGGATCGGAAGGACGTCGCTCCTCGTCCACGGGACGCTGCTTGTCGATGCCGACCTGGTGGCGCTGGATCGCGTGCTCGCCGGACCCGGAGCTCCCGGCAATCCGCGCTGGGAGCGAACGCGCAGCCGGCGATCGACCGTGACGTCACTCGCCCGCGCCCTGGCCGCGAATCCCGCCGCGAGGGAGGCGCTCGCGGCCGCCGCCGATGAGGCCGTCCTCGTGCAGGTCGCCGGCCCCGACGGCAGGCGAGGCCGGGTCACCGATGAGGAGGCAACCACCGCCGACGACCTGCTCCGTGCCCGCTACGGGCGGCAGGAATGGCATCGAGCCGGGGTGTAGGCGACGGGACGAGATGGCGAACCCGGTGCGCTTGGCAGCCTGGGTCTTGCTCAGGCCCGCGCGGCGCCGGGACTCACCAGGCGGACGGACGCGGCCACGATGGGGATCCCCATGACGATCGGTGCGACGGCCGGCGCTGCGGGCGAGCCAACCGAGAGGACGTTGGCGACCATCATCACGGCGTAGGCGACGATCGGCATCGCGCTCGCGCCGACCGACAATCGGCCGGCCGGCCGTGGCGTCCAGCGCCGCTCCAGGACGCGGTAGAGCACGTAGACGGTGAACGTGGTCACGACCCAGCCCAGGTAGTTGTGGACCGGGACGCCGAAGCAGGGACCGCCCTGCTCCCAGACCCAGGCGCCAAACCCCGGGCCGGAGAGCAGCGGGTCGACCACGAGGTCCCAGGCCGTCATCACGAGGGCGCCCATGAGGGCCAGGCCGATGAGGTGGCCGCGCCCCCCAGGCGATCCGGTCGTTCGTCCGTCGATGATGAAGTTGGCGAGCACGTAGCTCGGGTAGATCATCATGAACCAGGCGAGCGGGATCAGGACCGGGACGGAGCCGAGCGACGCGCCGAGCGCGGATGTGTAGTGGTACGGGCCGAAGACGAGCCCCGTGAGGACGCCGGCCTCCTCGAACACCCAGGACGTGACCGCCGTGATCGCGAAGAAGGCGAGGGTCAGCCGTCCGCCGAGCGTGTAGGACGCGTGCGACAGGCTGAAGACCAGGAGGATGACCGTCAGGCTGTTGAGGCCGCCCGGGATCGCGGGCAGCGTCCACAGCCCGGCCACCAGCGGCCGCAGGACGCCGTCGTAGATGAAGAGGGCCAGGAACACGCCAGCGAGGGCGAGCCGGCCGCGCCCTCCGATCCGCATGACCCCTCGTTCGGTCCTCCGGGCAGGCACGCATGGTGCGAGGTTCCGCGAAACCATAGAAGACACGAGCCTCTGTGTCTTGCCGGTGTCTTGCCGGGCCTCTACCTGGGTTTCTTGCCCGCCCTCCCCCAGGGATCGGAGTGGCGATGCTGGGAGCAGGAGATGGGGTCCGGGCCCGCACTACTCAGCCGGGCGAGGGATCCGGGGCCATGTCGTGGCGGACGACCCTTGCTGAACGGCTCGCGTTCACTGCCGCGGTTCGCGCGCAGCTCAGGCCCCGATGTCCGCGAGGCTGAACGCCGGACGTTCAGACTGGCCGTCATTGCGCTGAAACCTCAGCCGGGAACACCAGCTGGTGCGCCTGTCCCGTCGAGCGCCGCTGCAGTGAACGCCCCGCGTTCAGCGTGTTGATCCAGGGCCATCATGATCCCCCGCGTCACAGCAGGGCTCGGTGACACCGCTTCGACCCGATGCTGCTCGACCGTCCACGTGGATCACCAGGCCCGGACCGCCACCTGGGCCGACCGCGCCGACGGACCCATGGCCTCGCGGGAGAACCCGCCGGTGTCTCAGGTCGCCGATACCGAGAACAGGCGCCACGCGCCGGGGATCCCATTCAGCTCATGCTCGCCGCGAGGCTCGAAGGCGATCCCCGAGCCGGCGACGATGTCGCGCACCGTGCTCGAGACCAGGACCTCGCCCGTGCGCAGCCTGCCCCGCGACGCGGGCCCCGATGACGGCGATCCTGCCGGCGCCCTCCCTGGTGCATCACCATGTCAGGGCGCAGTGTGTGCGCGTCGACCGGTGGCGCCATCGCCAACCGCATGCAGGAGGTCCGAGTGGACATTCGAACGGCTGGACCGGAGGTCGCGAGGTTCCTCGATGCCGCGCGATATGCCGTTGTCGCGACCCACGAGCCGAACGGGGCGATCTGGCAGGCCGTCGTCTGGTACGAGGTCAGCGACGGCGGCATCCTGATGAATGCGCGTGACGATCGCCGCTGGCTCGCCAACCTCCGGCGTGACCCGAGGCTCAGCTTCGTCGTCGAGGATGGCGAGGACTATGTGATCCTCCGCGGCGAAGTCGTCGTGAACGACGATGCCGCCCAGGGTCTGGCCGAGGCCCGTGCCCTCGCGCTGCGGTATGGAAGCGCGGAGACGTTCGCCGGTCAGCGTCGGGTCGGCCTGCGCTTCGATCCCGCGCACGTCGCCGTGCACGGTGAGCTCCACCTCGAGCGGGAACCCTGAGGAGGCTCAGCACCCGGCATTTCCTGCGATGGCCGACGCTCGCGGGATGTCGGTCGATGGACCCGCCGCTGCACGTGCGGCTGCGGGGCGGGGCGGTGCCTCCGGGCCATGCTCGTCCAGGATCGTCGAGCGTCCGCACGCAGAGCGAGCGGTATAGTCCGACTGGCGGACGGGTCGAGGTGCCCGGCCGACTTGCCGCTCGGGGCCGTGTGCCAAACGGAGGCGCGACCGCAGGGAGGGTCAGATGGCGGTTTCGGACACGTCTGGTCGGGCGCCTGCAAAGGTGCTCTTCATCGCCTCAAATCCGACCGAGATGCAGTTTGGCTTCGCCGAGGAGCTGCACCGGATCGAGGAGGCTCGTCGAGCCTACCCGGACAGCTACACGGTCCAGGCGCGTTGGTCGGTGAGCCTCGCCGGATTGAAGGAGTTCGTCGCACGGGGGCGGCCCGACGTGGTCCACGTGCTGTCGCCGACTGTCGACCCCGACAGGAACGAGATCGTCCTGTCGGACGCTTCCGGGAAGCCCGAGTACGTTGGCGTGAAGGCCTTCGCGGCCGCGTTTTCACGACGCGCCGACGTGCCCAAGCTGGTCGTGATCAACACGTGCCATTCGCGGCCGCTCGCGGAAGGGCTGGGCGACCGCGTCGGCTGCACGGTCTCGATGGACGGCGTGATCGAGGACCGCGCCGCGGTCGACTTCTCCGACGCGATGTACCGCGGGCTCGCGGCCGGGGCGTCCGTAGCCGAGGCATTCGACCTGGGGCGTGACGCCGTCAGGAAAGCTGTGCCCGAGCAATTCGATGTGCCCCTGCTGCTTGCGGGTCGTGACGATCCGAACGAGCTGCGGATCGCATCGCCGGCTCAAAGGGCTCCCGTCGGGGTCGCCCCCTTTGGGGCGTCGCCGGCGTCCGAGAAGCGGCACGTGAAGCTCTTCTGCTCCTACTCGCACAAGGACACCAGGTACCGCGAGGAGCTCGACGCCCACCTGGCCAATCTGCGCGCGCAAGGAGCAGTGATCTGGCACGACCGGCTGATCAAGCCGGGGGCCGACTGGGCACAGGAGATCGACGACAACCTGAAGGCGGCCGACCTTGTGCTGCTCCTGGTCAGCGCCGACTTCATGGCTTCGCAGTACTGCATGGGGATCGAGTTCAAGGGTGCCCTGGCTCGCCACGACGGCCCCGAGCCCATCAAGGTGGTGGCTGTCCTGGTTCGCGAATGCGACCTCGAGGGCGCACCGTTCGAGCGCCTTCAGATGCTCCCAACGAGCAGTCAGGGCAGGCTGAAGTCGGTGAAGCAGTGGGCGGACCGTGACGCGGCCTGGACCGAGGTTGTTGTCGGCATCCGAAAGGTCCTGGACCTGCACGCGTCCTGACCCGGGTCGAGTCGGCCGAGCAGGATGGTTCGGTCCGCTCGCGCCTGACGGCGTGACGTGCCGGGCCGCTCGCTTGGGAGGCAGCCTCCACCGAGTTGTCGAAGCCTCCCGCCTCGAGGCTGCCGAGGACCGTGTCGTGGCGTCGCAGGCCCGCCGGACCGCCGCCTTTCCGCGGCGACGTCATTGACAGCGCCAGCCGACAGGAGTTCCCTCCTCACCTGTCGGGCCCTGCACGATGGTGGCCCGGTCGTCGAATTGGTCGTGGCGCGTGGAGCGTCGAGATACGGAGCGCTGGATGACTCAGCTTGACGACGTTCGGGCATTGCTCGATCAACCGGGTCGGGACCTGAATGAGGCCGCGAGGTACTACGCCGAGCACGGCACCGACGTACCCGCCGCCATCCAAGCCCAGCCGGTCCTCTACGGCGAGCTTGCCAGGGGCGCTCTCCAGTGGACGGCCGACCTCCTGACCGCAGTCGAGCAATGCGTTGCCCTCCGGCCGGCAGCCGGGGCGGCGGTTGCGCCGTTCATGGACAGCGTCGCCGCGTACTTCGCGGGCTCGTCGCGATGGCCCACGGTTGCCCACCTGGGGCAGCCCCTGCTGCTCCTGGTTCCGGCCTACTACGTTGCCCACGGCGTGCACCTGCTGGAGTATCACGTCCCATCGCCGTTGCTCAGCGTCGCATTCGACGAGCCTCTTTCCTTCATGGAGGAGGTCCTGGGCCGCGGAGCGTCGATGGCGATCCGGCAGCACAAGAACGCCGACCTGTCGTCGATGCCGAAGGTCGTCCCGCACGCACCGGGATACGAGCCGCTCATCTTTCGGTCGTTCCTGTCCAACCGACGGCGCGCTCGCCTCCGAGTCGCGCGCCGCGTTACTTATTACTCCTACCTTCCCGTTCCCTTCACAGCCCTCGCCTACCCCGATCGAACCAGACGCCTCTACCGCACAGAACGAAGCCGACGCGACCGTAACCGCGATATATACCGTGATACTGCGCGACACTCGGATCACATTGCTGGCCGAGAGCTCCTTCGACCCCCTGCGCTATTCCCGTGGTTCCTCGTAGTTCTCCGCGTCAGAATACCCTCCGACCTCCTCGACGCCGGGACGTATCGCCTGCGAGAGACCGTCATCACCAGATCAGCAGCTCCGACCTCGCCATCGGCGGTGAGCCGCGTACCACAGAGTCGTCGGGCGACTGGTTCGTGAGCGTGTCGGGTGACACCAGCCAGCTCAGGCTCGACTACGGGGACGGCGGCGCCACCCGCTACAACCTGGCCGACGCGGGCAGCGGATCGATCGAGGTCGATGGAGAAGCTTGTCGCTGGACGCGGCTCTGAAGCGGACGATTTGCCGCACCGCAACTACCCGCCAGAGCGGTTTCGTGCCTGGCTCCGTGTGCCCGGTGCCCCAGACTGACCACCGCCGCGCCCCCTGGCGGCGCACACACCTGCGGCCGTCACCGCCCTGCGCCGGAACCACAGCGATCAGAGGCATGGCGCCTTCCTTCAGGGCGCGTTGGGGGCCCGCCAGGGCGGGTCCGACGAGGCGGGTTCCATATGGACGGGGCGGAAGCGGCGGTCCATAGTGCTCGTGCCGCTGGACGCAATGGAATGAGGGCGCACCGGCATGACGGGAGCCGTCTGGTGAGGGTCGCGGTCGGGCGTCCCTGCGAGCAGGGCCGGTGACCGCGGCGCCGCCGCCACGGGGGCGCAATGGCACGGCGATCAGGACATTCCTCATCGCCGACATCCGCGGCTGGACGGGGTTCACCGACGAGCACGGCGACGAGGCTGCCTCGGCGCTTGCGCGCAAGTTCGCCGAGGTGGCCGGCGAGGGAGTGCAGGCCTGGGGAGGTCGCGTCGTCGAGCTGCGTGGGGACGAGGTGCTCGCCGTCTTCGAGTCCGGCCGCGACGCATTGCGTGCGGCGGCCGAGCTCCAGGCGGCCTTCGCGGCCGAAACTCGGATCGACCCGTCGCTGCCGCTGCCGGTCGGCATCGGGCTCGACGCCGGCGAGGCGGTCCCGGTAGGCGACGGCTTTCGCGGTGCGGCCCTCAACGTCGCGGCGCGACTGTGCTCGCTCGCCGCAGCCTCGGAAACGATCGCCACGCGGAGCCTGCGTCAGCTCGCCGGTCCGCTGCCTGGCCTCGACTTCGTCGCCCTGCCGCCCACCAAGCTGAAGGGCCTCCGCGAGCCGGTGGACGCGGTCCGGGTGGAGGCGACGGGCGAGCCGGCCCGGTCGCTCGTCCAGACGGAGCGCCAGCCCGACCAGCGCGAGCCTCCCGACGTCCATCCGAGTCCATCGGATGAGCTGGGCGACGGGCTCCAGCCGCCCCTGCCGGCCGAGCTTGAGGCGATCGTGCCGTTGGCCGGTCGATCGGTCGAGCTGCGCTCGCTCGGCTGGCACTGGCGGCGCGCCGGCCACGGCGCAGGACGGACGATCGTCGATCTCCGGCCAGCCGGGTATCGGCAAGACGCGCCTGGCGGCGGAGCTCGCCGCCCGTGCCCATGCCGACGGGGCGACCGTCACGTACTTCGGCGCGACCGCCGACACCGACGCGCTGACCAGGGCGTTGGCGGAAACGGGCAGGAAGCTTGTCATCGTCGACGATCTCGACGCCGCGCCCCTGTCCGCCGCGCGCAGGATGAGCGCCGTTGCCGCGCGCGTCAACGGGACGCCGACGCTGCTGCTGTTGACGCACCGGGAGGAGGCGGCGCCGCCGCTGCTCTCGCTCGTCGAACGGCTCGCGCCGCCATCGCAACGCCTGCCGCTGGGTCCGCTCGAGCCGGATGCCGTGCGCGCCATCGCCGCCCTGTATGCCGGTCGGGCGGCCGGTCAGGTCCCGATCGCCGAGATCTACGACCGAAGTGGCGGCGTGCCGGCAGCGGTGCACCGCTGGGCAGCGCCTGGGCGCGCGACGCGGCGGCGGCGCGGCTCGAGGCATCGGCTCGTCGCACGTCGGACGGCCGCCGGCGGCTGCGAGCCGCGCAGGACGAGCTGATCGGCGACGTGGCCGACCTTGAGTTCGTCGCGCGAGTGGTCGGAGCTCTACGCCGCCGACCGAACTTCCGACGGCGCGCAGTCCCCGGCCGCGGCCGCGCGCCAGGACGTCTGCCCCTACAAGGGCCTCGCCGCCTTCGACGCCGACGATGCCGAGTACTACTTCGGCCGGGAGCGGCTCGTCGCCGAGCTGGTCGCGCGGCTCGTCGGGGCTTCCTGCCTCGCCCTCGTGGGCGCTTCCGGCAGCGGCAAGTCCTCGGCCCTCCGCGCCGGGCTGTTGCCCGCGCTCGCGGGCGGCGTGCTGCCCGGCTCGGCCGGCTGGCGTCAGCACATCATGCGGCCGGGCGAGCACCCGCTGGCGGAGCTCGAGCGTGCGCTCGGCGCGACGCTCGATGAGACGCTCGCGACGATCGCGGCCGGCAGCCGGCTGGTCCTCGTCGTCGACCAGTTCGAAGAGGTCTTCAACTCGACCCGCGACGAGGCGGAGCGGAGCGAGCTTCATCGACCTGCTGACGACCGAGCGCGAGAACCTGAAAGTCGTCCTCGCCATGCGGGCCGACCACTACGGCCATTGCGCGGCCTACCCGCAGCTGGCGCGGCTCGTCGGCACGAACCAGGTCCTCGTCGGGCCGTTGACCCACGCCGAGCTCGCGTCGGTCATCGAGCGCCCGGCGCAGCGGGTTGGGCTCCGCGTCGAGCCCGACCTGACCGAGGCGCTGCTGGCCGAACTGGGCGACGAACCGGGCTCCCTGCCTTTGCTGTCGACCGCGCTGCTCGAGCTGTGGCAGGCTCGGCACGCGGGCCGGCTGACGCTCGCCGCGTACCGGTCGAGAGGTGGAGTCCAGGGCGCGGTCGCCCGCCTGGCCGAGGGCGCGTACGCCGGTCTGAGCGAGGACGAGCGTGCGATCGCTCGCTCGATCTTCCTGCGCCTGGCCGGCACGGGCGAGGGTGAGGGCATCGTCCGGCGGCGCGTGCCGCTGAGCGAATTCGACCAGTCGGATCAGCGCGTCGCGCGACGTGCTGACCAGGCTCACCGATGCCCGGCTGCTGACGGCCGGCGACGGCTACGTCGAGGTTGCCCACGAGGCACTGCTGCGAGAGTGGCCGCGGCTGCAGCGCTGGCTCGAGGAGGACGCCGCCGGCCGGCAGCTGCGTCTGCATCTGATCGGGGCGGCGCGCGACTGGCAAGCGCGCGGCCGCGAGTCGGGCGATCTCTATCGCGGCGCCCGGCTGGCCGCCGCGCTGGAGTGGTCACCCGAACACAGCCTGGAGCTCAACCCGCTCGAGCGCGATTTCCTCGAGCAGAGCCGGCTCGCGTCTGAGGCCGAGGTCGAGCGTCAGCGTCGGACGAACCGGCGGCTGCGTGCTCCTCCTCGCCGGTGCGGGCGTCCTGCTCGTCGTCGCCGTTGCCGCCGGCGGTTTCGCTGTCTACCAGGGCCAGGTCGCCCGCCAGTCGGAGCAGTTCGCCCGGTCGCGCGAGCTCGCTGCGTCGGCAATCGCTGCGCGCGACGACGATCCAACGTTGAGCAAGCTGCTCGCCATCGCGGCAGCCTCGATCGCCGAGCCCACCGGTCGAATCTGTCGCCGCTCTCCATCGCGCCTGGGATGCCGACCGGATCATCTACCGCTACGCGTGGCCGGCCGATCATCCCAGTCGGTGCCCTGATGCGCCGATCTCGACCCGTCAGGCCGCTACTCGCCGCCAGCGGTTGCATCTTCGACAGGCCCCATGATTACCTGGAGGTGGTCGACCGCGAGGCCGAGCAGGGTGATGGGAGACTCTGGTCGTTTCAGCCCTCGACCGAGGGGCTCGCGGTCGGCGCGGCGATGTTTTCGCCCGACGGCAGCCGCGTCGTATTCGGCGCCTTCTTCGACTCGGAACCACCCGCCGGCGCCTCTTCGGCGGAGGCTGGAATCTATGTTCGCGACGCCCTCACTGGCGCCGACATCCGCCGGATCGATACCGGCCCCTGTGGCGCCGCCGTCGTCGCAGTCTCGAACAGCACGGCGATCGCCTTCACTTCCAACGCGCGGCCATGCCTTGGGTACGCGCCCCCGAGGAGGGAGATGAGTCTGGAAAGCATCGATCTGGGCACTGGCGAGCGAACGACGTTGACCACGGCCGCATTTCCGAACAACGAGTACGCCGTCAGTGCCGACGGCTCAACGATCGTGTTCAACGAGTTTGCGCTCGACGCAGAGACGGGTCAGACAGTCGGGGCGCCTGCGGTTGTGGCGCGGCCCGCCGCCGGGCAGCGCGTCGAGCTGCCCGTCGCTGATTTCGGTCTGGTGCACGACGTGACAGCCGACGGATCGCGCCTGCTCGTCGACGTCGCTGGAAAGCTGCAGGTCTGGGACCTCGATGTCCAGAAGCTCGCCGATGTGGGCCTCGACCCGGAAGACCCGGCGGGCGTGAGAAGACCAATGAGTGAGTTTGCGCCCGACCCGAAGACACACGGCGCGTTTGCCCAGTTTGCGCCTGACGGCGCGAGCGTGTTCTCGACCGGCGACGACGGGCGCCTGCACCAGTGGAACGTCGAGTCGGGCGAAGAGATCCTCTCCTACGGCGCACCGGAGGGGCGGCCGTCGCCAAATGCGGCGGGTCTGGTTCTCGTGCCCTCGACAGAGGGGCCGACGGCGCTGCTCATCGACACCTCGCTGCGGGGTGAGATCGCCGCCGTGGACAACGTTGGCCTCGCGTCAGCGACCGTGCCTGACGGCGGCTGCGACAGTCCGCTTCCGGGGCAGGCGGTGTCCGCGGTTGGCCAGACCGTCGCCGTAACGAGCATCTGCGGGGCGGACGGCGTTCCGGACGCGGAAACCCTTACCCTCCTCGATCGGACGTCACTTCAGCCACTTGGTTCAGCCAATGGCGGCTTCCTGGGCGTCCTTTCGCCTGACGGGACCCGTCTCGCCCGACGCATGCAGCGCTTAGATGACTCAGACCTGTTCGTCGGGCCGGTCGAGGTTGTCGACGTCGCCAATGGCTCCAGCCTGTTCGAGCTCGATGGACTCTGCTGGTTCAACCGCAGCGACACCAGCCAGCTCCAGATCGCCCGCCGCGAGCATCGGAACAATGGCTGCGGCGAGTTTCCGCAGACGCCGTTCGCCATCGATGGCCTCCGCGAACACGAGATCCGGTGGTCGCCCGACGGCACGATGATTGCCATGGTCGACGAAATAGACGGCTACTTCGCCGTGTGGAACGCAATTGATGGCAGCATCATCAGCGCCAGCCTCGCAGCCTGGAACCCTGACCTGCGCGCCTTCGACGTCGCCTTCACGAGTGATGCGAAGCACCTTGTCGTCTCGTACATGACCGACACCCAAGGAGGCGCAACGCACAATTCGTTGGCGACAATCTCGACCACAGACTGGCAGGTCATCGCCACACGAGCCCTGCCCGACCTCGCCCGCAATCTGCTTCTCCTGGGCCCGTCGGCTGATGGCTCGAGCATGGTCGCCGTCAGCGGGTTTCTGGCAGAAGGAGCCGCCACCGCGATCGACAAGGCGCTCTACTGGCTGGATCCGGTCTCGCTGAACAACACGCAACCGAGCCAGCCGCGGCTGCACGCCGGATTGATCCAGGCAGCCGCGCTCCGCGCTGACGGAACGCTGGTCGCGACAGGCGCCACTGATGGCTCAATCCGTGTATGGGACGACAGTGGGCGGCTCGTCAACGAGATGGACTTCCCAGGGAGGGCTGTTATCGGCCTCGCCTTCATCAGCCAGACGCACCTCGGCGTGGTGCTCGAGGACGGCCAGCTCCGCGTCGTGACAATCGACACGGACGAGCTCCTCGAGATCGCGCGCAACTCGCTGACTCGCGGGTTCACCGAGGACGAGTGCGACCGTTACAAGTTCGACCCGTGCCCGACGCTCGAGCAGGTTCGCAGCGGCGCGGTCAATCACGGCTGACCCTGGTCCCAGGGCGGGGCTGTTCGCAGACCTACCCTTCGGACGCGGCAGTTCGCGGCCAGCCTGCAAAGGGAAGGGTGGAGCGGGAGACGGTGGAGCGGGAGACGGGGTTCGAACCCGCGACATTCAGCTTGGGAAGCTGACACTCTGCCAACTGAGTTACTCCCGCTCGGGAGAACGCGAGTCTAGCGCAGAGGTCGTGTGTCCTCAACCTCGGTCGCTGCGATTACCGGATCTGGTCAGGGCTCAATTGCGTCCCGACAATGGTTGAGCACGAACACCGCGACGAAGCTGCGAGCCCGATGAGCGAGCCCTGGACCAGCCATGGTCGCAGGGTGTCGCTCGCCGAGTGCGAGCCGGCATCCAGCGCGATGAACCGGAGGATGACCAAGCCGACGGCTGCCACGACGACAACGGCCTGGAGGAGGCGCAGGAGGGGGCGCTTGCGATCGCTCATGTCAGCGAGGGTAGCGCCCCGGTCCATCCATCCGGCATGACTGGCGTCACGCCTCGACCCGGAACAGCTCCAGGTGCACCGGGTGCCTGAGTGCTGGCCCACTTACCTTAGCTTAGACGAGAGCGCCTGACTCCTCAACCGGGCACGGCACTGCGGTGGCGTAGCGCCTGTTGGAGACAGCGCGGCCGGCGCGAGGTGTCGCGCACGCCGCCCTGTGGGATCCGAATGGCCGCGAGGGAGGCCCTGCCCGATCAGGTCGATGGAGCCGACATCACCGGATCGTGAGCGGGCCGTCAGCGCCAGTCGACGTTGACGACCTCGATCGGCCCGGAGAAGCCCTTCAGGGTCATGCTGCGGAGATTGGATGTCCCGTGCAGCTCGCCGACCGTCGCCACGCTGGCGACGATATCGCCTGCCCCACCGAGTGCCGCGATCCGCGCCGCTTCGTGGACGCCCTTGCCGTGGAAGTCGCCTCCGACCTGCGTCGCGTCGGAGGCATGGAGGCCGATGCGGAGCTGGGGCGCGAAGCCCTGCGTCGAGCGATGTTCCGCAAGTCGCCGCTGGATCGCGATCGCCGCCGCCACCGCGAGGTCCGGCGAATCGAAGCTGACGAAGAAGCCGTCACCGGTCGTGGAGATCTCCTCGCCGCTGTGGGCCACGAACACCTCCCGCAGGGCCGTGTTATGCCAGCGCAGCATCGTCTCCCAGGCCTCGTCGCCGAGCGCCTCCACGAGGTTTGTCGAGCCCACGATATCCGTGAACATGAAGGTCTTCAGGACCCGTCGGGCGGGGCCGCTCTTGCCACGCAACTGCCACGGCAGGAGCTCCGTGACGTCCTCGAGGATGACCGCGGCGGTCGGGCACGCAAATGCCGCGGCGCGGAGGACCTCCTCGTCGACGCTGTCGGGCCCGACGACGTCGCTCTTGCCGTAGTCGCCGGCGAGCCAGTCGAACGCAGTCGGCGCGAGGGTGATGCAGTTGCCTGCTCCAATGCACTTGTGGCGATCGACGCGCGCCCGGACGGCCATCAGCGAGACCCCACCGCGGCGAGCCCGCGGAAGGCCAGCGATGTCGCCTCGGCGCGGCTCGAGGTGCCAAGCCGGGCGAACAGCCGGGTAAGGCGCTGGGCCACTTCCTGTTCGGTGACCTCGAGCTCGGCTGCGATCTCGGCGTTCGTCCGACCCTCGGTCAGGAGCTGCAGCAGTCGGCGCTCCCGATCATCCAGGCTGGTGCCGGCCGCGGGCGCCGCAGACCCCGGCTCCGCGCCGACCGCCGCTTCGAGGGCGGGCGCATCCATGGGGCCGGCCAGCTCGACCAGCTCGCGCCCGATGGGCCCGGTGAGCCATCGAACGCGGATCGATTCGTCGGCCGTTCCCTGCGCGATCCTGGACAGTGTGGACCGGAGGAAGTCGCGAACGAATCCCTGGACCTCCGGCGGCGCCCCGGCGAAGACGGCCCGGGCCGCCGGGATGACGATCTCGAGGCTCGTGTCCTCGTGGAGCCCGGCCTGGAGCGCCTGGAATGCCGCGCCGCCGGCGATGACGGCAGCCCCGATGTCGCCCCGGGCCAGGGCGATCGTGGCCAGCGCGGCGTCCGCCTGCGCCTCCCACGGCGCGTGCCCCGGCAGGAGCACCTGCAGCTCCTTGACCCTCGCCGCCGATTGCTCGACGAGCTCCACGAGCGCCGGGTCCGGCGCGCTGCCCTCGGCGGCTGCCGAGCCGTCGGACATGCCACTCACGACGAGGCGCGCCGCCTCGATGGCGAGGCAGGCAAGGGCCTCGCACCGCGCGGACGCACCGCCCCCTCCGTCCGCCATCGCAACGGCTTGCTCGAGATGACGGCGCATACCCTCCGCGTCGCCGGCGCGTGCCCGGGCCATGCCGCGCCAGGTCTCGAGCTGACGGGCGCGAGGTCGCGACGGGGCTTTGGACGCGGCGGCGGCGGCCAGGCCGATCCAACTCTCGGCCCCGTCGACGTCGCCCAGCTCGAGCAGGCTCATCGCCACGCCGCCGGCCGCGAGGAACTCGATGGTCCGGTCGCCCTGGAGCTTCGCCGCCCGATGGGCATCCTCGCCACGGGACAGGGCCAGGTCAGGCACCACCTTGGCGCGCGAGTAGACGTGGACGCCAAACAGCATCTGGAGGTCGAGGCGGGCCCGTTCGCTCTCCGTGACGAGCTCGGACAGGCGGCCCGTCACCCGCCGGATCTCCTCGAGATGCCGGGCCGACGACGACAGGTGCATCACCGGGACGTACTGTGCGTAGGCCATCGCGATGACGGTCGACATGACGCCGGTGCGGTCGCCGAGCCGCTCGAAGATGCCGAGCGCGCGTTCGAGGACCGCCGTCGCCTCGACGAAGAGGGGGCCGACCGGCGTCGCCAGGATCTGGTCCATGAACTCGCCGCCCGGCCCAAACAGTGCGAGCACCTCGGTCCCTCGACCGGACAGGACCTCGCCGGAGAACCATGCCCGCCCACGAGCGAAGTCGATCATCCCGATCTCGCGGAGGGCGGCGGCCAGGCTGCGGTCGTCGTGGAGCCCCTCGGCGAGCTCGATGGCCTGCCGATAGGCCTCGTCGGCCCCGTTCAAGTCCACCTCGATGGCGGCCCCTCCGAACGACTCGCCGAGCGGACTCCGGAGCAGCGCCTGGCCGAGCTCGAGCGTCGCCCGCAGCTCCGTGGCGGCGTCCCCTCGTTCGGCCGCGCGAACGCGGACGCGGCGGGCGAGCTCAGCGGCGGCGTCCTCGTCGTGGCTCATGCGCAGTGCCGACGCGCGTCGGAGCTGAACGTCGAGCTCGATCGTCGGATCGCGCATCGCCTCGGCGAGCGCAGCCAGCTCGGTCAGGCCGTCGAGTCGCTCGTCCGTCCGGCGAAGGGCGGCGAACGCATCATCGCGAGTCGCGAGCAGGACCCGCCGGTCGGCCGGCGACGAGACGACCGGGCAGCGCCTGCTCGACGAGACGGAGCGCCTCCTCGGGGGCGTTGGAGGCGAGGGCGGCGACCGCAGCGTCGATCGAGAAGCGCGCGGCACGAGCCGTGTCGCCGGCGGCGAGCGCATGCCGAGCGAGCATCGGCAGCCCGGCGGGCGCCGGGTCGCCTCCCTCCAGCAGCAGGTCGACGACCGAAGCGTGAACCTGCCGGCGACGGGCGGCCGACAGCAGGTTCACGGCGAACTGGCGGACCTGCTCGTGGGTGAACGTGTAGTCCGCGGGCTCCCCCTGGGACTGCGGGAGCAGGAGTCCCGCCAGGACGGCGGGCTCGAGCTCATCCGCGAGCGAATCGGCAGCGTCACCCGGACCAGCCGGCTCGCCGCTGGGAGTTGCCGGGCCGTACGACACGGGGTCGCCATCGCCCACCCGTGCGCGGATCGCCCGGAGGTCTCGGAGGCTGAAGCTGCGACCCAGGATCGCTGCATCGCCGAGCGCGGCCCGCGTCCGGGCCGGGAGCCGGGCGGCTCGGCGCTCGATGAGCGTCCGAACGGCGGATGGCACGAGACGCGCCGCATTGCGGCCGAGCCGCCACTCGCCATCGATCTGCTGGAGCGTACCGGCCTCGCGGTGCGTCCGGGCCAGCTCCTCGACGATGAACGGCACACCCTCGGACTGCATGTGCATCGCCGCGGCCGACGCCGCCTCGACCGGACCGCCGAGCACGCGCTTCACGAGCTCCGCAGACTCGACCGCGCCGAACCGTCCGGGCCGCAACCGCCGGACGAGGCCCATGCGCTCCATGTCGGCGACGAAGTTCACCGCCTCGGTGACCGTTGCGAACTCATCGGGCCGGATCGTCAGGAACAGGAAGACCGGCCGATCGGCGTCGCTCCGGACGACGTACCGGAGGAGCCGCAGGGTGTCGTCGTCGGCCCACTGGACGTCGTCGATGAGCAGCGCCAGCGGGCGGATCCCCGCGAGCGCCGAGATCGCCACGCCCGCGAGGTCGAAGGCCCTGAGGAGCTTGGCGTCCGGCGACATCGCCTCGAACCCGGGCTCGTCACGCCCGGAGATGGCCTCGCTCACTCGCCTGACGGCCGCTTCCGCCGGCGTGCCCGCGGCCGAGTCCTGGATCGCGGCCGAGAGGAACAGGCTGCGCGCGACGAGGAACGGCCCGCGGATCTCCTCGTCGGCCGTGATCGCGACACACGTGAACCCGCCCGCCGACGCGAGCTCGGATGCAGCGAGCAGCAGGCGCGTCTTGCCGATGCCTGGCTCGCCCTCGAGGGTCACCGCGGCGAGGCGGCCGGTGGCCTCCCGCAGCTCCTGGGAGATCGCGTCGAGCTCGGCACTGCGCCCGATGACCGCGCCGGTCGCCCGGCGCATCTGGACGGCGAGCGAGCACTGCGGCCCGACGAGGGGGTCGAGCGCACCGCCGCCTCCCGACCTGAGGGGCGTGCCATGCTCGATCGGGCGTCGCATTGCCCGACATGTCGTGGATCATGCCGCCGTGCCCCTCCGGCCGAGGTTCCATCGTGGGTGCGGTCCTGCCGTCCAGGCGCCACGCCAAGCTGTCCATCGCCTCAGGATGCCGCCAGCAGCTGGTCGGCGTACTTCTCGAGCGATCGAGCCACCTTGGCGAGCGGTGACATGAGGGCGGGCGTGCACAGCTCGCCGCAGCGGCGGGCGAACGCGGCCGCGTCGCGCAGGCGCTCCTCCATCAGGACCCATGCCGCCGCCTGGTGCGGGAGCAGGTAGTCCACCTGGTAGAAGAGCTCGAAACCCGGGCCCGCGGTGACGCCCGGCAGGTCCGGGCCGACGGGCAGCGTGGTGACGACGGTGCCGAGCGGCTTGATCGCCGCGTACATCAGCCCGACCGACACGTCGGCCAGGACCTCGAGCTGCTCCGGCGACTCGTCCGTGTGGGCGAAGTACCGCGACAGGAGCTGGAGCAGGACCTCGTAGGCGACGTTGAGGAGGTCCATGGCGCGCGTCGTCCCCGCGTCCGTGATCAGGGGCACCACGACGCCCGTGGGCTGCGGCCGGACATTCGCCGCCACGACGGGCCGGGCGGGCTCGAAGTCCGGATCCGCCTGCTTGAGCTCGAGGTACTCGTCGAGGATGCCCAGGAGGCGCCCGAAGTGGGCGTCGCGCCACTCGCCGCGGGCCCCCTCGCCCTGCTCGACGATCGTGTCGATGGCCCGCCGCGCCGATGCGAGGTCGGTCACGGCGACGAGCTCCGGCCACCGGAAGTGTTCCTCGGTCGCCTGCGCGTTCGGGGGCCCGATGAACAGGCGCTCAGGCCCGAGGCGCCCGGCGAGGTACTCCAGGCCGGTCTGGATGGAGCGGTAGAGCTGGCCGATCGTGTCGAACTCCTGGAGGGAGGGGACGATCTCGTCGTGCTCGTCGTGAGGCAGCGCGACGGCCTGCGCGATCGCCTCGAACCCCTCGGCGTCCTCGACGTCCATCCCGTCCGGCCGCTCGAGGAAGGCGAAGTGGCGGAGGGCGGCCTCCCCGAACCGCATGAGCTCGATCCTGACCCCGGCCGGGTAGGCATAGGCGGGCATCGGGAGATTCGGCCGGGCGAGGCGCGGGGCCGCGCCGACCGCCGTCAGCAGGTTCTGGACGAGCGCGAGGTGGAGCATCTCCTGCTCGCTGATCTCCAGCAGCGTCCTGCGCCAGCGCTGGACCGCGGCGAGCGTCTCGGGCGTCAGCCCTTCCTCGACGCTCTGCTTGAGCGAGAAGGCCGCGAACAGGTACTGGAGCATCACGAGGTGCTCGAGCTCGGCAGCCTTGCCCAGCGTGTAGACGAGCGCCTCCCGGTGCTCGAGGCCCCCGGTGTTCAGGTCCCCTTGCCCCCTGCGGACGGCCAGGACGCTGGCCAGCGGCCCGTGCGGGCCTGGCGTGGCGTTCTCGATCATGGGGCGCCTCTCCAGGTGATGGGGTGATCGGGTGGGGTTCGGGTGGCGGCTCGGGTGCGGTGGCCTGATCCCTGTCGACCGCTTACGGCGCGGCGTCGCGGGTACGGTCATGTCGCGGCGCCCTCGTCGACCGTCGAGCCGGGCTCGTAGAGGCGATCGTCGTGATAGCACCACCGCCACTCCTCCCCGGCCTCGGCAGTCCTGATCATCGGATGCCCGGTTTCGCGGAAATGGGCCGTGGCATGCCGGTTGTCGCTCAGGTCGCAGCAGCTCGTGCGCCCGCAGCTCAGGCACTGGCGGAGATGGACCCAGCTGCCACCGATCTCGGTGCACGCGGAGCAGACCCGGAGCGGCGGGTCGACGCGGACGTCGGGCTCGAAATGCTCGCAGAACGCCGTCACTGGCAGTTCGTCCGATGTGCGAGGCGGGCCGGCGGATCCCTCTCGCAGGCCCTTCGTGCGGACACTACCACCGAATGCGGCGAGGACCTTCGCGGCCGACTGGCCGGGGTTCCCCCTGGTATGGCAGCTGCCACCCGGCTCAGCTCCTCGACGCTCGATCCGGGCCGACGTGAGCGCGACCCACGGTGCGCGACCCCCGTGTGACTCCGGCGGGGTGGTGGGTTAGGCTACCGCTGGAGGTGCCCCATGGCGATGCGAGAGGCTCTGGACGACGCGATGCACCGTGAGACCGTGGACGGCGCGATGGGCGCTCTCCTCGAGCGCGGCGTGTGGATCGCAGACCTGGACACGATGTCACAGGCGGTCCACGACGTGTACTGCGGCATCATGGCCGACCACGAGCATCCCAACGAGAAGGATCGCGATCAGGCCCGACAGCTGGTCGCCGCCGTCGGCAAGGCAATCGGGAGCGGGGCTGCGGCGGGGAGAGACTGACGGGTTCGCCTGCGAGCAGCGCGAGCTCGACCGGCCCGCCGGGCGCGCCGGGCTCGTCGCGGAGATCCGTCAGCCGGGAGGTTGATCGACGGCGGCACGACTCGGGAGCCGGATTGATCGGCCGCTGACCCGACCCTGGGCAACTGCGACGCCGAACAGCACGATCAGCGCACCGACCGGCTCGTTCCACGTGACCGGCTCGTTCAGGAGCGTGGATCCGACCGCAACCGCGACGAGTGGGGTGATGTATGTCACCGAGCTCGCCGTCGTGCCGCCCGCGGCGATGACGACCCGGGTGTTCAGGACGTAGGCAATACCGGAGCCCAGCGCACCGAGGGCGAGCATCCCGAGGATCGTGCTCGGCTCGATCGGCGTCCGGATCGCGCCTCCGTCGACCGCGGCCGTGACGGCGACCACCGGGGCGAGGAACACGGCCCCCAGGAGCACCTGGCCGGTCGCGAGCGTGAGTGGGCTCTCTCCCGTACCTACGAGATGCCGTCGGGTGTAGGGGAAAGCGATGCCGTAACAGCAAACGGCGGCCACGCACGCGGCCACGCCCGTGATCTCCCCGACCCCGATGCCCGCCCAGACTCCGAGGACGACGAGGACCCCGGCGAAGCCGATGACGAGGCCGACGACCTTCTCGCGCGTCACCCGCTCCTCGGGGAACGCGGCCAGGACGACGACGAGGGTCGTCAGGGGCGTCACCGCGTTGATGATCCCGGCGAGGACCGACGAGACCTGCGTCTCGCCGAAGGCGAACAGCGTGAACGGGATGCTGCAGAACAGGAGCGCCACGACCGCGAGGTGACGCCACGTGGTCCGGGAGCGGGGGAGACGGGCACCGGCGATCCGACCGACGACGAGCAACGTCAGAGCTCCGATCGCGAGCCGTCCGAAGGCGACCTGCACGGGCGTGAATGACTGCAGTCCCAGCTTGATGAACAGGAACGAGCAGCCCCAGATCACGCCGAGCGCCGCGAAGGAGACTTGCCAGGGGAGGCGTTGGACGGTGTTCATGAACGGTAAACCCCATTCGACGCCGCCTGGTTGCATATCGATGCAGACGCCGCGCGCGATGCCGCCCCGAGGTGCGATCCTCTTCGCGGGCTCGTGTCTGCCTCGAACGACGATCGAACCGCCGACGACCGTACACCCCGATCGTCGCCCGCGAGCCCGGAAAGGCTGGTCCAGATGGAGCCCCTTCGCGTCGGAATCCTCGGTGCGGCCCGGATCGCACCCCTGTCCATCGTCGCGCCGGCCGGCCTGACCGGGACCCGCCTCGTCGCGATCGCGGCACGCGACCGCGCTCGTGCCGAGGACTTCGGAAGGTCCCATGGCATCGAGCGCGTCCTCGACTCGTACGCCGACGTCGTCGCCGACCCAGAGGTGGAGGCGGTCTACAACCCGCTGGCGAACGGCCTGCACGCGCCCTGGAACCTCGCGGCCATCGCGAACGGCAAGCACGTCCTGTCTGAGAAGCCGTTCGCGAGCAACGCCGACGAGGCGGCCGAGGTTCGCGACGCGGGCCGGCGTGCGGGGGTCGTGGTCGCCGAAGGGTTCCACTACCTCTACCACCCGGTCACGCAGCGGCTCCACGCGCTGCTCGCGTCGGGCGAGCTCGGTGAGCTGCGGCACGTGGAGGTCCGCATGGTCATCCCGGCCCCGGAGCCGGGCGATCTCCGCTGGTCCCTCGCGGTCGCCGGCGGAGCGCTCATGGACCTCGGCTGCTACGGCCTGCACGCCCACCGGGTGCTGGCCCCGTGGGCGGGCGGCGAGCCGGTCCTCGTGGCGGCACGGGGCGGCGAGCGGGCCGGCCAGCCGGGCGTGGACGAGTGGATGGACGCCGACCTGGAGTTCCCCACCGGCGCGACCGGGCTGGCGCACTGCAACATGGCCGGCGACGCACCCGAGCTCACGTACCGGCTCATCGGGTCCCGGGGCGAGGCGAGGATCGCGAACTTCATCCAGCCGCACCTCGACGACAGGTTGCTGGTGAAGACCGCCGCCGGCGAGCGCGTCGAGCATCTCGGCCGCCGGTCGTCCTACACGTACCAGCTCGAGGCCTTCATCGCCGCCGTCCGGACCGGCGCCCGGATGCCGACCGACAGCGACGACGCCGTCGAGACCATGAGCCTCATCGACCGGTGCTACCGGGCGGCCGGTTTCGAGCCTCGGCCCCGGTGGGTCCCTCCCACAGCAGCCTGATAAGCGGCCCAACCGCGCCGTCGTGGCAGGCGGCGTGCGGCGGCGTGGCGGGCGGCGAAGCGTGACCCCGGAGCCCGGGCCTACTGCCTCGGCCGGATGTCCACGCTGAAGTCGAGGTAAGCGCGGAGCATCACCAGCGCCTCGCTCCACGTCTGGATCGCCTCGGCCCAGGCGTCCAGGCCGCCCGGCTGTTCGAGCGGGAACGGACCGTCCTCGAGCCGCAGCCGGGTGCCGTACCCGGACGGTGAGATGGTGACCTTGACGGTGGTCACGAGGCTCTCGTCCGTGAGCCAGGGCCGGCGGAACACGAACGCCCGCCCGGCCGTCGCCTCGACCACGTCCCACCAGACGCGGCGATCGCGCCAGACGAGCACCGTGCGTGCGTCCTCGGCGAGGGCGCCTTCCACCTGCTCGGGGAGCCAGCGGGCGAGCTCATCGGGATCGCTCCACGCGCGCGACACGCGCTCGGGCGGGGCGTTGATCCGCCGGGCGAGCCGGACTGTTCGCTGGAGGTCGCTCCCCGGGGGCAGGGTCATGGTGTCGTCTCCCAATGACCGATCCTTCGGCCCGCTCCCCGAGGCTTGGGCCAACGGCCCGGCCGACGTGGAGTCGGGCCAAGGGTAGTCCGCAACGCATGGGGCCGCACGTGTCCTTGCCGCACGTGTCCGGTTCACTCGTATCGGGTGGCGTGCGCCCTAGCGTCCTGACGTCGGGCGGTTGTGCGTCGCCGGCAGCGGATCGTGGTCGGCGACGTACGCCGGCACCTGGGCGCGGTGGCTCAGGCCCAGCTTCGCCAGGATCGAGCTGACGTAGTTCTTGACCGTCTTGTCCGAGAGGAAGACCGTCGCGGCGATCTCCCGGTTCGTCATCCCGGCGGCAATCAGCGGGAGGACCTCGCGCTCCCGCACCGTCAGGGCCGCCTCGTCCGGATCGGCACCGCTCGCGATCCGCCGAATTCGCTCGAGGACCGTCCCGGTGACACCGGGATCGAACAGCGACTCCCCCCTGCCGACCGCCTCGAGCGTCCGCACGATCTCGGCCGACCGTGACTGCTTGAGGACGTACCCGCGCGCACCCGAGACGACCGCGGAGAGCACGTCGTGCTCGTCGGGGGAGCTCGTGAGGAACACGACCTTGATGGCCGGGAGCTCGTCCCGCAGCCGGCGGCACGCCTCGATCCCGGATTCGTCGGGGAGCCTGATGTCGAGCAGGACGATGTCCGGGAGATGGCGCCTGGCCTGTGCGACTGCCTCGGCGGCCGTCCCCGCCTCGGCCACGACCTGGAACTGGGGCCGGCGGTCGAGGAAGTCGACCAGTCCCCGGCGCACGACCTCATGATCGTCGACGATCAGGAGCCGGAGGGGCGCGGCGGGGTCGGACATGGAGGCGGCGAGCATGCGCCCTCCTGCCCCCGGCTGCAAATCGGGCCATGGCCGCCGCGGCCCTCGCCACCGCGGCGGCCAGCCCAAGGGCCCCCGTGCTAGCGTGCCCGCATGGCCGGCCACCTCTCGTTCCGGGTCACCGCGGTCACCGTGCTCCTCTACGCGTTGGCGATGGCCTATCTCGAGTCCGCCGTCGTCGTCTACCTCCAGCTGGCCCTCGGCGGACAGGTCGGGGCGCTGTTCCCGCTCCGCCCGGCGATCGAGGCGGGCGACCTGGTCGTCATCGAGGTCGGCCGGGAGGCCGCGACGCTCGTGATGATCGGGGCGGTGGGCATGCTCGCGGGGCGGACCTCGGTGGAGCGGCTCGCGTGGAGCGCCGTGGTCTTCGGCACCTGGGACATCGGCTATTACGCGTGGCTGAACGTGTTCAGCGGCTGGCCCCCATCGCTCGGGACGACCGACCTGCTGTTCCTCATCCCGGTGCCGTGGGTCGGCCCCGTCTGGTCGCCGGTGGCGGTGAGCGTGGCACTGGTCGGGGTCGGGCTCGCCGCGGCATGGACGCTGCGTTCCGGGCGGCCCGTGGTCCTGGCCCGCCGGCACTGGGCCGCCGGGCTGGTCGGCGGGGTGATCGTGGTCCTGTCCTGGACGATCGACGCCGGGCGGCTCGTCGGGGGCGGCCTCCCGGGTCCGTATCCGTGGCCGATCTTCGCGGCGGGGATGCTCCTCGCCCTGGCGGCGGCCGTCGATGTCCTGCGTGGTGCCGTCCGAGGACCGGCGGGTCGCGGCGCGCTGGCGGCAGGATGACGGCGGGCTGATCTCCGACTCAGCCGGCGCCGCAACCGCCCAGCCGGCCTCGGAACCGCCCTCATCCGCCCTCAGAACCCGCTCAGCCGGCCTCAGCCGGCCTCGGAACTGGCTTCGGAACCGTCCAGGCTCCAGGTCGAGCCGTCCGCCTCGTCGCGGACCTCGACCCCGGCGGCCGCGAGGCGCTCCCGGACCAGGTCGGCAGTCGTCCAGTCGCGGGCCTCGCGGGCGCGGGCACGCACGACCAGGAGTGCCTCCACGAACGGTTCGACGGCGGCGCGGGGGTCCGACCGTTCCCCGTCGGCCGCAGCCTCGCCCAGGCGGACGAGGAGCGAGCGGAACGTGGACCGAGCGTTGTCGAGGTCAGGGCTGTCCTCGCCGCCCCGGATCCGACCCTCGATCACCTCGTCGAGATCGAGGAGCGCCGCCACGGCCGTGCGGGCGTCCCCGCCGGACAGTGCCGCCAGGAAAGCTCCCTCGAGGCTCGCGGCCTGGCTCCGCAACGGCTGGCCCGGACGGGCCGCCGGCATGGCGGCGGACCCACGACCGGCGCCCCTCGTCCCGGACGCGCCGGCCGGCTCGGTCAGCGGATCCCTTCCGGCAGCCAGCGCACGGGCCGCCTCCGCCAGGGCATCGATGCGCATCTCGCTCCCGCCGGGAAACACGGCGGAGCGGCCGTCGACACGGACGGTGACGCCGCCCAGGCCGGAGACGGAGGCGGCTCCCCGTTCGAGGTCCAGCACCAGGGCGGTGTGGCTGTCCACCCCGAGCACGAACGTGTCAGGTGGTAGCTGCCCCTCGAGGATCCGAAGGCGGCGCTCGCCGAGGTAGCAGAAGCGGGTGTCGTGGTTGCCGCCCTCGGCGTTGTCGTAGTGGGGGACGACCGCCGCCCGGAGGCCCGTCGCGCCGCCCAGGAGGTCCAGGCCCGGGAGCCATGCCGGTTCCTCGCCAACCTTGTAGATCTCGTACACCGGGACGGTGACCGACCCGAGGGTGAGCGCCGCCGCGCTGGCCATCGTGAGGATGCCGCCGTCGCGCAGCATCTCCGCGAGGGCGGCCGGAATGGGACCGTCGACCCAGTTGCGGAGGGCGTAGCTCGGGCTCCCGGGCCCGGCCATGACGTACCTCGCCGGTCGGATCCGGGCGACGGCAGTCGCCGCGGTCACGGCGTCCACGTCACGGGACCGGTAGGAGGCGACGCCGACCTCCCGGCCCACGCTCTCCGCGAAGAACCTGACCGTCCTCTCGCTGAGCTCGTCGGCGTTCTCCTGGAACCCGTACGGCGTGTCGAGGATGACGGCGGGGACCGGGGCGCCACCCAGGCGCTCGAACAGGGCGCGGTGGACCTTCGCCATCGTGGGCGCCGTCTCCCCCGACCCCATGATCGCCAGCATCCGCGGATCGCTCATGCGAAGAACCCGTCGGCGCACAGGTCGCGCAGCACACCCGCGAGTTCGTCCGGCCGCTGGGCGTGGATGTCGTGGTCGCCCGAGAACCACCGCACGCGGGCATTCGGGATGACCGTCGAGGCCGCCTCGACGTCGCGTCGCTTGCCCACCATGCGGTCACCGGCGCCACTGTCGGCCGGCGCGAGCAGGACCGGAACGGCGAGGCCCGGGTAGAGGCTCGAGGGGTGGTGCTCCCAGAGCCCGTGGAGGACCGTGATGTGGTGGTCGAAGGTGAGCCACGGGGCGACGGTGCCGTCCGGTCGGACCTCGAAGTTGGCGAGCACGCCCCTGATCCCGGTCTCGGGCCAGTCCGGGTGCGCAGAACGCACGTAGCCCTCGATCTCGTCGAGCCGGCGCCCGGCCAGCCGGGGAGGCGACAGCGCGGCGCGGCATGCCTCCCAGTCTGCGAAGTCGCGGCTGGGCTCGAGCCATCCACCGTCGACGCAGGCGATCCCGCTGACGAGGTCGGGGTGACCGGCAGCCAGCTCCACGACGACGTTGCCGCCCCAGGACTGCCCGGCGACGACCGGTCGGCGGAGGCCCAGGCTGCCGATCAGGGTCGCCAGGTCTCCGGCCACCGTCGGCACGTCGTAGGGTCCGTCGGGCTTCGACGACCGGCCGTGGCCCCTGAGATCCACGGTGTACGCGGCGTGACCCGCCGCGACCAAGGCGCCGGCGACGCCGTCCCACATCCGCGCGTTCGAGGCAAGGCCATGAACGAGGAGGAACGCGGGTGCGTCCACCTCGGCCGTCGCGGGGGGCCACAGGTCCACGGCAAGCTCGACGCCGTCGTCAACCGGGACACGGCACGTCTCCATGAGCCTGATGGTAATCGGGTGGCGTCGTCCGGTCGTATGGCGCCCCATTGCCCGTGACGTGCCCCTGCGGCGGTTGCGCCTCGTCGCCTCCGCGACTAAGGTTGACCTGTGAACGACCTGTCGCGTCGACCCCGTCGCCATCCCCGTCCGGTGCTGCTGTCCCAGGCGGCCCCGCCGTGAGGAGGCGCGCGTCTGACGTCCTCGACCTGAGCGGTCGAGACGGCTCAGCCTCCCAATTCGGGGCCGTGGTTCCTCCCCGGACCGCGGCCTGCGCGTCTCCCCGGCGGCCAGCCGCGTGCGCCATCAGAGTCCGACCTACCAAGGAGCGTCCCCCCATGTCCCAGGTCCTCGACGACGTCCTCGCCGCCAACGCCACCTACGCCGCATCGTTCGGCGCCAGGGCCGAGCTTGCCCTCCCGCCGGCCCGCCGCTTCGCCATCCTCACCTGCATGGACGCGCGGCTCGACCCCGCGAAGTACGCCGGCCTCCGCGAGGGTGACGCCCACGTCATCCGCAACGCCGGCGGCCGCGCCAGCGACGACGCCATCCGCTCGCTCGTGATCTCCTACAAGCTGCTCGGTACCGCCGAGTGGTTCGTGATCCACCACACCGACTGCGGCATGGAGTTCTTCACCGACGAGGTGATGCGCGGGCTCCTCGCCAGCAGCCTGGAGACCGCGGCCCTCGGCCCGGACGGCTTCCACGATGTCGGCACCGGGCCGGGCTCCGCCGAGGCGCGCTACATCGACTGGCTCACGATCGCCGACCGCTCCGGCAGCGTGGTCGATGACGTCCGGCGGATCCGGACGCACCCGCTGGTGCCCGGGGGCATCCCGGTCTACGGCTTCGTCTACGACGTGCGCACCGGCCGCCTCGTCGAGGTGCCCGCGGCGACGGACGCCGGGCGAGCCTCGTAACGCGCCCCGGACGGCCCGGCACGGGATCGATGCCCGGCCGGGCCGCCGCGAGGCGATGTCACCCCGGTGTCGAGCTGCTCGCGACCCTCCCTGCGACGGCATGGTCCGCGCCATGCCGGTCGGTCCATGCCCGTATCCTCCACGAGTGACCACCTCAGTGCTCATCCTCGGGGCCGGCTTCGGCGGCCTCGAGCTGTCGTCACGGCTGTCCCATGCATTGGGCGACCGGGTCGACGTGACCCTGATCGACCGCGCCGACGCCTTCGTCTTCGGCTTCTCGAAGCTGGACGTGATGTTCGGCAGGCGGACGCCCGCCGCGGTCCGCCTGCGCCTACGCCGACCTGGAGACGCCCCACGTCCGCTTCCGCCGGGAGACGATCACGTCGATCGATCCGGAGGGCCGGCGCGTCGTGACCGACGCGGGCACCTACGAGGCCGACGTCCTGGTCGTTGCCCTCGGCGCGGACTACGACGTCGCGGCCACGCCGGGCCTGGCGGAGGCCGGCAACGAGTTCTACTCGGTCACGGGTGCGGAGACGGTCCGCGACATCCTCCCGGGCTTCACGTCCGGCCACGCGATCATGGGCGTCTGCGGGACGCCGTTCAAGTGCCCGCCGGCGCCCAGCGAGGCCGCGATCCTCCTCGACGAGTACCTCCGCGAGCGCGGTCTGCGCGACGCCGTGACCATCCAGCTGGTCATCCCGTTCGGGACACCGCTCCCGCCGTCGCCGGAGCCTCGCACGCGATCCTCGCCCGGTTCGCCGAGCGCGACATCGAGTTCGTCCCGGACCGGACGGTGGTCGCTCGACCCGGCCCGCACGAGGCGCTCCTCAGCGACGGCAGCTCCCTGCCGTTCGACCTGTTCCTCGGTGTCCCGGTCCACCGCGCGCCGGACGTGGTCTCGGCGTCGGGCCTGACCGGAACGGCTGGATCCCGGTCGACCCGGGTCCGGCGCCACCCGGTTCCCCGGCGTCTACGCGGTCGGCGACGTCACGAGCGTCGGCGCGCCGAAGGCGGGCGTGTTCGCCGAGCGCGCGGCGCGCGTGATCGCCGACCAGCTTGTCGCCGGATCCGGGGCGAGCCCGAGCCGCCCGGCTACGACGGCACCGGCACCTGCTGGATCGAGCTCGGGAACCACGAGATCGGCCGCGTCGAGGTGGACTTCTTCACCACGCCGGGGCAACCCACGGGCACGTTCGTGGTGCCGTCGTCCCAGACCGCCGCGGAGAAGGCGGCGTTCGCAGCCGAGCGGCAGGCCCGCTGGTTCGGCATCGCACCGGGCTGATCCGTGTCCGAAGCCGGTCGTCCGAGGTCGCACCCGTCATCCCCGTCGGTCCGCACCCGTACGTCCGCGCGGCTGCCCGTCCCCGACGCCACGAGCACCGGGGACCTGGATGCCGCCGTCGCCGACCTGCGCGCGGCCGCCGACGGCTGGGTCCGTGCCACACCCGAGGCGCGGATCCGCCTCTTGGACGAGGTGATCCGGGCCACGCTCCCTGTTGCCGACCGCTGGACGGAGCTCGCGTCCCGCCACGAGGGGCTCGACCCGGCCGGTCCCGACTCGGCCGAGGAGGCGATCGTCGGGCCGTACATCTTCGTCCGCGGTGCCCGCCTCCACCGCGACGCCATCAGGGCGATCGAGCGGTCGGGTGTGCCGCGGATCCCCGGTCCGGTTCGGACGCGCGAGGACGGGCTCGTGACGGCGCGGGTGTTCCCGACGGACATCGTGGACCGCGCGACCTACATCGGCACGTACGCGGACGTCTGGATGGACCGCACGTCACGACCGAGTCGCTGCCGTCGACGATGGCGACGCCGTACCGTCGGCCGCCGCCAGGCCGCGTGTGCCTGGTGCTCGGTGGTGGCAACGCGTCGTCCATCGGCCCGCTCGACGTCCTCCACAAGCTGTTCGTCGAGCTCCAGGTCGTGGTCCTCAAGATGCACCCGGTGATGGCGCACCTGGACGAGGTCCAGGCGGCGGCCCTCGCCCCGCTCGTCCGCGCGGGCGTGCTGCGGATCGTCCACGGCGGCGCGGTGCAGGGCGGCTACCTCGCGCGGCACCCCGGCGTGGACACGCTCCACATCACCGGCTCCGATCGGACCTACGAGGCCATCGTCTACGGCCCCGGCCGGGAGGGGGCGGATCGCAAGCGCCGTGACGACCCGGTGCTCCACAAGCCGTTCACCGCGGAGCTGGGGAACCTGACGCCGATCATCGTGGTGCCGGGCCGGTGGAGCGAATCGGACCTCGACTACCACGCCGAGAACGTCGCGACGATGCTCACCAACAACGCCGGCTTCAACTGCACGACCTCGCGGGTGATCGTCACGGCCGCCGGCTGGCCTCAGCGTGCCGCGCTGATGGACCGGATCCGCGCCCGCCTGACGGCCCTGCCCACGCGGCTCGCCTTCTACCCAGGCGCGCTGGAGCGGTTCGCGGCCTTTGGCGAGGTGCACCCCGAGGCGGAGCGCTTCGGCGAGGCGCGCGACGGGCACTTGCCGTGGATGCTCATCCCGGGCCTCTCGCCGGACGCGGCAGGGGACCCCTGCTACCGGATCGAGGCGTTCTGCAGCGTCACGGCGGAGACCGCGATCGACGCCCCGGATGCGGCCGCATTCCTCGAGCGCGCCGTGCGCTTCGCGAACGAGACGCTGTGGGGGACGCTGAACGCGACGCTCATCGTCGACCCCCGGATGGCGAAGGACGCCACGACGGGGCACGCGGTCGAGCGCGCGATCGCCGATCTCCGGTACGGCACGGTCTCGCTGAACCACTGGTCGGCGATCGGGTACGGCCTGGGGATCACGCCCTGGGGGGCGTTCCCCGGCCACGTGCGGACGGACATCGGGTCGGGGACGGGGTTCGTCCACAACCCCCTGATGTTCGAGCGGGTGGAGAAGACCGTGGTCCGCTCGCCGTTCCGGGCCTGGCCCAAGCCGATCTGGTTCGCCGGCCACCGGACCGCCCACCGGGTCCTGCCGCACCTCGTGCGCTTCGAGGGAGACCGCCGCCCGGACCGCCTCCTCCCCATCGCCTGGTTCGCGCTCCAGGGCTGATCGCGGTGCCGCTCGAGCCGACCCGCTGGGCTCGCTCGAGCGACGCCCACACCGGGTCCGAAGCAGGCAGGCCCGGGGGCGGTTCCGTCGCCCCCGGGCCCTCGCCCCCCGTCCCTGGCTGGGGACGGCGGGTTCCTCCCAGCCTACCCCAGGCCGGTGGACGACGAGCGTGTCCTGCTATCGTGCGGCCATGGATCGTGAGCCGCTCCAGCCGACAACGGCGCAGCCCGCCGAGCCCCGGTGCCCCGTTGGCGGTGCACTGGCTCGGGCGGATCGCCTACCGCGACGCGTGGGAGCTCCAGAGGCGCCTGGCGGCGGCCCGGGCGGCGGACGAGATCGGCGACCAGCTGCTCCTGCTCGAGCACGACCCGGTCCTGACCCTCGGTCGCAGTGCGGACGAGGCCCACGTGCTCGCCCCGGCCTCGCTGCTCGAGGAGCGCGGCATCGAGCGTCATCCGCGTCGAGCGCGGCGGCGAGGTGACCTACCACGGCCCCGGCCAGCTCGTCGCGTATCCGATCGTTGCGCCTGGCGGATCGCGGCCTGCTGCTCCGGCCGTTCGTCCGGGCGCTCGAGGCGGCCCTCGTCGAGACCTGTGCCTCGTTCGGCGTCAGGCCGGCCGCCGCGACGGCCACCCCGGCTGCTGGGTCGACCCGGACGGCCCGCTGCCGCGCAAGATCGGAGCACTCGGCCTGCGGGTCGAGCGCGGCGTGAGCTATCACGGCATCGCCCTCAACGTGACCGTCGACCTCGCCGACTTCGGCCTGATCGATCCGTGCGGGATGCCCGGCGTCGCCTCGACGTCGATCGCGTCCGAGGCGGGCCGGCCGGGACGAGCAGCCCTCGACCGCGAGCGTCGCGCGCGCCGCGGCGGCCTTCGCGCCGTCCTTCGCGACGCGGCTGGCAGTCGCGCTCGAGGGCCACCTGCCGCCGGACGCGGACCCGTCGCGGAGCGTCCCGCTCGAGCGCCTGGCCGAGGCGGTCCCCGCGCCGCGGACGCCCGACGATGGCCAGGGGCTGTTCGAGCTCCGCAAGGACGCGATCACCGGCTGGTGGGTCGCGACCGTCGTCGACCGCGACGTTCGCACCGCGACCGGTTCGCGCGCGCCGCGCTGCCGTCGACGACCGGCGGTGACTGCTTCAACTGCCGGATCCCCGCCGGGTGACGGCATCCGCCTCCGCACGCTGAAGGACTTCGCCTTCCACGTGGCCGGCACCGAGCAGGAGGCGCGCGCGCTCGAGGCGTTCGGTGGCCCAGGTCACGATCTCGCGACGCGCGCGCCTCGGGCACCTGGAGGACCGTCGTCGCGCCGCCCGGCGAGCACCGGCCGCTCCACGCCGTGGGCACCGCCACCATCGAGGGCCTGCTGGCCCGCGGCCGGGACGCGATCCATGTAGCCGCGCCGCCGACCGGACCGAGCACCTCCAGATCGTCCAGAACTGGGGTGCCCAGGCCGGAGCACGGACCAACCACCTCTGCTTCGATCTCTACGACCTGCCGCAGATCCCGCACCGGGTCGCCGAGGAGCTGGGTGGCGCCGCGCGCTTCCTGATCAGGGAAGGGGAGTGCCCCTACTGCCGCCACGTCCGGGAGGAGGTCCGAAGACCGGACCACCTGCTCTACGCGGACGACCACGCGGTCGCGTTCGCACCGTACGCCTCCCGTTCGCCGTTCGAGGTCTGGGTGGTGCCGCGCCGTCACGACGCGGACTTCGCGCGTGCCTCCGACCGGGACGTCGCAGCGACCGCCGAGGCCCTCCGACGGGTCCTGGGCCGCCTCTCGGCGAGCCTCGACGGGCCGCCGTACAACGTCGTCCTGCATACGGCGCCCCTCAGGGAGCAGGTCGACGCGACCTACCACTGGCACTGGGAGATCCATCCGCGGCTGCGCGAGATCGCAGGGCTCGAGCTGGGCACCGGCCTCCCCGTCAACCCCGTGTCCCCCGAGGACGCCGTGGACGAGCTGCGGGCCGGACCCGACGACGGAGGAGTCGGCGGAGCATCCGCTCCGATGACCGGGACGGGGGGGGCCGTCACACGGTCGGCCCCGGCGTCGTCACAACGGCTCGGGACGCCCGGGCTCCGATCCCGCGGCGTGCTCCAGAGTCGTCAGCGGAGCATTCGTGGTCGCCGATCCCTTCGAGCTCGAACAACGACGGGTCCTGCCCGTGGGCCTCACCGTGAGCGCCGGCTGGGATCGCGACGAGGCGTTCCGCTTCGTCGAGGAGCTGTTCGCGAAGCACCAGCGCGAGATCTACGCCTACCTGCTGCGCATGCTCAGGGACCCGGAGCTCGCTGCGGACCTGACGCAGGACGCGTTCGTCAAGGCCTACCGCGCCTACGACTCGCTGGAGAAGCCCGAGAATGCGCGGGCGTGGCTCTACCAGATCGCCCACCGCGTCGCCCTGGACAACCTCCGGCGCAACCGCATCGTCCGCTTCGTGCCGCTCGTCGGCGAGACGCGCAGACACTGCACCGTCGGCCGAGCACCTCGTGATGGAGGCTCACCTGTCGAGCGAGCTCCAGCGGGCCCTCGAGCGGATCCCGGAGCGGCAGCGCGCCGCGCTCCTCCTCGCCGAGCTGCACGATCTCACCGGTCTCGAGCTCGCGGCCGCCCTGGGCGTGAGCCACGTCGCTGCCCGGGCGCTGCTGACCCGGGCCCGGGAGAGCCTGCGCCAGGCCCTCGCCGTCGAACGCCAGGCCGTCGCCGACCACGAAGCTGCCGCAGATCATCGCCCGAGGTCCGGGTCGTGAGCCCGCTCTTCGCTCGCGGCGCCGCCGCAGACCACGACCGCGCCCGCGAGCTGGCCGCCGCACGGCTGGACGAGGCCCTCCCCGCCGGCGACGTCGCCTGGCTCGGACGCCACCTCCGCGCCTGCCCGGACTGCAACTCCATCGCCGCCGAGTACGCCGAGCAGCACGCCTTCTTCAGCTCGATCCGTCTCGACGTTCCCGAACCGCCTCGCGACCTCTGGGCCCGGACGGCCGCCGCGCTGGAGGCCGAGGGCGCGCGCGGCTCGCGGCGATCCGGCGTCGGGCGCCGCCGCGTCATGCCGCTGGCACCGGTCGCGGCGCTGATGGTCGTCGCGATCGCAGTCGGCGCCGGTCTGCTCAATGGCAGCCGCCTGTTCCCGGGCGGCCCCGACGAGGGCGGGCTGCCGATGCCGACGCCGATCAACGTGGCCGCGACCGAGGTGCGGGTGGTGAGCCGCGACGAGGACGGCAAGATCCGGATCCTGACCCGCCGCGTCGACCAGGTATGCCCGATGGGCGCGCAGGCATGCGGGATCACGCCCTCGTTCGACGTCACGACGACCGCCTCGATCGGCGGCTCCGCAGACTTCGACGCCATCAGCTCCCCGTCCGCGGGACCGTATCGTCGTGGTCGAGCGCGGCGCCGGGGCCACGGGGGTCTACGTCCTCGACATGGGGGCCACCTCCCCGGCCCCGACCCGGTCCGGCGCTCCCGCCGAAGACGGCGGACCCGGGCGGCTCGGCGGCGCCCGCCACGCAGGACCCGGGCACCGCGACCGCGACGCCATCCGGCTCGCCTGATGCAGCGACGTCGGCACCGTCGAGCGATGCCCCGTCGAGCACCCCTCCCAGCGACGACCCGGCCACGCCGGATCCGTCGGCCACGCCCGATGCCGCCCCCTCCGCGACGCCGGCGGTCTCGGCCAGGCCCACCCAGCCCGGCCCGACCCCGACCGTCGCCGTTTCGCCCGCCGAGAATGGCGCGCTCGAGATCGCCCGCGACGTGACCGTCGTGGGCTCGATCGCCGCCTACGCGCCGGACGGGTCGCATGTTCGCCTTCACGGCCCGTCCCGCCGACGGCTCGGTCGGCCCCGACGTCTACGTCTGGACCGTCGGAGACGCCGGGGCCCGCAGGGTCACGGCGGATCACGCCTCCGTGTTCTCGGGCTGGCTGGGCAAGCGCCTCCTGGTGAGCCGGGTCGAGGACGGCGAGCCCGGGACATTCGCGATGAACGTCGCCGCGGGGACCGAGACCGCCATCGGCGGCGGCCAAACGTGGCGGCCCGCCGTGGGACCCGGCCATCGGACCGCCGTGTGGTGGGACGGCACCGTGAAGCTCGCGAACGATGGCGTGACGCCCGTGCCGGCGGCCGGTCGCCTCGTGCTGGCCCCCTGGCCCGCCGGGAGCGGTTCGGGGAAGCCGCAGGTCCTTCACACGGGCTCGCTTGCGGACTGGGACGTCCACTGGGACGAGGACGGCAGTGTCGTCGCGGTCTGGACCGTCGCGAAGGATCCCGCGGGCGTCGGCTCCCTGAGCCTGTACACGATCGACGGTACGACGGGTCGTGCGAATCTCGACCACCCGCTCCTCGACGGAGCCCCCGCCTTCGCCGGCTTCTCCCTCGAGTCCGGCCGCCTCGTCTGGTCTGCGCCCAAGGACGGCGGGGACACCACGGTCCAGGTTCTCGCCTGGTCGGGAGACTCCGTGGGCGGGCGCGTCGAGCTCCCTTCGAAGCACGGGACGACCGTCGTCCACTGATGGCGGGCGGGCGCCCGCGGCTCGATCGGGCGGGACGCGGACGCACGGGCGGAGGCACGCTCCTGGGACCGTCGCCGAGACGGCGACCCGTCGGCCCCGCACCGCAACCGGTGATTTGAGCGCGATCGCGTACACTCATGCGGTATGCGACGCAGATCGGTCGTCGCGGCCGCGGCGCTCATCGCCGCGCTCGCGCTGGCCGGCTTGCCGGGACCCGCAGGCTCGAGCAGCCCCTCGAATGTCTCAGTCCTGGCGCCGGCAGCCTTCACCCCGGTGGTGGTCCCCGCGGATGCCACGGCGCTGAGCGCCGCGGGATCGCCCGACGGCGCCCTCAGATCAGCCGGGCACCTCGGCCCCGCCGACACGCTCATGGAGCCGGGCGCCGCGCCGGCGTTCCCAACGAAGCGCCCGATCGTGAACCAGCCGTCAGCGCACTCGGGATCGGCGTGGAAGAAACCGAGGTACAAGATCTCGGGTTTCGCGACCTTCTACGACAACGGCACGACGGCGATGCGCCTTCCGCGCGGCACGGTTGTCCGCATCTGCGGCGACGGCGGCTGCATCCAGCGCACCGTGACCGACTACGGGCCCGTGAGCGAGGCCCGCGTCGTCGACCTGTATCGCGCCGACTTCTTCGCGATCTGTGGATGTCCGGGCTGGTCCGGGACCACGAGGGTCACGGTCTCGATCTACTGACCGCCGCCCGACATGTGACCGCCGCCCGGCATCGAGACGGCAGTCGGCCGCCGGACACATCGGGCCGCGGAGGGCGCGGGCGCGGTAGACTTCACCTCGATTTCCGTGCCGGTCCCGTGAGGCCGGGTGGCCCCGTGAGGCCGGGAAGGAGGAGCGAGCCCCGTGCGACGCCGCAGGTCCGGCCGATGACCGGTCGCCGCATCATGGCCGGCGAGGACATCCGCCGCGCGACGATCCGGATCTCCCACGAGATCGTCGAGAAGCAGGCGGGCACCGAGGGCCTCGTGCTGATCGGGATCCAGCGCCGTGGCGTGCCCCTCGCCCACCGGATCGCGGCCGCCATCCGCGAGCACGAGGGCGTGGACGTCCCGGTGGGAGCGCTGGACATCACCTTCTACCGCGACGATCTCTCGCTGGTCGCCCAGCAGCCCATCGTCAAGGGCACGGCCATCGGGTTCGATCTCAACGGGCGAACGGTCGTGCTCGTGGACGACGTGCTGTACACGGGCCGCACGATCCGGGCCGCGATGGACGCCCTGATCGACTTCGGGCGCCCGCAGGCGATCCGCCTGGCCGTCCTGGTCGATCGTGGCCACCGCGAGCTCCCCATCCGCGCGGACCACGTGGGCAAGAACGTGCCCACGTCGCGCGAGGAGGTCGTCAAGGTGCTGGTCGAGGAGACCGACGGCGAGGATTCCGTCGAGATCGAGCGTCTCGCGATCGCCCGTCCGCCTGCAGGGACGGTCGCATGACGGCCGCGGTCGATCGCCTCGATGCGGCGTCCTCGGAGCCCGCGCCCTGGCATCACCGGCACCTGCTGGACGTCGATGCGCTGACGCGCGCAGACATCGACCTGGTCATGCGGACGACGGACGAGATGCGCGAGATCCTCGCCCGCCCGATCCCGAAGGTCCCAGCCCTTCGCGGCATGAGCGTGACGATCCTGTTCTACGAGGCGTCCACGCGAACCCGCGTCAGCTTCGAGGTCGCCGCGAAGAACCTGTCGGCCGACGTCGTCAACATCGCTGCCGCGTCGTCGTCCGTGTCCAAGGGCGAGTCCCTCGTCGACACGGTGCGCACGGTTGAGGCCCTCGGCGCGGACATGCTCGTGATGCGCCACCCGGCATCGGGCGCGCCCTACCTTGCCGCGGAGGTGTTCGGCGGCTCCGTGCTCAATGGCGGTGATGGCTGGCATGCGCATCCGAGCCAGGCGCTGCTCGACCTGTACACGCTGCGGTCCCGCTTCCCGGGCGGGTCGCTCGCGGGGCGCAAGGTGGTGATCCTCGGTGACGCGCTCCACTCCCGGGTCGCGCGCTCCAACATCTGGACGCTGACGGCGATGGGCGCGGACCTCTGGATCTGCGGCCCGTCCACGCTGCTGCGCGGGTTCGATGCCTGGGCGGCCCGCGGGGCGGCGGGCCGGCGGTTCACGGTGACCACGGACGTGGACGCGGCACTGCGGGACGCCGACGCGGTGATGGCGCTGCGCATCCAGAAGGAGCGGATGGCGAGCGGCCTGCTGCCGTCGCTGCGCGAGTACGCGGCCCGCTACGGTTTGACCGGGGAGCGGCTGCATGCCGCGAAGCCGGATGTCGTGGTCATGCACCCCGGGCCGATGAACGAGGGCGTCGAGATCGCGGCGGACGTGGCGGTGGATCCGCGTTCCGTGATCACGGCGCAGGTGACCAACGGCGTGGCGGTGAGGATGGCGCTGCTGTACCTGCTCGCGGGGACGAAGAGCGGCGGGGCGGGCGCATGAGCCCCACGACGGTCGGCCTCCAGGCGACCACGACGATCCGCGGCTGGGTCGTGGACCCGGCCGCCGGCCGCGAGGGTGCGGCGGAGGTCGTCGTCGACGACGGCACCCTCGCCCGGGTGACCTGGCTCGACGGCGAGGCCGCGGACGGGATCACGCCCGGCGGCACGTTGATCATCCCCGGGCTCGTTGACCTCCACGCGCATTTCAGGGAGCCCGGCAACGAGGACGCCGAGACGGTGGCTACGGGCCTCGCCGCTGCCGCCCACGGCGGCTTCACGACCGTGTGCCTGATGCCGAACACGACCCCGCCGATCGACGAGCCGTCCGTCGTGGCTCGAATCCGTGCGGCGGCGACGGCATCGGGATCGCCGGTTCGCGCGCTCGTCCACGGCGCGGTGACCCACGGGCGGGCCGGCGACACGCTCGCCGCCCTGGGCGAGCTCGCGGATGCGGGCGTCGTGGGCTTCTCCGACGATGGCGCCCCGGTCCGCTCCGCACCCGTCCTGCGCAGCGCCCTCGCCTACGCCGGTGCGCTTGGCCTGCCGATCATCGACCACCCCGAGGATCCCGCCCTGACCGAGGGCGCCGAGGCCTCGGAGGGGTATGTCGCGACGGTGCTTGGCCTCCGGGGCTGGCCCGTGGCGGCCGAGGCCGGCGCGGTGGCGCGCGCGATCGCCATCCTCGCGGACGTCGTGGCGGACGTGGGCGGCGCCAGGCTCCACCTGACCCACGTCTCGACGGCGGCCTCGCTCGACCACGTCCGCGCGGCCAGGGCCGCCGGCCTGCCGGTCACCTGTGACGTCACGCCGCATCACCTCGCCTTCACCGACGAGTGGATCGCCGGTTCGCGGCGCTGGGCCTGGGAGGCGCTCGCCGCCGATGGGACCGCCCGGGACCCGTGGACCGACGGCGCTTTGGTCGCGGCACCGTTCGCGGCGTCATTGCGCGTGAACCCGCCGCTGCGCTCCGCCGTCGATGCGGCGGCCTGCCTCGCCGCCCTCGCGGACGGGACCGCCGACGCCATCGCGACGGACCATGCTCCCCACACCGAGGTCGACAAGCACGTCGAGTTCGGCTGGGCGAGCAACGGGATCAGCGGGATCGAGACGGCGCTGCCGGTGGTGCTGGCGGCCGTGGAGTCCGGTGGCGTCACCCTCGGGCGGGCGGTGGCCGCGTTGACGACGGGCCCGGCCCGGATCCTCGGCCCGCGCCAGGGCATCGCGCCCGGCCTGCGAGCCGGCGAGCCGGCGGACCTCGTGGTGATCGACCGTGCCGCAACCTGGACGGTCACCCCGGGGTCCCTCCGGTCGAAGGGCAAGAACACGCCCCTCCTGGGTCGCGAGCTTCGCGGCCTCGTGCTGCTGACGCTGGCGGCGGGCCGTGTCGCCTACACCGCGGACTGACCGCCGCGACTGACGCGCCGCTCGAGCATCCGGTCGGCCGGGCGCCCGGTCTACGGCGCCGCCACCTGAGCGCTGCGTCAGCGCGGCCAGGCGCTCCGACTACCGCGCCGCGACCTGCGCGCTACGTGGCCGCGAGCGCCCGGAGCGTGGCGAGCAGGCGGTCGATGTCCGCCTCGGTGGTCAGGTAGTTGACGATCCCCGCACGCAGGTACGTGCGGCCGCGCAGCCTGGTGGTCGACAGCCAGCCGTCGCCCGACGCCTCGAGCGCGGCGGCGAGCCGGTCCTGGTGCGCGTCCAGGGCATCTCCGGGCAGCCCGGCGGCTTCCTCCGCCCCGCCCGGCAGGTGGCGGAAGCAGACCACGGAGAGCTCCGGCTCCTCGGGCAGCAGGTCGAGGTCGTCCGCCTCGGAGCAGCGCGCGGCGAGGTGGGCCGCGATGTCGATGTTGTGCTCGATGAGCCGGCCGAACCCGGACGTGCCAACGTGCTTCCAGCTGGCCCAGAGCTTCAGCGCACGGAATCGGCGCGTGCCCTCGAAGCCGAGCTTGTAGAAGTTGAGCTGGCCGGCGTGCGGGTCATGGTCCCCGGTCGCTCCATGCGCGGTCGCCCCGGCCCCCCCGGTCGCGCTCGCGCCGGCCCCGCGGTCGGCGCGGTCGCCGCGGCCCCACCGCCGCGGTAGTACTCGGGCGAGCGGTCGAAGGTCTGGTGGAGGTCGGCCCCATCGCGGACGACCAGCGCGCCGAGGTCGTAGGCCTGGAAGAACCACTTGTGCGGGTCGATCGTGACGCTGTCAGCCAGGTCGAGGCCGGGGACCCGTCCGGCGTCCCGGGCAGACAGGCGAGCCGCCCCTCCGTACGCGGCGTCCACGTGGAACCAGAGGCCCTCGCGGGACGCCAGCGCCGCGAGCTCCGGGACGAGGTCCACCGAGCCCGTGTTCGTGGAGCCCGCGACTGCGGAGATCGCGATTGGACGCAGCCCGGCCGCCCGGTCCGTCTCGACGGCGGCGGCCACCGGCTCGGCATGCAGCCGGAAGCGTTCGTCGGCCGGGAGCACCGTGAGCGTCTCGGGCGGGAAGCCCAGCTCGTCCAGGGCCCGCGCGATCGAGAAGTGGGTCTGGTCACTCGTGTAGACGCGGACGCCCTCGAGGGCCGCGCCCCGCGGCGGGCGGTCCGCGGCGGTCAGCCGCCGGAGGTGGACGTCCCGCACCAGGGCCATCGCGATGAAGTTGGCCATCACGCCGCCCGAGGTCAGCAGGCCGAAGCTGCCACGGCCGTAGCCCGCGAGATCGCACAGCCAGCGCACGACCTCCTCCTCCACGAACGCGCCCACCGGGCCGGCGTGCCAGACGTCGATCCCCTGGTTGGTCCACTGGGCGAGGACCTCGCCCGCGATCGACGCGACGAGGGGCGGCGGCGTGAAGTACGAGAGGGCGCGCGGGTGGTAGCTGTTGAGCGTGTGGGGGGCGATGCGCGCGGTGAACTCGTCGAGGACCGCCTGGAGCGTCACCGGGTCGGCCGGCGCGCGGCCGGGTGCGCCCGCCTCGCCGAAGTAGGTGGCGCGCAGCTCCGCGTAGCCGGTTGGCGTGCCCATGGCGTGGACCATCGCCTCGTCGTACAGCCAGTCCAGCGACGCTCGCCATGTCGCGACGCCGGCTCGCTCCAGCGCGGCGCGCGAGGCGTGCGGGTCGCGCAGGCCGATGAGCTCGGGTTCGGGGTGCCAGCGGAACGGGGCCAGGGGGTCGTCCATCGCCGCGAATGGTAGGGGAGCGGGCGCGCCCGGGGGCGGGGCGAGCGTGGATGGGGCGGGCTCGGAGCGGCCGTAACCAGCGTCGCCCGAGTGCGGCAGGCGATGAATACGCACAACGGGACCTGTGGCACCGGCAACTGACCGCTGCTGTCGCCCCCAGGGCGACGGGAGTCGGTCGAAGGCGTCTCGAATCGGCCTCACGGCCTGCGAATACGTGGATTGATCGCCATGCAGGCGACAGCGACGCGGCTCGCGGGCAACGACCGGCCCCGAGGCCACCGCCCGCGAGCAACGACCGGCCCCGAGGCCATCGCCCGCGAGCCCACCGCCCGCGACCGGCCCCGGCGGTACAGTGGAGGCAATGACCCCACCCGAACGCCGCCCGACATCGACCAGGGCCGTCGACTACAAGGGCGAGCCCCTCGATGCCCGGCGCGGCCCCGGCCTCGGCTGCTTCCGCTTCCAGATGGGCCTGCTCGTCATCCTGCTCATCCTGACGCCGCTGTCGGTGATGTGGGAGTGGCCGACGGCGGTCAGCGCGATCCTCCTGTTTCTCGTCCTGATCCTGCTGCTGTTCGCCGGCCAGACGGTCATCTTCCTGCTGCGCCTCGTGGCCGCGGACCGTCGTGAGGGCACCCGTCATCGCCCGCTCGCCAGCGCGACGCCGACCGTCGGCGAGCTGGAGGACGCGGCCGTTCCCGCGGGGGAGCCCGCCGACGCCCGGACGACCGACCCGGGCATGCAAGAATAGTCACGGTCCCACGTCCAGGGTTTCCAGGGAGGCTGTTCGTTCCGTGCCTGTGCTCGCGACCTTCTTCTCCGTCCGGCGGGGTCGGGATCCGTTCTTCAAGTTCTTCATGAAGACGATCTTCCCGCGCCAGCTGAAGGAGTACGAGGAGAAGTTCGGCATCCGCTTCGTCGGCTGGTACAACGTGGCCCACGGCTGGGATTTCGACAACGTCATCATGCTCGACCTGCCGGACTACGCGACCCTCGACCGCCTGGAGGCGGACGAGGCGACCCGGGCACTGGGCCATCGGGCAGGCGAATGGATCTTCGAACGGCATCACTCGATGTTCCTCCGGGAGCGACTCGGTCCGGACCTCGAGTACCACGGGTGAAGGAGGCGATCGAATGGACGTGAGCCGCAACGACATGCTCGGCGAGCTCGCCAACGACGCCGGCCTGGAGCGGACGGACTTTGTCGTACAGGCGACGGAGCAGCTGGCGAAGTTCCTGGACCGCAACCGCGATCGCATCGGCCAGCTCGGCGGCCTCACGCTGATCGACGACGACCCGGACTACCTCTCGGTCGCACCCGATTGCACGTTCCGCGTGCGCAGCCGTTACGAGGATGCCGACACCGGCCAGTGGGTCTCGGACACCGAGGTCGTGGACACGGCATCGGAGCTGATCGAGCTGTTCAACCCGGCCGAGATCTACGCGGCGTTCACGGAGGCCGCCCGCGAGGCCGCCGGCTTCGCGGCCGAGCCCACCGCAACCGATGACCTCATGGGCGCGGCCGGCATCGCCCCCGAGGAGACCGTCGGCATCGACGCAGACGCGGGGTACGTCGGCGCTGCGGAGCAGTGGGCCGCGGGTCGGCCTCCCGTGCTCGAGGCGGAGGACGAGGAGTCGGCCGCCCTCGCGCTGTACAACCTGGCGCTCGACTTCCAGGACCGCAGCCAGCTGAGCGAGGCCAACCTCATCGACCAGTTCGAGGAGGCAGCCTCGCTCGTCGTCGAGCGGCTCGGCGACCTGATCATCGTGGACGACGACGACGAGCGGCTCGTCCTGGGCGGCAACGGCAGGTTCCGGGCCGAGGTGCTGCCGGAGGACGGGGACGGCGAATGGCGCCAGCTCAAGGCACCCGACGAGATCGTCGAGTTCTACGATCCCACGGACGTCTTCGGGGACCTGGCCGACGCGCTGGCGGAGGCCTTCCCCGCGATCGCCCCCGAGCTCGAGGACGAGGAAGAGGAAGCGGCGGGCGGCGAGGCGGCGGAGGACGTCGAGGACGTCGAGGACGCCTCGGACGAGGACGAGGACAAGGACAAGACGTAGCCGCCAGGCTCACCTGCCGGCGAGGTCGTCGCACCCGTGCGCCCCGTCGGCGCGGAGCTGATCGAGCGCCGCGAGATCCTGCCCGGCCAATGGCTGGCAAGCTGGCACGTCCCGCCGATCGTGTCGGGGGCCCGCGCGGGCCAGGTCGTGCATGTCCGATCCGTGGAGGCCGGCGGGCTGCCGTTGCGGCGGCCGTACCCGATCGCCACGGCGGACGCCTCGAGCGGCACGCTCACGATCCAGGTCCCGGGCACCGGGCCGGCCGGCACCTGGGTCCGCGGCCTGCGCCCCGGCGACCGCGCGGACATGGCCGGTCCGCTCGGACGGCCGTTCGAGGTGGACCCGCGGTCGCGCCACCTTCTCCTCGTCGCGGAGGGGGCATCCATCGCGAGCCTCCGGTTCCTGATCGACGAGGCCATCCGGGACGTCCGCTCGATCGTCCTGCTGTACGGCGCCGTCTCGTCGGCCGAGGTCTATCCCTCCAGCCTGCTCCCGGACGAGGTGGAGTACGTCGTCGCAACTGCCGACGGGAGCCTCGGCCACCGGGGCCCGGTCGCCGACCTCGTCCTCGAGTACGAGGCATGGGCCGACCAGGCATTCGCCGCGGGACCGCCCGCCCTGCTGGCCGAGCTGGCGCGGCTCGCGACGGGCCGGCGGGGCAGGCTCGGGGTCGCCACGCTCGGGAGGAAGCGGGGCGGCGGGCGGCCCGTGCAGCCCGGGTCGGCGGAGGCCAGGCGGAGGTCGCACCTGCAGGTCGGGCTGGACCAGGTGCTCGGGTGTGCGGCGGGGACCTGCCTCGGGTGCGTCGTCCCCGGCCGTGACGGCCCCGTGCGGGTCTGCCGCGAGGGGCCCGTGTTCGCCGCCGACGAGCTCGACTGGGAGCATGCGTCGTGACGGCGCCGGCTGATGGTGCGGAGCGCGCGGCGGCGGGCTCCGCGGTCGTGGCCACCGGTGCGGGGCCCGCGCAGGCGGAGAGTCGCGGACGACCTGGGACGACGCCGTGAAGGCGCGCCGGAAGGCCGTCCCGGGTGGCCGCAGCATGCGCACGCCGGCGGTCCGGATGGCGAAGCCCTCCGCCAGGCCCGTGTCGCCGAGGCCCCGCCCTCCCGCGCCAACCGGATCATCCGGGACGTCCGGATCCGGCGTGCGCGCACGGCGGGGGCGCCGAGGCCGCACCCCAGCCCGCGCTGGACGCGCTCGGGGGACGCCCGGTGGATCTCGAGGTGGACCTGGGACGCGGCCTCGTCCTGGCCAACCCGGTGATCGCGGCGGCGGGGCCCTTCGGGTACGGCGTGGAGGTCGCGGATGTCGCGGACCTGCCGCGCCTGGGCGGGCTGGTGACACGCGGGACGACGCTCAAGCCGCGGGCCGGGCACCCGGGGCAACGCCTGGCGGAGGTACCCGCCGGGCTCCTCGTGGGGGTCGGACTGCAGAACCCGGGCATCGACGCGGTGCTGGACCGCTACGCGACGACCTGGGCGAAGTGGCCCGTCCCGGTCATCATCAACCTGTGCGGCGAGTCCGCGAGCGAGCTGGCTGAGATCACCCGGCGGCTCGAGGGCGCGCCCGGGGTCTCCGGGATCGAGCTGAACCTGTCCTGCGGCGGGGCGGGCCGCGGCGGTGTCGTGTTCGCGATGGACGCGGACGCCGCGGCCTCGGCGGTGAGCGCCGTCCGCCGCGCGACCGACCTGCCGGTCATCGCCAAGCTGAGCGCGGCCGCGGCCGACGTCCGCGCCGTGGCTCGTTCCGTCGAGGCCGCCGGGGCGGACGCGATCAGTGCGATCAACACCCTGCCCGGGTTCCTCCCGTCACCCGACCGGCGATCGCCCGCGCTCGGGAGCGGCTACGGCGGGATCTGCGGTCCCGCGCTCAAGCCGATCGCCCTGCGCGTGGTCCACGAGATCGCCCAGGTCGTCGAGATCCCGGTCATCGGGATCGGCGGGGTCTGCGGCCTGGACGACGTCCTGGACCTGCTCGCCTGCGGTGCGAGAGCAGTGGGCGTGGGCGTGGCTGCTCTCGCGGACCCGATGCTCCCGGTTCGACTCGCGGACGAGCTCGCGGATGCCTGTCGGACTCGCGGAGTCACGTCCGTCGCGGACCTCGTCGGGACGGCGTTGCCGGCGCGGGCGACCGCCCCCTCGACACGTGGCGCGGAATACGCGCGCTGATGCCGGGACCGGTTCTGGCCTGGCTGGTGATCGTCAACGTGGTCACCGCCGCGATGTACGCGCGGGACAAGCTGGCGTCGAAGCGGCCGGGCGCACGGCGCGTCCGCGAGCGGACGCTCTGGCTGCTCTGCTTCGCGGGCGGGGTCGGCGGAGCGTGGCTGGTGTTCTTCGGCATGCGCCACAAGACGCTTCACCGCTCGTTCTGGCTCGTCCAGGCTGCGGCGTCGGCCCTGTGGATCGCGATCCTGGTGTGGCTGGTCCTCGGGTGAGGCTGCCCGATCCGCTGGGATGTCTCCCCGGTCACAGGGCGCCCGCGAGGGCAGCGTCCTCACGGGGCGGCGCAACCTCGCGTGAACCTCGGACCCTCCCCGTGACTCCTGTCTGATAGGAGGGCGATGGAGGCGCGCGGAGATCCGGAACGCATCGCGCGTGCCAGGAGCGGCGACGCCTCCGGTTTCGAGGCCCTCGTCGAAGGACGGGTCCGACCGATGACGCGAACCGCGATGGCGATCCTGGGCAGCGAGGACGAGGCGTGCGAGGCGGTCCAGGACGCGCTCATCACGGCCTGGCGGGAGCTGGCGGCCCTGCGCGATCCGGCCGCGTTCGATGCCTGGCTCACGCGGATCCTCGTGAACCGCTGCCGGCGCGGGCTTCGCACGATCGGGTTGAGGCGCGTCCGGGAGATCCCGGTCGAGCAGGTGACCGGCGAGCGGGAGCCCGTCACCGCCGACCACTCCGCGGCCGCCGGCGAGCGGGAGGCGCTGGAGCGCGCGTTCGACCGCCTCTCCGTTGACGAGCGCACCCTGCTCGTGCTTCACCACCTCGACGGGCGCTCCGTGGCATCGATCGCCGAGGTGCTCGGGGTGCCGGAGGGAACGGCGAAGTCCAGGCTCTTCGCGGCCCGTCGGGCGCTGAACCTCTGCGATGGCACGGGAGGACCGGCGGTGACCGAGCCGCTCGACGACGAGCTGGCGGCGATGCTCGAGGCGCGTGCGGACCGTGTGCGCCCAGGGTGCGGCACGCGACATCCTGGCGGCGGTGCGTGACGAGACGCGGGCGGCCGACCACGGGTGCCGGGTTTGCCCTGCCGCCGGTTGCCAGGAGCCGGGGCGTCACCGGCTGGGCCGGCTTGTCGGCGATCGGCCTCGTCGCGGTGCTGGTGCTCGGCCGTGGTGGAGGGCGCCTCGGCACCGCCCCGGCGCAGCCTCCCGTCGGGGCGGCCGTCCGGTGGCCCGACGGCCTCACCGGCCGCAGCGAGCGCGGCCGCCGCAGCCACCGCGGCAGCCACCTCCGCCGCTCGGTCGCCGGCGATCGCGGACGATGACCGCGGACCAGCTCCGGACCGGGCTGGCCGCGGGCACGCTCGAGGGGCGGACCGTCGTCGCGACCGGCAGGCTTCGGATGCAGCCCTGGCCGTGCCCGAGCCCGATGCCGGACGACTGCTACGGGCTACAGCTGCCAGGGCGTCGACGGGGTCGAGGTCCTGCACGCCGGCCTCATGACCGCTCGACGAGGCGAACGCGAGGATCAACGGCGACACCACCGACCGGCCGATGGCCTTCCGGGCGACCGGCGGCCGGCTCTCCCTGCTGGGCTGGATCTCCGCGGGTGCCGCGACGCCCCTCACCGTGCACGAGCTGTCTCGCTTCCATCGACCAATGGGCGTGCAGACCTCGCGGCCGTTGGCGGGTGGCTCCTCGGGGGGCACCCCTCGACGGCCTCGTGCCCCGGATCCGACGCGCAACGATGCTCCGAGGCAGGCCCCGTCCTCGCCGACGCCGAGCCCTCGGCCGGACGGCATGCCGACCGCGGGTGATGCGACCGAGGTGACGATCGACGGTTCGCTCGGGCTCGGGCCTGAGCCAGTGGCCATCGGCGGGCCCTTCCTCGTCCGCCGGCAGGCGTCCTGCGGTGGTGATCGTGCGCGGCGTGCCACGGTCGTGGCCCGCTACGACGCCGGCAGCGCCGTGCGCGTCGATCTGCCGTAGGACGACCGGCGGTGCCGGGGGCACCTCCGCGGCGGATCCGCCAACCGGCGCTCATACTGACCGTCGATGAGCGAGGGCACGTCGTACCGGGTGCACGACCTCGAGGTCCCGCCGCGGGATCTCGCGATCGCGCCCGCACCGCTGCGGCCATCCGGGGGCGGCTCTTTCGCGGCATTGGCCGCGCTCTCGGCGATTGTCGCGGTCATCGTCGTCGGGATCGCGGCAGCGACCGTTGTCCCGCCCGACGCGCCGCTGCCGAGCGCACCCGCGGTCTCGCCCTCCGCGGCGGCAGCATCCGCGCCCTCGGCCGCCGCATCGTCGCGCGAGGCGGCCGTCGCCACCCGCGCTCCCGGAGCGGACTCGCCGCGGATCTCCGCCCCCCACCTCGTCCAGGCGGTGAGCGATGGGACCCTCGAGGGCCGCCTCGTCTTCATCGACGGCGACCTCTCGACGAGCCCCGCACCGTGTGCCGCGTCCCAGCGCTGGAAAGGGGGGTGCGTCACCCTCGCGGTGAAGGGTCTCGGCCTGCCGGTCCGTCCGGGCCCCGAGGAGGTCCCGTGGCGTGGCGATCCGGCCCCGGGCTCGTGGCTTGTGACCGTCGTCCGTGGTGATGGCCTCGTGTACCTCGGGTCGCTGGTCCCGACTCCCGACGGGGCCGTGCCGATCGACGTGCTCACGCGACGCCTGCTGGCGAAGGCGCTGGACGAGCCGCCGCGGACCGTGTTCGAGGTGAGCGGATGGCTCGTCGTCAACGCCGTCCACTCCTGCGTCACCCGCGATCCAGCGGCGACGCCGTGCCCCGCGCCCGCACCGTTCGTCGCGGAGGACGAGCCGCTCGCGGATGGTGCCCTCCGCTCGCCCCGCGGCGGCACCGTGGATCTGGCCGCCCCGCTGATCGACGTCGACGCCAATGCCGTGGTCACACACGGCACGTTCCTCGTCCAGCTGCCCCAACACGGGCGATGCGACCCGTCGGTGCGATCGACCGCCTGCCCGGAGGCGGGTGTCCGCTGGCTCGTGGTCGCCCGCTACGAGCCTGCCCGCGCAGTCCGGGTGCTCGTTCCGTGACCGAGGCTGCTCGGTCCGGCGTCGATCGCGATCTCGTCAAGTCGCTCAAGGACCGCGAGGACGCCAGGTTCGCCGGCGAGCACCCGCGATCCGCCGCCCTGTGGAGCGCGGCCGGACCTGATGCCCAACGGGGTCCCGATGGCCTGGCTCGTGGGCAGCTACCACCACCTGCCGATGTGGGTGGCCGAGGGAAAGGGCGCCCGCTTCACGGACGTCGACGGCCACACCTACCGCGACTTCAACATCGCCGACCTGTCGATGTTCTGCGGCTACGCACCGGAGCCGCTCGTGCGTGAGGTCGCCGGGCGGATGGCGCGCGGCAACCAGTTCCTCCTGCCGAACGAGGATGCGATCGTCGTGTCGGAGCTGCTGCGGGGTCGCTTCGGCCTCCCCAAGTGGCAGTACACGAGCTCCGCGACCCATGCGAACACCGAGGCGATCCGGGCAGCGCGCGTGGCAACCGGTCGCGACCGTGTCCTCATGTTCGATGGCAAGTACCACGGCCATTTCGACGAGGCCCTGGTGGAGCTGGACGGCGACGGCCGCGTGGTGCCGGAGGAGCGCGGCGTGCCCGCGGCACGCAGGACGGCACGGTCCTGGTCCAGTTCAACGACCCCGCGGCCCTGGCCGGCGCCCTCGAGGCGCGCGACGTCGCGCTCGTGCTCACCGAGCCCGCAATCACCAACAACGTCGGCCTGCTCCTGCCGGACGCCGGGTTCCACGACGAGCTCCGGCGCATCACGCGCGAGACCGGCACGCTGCTCGCGATCGACGAGACCCACACCCAGGTCGTCGGGCCGGGCGGGCTCACCGCGCAGTGGGGGCTGCGGCCGGACCTCGTCACGATCGGCAAGTCGATCGCCGGCGGGCTGCCGTTCGGGGCCTGGGGCATGACCGACGAGATCGGCGGCTTCCTGGAGCAGCGCAAGGGACCGGAAGGCGAACGTGCCGACCTGGTCGCCACCGGTGGCACGATCTTCGGCAATGCGCTGGCGATGGCCGCCGCACGCGTCGTGATGACCGAGATCCTCACCCCCGAGGCGTACACCCACACGCAGCGCCTCGGGGCGAAGCTCGCCGGCGGCATGAAGGCCGCGGTGGAGCGGCGCGGGCTGCCCTGGCACATCCATCACCTGGGACCGCGCTCCGGCTACACGTTCCAGCCGACGCCCATCCGGAACGGAGCCGAGGGCCGGGCCTGCGCCGACGACCTCCTGGCCCGCCTGATCCGCGTCTGGCTCGCGAACCGGGGCGTGTGGGAGGCGATCGTGGGCGCGGGCCCGGTGTGTTCGGTGCCGGCCGCAGACGAGGACGTGGAGGCGTACCTGGCCGCCTGGGACTCGCTGCTGGACGCGCTTACCGGCTGACGGGGCCGGAGGTGGCCGTCTGGCCACGGCTCGCGGCCGCCGAATGCGCCCCGCCGGACCCGACAGCCGACTAGAATCCCCTGCGATGACCACCCTGAGACGCTCCCTCGACGTGACCGCCCAGCACGCCATCGCCGCGCGCACCGAGGCCCTGTTCCGATCGAGCGGCGCCCTTCGCGACGGCCATTTCATCCTCAAGAGCGGCCGCCACTCCGACGCGTACCTGGAGAAGTTCCAGGTGCTCCAGGATCCCGCCGCGACCAGCGAGCTGTGCGGCTTCTGGGCGGCGGCCATCGCGGCGAGGACGGGACCCCCGACGTGGACGTCGTGGCAGGTCCCACGACCGGCGGCGTGATGCTCGCCTTCGAGACCGGTCGCCAGCTGGGCACCCGCGCCATCTTCGCGGAGGAGGTCGCGTCGACCGACGGCGGCCCCCGCGCCGCGAGCTCCGGCGCGGCTTCACGATCGCGCCCGGGGAGCGGGTCCTCCTGGTCGACGACATCCTCACCACGGGGGGGTCGTTGACGTCGATGATCCCGGCCGTGGAGGCGATGGGCGGCGAGATCGTCGAGTGCGCGGTGATCGTGGACCGGTCCGGCGGCCTCGCCGTGATCACGTCCCCGGCGACCGGTCGCGTCTACCCGCTGCGCGCCCTGTGGCGACTGGAGTTGCCGACCTACGAGCCCGGGGCGACCGGTTGCCCGAGGTGTGCGGCCGGCGAGCCCGCGGTCAAGCCGGGGAGCAGCGGCACGGGGATGGCGCCGACATGAGGCTCGGTGCTCCCCGGCAGGCACTCGGTCGCAGCGCTCGCCGTCGTGGCGGCCGTGGCCGTCGCGAGCGCAGGGTGCTCGCCAGCGCCGTCGACGGCGCCCTCCATCGGCCCGGTGGCCACGGCATCGATCGAGGCCCCGGCAAGCGGGTCCCCGGGCCCGGTGGCGTCGCCCATCGTCGGCGTGCTCGTGGCGATCGACGCCGAGGGTCTGACCGACGTGAAAGGGTTCACGCTCCGCACCGGCGACGGTCGCGAGCTCGCGTTCGAGATCGGCACCCTGGAGAACGGGGTCGACTTCCCGCCCGGGCACCTCGCGGAGCACCTCGCGTCCTCGTCGCCGGTCCGGGTCTTCTTCCGGGCCGACGGCGATCGCCTGGTGGTCTACCGCCTGGAAGACGCCTCCGAGGGGTAACGGCCGCAGCAGAGGGAGCTCGCGACAGAGGGAGCTCGCGACCCACGGCGTCGCCGCGCGCCTGGGTCAGGACGCCGCGATCTCCTTGATCACCGCCTGCAGCTCGGCCTCGCCGACCACGCCCTCGAACGACCCGCGGACGATGCCGTTGCGGTCGACCGCGAACACCCACGGCTCCGAGAGGATGCCCCACTCGTTCACCGACTCGACCGACTGGAGCTGCCCGTTGGCGTCGAGCACGGGCTGGAGCCGGCCCTCCGCCCACTTCAGCTGGTACGGCTCCACGTGGATGAAGGCGACCGTGGACGGCGATGTCGCTGCGACCGACTTCACCAGGTCCAGCGTCGGCCCGCACTGGGCGCTCTTGCAGAAGGCCGGCGTCGCGAAGACGAGCAGGAATGGCTGCTTGGCCGCGAGGGCGTCGGCCACGGAGACGCGGTAGAAGGCGGGGTCGGGGCTCGTGTCCGTGGACAGCATCCGCAGGTCGCCTCCCACGTCTGTCGCCGTGGGTGTCTTCGACGCCGGCGCCCGCTCACCCACCGCGACCGCGGAGCCGTCGGCGACGACCTGGAAGGCGACGCCGATCGCCTCCTTCGCGGCACCCGGCGCCTCGGTGATGAACACCGCCTTCCAGTCGCCGGCCGACGGGAAATCCACGTTCGCGACGTACTCCCCGCGGACGTCCTTGATCGCCCAGACGAATGTTGCCGGGGTCGCCGTGCCGGGGCTCGTCGCCCCCGGGGCGATGAACGCGACCGAGGCGGTGCGGTCCGGGGACGCACTGGGCAGGTTCGTCGACGGGTCGAGGAACGAGAACACGAACCGGCGCGCGGCCGACCACGGACTGCTGGGTGACGATGACCGGGATGACGCTGGGGCTCGGCGCGCCGGCCGATGAGCCCGGCACAGACGAGGCGACGGGCGCCATGACGGCGGGGGCGGCGGGGGCGGCGCAGGCGGCCACGACGACGGCCAGCGCGGCGATGAGGACGGGGGCGGAGCAGCGCATGCGCGGAGGGTAGCCGGATGCGCGCCGGTGTGCCGGAATCCGGCCCGGAATTGTCCCGCCGACCCCGCGCATTGTCCCGCCGCCGACCCCCGTGCACGGTCCCGCCGACCCCCGGCACGGTCCCCGCCGACCCGAGGCCCTACTATTGGCGCGGCATCCCGCTGGACCTCGCCATCCCCAACGCCCGCGCGCCCCGGAGGACCACGCTCCACCCGTGACCCGGTACCAGAAGCTCACCTTCGTCACGATCGTGGCGACCGTGCTCCTCGTCACCCTCGGCGTGGTCGTCCGGGCCACGGGCTCCGGCATGGGCTGCCCGGACTGGCCGACCTGCCACGGGGCGTGGATCCGCCCACCGACGACTACAAGGCCTGGCTCGAGTGGTGGCACCGCACGGTTGCCGCCACCATCGGCATCCTGATCCTGGGCGTCGCGTTCCTTGCCTGGAGGGACTACCGCGACCGGCCATCGATCCTCTGGCCGAGCCTCGCCGCCGTCGTGCTGGTCGGCTTCCAGGCCTGGCTCGGCAGGGAGACCGTGCGCCTCAACAACTCCGGCGAGTCCGTCACCGCGCACCTCGCAGCCGCGATGTCGCTGCTCGGCCTCCTCGTCTATCTGCTGGTCCGGAGCGGCTATCCGGCGCGAATGGCCGGGCGTGGCGCGAGCCAGCGCTTCACCCTGCTGGCCACGTTCAGCGCGGCGGCCACGTTCGCGCTCCTCCTGTTCGGATCCAACGTGACCGCCACGTCGCAGTGGTACGTGTTCCGGGACTGGCCCCTGATGGACGGCTCGCTGATCCCGGCTCTCACGGACGCGAACAGCGCGCAGGTGCTCCACCGCTGGGTGGCCGGCGTCGTCGGCGTGATCGTCATGGGCACGGGGTTGGTCGCCTGGCGCTCGCAGCGCGAGCACCCGGTGCTCGTCCGGCTCGGCGTGGCCGCGGCCCTGCTGTACCCGCTCCAGGCCGTCATCGGTGGGCTCCAGGTCCTGACCGGCCTCGAGGAGTGGACGCAGACGCTGCACGTCGTCCTGGGCGCGATCGTCTGGGCTGTCGCGGCCGCCCTGGCCGTGGCGGCGTACTGCGAGGCGCGCCTCGCTGCCAGCCCGGTTGAGGCCATCGCGCGGGGACCGGGCGATGGCGCGGGCAGTGGTCCGGCAGGCGATCCTGCCGCGGGTCCGGCCGGCACTCCCGGCCCCGGCGCCCGCGAGGGAGTGGCCGTGGCCATTGCCTCTGCGCCCGGCCCGCGTCGCTCGGCGACGGTCCGCGCCTATGTCGCCCTGACCAAGCCCCGCATCATCGAGCTCCTGCTCATCACCACGATCCCGGCCATGGTCCTCGCCACGCGCGAGCTGCCCGGCATGAACGTCCCCGAGTGGTTCCGCCTGGTGTTCTGGACGATGCTCGCCGGCTCCCTCGCGGCCGGCTCCGCGAACGCCATCAACCAGTACCTCGACCGCGACATCGACCTGCTCATGACCCGTACCCGCCGCCGGCCGCTCCCGCACCACGACGTGCAGCCGGAGAACGCCGTGGTCTTCGGGATCGTCCTCGGGGTGATCTCGATCGCGATGATGGCCTTCTTCGTCAACCTCGTGGCCGCGTTCCTGACCCTGCTCGCGATCGCGTTCTACGTCGTGGTGTACACGCTCATGCTCAAGCGAACCACGCCGTCGAACATCGTGATCGGCGGCGCTGCCGGGGCCCTGCCGCCGGTCATCGGGTGGGCAGCCGTGACCGGACGGGTCGAGATCCCGGCGCTCCTGCTGTTCGCCCTGGTCTTCTACTGGACGCCGCCGCACTTCTGGGCGCTCGCGCTGCGCATCCGCAAGGACTACGAGGCCGCACGCGTCCCGATGCTCCCCGTGGTGAAGGGCGTCCCCGAGACCGCACGCCAGATCGCGCTGTACACGATCCTGCTGGTCGCGATCAGCCTGATCTTCTTCGCGGTGGCGAGGATGGGCCTGGTCTACCTCGTGGCCGCCGTCGGGCTGGGCGCCGTGTTCCTGTGGCGGGCGTTCGTCCTGTGGCGGCAGGCGTCGTCGCCCGAGGGGTCGCTGGCCCAGGCGATCCGCCTCTACAAGTTCTCGATCAGCTACCTGACCCTGCTGTTCGCGGCCGTGGCCGTGGACAGCCTGGTCGTCCGCGCGATCCGCTGACCGGGGGCCGGACGCGATGGCGGGGAGGGTGCGCGGCTGCCGCGAGCCCCGGAGGGTTGGGGTGCCGCCGGTGACGCGGGGCACCATGGTGCGCCCTCGCACCGCGCTGCACCGGCTCGCGGCCGCGGCTGGTGCGCTGCTCGTGGCCATGGCGATCGGCCTGGCCCCAGGCCCGGCCACCTCGCCGGTGCGGGCCTCATGCGCGACACCGGCACCGATCCCCTATGCGATGGACCAGGCCGACGTGGTGGTCGTGGGGACCGTCACGGGCGTCGACAACGGCGGGCGCTGGGCCAGCGTCCGGGTCGAGGAACGCTGGCTGGCCCGGGGATCGGTGCCGGATGTCATCGACGTCCACGGAGGCCCCGAGCCCGGCGCCGCCACCTCGATCGACCGCGTCTACACCCCGGGCCGATACCTGTTCTTCCTGACGTTCGGCCGCGGCTATTTCCTCGACAACGCCTGCACGGAGACGGCCGTGTGGACCCCGGACCTTGCCCAGTTCCGACCGCTGGGCGTCGCGCCGGCGCCCGACGTCGCGGCCGGCGTGCCCGCCGGGTCCAGGGACCCGGTCGACATCCTCCCGGTGCTGGCGCTGGTGGCGGCGCTGGTGATCGCGATCATGTCCTACGTCCTGATCCTCCGCGCGCGGCGCCGGCCGCCCGAGTGGATGCGCTGAGGGCCGGACGCGGCCCGTGCGGGCGTGCCGGGTGTGTCACGATCCGCGCATGGAGCTCACCTTTCTCGGCGGCGCGCGCACGGTCACCGGTTCGCGCCACTTCGTCGATACCGGCCGGGCCCGCGTCCTCGTCGACTGCGGGATGTTCCAGGGCGGCCCCACCGAGTCGATCCGCAACCGGGTGCCACTCGGTGTCGACCCTGCGACCCTCGATGCGGTCGTCCTCACCCACGCGCACCTCGACCACTGCGGGCTGTTGCCGCTGCTCGTCCGGGAGGGGTTCCGGGGGGCGATCGTGTGCACGGCGGCGACGGCCGAGCTGGCCCGGCTTGTCCTGCTCGACTCGGCGAAGCTGCAGGTGGAGTTCGCCAAGCGTGCGACGCGGCGGGAGCGGCGGGATCCGGGACGCGCCGCCGCGGACGACGCACGCGACGATCGCCTGTTCGAGGACGCCTTGCACCTTGCCGCCACGGGCGCCGGGAGCCCCGGCGGCCCCGACCCGGAGGACCTGCTGCGCGCGGCGGGGCCGGAGGTGGACCTGGAGCTCGACGAGCCGCTCTACACGGAGGACGACGCCGAGGCGACGCTGCCGATGTTCAGCGTCGTGCCGTACGGCGCCGAGCGGGAGGTGGCGAGCGGCGTCCACGTGACGCTCCTCGACGCAGGCCACATCCTCGGGTCATCGATCGTCCGCATGCGGTTGACGGCGCCCGGCGCCGGGCGCGACACGGTCGTGGTGTTCTCCGGTGATCTCGGGCGCCCCGGGACGCCGATCCTGCGGGACCCCGTCTCGATCCCGGAGGCCGACGTCGTCGTCTGCGAGTCCACCTATGGCGGCCGGGAGCACGAGGCGGCCGACACGTCCGTGGAGATGCTGGCCGACGTCGTCCGCGACACCGTGCGCCGGAAGGGCGTGCTCCTCATCCCATCGTTCGCGATCGGGCGGACGCAGGAGATCGTGTGGGAGCTCCACCGGCTGGTGGATGCCGGGCGCATCCCGCAGCTGCCGCTGTTCCTCGATTCGCCGATGGCCGGTCACGCATCCGACATCTACCGCGCCCATCCGGAGGCCTACGACGAGGAGACGGCCGCGTTGCTCGCCGCGCACGAGGCGCCGCTCGACTACCCCGGCCAGAAGATCATCCAGAACGTCCAGGAGTCGGAGCGCATCCAGCGGGCGTCGAGGCCGTACGCGATCATCGCCTCCAACGGGATGCTCACCGGCGGGCGGTCGGTGGGCCACGCCGAGCACCTGCTGGACGACCCGACGGCGACGGTGCTGTTCGTGGGCTACCAGGGCGAGGGCACGCTGGGCGGCCACCTGGTGCGCGGCGCGAAGACGGCGCGCATCAACGGTCGCGAGATGCCGGTCCGTGCCACGGTCCGGTCGCTGGACGGCTTCTCCGCGCACGCCGACGAGCCGGAGCTGCTCGCCTGGCTGGGCGGCTTCATCCGCGGCCGGCGTCCTGGCGACGCTGGGGTCCCGTCCCGGGTGTACCTCGTCCACGGGGACCCGCCCGCACAGGCGGCGCTCGCGCCGCACGTGGAGGCGCTCGGGTTGCCGGTCGAGGTCCCGGCCTGGCACCAGACGGTGTCGCTGGGCTGACGACCCGCTGACGACCCGCGGCCTCGCAGCTGGCAGGGTCGCGACTGAGCGGCGGGCCATCGACGACCTGCATGCCCCCGGATCGGCACGGGTCGCAATGCCGCCGCAGCGTCCGGCGAGCCCGCCTGTGGCGCCGTTGTGCGGCCCGGCCCGGATGATCGCCACGGACGCTGGTCGTGGTCGCGTCCGTGCGTGGAGGTAGCCCGGTGGACGATGCCGTGATCAGCCTGCGTGACGTGTCCTGCGAGTTCGACGAGGGCGTCGGCGTCCGGGGTCTCGACCTCGAGGTCGAGCCGGGGACGATCCTGGGCGTCATCGGGCCCTCCGGGGCCGGCAAGACGACGTCCGTCCGCCTGATGACCGGCGGGCTCCGGCCCACCGCCGGCGCGGTCCGTGTCCTGGGCGAGCAGCCGGGTCGGTTCAGTCGCCGGATCCGGGAGCGGATCGGCTACCTGCCACAGCAGTCGATGCTGTACCCGGCGCTGACGGCCGCCGAGAACGTCGACTTCTCCGCCAGCCTGTTCGGCCTCCTCCTGCCGCGCCGCCGGCGCCGGGTCCGCGAGGTGCTCGAGCTCGTCGAGCTGTGGGACGTCCGCAACCGCCCGGCCGGGAAGCTGTCGGGCGGCATGCAGCGCAGGCTGGTGCTCGCCGGGGCGCTCGTCCACGAGCCGGACCTGCTGCTGCTCGACGAGCCGACGACCGGCATCGACCCGTTGCTCCGGCGAGCGCATCTGGCACGAGCTCGAGCGGCTGCGGGACGGGGGCCGGACCGTCCTGGTCACCACGCAGTACGTGACCGAGGCCGATCGGTGCGACCTGGTCGCGCTCATCGCAGATGGGCGCGTCGTCGCGCTCGGGCAGCCCGAGGCGCTTCGGCGCCTCGCCGCCGGGGGCGACGTGATCGAGCTGGAGACCGCAGGCCCGTTCGAGCCACGCGACCTCGCCGGATCGCCGGGCGTCCGTTCCATCGAGCGGACCGGGCCGAGGGCGTTCAGGGTCGTCGCCGACGACGCGGGCAGCCTGCTCGCGTCGCTGGATGATCTGGTGGGGGCCGCCGGTGGCCGGCTGACCGCCGCACGCGAGTCCCGACTCGTGTTCGACGACGTGTTCGCGCGCCTGGTGGAGCGGGCATCGGAGCAGCAGGACCGTGACGGCGAGACGCCCGACCTGGCGAGCACCGCGGCATGAACCTCGTCGCACGACTGCTGGTTCCTCCCGCGCAGGTCGCCACGCGCGTGCTCGCGTTCGTCGGGCGCGAGGTTGTCGAGGTCGTCCGGCGACCGGGTGCGCTCGCCTCGCTGGTGCTCGGCCCATTCCTGATCATGGCCATCTTCGGGCTCGGCTACAGCGGCTACCGCAGGCCGCTCACGACGCTCCTGGTGATCCCTCCCGCCTCCGGCCTTCCGACCGACGCGGCCGCCTATGCCGACGTCCAGGGCGGCCTGGGGCTGGACATCGTGGGCGTGGTCGAGGACGAGGCGGCGGCCGATGCCCGGCTGACCTCGGGCGAGGTCCGGGTCGTGGCCATCGCCCCCACCGACGCCAGGGGCGCTTCCTGCGCGGCGAGCAATCCGAGATCGAGGTGCACATCGACGCCTCCGACCCGACCTCCGCGGCCATGGCCGAGGCGATCGCCGGGCAGTTCTCGGACGCGGTCAACCGCGAGATCATCCAGCGGGCGGTCGAACACAGCGAGGGCGAGGCGGCGGCGCGCGGTGTGCCGGACACCGGGCGTATCCCTCCCGAGGTCGTCGCATCCCCGACGCGCACCCACGTGACCAACCTGGCCCCGGTGGTGCCGTCGGTCGTGGGCTTCTTCGGGCCGGTCGTCCTCGCGCTCATCCTCCAGCACCTCGGCGTGACGCTCATCGCGATGTCGATGATCCGCGACCGGACCAGCGGCGCGATCGAGCTGTTCGGGGTCGCGCCGGTTTCCGCGGCCGAGGTCGTCGCAGGCAAGGTCCTGGGCTTCGGCGTCCTCGCGACCGCCGTCGGCGCCTCGAGCCTCGCGCTCCTGGTGATCGTCCTCGGCGTGCCGATGCTGGGAACGCCGGCGCTCCTCGCGGCCGTGCTCGCGCTCCTCGTGCTCGCATCGCTGGGACTCGGGCTGCTGATCTCGATCCTGGCCGACTCGGAGCGCCAGGCGGTCCAGCTGTCCCTGCTCGTGCTGCTGGGATCGGTGTTCTTCTCGGGCTTTGCCCTGCCCGTGGCCGAGTTCGCCGCACCCGTCCAGGCGGCCTCCTACCTGCTGCCGGCGACGAGCGGCATCCGGCTCGCCCAGGACGTCATGCTGCGGGGCGGCATCGAGACGCCCTGGGTCGCCGGCGTGTTGGCCGCGCTCGCATGCGCCCTGCTCCTCGCCTGCTGGCTGCTCGTGCGCCGGGGGATGCGGCCGATCTGATATGGACAGGTGGCTGGGATGCGCCGGTCGACGCGCCCTCGCCGAGGCGCCCGTCGCGTCCGCCCCCGTCAGCGGGGAAACGCTTCCCCGCGGGCCTTGGGACCGGGCCGATCCGCTGGCCCGTCACCGCGGCCGGGGACGCGTCTCGGCCGGGTGCCGGCAGGACGGTCTTCGGCCGCGGTGACCGCCGCTTGGTCAGTCGCGGCCCGCACCCGCCTCGTAGTCGGCCCGGGACAGGCCGGCGTGCTCGCCCCTGGCTCGCTGCATCGACGCGATGGCCGCGTTCAGCTCGTCGACCCGGCGCTCGCCGAGGGCGCTGTGCTCGCCGATGAGGGCGGGGCCCACGGCCCGCGTTGCGCCGTTGATCGGCTGACCCGCGGGCAGGGCGACGACGACGACCGCGGCCAGCAGGACTGCGACCGGGAGCGCGATCAGCGCGCCGGCCAACCGGCGCCGACTGGATGACCACCTGACTGAGGTTCCGGGCATGGGGCGCTTCCTTCCGTGGCAGTCGGGACCATCCTCGAGTCCCGTTGCCACCACGACTCGAATGGCCGCGGATTGTCTCGGCCCCGATCACGCGCCAGGTCGGTGTGACAATGCGAGGCCAATCGCGTCATGGCATTCGTGGCGTCCCCACGACTCGTGATCGTCCACTGATCGGAGCCGAATGCCCGTGGAGCTCGAGCATGTCATCGTCGATGCGGCCGGAGCGCACCGGGCCGAGGAGGTCGTGGCCGCCTACGACTCGAACGAGCGCGACCTGTTCAGCTTCGCGCTCGCGGTCACGCGCGACTCCGCCACCGCCGAGGATCTCGTGCAGGAGGCATTCCTGCGCCTCGTCCGGGAGGCACAGGCCGGTCGGTTTCCCGACAACGTCCGGGCATGGCTCTTCCGCGTGGTGGTGAACTTGGCCCGCAGTCGCGCCCGCCGATCCTTCGTGGCGGATCGATGGCGGAGCTTCTTCGTGAACCACGACGTCGCCCGATCGCCCGAGGACGAATTCATCAGGCGCGAACGCGGCGACGCCCTCCACGGCGCGCTGGCCGCGCTGCCGAGTGAGGCCCGGATCGCGCTGCTGCTCGCGAGCGACGGCCACACGGGGCAGGAGGTTGCCGCGCTCATCGGACGCAGCGAGGGTGGCACGAGAACGTTGCTCTGGCGCGCGCGACGCGAGCTGCGCCGGCGACTGCAGAGCGAGGGGACGGAATGAGCGAGCACGGCCAATTCCAGGAGCTTGCCGCGAAGGCGTTGGACTTCGGATTGTCCGCCGCCGAGACGGAGGAGCTCGCCGCACACCTCGGCGCATGCGCCGGCTGCCGGCGCTTTGAGGCTGGCCTGCGAGCCGACGAGGAGCTCGTCCGATCACAGCGACGGACCCACGCACCGGACCGGGTACGGGGGGTCGTCGTCGCGGCCGCGTACCGGCCCGTGCCGCGGTCCAGGGTGGGGAGCATCCTCCCCCTCGTCGGGGCCGCCGCCATGGTCCTCGTGCTCGTGGTGGGGTTCGCGTGGTTCGCCCGTGCCCGGGACGAGGGACCGGGGCAGCTGCCGGTTCGCACGTGGCTTCGCCTCGGAGACGTCCCGGCGTTCGCGAACGGCTCGGTGAGTGACATGGTCGCCACCGGGGCGCAGCTGATCGCGGTGGGCAAGGTGACGGAGGGCGGGCACCAGACCGCTGCCGTCTGGATGTCCCCCGACGGGCTGTCCTGGCAGAAGCTGCCGACGGACGCCTCGTTCCTCGACAGCGAGGCGTTGAACGTCGCCTTCCACGGCGACACGCTGATCGTGCTCGGCCCGGACGTGTGGCTGACTTCGGGGCCGGACGGCGGCGGGGCGCGGGTCTGGCTGACCCACGGGCAGCGAAGCTGTGACTCGTGCTCGGCGCCCCCATCGGGCGATCCCTGGCAGGCGACCGGCATCCGGTTCCCTGCTAGCCGCGTCCAGGCCGCGTTGTTCGCCGCGATCGCGGCCGGCGGCCCCGGGTTCGTCTTCGTCGGTCGCGAAATCAAGGACATCACGGCCGGGGACGCACCCCTGGGGGCAATCGTCGCGACCTCCGCCGACGGGGCGACCTGGACGTTCAACGACCCCACCAGCCCCGAGTTCGCCGGGTCGTCGATGGCCGGCGTCGCGGCCGGTCCATCCGGGCTCGTGGCCGTCGGGCAGACGGGCCTCGCTCCCACCGTCTGGGTGTCAGCCGACGGCCTCACCTGGACGCGCCTCTCCGCGGCCGTGACGGCCCAGCCCGGCGCATCCCTCCGGAGCGTGGCGGCCGGTCCGGACGGCTTCGTGGCCGTCGGGGACGCGGGCGGTTCCGCGCTCTCGTGGGTGTCGGCCGATGGGCGATCGTGGCAGACCGCGCCCTCGTCGCCCTCTCTCGCCAACGCCCGGATGGAGCGCGTGTCGTGGCTGGGCACCGAGTTCGTGGCGATCGGCGAGAGCGGCGGCGACGGGGTCGCCTGGAGCTCTGCGGACGGCAAGAGCTGGACGAGGCTCGACACGGGCTCGATCTTCAGCGGCGCGCAGATGTGGGCCTCGGGCGCCATCGGATCGCGCACGGTGCTATTCGCAGTCGATTCGTCGGGCACCTCGTCGCCGCCGTCGGTGACGCCTCCGCCCAGCCCTGACCGGCGTCGTCGACGCGCAGCCGGCCCGCGACCTCGAGACGCCGCGTCGCGCCCCGCCGAACGCCATCGACGGCTAAGGCCTGTGCCGTGGGATGATGAGCTCGCCGGCGGTCCGTCCAGTCGCCGGCGAGCTGGAGGTCCGACCGCACATGACCGGGTCCATCCTGACCGAAGCAGAGCTCGCGAGCGTCCGTCGTCCGTACCGCGCGGCCAGGCTTCTGCCGGCGCGCACGTACCAGGACGGAGCGATCCTCGAATGGGAGCGCGAGCACATCCTCCGGCGCGACTGGGTCCTCGTGGCCCGCGAGGAGGACGTCGCGGAGCCGACCAGCTTCAGGCTCGTCGAGCTCGACGGCGAGAGCGTGATCCTGGTCCGTGGCCGGGACGGTGTCATCCGCGCCTTCTACAACGTGTGTCGCCACCGGGGCACCGCGGTCGAGGAGCGCGAGTGCGGTACGGCGGTCCGGTTCCAGTGCCCCTATCACGCATGGATCTACGACCTCGAGGGCCACCTCGTCCGCGCCAAGCACACCGAAGACCTCGAGGACTTCAGCCTCGCGACCTCCGGGCTGGCCTCCATCCGCTGCGAGACGTGGCAGGGCTTCGTGTTCCTCAACCTGGCCGCCGGGGAGGTCCCGCCGCTCGAGGCGCAGCTGGGCGACCTCACCGACCACTTCGCCCGCTTCGACTTCAGCACGCTGCGCTCCGCGAAGCGGATCGAATACGAGGTCGGCGCCAACTGGAAGTTCATCGCCGAGAACTACAGCGAGTGCTACCACTGCCCGGGCGTCCATCCGCAGCTCAACCGGCTCACCCCGTATGACTTGGGGGCCGACTTCGACCCCGACGGTGCCTGGCAGGGCGGGTACATGGAGCTCGTCGGCGGCGCTGAGACGATGGCGCTCGACGGCGGCCACGGGTCCCGGGGCGGCCGTCCGCCGATGTGCGGCATCACGACCGAGGACGAGGCCCGGATCTACTACTACATCCTGTGGCCGCTGGCGTTCCTGTCCATCCACCCCGACTACCTGCTGGTCCACCGCCTCGAGCCACTCGATGCGGACCACACGCGGGTGACCTGCGAGTGGCTGTTCGAGAAGGACACGATGGAGCGACCGGACTTCGAACCGTCCGAGGCCATCGCGTTCTGGGACCTGACCAACCGCCAGGACTGGCATGTCTGCGAGCTGCAGCAGCGCGGCACGCGGTCGCGCTCCTGGACGGCCGGCCGATACGCGAACAATGAGGACTCCGTCCAGGCCTTCGACCTCATGGTGGCGGCGCGGTACGCCGGTGAGTCCATCATCGGCCCGCGCTCGATCCGTGACAGCCACGTGATCGGGTCAGGCGATCGCGCCGCGAGCACGAGTGGGACGGCTGACGGCACTGGGTCCGTCGCGGTTGGGAAG
>CAVZML010000010.1:0-633089 GCA_963776395.1 uncultured Chloroflexia bacterium | reverse complement strand
CCGAACGACGAGGCAAGGACCCCGGCAATGGCCTCCGCATCGGTCGGTCCGGCGTCGGCGGCACGGTGGATCGCCTGGAGCGAAACGCCCCGGTCCGGCTCACCCCGCCTGACCGGCCCGCACGCCTCCCGGTCCTCGAGGACCATCAGGTGGCCGCCGCCCGAATCGCGGAACCCATTGACGGTCAGCCGGTCCACGACGTCCGCGGGCTCGGCGTGGGCCGGCGGCGGCCACACGTGCGGTCGCCTGGCAAGCACCATGAACAGGGCGATCGCCTCCGTCAGGCGGCGGTCGAACGCGGCAGTCTCCGACGGCCACCGCACGCCTGCCATCCGGTTCCAGAACGGGTCGGCGTCGTGGGGGTCATAGAGGGCCAGCGCGTCACCGAGATCTCGCACTTCTCGGCTGGGGATCGCATGTGCGTCCGTCTCGTGCCGCTCGAGGGCCAGCATCGCTCGGGCGTCGATGGCGGTCTTCCTGGTCACCCGGCCAACGATACCGGCACAGGCGACCAAACCGCACGCGGGTACTCCGGCGTATCCCACCCCCTGAACTGGGCGCCCCCTGACAGCCGGCGTCCCCACGACGGAGAGCCACCATGACCCGACGCCTCGGACCCGGCGCTGCCGCCCTCGCAGCCGCCCTCTTCGTAGCCCCGCCTGCGCCTGGGCGGCCACTGGCCCCTGCGGCAAGCCAGCCGGCGGCCGCGTCGGCCTCCTCCGGCCGTCGCGGGCTGCCAGGTCGTGCCCGGCGGGACCGGGACGGCGGCCGAGATCAAGTCCTTCAGGTTCCCCACCGGGGTCTCGGTCAAGGCAGGTGAGTCGGTCGCCTGGACGAACGGGGACAGCGCCTCTCACACGGTCACGTTTGACGACGGAACCTGCTCCAGCGGCCAGATCGCGGCCGGAACCACGGTGGTCGTCCAGTACAACACGCCCGGTACCCACGCCATCCACTGCGAGATCCACGCATCGATGAAGGGCACGATCGTGGTGCCCCACCGCGCTCGAGTCCGCCTGACCGCGTAGCGGATGGCTGGCGGGCTCCCCCGCCCCCACCCGGACGGGCGACGATCAGGGGCGCGCCTCGGCCACCGCGGGCGACGATCAGGGGGCGCCCCGCTATCGCCGGACGACAATCGCGCTGGCGCCCGACGGCAGGTCGATCAGCTCCGGCATCGGCAGCCCCGCGTCCGCGAACCAGCCGAGCGCCTCAGAGCGGGTGACCAGGCGGTTGCCGCCGACGCGCCCGTCAAGCCGCGCGCCTGCTATCCACTCCCCCAGCCTCGTGTGGAGCTCGTCGGGGTCGGAGGGGAGGTACCAGTCGAGCGAGACCAGCCAGCACGTTCCTGTAATCGGCACGGCGCTCCACGCGGACCGCAGCGCGCGCGGAACGTCCGGCAGCAGGTGCAGGACGTACTGGCAGTACGCGCTCTGGCGATGGTCGCCCGCGTGGCCGACCGCTGCGACATCGCCCTCCTCGATCGCGATCCGGTCACCCAGCACCGCCGCGATGACGTTCGCGCGTGCGCGGACGACCGAATCGGGCTCGAACTCGATGCCGGTGAGGAAGGTCCCCGGAAACCGGCGCGCCATGGCGATCAGCCAGCGACCGCCACCGCAGTGGACGTCGAGGATCCCGCGCCCCGGGCCTCAGGGTCCGAGGACCAGCTGCGGCAACGCGGACCAGGACCTCCTGGAAGAACACGCCGATGTCCTGGAGCGTCAGGCGCTCGATCGCGGCGCGATACCGGTCCGGCCTCCCGGTAGGGCCCGACCGGTCCGGAAGACGTCCGGCATGATCCCGTAGTCCAGGCTTGCGACCGCGGCAAACTGGTACAGGCCGCCCAGGTACTCCGAGCGGTCGGCGTCGAGGAGCAGCTTCGCGATGTCCTCCGGCACTCGGATCTGACCGTCGGCGATCTCCACCAGGTCGTGGGCATCCGCGCCCCACGCCCACCGGCCGAGAAGCTCTCCCTCGGTCCTGGTCCGGCGACCGAGCTCGATCGCGGTCGTGCCCGCGGGGCCGGCCTCGCGCAACCGGGCGAAGAACCCGAGCTCGATGCCGACGTAGGCGTACCAGGTGCGGTAGAAGCCGCCGAGGCTGGCGACCATGTCGTCGAAGCGGTCGTCGAGCAGCATGAACCGATTGTGACACGCACCAGAACCGCGGCAGCGGCGCCACGCGGCGGCGCCGGGTAGCGGTTCGGCGATACTGGGATCGCGGCCCGACACCAGGCCGACACCCGCCCGGAGCCGCGCCGCCGCCATGCGCCTGTCCACCAATCGCCGCCCGGTGCAACCGGATGTGCCTGGGCCGTGAAGGAGTGGTGATGGACGACACCACCCTCGCCGAACACCTGGCCCGGTACCTCGACGGCTCGTTCGAGAGCCTCGTGCACGCCCACGTCGACCGCTGCTTCGCGATCGCGCTTCGCGTCCTGGGCAATCCCCACGATGCCGAGGAGGTCACCCAGGACGCGCTGGTCCGGGCCTACCGGGCGCCCTCGGGATACGAGGCCGGCCGGATCCGCCAGCTCCGGATCCGCGCCTGGCTCGCCACGATCGTCGTCAACCTGTGCCGGAACCGCGGTCCGGCGGCATGCTCCCCCCGTGGCGCCCCTCGACCCCATGCTGGATGCCGGCGTCGAGCCTGCGGCGGACGCCTCCTTCGACCCTGCCGCACTGGCCGCCTCCGCGGACCACGCGGGAGCGGCTCGGGGCGTTGCTGGCGGCGCTCCCGGACCGTGACCGGATCCCGGTCGTCCTCCGTCACGTCGACGACCTTTCCTACGCCGAGCTGTCCCTGGTGCTCGGCCGCCCCGAAGGCACGCTCAAGGCCGAGGTCCACCGCGGCCTGGCCATGCTGCGCGCCGAGGCGGCCCGCACCGGGTTCGAGGAGATGACCGCATGACCCGACCCGTCCGCGCCACGACGCCCGACCCCGACGATGGGCCCGGCGCGCTCTCCTCGCTTGCTGTCGCCCCCCCCTCGCACCTCGCCGACAACGTCCTCGTCGAGGCCGGCCTCGTCGACCGGATGGCGCCGTTCCCCTCCCCCGTCGGCACCCTCTGGATCGCATGGAACGGCCGGGGCGTGAGCGAGGTGGAGCTCGCCGACGACGGACCCGCAGCCGCGACGCGTCACGAGGCCAGGTGCGGCCGGCGCACGCTCCTGGCGGCCACCCTCCCCCGTCATCTGGCCGATGCCATCGCACGCCGGCTCGCCGGCGAGCGCCGGGCGCGCATCCCCCTGGACCTCCGGGGCCGGACCGAGTTCGAGGTCGCGGTCTGGACCAAGGCGCTCGAGATCCCGCGCGGCGAGGTCCGCCCGTACGGGGTGGATCGCGGCCGAGATCGGGCGGCCAGGGCGGTCCGCGCGGTGGGCACGGCCCTGGGGCACAACCCGGTGCCCCTCATCGTCCCGTGCCACCGCGTCGTGCGTACGGACGGCACCATCGGCCAGTACAGCCTGGGCGGGCCCGCCAACAAGCGGACGATCCTGGCCGACGAGGGCCTGGACCCGGCCGCACTCGAGGACGCCGCGCTCGGGGCGAGCGGCTGATCGGCTCGTCGACGACGAAGATCGTGTGCTGGCCGACGTGCCGGCACGCGCGCCGGGTCCAGGCCCGATACCGGGTCCCGTTCCGTTCGCTGCGGGACGCCAGGCGCGGCGGGTTACCGGTCATGCAAGGTCTGCCGGCCGACGGCGATCGAGACCGCGGCGTAGTCCGCGACTCAGCGAGCCGGCCCCGGGTCGATCGCGGCCGCTTCTGCACCCCGGCGCGGCGCCGCGCAACCCGGACCGGCGCCGCGCAACCCGGACCGGCCCCGCGTGGCCCACAGGAACGTCGGCGAGGGCGCCGGTCAGCCGGGTCATCGGACGGTGAGCGCCGGACTGCCGGGTCATCGACGGTGAGCGCCGGACTGTCGTCCCCAGCGTCCGTCCGATCTGCTGTCCCGGTGCCAGTGTCCGTCGAGTCGGCGACACCGAGCGGCGACACAGAGCGCTTGGAGGCTAAGGCGTCGAAGTACTGGACCGTGCTGCTCCCACCGCTCGTGACGGAGCCCAGGCGGACGGCGGCCACCGCGCCGTGTACAGGTGGACAGTGTCTGGGAGAGCGTGCCGTTCACGTCCAGCTGGAGGGTCATGCCGGACTGCCAGACGACCTCCAGCGTGTAGGTGGCGTTGTTGATGATGGGGACCCATGCGGGATTCGCGGTGGCGCCGGCATGGCCCTGGACCTGCGGCGTTGTGCCGCTCGGCGGTAGCGCAGGTGGAACAGCTGGGTGCCGAAGCCACTCGACGTCGCGGCCGCGAAGACGTCCTGACCCGTCGACGCGTTGTTGTTGGGGTTGACGGAGAAGCGGGCGTCGTAGGTCGCCGTCGCCGGGTTGCCGGCCGTCCCAAAGTTGTATTGAACGTAGTTGGTGTTGTTGCCTTGGGCCGCGGAGGTCCACGCTGCCGGTGAGCGCGGCCGCAGCCGTATACGTTCAGGCGAGAGGTGCTGGTGCTCGAGCGGCTGGTCCAGCCCCACGGAGCCGGACCCGTCTCGTAGCCGTTCGAGAAGATAGCGTCCGGGGGAGGATTCGCGCCCGACCGCGGGGCCGTGCGGCACCGTTGCTCCCGGCGCTCCAGTGCCGGCCGTGTCCGGATCCGGACCCTGACGGTGTCAGGGCGGGCCGCCAGCCGAGGTGGTCACGGTCGCGGACAGGCCGCTGAAGGCCGTCCCGGTGCCCGCGGTGATGTTCGTGGTTCGCTCCTCCGTTCGCCGCCGGCCACGCCGCTGGCGAGGCCGCCGAGGAGCGGGTCGGCCGTGCCGTTCACCACGGCTGCCACGCTTGCGTCCCGTCGTGATCGTGCTCGCCCTGAGGCCGATGCCCGTGAGGTGGGCGCCGTGCGGTCGAACAGGAGCGTGGCGTCGACCCGGCCCCCCAGTTGCCGGCGTCCCTGGCGTTGACGTCGATCGTGTGGTGCCCGCGGCGAGGCCGCCGACCGTCGTCGTCGCGCTCGTCGCGGAGACGGTCGTCGACGGCACGGCCGTGCCGTGCCCAGGGCCGTCCCCGACCGTCGGCGCCGGTCGCATCGCTGTAGTCTCGCCGAGCGGCGACGTTCGGTTGCCCGGGCCGCGTCGGAGGCCGCGGCGCTGACTGCGACCGCCTGGCCGTTCGTCGCCCCGGGCGCCAGGCCAGGCCGCTGGCCGCATGGCCCGACCCTGTCGAGGTTCATGACGGCCGATGATGCGGCACCCCAGGCCCCGGTGGCATCGCGGCCGTGGTCGGCGAAGGTATGATTGACGTCGGCGAGCGCCGCGAGTTCCACGCAGGGCGCGCTCGACCCGGAACCGGGTTCGTCGCGGCCAGGCCGACGCTCGCCGTCCCGAACGTGCCGGCGATGGCGCGGCCGGCCGCGACGGCGCCAAGTCCGTCCCGAAGTACTCGGCCGCGCTCACCGTGGCCGGTCGGGTGACCGTGGCGGACGGCGTCAGGCCGCCGCGGAGCCGTTCGCTGATGGTGACGGCGGTCCCGCCCGCGGTGGGACCCGTCGTCGGCGTGATGGACGTGACGTCAGGCGCAGGCGGCGGCAGGCGGCGGCGTTCGTCTCGCGTACCAGCCACGCGTTGGCGGCGAAGACGTCGAGGCGCCCGGCGCCGAAGTGTCGTCCGGGCCGGCGGTCCCGAGGTCGACGCCGATGGCCGCTCCGAGCGCGGCCGCCTGCTGGTCCGGGGTGAGGCCCGGGTGCGCCGCGCAGGAGCAGCGCGAGCGCTCCGGCAGCGTGGGGCGCCGCGAGCGATGTTCCCGCTGACCCCCTGGTAGAGGCCGAAGCGGTCGCTCGTGCGGATGGCGCTCACCCCCGGCGCGACGACCTCCGGGTAACCGTCGTCGACGCCTCGCCGCAGGCGGACGGCCCGCGGCTGGACCCGGTGATCGATGACACCGGTGTTGTCGACGCTGCCCACGGCGAGCGCCTCCGGGTCGTTCGCCGGGCTGGCGCTGGTCGACGGGTTGGGGCCGAAGTTGCTGCCCGCGAAGACAGGGCAGGATCCCCGGGCGCGGACGGCCTGGAGGTCGAGCTGGAACTCGAGGTTGCAGCCGGTGGCGCCGTAGGCCCAGGAGTTGTTGAGGACGTCGGGCGCGTCGTCGGTGGCCGGGTTGGCGTCGGGGTCGAGGACCCACTGGAACGCCGCGTGGATGGCGGTCGCGGTCGCCGAAGCCGCTGTCATTGAAGATCTTCGCCGCGATCCAGGTGGCCCCCCGGGCCATCCCGATCGTGGTGCCGCCCGCGTCGCGGCCCACGATGACGCCCATCGTGCCCGGTGCCGTGCCCGGTCATGTCCACCGGAGCGGACGGGCTGCTGGCCGTAGGGGTCGAGACCAGGAGTCGCTCCCGCCGCGCCAGCGCCCGGTCCGAGGTCGGGGCGGCTGACGTCCACACCGGAGTCGAGGCTCCCGACGACGATTCCCGCGCCCGGTATCCCCGGGCCCCACATCGCGGGCGCGTTGACAGCGGCGATGTTGGGTTCCGCCGGCCCGGTGGGATCGGGAAGGGGCGTCGGCGTGGGTGCGGGCGACGCCGGCGGCGTCGGGGTCGGCGTTGGAGTTGGCACCGGCGTGGGTGCCGGCGTCGGTGCGGGCGTCGGTGCGGGCGCGGGTGCCGGGGCCGGTGGGCGTGGGGCTGGCGTCGGCCTGGCGAGCGGCGGTCGGGCCGCTCGTCACTCGACGTCGGTCGCGCGCGATCTCCGCGATCACCTCCGGCGTCGCGGTCCACCGAGAGCCCGTTGAGGACCCAGAACCACTGTTCGGCGGCGACGAGGCCGAGACCCGCCCTGCGCGGTCGAGGTAGCGCTGGATGTCACGCTGCGAGTTGGCCGCGTGCCCCTGGAGCGCTCCGGATGATGCCCTGCTGGTGGGCGGCGTGGGTCGCCCCCCCGGGATTGAGCCGAGGTCGGCCTGGGTCCGCATCGTCACGATGACGGTGGTCAGCCCTGCCGGTGCCTCAGGGGCGCCGGTCGCCCGCCGGCAGGGTCACCGGGTCGAGGCTGCGCCCCGGGGGTACGCCCCCACGGCCGCGCCTGGGACGACGGCAGCCATGAGGAGGACACCCAGGACGAGCGCGATGAACCGCCGCATTACGGATTGACTCCCCCCCCCCCTCCTGTCAGCTCTGCGCGCTGAGGGGCTCCAGGCGGACGTCGCCGATCACCACCGACACCTGCGTGCCGGCCTGGATCGCCCCGCCGGGGTTCGAGTACAGGATGAAATCCTCGCCCCGTCGACGAGGGAGAGCGAGTGCTTCATCCCATTCGGCATGCTGAGCACCGTGCCGCTGTTCTCGACGAACAGCTCCGGCCTGCCCCCGCTTCATGGAGGGCGTGTGCGGCCTTCTCCTTGTCCACGACCATGAACCGGAGGTCGACGAGGCCGCCCGTCGCCGTCACGGCGACGAGGTTGACCTTGATCCCGTACTCCTGCTCGAGGTCGGTGGCGGACACGACGCGGGCCGCGGCCGCGCTGGCGGTGCGGTCTGCCGCGCCGTCGCCCGGCCCCGCCGTCGTGACGGTGATGACCGCCGCGACGGCGACCGGGAGGACCACGACGCCGGCGATGGCCGCCATCCACGTCCGGAGCCGCGGACCGCGGCGCGGGGTGCCCGGCCGGCTCCGAGGGAGCCGGCACGGAGTCCTGGGTCTTGGGGACCGCAACCGCGAGGCTGCGGTCCCCTTCAGAGCGTCCGATGCTCGTCTTGTCTACGGGAGGTCGAAGGCATCGACGTCCAGGTTGCCGCTGGTCAGGCCCGGGCCGTGCCGTCGAAGTACACCGACCAGGTGCCGCCGTTGTTGCGGACGACGTCCTCGTCCTGGACCGCTCCGAAGCCCGGGACGGTCGTGTCCGCGCTGTAGGACAGGTACACGTGGGTGGCGTCCACCCACACGAGGCCGTCGACGTTGGCGGTGGACCAGCCCGACCGCCGAGGCGTCGACCACACGCGTGTAGGAGCTGCCGCCGTTCCAGCGGTAGATGTCCGCGTCGTCGCCGGTCCCGCCGCGCCCGGCGGGACCGGGTGTCGTCCGTCGAGAAGTAGCAGCTGCCCGCCGACGACGCTGATGGCGTCGAGGTCGGTGGCCGGCCGACGCCGTTCGACGCTGCCGTCGAAGAACAGCGACCACGTGCCGGCGTTGTAGTAGACGACGTCCTCGTCCGCACGGTCAGCCGAGCCCGCGGCACGGTGACCTCACCGGTGAAGGACATGTAGAAGTGCGTGGCGTCCACCCGGTCGAAGCCGTCGACGTTGGCGCCCGCCGGCATGGGTTCGTGATCGGCGGTCGCGTCGATCGACCGGCTGAACGCCGTTCCGTTCCAGAGGTAGATGTCGGCGTCGTCGGCCGTTCCTCCCACGCCCGGCGGGTTGGTGCTGCCCGACCGTCGAGAAGTAGAGCGGCGGCGTCGGACGCGTGTAGACCTGGCCGACGAACGGCAGGCCGGTCGCGGGCAGGGCGTTCCCGGCGATGTCCCGGATCCCGTCGCGTGAGGCAGGTTGAGCCCGATGCTGTCGCCGCCGTCCGAGCCGGTGGTGGCCGTGACGGTGCGGGTGGCGCCGCTGCCGGTCACCGACGTGATCGCGGTGCCGGTCAGTGCCGGCGCCGCTGACCAGGGCGAAGTTGGCGCTGGTCACCCCGATCACGGGCTCGGAGAACGGTGACGATGAACTTCACGCGTCGCCGCCGTGGTCGGGTTGGCGTCGAGCGCGGTTGACGCTGACGATCGGCCGGGGCGATCTTGTCGATGACCAGGATCGTCGTGCTGGCGATCGGGCCCCAGTTGCCGGCGGCGTCCTTGGCGTGGACGTAGATCGGTGTGGGTGCCGTTGGACAGGGCGTTGATCGACCGTGAGCGGGATGTCGGAGCAGCCGGCCTCGGTCGGGCTGTTGAACGCGCCGTCGGCGGCGCCGAAGACGAAGCCGGTGCCGGTGGCGCCGACGCGTGTCGATGAAGCCCTCGGCGGCGATGACGTTGCTGCCACCGCGTCGTGGCGGTCGGTGATGGTCGCCGTCACGCGCACCGCCGGCGTGCTGGAGTTGATCCCCAGGGTCCCGTTGTTCGGGTTGGGCAGCGGCCGTCACGGCGGACGTCGACGGGGCCGGTCTTGTCGACGGACGAGCGTGACGCTGGCCAGGGAGCCCCAGTTGCCGAGCGAGTCCCGGCTGCGGACGGAGACCGTGTGGTTCCCGTTGCTCAGGCCGTTGACGGTCGCGGCCGGGATCGTCGCCGTCAGGCTGACGGTCGGAGCGGCCGGGCCGACGGCCATGGCGGTGCCGGTCCCGTTCGCGGGGACCCCGACCGGGTCGATGAAGTACTCGGCGGCCGTCACGCCGTTGCCGCCGGTGGCGCGGTCGTCGCCGCTCGCGCTGAGCGCGACGTTGACGGAGCCGTTGGTGCTTGCTCGGGGTGAGGGTGGCGCCGGTCGTCGACGGCCCGGCCTTGTCGAGGTTCAGCGTCACGAAGCTGGTCGAGCCCCAGTTGCTCAGCGGAGTCCCGCCCGTGCACGTAGATGGTGTGGTTGCCGGACGCGAGGGGGCCCAGCGCCGCGACCGAGATCGCGCGCGTTGACCGTCGCGCGTCGGCGAGCCGAACGTACCGCAGCTCATGGCGATCCCGCTGCCGTTGGCGCCGACGCTGTCGATGAAGTACTCGGCCGCGGTGACGTTGGCCACCGGTCGCGACGTCGCTGACGGAGCCGGTCAGCGCCAGCTGACGCTCCCGTTGGTCGGGTTCGGGCTCAGCGCGAGCCGGCTGGTCGCGGGTCCCTGGTCGCCGGCACGGTTCCCGCGACGCTGATGTAGGTCAGCATGCCGCCGAGGCCGGCGGAGTTGCTGTTGTGCAGGTTCAGGGCGCCGTCGTGGATCGGGTACTTCGCGCCGGCGGGTGCCGCGGCCGGGATGGTGACGATGGCGTCGGCCGTCTGGCCGGCCGCGATCGTCTCGTTCGTGACCCGGTGCGAGTAGGTCGAGGAGGCTGCCGTCGGTGGCGATGACCGTCTGGGAGGCCCCCAGGATGCCCATCGAGTGCGTAGTTGAGGCCGGCGTTCGCGTAGCGCAGCAGGACCTTGTTCCGCGCCCCGGCCGTCGAGACGATCGGGGCCGTGGCCGGGCTGGCCTTGCCGTTGACCAGGAAGTACCTGGGCGCGTAGTTGCGCATGTCGAACGTCGCCGGGCGTCGCGCTGTTGTTGAGCGCCGGGTCGATCTCGCTGAGGACGAGAGTCGCCTCGTCGTTGTAGGCGCTGGCCTGGCGTCGGCGTATGCCTGGCCCGCCGTCGCCGGCCGGACGATCGAGGATGCCGTAGAGCCCCATCGCCACCTGGTGCTGGGCGTTCGGCGAGCAGCCCGGCCTCGTAGAGGTAGGTGCCGGGGCTCATGGCCGGGAGGTTGTAGGTCTTCGTGCCGATGCTCGCGCGGCGCGCCGGTGAGGTCCGGCGCCATCGCGACGCCGTCGAACAGCAGGCCGGTCGCCTCGGGGAGGCTGTTGTGCAGCGTGATGACGGGAGTGTCGCCGGCGTTGACGACCAGGGTCGGCCCGCCGGGCGCCGTGATGACCGGGCTCGGCGCGGTGCCGTAGCCCCAGACCGTGACGTTGGCGCCGTCGGGCATCGTTGCCGTCCCGGAGCCGGTGTACAGGTCGATGGCAGGCGAGGCCGCCGCGACCGTCCCGGGGGCGAGCATCGCCCCGAGGAGCAGCGCCGGTCCCAGGACCAGCGAGGAGAGGAGGGTGCGCTTCATCGTCTGTTCCGATCTCATCGTCGTTCCCCTACCTCTCGTCACGGACAGCTGTTGGGCAGGGGCGGATCGACCCTCATGTAGGTGATCGGCCCGGTCATGTTCACGCCCCACGACGTGATCTGGTAGAGCGCGTGGTTGTGGGCGATGATGTAGAACTCACCGCACTGGTTGAGCGTCGACTTGCCCGGCGGCAGGGTGGCCGTCTGCCCGAGGTACGGGCTGCCGCCGTAGAACATCCCGAGCTCCAGGTCGGCCAGGTTCGGCGGCGTGACCGGCACCGTGTTCGAGGGCGAGTAGCGCCTCGGCGTCCTTGCACTTGAACAGGACGTCCCAGGTCTGGCCGGGACCGATGTTGAGCGAGAACTTCTCGAACGAGAGGTCCTTGCCGTCGGGTCCCACGAGCGGGTTGCCGTCGCGCCCGATCACGCTCCCGTTGTTGCCGTGGGGATGGAACGGGTAGTCCTCGGTGCCGACGCTGAGGTAGCGGGCCAGGCCCGGGTACGGGTGCGAGGCGTCGAACGGGTGGACGAGGGCCAGGGCGCCGTACGGCTGGTACGGCAGCCAGCTGGCGTTGTTGTCCGCGATGGCGTCGGGGAAGCCCCGGCCGTTGACGAGCCAGTAGCGGGGCTTGTAGGTCGTGAGGTCGAACGGCCGGTTCGCCTGCACCGCCGGCGTGCTGGTACGGGTCGATCTCCGAGAGCAGGATCATGAACTCCTCGCCCGTGTTGAGCCCGGAGTTGGTGGACGTCGTGAACCTGGTCTCGGGCCGGTCGTAGGCGTAGTCGGCACCCAGGGTCGGGCGGACGATCAGCGCGCCGAACAGGCCCATCCGCACCTGCGTCTGGGGGTCGGTGCCGCTCTCGTACAGGAAGGTCCCCGGCCGCGAGGCGACGAAGCTGTAGGTGACGGTCCCGCCGACCGGAACCGAGGTCGTCTCGGATGTCATGTTGCCGCCGAGGTCGAACTCGGGCACGGCGGGGTGCCCGTTAGCCGTGACGTTCTCCTGGCCGGGGAACGCGATCGAAGCGGGCACGGTGAGGCCCGTGTTCTTGAGGGTCACCGTGACCGTCTGTCCCTCGGTGACGCACAGGACCGGTCCCGGATGCTGGAAGCCGCCGTCGCCGGACGAGTAGCCCCACATGAAGGCGGTCCGGCCGTCCGGGAGGTCGATGCTGCCGGTCTTCGTCGACAGGGTGAAGGTCGGGCCATTGCTACAGATGATCCCGACCTGGGGCGGGGCCTTGCCCGCCGCGGCCGGGCCGGCTCCCGTCGACGGGAGCAGCAACCCTGCCGCGAGGACCGCGGCGAGCCACCTGCGCTGCCGCCAGCGCGTGGTCTGAGACATCGTCGTCACTCCGCTCATCACTGCCGGTCTCATCACAGGCCCCAGGAGGCGTTGGGGGATTGCGGCGGCACGGGGTCGCTCGCCGAGTAGACGCGCACCTCGGTCCGCTGGCCGCCGCCCCCCGCCAGGTTGTCCGAGCGGGAATAGCTCCGGTTGTAGAGGACGTACGTGTCGTGGCCGGCGCCGCCGCTGTGCGGCGGGGCCGTGAAGATCACGTCGAGGCTCTCGCCCGCGCCGAAGTTGAGGGTGTTCGCCATGTAGCTGGTGTCGGCGCTGTCGGGGTTGTCGCGTGTCCCGCCCGGTCCGACCCCGAGCATCGGGGTCGCGTCCCTGCCGACGACCCGCATCTTGATGCCGGTCAACGACATGGACGCCTCCTTGTAGCCGAGGTTCGCGAAGCGGAGCAGCACCTTCTCGCCCGCGTTGCACTCCACGAGAGAGGAGTGCGGCTGGTACTGGAGGTCCGGCCGGCCCGCCGGTGCGATCAGGTCGCCGGTGCTCGGGTTGGCTCCGCCTCCGTTGGGTTCAAGCGTGTCGGGGTAGACCCGTCCGTTGAGGAGGCTGAAGTCCGCCCGGTAATCGCTCCATTCCGGCAGCTGGATGTGCGAGTCAGCCCAGTGCGACCAGGCGAACACCTCGCTCAGGAACATCGCGTATTCGCGGTCGAACGCGGTCGACCTGGGGCTCGAGACGGCGACGCCGTCGTTGTAGACGTATCCGAGCGGCGCGCTCGAGGCTCCGCCGGCGGTTCGGGCGATGGGAGCGCCAGCGCTGTTGCCGTACTTGTCCTGGAGCGGCCGCACGAACACGAGGCCGGTCATGCCCATGTGCACGTGCTCCACGTCCTCGACGTGGCAGTGGTACATGTACGTGCCCGGGTCGCGCGGCCGGAAGACGTAGGTGAACTCCTGCCCCGGCGGCACGGCGACCGAGCCGGTCGGCTCGCCGTCGTAGAACGGGATGACGTTCCGGAACCCGTGCCAGTGGATGGTGTGGGCGTCGAACAGGTCGGGCCGCATCTGCATCCCGATGTTGCGAAGCCGGACGATGAAGTCCTTCGGTGAGGCTGAGTCGTACTGGTTCACCCAGAACAGCGGCGCCGAGTGCTGGGCCTTCATCTTCTGCTCGAAGACCTGGGTGTCGGTCAGCCCGGTCACGTTGCGGAAGCCGAAGATGTACGTGGTGAGCCCGGCCGGAGCGAGGTCGTCCGGGTGGTAGTACCCGATCGGCGGGTCGGGCGGCAGGTGGATCCAGCCGTCCGTGCCGGCGTACTCCAGGTCGGGTGCCGGGCCGGCGGCGTGGGCCTGGGCTGGCCGGAGGGCGGTCCCCACCAGCCTGGGCGCCAGGCCCGCGGCCCCGGCGGCGACCGCCGTCAGGCCGCCGTACTTCAGCACCTGGCGCCTGCTGAGCAGCAGCCTGCGCGGGTCGCTCATGACGTTCTCTCCCTCGGCGACGATTGGACGGGTGGTTCGCTTGAGGCGGGTCACGGGAGGGTCCCGCCGCTGAAGTTGTCGACTCGGGCGTTCGAGGACTGGAGCTGGATGCCGATCCGCCCGGAGCCGGTCGAGGCCGTCGCCGAGCTGTGGCCGAGATACGTGGTCACGCTCGCGGGCGCGGGCGTCGTCTTCCACGCATCCACCGAACCGTCGGCATTCGCGACGGCCGTCAGCGTGTCGCCGTTGGCGAACGAGGCCGCGAACGTGCTGACCGCCGCGTAGGTGCCACCGCTGTTCGTGGTCCGCTGGACGATGACCTGGCCGCCGCTGCCGGTGCTGTAGCGCACGCGGAGGAACGTGGACGGCGCGGCGGCCGTGCCGCCGGTCGCCTTCAGGATCAGGGCTGAGTTGTTGAGGGTGGTGTTGGCGAAGGTGAAGGCGGCACCCTGCTTCGAGCCGTAGCCCGCCGTCGGGTTGTTCCAGATCGCCTGGCCGCCGTCGTTGGTCTGGTTCGCGACCGCCTGGTTGGCGTTCACGCGCAGGTCGACGTTGGTGCCGGTGTTCGCCTGGCTCCAGTTCGTGCCGAGGTTGTTCGCGTTGGCACGGTTGAAGTTGTCGAGCCCCGTCAGCGCCGGCAGCGGAAGCACGACCGTGTCACCGTCCGAGGCGCTGTTGTTGGCCGTGTTCGGGTCGGTCATCCCGGCCGGCGCCGCCACGGTGGCGGTGTTGGCAAGAGAGCCGAGCGTGGCGGCCGTGCCGGTGAGCGTGTACGTCGCGGATCCGCCGGGCAGGAGCGTGACCGTCGAGCCGATGGAGCCGCTGCCGCTGGGCGCGGCGCAGGACGAGCCGGCCGACGCCGTGCACGTCCAGGTCGCGCCCGTGAGCGCCGCCGGGACGGCGTCGGTCACCGTCGCGCCTGTTGCGGTCAGGGGGCCGGCGTTGGCGACGACGATGGTGTACGTGACGGTCGTGCCCTGGTTCACGCTGTCGACGCCGTCGGTCTTGGTGATCCAGAGGTCGGCCATCGGACCCGGGAACTCGTCCGCGCCGGCGTCGAAGCCGCCCAGCTGCGGGCGAGCCTGGCCGTCGATGTCGGTGGTGGGGGCGTTGAGCGGGGTCGTCCCGGACGCCTGGTAGGGCGTCGGCGCGGCCGGCTGCTGGTAGCTCGGCACGGCCTTGTTGGCCGCCCCGAGGTTGTACGCCGACGAGCCGGTGCCGGCCAGGTGGTAGTTGCTCAGCAGGTTCGGGGCAAGGTCCGCCGTCACCATGATGGCGCTGATGAAGTTGATGTTCGTGCGCCAGGACGTGAACGTCAGCGGGATGTCGATAGCCTGGATGACTTGCGGGTCCGTGAAACCGATTCGTCGGAGACGCATTGGTCGCCGTCCCGACCTGGAGGACGCGTGTTCGTGGGCGAGAGCAGGAAGATGCCTCCCTCGACGCCCATGTCCCAGTGGTTGATCGGGTTGACATCACCCGTCGCGCCGATGCCGGTCACCATGTTCGTGCCCCGGGTGCCGGCGCGGTTGTCCCAGAAGATGTCGTTGAACAGCAGCGGGTTGCTGAAGAGCCGGCGAGCCGGCAGGCAACGTCGGCCTGCAGCTGCGCGCTGTTCTGCCGCGGTCGACAGCCCGGCCGGTGCCGGCTGGCCGTCGCTGGTCACGGCCGTCGCGGTCGTGATGTTCTTCATGACCGTGTTGTTGACGAAGCGCACGTTGGGCGCGTCGTCCAGGGCGACGCCGCCACCGTCGTGGGTCGACACGTTGTTCACGATCATGTTGTTGTAGACGTTCATCCGGAAGTTGCCGGCCATCAGGAACCGGAGCCCGCCGCCGTCGTCGTTGGCGAGGTTGCCCTGGATGAGGTTGTTGTAGATGTCGACCGGCGCCGGAGCCCTTCGCCCCGTTGGTCGTGCCGTAGTTCGCGGCGGGTCGACGGCGAGCGCGCCGGCGATCATCACGCCGCCGCCCTCGTCGTAGGAGCGGTTGAGGTAGATCCGGTTGTCGTGGATCTTCCCGTTCGGGCTGAGGCCGAAGTGGCTCAGGCCACCGCCGTACTCCGCGGAGAAGTTGCCGCAGATGTCGTTGCCGGCGACCTCGTAGCCGTTCGCGCCGGCGAAGATGCCGATGCCGCCGGCCAGGTTCGTCCCTGCGTTGGCGATGACCCGGTTGTTCAGCGATGCGGACGCCGTCGTTCTGGTTGTCGGTGTCGGGGGCCGGCAGGTCCGGGGTCCCGATCCGGATCGTCCCGTAGCCGCCGCCGTTGTTCTGGACCACGTTGTTCGTGATCTGGAGGTTGCGGGCGTAGGCGTTGGCGAAGATCGCTCCGCCCTGGGTGACGATGGTCGCGGGCAGGCCCGTCGGCGTGCCGCCGACCTCGTTGATGTTGTTCGGGAAGCCGGTCTGGTCGCCGCCGCGGATGTCGAAGCCGTCGATCGACGGCGCGGTCGTGGCGTTGAACGTTGTCGGGAAGGCGTTTGTGCCGGTGCTCGGCGAGGTAGAGCGAGATGACCGCGCCGTCGTTGACGTTCTGGTTCCCGGCCCACGTCAGCGCGTCGATCCTGGTGACCCAGTCGGTGGCCACGGCGCTGTCGCCGCCGTATGCGCTGCCGTCGAGGATCGTGCCCTGCACCTGTCGATTTGTCGGGACGGACGCCACCGGGCCCGACTCCCTGGAGCTTGACCGCTCTTGGAGATGATCAGGTTCTCGTAGTACGCGCCGCGCGGGTTGAAGCGCGGGTCGGCGCTGGGGTTGTTCGGGTACACGACCACCAGGGCGCCGGCCGGTGCCGCATCGAGCGCGTTCTGGATCGCGTGGTCGGCCACCGCCGGGAGCGTGTCGTGCGGCGTGAACCACCTGCCGGCGGTCTTCTTGGCCGCCGTGAAGTTGGGGTTGCTCTCCGGGCCGACCTCGTACAGCTGCGGGTTGTACGAGCCGCCGATCCGGAAGAACGTCAGGCCGTTGACCGTCCGCCGGCCGTTGGAGTTGGTGACCATGAGCTGGTGGGGGCCCTGGCCGATCGACGGCGAGATGGTCGCCGTCACGCTGATCTGCCGTGTCGTTCCAGGTGGCCGTGGCGACCGGGATGCCGTCCAGGGTGACCTGGCCGGCGCCCTTGGTGGCGCCAAAGCCCTGGCCCGAGACCGTGAACGCGGCCGAGCTGCCGTTCACGTACGGCCGTGACACGGCGAACAGCTCGGGCGTGGTCGCCGCGGCCCCGCCGGTCGGGTCGTTCAGGTTGCACGCGACGGGCGCGAGCACCTGGGACCCGGGCAGCTGGACGGACACGCCGACCTGGGTCGGCGCCAGGTCCGCCGGGACGAGCAGGCCCGGGAAGGCCTCGAACTCGGCGGCGATGGTCCGGAACTGCGGGTTGTAGGTGGGGTTCAGCCGGCCGGGGACGCCCGGGTCGTTGCCCACGAACCGGTAGAGGTTCGGGCAGACGCCGGAGGGCGTCGGGCAGCTGATCCGGTTGGTGGACGGCAGGAGGACGTCGAACAGGCCGTTGTAGTCAGACTCGACGGTCGTGACCAGCCGGTTCGTGTAGTCGTAGATGCCGACCGGGGCGAACGGGACGCCCATCTTCTCGCCGTAGAGGAGGCTCTTCGGGTTGCTCGAGAAGTTGAGGTCGTCGACGATCAGGCCCCAGAACCGGACGGGGAGCGGCACGTCGGTGAAGACGTTGAAGGTCGGTGCGATCGAGCGCCGGTCGGAGACAGTGACCAGCTTCGTGTCGCACAGCGGCGTCTGCTGGCCCTCGTAGTAGGTGCCGCCGGCGTCGGCGAAGTCCGGGTTGTCGATCGGCGTCGAGGCGTCGACGGTGACGCCGTTGGACCGAGAATCTTGGAGGGGTAGTTGTCGGTGCCCACGCCGGCGAGGTCCACGGTGTGGAGCGGGCCGGCGCACGCCGGCGGCGGGACCTGCGGGATGAACTGGTCGCCATGGAAGATGTTGATGTCCTCTTCCTTGGTGACCTTGTACATCGGGCGCCCGCTGGCGTCGTTCGGGATCTCGACCTTGACCAGGTAGTCCGCCGGCGTCAGGGCCGTGGGATCCGACCCGTCGGCGCAGGCCTGGGTTGCCGTGTCGAACCCGCCGGGTCCCGAAGCAGCCGTCGCCGAAGCCGTAGTTGCCGTCGACGGTGGCGCCGAAGTTCGCATTCGGGGTGCCCTGGTCGGTCGCATAGGGCGCGAACTGCACGCCCATCATCGGCCCCTCGAGGCAGTTGTCGGTTCGTGCCGACCGGCAGCACGTCCTCGTCGGTGCCGTGGACGAGCGGGTCGCCGTCCACGTTGCGGGCGGTGCAGCCTTCGGCCGCTGCCAGTTCTCGGTGACGTAGGTGTTGAGGAGCTGGCCCGTCGCGTAGGCGCCGGCGTCGGGGCCTGAGGCCACGACCTCGTAGCCGTCCGCGCTGCACGGGGCCCCCGCGTTCGTGCCGCACGGGATCGGCGCGTACAGGTCGACCGTCAGGTCCGGCACGCCCGGCTGCCACTCCTCGACGACCGCGAACCGCGGGTCGAGCTCGTTGCGGGTGGTGTCGTAGCTGACCGTGCCGACGATGCCGCCGTTATCGCCCGGCGAGTACGCCTTGACGCCCCAGTCGACGCGGCCGCCGAGGCCGATGATCGGGAGGACGCTGATGTCGACGCCGGCGCCCAGGACGGTCGTCTCGTCCGGCTGGTTGTCGGCCTGGTAGGTGACGCCGGTGGTCTTGAACTGGTCCGAGTACACCTCCTCGACCAGCCACTGGGTGATCGGGTAGGCGTTCTCCATGAAGTAGTAGCCCTGGGAGTCCGTGAACACCGTGACGGCGCCGCGGTCCATGAGCGAGTTCTCGCGCTTCTTCATCGACACCGGGAAGTTGGCCAGCCCGGCCTCGCCCGAGTCCTTCTTCCCGTTCTCGTTGATGTCGTTGAAGACGTAGCCCGAGATCTGGGTCCACCAGCCGAGGGCGTGCAGGTCGCCAACGTCCACGGACTCGCCGTTGACGACGGTGACGTTCTGGATGTCGAGGATGTAGTCCTGGGGCTCGTCCCAGTAGGTCAGGGTGTACGAGCCGTCGGGCACGTTCGGGATGGCGAAGGAGCCATCGGCATTTCCCTGGCCGACGTAGACCGCGACGTCGCCGTTGTTGAGGTCGCTCAGGGCGATCCACGGCTTGACGATCGGGCCGGCGATCTTGCCGCCGATCAGACCCGGTTCCGTGGTGGTGCCGCCCGTCGGCGGGATGTACGCCTTCGTGGCCATGACCGTAGCCCTTGATCTCGCCCGAGCCCGCCGCCATGGTGTTCGTCGGCCTGACGAAGCCGAAGATGACCGGCGGGAAGGGCTCGCCGGCGACCACGAACTCGGTGTCGTAGCCGGTCGCGCCCTCCATGACCCAGGTGTCCCAGTCGTGGTTGCCCTCGAGGGTCGTGGTCTGGATCCAGTTCGAGCCGATCGGCGGGGTCACCGACATGGCGTACCGGTTGGTGCCCATGTTCGGGATGACGATGTCGCCGTTGGCATCGCTGTAGCAGCCGTCGCCCTGCTGGAGGAGCGTCGGCGCGAGGTCGCCGTCCAGGATGACGTTGCCGTCCGTGTCGGTCTCGTACGTCGAGCACAGCGGGTTGCCGAAGACGTCGGTCGACACCTCGCCGATGTAGTCCATCAGGCGCGCCTTGAACCCGGCGAGGCCGTTCTCGCCGGGCTCGTCGGGACCGCCGTTGACCGGAGCCGTTGTCCTGGAAGACCCTGGCCCGGATGGTCGCCGTCGGGCAGCGGCGTCGGCTGCAGCTCGACCGTCACCAGGCCCGGCGACTCCATGGGCACCGTGAAGCCCGCGCCGTCGAGCTTGAAACCGTCGGCGATCACGGAGATCAGGTAGCGGCCATCCGGCAGGGTGAGCGGGAAGTCCGCCTGGTCGCCCTGTTGGTAGATCGGGGAAGAGCCGGGGACGCCGGCGATCGACACCCAATCGCAGGAGCCTGGGTACCCGGCGTCCTGGGTGCTGCATCCGGTTCCCGGATCCGCCGACCGCTGGGTCGTCGTGCCGGTGTTGTCGATGTTGATGATGTACTTGAAGTCCGTGATCGGGTCGCCCTTCTTGACCCCGGTCGGGACGGCGGGGTCGGCGGGGAGAGTCGTCCTGGGAGCGCCGCCCAGAGCCCTGAGCTCGGTCCGCGCGCTGATGACGCTCACGTCGATCGCGTTGGTCGTCGCGGCTGGCGCCGCCGCCGGGGCCGCGGCGGGAGCGACCGGTGCAGCCTGGGCCACGGGAACGGCCAGCTGGGAACCGATCAGGACTCCGGCCGCGAGCCAGGACCCGAGGACGCGAACCGCCCTGTGGGGGCGGCCGAATCGCAGTAGACCCATCGCGTGGTGCTCCTTCTTCCTGGTGGGGCCTCGACCGTCCGACACGGAGGCTCGACTGTCCTGGTTGCTCATCGATCGCCTCCGGCGTGAGTGGATCCAGTGGTCGCGAGAGACGCGGGATGCCCGGCCATCGCGGCGAGCGATGGGCCGGGCGACTGGACGGGTTCGGGGCGGTTGCGGGGTCTGCCGCCACGGCGGCCCGAGCAGGAGGGCGACGGGCATCAGCACCGCGAGCGAGGTCGCGAGCGTGATCCCGCCATCCTTCAGGGCGTCCTCGAGCCAGCCGATCGACTCCTCCTCGGCCCCGAACAGCAGGCCGTGGACCTGGATCCCGGGAATGCTGAGGACCGCGAACAGGACCGCGGCGAGGGCCGCCCAGGTCAACGGGCGGGTGCTCGACCGTCCGGTCTCGCTGCCGGAGGAGGGGCGGCGAGACCGGACGACGAGCGCGGCGATGACGAGGGCGATGGCCGCCACGGGAACGGCCAGGGCGCCATCACGGACCCAGTGGACGAGCGGGGGCAGCTCGTTATGCTCGTGGAGGTCTGCGTGGAGTGCGTTGAGCACCCCGATGGCCGCTGCGGCCATCAACCAGCTGTAGGCCACGACCCTCCCCAGGTCGAGGCTGGTTGCCGAAGTTGCGCCGGTGACCCCCCGGCCATCAGCCGCGCCACCGTCTGCTTCTCGCACTGCTCGCTCCCTCCACGATCTCCGGACCACCGATGCATGCCTCCGCGGGCGATGTGACTGGCCGTCCTGGGCCACGTCAGGACGGGCACGAACACCCGGCGCGCAGTCCGGATGCATCCAGAGCGAAGTAGGCGGCATCAACGGGGTCGCAGGACAGCCCGCTGTTGGGCATCCGGAACCCCTAAACCGGGGGGGTTGCCTCCTGTCAACACCGGGCGCGAGGTGGTAGTCGACCCCATCCCGGTCCCGGTCCCGGGCCCGGCTGGGTCCTCCGGCGTACGACCGCGCGACCCTCCCCTATTCCCTTGGGGTGGTCCAGGGTCTTGCTCGCCTTGATCCTCGGGCCAGCTCCCTGGACGAGCCCTTGAGCGCCGGTACCGGCGTCGCGTCAGCCGTGATCGTCGAAGCCGCCGCGCTCATCGAGGGACGCCGCGCATGCGGCACGATGATCCCCGGCGCACAGCGGTACGAGTCGCCGCCGCCCCACCCTCCCCCGTCCGCGTCGCCGTCCCCTTCCGCGTCGCCGTCCCCGCCGTCCCCGTCCCGTCGTCGCCGCCGTCCCCGTTCCAGCCGAGGCCTCGCGCGGCTGACCGGGCCGGCTCTCCCCTACCCTCGCTCGAACCCCTGGGCGGGCCACGGCTCGCACCGGAGCGGGCGGTCCTGGCGATAGCCGAGGGCGTAGTCCGCCTGGATCAGCGTGTGCAGCTGGCTCGTGCCCTCGTAGATCACGGCCGCCTTCGAGTTGCGCAGGTAGCGCTCCACGGGGAACTCGTTGGAGTAGCCGTTGGCGCCGTGGACCTGGACCGCGTCCAGGGCTGCCTGCACCGAGTGCTCGGTCGCGTGCCACTTCGCCAGCGACGTCTCACGCGTGTTGCGGAGGCCGCGATTCTTGAGCGCCGCCGCCTGCCAGACCAGCAGCCGGCCGATCTCGGTCCCCTTGGCCATGTTGGCGATCATCTGCTTGACCAGCTGGTGCCGGCCGATCTCCTGGCCGAAGGTCTCGCGCTCGTGGGCGTACTTGAGCGACGCATCGAGACAGGCCTGCGCGAGGCCGACTGCACCGGCGGCGACCGTGAACCGTCCCTGGTCGATCGCGCTCATCGCGATCAGGAACCCCTCGCCCTCGTCGCCGATCCGGTTCTCGATCGGGACTCGGACGTCCTCGAAGTCGACCAGGCCCGTGTTGCCGGCCCGGATCCCGAGCTTGCCGTGGAGCGTGCCGGTGGTCAGCCCGGGCATGCCGCGCTCCACCACGAACGCCGTGATGCCCTTGTGCCTCCTGGCCCGGTCGACGGTGGCGAAGACGAGGAAATGGTCGGCGAGGTCCGCCAGCGAGATCCAGATCTTGTGCCCGTTGACCACGTAGGAGTCGCCGTCGCGTCGAGCGGTGGTGGTGAGGCTGGCGGCGTCGGTGCCCACGCCCGGCTCCGTGAGGGCGAACGTCGCGAGCTTCTCGCCCCTCGCCTGCGGCACCAGCCAGCGCTGCCGCTGCTCCTCCGTCGCCCACTGGAGCAGCGTCAGGCTGTTGAGGCCGACGTGGACGCTCTGGACCACGCGGAATGCCGTGTCGGCCCGCTCCAGCTCCTCGCACAGGATCGCGAAGCTGACGTAGTCCATCCCGGCGCCGCCGTACTGCTCCGGGATCGGCGCGCCCAGGAACCCCATCTCGGCCATCTTCGTGAAGATCTCGCGGTGGACCTCGCCCTTCTCGTCCCACTCGCGGATACTGGGGCAGGATCTCGGCCTCCGCGAACGAGCGGGCGGCGTCGCGCACGAGCCTCTGCTCGTCGGTCAGGGTGAAGTCGATCACGGTCTCGTGGCCTCGGCTGTGGGTCCCGCGCGGGCGACGGCGGGGACGGGCGGACGTCGGGCCATGCTACCGCCGCGCCCGGTCGCGGGCGGGGCGGCATGCGCGTGACGGGACCGGCTCGCGCCCTCCCTATACTCGCCCCCGTGGATACCTTCGACAGCAGCCCCGACGCCCTGCGCTCCGACGCCCTCGCCTCCGACGGCCTCGCCTCCGACGCTCTCGACCTCGGGGCTGTCGACCTTGCGGCCCTCGAGCCCGCTGCCGGCGACATGGCGGCGCCCGGCGCGGACGCCCTCGACCTCGCCGCCCTCGCGGGCCCCAACATGTCGCCCGTCCTGGGCCGGTACATGGACCGCAGCTGGTCCCACGGGATCGGCCACCGCCTGTACGACACGGCGGGCAGGGGCTACCTCGACTTCGCCAACGGCATCGCCGTCACCGCGCTCGGGCATACCCACCCCCGCGTCACGGCGGCGATCCACGCGCAGGTGGACCGGCTGACCGGGCCGGTGCATGCGATCGGCTTCGCGGAGTCCACGGTGACCCTCGCCCGGATGCTGGCGGACACCTTCCCGGACCCCCTCGACGCCGTCCTGTTCCTGAACTCCGGCTCGGAGGCCATCGACGGCGCGATCAAGCTGGCCCGGCGGGTCACCGGCCGGCCGGCGATCATCGCCTTCCGGGGCGCATTCCACGGCCGGACGGTGGGAGCAACGAGCGTCACCAGCTCGTCGCTCAACTACCGGCGCGGCTACGAGCCGCTGCTGCCCGCGGTCTACCAGACCGTCTACCCCGCCGCCTACCGCTTCTACGACGATGACGAGGAGAAGGCGACCGCGAACTGCCTCAAGCACCTCGACGGCATGCTCGCGACCACGGTCGCCCCGTCGGACGTGGCGGCGATCATCATCGAGCCGGTCCAGGGCGAGGGCGGCTACTACCCGGCTCCGGCCGCGTTCCTGAGGGGCCTTCGGGAGCGCTGCGACCGGCACGGGATCCTGCTGATCGCGGACGAGGTCCAGTCGGGCTTCGGGCGGACCGGCGAGATGTGGGCCTTCGAGCACGCGGGGATCGTCCCCGACGTCGTGTGCGTGGCCAAGGCGATCGCGAACGGCTTGCCGCTCTCGGCGATCGTGACCGCGAAGGCGGTGCAGGAGGCGTGGGGGCGCGGCGCCCACGGGACCACGTACGGCGGCAACCCGGTCGCCTGCGCGGCCGGCGTGGCCGTGTTGGAGACGATCCGGGACGAGGACCTCGTGGCCAACGCCCGGGTCCGTGGCGCGGAGCTTGCGGGCGGGCTGCGGGAGCTGATGGCGGACTTCCCCGGGATCGGGGACGTGCGCGGGCCGGGCCTGATGATCGGCGTCGAGTTCGTGAGGGATCGGGCGACGCGCGAACCGGACGGGGCGACCGCCGAGGCCGTGGCCGCGCGCGCGGCCGACGCCGGCCTCCTGCTCCTCAACTGCGGGATCCAGCACCAGGTGATCCGGTGGATCCCGCCGCTGGACGTCACCGTCCCCGAGATCGAGGAGGCACTGGGGATCTTCGAGGGCGCCCTGCAGGGCTGAGCGTCGGGGCCCGTCGCGGTCGACCCATCCACTCACCTGGCGAGTGCAAACTGGCGCTCCGGCTGCGGGGATGCGCAGCCACCCGTGGGTCGGTTGGTAACCGGGCGGGCCGCTCCCTGGCGCCGTCACCTACCCATACGGTGCGTGCAGGCGCAGGTCGGGCCGCCGGCAGGTGCGCCAGCACCCGCCTGGCGGGTGGGTGAGCAGGTGGGCGTCTCCCGCCCGCTCGCTGGTCGGCCGTCCACGGCGTCGGACGTCGCTGACCTGCGCAAGTCGGCGGATCCCACTCGCCATGGTGGGTATCTGCGAACGACAGTCGGTCGGGTGTCGCCTCGGGGCGTCAGGGAACGGCCGGGGCACTCGGCTCGAGCCGGTGGATCGCCGGCGGCGGTCGCGAGCCGCCGACGGAGCGGACGAGCCACGGCGCCGCGGTAGCCCGATCCGCGGCTGCGCCGTCGGGGACGGACGCTCGAGCCCGGCGCTATGTCAGCGGTTGCGGGCCAGGAACGCCATGACGTCGTCGAGCCGGAAACGCCGGTCACCGCGCTTGCAGACGCGGTAGTACGGCAGCTCGCCGCGGTCGCCGAGGCGCTTCACGGTGTTCACGTGGAGATGGAGCATCTCGGCGACCTCGCTCGCGGTGAGCATCGGTCCGAGTTCGTGGATCGCCATTGACGCCATTGGTCCGCCTCTGCTGCTCTCGTGGGCGGGCCGTCCCCTGAGGGCACTGCGGTATGGTCCGGCTCGCTACTGGTGGGAGTGTCGAGGTCCGGGGCGGGGCGGACAAGCCGTACTCTCGGCCAGCCGGTGGTACCAGAAGCGGTCCGGGGTCGTGTGGTGGGGTCCAGTCCGGCTGTCGCAAGCTGGCGTGTCGCCGGAGCCCGAGCCGCCCGCGGGCCGAAGCCCGAGCCACTGTGCGGCAGCGGCCGGAGCCCGGCGAGGGCCGGCGACGCGCGAACGGCGCGTGGGGGCACATCCATGCGTCGATCGGACGCGATCACCGGCCCCCGGGCGTCACCTTCCCGCACCGGCGAGCGGCGCGGGTGACAGCGGCATTGTGGGACCATCGTGGGCGCCGCACAACCATTCGCCTGCATTCGTGGTGCGCCGGCGCACCACCCCCGGCGGCGCACCTCCGGGCGGCGTGCACCGGCCGGCTCACGAGCTGACTACCGGCCGGCTCGGCGACGCGACTGCCGGCGCGGCCGTCCACGCGCTGACTGCCGGCCGGCTCCCGCGTACGGGCTGCCGCCGACTCCCGCAGAGACCCGTTCCCCGATTCAGTCTCGCCCCGGACCGGACCTCCAGCAGCTCCAGCTCGGCCGTTGGGGGAAGCTGGTTGACCTCGCCGCACGCGGGGCACACCGCCATCGACCCGCCGACCATGTCGTCGTGCCCCAGCGCGCCGGCGAACCCGCACGGGCACGCGAGCTCGACGTCGAATGGCTCGAGCTCCAGGCGGCGCCTGCGAGCGGCCCGGTCTCGGTGAGCATGTCGAATGCCTGCCGCAGCACGTCCTCCGGGATCGTCGTCGCATGTCGGACGCGCACGATCGCAACGGGCATGCCTCCGGCGCGCGCCTCGGCCACCTCGACGAGCTCGGCGACCAGCGAGACCTCATGCACGGCCGTGCTCCCCGCCGTGCCCACGTGCTCCTCGGACTGCTCCTCGACCATCTTCGCCACGGCCTCCGCCGCGCGCGGAACGGCAGCCTCGACGATTGGAGACAACCGGTCCCCGACCTCGAGCGACGCCACGCCCATGCTCACGAGGACCACCGGCGGCGCCGCACCCCACAGCTCGCGCGCCAGTCCCACCAGCCCCGACGGGTCGAGGTGGTGGGTCATCGCCGTCACCGGCGCCCGCCGACGTCGTCCAGGCGCCGAGACCGCCACCTCCCCCGGCGGCTCGTCCGTCGCGGCGTCCACCAGCACGAGCAGCGACGCCGCCGCTCGCGTCGAACGCGAGCTCGGGGGTCAGCTGGTGCATCGCGCCGCACGTCCGCCTCGCGCAGCCGCGGGTCCCCGGCCAGGCGCGCGGCGACCGCCGGCCCGACGCCGTCGTCGGACCGGAGCGCGTTGCCGTAGCCGACGACCAGCACGCCGCCGGTCGCGGCCATCGTCACCGGGCCAGCTCGTCCAGGACCGCGCCGCCCGGGGCGAGCAGCTGGACCCTGAGCGCCATCTGGCCGAGGGCGTGGGTCGAGCAGCGAGAGGCACGGGTCGTAGCAGCGGATGACCGCCTCGACCCGGTTGAGCATCGCCTCCTCGAGCCGGTCGCGCCTTCACGTGCTGTGCGGGCGACCTGGAGCACCGCGCGGTTCATCGCCATGTTGTTGTGGCCGGTGGCGATCACGAGGTTCGCCCACTCGACGAGGCCGTTGTCGTCCACCTTGTAGTGGTGCATCAGCGTCCCGCGCGGGCGCCTCGGACACGCCGATGCCCTCGTTGCGGTTGATGCCGGCCACGGACCGCACGTGGTGCGACGAGGATGTCCGGCCCGCGCAGGAGCTCCTCGATCTTCTCGATCGCGTGGAGCGTGTCGATGAGGCGCGCGTAGTGGTAGTGGAAGGAGGAGCTCGCGACCCGGCCGACGCGCCAGCGGAACTTCTCCAGCTCCTCGTCGGCGCGCGGCGTGCCGCATCCGCTCGGCCACGTTGAGCCGGGCCAGCGGCCCGACGCGGTAGATGCCGTCCGGGTAGCCCATCGGCTTCCAGTAGGTCGACTTGAGGTACGACCACGGCTCCACGGCCTCGCCGATGTAGTCGTTGAACGTCTTGGGATCGACCTTGTCGGCCAGGAAGTGGCCGTCCGCGTCGATGACGCGGATCCAGCCGCCGTAGTGGTCGACGTTGCCCTGGCGGTCGACGAGGCCCATGAACGCCGACCGGAAGTTGCCGAAGGTCGCGGCCTCCTCCTCCCAGCGGATCATGTCCGGCTTGTACCAGGCGATGGCGCGCTCGATGGCCGCGATGGCCTCCGGGACGCCGGCGAGGATCCGGTCGCGGACCTCCGCGGTCAGCTGGAACGCCACGCCGCCCGGGACGATGCCCGTCGGGGTGGATCCGCTTGCCGCCCAGCCACTCGATGATCTGCTGGCCCCACTTGCGCAGGCTCGATGCCGTCCTTCGCGAGCTGCCGGGTTCTTGCGCGCCACGCCGACGATGTTGCGGACCGCCGGGTCCGCGTCGAAGCCGAACAGCAGGTCGGGCGACGAGAGGTGGAAGAACGAGAGGGCGTTGCGACTGGACGATCTGGCCCAGGTTGATGACCCGCCGCAGGTCGGCGCCGGTGGGCGTGGGCTCCACGGCCATGATGTCGTCCACGGCCTTGGCGGAGGCGATGAGGTGGCTGACCGGGCAGATGCCGCAGATGCGGGCCATGAGCGCCGGCATCTCGTGGACGGGGCGGCCCTGGGTGATCCGCTCGAAGCCGCGGAACTGGGTGACGTGGAAGTGGGCGTCGACGACCTCGCCGCGGTCGTCGAGCTGGATCGTGATCCTGGAATGGCCCTCGATCCGGGTGACGGGATCGATGACGATGGTCTGGCTCATGGTCGGCCTCCCCGTCAGCGCCCGAACCGGGCGCCGGCGACCGCGGGGGTGCGGCCGGACAGCAGGTCGTCGAGCAGGGTGTAGATGAGGTCCGCGTGGGGCGGGCAGCCGGGCAGGAAGACGTCCACGTGCACGAACCGGTTGACCGGCTGCGAGGTGGGCAGGAGCTGCGGGACGACCTGGGTCGGGATCTGCGGGTTGATGGTCGACGTTCTCGAGGTAGGCCCGGTCCAGCAGCGGCGCGACCCCGATCGGGTTGCGCATGCCCGGGCACGTTGGACGTGACGGCGCAGTCGCCGAACGCGACCAGCACCTTCGTCCGCTCGCGGACCATGGCGGATCTTGTGGAGGTCCTCCTCGCTGGAGACCGCGCCCTCGACGAGGCACACGTCCACGTTCTCGGGGAACTCCTTGACGTCCACCAGCGGGCCCGTAGACGAGGTCGGCACGCTCGAAGATGTCGAGCAGCCGCTCGTCCATGTCGATCAGCGACATGTGGCAGCCCGAGCAGCCGTCGAGCCAGACGGTGGCGACACGCGGCTTGCTCACAGCCCACGCTCCTCCGTGTGGACCCGCAGCCACGGCAGGAACGGGCGCTTGGTCTTGCTGCCGGCGGCCACCGGGCGGCCCTTCTCGAACAGGGCGCCGGTCGGGCAGACCTGGACGCACTTGCCGCAGCTCGTGCAGGTCGGCGACTCGCCCCACGGGATCCCCATGTCCGTCTGGACCCGGGTCTCGAGGCCGCGGTGCATGACGTCCCAGGTGTGCGCGCCCTCGATCTCGTCGCAGACGCGGACGCAGCGCAGGCACAGGATGCAGCGGTTGTGGTCGATGGCGAACAGCTTGTGGCTCGCGTCGATGTCCACCTTGGGGCTGATCCGCGGCAGGTCGAAGTGGGTCGAGCTCGAGCTCGTCGGCCAGGCTCCTGCAGCTCGCAGTGGTTGTTGGCCACGCACACCGCGCAGACGTGGTTCCGCTCGAGGAAGATCATCTCCGTCGCCGCGCGGCGGTACTCCTGCGAGCGTGCTCGGAGTGGGCGGTGACCTCCATCCCCTCCGCGATCTGGGTCACGCAGGCCGCGGCGAGCCTGGGCGAGCCCGCGATCTCGACCACGCACAGGCGGCAGGCGCCGCGGTCGTGGATGCCCGGCAGGTGGCACAGGCCCGGGATGTCGATCCCGTTCTCCTCGGCCACCTCCATGATCGTCTGGCCCTCGTTGCCGGCGACGTCCCGGCCGTCGATCGTCAGCGTGTAGACGGTCATGCCATCACCTCCGCCGGCTGCTCGATCGCGCAGACGCCGGCGGGACAGACCTTGTCCACGATGTGGGCGAGGTACTCGTCCCGGAAGTAGCGCAGCGTGCTGAAGATCGGGTTGGGCGCGCCCTGGCCGAGGCCGCACAGGCGACATCCGCCGGACGATGCCCGGCGAGCCGCTCGAGCTGGGCCAGGTCGGCCATCGTCGCGCCTGGCCGCTGCGTGATCAGGTCCAGGAGCATCCAGAGCTGGGTCGTGCCGACGCGGCACGGGACGCACTTGCCGCAGGACTCGTCGCGGCAGAAGTCCATGAAGTACTTGGCGACGTCGACCATGCACGACGTGTCGTCCATGACGATCATGCCGCCCGAGCCCATGAACGAGCCGAGCTCGATCAGGGACTCGTAGCTGACCGGCATGTCGAGGTGCTCGGCCGGGATGCAGCCGCCGGACGGGCCGCCGGTCTGGACCGCCTTGAACGGCCGCCCGTCGATGATCCCGCCGCCGATGTCGAAGATGATCTCGCGCAGGGTCATGCCCATCGGGACCTCGACGAGGCCGGTGTTGACGATCCGGCCGGCGAGCGCGAACACCTTGGTGCCCTTGCTCTTGCCGATGCCGATGCGCCGCGTACCAGTCGGCGCCCTTGCGGATGATCGCCGGCACGCTGGCGAAGCGTCTCGACGTTGTTGATCAGCGTCGGGCAGTCGAACAGGCCCTGGACCGCCGGGTACGGCGGGCGCGGGCCGCGGCGTGCCGCGCTTGCCCTCGACCGACGCGATGAGCGCCGTCTCCTCGCCGCACACGAAGGCGCCGGCGCCGAGGCGGATCTGGACGTCGAAGCTGAACGAGGTGTCGGCGATGCCGGCGCCCAGGAAGCCGGCCCGCTGCGCGTGCCGGATCGCGGTCCGCAGGCGGGCCACCGCGAGCGGGTACTCCGCGCGGCAGTAGATGTAGCCCTCGGTCGCGTGGACGGCGAAGGCGGCGATCGCCATGCCCTCGAGGACCCGGTACGGGTCGCTCTCGAGGACGCTGCGGTCCATGAACGCGCCCGGGTCGCCCTCGTCGGCGTTGCAGATGACGTACTTCTGCGTGCCCTGCGGCCTTGGCGACGGTCGTCCACTTGAGGCCGGTCGAGTAGCCCGGCGCCGCCGCGGCCGCGGAGGCCGCTGCGGGTGATCTCCTCGCGGACCTCGGTCGAGGTCATCTCGGAGAGGACGCTTCTGCAGCGCCTCGTAGCCGCCGCGCTCGATGTAGTCGTCGAGGCTCTCGGGGTCGATCGCGCCCGATGTTCTCGGTCGCGACGCGGAGCTGCTTCTCGAAGAACGGGCCCTGCGGCTGGCGCTCGTCGGTCGGCTTGACCGCCTTGAGCGCCGTCGACGATCGGCGCCGACGTCGTCGGGCGTGACCGCGCTGAACAGCTGGCCCGTCTCCGGGATCTCGACCAGCGGCCCGGCGGCGCACAGGCCGAGGCAGCCGACGCGCTTGACGACGACGTCGGTCAGGCCGGCCTCGGCGACCGCCTCGCCGAGGCGGAGCGTGATGTCGTGGGCCTGCGCGGACATGCAGCTGGCGCGCCTCGCACACGTACGCGCGGGCGCGCACGGGTCCCTCGTGGACCTCCTCGGTGATCGACGCGGCGGCGGATCGGCCGCGCCGCGACGGGCTGCTCGCTCACATCGCCTCCAGCTGGGCGACCAGGTCGCCCGCGTTCGACCTTGCCCTTGACCTCGCCGTCGACGATCACCGCCGGCGCCAGGCTGCAGGCGCCCGAGGCAGCGGGCCGTCAGCAGCGAGACCTTGCCGTCCGCGGTCGTCTGCTTGGGCTTGACGCCGAGCGGCCGCGTCGAGGCCGGCCAGGATCTCCTTCGCGCCGTTGATGTAGCAGGCGGTGCCGGTGCACACGACGCAGGTGTGCTCGCCCTGCGGCTTGAGCGTGAAGAACGAGTAGAAGGTCGCGACGCCGTAGACGCGCGAGTGCGGCACGCCGAGCGTGTCGCCGACGTAGTGCAGGGCGCCCTCGTCGAGGTAGCCGAACGCCTCCTGGGCGGCGTGGAGCGCCTCGATCAGCGCCGCCGGGCGGTCGCCCATGCGGCGCATCCGCGTCTCGACGATCTTCCAGCGCTTGTCGTCGCTCGGCGGCGCCGGCTTGGCGTACAGAGCGGGCATACCCTCCCTCCGGAGCGGGGTGCGTGGGTAGCGCCGGGGGCGCGGGCGCGCGAATGGCATGGTGCGGCGGGCCGTCGGGCCCGTCGATGCCCATCGTAACGGCCCGCTCAACCGCCGCGGGGTGCCGCACGTCCCGACTCCGTGGGCCCCTCCCGGGCCGCGCGGGGGGCCGCGGGTCCGGCGGCACGGGACCAATGGCCGGGGGCCAAGGATGGGGCCGAACGGAGGGAGGATCGGGGCGGAGCGCTCGGGACCGGGAACGCGGCGGGCGTCGCGGGGCCCTTACCTGCCTGCCGTCAGCCCCGTCAGCCCGTCAGTCGCGCCCCAGGCCGTGACTCTCGGCGTAGCGACGAAGCGAGTCGAGGCCGTGGACATCGAGCTTCGCAGCGAGGTTGGCGAGGTGGCGGCGCACGGTCAGGACGCTGATCCCGACGGTTCGGCCGATCTGGCTGGGGGTCTGGCCCGACGCAAGCAGGACGAGGATCTCCCGCTCCCGCGGCGAGAGCTGGCTCCCGTGGCGCTGCCAGTGGATCGAGTCGTCGATGATCGCGGCCGTGACCGCGCTGTGCAGGTAGTTGTCACCGCGCATGACGGCGGCGATCGCGTCGAGCAGGTCGTTCACCCGGGCTCCCTTGACCACATAGCCCCGCGCGCCGGCCAGGAGCGCCTGGCGGACGGTCTCGGCGTCCGCGTGCATCGAAAGGATCACGACCTGCAGCGCGGGGTGCTGCGCGAGCAGGTCCCGCGTGAGCGTGATGCCGTCTGCGTCTCCCAGCGAGATATCGAGCACGACCACGTCCGGGACGGATGCGTCGACCAGCTGGAACGCCTCCTCGCGGGTGGAGGCGTGGCCGACCGACACCAGCCCGGGCGTGTTGTCGATGATCAGGGTCAGGCCGTCGAGGACGACGTAGTGGTCGTCGACGATCGCGACCCGGACGGGGCTCATCGCGGGGCGCGCTGCCACCCCGACGACGCGATCGCCGGGTGCTGGATCCCGACCCGGCGGGTGGGTGTTCATCACGTGGCCGCCCCTGCCACTCGAGAACCGTCCTCCGGGCTCGGTGCCACCGATGGCGCCCAGGGCACGACCAGATCGACCGTGGCTCCCTTGCCCGGCGTCGAATGAACCCGCAGCTGGGCGTGGAGCACGTTGGCCCGTTCCGCCATCCCCGGCAGCCCGAGGCCGGAACGCGAGGCCGTCGTCACGGAGAAGCCGCGGCCGTCGTCGCCGACCTGGACGAACAGGCCCGACGGGCGCCGCTCCAGCGCGATCCAGATCCGGTCGGCCTCCGCGTGCCGGATCGCGTTGCTCAGCGCCTCCTGCACGATCCTGAAGACCTCGATCTCGCGGTCGACGTGGAGCAGCCCCGGATGGCGCATGGCCGGGTCCACCCGGAGCTCGATCGGGCGGCCGGCCTTCGCCGCCATGTCCTCGATCGCGCCGACGAGGCCCGCCTCCTGGATCCTGGGCGGCCGCAGGTGCCATGCGAGGTCGCGGGTGTCGCGCAGCGCGTCCTCCGCCAGCCCCTGCGCACGATGCAGCGCATCGCGTCCGCGCTCGGGTCGATCCGGGTCGTCGGCCCAGAGGATTCGCTCGGTCCCGTCCAGGGTCAGGATCAGGCCCGTCAGGGTCTGGCCGACGCCGTCGTGGAGGTCCTGCGCCAGCCGCAGGCGCTCACCCTCCTGGGCGGTCAGCAGCTGGTCGCTGGCGAGCCGGTACATCGCCGCGTAACGCCGCCCGGTCCTCAACACCCGGTCCGCCATGAGCGCGACCATGATCGAGATGATCACCATGAGCGGCCAGTCCGAGACGGCCAGCTCCTCGACCTCCAGGATTGCTCCGACACCGAGTGGGTCCACGAGGGCCGCATACGAGAAGAGGAACACGGACGCGGCGGCGATCCGGACGAGAAGGACGCGCAGGCCGAACAGGAATGCCTCAACGGTCAGGCAGATCCAGACCCCGTGCAGGATGACCTCGGGAGTCTCGAGGCCGACGTAGCGCGCGCCGAGCAGTGCCAGGACGCCGAGCGCGACCGCGGTGAGGTCCAGCACCCGCAGAACCCACCGGGGCGTCGCATCGAGCGAATCGAGCAGCTCCAGGCTCATCGGCGCCCGCCGGACGCCCGGCGCACGAGCGCGCCGGGCTCGGGGGTATTGCGCGCCACGAGCGCAAAGGACCGAACCGGGCGGCTGGCACGGCGGCGCTGTTCACCCCGGTAGCACGGGATCGCGCGTCTGGGCTCCACTGCACTTGGCCAGGATTTGCTGCACAAGGACTGCGCCCTGGTTTGGCGAGCATTGAGTATAGAAAGGCGGGGGCACATTCCACAAGCATTGCGCTGCACGCACACAACCCGGCCGGGGCGACGGACTCCCGAAACAACGAGCTCGGGGAGAGCTTCGTTCGTACGTCGTCCGTATGTCGTTCTGGGTGGCCGCCGTCCGGGTGGGGAATCGGGTTATGCAGGGGATCGGCGTGCGGTAGCCCAGGGGTCCAAGATGGCGATCTTTGCAGCCCACGGCGCGGGAGCTGTCCCGCACCTCGATCCGGGTGCGCGCAGTGCCCAGGGCGGCCGGAGCGGCGGTGTCGACGTCGCACCATGGGCGGATCGCCCGGTCGTCGTGCCCATCCCGCGCGCTTCCTCGCAGCGTGTTCAGTCGCTCTACGACGCGCAGATCCGTGAACGCTCCCGGATCGCCCGCGAGCTCCACGACGTCGTGGGCCAGGCTCTCACCGCGGTGCGACTGTCGCTGATGCTGGCACGCGAGACCGCCGATCCGACGCAGCTCGACGAGCGGCTCGCCGAGGGTCTCGATCTCGTCGACTCGGCGCTGACCGATGTCCGGGCCATCGCCTACGAGCTGCGACCCTCGCAGCTGGACGACCTGGGCCTGATCGCGGCCGTTCGTTGGCATCTCGCCAGGCATGAGCGCACGAGCGGCATCCGCATGACCTTGCGCTCGTCGCCCGCCGTCGTCGTCGACCCGGGGGTCGAGGCCGCCGTCTACCGGATCGTCCAGGAGGCGGTGACCAACATCCTCCGCCACGCTGCGGCGCACCGGGTCCTCGTCGGCCTCCGGCAGCGCCAGTCGGAGCTGCATGTCGACATCCTCGACGATGGGGTCGGCTTCAAGGTGCGCGACGGGCGGGCCTCGCCGGGTTCGATGGGCCTGACGGGCATGTCCGAGCGCGCCCACCTCCTGGGAGGCAGTCTTGAGATCAGATCAGCTCTCGGACGCGGGACGTGGGTTTGCGCCCGCTTCCCCGCCCGTCCGCACCGCTGACGACGCGGGCGCGTCGTCGAGCGACGCGGATCGCATCCGGGTTGTTCTCGCCGAGGATCACTCGCTGGTCCGGGCGGGAATCCGATCGCTGCTCGCGACGGTCGACGTGATCGACGTGGTCGGTGAGGCGATCGACGGTGCCCAGGCGATCGAGCTCGTGAGATCGCTGCGACCCGACGTCGTCGTGATGGACATCACGATGCCCGGGTCCGGTGGTCTCGATGCCCTTCGAAGGCTCACCCGGGAGGATCCCGGGGTCAGGGTGATCATGCTGTCCATGCACGACCGCGAGGAGTACGTGTGGGAGGCGCTGCAGGCCGGCGCGGCGGGCTACATCCTCAAGGACGCGAGCCTGGCGGAGCTGGAGCTCGCGATCGTGTCGGTGGCACAGGGCCGCACCTACCTGGCACCGGCCATCACGCGCCACGTCCTTGCGGGCCTCGCCCACACGACCGTCCAGGGCGGCCGTTCGGCGGAGCCCCTGACCGCACGCCAGCGACAGGTGCTGCGCCTGATCGCCGTGGGCCGGTCGAACCGCGAGATCGCCCACGAGCTCGGAGTCAGCACCAAGACGGTGGAGAGCCACCGGGCCGAGGTGATGAAGCGACTCGGGATCCACGACCTGGCGGGGATCGTCCGCTACGCGGTGCGGGCAGGGCTCATCGAGTCCGACGAGTAGCCGAGGGGCTGCGCAGATCCGCTGGACGCTCAGGCCCTCCAGCCTGGCCACTTGCGGGAGCCGATCCAACGGGACCGGCAGGCACGGGGTCCGACCGACCCGACCAGGCCTCGTCAGGCCCGATCATCATCACGCCCCGGCCACCATCAGGGCCCGATCACCGAGGTCCGCGACGACACGAAGCCATCGATGAGGAGCGTGCCGGACACGCCGGTGCCGAGGCCGGCCGACGGCCCAAGCCGCAGCGACTCGAGCCGGTACTGGCTGGTGTCGAGCGCGCTGAGGGTGCTCGCGGCCTGGCCGTCCAGGCTCACGGAGAATGTCGCCGCCGTTCCCGCCTGCCACGCCACCTCGATCCCGTGCGAGCCGGAGGGGATCGAGAACCACGCCGACGTGGTCGTGCCGGAGCGCCGCGCCACGATGGAGCGCAGCTGGGACACGCCGCTCGAGCGCCGGTACTGGATCCTGAAGGCGTTGACGCCGCTCGACGTGAGCCCGACCAGGACGTCGACCGTCCGAGTCCCCGGTGACGCCGCCGTGGCGTCGAGGCGGAGGCGTGCGTGGTAGGCCGCCTCCGCGGCCGGGGTGGTGTCGGTGAGGTACGCCGACGACCGGCCGAGGGTGATCGAGAGGCCCAGCCGGCCCTCCATGGCGGCGGCCGGATTCACCGTCAGGCTCGAGGCGCCGGTCGCAGAGGACCAGGCCGTGAGCCCGCCGGACTCGAACCCGTCGGCGAACACAAGGTCGGCGGGGGTGACCGTGACCACGACCTGGACGGCCTGACCCCAGTTGCCCGCGAGGTCGCGGGCCCGGACCGAGATGACGTGCTCCCCGGCACTGAGGCCGGCCGTCGGGACGGAGGCCCCGACCGCCTCGACCGGCGTGTCGAACGAGCCATCGGCGGGGGTCATTGCGTGCGCAAGGCCGGGACCGGGATCGTTGCCATCCCACCACTCGGCAGCCGCGATGCTCGAGGCTGCGGGCGTGCCCGGGTCGGTCGCCGACGCCCCGAGCGTGACGGCCGAGGCTCCGCGGGTGGGACTCGGTGCACCCGTCGGGGCCGATACGACGGGACCCGAACGGTCGAGGACCAGCACCGTCGACGAAGTCGCACCCCAGTTGCCGGCGGCATCCCGGCCATGGACGAGGACGGAATGGTTGCCGGCGCCGAGTCCCGCAAGCACCGCGGTCGGAATGCTGCCGGTGAGCGTTGCCCTGCTGCCGCCTGTCGTGCCGGTCAAGGGCGTCCCGGCCCCGCTCGTGCCGGTGGCATCGATGAAGTACTCAGCCGCCACGACGGAAGACCCTCCGGTCGTGCCATCGTCGACCGTCGCGCCGACGGCAACGCTCGTGCTGCCGTTGACGGGGTTGGGCGCAACGACGACATCCGTCGTCATGGGCCCGATGATGTCGCCGGGCGTGGGTGTCGGGCTGGGCGTGGGTGTGGGGGTCGGTGTGGGCGCGGGTGTCGGGTGTGGGCGTCGGCGCGGGCGTCGGGCTCGGCGTCGGCGTCGGGGTGGGCGTCGGGGCGGGTGTCGGCGCTCGGCGTCGGGGTGGGCGTAGGCGTCGGGCTCGGCGTCGGTGTGGGCGTCGGCACTGGCGTGGGCGTCGGGCTCGGCGTCGGCGTCGGGGAGGGAGCCCCCCCGGCGAGCCGGTTGTACGCGGCCAGGGCGTCGATCCGGCCCGCGCCGAAGGTGCTGTCCGGGCCGATGGCGCCCAGGTCCGCTGCCGAGCCCGTGAGCGCCGCCACCTGCTGATCGACCGTCAGACCGGGAAAGGCGCTGAGGAGCAGCGCCAGCGTCCCGGCCACGCTCGGAGCCGCGAGCGAGGTCCCCGTCTGTGTGGTCCAGCCGGCGAACAGGTCCGAGGTGCGCACCGAGACGCCGGGTGCCGTGACGGTCGGATACGTCCGCGGGGCGGTCCCACCGCAGGTCGTCGGGCCGCGGCTGCTGTAGGCGTAGATAGCGTCGCTGTTGTCGGTGGCCCCGACCGAGAGCGACTCCGGGTAGTTCGCGGGGCTGGCGCCGGACGAGTCGCCCGGCCCGAAGTTGCCGGCCGCGAAGACGGGGGTGATCGCCGCGGCGACCAGGGCCTGGACGTCGGCCCTGAACTCGACGTTGCAGCCGATCGAGCCGTACGTCCACGAGGCGTTCACGATGTTGGGGGCGTCGGCGGTGGCCGGGTTGTGATCCGGGTCCAGCAGCCACTGGAAGGCCTGGTGGATGGCCGTCGAGGTGGCGGTGCCGCTGTCGTTGAAGATCTTGGCCGCGATCCACCTGGCCCCCGGCGCGACGCCGATCGACGTCCCGCCGGCATCGCCACCGACGATCACGCCCATCGTCTGGGTGCCGTGCCCCGAGCGATCGGTCGGCATCGTGGGATGCTGGCCGTACGGATCGAACCAGCTGTCGGTGCCGCCGCGCCAGCGTGAGGCGAGATCCGGGTGTGTCACGTCCACCCCCGTGTCCATGCTCGCCACGACGACGCCCTGGCCCATCGCTCCCATGGCCCACAGGTCGGGGGCCCTGACGCGGGCGACGTTGGCTTCCGGCAGCCCGGTGGCGAGCGACGGTGCCCCGAAGGTCCGGTCGGGCATGATCGACGCGACTGCGGGCAGAGCCGCGAGCTCGAGGATGACCGCCGGCCGCGCGGTCACGCTGACGGCGTTGTCGATCCAGAGCGGCGTGAAGGACGACACTGTGCCCTCGCGGACCCGCTGCCCGAGCAGCTGGCGGAGCCCGACCTGGGACGCGTCGGCATGCGCCCGCAGCGAGAGGACGAGGTTCTGGAGGCGTTCGCGGTGATCGCGGCCGCCGATCGCGCGAAGGTTCACCTGGTCGCGCATGACGACGATGACGCCCACCGGCTGACGCGGTGGCAGCCCCTCGAGGAGGGCGAGGAGGGCCGGGTCGACGACGCCCGCGCCCACCCGCGGCGGGCCGGATGGCACGCGCCCGTCCAGGGTCGTGACCGGACTGAACCCGGCCGCACCCGGAGCCAGCGCCATGGCGATCGCGAGCATCACCGCCACCAGGCCTGCCTCCAGACCCTGCCGGGCGACACGGGTGGAGCCCGCGGCACGGGTTTGGGACATCACGCGGCACTCCCTTCTGGTATCGGCGAACGGCGCCGGGCGCGGATGGCGACGGCCAGGAGCCCGGCCAGGGTCAGGCCGAGCACGGCCGCGGTGCGATCGAACACCGGCTTGAGCGGCTCCCTCGAGACGATGACCGGCGCCGGTGCGGCCGCCGCCACGGACGGTGCGACGGCGGCGAGCACCGTCCATCCAGACGAGTAGACGGCATCGGCCAGGCCCGTCCGCTCGGTCACGATCGAGACGTCGAGGGGATCGTCGCCGGCCAGGTCGAGTATCGCCTCATACCGCCGGTCCCCGGCCGGGGCGAGGACGATCGCCGGGAGCAGCTCCGCGCCGCCCGGGGCGGCGTCATGGAGACGCGCCAGCACCCGTTCGACTCGGCCCGGCGAGGGACGACGCGTGTCGTAGACCGACACCGTCAGGAAGTTCCTCCCGGGTCGGTTCGGCCGGATCGAATAGGTCACGATGAGGTCACCGGCCATCCCCGACGACGACGCGAGTGCTTCGGCGTCCGATCCGGACGCCACCTGCCCGCCCCGCTGCGTGGCTGCATCGGCCGACAGCGTCCATGCCGGTCCCACCGCAGGCGGGGTCGCCGTGAGGGTGGCGGCGACGGCCGCGACGGCCAGCGCCCCGGCGGCTTCGACCCGGACCCTCCCCGCGAGGCGGCGGGAACCGGACCGGGCGTCCGCGGAGGCCCCCGGCGGCACCACTCCGGACCGCCGGCCCGGGAGGCGGACCGGGAACGGGTTACGGATGCGGGCGGCGAGGGAGGGATGGAGCCCGACCGCGTTCGCGAGGCCGAGGAGCGCCACGCAACCCGCGAGGCCGACCTTGAGCATCAGGAGGTGGCCGTACCCGGCGACGAGCAGCGCGTCGACCGAGGCAACCAGGGCGCCGCCGACGACCAGGCCGGTAACCGCGGTCGCCCCGACGCACGCCGCGGCAAGCCAGCCGAACCGGCGCAGCGTCGCCAGCGCGATCACGCGGCCGCCGGGATCCGCCTCGAGGAGAGGCGTCACGGCGACTGTGAGCGCAACGAGCCCGCCGATCCAGGCGGCCGCCGCCAGCACGTGCATCGCGCTCGCGCCCACGGCCAGGCCGAGCGGGTCGTTGGCGCCGGCAGAATGGCTGCTGAGCGCCCGCAGGACCGCGAGGATGGTCCCGAGGCCCGCGATCGCGATGGTCGCAGGCGCGCGCCGCCACCGAGATGGGCGCGACCGATCCGGCCGGACCTGCCGGCCGGGCCCCGGCCGCGAGAACGGCCGTGCAAGCACGACCGCCGTCCCCGCCAGCACGACCGCGGTGGCGAGGCTGCGCAGGCCGGGCCCCGTATCCAGGAGCACCGACAGCGGCACGCCCGGGCCCCCGGACGAGCCGAGCGCGGTCGCCTTGACCGCGAACGCCAGCAGGCTGGCGGCCGCGCCGACCGCGGCCGATACGAACGCGAGGACCCGCAGCCGCCGACGCGCCCGCGCGAGGGCCGTATCCGCCCACAGCGCCGGATCCGCCCCCGGCGCCGGCACCGTCGGGTCGGGGGCCGTGGCCGGCAGCAGCCGGCCGATGATCAGCGCCCCGATCAGGCCCGCGATCGATGCGAAACCGAGCCAGCCGGCGGCGGCCTCTTCCGGCCTGGCCGCGGCCTCTGCGGCCGTGGGCTGGAGCCCGGCCGTGCCGGCGACACCGAACACGACGCTGCCGCTGCTGACGTGGAGGTCGTCCGCGGACACTATGAGCCACTCGAGCCGGAACGTGTTCGTGGGGAGGGCCGGCAGGCTCACGACGAGCTCCGTGTCCTCCGCGTCCGCCGCCCGCGCCTGGTCCAGGCGGACGGCGCGCCCGTCCGCGTCCACGAGGGAGAATGACGACGCCCCGACGAGCACGGACTCGCTGAACCACAGGTGGATCTCGCGGGGCGGCTTGGAGAGGACGAGGCCGTCGGGCGGGTCGGTCCGTTCCAGCGATGCGTGGCCGAGCGCGGGTCCGGCGAGTGTCCCGAGACCGAGCAGGGCGAGCAGGACCGCGCCGGCGACCGGCGCGGCGACGCGCCGCCGGGACCGTGCCGGACGGGCCCCTTCCCCGCCGCTGGCTCGTGCCGTCACGAAAGCCTCCTCGGCGCCGCCATCCGGTCCGTGTCGGATTTGCGGCGGATGTCCGGAATGTGGACGGCCGGCCGAACGAGGATTCGGCCGGCCGATCGGTGGGTCAGTGGACCTCGACGTGGTCGATCTCAGAGCTCCCCAGCAGCACGTTGACCGTCGCGCCGCGCGGGACGAGGCTGCCCGGGTTCTCGAAGACCCAGTAGTAGGTGAGCCCGGCCTGGAACGGCGCGGTGTGCGAGTGGCTCATGAGCAGGTTGTTGGCGACGACCCCGGTCGCCTCGTCGACGATCGCGATCGGGTTGGCCTGGTCATGCAGCGCCGCCGCCTTCTCCGGATCGAGCACGACGACCCGCAGGTCCAGGAGGCCGCCGTCGCCGGTCACGGCGAGCTGCGTCACCCGGACACCGACCCGGCTGGCGAGCTCCTCGGGGCTCACCACGGACCGCTGCCATATGGCGGCGACCGGTCCGGTCGTAGCGGTCGGATCGACCGCCACGCCCGGAGCCGCTGCGTCGGGGTTTCCCCCGTCGGGGCTCGCATGCCCTGGGTCCGCGATGAATACCGCCGCGGCGACCGAGAGCACGGCGACCGTCGCGAGGGCACCGATCCGCAGCCAGATCGACCCCCCGCGCCGGGCGGGGGCCGGGTTGTCCGGCGCCCGGGCGTCGCCGGGCGCGCTGTCCGGCCCCGTGGCCAAGCGCTGTGTCATGGCTGGATGAAGGTCAGCATGCCGCCCGGGTAGGCAACGGACGCGCCGCTGCCGTTGGTGACGTGGAGCTGACGGTTATAGAGGGGGAAGCCGTTGGCGCTCGGTGCCCCGCCGGTCGGGACCGTGGCGATGGTGTCCTCCGTCGCGCCGGCCGGGAGGTTCTCGGCATCGGCGTCGAACGGGTTGTTCAGTGGTGTCGCATCGCGAGCGAGCACGCGCTCGTGCATACCGAGGAGGACCATGGAGGTGTTGTCGTAGCCCGCGTTGAGGTAGCGCAGGAGCAGCCGGCGGGCGCCGCCGGGCGCGGGGATGGCCGCCGTGTTCGGGTACGCCTTGCCATTGATGAGCCAGTACGTCGCCAGGTAGCCGTTCATGTCGAAGGTGTCCGGGCTGGCGTTGAAGTTCGGGTCCACCTCGCTGAGGATCAGGACCGCCTGGCCGTCGTAGGCCGTGGTGGCGGCGCCGTACGCCTGGTTGGGGATCGGGGTGTCGAGGGCGCTGGTCGGCTGGACGATGAGGGCCCCGGAGAGGCCCATCGCCTCCTGCCGGCCGGCGTCGCCGGCGGTCTGGTACAGATAGGTGCCCGGCGCGCTCGCCGTGAAGGTGATCGGAGCGCTGCCGTCAACCGGGCCCGGGTTGAGCGTGATCCCGGGGATCTCGATCTCGAGCGCGTGACCCGCCGGCAGGGCATTGGTCACGTTGAGCGTCACCACGTCACCCTGGTTCACGGTGATCGTGGCGCCCATGAAGTTCGTGTCGTTGACGAGGTTCGGGCCACACGACCCGGTCTGGACGAAGCCCCAGACGTTCACGGTCACGGCGTCCGGCATGGTGACCTGGCCGTTGCTGGCGCACAGGTCGACCGTCACGTTTGCCGCGACCGCGGCCGAGCCGCCGACGGCGAGCCCGGCCGTGGCCATGACGATGGCCAGCAGCGTCCTGGTCCTCTTGAATGCGAATTCGCGCATCGCAAGTTTCTCCTTCGGCTCGCTGCTGCTCACGGCGCGTCGTATGTGAGCTTCAATAGGTCACCGCCGGTGACGAAGCTCGCGGTGCCGGCGGCGCCCTCGGTCGAGAGCACCCGGATCCGGACGAGGCCCCTGTTGGACCCGGTGCCGATGTAGGTCGGGACGGCCGCGCCGGTGGCAACCGCGACATCGGTGGCTCCGACGGCGGTCGGCCCCGCAAACGGCACCCACGAGCCCGCTCCGGCCCAGTTCCATATCGAGAGAGTGGTCGCGAACGTCGGCCCGGCCGGGGTGAGCGAGAAGTCGTCGACGGCGAGGCCGTCGTCGTTGCCCGTCCGGTCGAAGTCGGTCCAGCGAACCCGGTAGGTGGCGCCGGCCGGAATGTTTAGGCCGGTGATGGCGCCGGACACCGCAGCGCGGTTCGCGGACAGGTTGCCGTTGCGGGAGCCCGCGGCCCCCGTCCCCGGGCTGTTGAAGTCGAGCCCGTTGACGTCGGTCCAGGTGCCGTTCGTGAGGCTCGTGGCGTTCGTGCTGTATTGGAAGTCGAGCCGGTCGGGGACACCGGATCCGGCGCCGTACCGCCACAGCTCACCGGTGTAGCCAATTGTGAGCGAGGTGATGGCGGCGCCGGTGTTGTTCGTGAACTGGGCCCCGATGGTGGACACGACCGAACCGGTCCCGCGCAACGTGCCGAGCGCTCGCTCGGAGCTGCCGTTGGTGCCGTAGCTGTACGTGTTGCCTGTCGCACTTCCCCCGTTGTTGCCGGTGTACGTCGTGTTGGCACCGCCCCCGCTCTCGGACAGTGCCCAGCCGGCCGGCAGGGTAGCCGACGTCCCCGTGGACAGGGTGTCGAAGTTCTGGGTGGTCGGGACAAACGTGTCGTTGCCGGTGTAGCTGACCCTGAGGTTCGATGCAGCGTTCGGGATCCCGCTGAACTGGACGTACCAGTCGGTGGTCCGGGTGCCCGTGGTCGTCGAGTTGACCCTGTAGTAGGTCCCATCGTCGGCCGCGAGGGCGGTCACCGACCCGCCGGAGAGCGACCCGGCGGTGATCCTGGTCGAGGTCGGCGATGCGGAGCAGCCGCCGGGCGGGTCGACCCGCAGCAGCGTGGCCATACCGCCGAACGGCTCGTTGAAGTTGACGAACTCGTTGAGCGCGTGGCTGTGCCACGGGAAGTACCACTCGCCGCAGATGTTGAGCGAGTTGGTGCCGACCGGGAGCGTGCCCTTGTACCCGAGGTACGGGCTGCCGCTGTACCAGGTGTTGCCGTCCTTGAACGTCAGGTTCAGGTAGTTCGGCTGCGCCACCGGCAGCGGGTTGTTGGCCGGGTCCCACTGGTCCGTGTCGTCCCAGCGGAGGAGGTAGTCCTGGGTCTGCCCGGAGCCGATCGTCTCGCCGAACCGCTCGGACGAGGCGGCCGAGCCACCCGGGCTCAGGAGCTGGCGCCCGTCCTGGGCGATCTGCGTCATGTGGTTGCCGTGCGGGTGATAGGGGTGGTTCGCGACGCCCGCGTTGACCATCCGGACGAGGGCCGGGGCGTCGCTGGTCGCCGTCGGCTGGATGCGCACCAGCGCCCCGTACGGCTGCGTGGGCAGCAGCGCCGAGCCGTTGTCCTGCAGCGTGTCGGGGAACATGCGGCCGTTCACCGCGTAGTACCGGTTGTGCAGCGCGTTGAAGTCGTACGCCCCGCCCGTCTCCACCGCGTGGTGGAGGGCGGGGTCGAAGTCGCTGAGGAGCTGGAGATACTCGCGCTGGGGGTTGAAGCCGGTCGCGCTGCCGTACGCGAAGGCGGCCCCGACCGAGGGCCGCACGATGAGCGCGCCGTACAGGCCCATCTCGACCTGCTTCGTGATGTCGGAGCCGCTCTCGTAGAGGTACGTGCCCGGGTTGCCGGCCACGAACGTGTAGCTGACGGAGCCACCGCCGGCGGCGGCCTCGCTCGTCAGGACGCCCGCTGTCCCGCCGCTCGCGGTCACGCCCGGCTGGCCGGCCGAACCGTCCTGGCCCGGGAACACGATCGACGAGGGCTCGGTCAGGTTGTTCGTGAGGACGACCGTGACGGTCTCGCCCTGGGTCACGCACAGGACCGGGCCCGGGTACTGGAACGCCCCGTTGTCGGGAGCGTCGCCGTTGCCGTAGCTCCACATGAACACTGCGTTGCCATCGGGCGTCTGGATGTCGCCCGTATTCGCCACGAGGTGGAACGTGTGCGCGAGGCCCACGACCGTTCCCGGCGTGCAGATGATCCCCGTCTTCGGGGAGTTGGGCGCGATGGCGCCGACCGGTGCCGGCGCCAGGAGGGTCGCGCCGAGGGCGAGCGCGATGACGGGCCCCAGCCGTCGCATCCTGAGCGTCATCGTGGTCATCCCTCCGCGGCGCGTGGTTTCGGCCGGCCTAGACATAGGTCTGATTCACGATCGTCTGGGGAGGCAGCGGGTTCTGGTAGACCCGCACCTCGGTCTGCATGCCGCCGGGGCCCGCGAGGCCGTTGTTCGACAGCTTCCGCCAGTCCCGGTTCCGGAAGTGGTAGACGTTGTAGTTACCGCGGCTGTCGCTCCCCGACGGCCGGGCGCCGTTGTAGGCGGGGGCGTTGAACAGGACGTCGCGTGCCTCGCCCGGCCCGATGTACAGCGTCGTGGTCCAGAAGGACGTGTCGACCGCCCCGTTGCGCAGGAGCGAGGCGTCCTGGCCGATGACGTGCATCGGGATCCCGGGCAGCTCCATCGAGTGCTGCTCGTAGCCGAGGTTCGCCAGGCGGAGCAGGATCCGCTCGCCTTGGTTCACCTGGATCAGCGCCGAGTTCGGCTGGCTGCGGTCCGTCGTCCCGGTGGTGGGGTTGTCGGTGGTGATGCCGGAGTTCGTGCCCGAGGTGTGCAGCCACGGGACCGGCAGCGGGCCTGGGTCGTCGTTGACCGCGACCGTCTGCGGGTAGACGCGGCCGTTGAGCGTGAACCATTCGGGCTTGTAGTCGGTCTCGACGACCTCCTGGATGTCCCGGTCGCCGTCGTGGACCTTGGACCAGATCTCGTTGAGCAGGATCGCGAAGTGCCGGTTGTAGCCGGTCGATCCGTCGCCGTCGTTGTAGGCGAACTTCGTGAAGCCGCCGTGCGACGAGCCGTCCTGAACCGGCCGGACGAAGACGATCGACGTCATGCCCATCTGCACATGCTCCACGTCCTCGAAGTGACAGTGGTACATGTACGTGCCTTCCCGGTGTGGCCGGTAGAAGTACGTCAGCTGCTTTCCGATCGGCACCGCCACCGACACCTCCGGCACGCCGTCGTTGAGGGGCGACGGGACGTCGAAGCCGTGCCAGTGGATCGTGTGCGAGTCGGTGAGGTCCGGCCGCTGGATCAGGCCGAGGTTGGTCAGCGTGATCTCGATGTCGTTGCCCTGCTGCACGTCCAGGATCGGTGCCGTGTGCTGGGCGTGGCCCTTGTATGTGGACACAAGCGTGGAGACCGACAGGCCCGGGTCGACGGGGATGAAGCCGAAGACATAGACCGGGTCCAGCTCCGGGTGGCCCGGATGGTTGCGGCCCGGCATCGTGATGTAGCCGTCGGTGGCGGCGAGGGCGAGGTTGGTCGTCGCGCCCCGGGCCGCGGGGACGAAGGCCCCGCGACCCAGGACGTCCACGACCGCGCCCGCGGACAGGGTCCCGACCGCGCCCAGCCCAACCGCCTTGAGGAAGTTGCGCCGGGTCGTGGCCCGTTCGAGAAGGTGCATCGCATGTTCCTCTCTGGACGTTGGCGTGGCTAGGGCGTGACCGGGACGGTCGATGCCGAGCACATCTGATGACTCCCGTTGTTCCAGCTGAGGGTCACGTCCGGGCCCTGGGTGTAGGAGCCGGGGATGACGAATACCCGTGGAGCCGGCGTCCCTGCCCCTGGTAGTTCGTCCGCGCCGAGATCCCATGGCGTCCGCACCCTGGCGTTGACCCTCAGCTGCGGGCGGAGCTGGCGGTCGAAGTCCGCTGGGTAGGACTGGGCCGATGTCCCGCTGCAGGGCGCCAGGATGGCGGCGTTGTTGGGCGTCTGGCCTTGCGGCGGGATCGCGGGCAGGTTGGAGAAGCCTGCGCCGCGGTCCACGACCGGCGACGTCGTCTGGAGGTGGTAGTCACCGGTCAGCCCGACCGGCGGGTCCTGGCCGGTGATCGAGACCGCCGCCTGCTGGGGGTCGAGCCTCGAGCCGGCGACCGCGAGCTCGTCCACGAACGGCGTGACGAACAACGGGTCGACGCCGACGATGTTGGCCTGGCCGGCCGGGACGGCGTGGAGCACGCCGTTCGGTCCCAGGATCTGGCCGTTCGTCAGGTCGGAATAGCGAGGAGTGAAGGTGTCGGCGTTGTTCGTGGTCCCGTGGACCTCGAAGTCGATGAACCCGTTGTCGACGAGGGTTGCCCCAGGGCCGAAGTGGTCGAGGGTCATCGCGTCGTTGTTCCTGAAGATGTTGTTGAACAGCGCGACCGGCCTGGAGAAGTCCGGCCGCGACGAGGCGTTCGGGTACTGCGCCGCGTAGCGCGGGTCGGTCTGCCACAGACGCCTCGTTCGCCTCCGCGGTCAGGCCGGCCCCGTGCGGTTCGCCGATAAGCGAGCTCTCGGACGTCCCGGTCGTCGCGTTGTTCGCGATCGTGTTGTTGATGACGGCGACCATGGACGAGTCGTCGAGCATGATCGCGCCACCGAGGTCGGCCGCGACGTTGTTCACGATCATGTTGTTCCGGATGTTGATCACCTGGTCGAGGGCGTCGAGGACGAAGATCCCGCCGCCGTCGTCGAGGGTGCTGATGTTGCTCTGGATCAGGTTGCGGTCGACGTTCACCGGCCCGGTGCCGTCGCCCAGCGTGCCGCCCCCGACCGCCAGCTCGGACTCGAGGGCGATGCCCCCGCCCGAGTCGACCGAGGAGTTGTAGTAGATCCGGTTGTCGTGGATCGAGCCGTTCGGGCTGAGACCGATGTGCGAGATGCCGGCCCCGTACTCCACGCTGAAGTTCGAGCAGACGACGCTGTTCGCGAAGTCGTAGTTGTTGGAGCCGTAGAAGATGCCAACCCCGCCGGAGGTGGTCAGGCCGCCGTTGCCGATCAGCCGGTTCCGGTCCATGCGGACGTTGTAGTTGTGGCTCCCGTGCACGAACGGCTGGCCGAGCCCGATGCCGCCGGCGAAGATGCCGCCGTTGTTCTCGAGCACGTTGTTCGTGATCTGCATGTTGTTGATGCTGGCCTGCAGCTGGACGCCGCCGGCGCCATCGCCATGGCCGGTCATCAGGCCCAGGCCGTCGATGCGGGCGCCGCCGAACGCGGCGCTGTCCTGGCCGGACGGGAGCGCGGCGACGTCGAACGCCGTCGTGGTCTTGGCGACGACCGTGAGGTCGGCTCCCCGGAGGACCGTGCTGGCGAGGCCCGACGTGAAGTTGGGCAGGACGTACGGCGCGTGCGCCGCGACCGTGGCGTCGAAGCCGGTGAAGTTCTGCTGGAAGAAGCGGCCGTCGATGATCGTCCCCGGGATGTTGAACCGGGGATCCTCGGGGTCGCGGCCCTGCAGCTCGTGGGCGCCGATGATGCCGCCGGGGCCAAGGCCCTGGAGCTTCAGCGGCTTCCAGAGGAGGATGTTCTCGTTGTACGTGCCGGGCGAGAGCACGAGCAGGGAGCCCGGCGCGGCGCCGTCGATCGCCGTCTGGAGCTGCGTCCCGTCGAAGGTCGGGGCGGGCACGTTCACGACCCCTGGGTTGTAAGCGGGCGCGCCGCCAATGGCAGGAGACAGCACGTGCAGGGTGATGCCGTTCACACTGGACACGGCACCGTTGCCGTTGGATGTGATGATCGAGAGTTGCTTGGGACCGGGTGTGAACGTCGCGCTCGCGATCGGCACCTGGATCACGATCGTGTCCGGGGTGCTTCCCGATCCCGGGGTCCAGCTCACGATCCCGCCGTTGCCAGTGGTGAGGTTGGTCACCGCGCCCGTACGCCAGTCGGTGAGCCGCACGGTGCCGGCGCCGGTGCCGATGAAGTCGGACTGGATCGTGATCCGCCGAGCCGCCCCGGTATTGGCGGCGGTCACGTACGGTCGCGAGACCTGGAGCAGGTCGGGGCGCGCCGGGTCCGAGGGATCGGGCGTGGTGCCGCCGGCCGGGTCCTCGCACGCCGTCCCGGAGATCGGGTCGATCGGCGTGTCGAGCTGGTCGGTGAGGCCCGGCCAGACCTCTGCCGGCGTGGTCGCCGTCAGCTCGTCCGGGTTGTAGTTCGGGTTCGGATGCGCCTTGCTGCCGGGGTCGTTCACCGTGACGAGGTACATGCCCGGGCAGGGCCCCTGCGGGATCGGGCAGTTGAGGGTCTCGGTGGACGGGAGCAGGATCTCGTAGGCGCCATCGGGGCTGGTGTTGATCGTCTTGATCAGCCGCCAGGTGTTGGGATCGAACGGCGGGTTGGCGTTGGGCGTGGCGCAGGCGGTCCCGCCGTCGGCGCAGACGGTGTCCACGCGGGCGTAGACACCGATGGGGATGTTGCCCAGCGGCCGTGGCTCGCCGTACCAGACGGACGCCTTGTTGGTCTCGAAGTAGATGTCGTCGAACACCTGGCCTACGATCCGGCCGGGCTCGGCAACGTCACCCGTGAGGGTCGCCGGATCCGGATCGGACGGGTAGTTGGCGACCGACGCGCCGTTCGGGTCCGTCCGGAAGTTGGTCATCAGGTTGAAGTCGGCGTTCGCGTTCTGCTGGTTCTGCAGGACGACGAGCTTCTTGTCGCAGAGCGGGGCGGAGGGGCTCGTGGCCTGGTCGCCCGTGTAGTAGTTGCTGCGCGGCGTCAGCGTCGCCTGGTCGAGCACGTGCGTGTCACCCACGCACGGCGGCGGCGGGATCTGGGGCGCGAAGTTGTTGCCCAGGTCGACGTTGACGTCCTCTTCCTGCACCGATCGGTAGATGCAGCCGTTGCCACCGCCGGGCACGCTGCCCTTGCGCGGCGCTGACGCCGGGGCTGGCCGGATCGGCATTGCACGGCCGCGTGTCGGTCGGGTCCTTGGGCGCGATGAAGTGCGTGATGTAGGTCCCGGCGACGAGCGGCACGGGATCGCCGCCGCCGTTGCAGGTGCCGTCGTCGGCTGCCATGTCGTAGCCGCCGGGGCAGTAGTCCGCGAAGGCATAGCCGCCGTCGAAGGCGCCGTCCCGCGTGTGCTGGCCGGCGAGCGGCACCTCGAGGCAGTTGGGCCCGATGTTCGGGTTGAACTGGGAGGTGATGTCGCTGCCGGCGTAGTCGAGGAGCGGGTTGCAGTTCTGGCGGAAGGTGTTGCCGCCCGGCTGCGGGTCCTGGCTCGCGTTCGGCTGCTGCCAGTGGTCGGTGACGTACTTGTTCAGGACGACGTCGTCGGCCGTGTTCGGCAGGCCGTCCGGGCCGAGGCCCTCGAGGTACACGGTGACGTCCGGGACGGCCGGCTCGTAGTCCTCGTGTGCCTGCATGAACGCCTGGAACTCGTTGCGCGTCGTCGCGAAGTAGGTGATGCCGACGATCTGGCCGGGCGTGCCGGCGGGGTAGTCGCGCTTGCCCCAGTCGACGGTCGCACGGTGGCCCTCGAGGAGGAGCTGGTTCGTCAGCAGGCCGCCGCCCTGGTCCGTCGGGATGCAGGGGTTGGCGACCGGCGTGGCGTCGCAGGAGGGCGTGACCGCGCCGGTGCGCTCGTCATGGACGGAGGGGCCGGGGTAGGCCGAGAAGCGCGCGAAGCCCTGCTCGTTGATGATCCAGCGGCCGAGGGCGCCGCCCTCGGCGGTCGGGTACTCGTAGTGGCCGGACGGGTCGGTGAAGGTGCCCTCCTTGATCGAGCCGTCGCGCCAGCGCTGGTCCATGTCGGTGTTGGCAATCGGCGTGTCGAGACCTTCGTCGTACATGCCGTTGTTGTTGACGTCCTTGTAGACCTGGCCATCGAGGATGCCGAACCAGCGCGAGACGCCGAGGCCGACACTGCCGTCGTCCCCGGTCTCGTCGACGACCACGGTCTGCCCGGCGGTCACGTGCACGGGCTTGAACCGCATGATGTAGCTCAGCTGCTCGTCCCAGACGGCAAGGTTGTAGTCACCGGGCGGGACGCCCTGGATGTCGAAGTTGCCGGCCCCGTCGCCCTGGCCGACGTAGACGGTCTGGTCGGACGACGAGTCGGAGAGGGCGACGAAGGGGTTCTCGACCGGGTCGCCGAGGGTGCCGAAGGTGTACGGCGCCCACTCGACCCAGTTCCGGGCCGTGCCGGTGATCTCGCCGGTGCCCGTTGTCGTGAACGGCCGCGGTGCGCACACGAAGCCGAACCAGTAAGCGGTTCGGATGGTGGGCGGCTCCCACAGCTGCTCGCCCGGGGCTCCGGTCCCGTCGGCTCCCTCCTCGGTCGGTGCGATGAGGTCGACGCCGCCGTCGATCGTCGTCGTCTGGTACCAGTGACCGGGGCCGGAGGTCGCGCTCGGATTGTTGGGATCGCAGCTCGCAGGCGGCTGCACGTTGATGAAGTACGTCGCCGGCCCGAGATTGTCGATGGACACGAAGCCGAGCGTGGCCGGGGCGCTCGAGGTCTGGCAGATGCCGCCGCACAGCGGGTCGTTGTTGTAGTCGACCGTGACCGCGCTCGCGGTCTGCTCTTCGAGGCCGACCTTGAACCCGCCGAGACCCGCCTCTTCAGTGTCGGGTGCCCCGTTCGTCCACGCGTTGTCATTGAACACGAAGACGTTGATCTTGCTCAGCGGCAGCGGGTTGTCCGCGCTCTGGACCGTGAGGGCCACGGTCGCGTTGAGGTTGCCCGCGGTGTCGGCATCACCCGGCAGGGTGAAGTAGCCGCCCCACATCTTGTGGTCGAGCGCCCGGACGGAGACGAGATAGCGCCCGTCGGGCAGCGACACCGTCGCGCGGGTCCTGGTCGCCCACGCGCGCGATCGGGCTGTTGCTCTCTGTGCTCAGCGCGTTCGGGTCGGTCGGGAGCTTTGTGTTGTCGACGTTGACGATGTAGGTGAAGTTCGTCAGCGGGCTCCCGGTCGGGTAGTCCCGCGCGTTGATCGTGACGTTGCAGGAACCGGCCTCGACCTCGACCGTCGCGGGGTCGTCGGTGCCGCAGGAGGCGGATCGGGCGAGCACGGGGGCCGACACGGGTCCCGGCAGGACCGTCGCGACCAGGGCGACCGCGGCCGCCACGCTTCGGAGACGACGAAGAGTCTGCCCCGAAGATGCCCCTGCCCAGTTCCGGGTGACGCGTGTGAACCGACTCATCAGCGTCCTGCCTCCCATGCAGCGTTCATGCCGGTACCAGAGAACGGTCGCGGCGGTCGATGGCCTGGCTGGGTGACGGCCCCAGCTGCCGCCTGAACCGGTGTCCTCGTCATCGGTTGCCTCCGCTCTCTCGCCTCACGCCTCGGCTCCCCGCCGAGCGATCGATCGCTCCCGTGCTGCGGCAATTCGCCGGGCAGACGACCGGGAGATTCGGAAATCGTGAGGACCGACCGGCCTGCGGGCCATCGGGGAGTTGGCGGGCGACGGCACCGTTGGGACCCCTGAGAGGCCTAGGTGGGACTGCGGAGGCCGGGGTAGGGCGAATACCGGATGGACAGGTCGGGTCGTGACCCTAGTTGGGGGAGTGGCGGCATGGTCGGCCACCCGTCAGCCGTGTTCGGGGAACGCACGAAGTCGCCATTCCCGCACCGGGATTCACCCTGGATGTCGCATGGCCCACCCGCGTGGCGGTCAAATGGGTCCGCGGCTCGGGCAGCGGGCCTTCGGGGGGCCGAACGGCCCTTGTGGCGGTCGGTGGGCCGGCCTCTGCTCCGAGCCGGGCGCCGGCGTCGTGGCCTCACGTGGGCGGACGAGGGGCATCGCGGTTGGCGCCACGGCAGTGGCGCCCCCGGCAGTGGCGCCCCCGGCAGGAATCGAACCTGCGACCAACCGCTTAGAAGGCGGCTGCTCTATCCGCTGAGCTACGGGGGCTCGGCCAGTGCTCAGTCTATCGGCACCGACACGTGGCATCGATCGTGCTGGCCGTCTCGCGATTCCCTGTCACGTCGCTGACACCGGACTCTCGGCACCACCTCGCACTACCTCACCCGCCCGAAGCGGACGGAGGCGGAACGGGCCGCGGCTGCGGCCGGCCATCCGGCCCCTTGCCGAGGCCCCTGTCCGCCAGGCCCCGCAGAGGGTGCAACTTCGGAGTCCGCGCCGCGTCATACTCCCAACAGCGCCCGGCGATGGTCGGCGCTCAGTCGTCCCTGAGGCGTGACCCGATGCGTTGGTGCATGGCTGCCCGAAGATTCGCGGTCTGCATCGCGTCGCTCGCGCTCCTCGGTGGCTGCTCCGGTGGGGCCACGCCCGCGCCCCCGGCCCGGCCGACGTCGGCGTTGGTCCAGCCGTCTCCCTCGGCCACGCCGCCGCCGGCTCCTACGCCCAGCCCGATGCCGACGGTCGCGCCGCCGCGACCGGACCCGACCGAGCCTCCCACGCAGGACCGCCCAGACTCGTTCGTCGGCCAGGTCGTGACCACCCTCGCCGACGAGGGGCTTCGGGTCCGTTCCCAGCCACGTGTCAGCGGCGATTCGGACATGCAGGAGCCGCTGCTACCTCTCGGGACCAGGCTCTACGTGCTCGACGGCCCCGTGTCGGCGTCCGGCTATGCCTGGTACGAGGTCGTCCCGCTCACCTCGCAGCCCCTGCCGAGCGGATGGGTCGCGAGCGCCGGCCGCGACGGCGTGCCGTGGATCGCGGCTGGTGACTTCGACTGTCCGCCGGTGCCTACCGACCTCCGGTCCCTGGCGGCGCTGGGGCCCGGCGTCGGGCTGGTCTGCTTCCCCATGGTGCCGATCAAGGTCGAAGCCCGGTTGATCTCGTGCAACTGCGACGCCGATGGAGCCTGGTACACGCCGGGATGGTTCTTCCTCGGTAGCGGCAGCCCCGACCTGCTGGTCGAGCCCGGCGTGACCAGCGTGCCGTCGGACTTCGCCGACTGGTTCGTGCTCAACCTGGATCCGGGCGGCGAGCACCCGGAGGAGCCTCCCGTCGGGAAGGTTGTCCAGGTGACCGGAATGTTCGATCACCCCGCCGCTGCGACCTGCACACGGACCGAGATGGACGGCAAGCCGGTCCCAAGCCAGGGCTGTCGGCTGGAGTTCGCCGTGACGCGGCTGCTCGTCAAGGGATCGTAGACCGGCTCCGACCCGTTGGAGCGATCCCAGCCCGAGGCTTGCCTGCTTGCTGGGCTAGTAGGTGCAGCCGCCGCACCAGTACCCAGGGTCGACGATGATGAACTTGGAGTGGCCTGCGTCGTTGTAGGCGGCGACCACGATCGCCTCGTATGCCGTACCTTCGGGGCTCATCGCCACTGAAGACCCGATGTTCTCCCAGTTCGGCCAGGTCCAGCTGACCTTGCCGCTCGAGGCGGGTGCCCTCGCGATGAGCTTCCTGGCCGACGCCGGCAGCGGCGTGTGCTCGACGAGGCATGGGCCGTCCGATCCCTCGCGCGGGGACGGTGGCATCGCGACGCAGGCGGTGACGCCATACACCCGGATCTCGGTGCCCTTGGCGCGCGGCCCCTTCCAGGTGACCGTCATCTTGTTCTTGGTGTCGGATGGATACGTGATCTTGAAGGTTGCCCCGGACGGCGGGGGCGGCACGGCGAGACGCGTCGGACCGGGGGTCGGCTTGGGAGTCGGGTGCGGCGTCGCCGTTGCCACAGGAGCACTCGGACTCGAGGGCGCCGCGCTGACTGGCGCCGTCGCAAGCGCTGACGCGTCTGCCTTGATCGAGGATGTCGGAGCCTGGGTCGAGGATGTTGGAGCCTGGGTCGCTGCGCCACACGATGCCAGCAGGAGTGCAGCGACGGCTGCCGTCGCCAACCGATGTCGGCTCACGATGTCCCTCCAATCTGCCAGCGATCTGCCAATCATGCCCGGGGATCGATGGTCGGCCGCCGCGAGCCGGGCGACGACCCACGGCATCACGGCGACGCCGCCGCTCGCCAATCTGCCGCGGAACTATACGATTCAAGGTTGGAAGCTGGCCGGTGGCAGCCGCCAGGCGAGACCGCCGGGCACAGCGGCAGACCGTTCGCCGCGGCATCGGTGCCGCACGAGCCACTCTTGAGCGAACAGACAATGGCTGGGCTCGTCTCAGTCAGGATGGCGTGGGCGATTGTCGGGACGTGACCCGCGGAACCGGGCCGCGAAACCGGGTCCCGCCCGTGCCGTCCGCCGTTTCCGGCATCTGCTACTCACGCGGGAGCAGTTCCGAAGATCATCCGCTTTCGAGCCCGATTGGGTGCCCATTGGGTGACACCTGCCGCGTGGGAGAACGGTTGGCAGGAACGCCCTGACGAGTTCCCGCCTGGGGGGCAGGTGACGGAATTGGGCCTCGGAAACGTGGCCCGGGTAGGAAGGTCTGGGCGAAACCGGGTCGCATGACCGGGTCGCGCAACCGGGCGCTTGACCGCGTCGCCACCTTCGACCGCCCGCGCAGCACCGGGACCTTCCACGACCACTTCGGTCGTCCCCCCGTCGGGATGGTCATTGCCGGGCCGACGACGAGTGGCACGACCCCCGCCGCGCGGCTGCTCATCGGGCTCCCCGCGCCGAATCCCGCGTGCTACGCTTCGCGACCCTCCCCGCTGATGCTCAGTCCGCAGGGGTCCTGTCGAGCCCGGGAATGCCCGACCAGACCAGCCGAACACGACCGCTCGCCGCCGGCCAGCTCGCCCTCGGGTTGCCGGCCGCACTGCCGGCGCTCGCCGTGGAGCCGGAGTGGAAGGACCAGGCCCGCCTCTGGGGCCACAGCCTCCACCCCATGTGCTCCTACCTGGCGAGCTTCCCGGCTTCGCTGGTCCACGCCTTCATCGCCCGCTACAGCCGGCCCGGGGACGTCGTGTTCGACCCGTTCTCAGGCCGCGGCACGGCGCCCCTCCAGGCCGCGGCGGAGGGTCGCATCGGCGTCGGCAACGACCTCAATCCACTCGCCCACGTGCTGACGGCGGCCAAGCTCGAGCCGGCGACCGCAGCCGAGACCCGGACCCGCCTCGCAGCCCTGCGACTCGCCTGGGCGGCCGACGCTCCCGCCTGGCTCGCGCTCGCGGAGCGGGCCATCCATCGTCCCGGCCATCCGTCCGCCTTCGTCCCCGCCGCAGGCAGCGGTGGCGGACCGGCGGCCCGCACCGAGGCGCTCCCGGACGAGGTCGCCTTGGCCTTCCATCCACGCACGCTCGGACAGCTGCTCCTCGTCCGCTCCCACCTCCGCCTGGACGACCGCACGGACCGGTTCCTTGCGGGCGCGCTGGCGGGCGTGCTCCACGGCAAGACCCCGTCCTACCTGTCCACGATCATGCCCAACACGTTCAGCATGGCTCCCCGGTACGTGCGCGACTTCGTGGCGACCAGCGGCTACGAGCCGCCGGCCCGCGACGTGTTCGACGCGCTGAACGCGAAGCTCGACCGCCTGTACCGCCAGCCACTGCCCCCCACGACAGGCGTGGCGCTGCTGGGCGACGCGCGCACGGCCGGCCACCGCGCGCGGGCCGCGCTGCGCGCCCGTGGCCTGCCGGACCGCGTCCGGCTCGTCGTCACCTCGCCGCCCTACCTGCGCGTGCTCAAGTATGGCTACTACAACTGGCTCCGGACCTGGCTCCTGGGCTTCGACGCGCGCCTGATCGACGCGACCCTCGACGACGCCCACCACCGGGAGCCGTACATGGCCTTCCTGCGCGAGGTCCTCGCCGATCTCCGGCCCGCGATGGCCGATGACGGCATCGCGGTCATCGTGATCGGCGACGTCGAGATGGATCGCGGCAAGCCGTCGACGTCGGGCATCGGCCTGGCGGAGCGCGCCTGGGAGGAGGCGGCTCTCCCCGCGGGCTACCGGCTCGCCGGCCTTGTGCGCGACGAGGTGGCCGCCAACCGGAAGATGACCCGCCTGTGGGGCGACGAGGCCGGGCGGGCGACCAAGACGGACCGCATCCTCGTCCTGGGTGCCACCGAGGCCGGCCGGCGGCGAGCCATGGCCTCCGCAGCCCTGCCGGTCGACTGGACCTGGCCTCCATCGAGGCTGCGCTCGGTCATCTAGCGTCATCCCGGTGCCGTGATCGGAGGCGGCACCTCCTGCCGTCCAGCCGCACCGGCCCGGTCGCGGGGGTAGGATTCGGCCACACCACATGACCGATCCGAAGGCGCCGCCGCACGGGGGGAGCCCGTCGCTGCGGTATCCCGCTCCGGGTGGACGTGCCCTGCGGCACGCCCTGATGGCGCTGCTGACCGCCGTCTGCCTCGTCGCGGTGCCGGTCGACGTCCTTGCACAGGACACGCTCAGGCTCCGGAACAGCGTCACCGACGATGCCGGCGTGCTCTCGTCCCGCGAGGAGTCCCAGGTCGCGGACGACCTGCAGCGTCTCCTCGACGATCACGGTGTCCAGATGTTCGTCGCGTTCGTCGATACAACCGGCTCCATGAACGTCACCGATTTCGCCCAAACCACCGCGGCCGCGAACTCCCTGGGTGGCAACGACGCCCTGCTCCTGGTCGCGGTCCAGGACCGATCCGACTCGCTGTGGATCGGGCCTTCCTTGGAGGCGACGATCACCGACGCCGAGATCGACGACATCCTCGACACCACGGTCGCGCCCCGGCTGGCAGACGGCGACTTCGCGGGTGCGATGAGCGAGGCCGCGACGGCAGTCGGCGTCGCGACCGAGAGCGCCGAGCCGGCGACGGCCGCGGCGGCCTCGCCGGTCCCGGCCGCCACGCCGGTTTCGGTCGCTCCTGGCGCCGGCTCGGGACTCGGGGGCACCGCCGCATCGGGCGGCTCGCTCCTCGTGCAGGTGTTCGCGATCCTCCTGATCGTCGGCGGCGTGCTCCTCGTCGGCCGGACCCTGGTCGCGCGCCGCAACGCCGAGCGGGCCGCCGCCGCGGAGCGGGACCGCCTCTCGCGCGAGGCGAACAAGGCCCTCCTCGCGATGGACGAGGCGGTGCGCGACGCCGACCAGGAGGTCGGCTTCGCGGAGGCCCAGTGGGGCGAGTCCGAGGCCACGCCCTACCGCGAGGCGATCGCGCAGGCGCGCGAGCAGCTGCGTGCCGCGTTCGCCGTCCGCCAGCGCCTGGACGACGCTGAGCCCGAGACGACCGAGCAGCGGCGCGCGATGCTCGAGGAGATCGTCAACCGCACGACCGCGGCACGCCAGCTGCTCGATGCGCAGTCGGCCCGCGTCGACGCGCTGCGGGACCTCGAGCGAACTGCACCGGCCCAGCTGGCGGCTCTTCCAGCCGCAATCGCCGCCCTCCGCGGGCGGCACGCGGCAGCTGCCGCGACCCTCTCCCGCCTCACCACGGCCTACGCCCCGTCCGCCGTCGCGTCGGTCGGCGGCAACCTCGTCGAAGCGGAGAAGGCGCTCGTCTCAGCGGCAGCCGAGACGGATCGCGGCCGCGGGCTGCCGGACGCGAAGCGGAGCGACATGGTCGTGGCCCTGCGTCATGCCCAGGACGGCACCGCATCCGCGATTCGCCTGATCGACGGGATCGAACGCCTCGCGGCGAGCCTCGACGATGCCGCGGCACGCCTGCCGCAGGAGATCGCCGCGGCGGCTGCCGACGTCGAGGCGGCTCGGGCGGGCATCGCCCGTGCCGAGACCGTGTCGTCGCTGCCCACCGAGCCGGGCACGACCGGGGCGCCGGCGCACGACCCGGGTGGCGCGAGTGCCGCGCAGGCCGCGCTGGCCGCCGCAGAGCGCACCCTGGACGACGCCCGGGGCCTCGCCGCGGCGCGCCCGCTCGACCCGCTCGCTGCCCTCACGCGCGCGACCGCCGCGAACCAGGCCGCAGATGCGATCAACGCCGGTCTCCGCGCGGCGGAGGACCAGCGGGTGCGGCGGATGCAGGTGGCCGCGTCGGCCGTCGCCGGCGCACGGGGACGCGTGGACCAGGCCGTTGACTACATCACCACGCGACGCCACGGCGTCGGACGCACGGCACGGACTCGCGCGGCGGAGGCCGAGGCGCGGATCGCTGAAGCGGAGAGCCTTCTCGCGACAGACCCAGACGCCGCCGTGACCGCCGCCCAGCGGGCCTCGCAGCTCGCCGACGACGCATACGCCATCGCGGCTCGCGAGTTCGGGGCCTGGGACGCGGGCAGCGGCCCGGTGGCGGGTCCGTACGCGCGGCCCTCACCCGCCTCCGGATCGCCCGGCGCCGAGCTCGTCGGCGCTGTCCTGGGCGGGATCATCGGCGGGATGCTGTCCGGCGGCGGGGGACGCGGCAGTGGCTGGGGCGGCTCCCCGTGGGGCGGGGGCGGGAGCTCGCGGGGCGGCGGGTTCGGCATGCCCGGCGGGCCATTCGGCGGGGGCGGTCCTGGAGGCGGCTTCGGCGGTGGTGGCGGCGGTGGTGGCGGCCACGCCCGAGGCGGCCGCTGGTAAGGCTGAACACGGGGGTCGACGGCTTCGCCGGGCGGCCCGACATCCACGGCAAGAGTGCAGACGGGAGGCGACGACATGGCACAGACCACGATCCTCGGGCGCATCGGGCAGCTCGTGAGGGCGAACGTGAACGCGATGCTGGACCAGGCCGAGGACCCGGAGAAGATGCTCGACCAGCTGATCCGGGACTTCACCAACAACATCGCCGAGGCCGAGGAGGCCGTCGCCCAGACGATCGGCAACCTGCGGCTCCTCGAGGAGGACGAGCGTGAGGCGCGCGAGGCATCCGCCGAGTGGCTGGCCAAGGCCACGGCCGCTTCGGATCGGGCCGACGCGCTCCGCGCGCAGGGCAACATCGCGGAGGCGGACCGCTTCGACGGGCTGGCCCGGATCGCCCTCAGCCGCCAGCTCTCGTTCGAGCGGCAGGTCGCGACGTTCGATCCCCAGATCGAGCAGCAGCGCCTCTTCACGGACCAGCTCAAGGACGGCCTCAACAAGATGCGCATCAAGCGCGAGGAGCTGATCCAGAAGCGCGACGAGCTTGTAGCCCGGGCGAAGATGGCCCAGGCCCAGCTGCAGGTCACCCAGAGCCTGAAGGAGGTCTCGGTCCTCGATCCCACCTCGGAGCTCAACCGCTTCGAGGAGCGAATCCGCCGCCAGGAGGCGCAGGCGCGCGGCATGGCGGAAGTGTCCGCCGCGTCGCTCGACGACCAGTTCGCCGAGCTTCAGAGCGGCGAGGACGAGCTCGAGGTCGAGGCGCGCCTGGCCGAGCTCAAGGGCCAGACCGCTCCGGCCGCGCCCGCTCTCGGGTCGGGTGGCACGACGGGCTGACCGAGTCCGGGCGGGCGCCTCCCGGATCGGCGCCATCGCCCGTTACTTGCCGGCGCGGTCCGGAGGAGGCCGCGCCCGGCCGGGGCGAGCCGTCCTCAGGGCCCCGCTTGGGCTAGGATGACCCGCGATGAACCAGATGTATCCCGCGTCCGACCTGGCCTCGATGGACCCGCTGGTCCTGATGAAGAACCTGGACCACGTCCGGATGACCAGCCGGCGGCTGTCGTACATCCTCCAGCAGCAGGTCCACCTCTACGCCCCCGAGGCGAACGAGCTCCGGGAGCAGATCGACCGCTACGTCGAGGCCGAGCGCCAGATCGAAGGCGAGATGGCCCGACGGCGCATCCGGGCCTGACCCGGGACTCGACCGCCCAGCGCCGCCTCAGGTGGCCGTGCCCGCCGCCCCAGGCCGCCGCGCCTGCCTATTTCGCCGCGCCTGGCCCCTGCCGATTGAGGTTGGCCTGACGCGAACGTACGCCGGGCGAACGCACGCCGGGCGCACGCGCGCCGGGCGAGCGCGCCGGGCGAACGCGCCTTCCCTACGAACCCGCCTGCGCCTGGGCAGCCTCGAGCGCCACGGCCCGCGCCGCGCGCCGCGCGGCCTGCTCCTCGGTCACGATCCGCGCGACCAGCGCCGCGAGACGGGACGTCTCGAACAGGCTGAACCCGACCCCGATCTCCCCCAGCGCGTCATGGCCCATTCCGCGGAAGAGGCCGCGCGTGGCGACCGCGCACATCTCGTCATAGAGCTCGGGCCACCCCACGCGACGGCGCTGGTAGCAGAACCGCACGAAGGCCTCGGCCTCGGGCGTCGACGGGCATACGGGGCCGGCGGTCAGCATCGATACAGGTCCTCCTCTCCCTCGAGCAAGCACGAACTGCCGGCGGTCGGGCGGGACATGCCCGACCCCCGGCGCAGACGGTCGGGGTCACCGCCGGTGCTCATCTCCCACTGCGACTCCCCCGGGCTCCGGCGACCCCCGAATGCTACCGCTGCCAGAGCGGGTGCCGGTAGAGGCTTCTCCACCATGTTGCCCACCGACTTGTCCACACCCCACCACCATCGGTGGACAGTCTCGGGCGGGTCCCCGCAACCTGTGGACCTGTGCCGCGCCTGATCGGCTAGAAGATGCCGGACCGCACTTCCAAGCCCAGGCCCGGCCGGTCGGCGAGGCGCCAGTGCTTGCCCGGGTCCAGCTCGAGGCCGGTGACGGGGTCGTCGGCCAGCAGGAGGCAGCCGTCCAGGTCCAGCCACTCGGCGAGCGGCGCGACGGCCGCGGAGGCAGCGATCCCGATGGATGTCTCCTCCATGCAGCCGATGAACGTCCGGAAGCCCAGGGCGTTCGCACGCTCCAGCATCCGGCGCGCGGGCCCGATGCCACCGCACTTGGCGAGCTTGACGTTGATGCCGTCCACGACGCCCGCAAGCGCGTCCAGGTCGCCGATGAACACCGCGCTCTCGTCAGCCACGATGGGCAGCGAGGAATGCGCCTGGAGCTCGCGCAGCAGGTCGAGCCGGCCGGCCGGGAAGGGCTGCTCGATCAGCTCCACGCCCAGGCGAACCAGGTCCGGCAGCAGGGCGATGGCGACCTCCGGGGTCCAGCCGGTGTTCGCGTCCACGCGGATCGGGCCTCCGTAGACGGCACGGACGGCCTCGAGCGTCGCGATATCCGACGGGCCCCCCACCTTGACCTTGAGGGCCGGGAAGTCCGCGGCGCGCGCGGCTCGCTCGGCCACCACCGACGGTACGTCGATCCCGAGGGTGAAGTCCGTGGGTGGAATCGGGGCGTCGATCTCCAGCAGCTGCCGGATCGGCAGCCCGAGGCGCTTCCCGACGAGGTCGTGGAGGGCGATGTCCACGGCGCACTTGGCGCCCCCGTGGCCGCCGATCGCCGCGGTCATGACGCCTTCGGCCGTGGCAAGGGCCTCCCTCGCCTGGGCCGCCGGCCCGCGGAGCGCCGGGGCCAGGGGCTCGAGGGCGTCGAGCAGCAACGGGACCACGACCGCGATCGTGGCCGGCGTCTCGCCGTAGTAGGTGTCCGGGTAGCCCTCGCCGAGGCCCACCGGACCACCCGGACCGTCGGCGTCGTCGCGCAGCTCGCCGAGGACCGTGACCACCGCCCGACCCTCGCCGTGCGTCGCACGGGCGATCACGAACGGGTCGCGGAGCGGCAGCGACAACGTGCGCAGGCGCATGGAGAAGGTCACGCCGGCGTCTCCCCGGGTCCGCCGGGCACGACCCAGGGCAGCGCGTCGACGGCAGCCTCGATGCGGTTCCAGAGCGCCTCGCCGCCGAAGCGGACCGGGTCGTCGCATGGGAGCCCCGTCTCGGCCTCGGTGGCGGCGATCATCGCCCGCGCCTCGGCGTCGTCCGGATACCGCGACGTGTTGAGGGCGACGGCGACCACCCTCGAGGGCGCCACCAGCGCCGCGACCTCCTCGTGGATGCGGATGAAGTCGGGCAGCGGCTTGATCGGGAATGTCCGGTCCGGCAGGTGCTCGAAGTCGTGGTCGGTCAGCCCCGGCATGTGCACGAGGACCATCGCGTGCGGCGTGAACCCGTGGATCAGCCCGAGGGTCACCGAGGAATAGGCGGGGTGGTCCAGCGATCCCTGGCCCTCGACGATGACCCAGTCGCCGCGGCGCTCGCCTTCCTCGCTCAGCCACTCGCAAGTGCCCTGGACGAAGTCCGCGATCAACCGGTCCACGGCCACGCCCCAGCCGTCGATCATCATCCCCGTCTGCCCGGTCGGCACGAACGACACAAACCGGCCGTTCGCCTGCGCCCCCCGACGCAGCTCCAGCGCGACGGACATCTTGCCGATGGCGCAGTCGGTGCCCACGGTGAGGATCACGCGCTTGCCGGCCTCGTGACGGCGCCCCACCGAGGTCTCCATCCGCTCGGGAGGCCGCCGGTAGTCGGTGATCCGGACGCCCGCCGAACGAGCGGCGTCGGCCAGCTCCGGGTCGTCGCCGAGGAAGGTGTGCAGGCCGGACAGGATGTCGAGCCCGGACCGGATGCCCGCGAGGATCACCTGGCGCCAGGCGTCCGGGAGCCGCCCGCCGGTCGGCGCGATCCCGATCAGGAGCGCGTTGGCGCGCGGGATGAAGCCGAGCGCCTCGTTGATCGATCCGACGATCGGGACGTCGTAGCGGCCGGAGTCCCCGAGCCATTCGCGGACGTTGCGACCGGCCTGCGTCGAGTCGATGACGGCGACGACCTTGTCCTGGCCGTACCGGATGACGCCCATCGCCGTCTTGCCGTGGTGATACCCGAAGTTGCCCTCGGCGAGGATCACGAGGCGGTGCTCGGGTGTCGACGGCATGGGCTCATCCCGGCGGATCGTGGTGTGGACGCGCCGAGTCTAGGCGATCCGAAGGGCACCGGCGGCCGCCTCGCGGACGAATCACGCCGCCCGGACGAATGACGCCTGGACGTGGAACGCCCCCGGGGCGCAGCCGGGGGCGTCGGGTGAGGTCGCTGGTACCGCATACCGGATTCGAACCGGTGGTCTCCGCCTTGAGAGGGCGGTGTCCTGGGCCTCTAGACGAATGCGGCGTCGAGGTGGCCGGTCAGGTCGGCCCGGGCGGCAGGATAGCAGGGGCCCTGCCGAGCCCGCAACCGCGCTCAGCCTCCCCCAGGTCGGGGCACCGGGCGACCGATCCCCGTCAGAGCCGGTTCGTCTCGAGGAACGCGCGCAGGGTGTCGGCGACCTGGAGGTAGCTCTGCTCGCCCAGCACCAGCCCGAAGTGGGAGTGCGCTCCGAAGGGCTCGTACGCCGCACCGAGCCACTCCGCGAGGCGTTCGACCTCCGGCTCGGGCACGTAGATGTCGAGTCCGGCGCCGATGACCAGGCGCGGCACCTCCGGCAGCGCGGAGCGGTCCACGGGCACGCCCGCAAGGACCTGGCGTCGCGCGCGTCCGGACTCGAACGCCTTCTGGCCGAGCATGTGCTGGATCCGGAGGACATCGGCGAGGGTCAGGTCCCGGTGCTCCCGGATCAGCTTCTCGGGGAGGGTCTCGAAGCCCAGCTCCGCCCGGCCATAGGCGTCCGGGATGTCCCGCACCAGGTATGGACGCACCGGTTCGCGCAGCTCCTTCGGCGGCTCGGGGGCGATCAGCACGTACGCGGAGACCGGGGCGCGCTCGATTGCCTTGAGGACGAGGAGGCCGCCCAGCCCGTGCCCCACGGCGACGGCGGTCGGGCCGAGTCGCTCGAGGGCGGCGATCACGTCCTCGGTGTAGGACTCGATGTCGAGGGTCGTCGGGTCGGCGGTCTGGGACCAGTAGTGGTTGCGCAGGTTGAGGGCATGACCCTCCCAGCCCCGGCCCGCGAAGTGGTGCAGGTACCGCTCCCAGACCCACGAGCCGCCGAGCTCGCCGTGGACGAACAGGAGCGGCTTCCGGCGGGAGCGCCGCTCGGGGAGCCAGGACTCCACGTAGAGACCGCGCTCGACGAGCTCGATCTCGTCCTTGCGGACGGGCCGGCCCCCGGCGCCGGGGCGGGCGACGAGGCGGTCGGAGTTGACGTCGGTCATGGGGCTCGTCGATCTCCCTACCACTCGTGCGGGTTGAGCACGAGGCCGGTCAGGGCCTTGGGATAGAAGTAGGTGGACTTCTGGGGCATCACGTCACCGTCGCGGGCGACGGCGAGGATCGATGCGACCGGGGTGGGCTCCAGCAGGAACGCCGCGTCCGCAGCGTCGGTGCCCGCAGCGACCATAGCCGCGGCCTCGGCCGCGGACGTCGTGTAGGCGATGCGCTGGCCGCCCGCGACGGCCGAGGCGTCGATGCCGAGCAGCCTGTCGAGCGCGATCCCCAGGAGCGAGACGTCGAGGGCCCGAACGGCGTCGCCGCCGGAGCCGAGACCCGCGAAGGCGCCGCGGTTCGCGTCCAGCAGCCATGCGTCGTCCCGGGTCAGCAGGCCGAACCGGCCCTCGCCGCCCGGGAGCTCGCCCGCGGCCCCGAACCGGCCGACCAGGGCCTCCGTCGTCGCAGTCGTCGCCGCGAACAGGCGAGGCAGGCCGGCGCGCAGGCGCGCGAGGCCGGACTCGCCCAGCCCCCGCACGACACGGTGTGCAGGGAGGACCGTGAGGTCGTCCGCCGCGTCGAGGAACAGCATCAGGACGAAGTCGTAGGAAGGGTCCTGCTCGCCGGTATGGTTCGCGCGCCGCTCGTCCCGGTAGCGGACGGCGGTCTCGTACCGGTGGTGGCCGTCCGCGATGAAGACGGGCCCGGCGCCGGCGATCGCGCACAGGCGCGCCGCCGGGCTCCCCTCCCCCTCGTCGGGCACGGCCCAGATGCGGTGCCGGACGCCGTCGTCGTCGGTCACGTCCGGCGACGGGGTCCTGGCGGTGGCCGCCGACAGCATGGCCGCCGCCGCCCGGCTCGAGTCCTCGTAGAGCGCGACCACGGGAGAGGTGTTGATCCCCGCTGCCCGCAGCAGCCGGTACCGGTCCTCCTTGGGCCCCGACATCGTCTTCTCGTGCGGGAGCACCCCGCTCTCCGCGCCGAACGGCTCGATGAGCAGTCGCGCGAAGAAGCCACGCTGCGTGCGCTCCACCGTCGTGCCGGGCACGCGGTAGGCCTGCTCGTAGACGTAGACCGACGGCTTCGGATCCTTCCGGAGCGTGCCGTCCTGGCGCCACGCGGCGAGGGTCCGCGCCACGCGCCGATAGCGTTCGTCGGGGTCCTCGCCCGGCACGACCTGGGGGAGATCCAGCCGGACCGCGTTGCGCGGGTGGCGCGCCAGCAGCTCCCGGTGCAGGTCCGGGCCGATGACGTCGTACGGCGGCGCGACGAGCGCGGACGGGTCCCCAGCGACCTCGGGGTCGTACCGGAGCGCGCGGAACGGTCTGATTTCGGGCACGAGTTCCTCTGGATCGCGAGATCCGGGCGCGGCCGCGATCGCTTCGACCTTGGTGGGCGCGGGTCGACGCGATCGGTCCCGGGGCGCCTGCATCGTACGATAGGAGCGGTCGGACGGCCACCACGAGGGGGGCGCCCGCAGCCGTCGTGATCTCGGGGGCACAGGTTCGTGCAACTTTTCCAGCGGCCCGCGCGTCGATGCTCAGACCTTCCCCACGATCGAGGCCGAGGAGCCCGAGTGCCGCTGCCCCGCACCTCCAGGTTCGCACGCCTCCTGTCCGGAGTCGCCGCCGCGCTGTTCGTCCTTGTCGCGGTCCTGCCCGCGGTGCCGGCGGCCGCCGCGGCCGACGGGTTGACGATGACCGCGCGCGCTCTGCTCCAGGGCCACGTCCGCGCCGGATCCTGGTTCGCCGTGGCGATCGATGTCGAGAACGCGGGCCCGACGGTCACGGGCGAGCTCCGGATCAGTGGCGGCGTGGACTCCCGCACGCGGTTCGGAACCCCGGTGGAGCTCGCCACCGGCTCCCGAAAGCAGTACGTCCTGTACGCGCAGCCTCCCAGCTTCGGCGGCAGCATGACAGTCCAGCTGGTCAGCGGGACCTCGACCGTGGCCGAGGCCAAGGTCGCGATCGCCGTCCACGACCAGCTCCAGCTGGTGGTCGGCGTCGTGGCCGAGAACCCGGCCAAGATCGTGGGCGAGCTCGACCTGCTGCCGAGCCAGAACCTCACGCAGCCAACGATCATCCCTCTCTCCCCGGGCGACCTCCCGGAGCGCATCCAGGCATGGTCGGTCCTGGACCGCCTCGTGTGGCAGGACGCCGACGCCTCGCAGCTGACTCCCGGCCAGCTCGCGTCCCTGCGGACGTGGGTCGCCGGCGGCGGCCGCCTCGTGATCATCGGCGGCACGGCCGGCGCGGACGCGCTGACCGGCTTCCCGGACGACATCCTCCCCTTCCGCCCGAGCGGCACCCTCGACATCGACCCGTCGGTCCTGCGATCGGTGCTGGGCGCGATCCCCACGGGCGCGACCACCCTGACGGCCTACTCGGGGGAGCTCATCGCGGGCAGGACGCTCGCCACGTCGGGCGACCGGGTGGTCGCGGCCGACCGGCGCTTCGGCGCCGGCTCGGTCACGCTCCTCGGCTTCGACCCCACGACGTCCTGGATCGCGGCCGGGGACACGATCGACACCCCGCTGTGGCGCCGGCTGCTGCCGGCGCGGGCGGGCGGCATCGTCTCGCTCAGCGACGACTCGACGATCGTGTCGGCTGTCTCCAACCTGCCCAGCCTTGCGCTGCCACCGATCGGCGGCCTGCTCGTCCTCCTCTTCGGGTACATCCTCCTGGTCGGGCCGGTCAACTACCTGGTGCTCCGCCGCCTCGACCGGCGGGAGTGGGCGTGGGTCACGATCTCCGCGCTGATCGCCGTGTTCACGGTCGGCGCGTTCGGGATCGGTGCGCTGCTCCGCGGATCGGACGTCATCGTGCACGAGGTGGCGATCGTCCGCGGTGCCGCGGGCACCGACCAGGCCACGGTGCAGTCCTACGTGGGCATCTTCAGCCCGTCCCGGGCCACGTTCCAGGTCCGGTTCCCCGGCGACGCCCTCCTGGCCTCGCCCATGAACGGCGACGTCTTCGGGACGGGCACCACGCGCGGCCCTCGACGTCCTCCAGGGCGATCCGTCGCGGATCCGCGACCTGGCGGTGGGCTTCGGGTCCCTCCGCACGGTTCGGGCCGAGGGCAGTGCCACGGGACCCGCCATCGACGCTGACCTGCGACTCGAGGACGGCCGGATCCTGGGGACGGTCACCAACCGCTCGAGCCGGGTGCTGCTCTCTCCTGCCGTCGTGCTCGGCTCGTCCGCGGTCCAGCTCGACGACATCGACCCGGGCGCGACCGCGGACGTGAACCTGGCCGTGAGCAGCAACCTCGCCAACCAGACGTCGCTCTCGGACAAGGTCGTGGGTCAGGTCAACTGGGACGGCATGTCGATGACCGAGGACGACCAGCGCCGGATCGTCCGCCGCTCGGTGATCGACCAGATCTCGATCGACCCGATGACGGGCTTCCCGTTCTCGCTGGCCGGTGACTCGGCGATGCTCCTCGCGTGGGGCTCGGACGCGGTCGTCCCGGTGGAGATCGAGGGGCAGCACGTCCGCCGCGAGGCGAACATCCTGTACGAGGTGCCGCTGTCCCTCAGCGTCAAGGGGACCATGACCTTCCGCGACGACCTGCTCCGCAGCAGCGTCGTGGAGACGAACGCCAACGGCTTCGGGAAGGACCCATGGTCGATCAACCTCGGGACGGGCGACATGCGGATCGCCTACCGGCCGATCGCCTTCGAGGGCACGTTCGAGGCCTCTGCCATCACGATCGCGCTCACGTTCGGCGGCGACCTGACGATGCCCGCCGGCGCCCCTGTCGCCCTCAAGGAGGCGGCCCGCTGCGATCCCGGCACGGCGGGCTGTGTCGTGGCGCAGGACGGCCTGCCGGAGCTCGAGGTCCTCGACAACCGGACGGGCAGATGGGTCCAGTTCGAGCACCTGAGGCAGGGGGTCCCCTACTTGCTGTCGGATCCGGCCCGGTGGGTGGACAGGTCCAGCGGCGAGATCCAGGTCAAGTTCGTCAACCAGCGCCAGGACGGGATCGGGTTCCAGTTCCCGATCGCGCTCGCGGGGACGGTCCGATGACCGGCATCGTCCGCGCGACGGGGCTCGTGAAGCGCTACGACCGGACGCTCGCCCTCGCCGGCCTGGACCTCGATGTCGGGGAGGGCGAGATCTTCGGCCTGGTCGGCCCGAACGGTGCCGGCAAGACCACGACCCTGCGCATCCTCGCCACGCTGCTCGTCCCCGACAGCGGGGACGCGGAGATCGCGGGCGCGTCGGTCCGCCGGAACCCGAACGATGTCCGCCGCGTCCTCGGCTTCATGCCCGACTCGTTCGGCGTGTACGACGACATGAAGGTCTGGGAGTACCTCGACTTCTTCGCGCGCTGCTACGGCATCCGCGCCGAGCGGCGGCGCCGGATGATCGGCGACCTGCTGGAGCTGGTCGACCTCGGCCCCAAGCGTGACTCGTACGTCCAGGGGCTCTCGCGGGGCATGCAGCAGCGCCTGTGTCTGGCCCACGCCCTGGTCCACGACCCGGCGGTCCTCCTCCTCGACGAGCCGGCGTCGGGCCTGGATCCCCGCGCGCGGGTCGAGCTCCGCGAGCTCCTCCGCGAGCTGCGGTCGCTGGGCAAGACCATCCTCGTCTCGTCCCACATCCTTCCCGGAGCTCGAGGAGCTGTGCACCTCCGTGGCGATCATCGACCGCGGGCGGGTGCTGGCCCACGGTCGCGTCGCCGACATCGAGCGCCGTCTCCGGGTAGGAGCGGTGTTCCGCATCCGCGTGCTGGGCGAGCACGCGTCGCACGAAGCCGCTCGGGCGTGGTTCGCGGTTCAACCGGACGTGGTGACCTCGAACCTGCTCGACGACGGCCAGGTGGAGATCGGCTTCCACGGTGACGACGAGGGCTCCGCCCGCCTGCTGGCGACGGCCGTCAGGGCCGGCATGCCGGTCGCCACCTTCTCCCGCGCAGCGAGCGACCTCGAGGAGCTCTTCCTCCAGGTCACGGCGCCGGATCCACTCCCGATGGGGGCGCCGGCATGACCGCGTTCACGGGGTCCCGCCGCCTCCGTTCGCTCCGCGACATCGGCACCGGCATCACAGCCGTCGGCGTCAAGGAGCTGCGCGGCCGGATGCGCGGCCGACGCGCCTTCGTGGTGCTCACGATCCACCTGCTGCTCATCGCCGGCTTCGCGTGGATGGTCGAGGGGATCGCCGAGCGCACGATCACGAGCGGTTTCGGCGGCAGCATCTCCGCCTCCGCCGACATCGGCCGGGTGCTGTTCAGCACCTTGCTCTTCCTGCTCACGCTCATCGTCCTGGTGCTCGCACCCGCGTCGACGGCCGGGGCCATCAGCCTGGAACGCGAGAAGCAGACGCTGGACCTGCTGACGACGACGCCGATCTCCTCGCTGGCGATCATCCTGGGCAAGCTCCTGTCTGCGCTCAGCTGGGTCTTCCTCCTGCTGCTCGCCTCGATCCCGGTGACAGCGCTCGTCTTCACCTTCGGCGGCGTGGGCCCCGACGACATGATCAAGGGCTACCTCGTGCTGGTGGGGACGGCCCTCGCCTACGGGTCGATGGGCCTGTTCGTCTCGGCGCTCGTGAAACGGACCCAGGCGGCCACGGTCATCAACCTCGTGGGCGTCATCGTCCTGACCGCGGGCACCGCGTTCATCTTCGTGTTCTGGGTCGCGATGACGGGCAGCAACGGCGTCCTCCCGGACCAGCCCACCCGCGACGCCGGCCCCCTCGACGGGCTCACGCGCCGGCCTCCCGAGGCCCTGATGTGGCTGAACCCGTTCGTCGCGCAGGTGGACGTCATCTGCGGCACCGATACCGCCTTCGGCGCCTCATGCCAGATCGTGGGCGGCGTGACGAACGCCCCCGGCGCGGACCAGGCGGGCGGCGTGGGCCAGCAGTTCGGGGTCGGCCGGGACACCTACTGGCCGCGAAGCCTGCTGGCGATGACGGCACTCGCGCTGGTCCTGATCGTCCTCTCGGTCCAGCTCGTCTCGCCCACCCGGCGCTGGCGGATCGGTCTGCCCCGCCCGCGCCGCCGGCCCGCCGGAGGGGATGCCTGATGCCCCGTCTGCCGAGCCTGCGTCCGTCCCGTCGCCAGCTCCGGGCCGCGACTCCGGGGCCCATCGTCCCGCGTGACCCTGCGACGCTCGGTGTCGAGCTCGATCCCGCGCTGGCGGCGATCCGTGGCGGCCTCGTCGTCCACCGGCGCCGCCTGTGGCTTCGCCGGGCGGCCCGGCGCGCCTGGTCCGTGGCGGCCGTCGTGGCCGTCGCCGAGTTGCTCCTGGCGGTTGTCCAGCGGCTGCTCCCCGTGGAGCAGGCGCCGCTCGTCGCCCTCGCGCTTCCGCTCCTGGGGATGCTGGTGCTGCTCGTCCTGGTGGTCCGCGCACGGCCGACGATCGGCGAGACCGCCCTGGCGGTGGACGCCGAGAGTGGGGCCGGCGATGCGGTCGCCTCGGCGCTGGCCTTCGCGGGGTCGATGCCGTCCTCGGCCGGTCCGGCAGACGCCGGTGACGACGAGACGATCATGGTCGGGGCCGCGTTCGACCTCCACGACGCCGAGGCCCGCTTCGTCCGCCGCCAGCGGCGCGACGCCCTCTCCCGGCTCCGCGCCGTGGACCCGGGGCTGTTCCGGCCCCGCATCGCACACCGGCAGGCGCTGATCGCGGTCGTCGCCACCGCGCTCGTCGTGCCGGCCGTCCTCCTGCCCAACCCCCAGGACCTGGTCATCGCACAGCAGCGGGAGATCCGGGCGGAGGCACAGCACCAGGCAGAGCACATCGACCAGGTCGCGAAGGACCTCGAAGCCAGGGGCGCAGACGCCAACGACCCGCGCACAAAGCTCGCCGAGGAGCTCCGCCAGCTGGCCGAGCGTCTCCGGACGAACCCGGGTGAGCTAGACCTCAACCTCGCCCAGCTGGGCGCCGTCGAGGACGACGTCCGCGCACAGCTGGACGCGGGCAACGAGCAGCGTGCAGCCTCCCTCGCGTCGCTCTCACGTTCGCTGTCGCGCGCCGCGACCGGCAGGCCGCAGGCCAACCCGGGCGGGGACCCGAAGGAGGCCCAGCAGGACCTCGCCACGCTCGGCGAGCAGGTCGAGACGATGACCCAGGCCGAACGAGACGCTCTCGCGAAGGAGCTCGCGGCACTCCAGGGCGCGGCCAGCCAGGCGGACGGATCGGCCGGGCAGGCGCTCAAGGATGCCGCCTCGAGCCTGTCACAGGGCGACAGCGCGGGCGCCAAGGCCGCCTTGAACCGCCTCGGCGAGGCGCTGACTGCCGCGGGCACGAAGGTGCAGCTCAACCGCGACATGGCGTCGGCGGCCTCGAACCTGCAGGACGCGCGGCGCGACCTGGCGAACGCCGGGGGCCAGCAGGGCCAGGGCGGAAACCAGTCGGGCCAGCAGGGCCAGGCCGGCAACCAGTCCGGCCAGCAGGGCCAGGGCGGATCACCGGGCACCTCTCCCGGGGCCGGCCAGGGCAGCGGACAGCCCGGCGGCTCGCCGGGTGCGTCGTCAGGCACGGGGCAAGGTCAGGGCCAGGGGCAGGGCCAGGGACAAGGCCAGGGACAGGGCCAGGGGCAAGGCCAGGGCCAGGGCGCAGGGCCAGGGGCAGGGCCAGGGCCAGGGCCAGGGGCAGGGCCAGGGCCAGGGACAGGGGCAAGGGCAGGGCCAAGGCAGGGACAGGGTCAGGGGCAGGGACAGGGACAGGGCGGCGGATCCCTCGGCGGAGGCGGCTCGAACGCAGCGCACCTTGGGAGCGGGACCTCGAACGGCAGGCCGGGCGGTCCGACCAACCCCAACCGGCCGAGCCAGCTCGGGGCGGACCTCGGCTCGGTCTATGCGCCATTCGACCGCCTGGGCAAGCCCGGCGACCCCTCGTACGTCGCCGGCACCGGTGGCGACGGTCAGACCCAGCAGGGCAGCCAGCAGGGGCAGGGCTCCAACAACGGCTCCTACGTCCCCTACCAGCAGGTGTACGGCGACTTCTACAGCTACGCGCTCACGACCCTCGACCGCTCATACGTCCCGATCTCCGTGAAGGACTACGTGCGCGACTACTTCAGCTCGCTCGATCCCGGCCGCTAGACAGCCGGGCGGACCCGGCGCACCGGCCCCTCGCCCCGCCACGGGAGGACCCATGGACGCATCCACAGCCACGCAGCCCGACGCCACGCCGGAGACGCCGGCCAGGCTGGCCCCGGAGGCGTTCGCCGAGCGCTCCCGCGCGATCGAGGCCGAGGTGGGGAAGGTCATCGTCGGCCAGCAGGAGCTGGTCCGCCAGACCCTTGTCGGGCTGCTCGCGAACAGTCACGTGCTTCTGGAGGGTGTCCCGGGCCTGGGCAAGACGATGCTCATCCGGACCATCGCCGACGTCATCGACTGCCGGTTCAGCAGGATCCAGTTCACCCCGGACCTGATGCCGGCCGACATCACCGGCACCAACATCCTGGTCGAGGAGGGTGGATCCCGGGTCTTCAAGTTCCAGCAGGGGCCGGTCTTCGCGAACCTCGTCCTCGCCGACGAGATCAACCGCGCCACGCCCAAGACCCAGTCCTCGTTGCTGGAGGCGATGCAGGAGCACCAGGTCACCGTTGCCCGCAACCGCTACACGCTGGAGCCCCCGTTCTTCGTGCTCGCGACCCAGAACCCGCTCGAGATGGAGGGGACGTATCCCCTCCCCGAGGCCCAGCTGGACCGGTTCCTGCTCAAGGTCATGGTCCCCTTCCCGAACGAGGAGGACCTCGCCCTGATCGTCGAGCGGACGACCGGTGCCGATGCACCCACGGCCGGTCCCGTTGCCACGGCCGTCGAGATCGTGGAGATGCAGCGCCTCGCCCGCGCCGTGCCGATCGCCCCGCACGTCACCGCCTATGCGGTTGCGGTCCTGTCCGCCACGCACCCGGACAGCGGGCGTGCGCCGGCGCTGGTGCGCCAGTACGTGCGCTACGGCGGCTCCCCGCGCGGCGCCCAGGCGCTCGTGGCGGCCGGCAAGATCCTGGCCCTCATGGACGGTCGCTTCAACGTGTCCGTGGACGACATCCGGGCTGCCGCGCTGCCGGCCCTCCGCCACCGCGTCATCCTCAACTTCGAGGGCGAGGCCGAAGGTGTCACCTCCGAGGCCGTCGTCCGCGGGATCCTGGACGAGGTGTCGCCGCCCGCCGTCGAGTAGGCAGGCCAGGCGACCCCCGCGACCATGACCCTCCCCCCCACGCCGCCGACCGAACCGTCCGAGGAGCGGGCGCCGGACGCGCACGCCCCGGCGAAGGGCGCCGGGACGAAGGCGTTCCTGCCCAACGCGCTGGACCCCACGGTCTTCGACGAGGGGTTCCTGCGCCAGCTCGAACGGTTGGGCGTGCTCATGAAGCAGCCCGTCCGGGGCGGGCTGAAGGGCGGACGGCGAAGCGTCAAGCGCGGGCAGTCCGTGGAGTTCGCGGACTACCGCGACTACGCCCTGGGTGACGACCTGCGCCAGCTCGACTGGAACGTGTACGCCCGCCTCGAGAAGCTCTTCGTCAAGCTGTTCATCGAGGAGGAGGACGTCACGATCACGTTCCTCCTCGACGCCAGCCCGTCGATGGCATTCGGGAAGCCCGAAAAGCTGCTGTTCGCGAAGCGGGCGGCGGCGGCACTTGGCTACATCGCCCTCGCGGGCGAGGACCGCGTGGTCGTAGCGGCGCTGACCGGGCGAACGGCACGGCGCCAGGGCGGGCTGCGCGGATCCGGGCGCGTCTTCCGCCTGCTGTCGAACCTGTCGACGATCCAGCCCGCGGCCGGCCCGACGGACCTCCTGGCGAGCGCCCGCCACGCGGCGGCGATGATCCCGGGCCGGGGCGTGATCGTCCTCATCTCGGACCTGCTGGACCCGGCCGCGGACCGCGTGATCCGCGAGCTGGCGGCCACCGGTTCCGAGCTCATCGTGCTCCACGCGCTCTCCCCGGACGAGCTGGATCCTCCGCTCGAGGGCGACCTGAAGCTTGTCGACAGTGAGACCGGCGAGGGGATCGATGTCACCGTCGACCTGGCGACGCTCGACGACTACAGGGCGCGCCTCGCCTCATGGCAGGACGGGCTGGGCGACCTCGCGGCCAAGCGCCGCGCCTCCTACGTGCCGATCTCGACCGACACGCCGCTGGCGGATCTCGTGTTCGCCGAGCTGCGCCGGCGCAGGGTCGTCGGGTAGGGCCGGACGATGCCGTTCCTCACGCCGCTGGCGCTCGCCGGGCTGCTGTTCGTGCCCGTCGTGGTCGCCATGTACCTGCTCAAGCTGCGCCGGGACGAGGCGGTGGTGCCGTCCACGCTGCTGTGGCACAAGCTGGTCGCGGACGTGGAGGCAAACGCGCCGTGGCAGAAGCTGCGCCGGAGCCTGCTGCTGCTCCTCCAGCTCCTGCTGGTCCTGGTCCTCGCCCTCCTGGCGGCGCGCCCATTCGTGGAACGGCCGGCCGGCCTCGCCGGCGACATCGTGCTCGTCGTGGACACCTCCGCCTCGATGCAGGCCACGGATGTCACGCCGAACCGCCTCGAGGCGGCGAAGGCCCTGGCCATCGACGCCCTCAAGGACCTGCCCGCCGGCGGCAAGGTCAGCGTGATCGCCGCCGGGCGCACGGCGAAGGTCGTCGCCAACGGCACGTCGGACATCGGCCGCGTGAAGCAGGCCATCGAATCGATCACGGCGACCGCGGACGTCGGCGACCTGGGGGATGCCCTGCGCCTCGCCTCCGCCCTGGCTGCCCGCTCCGGGGACGCCGAGATCCTGGTCGCGACGGACGCATCGATCGCGGCGACCCCGGCGGGAACCCTCGAGGCGCCGGTGCGGGTCCTCCGCGTCGGACGCGACCAGGACAACCAGGCCATCGTGGCGCTCGCCGTGCGCACCGCCCCGTCAGGGCTATCCCACGCGGCCTTCGTGTCGGTCGCGAACCTGGGCCTGGAGCTCGTGGAGCGGCGCCTGGAGGTCTATGCCGACGGGCAGCTGCGCGACTCCCGCACGCTCTCGCTCGACCCCCAGCGGCGAACCGACGTGTCGATCGACGACATCGACGACCCCGATCACCCGGCCTCAGTGGTGGAGGTCCGGCTCGCGGCCAGGGACGAGTCCTCCGCGGCGAGCGCGGACATGCTGGCCGCCGACGATCGGGCGTGGGCGATCGTGCCGCCTGCGGCCCTGCGCACCGTGCTCCTGGTCAGCGACGGGGACCCGTACCTCGAGACCGCGCTCTCGTACCTGCCCGACACGGAGCTCTACGGCGTCACGCCGGCCCAGTACGGCCCGGGGACCAAGCCCGAGCTGTTCGATCTCGTCATCTTCGAGGGGTACCTGCCCGCCGAGCTCCCCGCCAAGCCGATCCTGGCCATCGCGCCGCCCAGGACCTCGGCGCTGGGCAGCGTCACGGGTTCGCTCGCGAACCCGCCCATCGGGACGCTCGATCCTGCGGACCCGGCGCTCAAGTACGTGGACCTGACCAGCGTCCACATCTCCGAGGCGCAGAGGCTGGACCTCCCGGCCTGGGCGCGTGCCGTGATCCCGGGTCCCGCCGGGGCGCCACTGCTGTACGCGGGGACGCTCGCGGGACGCCCCGCCGCGGTCCTGGCCTTCGCGCCGCGCCGGTCCGACCTGCCGCTCCAGGTGGCGTTCCCGATCCTGCTGGCGAACCTCGCGGGCGAGCTGCTGGGGGGGTCCGAGACGCCCCTCGACGCGATCGCCCCGGGCACGCCGGTGACGCTCGCGATCCCGGCCGGTGCCGTCGGCGTGCACGTGCAACGGCCCGACGGCTCGACGGACGACCTCATGGCACCGACGAAGGAGTCGGCCGGCGTCACCTTCGCACGGACGGACCTTCTCGGTGTCTACACCGTGACGGGCATACCGGACCCCGAGGCGACGGCGGCCGCCGGCACGCCGGCGCCGGCCGCGTCCGCGAGCGCTCCACCGTCCGCGTCGCCCGCGGCGCGATCGCCGGGGTCGTCCTCCGCGTTCCCGCCCGCCGACCCGGACGCGCCGGCCCGGTTCGCCGTGGACCTCCTGGACGTGGACGAGTCCAACATCGCCCCGGGCGACATCGCGCAGCTCACCGCCCTCGGACGCCCGGCCGCCAGCCCGCGACCCGGCACGAGCGGCAATCCCCAGGGTGGGGCGGCCGGCCCTGTCGAGCGGCCCAGCGCCCGCGACGAGCTGTGGATCCCCATCGTCCTGGTCGCCCTCCTCGTGCTCACCCTCGAGTGGCTGGTCTACGAGCGCGACACCCTCGCCCGGCTGCGGCGCGCCGTCGCGGTCCGCGTCCGCCGCGCGCCGCCCCCCGCGGGGCGAGGCGCCTGATGGGCATCTCCTTCGACGCACCGGGCGCCCTCCTGCTCCTGCCACCGCTCCTGGCGGTGGTCATCGCCCTCCACCTGTCGTCGCGCCGCCGCCTCGGGGTGGGCCGGCGACGCGCCGCGCTCGTCGTCCGGCTGCTGCTGCTCTCGGTCCTCGTCGGCGCGCTGGCCGGGTTCCAGCTCGTGCTGCCGGTCGACCGGCTCGCCGTGGTGTTCGCCGTGGACCTCTCCGACTCGGTCGGGACCGCGGGACGCGAGGAGGCGCTGGCCTACGTGCGCGAGTCGCTCGCCGCGAAGAAGGACGAGGACGTCGCGGGGATCGTCGCGTTCGGCGGAGACGCCCTTGTCGAGCGGCTGCCGTCGGACCTCGCGGAGATCGACCGGATCGCCTCGACCCCGGTGAGGAGCGCGACCGACGTCGGGGCCGCGCTGCGGCTGGCCGCGGCGATGTTCCCGGACGACGCGCAGAAGCGGATCGTCCTGCTCTCGGACGGCAACGACACAACCGGTTCCGGGCAGACAGAGGCGTCCCTCGCCGCGGCACGGGGGATCCAGGTGGAGACGGTCCTGACGGGCCTCGACGGCCGCGACGAGGTCGTCGTCGAGCGCCTCACGGCGCCGTCCACCGCGCGCCTCGGCGAGCTGGTCGAGGTCGCGGGCGACATCACCTCGACGGTCGCCCAGCCGGCCACCGTTCGCCTGTTCGTCAACGACGAGCTGGCCGGCTCGAAGGCCGTCGAGCTGGCCAAGGGGCCGAACCGGATCACGTTCACGTTCACGCCCAAGGACCCGGGGTTCCTCCGGTTCCGGATCGTTGCCGATGCGGGCCGCGACACGTTCAACCAGAACGACAGGGCTGACGCCAACACGATCGTCAAGGGGGAGCCGCGGGTGCTGGTCGTCAAGGGCGACGAGGATGTGGCCGACCAGCTCGTGACGGCCCTCGAGACCGAACGCCAGAAGGTGGACACCGTGATCCCGGAGGCCCTCCCCTCGACCCTCGGCGGCCTCGCGGAGTACGACTCGATCGTGCTGGTGGACGTCCCCCGCCTCCGGCTCAGCGACACGGCGCTGGCGGCGCTCCAGGTGTACGTCCGGGACCTGGGCCGGGGCCTAGTGATGGTTGGCGGACCCGGAGCTACGGCGCCGGCGGCTATACCGACACCCCGCTCGAGGAGACGCTGCCGGTGGACATGGGGGTGCGGGACCGGCAGAAGCAGCCGGACGTCGCGCTGGTCGTGGTGATCGACAAGTCGGGCTCCATGGATGCCTGCCACTGCAACAGCTTCAACGGCGGCATGGGCGGGGGCGGGGCCGGGATCGCGGGCGTGCGCAAGGTCGACATCGGCAAGGAGGCGATCCTTCGGGCCGCATCCGCCCTGACGGCCCAGGACCAGCTCGGCGTCGTGGCGTTCGACCAGGCCGCCCACTGGGTGGTCCACACGTCACCCGTCGGCGGCATCGCCGACCTGCAGGGTCAGATCGCCGGCATCCAGCCGCTGGGCCAGACCAACATCTTCGCCGGCCTCGACCAGGCGGTGCAGTCTCTCAAGACCACGACCGCGACGCGCCGCCACATCATCCTTCTCACCGACGGCTGGTCGAGCAGCGGCCAGTACGACGACATCCTCAAGCAGATGAAGGCGGCCGGGATCACCCTCTCGACCGTTGGGGCTGGCGGCGGTGCGAACCCGTTCCTGGAGCAGCTCGCCAAGGCGGGCGGCGGGCGCTTCTACGCCGCCATCAACCCCGCCTCGATCCCGGACATCTTCCTCAAGGAGACCCAGCAGGTCTCGGGCCAGCAGATCGTCGAGGAGTCGTTCTTCCCGATCCTCACCTCGTCCTCGCCGATCATGCGCGGGATCGAGGGCGGCATGCCGAAGCTCCTGGGCTACAACGGCACCACGGCCAAGCCCGCTGCCCAGACGGTCCTGGTCACCGCCCGTGACGATCCGCTCCTCGCCCAGTGGCAGTACGGCCTCGGGCGCTCGGTGGCCTGGACGTCGGACTCCACGGGGCGCTGGGCGAAGAGCTGGATCGGCTGGGACGGGTTCTCGAAGTTCTTCAGCCAGATGGTGGGCTGGACGTTCCCGGGCGAAGAGAGCGGCGGCATCGAGGCCGCCTTCGTCGATCGCGGCGGGCGCACGTACCTGCGGGTCGAGAGCGTGAACGCCGATGGGTCCCCGCGGGACTTCTACGCCACCAGGGTGGCCCTCGTTGCGCCCGACGAGCACTTCACGACGACGACCGTGGACCTGAGCCAGGTCGCGCCCGGCGTGTACGAGGCACCGGTCGCGAACCTGCTGAGCGGGGCGTACGCGGTCCGGGTGACCCAGACGAAGCCGGGGGACGCGGCGCTCGGCCGGACGCTCGGCCTGGTCGCCCCGACGGCCGCCGAGTACCGCCTTCTCGGCGCGAACGAGCCACTCCTCGCCGCCATCCGCTCCGCCACCGGCGGCTCGACGCTCGCCACGCCGGCCGCCGCGTGGGTCCACGACCTGCGGACCACCAGCCGGTTCACGGACCTCTGGCCATGGCTGCTGGTGCTGGCGCTGCTCCTCTGGCCGCTCGACATCGCACTGCGGCGGGTCTCCCTGGGCCGACGCGAGCTGGCCGACGGCAGGCGCTGGATCTCGGACCGGGTCCGCGGACGCCGCGTGGCGGCCCGCACGAAGCCCGTCGAGGGGATGCTCGCCGCTCGTGACCGGGCGGGATCGGCTGGGGCGCGGTCGGCGATCCTCCGCGAGGCCGCGGAACGATCCGCCCCGGACGGCAGGGCGGTGGCGACGGACGCTCCGGCGCCGACGGCGTCGACGGCCGCGGCATCGACGGCAGTGGCAGCGACGCCGGCGCCCTCCCGGCCGATCCCGACGCCGGTGCCCCCGGCACGGCCGGCGGCATCCCCCGTGTCGCCTCTCCCCCCGGGCCCGGCCGTGACACCGGGGCCGGGGCTGGCGGTCCCCGCGGAGGACACCATGACACGCCTCCGGGAGGCGAAGCGGCGCACCCGCGGCTGACCCGGCGCCGCGGCCCGAATTGCGCCAAAACGTGCGTCCGCCGCCGCCTCGATCTGGCACGATGGCCGCCACGGCTCGAGGGGTCGGGGTACCGGCTCACGCCGCTTGCGGAGGCAACCGACATGGCCATCGATTCCGCCGCCCCGAGGACGCGCCGCGCCGTCATCGGCGCCGCTCTCGGCGGAGCCGCCGCGGCGGCCGCGACGTCGCTCGCCGGACCGCTCGGAGTGCGGGCCGCGACCGGCGGCAACGTCATCCTCGGCCAGGGCGACGACGCTGGCGAGAACGAGGCGGACGCGCCGACGATCGTCAAGAACACCATCGACGCACAGGTGTCGCTGTCCGGCCGGCACGCGGCGGCTGGGACGGGCGTCGAGGGCACGTCGGTCACGGGCACCGGCGCCGTCGGCATCTCGAGCGACACCACGCCCACCGATTTCCTGACCGATCCGTCTCACAAGACCGGCGTGCTGGGCATGGCCGGGGATCCGACCAACGCCTCCTCGATCACCGATGAGACGGGCGTCTACGGGTTCTCCGGCGTGTCGTCCAACTCGAACGGCATCTGGGGCGATTCCTGCATCCGGGACCGGCGTCTACGGCACCGGGGCCTGGGGCGTGTACGGTCAAGGTGGGATCGCCGTCCAGGGCGACGCCGGCACGGGCGGTGTAGGCGTCTATGGCTGGACGGGTCTGGCCTTCCCGCCGGCGCCATCGGCCGGGGTCGGCGTCTACGCGCGAGCCGAGTCGACCAGCCAGACCGCGCTCCAGGTAGTCGGGAAGTTCAAGTTCGACCGGGCAGGGAGGCAGTCGCTGTCGAGCACCCAGACGTCGAAGAAGTTCACCAAGACCGGCGTCACCTCGAGCTCGCAGATCCTCGCGACGCTCCAGACCAGCGTATCCGGCCTCTACATCCGAGCGGTCGTGCCCACGACCAACGCCTTCACCGTCTACCTCTCCAAGGCCGGCGGCAAGACCGTCTACTTCAGCTACATGATCATCAACGGGTAGCCGCATGAACCCCAAGTCCGCTGCCCACAAGTCGTTCACGCTGAGAAGGGATGCTGTCAAGCACGGCCCGGCCGTGATGTCCATGCGCGGCAAGAAGATGACCGTGGGTGCGCACGCGCCCGTCGCCAAGGCAACCCTGCGACCCGAGATGAAGCTCCGCACCATCAAGCCGCCGTCGGAGGAGGCGGCCGGCACGAACTGACCATCGGACGGCGGCCGGCGGCGACCGGTGCTAGCCTCGAAGGGATGGCACGCTCCGCCGCCGGCTTCCTCCGGGTTCACGCGCTCGTGCTGCTCGCCGTCTTTGCCGTGGCCGCGTGCGGCACGATCTCGACCACGCCGCCGCCGGCCACGCCCACCGATTTCCCTGGCCTCGACGGCCGCCTGAACGTGGCGGGCATCCAGGCCTCCAACTGGGTGTCCGGCGACGCCGGCTGCACCGACCCCGATCTCGTATCCTCTGCCATCTCCTTCGATGCCCACGGGCTGGACCAGGACCCGAACGTCCGGCTGTACCTCTATATCTTCCGGGACCGGGCAGCCTTCGAGCGCCACCGGGACCAGGTCGGACCCTGCGCCGCCTCGTACGTGACCGACGCGCAGACCTACGAGGAGATCGAGCAGTCGCCGTACGTGCTCGCAGGCCAGGGACCGTGGGCGCCCGGGTTCGAGGCGGCGGTCCGCAAGACGCTCGAAGAGGCGGCCGGCACGGGCGGCTGACCTCGGCGCCGGGCGGTCCCATCCTGGGTACTGCCCTAATCCGCCCCATTCCGCACCGGACCGCACCGGGACCCTGACGTGCCTCCCGGGTACCGGGTTACCTCCGGGCCCTCGAAGTGGTGCGTGGCCGCGCCGATGCTCCGGCCATGGATCTCACCCCGCGCCGCCGCCGCGCCATCTCTTCCGCCCTGGCAGTCCTCCTCGCCCTCGAGTCGGTCACCGCCGTCGCCGCTGCCGCACGGACCAGCATCAACCAGCCGGTCGTGCATGCGATGCCGGAGGCATCGCCGTACGGCGTCGTCCTGGCCGAGTCGAGTACCGGTGAGCCGGCGACCGTCGCGCCCCAGGGAGGCCTCCCAGACGCCGGGGTGCCCGTCCCCTTCGATGAGCCCACGAACGTGCCGGCGGTGCCCGGCGTCGTGCCTGCCGAGCCGGGCGACGTGCGGGAGGACGGGGCCACACCGAGCGCGGCAGCCCGGACCGCACGGGCCACGATGCCCGAGCGGACGGCGAGGCGCGCGACGTCGTCCCCCGCGAGCTCGAAGGCCGCGCCCTCACGCGCAGTCCGCGCGGCCACGTACCGGGGCCGCAATCACGTCTGGATCCCGTCCCTCGGGATCAGCCGTCCGGTCTCGCTGTTCCCGTGCGAACGGTCCCGCCCGCCCGACAACCTCGTCTATCGCTGGGGCTGCGCCGGGGCCAACAACCTGTACCTGATGGGGCATGCCTACAGCGTGTTCAAGCCCCTCCACGACGCCTACGTGAGGGGTCGCCTCCGGGTCGGCATGAAGGCCGTCTACGCCGACGCGAAGGGGAGGGTCCACGTCTACGCGGTCAAGTGGTGGAAGGTCACCCGTCCCACGCCGTCCGCGAGCTGGGCCTGGGCTTCCCAGGCGAGACCCTCGATGACCCTCCAGACGTGCGTCGGGGCAAACAGCGCCTATCGCCTCGTCGTCCGCCTGGTCCGGGTCGGAGGATAGCGGCCGGGTCGTCCTCCCTGCCCGGGTGCCAGCGGCGGCGGTCCGGGCGCCGGCTCCGGCGGTCCCAGCTGCCCACGGCGGCGGTGCCTGGCGCCCGCGGCAGCGGTCCAAGGTGCCAGCGGCGTCGCATCCGCGGCGTTCTTGGTAGCCTCTCCCCGCATGTCCGAGCCCGCCGTCCCCCAGCTCTCCCCGTCGGCGCTGCGGCGCTCGATCCTCGTGCACCTGCGCCGTTCCGGTCCCTCGTCGCCGGACGTGATCGCGACGGCCATCGGTGCCAGCCGGAGCGGGGTCGCCCAGCAGCTACGGGCCCTCGACGGCGCCGGCCTCGTCACGAGGACCGCGGTGCGCCATGGCGTGGGGCGGCCGCGGAACCTGTACGACATCACGGCCGACGCCCAGGACCTCTTCCCGTCCAACTACGACGGCCTCGCCACCGGCCTCCTGGCCGCGATCATCGAGGTCGGCGGGGAGGCCCTGGTCGAGGACGTCTTCGCCGCCCGCCGGCGCCAGGCCGGTGCCAGCCTGCGGGCCCGGCTCGACGCGGTGCTGCCGCCGGGCGCCCCGCTGGTCGACAGGGTCGCGGAGCTGGCCCGAATCCAGGACGAGCTGGGGTACCTCTCCGAGACGCTCGTCGACGGCGACGGGATCCGGCTCGTGCAGCACAACTGCGCGGTGCTCGACGTCGCCCGTGGCGGTGGCGGCCGCCTGTCGCGCGGAGCTGGCGCTGTTCAGCGAGGTGCTCGGCACGGACGTGACCCGCGAACGGCACATCGCCTCAGGAGACCGGTGCTGCGAGTACCGGGTGGGTCCGAGCCAGGGCTGAAAGTCGCGGCGGGCGGGTCGCCCGGGTCGACCCTGGCCCCACCCGGCGCGCGGGACGGAGGCCGATCAGCCCTCCTCGCGCTCGACGACCTCGCGCGGGGCGGGCTCGCGGCGGGGCAGGGGCACGTCGGACACGTTGGGCACGAACGACGCGGCCAGCGACGTGGCGGCGATCTGCTGCTGCTCGTCGACCGAGAGGATGCCCAGCCGGCCGAGGGTTGCCAGCTCGTCCCGGATGTAGGTCTTGAGCATCTCCGGACCGTCGGTGCTGATCGTGTAGCGCACGCCGTTGCGGTGGAACTGGTCGAAGATCCAGCGGAACTCCTCCCAGCCCGACACGACGCCCGTGTTCAGGTTCGAGGTAGGGCAGATCTCGAGCACGATCCCGCGCTCGCGCATCATCGCCATCGTGCGCGGGTCGTAGGCCGCCTTGACGCCGTGGCCGATGCGGTCCGGCTCCAGCAGCTCGATGACCCGGGCGATCTCCTCGACCGGCCCGGACTCGCCGGTATGGACCGTGATCCCGAGACCGTGCTGACGGGCCCGCCGGAAGACGCGCCGGTAGTCGGCGACCCGGAACGTGGCCGACTCCGGGCCCGCGATGTCCATGCCCACGACGCCCCGGTCGCGCCAGGCGATCGCCTTCTCCACGATGATCTCGTTGAGCTCGTAGGGGAAGGCGCGGTCGAGGCAGAAGATGAGGCCCGGGCTTCACCGGGTACTCGAGCGTCGCGCGGTCCATCCCGCGGACCGCCGCCGCGATGATGTGGTCGAGGTCCTGCTCGCCGCCGCGGTTCCGCTTCATCGGGTTGAAGCGCAGCTCCGTGGTGGTGACGTTGTTCTTGCGGTACGCCCCGCCGATGACCTCGTAGACCGCGCGCTCCACGGCGATCGGGCTCGACTGGATGAGCTCCGTCCAGTGGAACAGCTGAAGGTAGCCGTCGAAGCTCTTCGGCCGCCGCGGGTGGACGGTGATCAGGTCCCGGAACTCCCAGTAGTCGCGGGTCGGGAGCTTGATCCCCTGGGCATGGGCGATGGACCACATGATCGACGGGGTCACCGCCGCGCCGAGGTGGCAGTGGAGCTCGGCGAGGGGAACCTTGCGGCTGAGGGAGGCGGGCATCGCCCGAAGGATATCCGCGATCAGGCTTCGGCGGGGACGACCCGACCCTCCGCGTCCAGCGGTGGCGCGCCGGCGGAGCGCCTTCTGGCGCGCGTCGCCCGGGACCTGGTCCCGGGCGTGGTAGCTGGAGCGGACGAGCGGGCCCGACTCCACGTGCCGGAAGCCCATCGCCATGGCCTCGTCCCTCATCGTCCACGAACTCGTCGGGGTGGTAGTAGCGCTCGAGCGGAAGGTGGTCCGCGGTCGGCCGCAGGTACTGGCCGATGGTGAGGATGTCGCAGTCCACCGCGCGCAGGGCGACGAAGCCTCCGCCAGCTCCTCGCGCGTCTCGCCCAGGCCGACCATGAGGCTGCTCTTCGTGTGGACCGGGTGGCCGTCCTCCTGAGCGTAGGCCTTCGCCCGCTCGAGGACGCCGAGGGAGCGGTCCCATCGGGCGCGCCTGCGCACCGGTCCTGGAGCCGCCGCACCGTCTCGAGGTTGTGGTTGAGGATGTCGGGCCCCGCCTCCATCACCGTGCGGAGCGGGTGCCTCCTCGCCGTTGAAGTCCGGGATCAGGACCTCGACGCCCATCCCCGGGCAGCGCTGCCGGAGCTCGCGGATCGTGGCGGCGAACGCGCCGGCACCGCCGTCGGGGAGGTCGTCCCGGGCCACGCTCGTCACCACGACGTGGTCCAGGCCGCATCGCCGCCACGGCCTCCGCGACCCGGCGCGGCTCGTCGTCGTCGAACCACGTCGGCCGGCCGGTCTTGATGGCGCAGAAGCCGCAGGCGCGGGTGCAGACGTCGCCCAGGATCATCACGGTGGCGGTGCGCTGGTCCCAGCACTCGCCGATGTTGGGGCAGACCGCCTCCTCGCAGACGGTGTTGAGGTTCAGGCCACGCAGCAGGCTCTTGAGCTCGTGGTAGTTGTCGCCGGTCGGCATCCGGCGACTTGATCCAGTCGGGATGGCGGCGCATGGGCCGGCCGCCGTCGACGGCCGGGGCGCTCGACCCGCCGCCGATGGGCCCGCCGCCGATGGCGATGGACAGGGCTCGCGGCGGCTGGCGTGCGCGTGCGCCGGGTTCGGATCGAAGACGGGGAGCTCGCGGGCCATGGGGCTCCTAGTAGATCGAGGTCGTCAGGGCCGACGACCTTCGAGCCAGCCCTTGACGTCACGCAGCAACGCCGCACCGGCCGGCGCCGTCGTTCGCACGGTGGTCGATCGCGAGCGACCATGTTCATGATCGACCGGATCGCGATCACGTCGCCGTCCGGGCCGGTCGACCACGACGGCGCGCTTGGTGATCGCCTCCATGGTCACGATCCCGACCTCGGGCGACGTTGAGGATGGGCATCACGAGGTTCGTGCCGAGGTAGCCGGTGTTGTCGACCGTGAACGTGCCGCCGCCGAAGTCGTCGACCCGCAGCCGGTTCGCCCGGGCGCGGTTGGCGACGTCCGTGATCGCCACGTTGAGCCCGTGGATCGACAGCAGGTCCGCGTCCCGGATGACCGGGACGATCAGCCCCTCGTCGACGGCGACCGCGACGCCCGATGTTGATCTGCCGCTTGGCGACGAGGCCCCGGTCGGTCCAGTGGGCGTTGAGCGTCGGGTTCCTCTTCAGGGCATCCGCCGAGGCCTTGACCGACGAACGGCACGTATGACAGCGAGATGCCCTCCTTCGACTGGTAGGCCCCCTTGAGGCGCTCGCGGAGCGCGGACGAGGCGCGTCGCGTCGATCTCCATCTGGATGTACGCGTGCGGCGCACTGGAGCGATCGGGTCATCTGCGCGGCGATGCCCTTGCGCATCTGGGTCATCGGGACGAGGACCTCGTCCACGCCGGGCGGGAAGCTGATGGGACCGGCAACCGGCGCGGCGGAGGCGGCGGGGGCGGCGGCCGCGGGTCCGGAGGCGGCAGCGGCGAGGCCGCGGCGGGGGGCGTCCGGCGGAGGCGGCCGGGGTGGGGGCGCCAGGGCGGCGGCCGGGGCGAGCGCGACCGACGTGACGCCGATGGCCCGGCCGCCGGTCGCCGCGCCGTCGGTCGTCGGGACGGCACCGTCGGTCGCCGGGACGCGCCGGACCGGAGGGCCTCGACGTAGGCGAGGACGTCCACGCGGGTGACCCTGCCGCCGCCCCCGGTGCCGACGATCTCGGCCGGGGACAGGCCGTGCTCCCGGAGCAGGCGCCGCACCGCCGGGGTCATGCGTGCGTTCGGATCGCCGGCGGGCTCGTGCCCGGGGGTCGGAGCCGGGTCCAGGGCTGTCACGCCATTCGCGGACCGGGCCTGTACCTCGTCGGCGGGCCAGGCGGCGGGCTGGGCTGGGTCCTCGGCGGCCGGGGCGGCCTGGGCTGGGGCGGCCGGGGCGTTGGAGGTCGCCCCCGGGGAACCCGCCGGTGGCGGCGGCCGGCGAGGTCGCGGCCGGGGCCTTGGAGGTCGCGGCCGGGGCCGCTTCTGGTGCTGCTGACACCGCGCCGGACGACTCGGCCTGTGCCGCGACGGCGGATGCGCCCGCGGCGGCATCCTCCGCCGTCTCGATCACCGCGATGTCGGCGTTGTTCGGCACCGTGGACCCCTCCGGGGCCAGGATCTCCCGGAGGATGCCCGCGTACGGCGACGGAACCTCTGCGTTGACCTTGTCGGTGACCACCTCGACCAGGGCTTCGTACTTCGCCACGGCGTCACCGGGCTGCTTGAGCCAGCGCCCGATCGTCCCCTCCGCGACACTCTCGCCGAGCTGGGGCATCGTCACCTTGGCCACTGGGTCAGTTCCTCCGATGGGCGTGGGACGCGGGTACCGTGTGCCTAGTGTCGCGCATCCCGCGGCGGCGTGTCGACACGCCTACCGATGGGAAGTCGTACCGATGGGGTGCGGGCACCACGCCCATCGTTGGCCGGACGCGCAGCCAGGCCTTGCCGCCCGGGGCCGATGCCGAGCCCAGGGCCAAGACGCACTTCCAGCATCGGCCGGGCGTGCGGCCCACCCACGATCCCGCTTCGTACAATCGCGCTGACCGCGGGCTCCGATCCCGCCTACGAAGGCACATCGTGCCGCCGGGCAGCGGTTGACTCCCGGAGCGCCGCGCCGCGCCGGCCGCGATCGCGAGTCCCGATCAGCCGCCGGCCGCGTATGCCTCGTAGCAGCGCGCTACGAGCGTCTCCAGGTCGCCCATGAGGGCCTCGTCGATCTCCGTGAAGTTGAAGGTCGATTTTCCCTTCAGCCGCCTGCGGAGCCCCGGCGAGATCCCGTCCAGCAATGAGGGGTCGTGGTAGATGGGCATCAGGTGGAACGCGACGTGCCGCTCCGCCACGCGAACCCCGGCGAAGAACGCGTGGGCACTCGCGCCGGGTCGCGTGAGCGTCGCCAGCCCGTAGACGGACCCCGCCACCAACCGGTCGCGGTACGGGTCCAGCACGCTCCAGAGCCTGGCCTCGAGCCCGGTCGCGTCCATCATCATCGACCCTTCGGGACCGCGTCGAGGCAGCAGGCCGGCACCACGCGGCCCGTCAGTACGCCGCCAACCCGCGGATCGCCTCGGCGATCCGGGCCGGGTTGAGCATGAACCAGTCCTCCATCACGTGGTTGTATGGCATCGCCGGCACGTCCGGTCCGGCAATGCGCGTCACCGGCCCGTCCAGGTAGTCGAAGGCCTCTTCGGCGACGATCGCTGCGATCTCCGCCCCGTAACCGCCGAAGCGGTTGTCCTCGTACGCGATGAGGCATTTGCCGGTCTTGCGCACGGACGAGAGCAGCGCCTCGCGATCCAGTGGTCGCAGCGTCCGCAGGTCGATCACCTCGCAATCGATCCCGTCGCCGGCGACGCGCTCGGCGGCCTCGAGGGCGTAGTGGACCATCAGCCCGTAGGCGACGATCGTCACGTGGCGCCCCGGCCGTCGCACCGCGGCATGCCCGAGCGGGACCGAGAACTCCGTGTCGGGCACGTCTCCCCGGACGGACCGGTACAGCTTCTTGTGCTCGAAGAAGAGGACTGGATCGTCGTCCCGGATCGCGGAGCGCAGGAGGCCCTTGGCGTCGTACGGGGTGGACGGGATGACCACCTTGAGCCCGGGAACGTGCGTGAAGAACGCCTCGACCGACTGCGAATGGTAGAGCGCGCCGTGGACGCCCCCGCCGTAGGGGGCGCGGATCACCATCGGGACGGTGAAGCCGCCGATCGACCGGTAGCGCATCCGGGCGGCCTCGGACACGATCTGGTTGAACGCCGGGTGGATGAAGTCCGCGAACTGGATCTCGGCGATGGGACGGAGACCGTTGAAGGCGGCGCCGATCGACGCCCCCACGATCATCGACTCCGTCAAGGGCGTGTCGATCACGCGGTCGTCGCCGAACTCGGCCCACAGGCCGTCCGTGGCCAGGAACACGCCGCCCTTCTTGCCGACGTCCTCGCCCAGCACGATGACGGACCCGTCGCGGCGCATCTCCTCGGCCATGCCGTCGCGGATGGCCTCGATGAACGTCCTGATCGGCATCAGCCGTGTCCCTCCGCGGCGGCGCCGAGGCCCGGGTGCCATGGCGGCGGGGCCTCGCCGGCGGTGGGATCGGCGTACACGAAGTCCATGCCGGTTGCCGGATCCGGGTCCGGCTCCGCCTCGGCGAAGTCCGTCGCATCCTCCACCATGGCGGCGATCTCGGCCGCCATCGAGACCTCCAGGTCGGGCGTCAGGAGACCCGCCTCCTGGAGCCTGGCGCGGAAGATCGGGAGCGGATCGTGCGCCCGACCCTCGGCCAGATCGTCCTCCGTGCGGTACTTCGTCTGCTGGTCGTCCGAGGAGTGGGCGGTCAGGCGCGTCACCTTCGCCTCGATCAGGGTGGGCCCGCCGCCGCCCCGCGCCCTCTCCACCGCCTCGCGCCCGGCCGCGTAGCACGCGAGCACGTCGGTGCCGTCGACCACGACGCCCGGGATGCCGTAGCCGGACGCGCGCATCGCCACGTCCCTGACCGAGATCTCCCTATCGGCGGGGACGCTGATCGCGTATCCGTTGTTCTCGACGATGAACACGAACGGGAGCCTGTGGATGGCGGCGAAGTTGAGCGCCTCGTGCACGTCGCCCTGGTTGGAGCTCCCCTCCCCCATGATGGCCACCGCGACCTGGTCGACCTTGCGGATCTTCGCGGCGAGCGCGATGCCGGTGGCGTGCAGGATCTGCGTGGCAACGGGCGACGACACGCTGACGAGGTGGTGCGCCGGGCTGCCGTAGTGGCCCGGCATCTGGCGCCCAGCGGAGTTGGGGTCGGACGCCTTCGCGTACTGGGCCAGCATCAGGTCCCGCGGCGTCATCCCGAACGCGAGACAGGTGGCGATGGACCGGTAGTACGGCGCGATCCAGTCGTATCCCCGGCGCAACGGCCAGGCGAGCCCGACCTGTGCGCCCTCGTGGCCCTGCCCGCTGATCACGAACGGGATGCGCCCGGCCCGGTTGAGGATCCACATCCGCTCGTCCACGGCGCGGGCCAGCGCCACCGTCCGGAACATCGCGACCAGGTCGGCGTCCGCCAGGCCGAACGAGGCGGCGAGGGGCCCGGCTTCGGCATCGTCGCTGTGCTCGGTGAGCGTCATCGCGTCCTCCGTGCGCCGGTCCGGCGGCGTCGACCGGGCGACCCGCCGGCGCGATCCGTCAGAAGTTGATCGATCGCCCGTCCACGGCCATCGCCGTCTCGCCCAGGATCTCCGAGAGCGTCGGATGCGCGTGCGTCGCCGCAGCGATGTCCCATGGCGTGGCCTCGAGGGTGAGCGCGAGCGACGCCTCGCCGATCAGGTCCGTGGCGTGCGGCCCGATCAGGTGGACGCCGAGCGTCTCGTCCGTCTCGGCATGCGCGATGATCTTCGCGAAGCCCTCGTACTCGCCGCCGATGATCGCCTTGCCGACGGCCTGGAACGGGATCTTCGCGATCTTCGTCGGCAGGCCGAGCCGCTCGCAGTCCTGCTCGGTCAGGCCCACCGAGGCGATCTCGGGCCGGCAGTACGTGGCCCTGGGCTGCTTGACGTAGTCCATCGCGTGGACGTCCGGGTCGCCCACGATCGTGTGGGCGGCGATGATCCCCTCGTGCGCGGCGGTGTGCGCGAGCATCAGCCCGCCCACGATGTCGCCGATCGCGTACAGGTGGGGCTGCCTCGTCCGCAAGTGGCCGTCCACCTTGACGAGGCCCCGGTCTACCTCCGCCGATGTCGTCTCGAGGCCGACGTCCTCGACGTTGGTCGCGCGACCCGCGGCGACCAGCAGCAGCTCGGCCTGGATCTCGGCGGCATCCTTGCCCTCCGGCCCGACGGTCATCCGCACGCCGGTGCCATCGGTGACGATGGACGCGGCGTCGAAGCGCGCGTTGGTGATGACCTTGATCCCGCGGCGGGTGAAGGTGCGCTCGAGCTCCTTGCTGACGTCGCGGTCCTCGAGCGGGACGACGGCCGGGAGGTACTCGAGGAGCGTCACCTGGGCGCCGAGGTCGTGGTACATGGAGGCGAACTCGGAGCCGACGGCGCCGGCCCCGATCACGATGACGCTCCCGGGCATCGTGTCCATCCGAAGGACGTCGTCCGAGGTCACGATGCGCGTGCCGTCGGGAACGATCCCCGGCAGGGACTTCACGCGTGAGCCCGTCGCCAGGATGACGTCGGTTGCGCTCAGCTGGCGCTCGCCGCCGGCGCCCGGCGTGCCATCGTCGCCCGCGAGGCGGACGCGGACCTTGGTGGCCCCCTCGAGACGGCCGCGGCCCTGCACCCAGGTCACGTCGTACTTCTTGACGAGGGACTGGACGCCCTTCCACATCCGGTTGACGACCATGTCGCGGCGCTTGGCGATCTGCGCGTAGTCCACCTCGGCTGCCCCGGGGATGCGGATGCCGAAGTCCCCGGCGTGGCGGATCCGCTCGTAGAACGCGGCGGACTCCAGGAGCGCCTTGGTGGGGATACAGCCCCGGTGGAGGCAGGTGCCGCCGATCCTGCCCTCGTCCACGAGGGCCACCTTGAGGCCCAGCTGGGAGGCGCGGAAGGCGGCGGCATAGCCGCCTGTGCCGGCGCCGAGGACGACGAGGTCGAAGTCGTTGGAGGAGCCGACGGCCATCGTTGGGGGGTTCTCCGACTGGGTCACGGGCGGGCAGGCGCGGGTGTGCCGCGGCGCGCGTGGGAAGGATGGGACATCGGCGACGATCGTACTACGGTGGTTGGGCTCCGGCCGCGGGAGGTGGGCTCCGGCCCCATGACGTTGGGCTCCGGCCCCAGGAGGCTGGGCTCCGACCGGGCCGGGCCTCCACCGTTCGCGATCCGGCGCCCCGGTGCTAGATTCCAGAGCCAGCGTCCAGGGCCTTCCGGGCGCCCCGCGGAGGTACGGCCAGAGATGAGCGGCGGCGAGATGCTCGTCGCGATCGCGCTCGTGCTGCTCTCCTACGTGGCAGGCTCGATCCCCTTCGGCGTCGTGGTCGCGAAGGCCACGGGCGCGCCTGATCCGAGGTCGACCGGCAGCGGCCGGACGGGCGGCACGAATGCGCTTCGCGCGATGGGTCGCAGGCGCGCCCTGCTCGTGGTGACCGGTGACGTCCTGAAGGGCGCGATACCCGTCCTCGTGGCCCGCTACGTGACCGGGAACGCGGCCGTGGAGGTCATGTGCGCGATCTCGGCGATCCTGGGCGCCACGCACTCGGTGTTCGTGGGCTTCAAGGGTGGGCGCGGGGTCGGGACGAGCGTCGGGACGATGCTGGTGATCTTCCCACCGGCGATCCTGGTCGGGGTGCCGGTGTTCGTGGGCGTGATCCTGGCGACGCGCTATGTCTCGCTGGGGTCGCTGCTCTCGACGGCGGCCGGCGCGGTCCTGGTGCTGATCTGGTGGCTGGCCGCCAACGGGACCGTGCCGGTTGCCTATCCGCTGGGTGTGACGCTGGGCTGCGCCCTCGTCTGGCTGGCCCACGCGGACAACATCCACCGGCTGCTCACGGGCACGGAGCGCCGGTTCGACCTGGACCTGCTCTCCCGGGACTGAGGGCCCGCGGCCGAATTCGCCGCATCGCGAACCGCGGGCGGCCGCGGAGCCGGGACGGCGCGGAGATCCGACGCCGCGAACCACCAGTCACGATGATGGGCGGTGGAACCGGATTCGGGTCTGACATGGGGGTCATGCCGCACGCGCCCGCGGGCGACCGTCCGCAGGCGACCGCCCGGGACGTGACCGCCCGACCGCGGCCGCCCCGACTGGCCCATTCAAGCAAGAACCGGGCCGCGAACCCGCGGCCCGGTCGCGCGGTCTGGCGCTCAGCCGCCCCGCTGCGTGCGGAAGCAGTCCGAGCAGTACACGGGCTTGCCGTTGGTGGGCCGGAACGGCACCTTGGCCTCGCGGCCGCAGCTGGAGCATGTCGCGGCGAACATCTCACGCGGCCCGCTGCTGCGGTTGCCGTAGCCCCCGCCGCTGCCGGCGTCGTAGCCGCCGGCGGAGTAGCCACCACCGCCGCCATAGCCGGAGTCGTACCCGCCGCTTGAATACGAGGCGCCGCCATACGCGGTGTCACCACCGCCCGAGCGCGCCTGCTTGCGGCTGGCCCGGCACGACGCGCACCGGCGGGGCTCCGAGAATCCCTTCTCGGCGTAGAAGGCCTGTTCGCGCTCCGTGAATGCGAACTCCATTCCGCAGTCGGAACAGGTCAGGGTCTTGTCGGCCACGTGCCGATCTCCTCCAGTAGTCGCCGCCCTTTTCCCGGGTCCTCGAGCATGCCGGAGGAGACCAAGTGTCGAACGTGCGAACGATTTGTGAGCAGCGCGGCGATCCGCGCACGCGCGCAGTCTACGGTGGAACCGCAACCATGGCGACACCCAAGTTTGCGGGGTGGGTTGCGATCAGCCCTCGGCCCAGCCGCGGGACCGCTCGACGGCCCTGTGCCACCCCCGCAACAGGTCCGCGCGACGCACCGGATCCATGGCGGGCTCGAACCGCCGGTCGACCGCGCGGATCGCCGCCAGCTCCTCCATCGAGCCCCACACACCCGTCGCCAGGCCCGCCAGGGCGGCCGCCCCCCAGGCCGTCGTCTCCGTGACCCGCGGCCGCTCGACCGCGATGCCGAGCACGTCGGCGGTGAACCGCAGCAGGTCGTCGTTGCGCGCCGCTCCCCCGTCGACCCGGAGGTCCGCGAGCGGCGCTCCCCGGTCCGCCTCGATCGCGGCGACTACGTCCGCGACCTGGTAGGCGATCGAATCGAGCGTCGCCCTTGCGATCTCGGGCAGCCCGCTACCCCGCGTCAGCCCGATGATCAGCCCCGCGGGCGTGCGGATCCCAGTACGGCGCCCCGAGCCCGACGAACGCAGGGACCACGTACACCCCACCGGTGTCGTCGACGCCGCGCGTGAGCTCGGCGAGATCGTCCGCGGAGCGGATCGCCCGGAGCCCGTCCCGGAGCCATTGCACGGCGGCACCGGCGACGAACACGGAGCCCTCGAGCGCATACGCCACCGGACCGCCCTCGCCGAGGCGCCACAGCACGGTGGACAGCAGCCCGTGGGCGGAAGCCACCGGCTCGGCGCCCACGTTCGCGAGCAGGAATGCCCCCGTCCCGAAGGTGTTCTTCGCGTCGCCCGGCGCGAAGCATGCCTGGCCGAACGTCGCCGCCTGCTGGTCGCCCGCGACGCCGGCGATCGGCATCGGCCCGACCGAGGACCTCCGGGTCTGTCTCGCCCCACGCCGCCGACGACGCCCGCACCTCCGGCAGCATCGCCCGGGGGATCTCGAACAGGCGGAGCAGGTCGTCGTCCCAGTCGAGGGTCCTCAGGTTCAGCAGCTGCGTCCGCGAGGCGTTCGACACGTCCGTCGCGTGTATCCGCCCGCCGGTCAGTCGCCAGACGAGCCACGAGTCCACGGTTCCGAACGCGAGCTCGCCCCGTCTCGCCCGCGCACGGAGGCCGCCTTCCTCCAGGATGTGCCGGATCTTCGGGCCCGAGAAGTACGGATCCAGCGGGAGTCCGGTGCGCTCGCGGATGAGCGGCTCGTGGCCGTCCGTACGAAGCCGCTCGCAGAAGGGTGCCGTGATCCGGCTCTGCCAGACGATTGCGGGGGCGACGGGCCTGCCGGTCGCGCGGTCCCAGACGATCGTGGTCTCGCGCTGGTTGGTGACGCCGATGGCAGCGACTGTCTCCAGACCCACAGCCGCCACGACCTCACGCGCCACGCGAAGCTGGCTTCCCCAGATGTCGTCGGGATCGTGGGTGACATGGCCGGGCGATGGAAAGCCCTGGGGGAAATCGCGCTGGGCCGCCGCCACGGGGACACCCGCGCCGTCGAAGGCGATGGCTCGGGACGACGTGGTCCCCTGGTCGAGCGCGAGGACGACGGGGCCGCCGCTCATCGGACCGGCGGGAGGTCGTATTCGCGGCGGGCACCCTCGAGATAGGCGGTCACCTCGGCGGCCTGGCGGGTGGCGTCCCAGCCGAGGACATGGCCCGCGATCGCCGCCACCCGCCGGGTGATCGCCGCGCCGCGATCGCGGAGCACGGGAGCCAGCCGAACGCGCCGGGCGAGGAGGTCGTCAAGCGAGAGAGCCATCTCCTGCTCCGCCGCCCAGGCGATCTCTGCCTCGAGGAACGGGTGCCCGTCCACCAGCGGGCGGACGAGGTCGTGCTCTCGGCCGAGCTTGAGGACGTCGAGGGCGTCGGTCCCGTGGCGGTCCACCAGTGACCTGGCGGCCTCGTCGTCGATCCCGGGCTCGGTCGCCAGGCGGGCGCCAAGCGCATCGAGCCCAGAGCGCGCGGCGGCGCCGCGGATCGGAAGGTTCCCGGTGCCGCTGGGCCGGTCCCTCGCCTGGTCACCGAGCACCGCATCGACCGCGTCTCGGGCCATCACGCGGTAGGTCGTGTACTTGCCACCGCTCACGCGGACGAGGCCGTCGCCCTCCACGCTCACCCTGTGGTCTCGCGAGACCTTGACCGTGGAGCCGGCGTCCGAAGGCGCGATCAGCGGGCGTAGCCCGGCATACGTTCCCACGATGTCGTCCCGCGTGATCACCGTGTCCAGGGCGCCGTTGAGCGTGCCCAGGATCTCGTCCACCTCGGCCGCACTGGCACTGACGCGGTCCACGTCGCCGTGGAAGGGGTGGTCGGTTGTCCCGATGAGCCAGTGGCGCGGCCATGGCACCATGAACGCGACCCTGCCGGGGATCCGGAGGGTCATGCCGCCCCGGGCCGGGATGCGCTCGCGGGCGACGACGAGGTGACTGCCGCGGGCCGGCAGCACGTTGAACGAGGCGGCGCCGAAGGGGCGGTCCGGCATCGCGCCCCATGCCCCGGTCGCGTCGAGCACGGCCCCTGCACGAACGTCGAAGGTCGTCCCGGTGAGACGATCCTCGACGGAGGCGCCCGTGACGCGGTCGCCATCGCGGGTCGGTCCGGTCGCGCGGACGCGGGTCACCGCCAGCGCGACGCCGGTCGTCTGCGCCACTGCGGTTCGGACGACCGCGAGCGTGAACCGGGCGTCATCCTCCATCGCGTCGTGGTAGAGCAGCCCGCCGCGGAGGTCCTTGCGGACGAGGTCCGGGGCGTAGTCGAGCGTCTCGGCCAGGGAGAGTTGGTGGTGGCGGCCGCCCGACTTCGCCGATCCGAGGACGTCGTACATGGTCAGGGCGGCGGTGTACAGCGCGCGCGTGGCGACCCGCGGCCCGTAGAGCGGGAGCAGGAACTCCTCGAGCCGGACCAGGTGCGGCGCCAGCCGGAGCAGGCGGGTGCGTTCGCGCAGGGACTCCCGCACGATGTGGACCTCCATCTGCTGCAGGTACCGCAGCCCGCCGTGGATCAGGCGGCTGGAGCGCGACGACGTCCCGACGGCGATGTCGTCCTGCTCCACGAGGGCGACGCGCATACCGCGGGAGACCGCGTCCAGGAGGGCGCCGGCGCCGACGATCCCGCCCCCGACCACGAGCAGGTCCCACTGCTCGTTCGCGAGCCGCTCGAGGTCCGCCCCTCGCCGGGCGAGCGGTGGCCGCGTGGCGTGCGCGGTCGGCTGGTCGGTCATGGGGTCGCGTGCCGGGTCGGCTGGTCGGTCATGGGGTCGCGTACGGGGTCCGCTGCTCGGTCATGGGGTCTCCCAGGTTCAGGCCGAACGAAGGATGCGCCACAGGACGATGGCCGTGCCGGCGATGAGCACCAGGATGAGGAGCGGGGTGTGGAAGACGAGGTCCTGGCCCTCGCGGGGCAGAAGCGCGGTGACGCCGGCCGCGACGAGCACGGCCGCCACCACGAGGGCGGCTGCGAGCAGCACCTCGCGCAGGCCCGGCTGCCGGGCCGGGTCCGGACGGACAGGCGGTGGATCGCCGTCAGCCACGGCCGGCGAAGCCATGGTCCGGTTCCGGCTGCCGTCCACCCTCAGCCACGGTCCGGTACCGGCGGCCGCCCACCTCACCCACGGTCCGGTCCCGGCGGCCGCCGACCTCAGCCACGGTCCGGTCCCAGCGGCCGCCGACCTCAGCCACGGTCCGCCTCCTGCGGGATCCCGATCGGCGCGACGAGGATTCGCCCGGCGAGCGCCTTCCCGATCCTGGCCTGCAGACCGGTCTTCGGGCGGTGAAACGTCACGGTGAGGTCGGCACGAACCACCGGGTCCGACGGGTCCCCCGACGTGAGGTCGACGGCGGTGGGGGTGTCGACCGCCAGCACCGGGGTGCCGGCGTCCCGCGCCTTGCGGATCACCTCCACCGCGGTCCGGACGGGCTCGCGAAGCCGCCCGCTGACGCCCGTGCCCAGGAGCGCGTCCACGATGATCCCCGCCTTCTCGATCCCCTGGCCGAGGATGGCCACGTCGCGGGCGACGGACGCGTGCATCTTGGTCACGCCTTCGATGCCGTCGAGGCGCTTCCAGTTCTGGGCCGCGTCGCGGGTCCGTGGCGTCTCGTCGGGGGCCACCAGGGCCGCGATCACCGGGTATCCCCACTCGGCCAGGTGGCGGGCCGCGACGAAGCCGTCACCGCCATTGTTGCCGGATCCCGCCAGCACGAGGATCGGGCGGCCCTGGCGGCCGTTGTGCTCGAGGAGGGCTCGGGCCGCGGCCGCGACGGCGGTCCCCGCGTGCTCCATGAGCAGCTCGCCCGGGATCCCGAGCGCCTGCGCCTTCCGGTCGGCGCCCATCATGGCCTCGGCCGAGATCGCGGTGCGCGAGGCCGCCTGGGCCCAGCGCAGCTCCAGCTCGTCCAGGGTGAGCGTGCGGAGCCCCGGGTCGTCGGCAGGGAGGGGAGCGGTTCCGGCGGGCACGTCCGAGAGGGTACCGCGCCGGGCTGGCGACGGGTCGGGCGCTGAACGGCCGCGACGCCGTCCTCGCCTGATCGGACTCCCAGTCCACGCCAGCGCCGTCCTCCAGCGATGTGAATGGACTCCCGGTCGAGATTGCGACCGGTCGCGGGCATCCGAGCCGTCTGGATCGAACGCTGTCGGACCGGGAGTCCAGGAACACCCCCAGTGCCACCGGATCGGTGGACTGGTGGTCCGGCGGGCGGGCCGGCCTCAGGCAGTTGAGCTAGGGCCGAGCAGCCCGTCTGTCGCGGGATCCGCGACGCCACCGTAGAACCGGTCGAGGACCCGCCCGAACAGCGGCTCGTCGGGGGCCGCGCGGTGGAACAACGTCATGCACGAGCGGACCTTCATCGCGTCCACCGGCCCGAAGATCTGCTCCGCGGACCGCCGTTCCGTCGCCGCGACGATGGCGGCGCATTCGCGCAGCCGCGGCCCCAGCACGGGGTGCGCGAGGTACGCCCGCGCCTCGTCGAGGGAGGAGATCGCGTAGTACCGCGACAGGTCGCTCCGGCCGAGCCCCGCGAGCTGCGGGAAGATGAACCAGATCCAGTGGCCCGTCTTCTGGCCCTGTCGCAGCTCCTCGACGATGTGGCCGTAGGCGGGCGGCGGCGCCTGGGCGAGGGCGAAGCGGTCGAGGTCGAAGGGGTCGTTGCGGACGTCCACGGCCGCATTCTGCACCAGTGCCGCACCGTGTCATACGACGGTGCCCCGAGCGGTTCGAGAGCGCGCCGCGTCAGGGCCGCACCCTTGCCTCATCCCCACGCAGCTCGATGAAGCCGTCCGTCTCGAGTCCTCGCGCGGCGGCGGCAATGGCCTCGCTGCCGTGACGCCCGAGCCGGTCCGGCAGCTGGACCCACGTGCCGGCAGGGGCGCCGGCGACGAGCGCCACCAGCCGGCCGCGGAGCCAGCGGGTCGTCGCCGGGAAGGGCGCGGCCCGGGTCATCGGCTCGACCGTCACGGCCACTCCCCGCGAGGCGCACATCGGAGCCAGCGGGCAGACGCCGCACCGGGGCACCCTCGGCAGGCACGTCGAGGAGGCGAGGTCCATGACGGCATCGAGCCAGCGACCCGGCTCGCCCCGGGACACGAGGGCGTCCGCGGCCGCCTGGAGCCCCGGGTCTGCCGGGGCGACCCCGAGGACCCGGGACAGGACGCGCCGGACGTTGACATCGAGCGGTGCCACCGACACGCCGAACCCGGCCGCGGCCACGGCCCGGGCGGTGTAGGGACCGACCCCCGGCAGCCGCTCGAGGTCCGCGACCGTCGCGGGCACGCCACCCGCATGACGGGTCACGATCGTCCGGGCAGCCTCGCGCAGGGCGAGGACACGCCGGTTGTAACCGAGCCCCGCCCATGCCGCGATCAGCTCGTGGGTGCCCGCGCCCGCCATGTCGGCCGGCGTCGGCCAGCGGTCGACGAACCGCCGCCACGCCGGGCCGACCCGCTCGATCCCGGTCTGCTGGGACATGACCTCGGCGACCAGGACCTCCCACGGCGTCGCCGCTTCCCGGACCTGGAGCGGACGGCGCGCGAGGGCGTGCCAGCGGAACAGCCGGCCGTTGAACCGTCGTCGCGTGACGACCGCGTCGCGCAATGGGGGCGGGAGGGCGGCGTCTGCAGCTGGGTCACGGGTCACGCCCCTACGATACGGAACGAGGAGGCGGGCGATGGCGATGCGGTTCGGGGCGGCGTTCTGGGTCCAGCGCACGGCCTGGCCCGAGCTGCGCGAGGCGGTCCTGCACGCCGAGGCCGCCGGGTTCGACGACCTGTGGGTCGACGATCACCTGCTCTCCGACGAGGGCGCCTGGCCTGATCCGAAGCTCGAGGGCTGGACGACCCTCGCCGCCATCGCCGCGGTCACTCGTCGCGCCCGGATCGGCCACCTGGTGTCCGCCAACACCCTTCGCAACCCGGGCCTCACGGCCAAGATGGCGACGACGATCGACCAGGTGTCCGGCGGGCGCGCGATCCTCGGCATCGGCGCCGGCTGGTTCGAGCGGGAGCACCAAGCGTTCGGGTTCGAGTTCGGGAGCGGCTTCGGCGAGCGCCTCGACCGGCTGGCTGAAGCGGTGCCGCTGGTCCGCCGGCTCCTGGACGGCGAGACGGTCACGCACGCGGGGCGCTTCTACCGGTTCGTCGACGCCGTCTGCGCGCCGCGCCCAATCCAGGCCCGCCTGCCGATCCTGATCGGAGGCTCGGGGCCCAGGAAGACGCTCCCGCTTGTCGCCCGGCACGCGGACTTGTGGAACGCCTACGGCACGCCGGACGAGGTGGCGGCGGCCGACGCGATCCTGCGGGCTGCCTGCGAGGCCGCCGCGCGGGACGAGAGCGAGATCGAGCGAACGGTCAATATCAACGTCGTGATCCGGCGGAACCGGGCGGAGGCCGAGGCCGCCTGGGCGGGCTGGCTGGCCGCGCACCTGCCGCAGATCGACGAGCGCGCGCTCTCGGCGGGCGGGCCGGTCGGGGACGTTGCGGCCACGCTGGCGCGCTACCGGGACGCGGGCTTCGCCCATCCGATCCTGATATTCCGGACGCCGTTCGACGTCGAGACGATGGACCGCCTGCCCGAGCTCCGGCAGGCCCTCGGTTCCTGACTCGGACCGCGCCCGACGGGTCGGCATGATCTCGGCCTGGCGACGTGCAGCTGGAGCGAGTCCGGGTTCGGGAGGTGTCAGGGAACCCGGCGTCGGAGCCCGGGGTCACTAGGCGAGGTGCTGGGTGGCAGAACCTGGTCGAACGCCGCGGCCATCGCGGCCACCCGCTCCGCGAGGCCGTCGGGCGCCTCCGTCCGAGCGACCTCGTCCGCGCGGAGGCTTGCGGCCACCGACGAGGCCGCCGCCAACCCCTGCGTCACGCAGTCCGGCAGGCCGACGCCCCGGTACGACGCACCGGTGACGGTCACGGCCGGCCACGCGCCCACGGCCGCCTCGACCGCCGCGGCGCGCCGCAGGTGGCCCACGGTGTACCGCGGCATCGCGTGCTCCCAGCGCGAGGCGCGCACGAGGAGCGGCTCGCCGGTGATCCGCAACGTCCGCTCCGCATCGTCCCGGGCCGCGGCAACGAGGGTCTCGTCGGGCTGGCGGGTCCAGGCTTCCTCGTCGCGGGCGAACATCCGCAGCAGGACGGTGCCCTCGGGCGCCCGGTCCGGCCACTTCTGCGACGTCCACGTGCAGGCGCCGATCGGGCCGCCATCCGTCGGCGGGACGAGGTAGCCATGCCCGACCAGCGGGTGGCCGACGGATTCGCGCGGATACGCGAGTGTGACGAGGATGCTGGTCCCGTGCGGGATCGTGTCGAGCGCCGCGGACGCGCCGGGGAGCTCGTCGTCCAGGAGGACCGCGGCGACGGGCGAGGGGGCGGCGATGATCACGGCGTCGAACAGGGCGGCCGACCCGTCGGAGAGGCGTGCCGTGACCCGGGATCCGGATCGGGCGAGGGACCGCACCGCACGCCCCGTGTGCAGCTCCGCGCCGGCCGCCCGTGCCGAGGCGGCGACCGCCTCCGTCAGCCGGTCCATGCCGCCCCGGAGCGAGACGAAGACGCCCAGCGGCTTCGACCCCAGCGCACCGGGAGCCCCGGACTCGGCGGCCGCAGCCGCGCGGGCCGCAGCCGCCCTCGCCGCCGCGGCGCGCCGCGTCGCGCGCCCGTCGGCGAGCCCCGCGAACAGCAGGCTCCTGTGCTCGCGCTCGGCCGTGCGGAGCTGCGGCACGACTGCGTCCAGGCTCAGCTCGTCGATCGGCGTCCCATAGACCCCGCCGACGAGCGGCCCCGCGAGCCGGTCCACCAGCGGCGAGCCGAGCCGGGCCCGCAGGTACGTCCCCACGGCCACGTCCTCGGCCCCCAGCCGGCGCGGCGCGACCACGTCCATCGCCATCCGGGCCTTCTCGGGCCACGAGAACAGCCTCGACCTCGCGAAGGGCATCGCCCTGGTCGGCAGGACGAGACCGAGGCCCTCCGGCATCGGCACCAGCGAGCCGCGGTGGCGGATGTAGACCGCCCGCGGGTCGAGCGTCCCGGTCAGGTCTGCGCCCAGACCCAGCTCCCGGGCGAGCGAGATTGCCGCCGGGCGCGTGGCCAGGAACGAGTCCGGGCCGTGCTCGATTGTGAATCCGTCGACGCGTTCCGTGGCCACCTTGCCGCCCAGGCGCGGACCGGCCTCCACCAGCGTGACGGGGATCCCGTCGAGCGCGAGCGCGCGCGCGGCCACCAGGCCGGTGATGCCGCCGCCGACGACGAGGACGCTCACCGGATCGGTCAGGCCTGCGAGCCCGGGGGCGAGACGGCCGCCGAGGCCCCCGCGGCGGGTGACACGACCGCGGGTGAGACGCCCGCGGCGGGTGAGGCAGCGTCCGCGGCCGACGCGGCCGGCATCCCGTACTGGGCCGCCGATCCCGACGGCACGTACGGGCACAACGGGTCCGCCTCGAGCGGGTCGCCCGTCCACGCGTACGCCCGGGCCCGCGACCCGCCGCACACCCGTGCGAACTCGCATGCCCCGCAACGGCCCTTGAAGCTCTCCGGCCGGCGCAGGTCCCTCATCACCGGGTGGTCCCGGTACAGGTCAACGATCGAGCTCTCGCGCACGTTCCCCAGCGGGATCGGCAGGAAGCCGGACGGGTTCACGGTCCCGTCGTGGTTGACGAACACGATCCCGTTGCCGTCCCGGATGCCGAACCCGCGCCCGACCGACGTGTTCAGGATGGCCTCGAAGTCCATGCCCGCGGCCTGCATCTCGCGGATCGCGAGCCGGCGGTAGTGGGTTGCCTCGGTGGTCTTCACCTGGAACGGGGCCGTCTTCGACAGCCCGAACAGCCAGCCGTTGAGCTTCTCGGACTGGGCGGCGTCACCTCGCGCAGGGCGCTCCCCCGCCCCGTCGTGATCAGCATGAACAGGCTCCAGCGCATGATGTCCATGTCCAGGAGCAGCTCGTAGATCGCGGGCAGGTCGGCCAGCGTCTCGTCCGTGACCAGCGTGTTGACCTGGATCGGCAGACCGGCGGCCCGCGCCCATCTCGCCGCCTGGAGCGTCTTGGCGAACGTCCCCGGCACCATCCGGAAGCCGTCGTGTCGCTCGGCATCGGAACCGTCCAGGGACAGCGAGATGTTCTGGACGCCTGCTTCCTTGAGGCTCTCCATGATCTCCTGCGTCAGGAGCGGCGTGGCGGCCGGTGCCAGCGAGGCCCCGATCCCCCGCTCCGTCGCGGCACGCACGAGCTCGTGCAGGTCGGGCCTGTTGAGCGGGTCGCCGCCGGTGAACACGACGTGCGGGTACGGCCGCCCGAAGGTCGTGATCTCGTCCAGCAGCCGGTAGCCCTCGTCCGTGGTCAGCTCCAGCGGGTTGCGCTCGGCCTGCGCGGTGGCCCGGCAGTGCCTGCAGGCGAGCCCGCAGGCGAGGGTGGTCTCCCAGTACACGAGCATCGGGGCGCGGTCGTAGATGTAGCCCTCGGCGCGCACGGCCCCGACGCCGGTGATCCCCGGGTGGCCGCCGGGATGACCACCGGGGTGCCCACCCGGGTGGCCCCCCGGGCGGCCGGCCGGGGACGGAACGTGCTGCGGGGCGCTGGTCGTGGTCATCGGTTCTCCTCGGCCGCCCTGGCGGCGGTCATGGGACGCAGGGCGCCGGCCGCGATGTCGGCCAGCCCCGAGATGAAGGTGGGATCGGTGTTCATCGAGCGGGCACGCTCCAGGCGCACGCCCAGCGGGCGGGCGACGCCCTGCGCCTCGATGTCGATGTCGTAGAGGACCTCGAGGTGGTCGGCGACGAAGCCCACGGGCCGCACGACCAGCTCCGTGACGCCCTCGGCCGCGAGGCGCCGGATCTCGTCGAGGATGTCGGGTCCCAGCCACGGCTCGCCCGTGCGGCCGGCGCTCTGGAAGGCGAAGTCCCACGCGTCCAGCCCGAGTCGGGCGGCCACGAGGGAGGCCGTCGCAGCCAGCTCGTCCGGGTACGGGTCGCCGTTCGCGACCACGCGCGCCGGCAGGCTGTGGGCGGTGAACATGACGCGCACCCGGGCCGGATTCGGGAAGCGGTCCAAGGCCTCGCGGGTGGTGTCCGCGAGCGCCTCGATGAACCGTGGCTGGTCGTGCCACGAGTCCACGAAGAGCACCTCCGGGGCCCGCCCGCCCCCCTCCGCGATGCGCTCGAGCGAGGCATCGACCGCCCGGCGGTAGCCGGCTGCGTTGGACGACCTCTGCGGTGCCAGCGCGATCGCCACCAGCCGGCCCACCCCGTCGCCGGCCATCGCGGTCACGACGTCGCCGATCCGCGGCTCGATGTGGCGCATGCCCGCGTACACCCGCACCGCCATGCCGCGCGCGGCGAGCTCCGCCTCCACCGCGGCCCGCTGCTCCTCCACGATGCGCGACAGGGGGACCCGCCACCGATCGCGGTGTAGCGGCCCAGCAGCTCCTCGAGCAGGTGTGGCGGGGGCGGGCTGCCGCGGCGGATGTCGGTGTAGTACGCCTCGACCTGGTCGAGCCGGGTCGGGCTGCCGTAGGCCATCAGCAGGACGGCCTCGGTCGGGGTGGTGGTCATCGGGACGCTCCGGAGCTGTGGACGAGGTCGACGAGGCGGGCCAGGTGGTCCGGGTCGGTGCCCGGCAGCACGCCATGGCCGAGGTTGAAGACGTGGCCGGTCCGGCCGCCGTTCTGGGCGAGCACCCAGCGGGCCGCCTCCTCGACGCCCTCCCAGGGGCCGAGGAGCAGGACCGGGTCGAGGTTCCCCTGCACGGCCCGGTCGCCAACGAGACGCCTGCCCTCCGAGAGGGCGATCCGCCAGTCGAGCCCGATCACGTCGCCGCCGGCGGAGGCCTGGAGGCCGAGAATCCCGCCCGTCCCCACGCCGAAGTGCGTGGTCGGGACGCCGAGCGGCGCGATGCCCTCGAACAGCCGCCGCATCCACGGCCACAGGCGGAGCTCGTAATCGAGGGGGCTGAGGCCCCCGACCCAGGAGTCGAACACCTGGACTGCCTCCGCGCCCGCCGCCACCTGGGCGGACAGGTAGGCGACGGTCGCCTCGACCAGGCGGTCCAGCAGCGCGGCCCAGGTCCCGGGCTCGGCGTGCATCAGCCGCTTCGTCGCCAGGAAGTCCCGCGACGGCCCACCCTCGACCAGGTAGCAGGCGAGCGTGAACGGCGCGCCCGCGAACCCGATCAGCGGCACGGGCGACGCCGCCCTGATCAGGCGGATCGCCTCGAGGAGTGGCGCGACGGCCGATTCCGGGTCGAACTGGCGCAGGGCCTGCACGTCCGCCATCGTCCGGACTGGGTGCTCGATGACGGGACCCACGCCCTCCTTGATGTCGAAGGCCACGCCCAGGCCGGCGAGGGGCGTCGTGATGTCGGCGAACAGGATCGCCGCGTCGACGCCCAGGCGGCGGACGGGCTGGAGCGTCACCTCGGCGCACAGGGCCGGGTCACGGGTGATCTCGAGCAGCGTCGCGCGCTCCCGGATCCTGCGGTACTCGGGCAGCGCGCGGCCGGCCTGGCGCATGAACCACACCGGCGTGGCGTCCACCGGCAGGCCGCGGGCGGCGCGGAGGTACCGCGCGTCGGGGCTCATGCCGAGAACGCCCTGCGTGCGGCCGCAAGCGTCGCCTCGATCTCCGCGTCGCCGTGGGCCAGCGAGATGAACCACGCCTCGAACTGGGAGGGCGCGAGCAGGACTCCCTCGTCGAGCATCGCGCCGAAGAAGCGCGCATAGGCGTCGCGGTCCGAAGACAGCGCCTCGGCGCTGTTGCGCGGGACACCGACCCGGAAGAAGACCGTCAGCAGCGATCCGACCCGCGCGATCGCGACCTCGCGGCCCGACGCCGCGGCCGCCAGCCGGAGGCCGGCCTCGAGCGCTGCCCCGGTGTCCTCGAGGACCTCGTACGCGTCGGCCGTCAGCAGGTCCAGGGTGGCGACACCGGCCGCCATCGCCACCGGGTGACCGGACAGCGTGCCTGCCTGGTACACGCCACCCTCGGGAGCGACGTGAGCCATCAGGTCCGCGCGTCCGCCGTAGGCCCCGATCGGCATCCCGCCGCCCACGATCTTGCCGAGGGTCGTGAGGTCCGGCACGATCCCGTACCGCACCTGGGCCCCGCCCCGTGCGACCCGGAACCCGGTGATCACCTCGTCGAAGATGAGGAGCGCACCGTTCGCCTCGGTCAGCTCCCGCAGCGCCTCGAGGAAGCCCGGCTCGGGGGCGATGACGCCCACGTTCGCGCCGACCGGCTCCACGATGATCGCGGCGACGCGATCGGGGTGCGCCCGGAACACCTCGGCCACGCCGTCCGGGTCGTTGTAGGGGACGACGATCGTGTCCCGCGCCGCGCCGGCGGTGACGCCCTCGGAACCCGGCATCGCCAGCGTCGCGAGGCCGGAGCCCGCCTCGACCAGCAGGCTGTCGCCGTGGCCGTGGTAGCCGCCGGCGAACTTGACGATGAGGTCCCGTCCGCGTCGCGCCCCGGGCGAGCCGGATCGCGCTCATGACGGCCTCGGTGCCCGACGAGACGAAGCGCAGCCGCTGGATGGACGGCATCGCGGCGCGGATCCGCTCGCCCAGCTCCACCTCGCGGGGACCCGTCGCGCCCAGGGCGAACCCGTCGAGCGCCGCCTCACGGACGGCCTCGACGACCGCCGGGGCGGCGTGGCCGAGGATCGCCGGGCCCCAGGAGCCGATGTAGTCGAGGTACCAGCGACCGTCGGCGTCGCGGACGCGCGGGCCCTTCCCGGCATCGAGGATCAGGGGCGGGCGCCCGACCGAGCGGAAGGCCCGGACGGGGCTGTTGACGCCGCCCGGGAACAGGTCGCCGGCGCGCGCCCGCAGGTCCGCCTGGCGACCCCCGCCGCCGTCTGCGTCGACGCTGCTGGAGCTCATCTCAGGCCTCCCGCGACCATGCCGCGAGGTCGGCCGCGGCATACGTGATCACGAAGCCCGCCCCCGCGCGCAGGATGGAGACGGTGCTCTCGGTGAGCGCACGGCGGCGGTCCAGCCAGCCGCGCTGGGCGGCGGCCTCGATCGACGCGTACTCGCCGCTCACCTGGTAGGCGCCGATCGGGACGTCGTACCGGGCGCGGGCGGCCGCCAGGATGTCGAGCGACGGCAGGGCGGGCTTGACCAGGAGCATGTCCGCGCCCTCCGCCATGTCCACGGCGATCTCGCGCATGGCCTCCCGGGCGTTGGCCGGGTCCATCTGGTAGCCGCGGCGGTCGCCGAACGCGGGCGTGGACCCGGCCGCCTCGCGGAACGGGCCGTAGAACGCGGAGGCGGTCTTGGCGGCGTAGGCCATGATCGCCGTGTCGCGGTGGCCGGCCGCATCGAGGCCCCGCCGGATCGCAGCCACCTGGCCGTCCATCATCCCGGACGGGGCGACGATGTCCGCGCCGGCCTCGGCCTGGCTGGCAGCGGTGCGGGCGAACAGCTCGATGGCGGCGTCGTTGTCCACCCGCCCGTCGGCGAGGAGCGGCCCGCAGTGGCCGTGGTCCGTGTACTCGCACAGGCAGGTGTCGGCGATGAGCACGAGGTCGAGGTCCGCCTCGCGCAGGCGTCGCAGCGACTCCTGGACGATGCCGTCCGCCACCCAGCCACCGGAGCCCAGGGCATCCTTCGCGGCCGGGAGCCCGAACAGGATCAGGCCGCCGACGCCGAGGGCGGCGAGCGCGCGGGCGTCGGCGAGCGCCTCGTCCGGGGAGACGCGCTCCACGCCGGGCATCGAGCCGACGGGCTCCCGAAGGCCGCGCCCCGGGGTCACGAACAGGGGCGCAACGAGCTGGCGGGGATGGATCCGCGTCTCGCGCACGAATGAGCGGAGGGTCTCGGTGCGCCTCGTGCGGCGGAGGCGGTGCGCGGGGTCCACGGGCGGGGATGCGGATGCGTCCGCCGCCGGAAGATCGGGCGCAGGGATCACCGTGGGATCGGCGAGGAGGCTCATCGTGTCTCTCCGGTCGGGTCGGGCGGGTGGGTCGCGGGGTCGGGGTGGGTTGCGGGCTCGGGGTAGGTCGCGGGCTCGGAGCTCGTTTCGCGTGCCGTCACGCCCAGCGCGGCAGCCGTGAAGGCGGCGATCGTGCGGGCACCGTGCGAGGGAGCCCGGAGCACGGTCCCGAAGCCCAGCTCCCGGGCGACGGCGTAGGTGGTCGGTCCGCCCGTGATCACCGGCGTGCCGAGGAGCACCGTGCGCGCCTCCGCTGTCGCGAGGGCCAGCAGCCCGCGAGCGGTCGAGGGACTGGTCAGGACCAGCACGTCAGGCAACCCGTCGTCGAGCGCCGCGGCCAGCAGGAGCCGGGAAGTCTCCGGTGCCTCCACGGTCTCGTAGGCGATGACGCCCGTGACGGATGCCCCGCGCTGGCGCAGCGTGTCGGCCAGCGCCCTGTCCGCGATGTCGGCGTGCGGGACGAGGACGCGGGCCCGCGGCGCGAGCGGCATCTCGCGGCCGAGCGCAGCAGCGGTGGGCTCCGACGGGACGAAGGGCTCCGCCACACCCGCGTCCGCGAGGATGGAAGCGGTCGCCTCCCCCACCGCGCCCCAGGCAAGGAGGTGCGGGTCCACGTCCAGGCGCCACGCCGCCTGGAGCATGACGCGCGCCGCGTTGGCGCTCGTGACGACCACCGTGTCACCCGGGCTGACCTGGGCGACCGCCGTGTCGAAGGCGCCGCCCGCCGGCGCTGGGTGGATCTCGATCGACGGCACGTGGACGGACTCCACGCCGGCGGCCTCGAGCGCCTCGATCATCGCCTCCGCCTGTCCGACCGGGCGGGCCACGAGCGCCCGCGGCCTGGCCCGCAGCGCCACGATCCGCCGGGCCAGCCGTGCGGCAAGGTGGTTCCGATCCGCCGGCGCCGCCCGGCCGCGGACCCAGGCGACGGGTGGGACGTGGATGGGGGCGCCCTCCGCGGGCGTCCAGGCCCGCTCGGCACCCGCGACCACGTCCAGGCGCCCGTCGCGCACCGTGCCGACCGCCCCGATCGGCGACCGGCAGCCGCCGCCGGTCCCGGCCAGCAGCGCGCGCTCGACCTCGATGGCGGACCGCGTGTCGGCGTCGTCGAGCAGCCCCACGGCCTCGATCGCCTCCGCGTCGTCGGCGCGCACCTGGAGGGCGAGCGATCCCTGACCGGGCGCGGACGGGACGACGTCGGCCGGCAGGATCTCGTCGATCCGGTCCGCGCGACCGAGGCGCGTGAGTCCGGCCACAGCGAGCACCAGCGCATCGCTCTCGCCTCGATCCAGCTTGGCCAGTCGGGTGTCCACGTTTCCGTGCAGCGGATGCAGGTCGAGGTCCGGGCGGACCGCCCGGAGGAAGGCGACCCGCCGGGGCGAGTCCGTCCCGATGCGCGCACCCGGGGGCAGCGTCGCGAGGGTCGTCCCGCGGGCGCGGCAGACGAGCGCGTCGCGGGGGTCCTCGCGCGCGGGGTAGGCGGCGATCACGAGCCGGTCCGGCTCCGCGGTCGGGACATCCTTCGCGGAGTGGACCGCGAGGTCCACGGAGCCGTCCAGCAGGGACGCAACGATCCGGCCGACGAACGCGCCTTCGCCCCAGGCCGTGTCGGAGGGGCGGTCGTCGCCCTCGGTGCGGATGATCACGATCTCGGTGGCGATGTCGTGCCCGGCGAGCCGCGCGGCGACCCAGCGGGCCTGCACCAGCGCGAGGTCGGAGCCCCGGGTGCCGATACGGAGGGTTCTGGTCATGGGACGCTTCACCGGCTAGAGGCCGAACAGGGCGCGCGCGGCACGCTCGGCGTCGCCGCTCGCATCCTCCCGGAGCGTGGCCAGGGGCGCGTGGAGGAGTCCGGCGACAAGCCGGTGGCTCATCTGGATGACCAGCTCGCGCTCGTGGTCGGGGAGGTCGAGGCGGCGGAGGATGCGGTCCACCTCGTCGGCCCGGCGCCCCTCGGCGAGCTCGCTCAGGGCCTGGATGACCGGCACCGAGGACCGGGCGCGCACCCAGTGGCTGAAGCCGGTCACGGCGGCGTCGATGGCGCGCACGTACCGGCGCTGGGCACGAGGCCGGACGCCGCCCGGCGCCGTGCGGGCGAGGTCGTCGACGGAGGTGTAGCGCCCGGCGAGGGCGGTGCGGAGCCCGGTGTCCAGGGCGGCCGGCGACGACAGGTCGATCACGGGGCAGGTGGCGCGGAGCAGGTCGGCGCGCGCGGCCGCCGAGAGAGGCCACGGGGCCGAGATCGCGAGGATCACGGCGTCGGCCTCGGGCAGCGGTGCCTCGGGTCCGAACGGGGCCAGCTCGCCGCCCGCATCGTGGGCCAGCGCAAGCGCCCGGTCGGCGCTCCGGTTCGCCACCATCACCCGGGCGCCGTTTCGGGCGGCGGCCAGGGCTGCCAGGCGTGCCATCCGGCCGGCACCGACGACGAGGACCCGGCGACCGAGCAGCGGGCCGGTGAAGGGCAGGATCCGGTCGAGCGCGACGTCCCCCAGCGACCGCGGCGGGCCCTCGCGCCAGGAGCGGGTCTCCCGGCCGAGGTGAAGCGCGACCTGGAACAGCCGCTCGAGCAGCGGCTCCAGCCCGGCCGCCTCGGGACCCGTCGAGCCGATGTCGACCGGGCACATGTCGGCAGAGGGCAGCCGGCGATCGGCGACGCACTCGCGGAGCTGGTGCAGGATCTGGTCCTCGCCGACGACCACGCTGTCGAGTCCGGCCGCGACCGTGAACATGTGGCGGGCGGCATCGCTGCCCTCGAGGCGCCGCCCGCCCTTGGGCAGTGCCGGCAGCGCGAGCGGGTCGAGCCCGGCAACGGCCTCACCAGTCAGGTACAGCTCCACGCGGTGGCAGGTGCGGAGCAGGATCGCCCGCGGGTCGTGGGCGATCGCCATGGCGGCGTCGCCGAATGCCTCGCGAGCCTCGCTCGGGACGTCACGCGCGTGGACGACCAGGGCGACGAGGCGCAGGTCGGGCGGCAGGTCCGCCGGCAGCAGGCCGCCATGCTCGTGCAGGAAGTCGAAGGCCGGATCGCCGCCGTGGGCCATGGGCTGCGCGGCGCGGTGGACCGGACGAGGGGCTCGGGCACCGGGGGCGGCGCTGGGGGCGGCGCTGGGGACTGTCACGATCGGGGACTCCCGGTTTGGGCGGTTCAGGACGCGGTGGACGGAACCGGGCGCCGGGGCCGGCGGCCGGTTCCCGGCGCCGCGGCCTCCCAGCCGCGGAGGGTCGCCAGGAGCAGGCCGTCGAGCGCCGTGTTGGCGTCGGTCATGAGGCTGGAGGTGGCTGAAGCGTCGAGCTCCCGGCGGCGCGCGAGGGCGCCGAGCTCGGCGAGAAAGGGGCGGCGGAAGCGGAGGAAGAGGTCCGCGGTCGCAGAGGAAACGAGGCCCTCGCGGCCGGCGAAGCGGCCGTACTCGGTGCACGAGTCCTCGGCAGACCTGAGCAAGCCGGCGCGACGGCGCAGGTCACTCGTGTCGAGCGCCTCCAGGAGGGAGTTCACGATCCCGCGGCCGTATGCGCGGAACCGCTCGCGGCGCGCCTCGTCCATCTCGTCGACCCACGGGATGCTGGCGTGGGCCTCGTCGGCCGCCCGCCGGTACCCGCGAGCCATGCGACCCGGCGTCTCGCCCAGGCCGGACAGGGACGGGCGGCCCGTCGGGTTCTGCGGGAGGAGGGCCTCGAGGCCGGCCCGCGAGAAGCGCCGGTGGCCCCCCGGTGTGACAAAGGTCCGGATCATGCCGCTATCCGCCCAACGTCGGACGGTGGAGGGAGAGACACCGAGCAGCCGGCAGGCCTCGGTGAGCGTCACCCACCCGGGGTCCTTGATGCTCGCGGGCGCCGGCATCTGACTCACAACCTCCCAAATCTACCGAACCTTATCGAAGCTACCAGCATCCTATGACCGAATTCGGTGCCCGCCAGAGAGGGCCGACCGGCCCGGGTTGGGGCCAAACGGCCCGGCGGCGGCCCACCGGGTACCGCCGCCGGGGTTCCGGAATCTCGGCATTTCGCCGGGGCGCACCCAGATTCGGGACTGGTCCCGTGACCGCTCCGGCGGGCCGTCCGGGACCCCGGTCACGGGACACAGGGACACTTGGTCCCTGTCGGCAAGCGCGCCTGATATGGCCTGCTTGCACCGATGCCGATGACGACCCGTCCCGTCGCCTCTCCCGCCCCGCTGTCCCGGGCCGCCGTCGGCGAGCCACGGCTGATCGTCGCGATCTCCGACGCGGCGCGGGAGGAGCTGGGTCACGAGGGCCTCATGCCCGGCAGTGTCGTGGTCGTCAGGAACCGGACGCCGCTCGGCGGGCCGCTCGTCGTCGAGCTCGGCAGGACGCGGCTGGCGCTCTCGATGGACGTCGCCGGGTGTGTCTCGACCCTGGCGGAGTCCCGATGAGCCGCCGATTGCGCACCGATTGCCGCCGGGCGCCGGACGCCGGGCCGGACGCCCCTCCCCGTCGTCGCCCTGGTCGGGCGCCCCAACGTCGGCAAGTCCACGTTCCTCGCCCGCGCCAGCCGGCGCTTCGTCGAGACCGCGAACGCGCCCGGCACCACGGTCTCGCTGGAGCGCCGGCGCATCATCTCCGGGACCACGGCCGCGTGGCTGGTGGACCTGCCCGGGACGCGCTCGCTCGACGACAGACCCGCGGGCGACGAGCCTTTCTGGACCCTGATCCTCGAGACCGCGCCGGATGCGATCCTCGTCGTCGCCGACGCCGGGAACCTCGAGCGGCACCTGCCGTTGGCACTCGCCGCCAGGGATCTCGGCCTGCCCGTGGTCCTGGCGGCCAACCTGGCCGACGAAGCCGCGAAGCGCGGCATCTCGATCGACACCGGGCGCCTCGCGCAGTTGTTCGGTGGACCCGTGCACGCCACCTGCGGCCGAACCGGCGAGGGCGTCGACGCGGCGCTCGCGGATGCCGTCCGACTCGCTCGAACGCGGCGGGCGGTCGGCGCGGGCGAGTCATCGCCCCGGTCCACCGTTCCGGCTCCGGTCTACCCTTGGGCCGTCGAGCAGGGGCTGCGAGAGACCGCTGCCGACCTCGCCGAGCCGCCGCGATCCCTGGGTGCGGCGGCCGTGATGGAGCCTCTCCAGGCCGGCGTGATCGGGGGCGTGATCTCCGGTCGGGCGGCGCCACGCTGCGCCACGCGCGGACCCTTGAGCCGATGCGCTGGTCGATCGCCGGCACCTGGGCGGCGGAGGTCGAGCGTCGGCGCGATGCGCCCGAGCCGCTCGCCGACCGGCTCGCCCGCTGGTCCACCTCGCCCTGGCCCGGCATCCCGCTCTTCGCGGGCGTCAGCCTCGCGGCCTTCCTCGCCGTCATCCTCGTGGGCGGCTGGCTCGCGGCGTTGCTCGGCGCCGCCTGGGCGGCCGTCGTCTCGCCATTCCTCGCGGCGGCCGTGCCCGCGATCGTCCCCTTCCCGGTTGTCGCGAGCTCGCTGCTCTGGGCGCTCGACGGCGGGATGCTCGGGCTGCTGGCGGTTGGCATCCCATACGTCCTGACGTTCTACCTGTTCCTCGCCGCCCTCGAGGACTCCGGCTACCTCACCAGCGCGGCCGTGCTCATGGACCGCGTGTTCGGGATGCTCGGGCTGCCTGGGCCGGGCCGCGATCCCCCTCCTCGCGGCGGCCGGCTGCAACGTGCCGGCCATCTACGGGACCCGCGTCCTGCGGACCCGCCGCGAACGCGTGCTGGCCTCGTTCCTGGTCACGCTCACCCCCTGCTCGGCCCGCTCCGCCGTCGTGATCGCCGCGCTGGCGCCGTTCGCGGGCGTGCCCGTCGCGATCGCCGCGTTCGGCGTGGTGGCGGCCGCCGCGATCGCCGCCGGCCTCGGTGCCAACGCCATGATCCCGGGCCGCCAGCAATCGCTGGTCCTCGAGCTGTCGCCGCTGCGCTTGCCGGTCGGGCGCCACGTGGCCGCGAAGGCCTGGTGGCGGTTCAAGGGGTTCGTCCTCACCGCCGCGCCGATCATGCTGGTCGGCTCCCTGGTGCTGGGTCTCGTCTACGAGACGGGGGCCTGGCAGGTCGTCGCGGACGCCACGGGACCGGCGACCGAGACGCTGCTCGGTCTTCCGGCCATCGCCGGCGTCGCGGTCGCGTTCGCCTTCCTGCGCAAGGAGCTGGCGCTGCAGCTGCTCCTCGTGTTTGCGGCGGTGGCCCTTGGGCACCGGGCAGGTCTCGGCGACCTGATGACGCCGGCCCAGCTGTTCGTGTACGCGGTCGTGTCGAGCCTGTCGATCCCGTGCATCGCCACGCTGGCGGCCCTGCGGGGGGAGCTCGGCGGCCGGACGGCGCTGGGGATCTCGGCGGCGTCGCTCGGGCTTGCGCTGGGCGTTGGTGCGGTGCTGGCCCGACTCCTCGGGATCGCGTAGCGGCGTTCGACGGGCCGCGGGGCGGGCGCGGGCGGGCGGGCGCCGCCGTCCAGCAGCGGGCGCGCGCCCCGACGGGCCGCGGCGGGCGCGCCATGCCCGCGCCTGGGGCGGGGTCCACGGTCACGCCCCGAGGTCACGCCCCCGAGGTCACGCCCCGAGGTCACGCAGCAACGATCGCAGGCCCTCGCCATCCCGCGTCGCCTCCCTGGCGACAAAGCCGCGCATGAGGGACCGAAAGCCGGCCTGTCGCGGGAATTCGTCGCCTTGAAGTCGCCAGATGCGCTCCTGGCAGCCGGATTCAGACCCTCGCGGACGCCCAATTCGCGGATTGGTCGCCACCAAGGCGACACGCCTCCGCTCCGAGGACGAGGTCGCGTTGCGAGCGGTTGGGCGCTCGGGCCGGGCCGGTTCCGGCGCTCGGGCCGGGCCGGTTCCGGGGCTCGGGTCGGGGCTGGGGTCGGGTCGGGTCTGGGGTCGGGTCGGGTCGGGTCTGGGGTCGGGCCGGGTTCCGGCGCTCGCGTTGCGGGCCCGGATCCCGGGCTCGGGTGGGGCCCGGTCCGCCGGCCCGTCAGATGCCTGTGTTGATCGTGATGTGTTTCACGACCGTGTAGTCCTCGAGGGCGTACTTCGAGCCGTCCTTGCCGTAGCCGGATTCCTTGACGCCGCCGTGCGGGGTCTCCGACGCGAGTGTGAAGTGCTCGTTGATCCAGACGGTCCCGAACTGGAGGCGCCGGGCAACGCGCATGGCCTTGCCGATGGAGCCGGTGAAGATCGAGGAGGACAGGCCGAACCTGACGTCGTTCGCCCAGCGCACGGCCTGCTCCTCGTCGCTGAAACGCTGGACGGTGACGACGGGGCCGAAGACCTCGTCCTGGACGATCTCGCTGCCCTGGTCCGGGTTGACGAGGATCGTGGGCTCGTAGTAGGCGCCTGGCCGGTCCGGGCGATGCCCGCCCAGGACGAGCTCCGCGTCGGCCTCGAGGGCCCGGTTGACCATGCCCTCGACCTTGTCGGCCTGGGCCTGCGCGATCAGCGATCCCATGTCGAGGTCGTCGGCATCGGCGGGGTTGCCCCACTTGATCGTCTTCACCTGGTCCGCGAGGGCCGCGACGAACCTGTCGTAGACCGCGGGACCCGCGATGACGCGGCATGCCGCCGTGCAGTCCTGCCCGGCGTTCCAGTACCCAGCGGACTTGAGGATCTCGGCCGCGAGCTCGACGTCGGCATCGTCGAACACGATGACGGGGGCCTTGCCACCCAGCTCCAGGTGGAGGCGCTTGACGGTGCCGGCCGCGATTGTCGCGATGTGCTTGCCGGTCGCCGTGTCGCCGGTGATCGAGACCATGCGGACCTTGGGGTGCCCGACCAGCATGTCGCCCATGACCCCGCCGGAGCCGGTCAGGACGTTCAGGACGCCGTCAGGCAGGACGTCCGAGATGAGCTCCGCGAACCGCAGCGCGGAGAGCGGAGTGCGTGCGGCCGGCTTGAGCACGACCGTGTTGCCGGTCGCAAGCGACGGGCCGAGCTTCCACGCTGCCATGTAGAGCGGGTAGTTCCATGGGGCGATGCTGGCAACCACTCCGACCGGGTCTCGCCGGACCATCGACGTGTGACCCTCGAGGTACTCGGTGACGGCGAGGCCCTCGGGCACACGGCAGGCGCCCGCGAAGAATCGGAACAGGTCGCTCGAGACGGCCATCTCGTCGATGGCGGCCTGGGTGGGCTTGCCGGTCTGGCGTGACTCGAGCCGGCCGAGCTCGTCGGCGTTGGCATCGAGGATGTCCGCGATCTTGAGCAGCGCGAGGCTGCGCGTCTGGGGCGTGGTGAGCGACCACGTCTCGAAGGCATCGGCAGCGGCATCGACGGCGCGATCGACGTCCGCCTGGCCCGAGGCCGGGACGGTGGCGACCTGGACGCCGGAAGCGGGGTTCTCGACCTCGAGCGTCTCGCCGGACGCGGCGTCGACCCACCGGCCGCCGATGAACTGCTGGTACGACTTCACTGTCTGGGTCATGGTCTCGGTCACGGTTGGGGCCTCCATGGGCGCCTGCGGGCGCGGTTGCCGCTTGTCCGGTCGATGTGGCGCAGATTGTGCGCCTCGACTCGCGGGGGTTCCAGACGGACCCACGCCACGCGACGGACCCGGCCGGGGGCTACGGGGGCGACGGGCTGGCTGTGGGCGCGCTGGCGCGGGCGGAACCTGCGCGCTTGCGCGGGGGGCTATCCCGGGCGCCGTGGGGCCGCCGCAGACGCCCCTGCCTGCACGGGATCGCCTCGGACCGCGCGGGCGATGTCGTCGTAGGGGATCGGAGGCCAGGGCTCTCCCCGCTTGCGGAGATACTCCCGGGCCTGCCGGCTCCCGACGCGGAAGAACTGCAGCATGTGGAGTGGCGCACCCGCGTGGGGCATGCGGTCGGTGTCCGGGCGCCCGTTCGCCGTCACGACATCGGTCACAGCGAACTCGCTCCCGGCGGGCCCGGGACCGTCGACCAGGGTGCCCCTGGCCAGCATCTGGCGCAGCCCCTCGAGGTGCGGATCGTGCATGTGGAACAGGAGACATGCAGGCCCGCGCCTGCCGGTCGCCGTTCCCGGCACCGTCTCGAGCTCCAACCGGTCCGTGTCGCCAAGCCGGCGGACCCGGCACCGGGCGCTGGCCGGATACCCGTCGGGCTCCACCCAGCTCAGCACCGCCGTCGGATAGTCGGCAACCAGCGCGAGGAGGTCCGTCACCACCCCACCTCGATGACGGTCGGCGCGAAGGCGAAGTCGCGGGCCGGCCAGACCGTGACCCGCCGTGGCGTCACGCGCAGGGCGATCCGCTGGAACAGGTACCAGGAGAACAGCCGCCGGATCACACGATTGCTGGAGAACCGCTGGCTGTCGGGCTGGCGGAGGGCGACCGTCCGGAACAGGCCGATGATGTCGGGGGTGTACTCGAGGACCTCCTCGACCGCGCACGTGCCCTGGACGAGCACAGCCGGCGGGTCGGCCAGCGAGCACCCGGTCGGGTCCGAGTACAGGAGCGAGACCTGCGGGTGGCGACGGGCGTTGTAGGCCTTCACGGGGAAGGCGATGGAGACCGCGCACACGATACGGCCTGCATCCTCGTCGAGATAGGCGACGGCCGGCCACGTGATCGGCTCGCCCCGCCGGTTCACCGTCGTGAGCTCGCAGGTGTAGAACTCCCGGAGGACCGCGGCGACGTCGTCCGGCAGGGCGAGGGCCGTCACCCCGATCGCTGGTCGGCTTCGGCAGGCTCGCGATAGGCGACGAGCAGCGCCGCCGTGAACAGCAGCGAGCCGGCGACGACGATCAGCGTGATCGCGACCGACGCAGGCGGACCGGTCAGGTCTTCTCGTCGAGCCCACAACGCCACGAGCATCGCGACGAGCGCGACCCCCTGGGCGATCAGTGGCGAGCGGATCGCGGTCCGGCGGCGGTCGACTGCGATCCCGATCGCGAGGACGCCGGGCAGGCACATCATCGGGGCAAGCACACGTGCCGACAGCGGTGTCAGGCGCCAGGGCCAGATGCCGATGAACAGGTCGGGGACCAGGTACAGCAGCGCGGCGAGGCCCACGGCGGCGATCCCTCCGACGAGGAGGAGGCCGACGACGAAACGCGACACCAGCGGGTCGGACGGCCTGGGTCCCAGGTCCCGTCGGCGATTCGTCCACCAGGCGGCGACCACCAGCGGCGGCGCCACGACATAGATCACGGTCCACGTCCAACCGGCGACGCGGTCGAAGCTGAACAGGTCCCGGTGCATCAGCGTCGTCACGAGGAGGAGTGAGGCGAAGGTGGCGACGGGCGGCAGGCCCAGGGCCACCTTGTGCCACTCCGTGGAGGCCAGCAGGGTGCAGAAGAAGACGACGCCGCCCAGGTACGCGGCCCCGAGCAGCATGGCCGTGAGCTCGGGCTTGACGGGCCAGGCGAAGAGATCGGCCGCAAGGATGGGGCGAACGTAGATCAGGCCGAAGGCGACGAGCAGGAACGGCACGACGAGCGCCGCGACGGCCCGGGAGAGCGGCAGGACCTCGTCGTCGCGGGGCGGCTCTCTCCGGAGTCGGAGGATCGTCTCAGCGTGCGCCGTCGCCATGCTGCCACCCGGTTCGGGGAGGGACACCTCCCAGATCGCGAAAATGTACAACGCCGCACGGCGCCCGCCAATCCCCAAGTTCCGCGACCGGCCGGGTCAGGCCGTGACGGGCGACCCGGTCCTCGCCAGCCGCTCGATCAAGTCCGCGGCCCGCTCCGTCCCCCGCGAGGCCCGTATCCGGGCCGCGATGCCGGCCATCCTCGACCTGAGGCGCCGCATCGGCGAGCAGCCCGTCGATCGCGCCCAGCAGCTCGTCGTCGGCAAAGTCGTAGGTCGCCAGCCGCCGTCCGAACCCGGTCTCGTGCACGCGCTGCGCGTTGTCCACCTGGTCCCAGAACAGCGGCAGCACGATCATCGGCTTGCCGTGGTGGAAGCACTCGACCACGGTGTTGTTGCCGCCGTGCGTGATCACGAGGTCGACGAGCGGCAGGATCGCGGGCTGGGGGAGGAAGCCCGCGCCGGCCATGTTGTCGTGGAGCGTGATCTGGTCGGCGAGCGGTCCCATCGAGACGACGACGCGGTGGGCGGTCCTGCCCAGCAGGTCCACCAGGCGCTGCATCAGCGCGACGTCCGCCGAGCCGAGGCTGCCGAGGCTCAGGTAGATGAGCGCGCCGTCGCGGTTCGCGAGGTGCTCGGGCAGGTCCCAGGCGTCGTCGGCCGCTCGGACGGTGGAATCCAGCCGATGCCAGGTCGGGCCGAGAGGCCTGGCACGCGCATAGTCGGCCTCGGCCGGGTAGGAATAGAGATTGAGGAATGGCGACTCGTGCATGAAGTCGGGACCGTCGGCACCCCACGCCAGGCCGCCGGCGCCGTTGTCCCGGCAGAAGGCGTCGAAGTCGGCCCACATGTCGGCGTGGGTCCTCCGGACCTCGTCGAGGAATGCCGGCCAGCCCGTCCTGTCCGCGGCCGGGTAGCCCGACGAGAAGGGGGCGACGAGGGGGTCCTTGACCTCCGCCGGGTTGCACGAGAGGAGCCGGACCCACGGGCGGCCCGCCGCCATGACGGCCGGGAAGCTGACGACGTTGTCCTGCACGATCGCGTCCGGTCGGAGCTCCCCGAGGATCTCGGCGAGGCGAGGGTTGACGTACTTCGAGCCGTCGATCAGGGCCTGGAACGTCGGAGCGATGAACTCGCCGAGCTGCTCGATCGTCGGCTTGCGGAAGACAGGCGCCGTGTCGCGGATGAAGTCGATCCAGAACTGGCCGGGGATCTCGGGCTCCGCCGGCGGCGGGCCCAGGCGCATGAGACGCTCCTCGAAGCCCCTCGCCTCGAGGCTGCCGGCGAAGCTCTGCTCGACGATGAACACGACCCGGTGGCCGCGGGCCCGCAGCACGGCGCCGATGCCCGCGCAGTTGTTCGTCGGGCCGTAGGCGCCCTCGGGAAAGAAGACGATCGTCCGGGCGTCCGGCACCGTGACACCTCGTCGCTGGCTCAGGGTCTGAGGCTGCGTCTGGCGCGGATGATCGCACGCGCCGGGGCCTCGCCGGAGGCCCGTCGCGCGACGCGCCTCGTGGCGCTGTGGGTCGCGGCGCGAATCTTTGCGGTCGGGGCGCTGCTCTATCGGTCTGGGCCGGGAGCCCGCGCGGATCTGAGCCGTCCCGTGGCTCAACCACGCGGGTCCCATCGCGGTTGCGCCACCGGGTGGCTCACCCGGCGCGCTTTCGGCCTGAAGACCGGTCAGACGGGGTCACTGGATGGCGCGATCGACGTGCACACCGCGCGGCTGGGCCGCGGGAAGGCGCATCGCGCTGGCCGGCCGCGCGGCAAAGGCGCATCGCCGGCCGGGCGCGCGGGAAGGCGCGATCGGCGGGAAAGGCGCATCGGGCAACGTCGGGCGTTCAGAACGGCTCGGAGGTCACCGCCCGCTCGTGCCGGACGCCCGGCGCCCACGGGACGACCAGGCGCCGCAGGGCCCCCACCGCCCAGTACAGGACCAGCGACAGCGCCGAGGTCACCACCACGGCCGCGAACACCAGGTCCGTGCGGAACGCGTTGGCCGAGACTGCATCCAGATGCCCAGCCCCTCGCGCGCCCCCACGTACTCGCCGAACACGGCGCCGATCACCGCGTACACCACGGAGATCCGCAGGCCCGTGAACAGGTTCGGCAGCGCCGACGGCCAGCGGAGCAGCCGGAACGCCTGCCCGTCCGTCGCGCCGTAGGAGCGCATCAGGTCCGTGGCCTCGGGCTCCACCGCGCCGAACCCGTCCAGCAGCGCGACCACGATCGGGAAGAACGTCACCAGCACCACGACGAGCACCTTCGGCGCCAGCCCGAACCCGAACCAGAGCAGGAACAGCGGAGCCAGAGCGACGATCGGGATCGTCTGCGAGGTGACGAGGATGGGCTCCACGGTCCGGCGCACGACAGGCGTCCGGTCCATGGCTGCGGCTGCCGCGATGGCGAGAGCCACCGCCACCAGGAACCCCACCACGGTCTCGATCAGCGTGGGGATCGTGTGGCGGACGGCGTCCGCGCGGAATTCCCAGAGCGACTGGAGGATTCGCGCCGGGCCGGGCAGGACCACGGGGCTCACCCCCGCCGCACGCACGTAGGCCTCCCACACGACGAGGAGGCCGACGATGAGCGCGATCGACGGGAGGCGGGCCTTCACGGTCGAGACACCGTCCCGGCGCTCACGGCAGGAACTGGTTCGTGAACAGCGCCGCGTAGTCCGGAGGCGCCGTCAGCTTGGCGCCCTGCGCATCGACCAGCAGGCCCTGGTCGTACAGGAAGCCGGAGTAACCGGTCCACTTGTCCAGGGTCTGTATGCCGACACCCCCGTGGGGGTCCAGGAACAGGTGCTGGTCGGCCAGGTAGGTTGCCGAGGCCTTCGGCAGCTCCGGGTTGGACTCGAAGACCCCCGGGTTGGACGACACGAGGATCGCCGCCGCCTCGTCGGGGTTCAGCGCCGCGAACCCGAAACCGCGCGCCGTCGCGGTCACGAACGCCTTCGCGGCCTCCGGGTCCCTGGCCAGCCAGTCGCGGTCACAGGCGAGGACCACCTGGTAGAAGTCCGGGAACCCGTAGTCGGTGAACTTGAACGTGCGGAGGTCGACGCCGCGCTGGGCCGCCTCGATCCCCTCCCAGGCCGAGAAGGTGATCACGAAGTCGGCGCGCTTCGCGTAGAGCGCCTCGTACGCCGCCGTGTCCAGTGTGACCGTGTCGAACGTGCCCGTACCACCGTCGGCGCGGATGACCGACTGAAGCGTCGGGACCTCGTTCGGGTAGCCGAACCCGGCGTACGTCTTGCCATCGAGATCCCGGGGCCGGGTGATCTTCGAGTCCGCCAGCACCGCGACGTCCTGCGCCGTGTGCTGGAGGATCGCCATGACCGACACGATGGGGGCGCCGGCGGCGGCCGCGAACGTCATCGAGTCCTGGAAGCTGATCCCGCACTCGGCCTGGTGCGCAGCGAGGATCGCCTCGGGTGCCGTGCCGCCGTACGGGAGGATGTCGAGGGCGATGCCGGCCTCGTCGTACCAGCCCTTGGACTGGGCCACGTAGAAGCCGAGGTGGTTGGTGTTCGGAGTCCAGTCCAGGGCGAGCCGGACGGGCGTCGGGGCTGGCTTCGGGGTCGGGCTCGCCTCGATCGACGGGACGGCCGCCGTTGGCGTGGCGGCGGCCTCGGGCGAGGCGGTCGGGGCGGTCGTCGCGGGCGAGGGCGCCGTCGGGGACGCCGAGACGCATCCGGTGACGAGGAAGAGGGCGATGGCGAGCGCGGCCGCATGGACGGCGCGGGGGCGGCGGTGCCGGTGGATCACGTTCGCGTCGAGGCCTCCAGAGACAACGAGACCGCCCCCGGGGTCCGGGGACGGCGTCGACGCGTGCGGGCCTGCTTCCTACACCGGTACGAACCGGATCAGGTTCCGCGGGTCTGTGGTCAAACCACACTCTCAGCGCACGTGGCGCTCCCCGGAGGCGACTATTCGATTAGGCCGGAGTCTACACCGCCGCCGCGGGGATGGCCGCAGCGGGGCCGGCCGCGGCTGGGACCGCCGCAGCGACCCCGGCATCGTCGGAGACGGCATGCGGGGCGTTCTCCGGACCCAGCCCACCACCTCGGCGAGGACCTGCTCCTGCTCGGGCTCGTGATGGCACTCGTGGCGCAGGCCATCGTGCACGCGCCGGGTGACGTTGCCCTTGTCCTCGAGCATCGCGCTCGCGGCCGGGGCCACGATCGGGTCGGCCGAGCCGTGGAACACGTACGTGGGCATCGGCATGTCCGGGATCCCCGCGATGACCCCCTGCACCCTCTCCTGCTCCGCGAACGCCTCGGCGCCGAAACGGACCGTGGACGTGCTGAAGCACAGCGGATCCGCGTCCACCGCCGCCTGGACGGCCGGGTCACGGGACAGGCCGTCCTTCGGCAGGCCATTCGCGATCTTCATCCTGGGCGTGATCCCGGTGAGGACCTTCGCGAGGGACTTCTTCCAGGCCGGCTGCTCCGAGTCGAGGGCGGGCGCGGACAGCACGAGGAGCTCCGGCATCGGCAGGTCACGCCCGGAGAGCACGTAACCGGCCGCGATCAGGCCGCCCAGCGAGTGGCCGTAGAGGACCAGCGGCAGCCCCGGTCGCGCCGCCCGGACGGCGACCATCCGTTCGCCAAGGTCGTCGTGCAGCTGGCCGAAGCGGTCGACGTGGGCGCGGACCCCGGCCGACCCGCCGAAGCCGCGCTGGTCATAGGCGAAGACGTCGATCCCGGCCCCGGTGAGCGCACCCGCGACGGTCCGGTACCGGCCGGCGTGCTCGCCCAGGCCGTGGACCACGAGGGCGACCGCCCACGGATCGCCGTCGGGCGTCCAGCGGAGGGTCCGGAGCGTGGTGCCGTCGGCGACGCTGACTGTTCCCTCCGACGGCGCGATGCCCGTCGGGATGGCGTTGGCGGTCATGAGCGCCTCCTGGTGCCGGCAGCGTAGTCGGTTCCGAGGCGCGCCGCTACGATCCGCGGTCATGACCTCACCTGGCTCGAGATCGGCGACGGCGTCTTCGTCCGCCGCTATGCGTTCTACGACCAGAACATCGTGATCGTCCGCGGGGGCGGCAAGGCCCTGGTCGTGGACACGCGCTCCACGCCCGCCCAGGCACGGGAGATCCTCGACGACGCACGGGCGCTTCAGATCGGGCGCTTCGACATCGTCGTCAACTCGCATGGCCACTACGACCACGCCTTCGGCAACCACGAGCTCCGCCCGGCGGTGATCTGGGGCCACGACCGGTGCGCGACGATGATCCTGCGGACCGGCGAGGAGCAGCGGCGATCGACCGCGGTGGAGATGCCGGATCTGGCCGGCGACCTCGCGGAGGTCGTGCTCGATCCGCCGGACAGGACCTTCCCGGATGCGCGGTGCTGGACCTCGGCGGGCGCGAGGTACGGCTCGAGTTCGTGGGGCGCGGGCACACGGACAACGACATCCTGATCCGGTTGCCCGACGCCGATGTGCTCTGCGTCGGCGACCTCCTCGAGAACGGCGCGCCGCCGTTCTTCGGGGACGGCTTCCCGCTCGACTGGCCGGCCACGGTGGAGGCGCTGCTGGCAAGAGACCGGGCCTGGGACCGTGGTGGTGCCGGGCCACGGCGCCCATGCCGGGCGCCCGTTCGTCGAGCGATCGCTGGAGGAGCTGCGCGAGGTGGTGGCCAGGGCGACGCTCGTCCACACCGGGTTCATGGAGTTCGAGGCGGCGCTGGCGGACGGGCCCTACCCGGCGCCGCTGATGGAGGAGCCGTTGGTCGGGCGATGGCTCAGCTGCGGGGCGAGCTGCGGTAGGCCCGCTCCGGGTGGGCCGCCGCCGATCGCGGTGCGGTCAGGTGGCCGGTCCGTTGCGCCACGAACAGCCGGTCGCCGTGGCCAGCCGGCTCGTGGTGCTCCCGCCACGCCGGACGCCGGTGGGTGCCATGACGGGACGCCGGCGCCGTGGTGACGCCACGAAACGCCGCACGCGGCGGGTCCCGGCCTGCCTCGGCGAGCGCGGCGAGTTCGACACGGTGGCGAGCGCGCCACGGCCGGCTGAGGCGTCGCGCCGGCTGGGCCGAGCCAGACCAGCCGGGCGTCCGCGCGAAGCCCCGGCGAGATGGCACTACCCGGAGACGCGAACCACCCAGCGGCCGCGCGCCTGCCCCGCCACGATCGCGTCGAGCGCCGGCTCGAGCGTGTCGAGGTCCACCTCGGTGATGCCGTCGTCGATGCCCCTCGGCAGCAGGTCCGTGGCCAGCCGGTTCCAGAGCGCGCGGCGCGGCTCGATCGCCATGTTCGCCGAGTCCATGCCCAGCAGCGCGACGCCGCGAAGGATGAACGGGAACACCGTCGTGGCCAGCTCCGCGCCGCTCGCATTGCCCGACGATGCCACGGCGGCCCCGATCCGGCAGCGTCCGCAGGATGTACGGCAGCGTCGCGGCGCCGACCGTGTCCACGGCGCCTGCCCAGCGGACGCTCTCGAGCGGACGCCCCGGGGCGGTGACCTCCTCGCGTGACAGGATCCCGGCAGCGCCGAGCAACGTCAGGCGCTCGGCCTCGCCGGCCTTGCCGGTGGCGGCCCACACCTCGTGGCCACGCGTCGCGAGGATGGCGACCGCGTTCGTGCCCACGCCCCCGGACGCGCCGGTGACCAGCACCGGGCCGTCGCCGGGCCGCAGGCCGTGCTCCTCGAGGGCGGCGACGCTCATCGCCGCCGTGAACCCTGCGGTGCCGATCTCCATGGCGTCGCGCGTCGTCAGGCCGTCCGGCAGAGGGACGATCCACCGCGACGGGACGCGCGCCAGCTCAGCGTAGCCGCCGTGATGCGCGACGCCGATGTCGTAGCCGTGGGCGAGGACGTTCGTGCCCACCTGGAACGCGTTGTCGTCCGATGCGACGACGGTGCCGGCGAGGTCGATGCCGGGGACGAGCGGGTAACGCCGCGCGACGCGGCCATCCTCGCGGGCCGCCAGCCCGTCCTTGAAGTTGACCCCGGACCACTCCACCCGCACGGTCACCTCGCCTTGTGGCAGATCGGCTGGCGCCATCTCGCGAAGACCCCGGGAGAAGGCACCTCCGTCCCGGCGGTCGACGACGTAGGCACGGAAGGAGGAGGGCAGGTTCGGCATGTGCGGATGATAGGCACGGCCGGCCAGGTCGCCCGAGGGGCCGCCCGGCGACGCACCGGGCCGGTTCACGGCAGACTCACAGCATCCTCACAGGATTGGGGCGTCAGATAGCCCAATGCACGACGCGCCCGCGGGACCAGCGCACATCCTCGTCGTCGACGACGAGCCGTCCATCACGGAGCTGCTCGCCACGGCACTGCGCTACATGGGCTACAGGGTGACGACCGCCGCCACCGGGTTCGCAGCCCTGGAGGCCGCCGCGACGGCCGCCCCCGGACCTCGTCGTGCTGGACGTCCTGCTGCCCGACATCGACGGTTTCGAGGTCTGCCGCCGGCTCCGCGCCGCGCGCGACTTCGTCCCCGTCATCTTCCTCTCCGCGCGCGTCTCCGAGGACGACCGGGTCACCGGCTTCGTCCGCGGGGGCGACGACTACGTCACCAAGCCATTCTCCCTCGAGGAGCTCACCCTCCGCATCGGCGCCCTCCTGCGCAGGGTCCGCGGCGAGACCGGCGGCGGGGCTCCCGCCCGACTCCGTTACCGCGACCTCGAGATGGACGAGGATCGTCACCAGGTGTGGCGCGGCGGCCGCGAGGTCGACCTCTCCCCCACCGAGTTCCGGCTCCTGCGCTACCTGCTCCTCAACCCGGAACGCGTCCTGTCCAAGCAGCAGATCCTGGACCACGTCTGGCAGTACGACTTCGAGGGTGAGGACAACGTCGTCGAGACGTACGTGAGCTACCTGCGGCGCAAGCTGGACGACGCCGAGCCGCGGCTGATCCGGACCGTGCGAGGGTTCGGGTACGTCCTGCGGGCAGACGTGGCCCGGGCGAGGACGCGGGCGACGTCCGGACGGCGGAGCCGGCCGGGAAGACGGCCGGGGCCCGCGGCGGTCCTGACCCTGAGCCTTCGGACGCGGCTCGTGCTCGCCCTGGGCACGATGCTGACCGTCGCGCTCGTCGCAGCGGGGATCCTGCTGGTGAGCCTCACCCGGGTCGGGCTGCTCGAGCACGTCGACCGGGAGCTGCAGACCCTCGCCGCCTCATCGGCGCCGATGCAGCGGGTGATGAACCTCACCGCGACGGATAGTGGCGCCGGCCGGAGCCTCGCCGTGGTCCGGCTCAACCGGCAGGGCACCGTGACCCTCGCGCTGCCGTCCGGCTTCCCGGACAATCCGGACCCGCTCCCAGCCCTGCCCGCCTGGGCCGGCGGCGTGCCTGACTCTGCCTACGGCCATGTCCTGGACGTGGCATCGGTCGATGGATCGATCCGCTACCACGTCCTCGTCACGCCCGGCCGGAACGGTGCGACCTTCGTCCTCGCGGCACCCCTGACCGGCGTCGACGACACGACGCGCACGCTGGTCCGGATCATGGTGCTCATCGGCGGGCTGACGATCGCCGGCCTGCTGGTGCTCGCCTGGCTCGTGGTCCGCCAGGGGCTGCTGCCGCTCGAGCGGATCGCCGGCACTGCCGAGCGGATCGCCGCGGGAGACCTCACACAGCGCGCCGGCGTCCCGCACGACGACACCGAGGTCGGGCGGCTGGGGACCGCGTTCGACACGATGCTCGACCGGATCGAGGGGGCGTTCGGCCAGCAGCGCGAGGCCCTCGACGCCAAGGCCCGCAGCGAGGACCGGCTTCGCCAGTTCGTGGCCGACGCGTCCCACGAGCTGCGGACCCCGCTCACGGCCGTTCGCGGGTACGCCGACCTGTATCGCGCCGGCGGCCTCCAGGAAGGCGCCGACCTCGATGCGGCGATGGACCGGATCGGGACGGAGAGCCGGCGGATGGGAATCCTCGTCGACGACCTCCAGCTGCTCGCGCGCCTGGACCAGGGGCGGCCGCTGCGGCTCGACCCGGTCGACCTGTCGCGGATCTGCACGGAGGCGGTGGCGGACGCGCGCGCCGTCGAGCCGCGCGGCCGATCGTGGGCGCCATCGAGCCGTCGATCATGGTGACCGGTGACGAGGACCGGCTCCGGCAGGTGCTCGGCAACCTCGTCGCGAACGTCCGCGTCCACACGCCGCCGGCGACCCCGATGGAGGTGATCCTCCGGCGCGAGGGCGAGGGCGCGGAGCTGCGGGTGGTCGACCACGGCCCGGGCATCGACCCCGAGCACGGCCCGCGGGTCTTCGACCGGTTCTACCGCGCCGATCCCGGGCGCTCGCGGAGTCGAGGTGGGACGGGCCTGGGGCTGTCGATCGTCGCCTCCATCGTGGATGCCCAGGGCGGCCGGCTCTGGCATGAGCCGACGCCGGGCGGTGGCGCGACGTTCGGGTTGTGGCTACCGTTCACAGGCAGGTCACAGCCAGGTCCCGGCGATGCCTCAGGCGCGGCACCGACTCTCGAAGGATCACCACGTCCGTCACCAGAACCACCCTTGCGTCAACCGACGCGTCCTGACCGGAGGCTGCTCGTGAAGCTCAGGAAGACCCTCGTCGCCCCGCTCGTCGGGCTGCTCCTGGTGGGTGCGGCAGGTGCCGTCCTGGCCACGTCGGCCATGGCCCCAGCGGCCCACACCGGCGGCGTGATCCCCGCGGCCGCCAGCCCGACCCCCGCGCCGTCGACCGGTGTCGCCCCCAAGCCATTCAAGGACAACGCCGTGGACAAGGTCCTGGGAGACCTCGTGACCAAGGGGACCATCACGGCAGACCAGAAGGCAGCCATCCTCGAGGCCCTCGCCGCGGAGCGCGCGGCACGCCAGGCCGATCGCCAGAAGGCGCAGGCCGAGCGTCGGACCGCGCAGGCGGAGCGCAAGGCGCTGCGGGAGAAGGTCAAGGGATTCCTCGCCGACGGCGTGATCACCCAGGACGAGCTGGACCAGCTCCCCGCCGATCACCCACTCCGGCAGCTCACGTCGCTCATGGACGACGGCAAGATCACGCTCGACGAGCTCCGGTCCGTCGGCCGCGGCATGCTCAACGGCCTTGGCGTCGGCGGCAAGCACGGGTGGATGCGCGGGGGCAAGGGCGGCAGCGCCCCGGGCGCCTCCGCCTCTCCGACGACCAGCGGCTGATCCCGCTCCGCTCCTCGCACGCCGCCGGGCACACCGTTTCATTTCGGTTGCGGAGCGGGCGGGCACTTGACGAATCCGAGCCCCCTCCCGCATCCTTCGCCACCTGATGAGCCACACCACCGTGTCCTGGTTGATGTGTATGCGTGGGCGGCCCCGTCGTTCGGAGGACGGGCGCCGAGCTTCTCCGCGCTGACCGTCAGCAGTGACAGCGGGGATCTCGGAGCCGAGGTCCCGGGGCCGCGAACCAGCGAGGGTTCGCGGCTTCTTTGTTCTCCGGCCACAGGCGACGGGTAGCCGCCGAGCCTGACCCCAATGGGTTCCTCGACGATCAGCAACCACCCGGCAACACCGACACACCCACGGAGAACAGAGAGATGAGCTTCGATCCCGACGGCCTCGGCACCCTTCATCCCGAGACCCGGGCCCTCCACGCCGGCCAGGTCCCCGACCCCACGACCAACGCCCGCGCGGTGCCGATCTATGCCACGACCTCCTACGTCTTCGACGACGCCGCGCACGCCGCCCGGCTCTTCGGCCTCCAGGAGTTCGGGAACATCTACACCCGGATCATGAACCCGACGACGGGCGTCTTCGAGGAGCGCGTCGCGGCGCTCGAAGGCGGCGTCGCGGCGCTCGGCCTCGCGTCCGGGCAGGCGGCCGAGACGCTGGCGATCCTGAACATCGCCCGTGCGGGCCAGAACATCGTCAGCAGCTCCAGCCTCTACGGCGGCACCTACAACCTGTTCCACTACACCCTGCCGAAGCTCGGCATCACGGTGAAGTTCGTGGACGGGAGCGACCCGGCGAACTACGCGGCCGCGATCGACGACGACACCCGCGCCCTGTACCTCGAGACCATCGGCAACCCGCGCCTGGACGTCCCCGACATCCGGGCCATCGCGGACATCGCCCACGCCAGCGGCCTGCCGCTGCTCGTCGACAACACGTGTGCCCCGCTCATCGCGCAGCCCATCGCCGAGGGCGCCGACATCGTCATCCACTCGGCCACCAAGTGGATCGGCGGCCACGGCACCGTCATCGGCGGGGTCGTCGTCGACTCCGGCAAGTTCGACTGGGCCGCCTCCCCGCGCTTCCACGAGGAATTCGTCGCGCCCGACCCGTCCTACCACGGCGTCTCCTACGCCGAGGCGTTCGGGCCCCTGGCGTTCATCCTCAAGCTCCGCGTCCAGGGCCTCCGGGACCTCGGCGCCGCTCTGAGCCCCTTCAACGCGTTCCAGCTGATCCAGGGCCTCGAGACGCTCCCGCTGCGCATCGAGCGCCACAGCCAGAACGCCCTGGCGGTCGCGCAGTGGCTCCAGGACCGCCCGGAGGTCGAGTGGGTCACCTACCCGGGCCTCCCCTCGCACGCGTCGTACGAGGTCGCGAAGCGCACGCTCAACGGCGGCTTCGGCGGCCTCGTCACGTTCGGCATCAAGGGCGGCGTGGATGCGGGCCGGACGCTGATCGACAAGGTGAAGCTGTTCAGCCTGCTCGCGAACGTGGGCGATGCGAAGAGCCTCATCATCCACCCCGCCTCGACCACCCACCAGCAGCTCGGGCCCGAGGAGCAGGTGAGCACCGGCGTCACGCCCGATCTCATCCGGCTCTCGGTGGGGATCGAGCACATCGACGACATCCTCGCCGACCTTGACCAGGCGCTCCGCGCCGCGACCGACGCTTCGGCCGAGCGCGAGCCGGCTGCGGTCTGACCCGGCCATGTCGCCGGACGCCACGTGTCCCACCGGGGAGCCAGCCTCCCCGGTGACACGCACCGAACCGGGCGCGGACGACCGCGCCCAACCGGATGCGGTCGACCGCCCCGAAGGCGCGACCGGACGACACCGCGCCCGCCCGGTCTCCCCTGGGGACCGGGCGGGTCCTCGCCGCCGATCTCGGGGCGTTCGACCTCGAGGCCGGCGGCGCCTCGCTGCCCCTGACCATGGCCTATCGGCACGACGGGCCCGGCCCGGGCGCGCCCCAGGTCCTGGTCATCCACGCGCTCACCGGCTCCGCTGACGCGGCCGGCGACTGGTGGGCGCCGCTCATCGGTTCCGGCAGGATCTTCGACACGGACCGCTTCGGGGTCCTGTGCGCGAACCTGCTCGGTGGCCGGTACGGGTCCACCGGGCCCACGACCACCGACCCGGCCACCGGGGACCCCTGGGGTGCCGCGTTTCCGCAGCCGACGGCGCGCGACGAGGCACGGGCGATCTGGCGCCTCGCCGACCACCTTGGCATCGCCGTTTCGCGCTGGTGGCGGGCGGCTCGCTCGGCGGCATGGTGGCCCTGGAGGTCGCCCTGGAGAGGCCGGCCGCCGTCGGCCACGTGGTCCCGATCGGGGCACCCGCCGCGACGGGTCCCCTCGCCATCGCCTGGAACCACATCCAGCTGGAGCTCGTCGACAGGCTCGGGCTCGAGGGTCTCGCGATCGCCCGCCAGCTCGCGATGACCACCTACCGGTCCGAGGCCGATTTCGACACCCGGTTCGGGCGCTCGATCCAGGACGACGGCCGGTTCGCCGTGAACTCCTACCTGGACCACCAGGGCACCAAGCTCCTGGACCGCTTCGACCCCGAGACCTACGCCGTGCTCGTGCGGATCATGGACGGCCACGACGTCGGCCGCGACCGCGGCGGCATCGTGGAGGCGTTCCGGGCGCTCGCTGGCGCGGGGTCCGGGCTCACCGGCATCGGCATCGAGGGCGACCTCCTCTACGGCCCGGACCAGGTGCGGGTGCTCGTGGGCGAGGCCGCGGCCGCGGGCGTGGACGCGGGCTACCGCGAGATCGAGACCACCAAGGGCCACGACGGCTTCCTGATCGAGTGGGACCAGCTCTCCCGGCTCCTGGGCGCCGCGTTGGCGGACGGGCTGGAGCGGGCCTCCCGCCGCGTTGGGGCGGGCGCGCAGATCGGCACGGAGGCCGGGGAGACCGCCGCTGCCGCGAAGACAACCGCCGCCGCCGAGACCGCCGCCGCCGAGACCGCCGGCCGCCGCGAAGACCACCGCGGGGGTCGCGTAGGTCGCACGGGCGTCCCGCTCGTCGATCAGCGGGCGGAGCGACTCATGTCGACGGCGAGGCGGTCGCGGCCCCGGCCTACGGCGAGGCGGTCGGGGCCGGGTCGACCGTCGGATCCGGCGCGGCCGATGGGCCGGCGGTCGGATCAGGCGGGGCGGTGGGGTCCGGGGAGGCGGTCGGCTCCGGCGGTGCGGTCGGCTCCGGGTCCACCGTGGGAACCGGGGTTGCCGACGGCGCGACGGTGGTGTCCGGAGTCGCCGACGGCTCGCCCGGCGCACCTGCCGTGGGCGACGCGACGGGGTCGGGCGTGACCCAGGGCGCGCCGCTGTCGCCCGGTGACGCGGAATCGGATGGAGGCTCGCTGGAACCGGGAGACTCGCTCGGCGAGGGCGGCGGTGCCGGCACACGACCCGTGATCTGCGTCGTCCGGAGGGCGAGGTTGCCCACGATCGAGCGGTAGAAGCCAGACGGGTTCGATCCCCCGTGGTCCGGGTCCATCGCGTACCGGGCGCCCGGCGTGCGGCTCGAAGGGTACGGTCCCAGCACGTGGTGGTGGTAGTTCGGCGCCATGACGAACATCGACCACGCGGGGCGGTCGGTCGTGAACAGCTGGCGGATGTAGTTCCGGGCCGACCTCGGGTGCCCGTCGGCGATCACGATGCCCGCGCCCGTGTCCAGGAAGCCCGCCCCGAAGCCATCCACGCGGCGCTTCGACTGCTTCGTCGTCCCCTCGGACAATCCGGGCTCGGTGTTGCCGGACGCATAGCACAGGCGGTAGAGGAGCACGGCGGCGTTGGGCGCCAGCCGGATCGAGGCCCGGACGCGGGCTTCACCGTAATAGGTCCGCCTGCGGCCATCCGCCCCGGACGGGGGGTCCAGCGCCATCCCGTTCATCCGGAGGCCGTCGAACGGCCCGTATCGCGACGGGAAGCCCCAGCCGTGCCCGAAGTACACGAGGACGGAGGCCCCGGCCGCCGCCTTCTTCACCCGCGACCAGGTTGCCCGGGGAGTCAACAGGACGACGACGTTCGCGGTGTACTTCCGGGCCTCTGCGACGACCTCCCGTGCCTGGCTCTTGTAGTCGCTGTTGTGTGAGCCCACGGGCCCCACGATCACCACGACCTTGGCGCCGCCCGCCGCCTGCGACCACTGGGGCTGGGCCATCGTCACGGCGACGAGGGCCACGAGCAGGAGGGCGATCAGCGGTCCCGGTCCGATGCGGTGGCCGGAACGGGTTTGCGGACGAACAGGCGCAGCGTTGGGCGTCGGGCAACGAGCGCTCCTCCGTGCGACGGCTGGCGTGCCGGACTGCGGCACGAGCGAGGACGTGGCCGTGGGTGGTGGGCGGTGGACGCCCCACGGCGACGTGAACTGGCTGCCACCATGCCCGCTCGGCAGCAGCCCCGGTCAGTGCCATCCGGCCCCGGGGAGGGACGGCATGGTCCCGGGCCCCTTTCCAGAACGTCCCGGATCGGCTGGGCCGTTGGGCAGTCCTGCGCCAGAGGTCCTGTGACGCGCTGCGGTGGGTGAGCCGCTCGCGGCCGGATCATCGCGGCGGACGACGACCCCCGTTCCCTGCCGTTCGTCAGCCTCGACGAGAGGCTCGCCCGGACCGCCGGAGGCCGAGGGCTTCCGCATCGTGGAGCCCGCGTAAGGGTCCCGCGGGCGCACGACGCAGTCGATCGAGGCGGGCGTTCGGCGGCCCGGCACGTCCGCCCTCGGGGCCGCCCCGCCCGCCTGGCCGGCGCCGCCGAGGCGGTCTGGCCGCCCGCCGCGCAGTTGGGGTAAGATCGCGGCGGTCGCTGGCGCGTGGCCTAATGGTATGGCACCTGACTCTGGATCAGGGGGTTCTAGGTTCGAATCCTAGCGCGCCAGCCAACTCCCCGGATCTACGATCAAAAGGGTCCCCACCTGGGGGCCTTTCGTCGTTCTGAGGCCCTGCCACCGCGATTGGGGCACCGCCGGCTCGGCCGGGCTCCCGCCCTGCCCGCGCCGCGCGACGAGGATACGACCGTCCGGCAGGATCGGGCGATGGTGGCGGTCAGCTCTCGAGGCTGGTGTCAGCCGACCCGCAGGGCCGCGGACCTACGCCAGTGCAGTCTGCAGACCTCGCGCTGGGCCGCGCGCGATGAAGCCGTCAGCCGGACGCGTGCGTAGCCGATCGGTTCGGCCACCGCCTGCAGCCACGGGATCGCACCTCGGCGACCCGTGCCCGGATCCACGAGGAACCAGTCGTTTGCGTCGGCATCGGGCAGCGAGCTGCTCACCAGGAGTCCCGAGTGTCCAGACCTGCGCGAACTGGTTGCCGGGCGCGTCGGTGAGACGCCGCTCGTCCGTGCCATCGGTACCGACGAGGTAGATCTCGCCGTTACCGTCCCGGGTGGAGAAGACGGCGATCGTCGTCCCGTCGGGCGACCACGCCGTCGGGTTGTTCAGCCCGGGCCCGCTCGAGAGCGGGACGAAGGCCAGATCGGACAGGCTCAGGACGAACATCGTGTCATCCGGGTTGCACATGGCCAGCCGAGTGCCGTCAGGCGACCAGACGGCGCAGCCCCCCTCGCCCAGGTCGCGCAGGCTGGTCCCGTCAGGCGTGGATCAGGAACGTGTGTCCATGGTTGCTGAAGGCCACGGAACGACCATCCGGAGAGACGGCGGGCATCTGCAGCGTCCGGGGCAAGCTCCCGGGCGCTCGTGCCGGCGAGGTCGCGCACCCAGAGCTCGGCTGGAAGGTCAGCCTGCGGACCCGACTGCGGGTGGGCCGCCGTGGCGCACGCGTGTAGGCGAGGACGCGCCCGCTGTGGTCGAGCGATGGCTCGCCGACCAGCATCCCATCATCGGGAACGACGAGGCGATCGTCAGTCCCATCCCCGCGAGCGAGGTGGATCCCGTCCTCCGCACCAAACGCGAGGACACCCCGCATGGCGGAGCGCGCGCCGACCGGGGCACCCGAGCCGAACGCCACTGGCGCTGGAGGCGGAGATGGCGGCCACCGGGCGGGATCGACGACGGCGTGGATCGCATCGGTCACGAGGTCGGGTTGCTCCTGGTGGATCCGGTGGCCGCTCTCGGACGCGAGGAGCATGGCGGATTGAGGACTGAGGTTGGCGAGACCTTCCTGGAGGGACGCCCACAGCGCCTCGACCCTGTCGGTAGGCCAGTCCGGGCCACCCGGCAAGGGCACGCCGTGATGAAGCACGACCAGTGGTACCGGAGGGAAGGTTGGCGAGCTTGTGATGACGCGCTCGCTGGAGCGGATCTCCTCGTTCGTGATCGGCTCCCCGTTGGGGATCGCCCGTCGCGCCGCGACCTGCGCAGGCGTCAGGATCCGCGCCCTCGAGGCGATCGTCCCATCCCGGCGCGAGGGCATCCACCAGGACGACCCCGGCGGTCTCATCCGGATTGCGGCGGGCGAAGAGCTGGACGACGAGACCGCCGTATGACGCGCCAACGAGCACGTACGGGGGGCCGAGGCCGGTGGCTGCAAGAAGAGCGTGAAGGTCGTCGGCAGCGGCCTCGGCCCCGTGGGGTTGCGGCCGTGGGTCGCTCGCGCCGAGGCCCGCCCGGTTGTACGCGCAGACGGTGGTGAACCCCTCGACACGGGTCGAGATCGCGCTCCAGACGTCGGCCGTGTTCCCGAGCCCGGCCTCGAGGATGACGGCGGGCCCGCCCGATCCGCGGCAGTACATCTCGAGATGGCGGCCCCCGCCGATGTCGATCAGGCCGTTGGGCAGGCTCGAGCTCGGGCTCGGGCTCGGGCTCGGGCTCGGGCTCGGGCTCGGGCTCGGGGCCATGGTGGCCGTGGTGGGAGCATTCGCGCAGCCCGTCGCCGCCACCAGCAGGAGGGCAAGGAGAGCCGCCCGCACGCCGGGGTCGTCGGATCGGTGGGCTCCAGCAGCAGGGCGGCGCCGTCGTCGACGAGTCCTGATCCGGGCCCAGCGCCCGGACGCCCTCAACCAGCAATCGGCGGCTGCGGCTTCGAGTGGATGCAGAAGCGCAGATCCTGGGATCATCGGAACAGTCCTGGGCTGCGTTGATGTTGCATGTTGGGCCCCCTCGCCTCTTGCGCGCGTCGACCTGTATACACGCGTCGAGCGGTCGAGGTTCCACTTCGGGCTCGTGCGCGGATGACGGCGGTGCGGGTCGAGCATCGCCGCCTGCGCTGTGGCCCGAGCCTGCGAGGACGCCGCACGGATCCTCTGTCGGGCGAGAGGTGACAGGCAGACCGGCCCACACCTGCCGTCCTGCCCTCACGTCCTCCGCCGCGCGAACGAGAATTGGCTCGCGAGGGCGAGGCGCGTCGTCCAGCTCGACGGACCGCGGCAGCGTCTGCCGCAGCAGCGAAAGGGGTGGACGATGACCGCGGGCCTGGTGTGACATCAGCCGGCGGAGACGGCTCGCAGGGATCCCCGAGACCATCCGCGCCCATCCACTTCCGGCGTTCTTCGTGCTCGCCTACGCCGTGTCGTGGGGCATCCTGCTCGTGCTCTTCGGCATGATGCGCGCGCCCGCCGCGCTCGTGATCTTCATCCAGACGCTGGGTCCGACAATTGCGGCGCGGATCGTCCTCACCACCATCGGCGGCGGGGTCGCCTACCGCGAGATGCGCCATCGCGGTCGGCTGTGGCACGTCCCGTTCCGGTGGTACCTCGTGGCGCTCGCGGTGATCCCGGCAGCGTGCCTGGGTGCAGTAGCCGTGCTCCCCGGGGGGATCGGCGCGCTGCAGAATGCCTCAGCCGGCTCGATGGTCTCGACCTTCGCCTTCTTCCTCGTGATCGGCTTCTTCAGCGGCCGCTGTTCGAGGAGCCGGGCTGGCGGGGCTTCGCCTTGCCGCGACTCGAACGCGACAGGGGTCCACTCGTGGGCACCCTGATCCTGGGCATCCTCTGGGGTGCGTGGCATCTCCCGCAATTCCTCGTGCCGGAGTGGGCCGCCCAGAACGGCGGCTCCGACCCGGCGACGATCGCCGCGTTCCTCGTCCTGGTCATGACTCTCTCGCCGGTGCTCACATGGGTCTACAACCACACCGGGAGCCTCTTCCTGGCGATGGTCACGCATGCGAGCATCAACGCCTCGCTGGCCATGGTGCCGGTTCTACCGGCCGGTCCCATGCTCGTTGGCATCGTCGCATTCGGCGCGATCAGCCTTGTCCTCGTCATCGCGACTCGAGGCCGCTTCGGGTACGACGCGCGTGTGCCGCTCGGGGTGTGACCATCGAACGGTCAGGGCGACCCTCTGATCGTGCCGGGGAACCATCGTCGACTGACCAGCAACGAGGCCCGGCCGACGAGCGCAGGACTTGCGTTGTTGGTGGTTACGAAGGGTTCATCGACCCCGACGTCCTGTCGGAGCGGATCGGTCTGCTGAGCCGTGCGACGGATCGCGAGCGGGTGCGGCTGTACCTCTGGGTCGAGGCACACAGCAATCAAGAGTGACGAAAGAATTTCGGCCGAGCGAGTATCTCGGCCGGGTCATCGTCCGCAGCCCGATCGCGTCCGAGTGGTTAGTATCGGCAGCGGCAACCAGCGTGATACCCAGGGATCCCCATGACCGCTTCCGTCCCCGAATCCATGCGCGACCTGTTCGACGAACCGGCGCTGGCACACGTCTCGTATCTCAACGACGCAGGTCAGATCGTGACGTTCCCGATGTGGGTGGACTTCGACGGCACGAATCTCACCGTCAACTCCCCGGTGGGCTCGCGGAAGGGGCAGGCGGTTCGCAGTCGTCCGCAGGTGGCGGTGTCGATCGTCAGCACGAAGACCCCGTGGCACTGGCTCTCGATCAGCGGCCGGGTCGTCGACATCCGGCCCGACGAGGATCTCGCCTGGATCGACCGCATGTCGCTCAAGTACGTCGGGCAGCCCTACCAGCGGCGCAGCCCCCGGGAGGTCTTCACGATCGAGATCGACCGCCTCGCGCACTCCGGCTCGTGGGGCGCCTGACCCGGATGTCGTCCATGACCGACCCCCAGCCGCCCCCCGAGGCACTGCGCACGATGCGGCGGGTCCGCTCGATACGCTCCTTCCGACCCGATCCCGTTCCCGACGAGTTCCTCACGGAGATCCTCGAGGTCGCGCGCTGGACGGGCAGCGGCTCCAACAGCCAGCCCTGGACGTTCGTCGTCGTGCGTGAGCCGGCGACGCTCAGCGCGATCGCGGCGGCGTCGCCGAACGTCCGTCACGTCGCCGGGGCGGCCGCCGCGATCGTCATCGTGATGGACGGCGACGCGCCCGAGATCGAGACGTTCGACGAAGGGCGGGTCGCGGAACGGATCCTGATCGCGGCGACCGCCCTGGGCCTGGCCTCGGCCATCGGCTGGATCACGCCGGCCGCTGCGCCCGCGGTCGTCGCGCTGCTCGGCGTCCCGGAGGGCCGGCGGGCCCGGACCCTCGTCTCGCTGGGCTACCCGACCGAGGAGGGGGCAAGGCACAAGTCCACACCGGGCACGGCACGGCGACCTCTCGCGGAGATGGTGCGCTTCGAGCGATTCGCCTGAGGGCTGCCCGGCCCCTGGCCCATGCGAACGCCCGCGCTCACCCGAGGATCGAGCGGGGGCGTGCGGTATGATCACCGGCAGGTCGCTGATGCGTGGCTCACGGTGAGCACCAGGCGCTGAGCCAGGGGGCCCGGGTTCGACTCCCGGAGTGTCAGCCAACTCCCCGAGGGAGTGTGGTGCGCCCGCTCGCGAGACGCGGCTCCTCCCCTCTTCGATCGGTTGCAGGAGCCAGCGATGACCACCGAGACCCCCTCCCCCGCCCCGGAGCGGACCGACTTCATCCGGGACATCGTGGCCGCGGACATCCGCGAGGGCCGTGTCGCGTCGGTCGTCACCCGCTTCCCGCCCGAGCCCAACGGCCATCTCCACATCGGCCATGCCAAGGCCATCTGCCTGGACTTCGGCGTCGCCGCCGAGTTCGGCGGCCGGTGCAACCTCCGGTTCGACGACACGAACCCGCTCAAGGAGGAGCAGGAGTACATCGACGGCATCCAGGCCGACATCCGCTGGCTCGGCTTCGACTGGGGCGAGAACCTGTTCTTCGCCTCCGACTACTTCGAGCAGCTGTACGCCTGGGCCGTCCACCTCATCGAGCACGGCAAGGCGTTCGTGGACGACCTCACCGCCGACGAGATCCGGGAGACCCGCGGCACGCTGACCGAGCCCGGCACGGACTCGCCGTACCGCGAGCGGGCCGTGGCCGAGAACCTCGACCTGTTCGCGCGCATGCGCGCCGGCGAGTTCCCCAACGGCGCGCGCGTGCTGCGCGCGAAGATCGACATGGCCTCGCCGAACATCAACCTGCGCGACCCGGTCCTGTACCGGATCGTTCACGCCTCGCACCCGCGCACGGGCGACGCCTGGTGCATCTACCCGACCTACGACTACGCGCACGGCCAGAGCGACGCGATCGAGGGCGTCACCCACTCGCTGTGCACCCTCGAGTTCGAGGTCCACAGGCCGCTCTACGACTGGTTGATCGAGAATCTGCCCGTGCCGTCCGTGCCGCACCAGTACGAGTTCGCGCGGCTGAACCTCACCTACGTCGTCATGTCCAAGCGCTTCCTGCTCAAGCTGGTGCAGGGCGGCTTCGTGCGCGGCTGGGACGACCCGCGGATGCCCACGCTCGCGGGCCTGCGCCGGCGCGGCTTCCCGGCCGAGGGCATCCGCAACTTCGCGACCGAGGTGGGCGTGGCGAAGGCCGACAGCGTCCACGAGATGGCCATGCTCGAGCACTCCGTGCGGGACGTGCTCAACCGGACCGCCGCGCGGCGGTTCGCCGTCCTCGATCCCGTCAAGGTGGTCATCGAGAACTACCCCGAGGACCTGGTCGAGGAGATGGACGTCGTCAACAACCCGGAGGACCCGGCGGCGGGTTCGCGGCGCGTGGCCTTCTCGCGCGAGCTGTGGATCGAGCGCGACGACTTCATGGACGAACCGCCGCCCAAGTTCTTCCGCCTGGCCCCGGGGCGCGAGGTGCGGCTGCGGTCCGCCTACTTCGTCACCTGCACGTCCGTCGTGAAGGACGATGCCGGGCGCGTCGTGGAGCTGCGGTGCACCTACGACCCCGCGACGCGAGGTGGCGACTCGCCGGACGGCCGGCGGCCGAAGGCGACGCTGCACTGGGTATCGGCGGCGCACGCCCTGCCGGCCGAGGTGCGGCTGTTCGACTACCTGTTCTCGCGGCCGGACCCCGGTTCCGGGGGCCGGGACCTGTTCGAGGACCTCAACCCGCAGTCGGAGACCGTGGTGCGCGGCGCCGTCGTGGAGCCGGCGCTCGCGGATGCGGTCGTCGGCGAGACGGTCCAGTTCGAGCGGCTGGGGTACTTCTGCCCCGATCCGGATTCGGCGCCGGGGGCGCTGGTGTTCAACCGGACGCTGACGCTCAGGGACACGTGGGCGAAGGTGCAGGCGAAGGGGTAGCGAGCGCCCGGCCAGAGGCCACGATCGACCGCTTCGGGCCCAGGACGCGCCGATCCCGCATCGGGCCGGTTCGGGCCGGCCGTGATCGGGCCGGGTCGGGCCGGCCGGTCATCGGTACGGATGGCCGGCCGCCGGTCCCGAGACGTCAGCTCATGCGGAGCAGGCCGAAAGCCGCGCCCTCCGGATCGTTGACGATCGCGAAACGACCACCGGGGAATTCCATCGGGGCCACGATCTCGTGACCGCCGAGCTCGAGGGCCCGCGCGAAGGTCGCATCGACGTCCTGGGTCGCGAAGTACGCCAGCCAGTAGCTCGGGACCGCTGCCGGGACCATGGGGTCCATCGCCATCCCGCCCGCGATCGACGTGCCGTCGACCTGGAACTCCGTGTACTTCGTGCCGTCCGGCATGTCGGAGGCGTGCGTCGTCCAGCCGAACACGCTGGTGTAGAACGGGACCGCCGTGTCGATGTCGCGCGAGCTCAGCTCGGCCCAGGCGAATGCGCCGGGCGTGCCGGTCTGGAACGACGACATGCCGTGCGGCTGCCACGCCGAGAAGAAGGCGCCGGCAGGATCCTGGTAGACGGCAAAGCGTCCCCTGTCGCCGACCGCCATCGGGTAGACGATGACGATGCCATCCGCCGCCTTGACCTTCGTCGACAGGGCCTCGAGGTCGGTGGTCCCGATGTAGATCGACCACGCCGTCGGCTGGTCGGCCATCTGCTTCGGCCCGATCCCGGCGGCGTCGGTGCCGTCGATCGTCGCCATCACGTAGCCGCCGTACGCCGGATCGGGGTCGGCGAGCTTCCAGCCGAGCAGGTCCGCGTAGAACGCGCCTGTCTTCGCCGGGTCGGAGCAGGCGAGGTCGACCCACGCCGGCTTCGCCGTGGCGACAGCCATCTCTACCATGATTCACCTCCGGGACGCTGGACCGGCGGGGATGTGGAGCCGGTCGGTTGCAGTATGAACCCCTTTCCGGAAGTGGTCGCGCGAGGTGCCCCTGGCGGATCATCGGTCGGGCGCAGGGCGCTCGGCGCGCGCCGAAGGTCCCCACTGGCGCACCGGGATGGACGCATGACGGGCGCGATCGCACCCCAGCCGCGGCCGTGCCAGGTCGCCGGGTCTCTGCGTGCCCGTCACGTCAGCCTCGGGTCGCCCACTCCCGCACGTAGGCCTGCTGGTCGGGCAGGGTCAGGGCACCGCGACGAGCAGCCTGGACGCGCCCGATCGCCGCCGGTGCGTCGAGGCCCGCCTCGCGCAGCAGGCAGCCCGACGCGAGGCCGGCGCGGTCCAGCCCGCCCCGGCACGCGATCGCCACGGAGGCGCCGGACCGGACGCGCTCGAGGACCGCTTCGATCGTCCCGTGGAAAGCTGCCCCGTCGCGCGGCACGAGCGGGTCGCGGATCGGGAACCGGAGGAGCTCCACGCCGGTCGGCGGCCATCGCCTCGGCCATCCCGGTAGCCCGGCAGCGCCGCAGCTCCGTGTCCTCCACCAGCAGCAGGAGCGTTCCGATGCCGAGGTCCCGGAGCCGGGTTGCGTCCGTGTCGAGGTCGCGCCAGTGCGCCCCGGTGTGGTAGCCGACGTACCGTCGCCCGGGCAGCGACGTGATGCCTGCCTGCCCGGCGAGCCCGAGCCCGCCGAGGTCCAGCGCGTCGACCCGCAGCGGGCTGGAGCTCGAGGTCCTCCACGGCTCCCCGTCCCACCCCGGGCGATCGGTCTCGATCAGCCGGTCCACGAGAGCGCGGGCGCGGGCGCCGCCCGGGATGGCCCGGCGCAAGCTGGGCGGGATCCCGTCGCTCCCCCAGTACAGGCCGGCCAACGCCCCGGCGAGGGCGGGTGCCTCCGCGCCATGCGATCCGGCCGTGCGAGCCCCCTCGACCGCCTCGCGGTACCCGCCCGATGCCACGAACGCCTCCCAGCCGGCCTGGAACCCGGCGTCCCGCTCGGCCGTGCCCTCGTCGGTCCATCCGGGAACCGCCGACAGCGCGCGGGTCGCGCCGGCGAGCGCGGCCCTCCGGCTCCGCTCCCCCGCGAGGAGCCGGCGGGCGACGAGCGCGAGCAGCGGCCCGGCGACGTGCGGGCTGGGACCACCTCCGGCGAACGCGGCCGCGGCGCGCGCGAGCGAGGCGTCGTCGCGATCCCGCAGCACGAGGGCGACGGGCAGATAGTCGGCGGCCCGGGTCGCCGCCGGCGCGGCCGCCACCCCGTCGAGCAGGCGCTCGAGCCCGCCCAGGAAGTGCTCGACTCCGGCCGGGTCCCCGTCCGCGGCGACGCAACCCAGCACGGCGCCCTCGAGCCTGTCCGGGAGCGCGGTGGGGCCGTTACCTCGCCACTCGCGGAAGGACGACGACAGCATCGTGCGCCACGGGACGCGCGAGAAGCGGTCCCGGAGCACGTCCCCCTGGGTCGGCTGGTCCGGCGGTGTCACCTCGCCCGCCCGGATGGTCGACGCGAGCGACGCGGGCCGGTAGTCAGGCCAGCCGTCAGGCCGGCCGCTACGCCTCCTTGGGCAGCTTGCCGAACGCCCCCATCATCCGGCCCATGAAGCGGTGGAAGCCGTCCGATGGCCGGCCGAACATCAGTGGGCAGCCACCGGCCAGGCAGGCGATCCCATTGTCCCTGCACAGCCTGGTCGCCTCCTCCGACACGCTGCCGGCGCCCATCGACCGGTGCATCCACACCCGCGTGATCCCGAGGTCCTTGCACTCCTGCGCGACGGCGGCCGACTTGCTGGGGTTGGTCGCGATCACGACGGCGTCCACGCCGCCGGGGATCGCCGCCAGGCTCCGGTAGCAGGGATCGCCCTCGATCGTGTCCGCGTTGGGGTTCACGGCGAAGACCTGGTAGCCCCGCTCCTTGAGCCGCTGGTAGATGCCGTTGCCGCTGTGGGCGCCGCCATTGCGCGAGACGCCGGCGACGGCGATGCGCTTCTGGGCGAGGAAGTCGTCGATGGCCTGGGCTGCGGTGGGCATGATGCTCTCCAAGCGTGGTCGGCCGGACCGATGCCACGCGACGGCGCCGGTCACGCCTGGGGACGGTCGCGCAGCATGACCCTACTACGGCCTCTCCCTCCCCCCGCCAGTGCCGATCCGACCGAGCGTCGGCACCGCATGGACCGCCGATGCCATGACCTGGACCGTCGCGCGTCCATCCTCGTCGCGGTCCGGTCACCGAGGCAGGCCAGTCCTGCGTTCAGAACACCGGTACAGTACGGCGCGTGGAGCGGTACGAGATCGCGATCGCGGCCGAGCGAGCCGGGGCAAGCGTCGATGAGCTGCGTCACCTCGTCGAGCTGGGGATCCTGCAGCCCGACGGCGACGGTCGGTTCTCCGACGGCGACGTCCGGCGCGTGGGCGTCGTCCACAGCGTGGTGGCGGCATCGATCCCGCTCGACCTCCTGGCGAGCGCGCTGCGAAGCGGCGACCTCTCCTTCGACTTCATCGACGATCCTGCGTACAGCCTGTTCGCCTCGTTCACCAACGAGACATTCGAGGAGCTGAGCGCCCGGACGGGCGTCCCGATGCACCTGCTGGTCGCGTTGCGCGAGGCCACCGGCTCGGGCGTGCCGGATCCGGCGAGTCGCGTTCGTGAGGACGAGATGGCGATCGTTCCGGCCATCGAGTTCCAGCTGGCTCGGGGGTTCCGGCCGATCATCGTGGAACGTCACCTGCGGGTGATGGGCGACAGCCTCCGGCGGATCGCCGAGAGCTCGGGCGACGTCTGGCGCTCGGAGGTCATGGAGCCGCTGTTCGCGGCCGGCCAGACGGTGAAGCAGGTCGGGGCCGCCTCGAACGAGGTGTCGCGAGCGTGGACGCCGCTCGACGCCGCAGGCGCTCCTGGCGATCTACCGGGCCCAGTCGGTGCACACATGGACGGCCAACATCATCGCCGCAGCGGAGAGCGCGCTCGCCAGCGCCGGGCTGCACGATCGCCTCGACCGCGCGCCGGCCATGTGCTTCCTCGACGTCACCGGGTACACCCGCCTCACCCAGGAGCGTGGTGATGCCGCGGCTGCCGACCTGGCAACGAGCCTGGCGAGGCTGGTGGAGCGCACCTCGGTCAAGCACGGCGGCCGGCCGGTCAAGTGGCTGGGCGACGGGGTCATGTTCTTCTTCAAGGATCCCGGCCCGGCGGTGGTGGCCGCCCTGGAGATGGTCGCCGGCGTGGCCGAGGCCGGGCTGCCGCCGGCGCACGTCGGCCTGCACGCCGGGCCCGTGGTCTTCCAGGAGGGCGACTACTTCGGGCAGACCGTGAACATCGCCTCGCGGATCGCCGACTACGCCCGGCCGGGCGAGGTCCTCGTCAGCCAGGAGGTCGTCGACGCCGCCGGTGGGTCGGACGTCGCCTTCCGCGAGATCGGCCCCGTGGAGCTCAAGGGCGTGGGTGGCGCGATGCGCCTGCATGCGGCGACCATGGCCACCTGAGCGGTCGGGCCCGGGGACCCGGGGCCAAGGACACCGGGGGCCCGGGCCGTTGCTCCTGCGGTACCCTCAGCCCTTCACGCCACTGGGAGACGTCGTGGTCTGCTCGAACTGCGGGACCGAGAACCGGCCGGGCCGGAAGTTCTGCGGTGGCTGCGCGGCGCCCCTGGCAGCCCCCTGCCCGTCCTGCGGTTTCGCCAACGAACCGGACATGCGTTTCTGCGGCGAGTGCGCGACGCCCCTCCTCCCTGGCGTCGCACCCCAGGCGACGGCGGCGGCAGGTCCAGGCGGCACGGAAGCGCTGCACGCCGTCACCCCGGAGCGCCGGGTCGTCAGCATCCTCTTCGCCGATCTCGTGGGGTTCACCACGCTTGCCGAGGGTCGCGATCCCGAGGAGACGCGCGAGCTACTCTCGCGCTACTTCGACCTCGCGACCGATGTCGTCGACCGCTATGGCGGCACGATCGAGAAGTTCATCGGCGACGCGGTCATGGCCGTCTGGGGCGCGCCGACCGCCCACGAGGACGACGCCGAGCGGGCGGTCCGGGCGGGGCTCGAGCTCGTCGGCTCAGTGCGGGTCATCGACCCGGGGATCCAGGCTCGCGCGGGGATCCTGACCGGCGAGGCGGCCGTCACCCCCGGGGCAACGAACCAGGGGATCGTCGCCGGGCGACCTCGTCAACACCGCGAGCCGACTCCAGTCGGTGGCCATTCCCGGAACGGTCCTCGTCGGTGAGGCGACCCAGCGAGCCGCATCCGGGGCGATCGCCTTCGAGCCGGCCGGGGAGCACGCTCCTCAAGGGAAGATCCGCGCCCGTCGCCGGCGTGGCGGGCCCTGCGGGTCGTGGCCGAACGCGGAGGGCGAGGCCGGTCGCAGGCCCTCGAGGCTCCGTTCGTGGGCCGCGACGATGAGCTGCGCCTGCTCAAGGACCTGTTCCACGCGACGGGCCGCGAGCGTCGGGCCCGCCTGGTCTCGGTCATCGGGCCGGCCGGGATCGGCAAGACACGCCTCGCCTGGGAGTTCACCAAGTACCTCGATGGGCTCGTCGAGGATGTCTGGTGGCACGACGGCCGGAGCCCGGCCTATGGCGATGGGATCACCTTCTGGGCCCTGGGCGAGATGGTCCGCCGGCGCTGCGGCCTGCTCGAGACCGACGACGAGCCGACGACCCGGGCGAAGGTGGCCGCCACGCTCGGCGAGCACGTACCCGATCCCGAGGATCGACGCTGGATCGAGCCGGCCCTGCTGGCGCTCCTGGGCGTCGGTGGAACGACCATGGGCTCGGACCAGCTCTTCGGGGCCTGGCGGACATTCTTCGAGCGGCTCGCGCGTCGACGGCCCCGGTCGTGATGATCTTCGAGGACCACCACTTCGCGGACAACGGCCTGCTCGACTTCGTCGACCACCTCCTCGAGTGGAGCCGCGCCTACCCGATCTACGTCGTGACGCTGTCGCGACCGGAGCTCATCGAGCGTCGGCCGGACTGGGGCGCGGGCAAGCGGAACTTCACGTCGCTCTACCTCGAGCCCCTGGCGGCGTCGGCGATGCGGGAGCTCCTCGCCGGGCTGGTGCCCGGACTCCCCGACGCCGCCGCCCGCTCGATCGTGGCTCGCGCCGACGGGATGCCGCTCTACGCCGTCGAGACGGTCCGGATGCTCCTCGCCGAGGGCCGCCTCGCCCTCGAGGGCGGAGCCTATCGCCCCGTCGGGGACCTGACCGACCTCGCCGTCCCCGAGACGCTCACGGCGCTCATCGCCTCGCGGCTCGACACCCTCGCCGCCGATGACCGGGCGGTCATCGCCGATGCAGCCGTCCTCGGTCAGAGCTTCACGCTCGCCGGGGTCGCGGCGGTCTCGGGGGTCGCCGCGCCGGACCTCGAGCCGCGGCTGCAGACGCTCGTGCGGCGGGAGATCCTGGTCGTCGAGTCTGACCCGCGGAGCCCCGAGCGCGGCCAGTATGCCTTCGTCCAGGCCCTCATCCGCGAGGTCGCCTACAACACGCTTGCGCGACGGGACCGCAAGGAGCGGCACCTCGCCGCCGCGCGGTTCTTCGAGGGGCTCGGGTCCGATGAGCTCGCCGGGGCGCTCGCCGGCCACTACCTCGCGGCTTACCGGAACGCGCCCGAGGGTGCCGAGGCGGCGGCCATCGCGGCGCAGGCGAGGATCGCGCTGCGCGCCGCCGGCGAGCGCGCCGTCGCGCTCGGATCCCACGATCAAGCGCTCAAGTTCTTCGAGCAGGCGATCGACGTCGCGACCGATGACCGCGATCGGGCGGACCTCCGCGAGCGAGCGGGAGCGTCCGCCTACCAGGCGGGGCGGTACGAGGATGCGGACCGCAACCTCCGGGCGGCGCTCGATGCGCATCGCTTGGACGGGCGATGCGAGCGGGGTGGTGAGAGCGACGACGCTGCTCGGGCGGGCGATGACGAACGGCGGTCGCCCGGGCGACGCGGTCGCCCTGCTCGATGCGGGACGCCCGAACGCGGGCTCGGAACCGGATGCGGCGCTCGCCTGGCTCGACTCGGAGCTCGCCCGAGCCCTGTTCCTGAACGAGGAGCCGGCGCCGAGCGATCGACATCGCCGACCGCGCCCTCCGGGCCGCCGAACACCTGGGCCTGGTCCCGATCGTCGCGGACACCCTCGTGACGAAGGGGACGGTCCTGTGCGAGGTGGGTCGATGGCACGAGGGGCTGAGTCTCATCGAGGGTGGCCGGCAGCTCGCGGAGGCGAACGGGCTGGTGTGGACGGAGGTCCGGGCACACACGAATGCCTCGTCGGGGCTCGTCGTCCGCGATCCCAGGAGGGCGGTCGAGGTCGCCGGTGGAGGGATCGCCGCCGCTCGGCGCATGGGCCTGCGCACCGCCTTCAGCTCCCTGTTCGTCAACTTCGGCTCGGCCGCGCGACGGACCGGTGACTGGGACCGGGCGATCCACGAGCTCGACACGATCGACCGGGACCAGCTGGAGCCGGCCGATCGAGCCGCGGTCTCCGCGCCCGTGATGATGCTCAAGGCGGCGCGCGGACACGACGTCACGGCCGAGCTGGCCGGGATCGAGGCCGATCTCGCGACCATCCCGGATCCGCAGGCGGCCTCCGTCTCGGCGATGGCGCGCGCCTTCGTCCTGTCGGTGTCGGGACGGCATCGCGAGGCGGCCGACGTGTGCTTCGCCGCCGCGCGGGCGAGCGGCGTCCTCATCCTCTGGGCCCTGCCCCTCGCCGGACGCTATGCCGTCCTCGCCCGTGACCCGAAACGGGCACGCGAGGCCGCGGAGGAGCTCGACGGGCTGGGGAGCACGGGACCCGCGCTCGCCGCGGACATCGAGACGATCCGCGCAGGCAGCGCCGCGCTGGAGGGTGCTCTGCCCGAGGCCGACCGAGCGCTACCGCCGGGCGATGAGGATGTGGCGCGACCTGGGCCTCGTCTGGGACGAGGCCATCTGCGCGATCGACATGGCGACGCTCCTGGACCCGACCGACCCCGAAGTCCGCGCCGACGCGGCGCCGCTCGGGAGATCCTCGTGCGGCTCGACGCCGCCCCGTTCGTCGCCCGGCTCGACGCGGCGCTGGCCGCTCGAAACGAGCCGGCCCCGGACGCAGCGGTGACGGCACTGCGCACACGTGGTGAGCCGGTCGAGACTCTCTAGCGCGAGCGTTGCCGGGCCGCCCGCCGCGCGGCCGGGCCGCGCGGACACCCCTTTTGGCATTGGCCCGTCGTCAGCCGGCGGGCTCCCTTGCTGGCACCCGGTCCAGGAGCTCGAGGAACGGGCGCGAGCCCAGGCGCTCGAGCGTCTCCCGCGCCGCCGCGATCGCGACAACGATGTCCGGGATGCCGCGCTCGTCGGCAGGCAGGAGCATGGCTGCATCGACCGCCGCGGTCGCCTCGTCGAACGCGAGGCCGAGCTGGCGGTATGCGCGAAGGGCCTCCCGGTATCCGGCGACGGCGCTCGCGCCGCGACCCTCGAGGGCGTCGATCCCCGCCGCCGCGACGAGCCGGTCGGCCGACAGCGCGGGTCCCCAATAGCCGGACGCGTCCATCCGGGCCAGCGTCTCCGCCGCGCCCGAGGCGTCGCCGGCGTAGAGCGCGCTCCGGATCACGAGGGGGTACACGAGTGGGGCGAAGTATGTGGTCAACCCGACAGCCTCCGTGCCGAGCCGGCGGGCCTCGCCGTAGCGGCCCTCGGCGAAGGCGGCCCACGCCGTCGCCCAGTGCTCGTACGACTCCCATTGCGGGTCGGTGATGCCGCCGATCGTGCGCAGCCGGGTAGCCGCCAGGATGTCGGCCGTGGCGTCCTCGCCACGGATGGCTCGCAGGATCGCCCGGTCCACGAAGAACTCGGCCTGCTGGGTGAACACCGTGTCGATCGCCAGCCACTCGTCGAGGATGGCCCCAGCCCACTCCCAGTCGCCCGTGCGGAACGCGCAGATGCTGGCATTGCCGGCCATCTGGAACAGGTACGACCGCGACCCGAGCCGGCGCCCGATCTCGATGCCCTCGCGGGCGAGCGCGAGGCCGGCGGCCGGCTCACCCCACTGCTCGAAGAACGTCATCAGGATCCGGGCGTTGAGCTCCAGGAAGGGGAGGTCGTTCGCGATGCTCAGCTGGTGGGCGCCGCGCAGCAGGACGATCCCCTCGCGAGGCCGGCCGTCCGTGAGCAGCGTCGTGCCCCGGCCGATCAGGCCGCGGATCGTCGCGTCCAGGAGGCCCAGCCGTTCGGCGACCGGCAGGCATCGGTCCAGCCAGACCGCCGCGTTGGCCACGTCGTTCAACCCGCGATAACAAACGGAGAAGGCAAGCATGAGCTCGACCCCGGCTTCGGTCGGTGCGAGGTCCGAGAACTCCGGCCACGCCTCCTCCAGCATCGCGATCGCCCGGGCCGGATCCGCGACGTCGAGGCGCAGGCTCCGCGCGTGGTCCGCGATCGCGATCGCGATCGCCGCCCGGTCGGGCGTCCGCCGCCGTTCGACCACCGCCGCCGCCGCGTGGCGCAGGACGAGATCCGCGTCGAGCCCCTGGCGGGCGGCCGCCACGATGCCCGAGTGGAGCCTCGCCCGCTCTGCCGGATCGGTCGTGATCTGCAGCGCCTGCTCGAGGAACAGGATCGACTGCTCGTGCGAGCCGAGGGCGGAGGCTCGCTCCGCCGCGGAGCGGAGCGCGATCCGGGCCTGCGCCGCGAGGGCATCCGCCTCGGCGGGATCGGCGGCCAGCCGCTGCGCCGCGAGATAGTGCCCGGCGAGCCCACCCGCGAGCTCGTCCGTGCCGAGGTTCTCGAAGTAGCGCGCGGCGGCGAGGTGCCGGACCTTGCGGTCGCGCCTGGAGAGCGTGTTGTACGCGACCTCCCGGATGAGGGCCTGGACGAAGGCGTACTGGCCGCGCTCCGGTGAGCGGGGATCCACGTCGTGGAGCAGCAGCTCGCGCCGGGCGAGCGCCCGCAGCCGCGGCTCGAGTTCGGCCTCGGGCGTGCCAGACACGGCGGCGAGGCCGGCGGGGCTGAAGCTCTGGCCGAGGACCGCGGCGTCGGCGATGAGCTCACGGTCCGCCGGGTCGAGCCCATCGAGGCGCGCGGCGATCAACGCGGTCAGCGTCTCGGGCACGGCGACCTCGTCGAGCGTCCCGACCGGCTGGTATGACCCGCCCTCGAGCACGAGGCGGCCCTGGGCGAGGAGCATCCGCACGGTCTCGACCGCGTACAGCGGCACGCCGTCGGCGCGCGCGACGATGATCGCGACCGCCTTCGGCGGGAGACCCGGCACGAGGCCGGCGAGCAGCCGCTCCATCTCGATGGCCGGCAGTGGCTCGAGATAGATGGAGGTGAACGAGCGCTTCCCGGCGCCCCAGTCCGGGCGGCGGTCGAGGAGCTCCGGGCGGGCGAGGGTGACGACGGTGATCGGGACTCCGCGGCTCCATTCCATCAGGTGGTCGATGAAGTCGAGGAGGCCCCGATCGGCGTGGTGGAGGTCCTCGAAGACCATCACGACCGGCGACGTCGCGGCGAGCCGCTCGAAGAACGTGCGCCAGGCCGCGAACAGCTGGTCGGACCCGATCTCGACGTCGATGCCGAGGAGGGCGAGGAGCGCCGCCTCGATCCAGGCGCGCTCCGATGGGTCCGGGACGTGCTCGCGGACGGTCTCGGCGATACGGGCGCGCGTCGTCTGCTCGTCGTCCGCCTCCACCAGCCCGGCCCGCCCGCGAACCATCTCGCCCAGGGCCCAGAACGTGATCCCGTCGCCGTAGGCGGGGCTGCGGCCCGCGTGCCACCAGACGCGGTCGAGCAGGCCGTCGAGGTGCTTGAGGAACTCCCACGCGAGCCGCGACTTCCCGATCCCGCCCGGGCCGATCACGCTCACGAGACGCGGCCGTCGCTCCCGGCCGGTGGCGTGGAACAGGTCCTTCAGCTGGCGGAGCTCCTCGTCCCGGCCGACGAACGGCGCCTCGAGGGTGTCGCTGCGGTTCCTGCCCGCCCACCTGGGCGACAACCCGGATGGCCCGCCACGCGTGCACCGGTCCGTCCCTGCCCTTGAGCTCGTGCTCGCCCGCGTCCTCGAACACGATCGCGCCAGACGCGGACCGCTCGGTTGCCTCGCCGACAAGCACGGTCCCGGGTCGCGCCACCGACTGGAGGCGCGAGGCAGTGTTGACGATGTCGCCCGCCACCATGCCCTGGTTGGTCGCCCCGATCGTGACTGCCGCCTCGCCGGTGAGGACGCCGGCACGCGCCTGGATCCCGGGGCCGAGCGCCTGGACGGCATCCACCAGCTCCAGGCCCGCGCGCACGGCGCGCTCGGCGTCATCCTCGCGGGCGACCGGGGCGCCCCAAACGGCCATGACCGCATCGCCGATGAACTTCTCGACGGTGCCGCCGTACTGGCCGATGATCTCGCTCGCGAGGTCGAAATAGCGGGTGAGGGTCTCGCGCACGTCTTCGGCGTCGCGCGCGGCCGCGAACGGCGTGAAGCCCACGAGGTCGGCGAACAGGACGCTGACGAGACGGCGCTCGGCGCCCGGATCGGCTCTGCGCGGCCCCGCCCGCGGCGTGGCGAACATGGGCGTGGCGACTGCCCGCCCGCTGCGGCCGGCCCGAGGCCGCTGGCGGGGCTCCAGGCGCGAGCGGCGTCGCGCACTCCGAGCAGAACTTCGACCCCGGGGCGTTCGTGGACCCGCACGTCGGGCAGGCCGTCGCGAGGGGTGTCGCGCACTCCGCGCAGAATTTCGCTCCGGCACGGCTCTCGGTGCCGCAGTTCGGGCAGATCACGCGGGCAGGAGCCTCCGGTCGGCGACGGGGTAGACGTGGGGTGGGCCAAGAGTCTATCGGCTATGCACCCGTCGGCTCGATGACCCTGCGTCGAGTGGCCGTCGCGGCCGCTAGCGAACCTGCCTGTCGCCCAGCAGCTCGGTCAGCCCCGCGCTCACGCGTTCCGCGTCGGCCGTTGAGAGCTTCCCGAGGTGACCCCTCACGAGGCGGTGGTCCAGGGTGAACAGCTTGAAGCGAACCTTGGACGGGGCCGGGAGACCGGCGGCCTCAAGATCGGCAAGCCCGCAGTCCATCGGCCAGGGCGGTGTGTCCTCGGAGGTGATCATCGCCATCACGGAGTGACCGGCCGGCGTGTTGAACGCCACGGGATCGGAGAGCACGAGGGCGGGACGATTCTTCGAGGCTGCGCGGTCCGTGAATGGGAATGGAACGCGCACGACCGCGTATCGGTCAAAGGTCACCGTAGGCCTCTTCGTCGGCGACGCCCGCCCACTCGCCGAGCGTCGCTTCGATCGCGCGCAGGTACTCGATATCCATCGGCTGCACGCGGCGCACGGTCGCGGTGCCGTCCTCGCTCACCTCCCACGCGATGAGGTCTCCCGGCACCACGTGCAGGGCGGCACGAACGTCGTGCGGGATGGTGGTCTGGCCCTTGGCTGTGATCTTGGCGACAGCCAGCATTCTGGCCCCTTTGTAATGCGATCCTTACGTTCCTTACTGTACCCCAGCGCGTAGACTGCCGTCACGGGCGATGGTTCTACGCGAGGGTCGCGCCTGCTAGGGGCGGGTCTTGCGCTCCGCTATCTCGCACCACTCCCAGAGACGTGGCGGGTCGGAGCGACACGTGCTGATGTCCTTGAGCGTGAACTCCACCGGGCAGCCGTTGGCGGCGGTCGCCGCGATCACCTCGTCGAAGTCCTGCTCGGCGATGGCCGGGACCCATTGGTCCATCGCCACCATCGCCGGGTTGGGCTTTCGGGAGAACACGAAGTCCGGGCCGATGTTCTCGGCGCCCTTGACAACATCGGACCAGGGGCTCATCGAGATCTTGCGGACGTTGGGGATCGTCCGGATGCCGTCCACCCGATTGTCGAGCGGGTCGCAGCAGCCGAAGTAGCCCAGGCCGAACCGGGCGTAGTAGCGCGCGTAGTACGGCGGGACGAACTCGCGCCACGTGGCGTCGGACGTCGACACGAACAGCTGGGCCCGGCCCTGGATCCAGGTGTCGACCGCGCGCGGGCGCGCGGGATCGAAGCCGTCGGCCGGCAGCAGGTCGGTCAGGCCCCCGGTGCGGTGGATCTGGTCCAGCCCGTGGAACAGCAGGCCCTGTGACTCGAGGCTGTCGAGCTCGGCCAGCTTCACCTCGAGGTAGCGCTCGATGATGGCGTGAAGGTGCTCGGGGCGGTCAATGAAGTCGAGCAGGATCGGCTCCGTGCCGCGCAGCTGCTCGATGTCGTCCCACAGGGAGCAGGAGAAGTCCCACGGGTCGATCCCCTGTTCCCGCACATCGAGGATCCCGTCGAGCAGCTCGTGGGCCTTCGCCACGCGCGCGCTCGTGGCGACCGCGTCCAGGCTGATGGCCGGCGCCCGGAGCTTGTCCACGTCCTCCGGGTTGGCGAGCCGGTCCTCGTAGTGGTGGCTCTGGACGGCATTGCCCTCGCCCTGGTCGATGGTCTGCTCCGTGATCCCCACGCCGAAGCCGTCGTGGCGGACGATCTTGTGCACGTCGACGTACGGCTGGACCACCATGTCCACCCGCATGTGCGCCCATCTGTACAGGGTCCGGCGCAGGCGGGTCTCGATCTCCCGCGCCATCGGGTCGGTGGACTGCATGCGCAGCTCGTCCGCGCCGGCGACGCCCGGGGCGGCGAGCTCGTGCCACGGGATCTCGCCGATCATCGCCATCGGGCGAACGCGTTCGAGGCGATGGAGCGCATGCCACTCGAGCGTGCGTTCACGCTGCACGGGCAGGGCGGCGATCTCGGCCACCCTGGCCGCCAGTTCACGGACGACGGCGACGTCGGCGACCGGCAGCCCGGTGCTGGTCTCAACGGTCATCCCTGTTGCCTCCAGTGCGCGCCGTGTGCGCCGTCTTCGCCCGCAGGGCTTGGTCAGCCGCGGGTCTTGCGCTCCGCAATCTCGCACCATTCCCACAGGCGCGTCGGCTCGGTCCGGCAGGTGCTGATGTCCTTGAGCGTGAACTCCACCGGGCAGCCGTTGGCGCGCGTGGCCTCGAGCACCTCGTCGAAGTCCCTCTCCGCGATCGCCGGCACCCATTCGTCCATGGCCACCATGGCCGGGTTGGGCTTACGGCTATAGACGAAGTCGGGCCCGATGCCCTCCGCCGCCCTGGCGACCTTCGCCCAGGCGCTGATCGAGACCTTGCGGACGTTGGGGATCGTGCGGATCGCGTCGATGCGGTTGTGGAGCGGGTCGCAGCAGCCGAACTGGGCCATTCCGAAACGGGCGTAGTAGGGCTGGTAGTACGGCGGCACGAACTCGTTGAACATGCCGTCGGACACGGAGACGAACAGCTGGCTCCGGCCGCAGATCCAGACATCCTTCGCGCGGGGGCGGGCCGGGTCGAACTCGTCTGCGGGCAGCCCGGTGGTCTGGGCGCCGGTGCAATGGATGCGGTCCTGGTCGTAGCCCAGCAGGCCCTTCGCCTCGAGGATGTCGAGCTCGGCCATGCGGACCTCGACGTACCGCTTCGCGATGGCGTGCAGGTGCTCCGGCCGGTCGATGAGGTCCATGAGGATCGGCTCGGTGCCGCGGAACTGCTCGATGTCGTCCCACACGCAGTACGCGAGCTGGTTGCCCTCGAAGCCGTGCCAGCCCTGCATCCGGACGCCCAGGATCCCGTCGAGGCACTCGCGGGCCCTGGCCTCGACCTCCGCGGTGGCCGCCTCGTCGAGCCAGATCTCCGGCGCCCGGAACTTCGCGATGTCCTCGGGGTGCTCGAGCTGATCGCTGTACTGGTGGCTCTGGACGACATTGCCCGGACCCTGGTCGATCGTGCTCTCGTCGATCTGGAGGCCCCAGCCCGTCGTCCGGATGACCTTGCCGAAGTCGAGGTAGGGGCGGACCACCATGTCGACCCGCAGGTGGCGCCAGCGGTAGAGCTCCCGGCGGAGGCGGGTCTCGAGCTCGCGCGTGAACGGGTCCGACGAGACGATCACGAGCTCGTCCGCGCCCGGCTTGCCCGGGACGGCCATCTCGTGCCACGGCACCTCGTCGATCATGGCCATCGGCCGCTCGGGACGCAGGTCGTTGAGCGCCTGCCACTCGCGGACGCGCTCCGCCTGCACGGGCAGGGCGGCGATCTCCCCGAGCTGGGCCGCCAGCGCGCGGACGACGGCGACGTCGGCCTGCGGCAGGCCCGTGCTGGTCTCGGTGGTCATCGGAACTGTCCCTTTCGGCTTCGACCGGTCAGCCGGCCAGCAGCTGGCGGGCGAGGTCGACGGCCGCCCCGGCATCCGCGGCGAAGCCGTCGGCGCCGATCTGGGCCGCGAACTCGGGGGTGGTGGGGGCGCCGCCGATGACGACCTTGGCCGGCAGCCCGGCGGCCCGCACGGCCTCGACCACGCCCCGCATGTTGGGCATCGTCGTGGTCAGCAGGGCCGACAGCCCGACTAGGTGGGCGCCCCGGTCGCGGGCGGCCGCGACGAACGCGTCGGCGGTGACGTTGACGCCCAGGTCGACAACCTCGAACCCGGCGCCCTTCCACATCATCCCGACCAGGTTCTTGCCGATGTCGTGGAGGTCGCCCTCGACGGTGCCCACGACCGCGGTGAACTCCGGGGTCACCCCGGCCGCCACCAGCGCGGCTCGAGGATCGCGGTGCCCGCCTTCATGGCCCGGGCGGCGATGAGCATCTCGGGGACGAAGATCTCGCCGTCCTGGAACTTGCGCCCGATGGTGTCCATGGCGCTGGTCATAGCGCCGAGAACGACGGCGGGATCTTGCCCGCGTCGAGGGCGGCCTGCGTCTGCTCGGCCGCGGCGGTGCGGTTGCCCGCCTCGACGGCGGCGGTGAGGGCGGCGAGGTCGGCCATGGGGAACAGTTCTCCTCTGGGGCGCGCTGTCGGTGTGGGTGGTGCTGGCTCGGACGGGAATGGACCCCGTCCGAACACGGGTGGGAGGCGACGATACGGTCAGCTGTCCTGGGGCTCGCTCCCCTGGCTGGCGGCCTGGTGGGCCTCGAGCTCGGCCTCGAGCTCGGCCATCGCCTCGCCGCCTGCCATGAGGTCGGTGATCTGCTCGCGGGTCTTCTCGCCCTTGCGGAAGTCGGCGGCCTTCTCGCCGCGGATGAGGACGGCGAAATGGTCGCCGACCGTCATCGCGTGGGTGACCTGGTGGGTGATGAACACCACCGCGATGCCTTTCTTGCGGGCCTGGAGCACGATCCGGAGGACGTGGGCCGCCTCCTTCACGCCGAGCGCGGCGGTGGGCTCGTCGAGGATCAGCACCGTCGCGCCGAAGTACACGGCCCGGCCGATCGCGAGGGCCTGGCGCTCGCCGCCCGACAGGCCGCCGACGAGGCGCTCGCCGTCGGTGACGCGGGTGATGCCCAGCTGGCGCATCTCGCGCACGGCGGTCTCGTTGGCGTACCTGCGGTCGAAGCGCTTGAAGGGGAAGAACCCCTTCTCGGGCTCCGCGCCGACGAAGAACGAGCGCCCGATGGTCATCAGCGGGAACGTGCCGCCGAACTGGTGGACGGTCGCGATCCCATGCCGCGCGGTGTCGCGCGGGCTGTGGAACACGACGGGCTGGCCCTCGATCTCGATCGTTCCCGCCTTGGGCTGATAGACGCCCGACATGATCTTGATCAGGGTGGACTTGCCGGCGCCGTTATCGCCCAGCAGGCACAGGACCTCGCCCTTGCGCACCTCGAGGGAGACGTTGGAGAGGACCTGGGTGGCGCCGAAGGACATGCTGATGTCCGTCAGCCGCAGCAGCGGCGCGCCGGTGCTCTGGGCCCGGGTCACGGGCGTGGTCGGGGTCGCGTCCGCGGTCATAGCTTCTCCCTCGCCTTCTGCTGCTTCGGCGTCGGGTTGTACGAGAGCGCCATCTTCCTGAAGGTGTTGTTCATCAGGACGGCGGCCAGGAGCAGGATGCCCAGGATCAGGCTCGCCCAGTCGGCGTTCCAGCCGGTGTAGTAGATGCCCTGGTTGACGATCGAGAAGGTCAGTGTCCCGAGGACGATGCCGAACACGGAGCCGTAGCCGCCGGTGAGCAGCACGCCGCCGATCACGACGGCGATGATCGAGTTGAAGACGTAGGACTGGCCCTTGGCCACCTGGGCGCTGTTGTACAGGATCGTCTGCATCACGCCGACATAGGCGGCACCGAAGCCGCTTGCCATGTACAGCACGATCTTCACCCGGTTGGTGGGGATGCCGGTCGCCCGGGCGCTCTCGAGGTCGCCGCCGATGGCGAAGATCCAGTTGCCGAACTTGGCGACGTGGAGGAACCAGCCGACCACGACCATGGCGACCACCCACCACAGGATCGCCACCTCGAACTGGCCCGCCGATGAGCTGGCCGAACAGCGAGTGGGCCGGCTCGCCCGCCTGGAGCGGGACGCTGACGTTGTTGGTCAGCAGGCGCGAGAAGCCGAGCGTGATGCCGGCCAGCGCGAAGTTCGTGGCCAGGGTCACGATGAACGAGGGCACGCGAGTGCGGGTGACGACGTTGCCGTTGATGAAGCCGACGAGCATGCCCAACGCCAAGGCGAGCAGGATGCCGACGAACACGGGCGCCCCGAAGTAGCCCGAGACGATGGCCAGGGTCATGGAGCTCGCCGCGACCACGGAGCCGACCGAGAGGTCGAGCTCTCCGGAGATCATGAGCAGGCCCACCGGGATCGCGATGATCCCGAGCTCACCCGCAACGTTGAGCCAGCTGGCGGCGCCGCCGGCGGTCAGGAACTGGCTGCCACCGAAGACGGCGAAGAAGATGAAGACGCCGACGGTGCCGATGAGGGCACCCGTCTCGGGACGTCGCACGAGGCTGCCGATCGACCGCCCGGAGGCCGCGATCGGCATCTCGTCCTGGTCTCGGGCAGAGCTTGCGATGCCGGGGTCGTCATGGCGTGGTCCGATCCTTTGGGTCCATGCCGGGGACGCTCGGCGTGGGGCTGCGCGATCTCGGGGGCCCGACCAGCGGGCCCCCGAGACGACCTGGAGGAGCTTAGCGCGCGCCAGCCAGGGCGCCGGCGATGACAACGTCCGACGTTGCTCGAGTCGACGATGCCGGGGCCGGTGCCCACGGGCCGGGTCGGCAGATCGTTGCCGAACAGGACGTACGACGTTCATGAGCGCCGTGGCCAGCGAACCCTGGAGATAGGGCTGCTGGTCGATGGCCATCATCTGCGTGCCGGCCTTGATGCGGTCCAGCCCGGTCGGGTCGAAGTCGAACGAGCCGAGCTTCACCTTGCCCGCGAGCCCGCCTGCTCGATGCCGCTGGCCGCAGCTGGTCGCGTCGCCGGCCGACGACGGTCATGGCGGCGTCGATGGTGGGATCCTTCGCGAGCGAGGCCTTGACGGCCTGGGCGACCGCGGTCTGGTCGCTGAACTGGGACGACGGCAGCGGGAGGTCGGTGGACTTGCCGCCGCTCTTGGCGATGCCGTCGGCCAGGCCCTTGCAGCGCGCCTCGATGTTCGCCGTGCCCGGCAGGGTGTTCACGCACAGGACGTGCTTGACGCCGTTGGTGCCGAGGTACTCGCCGCCGCCGAGGCCGGCCGCGTACTCGTCGTTGCCGACGTAGTTGAGGGCGCCCAGCTTGGTGGCCGCGTCCATGCCGCCGGCGTTGTAGATGATGAGCGGCACCCCGGCCGCGACCACGGCCTGGAAGGCCGGGTCCTCGGCCTCGGGCACCCAGTCGGGCCCGATGATGCCGCTGGGGTTCTGGGACAGGGCGGTCTGGATGAGCTTCGCCGCATCGGGGCCGAGGTTGTCGTAGTTCTGCGGCGCGAGCCAGGTGACCTTGCCGCCGTATGCCTCGACGACCTTGGCCTGGTCATCGACGCCCTTCTTGACCTTGGACCAGAAGGGATCGTCCGGCTTGCCGCCGACGACGAAGATGTTGGCGCCCTTGAGGTCGCCGGCGGCGGCCTGGCTGGCCGGCGCCTGGGTGGCGGCCGTGGTGGCAACCGCTGCGGGCGCCTGGGTGGCGGCCGCAGCGCTGGCGGGAGCCGTGCTGGGGCTGCCGCTGTTGCAGGCACCGGCCGCGAGGGCCGCCGCGATGGCGAGCGTACCGAGGCTCGCCCAGCGCTTGGTCGTAATTGCCACGTGGTTCTCCTCCGTATGCCGTGGCCGGCCAGGGTGCGACCGGATGTTTGCGTCGCGGCCCGCCGGGTCCTCTTCGCGTCCGTTGGCGGCGACCTGCAACTAGAGCGCTCTATTCTGGTTGCCGCCCGACATCGATGGGAGTTGCGGCTGGGTTGCTAGAGCGCTCTAGCGGCGCAAAAGTACGATAACGATTACTTCGTGTCAATATGCTATTTCACAGGGAGGTGCAGGTGGACCGGAGCGGCACGAACGGCCCTCGCAAGCCGACGCTCGTGGACGTCGCGCGTGCGGCCGGGGTATCACGCGCCCTGGTGTCGATCATCATTCGCGGCGCACCGGGTGCGTCGGAGGAGACGCGCGCCAGGGTCCTCAAGATCGCGGACGAGCTCGGCTATCAGCCGGACGTGCGGGCGCGGCTGCTGGCGCGATCATCGCCCAGGCTGATCGGCGTCACCTACAAGGTGGGCTCGCTGCACCACGCCGATCTCCTCTCCCCGATCTACGAGACGGCCGAGGCGGCGGGCTACGAGGTCATCCTCTCGGGGCGCACACGCCGGCACGACGAACGACATGCGACCGACGCCCTGATCGGATACCGCTGCGATGCGCTGCTGATCATCAGCCCCGAGGTACCGGAGGCCGAGCTGCAGAGGCTGTCCACGGCGGTCCCTGTGCTCTCCCTCGGGCGACGCATGCTCCACGCCACGACCGACGTGGACGTCGTACGAACGGACGAGGTCGCCGGGATCCGGATGGCGATCGACCACCTGGCCCGGCTCGGGCACCGCCGGATCGCCCATGTCGATGGCGGCACCGGGGTCATCGGCAGCGACCGCCGGCGGGCGTACCGCGAGCACATGACGAGGCTCGGCCTGCGGGAGGACGTCCACATCGTCCCCGGCGGCGACAACGGCGAGGCCGGCCGGCGTGCGGGCCGTCACCTCCTCCGGGAGCCGGATCGGCCCACGGCGGTGATCTGCTACAACGACGAGTGCGCCTGGGGCGTCATGCGGGCCCTCGCCGATATTGGCCTCGCGGTGCCCCGGGACGTTTCCGTCGTCGGGTACGACGGCAGCGCGGTCGCCAGGATGGCGCCCCACGAGCTCACCACCATCCGCCAGGACACCGACGGCCTGGGCAGGCTGAGCGTCGAGCGCCTGATCGTCCGCCTCGAGCAGGGCCTGGCAATCGGCGACACGGTGCTCGTCCCGAGCATGGCTCCCGGCGAGACCACGGCGCCGGCTCCCGACGGCGCGACACGAGAGTCCCGGATCCCCGCTTGACATGGCTCGACCGCGCGGATAGCGTCGGGTGTAGAGCGCTCTAGCGACACGGGTTGCCGGGGCGCCACCGGCCAGTGCTCCGGCCAGCTCGCCGACGAGCGCCGTTCCGCTTAGCCCGCGTGCCCGCCTCCGGCACCTCTCGTTTCAAGCATGGGAGCCCTCGCCGATGCCCAACCAGCGCCTCACCGTCGCCGACATCCGCGCGATGAAGGGCAAGCACCAGTTCACGATGGTCCGCACGACGACCTGGGACACGCTCGAAGCTGCCGAGAAGGCCGGCGTCGAGATGGTCTCGGTGACGCCCGAGATGATGGTCGACCCCCGGTTCCGCGAGGTCGCGCCGACCGTCTTCGCGGTACCCGGCGTGAACTTCTTCGAGCTGGGCACGCCCGACGACTTCACCCGCTGGGCGTTCACCATGCTCAGGCACGGCGCGGACGCGGTCTATGTCAGCGCCGGCCTGCCGACCATTCGCCGGCTGGCCGAGGACAACGTCCCGTCATCAGCCACGTCGGGCTGATCCCGTCGCGCAACACCTGGACCGGCGGCTTCAAGGCCGTTGGCAAGACCGCCGAGAGCGCGATGGCGGTGTACCGGGCGACGAGGGCGCTCGAGGAGGCAGGCGCCTTCGGGGCCGAGATCGAGGTGGTGCCGGCCGAGATGGCCGCCGAGATCAGCCGGCGGACCTCGCTGTTCATGGTGTCGATGGGCGCGGGCACCGGCGGCGACTGCCAGTACCTGTTCGCCGAGGACATGCTGGGCGAGAACACCGGCCACATCCCCCGCCATGCGAAGGTCTACCGCAACTTCGCCGCCGAGTACGAGCGGCTCCAGGTCGGAGCGGGTCGCCGCGTTCTCCGAGTTCGTGGCCGACGTGCGCTCCGGCGCGTACCCGGAGCCGAAGCACATCGTGGGCGTGGCCGAGGAGGAACTTGCGAAGTTCCGGAAGGAGCTGGCCGCCCTGGGCGCCTGACCCGGGCGCCCGATCCGACGGGCCCTCCCCGCACACGGTCGACTCGACGGCCGTCGTCCGACAGGCCGAATCGAAGGGCTTGACGCGCCGGTCCGGGCTGACTATCGTTCCGGACCAATCGACTAGAGCGCTCTAGTCTCGCCTACCCAAGCGGGCACCCCGAGGCCATCCAGTTCGGCGGATATCCCAAACCAGGTCGCTCTCCGGAGAACGCCATGACGGCACCGGTCATCGCCGAGTACAACCCGTTCGACCCCGACTTCTACCCGAAGCATGCGTTCGCGACGTACCGCTGGCTGCTCGACGAGGCGCCGGTCTGGCGCTCGCCGCGCTGGGGCTGGTACGCCCTCACCCGCTTCGAGGACGTCCGCGGCGCCCTGCTCGACCCGGACCTGTACCGGTCGTTCGAGGGCATGGACATCGACAACACGTTCAGCGAGCAGATGGCGAGCGGCGGATCCCTGGGCAACATCGACAACCCGCGCCACGACGAGATCCGGGCGATCGTCCAGCCGTCGTTCCTGCCGCGGCGCGTCGGTGCGCACGAGGATGCCGTCCGGGCCGTGGTTCGCGGCCACCTGGCCAGGTGGCGCGACCGGGGATCTGCGGACCTCGCCCAGGAGATCGCCTGGCCCACGCCCTTCGACGTCTTCTTCACGTTGATGGGCCTGCCCAGGGAGGACCAGGCCGAGCGCGACCAGCTCGAGCGCTGGGTCCACGGACTCAAGGGCCGCGTGCCGGGCGGGCCCGAGTTCACGCCCGAGGCCATCGAGGCGGACAGGGGCATCCGCGACTACTTCATCAACCTGCTCCAGGACCGCCGGTCGAGCCCGCGGGACGACGTCATCAGCACCATCGTCCATGCAACCATCAACGGGGTCCCGTTCACCGAGGAGCACATCGAGCCCGCCGCCGAGGTGATGGGCCTGATGATGATCCTCTTCCTCGGCGGCGTGGAATCGACGGCCGGCCTGATCGGGACGATGTTCAAGCTCCTCGCCGAGCACCCCGACCAGCGCCGTCTGCTGCTCGACGACCCATCGCTCATCCCACAGGCCGTCGAGGAGACCGTCCGCTGGGCGACGCCGCTGCAGCTGACCGCGCGCACGGTCATGCGCGACGTGACCCTCCACGGCGTGACGATCCCCGAGCGCTCGCGCGTCGTGCTCGTGGTCGGTGCCGCGAACCGCGACGAGCGCCAGTTTCCGGACGCCGACCGGTTCGACGTGACCCGCGGCGTCGTGAAGCACGTCGGCTTCGGCGAGGGGGTCCACGGTTGCCTCGGGCGCCGCTCGCGCGGCTCGAGACGAAGGTCGTCATGCAGGAGGCGCTGCCGCTCCTGGGCGAGTACGAGCTCGACGGCGACCCCGTCTTCTACCCCAGCTCCCCCAACATGTACGTCTGGTGGAACCTCCCCGTCAGGTTCGCCCCGACCGGAGGACGGTGACCCCCATGGTTGCTTCCGATCCCGGCATGCACCTCGAGCAGGTGCAGCGCGGCCCCACCTCCGTGACGATCGTCGCCAGGGAGTACGAGGCGGACGTGCGGGTCGCGGCCAAGCGCACCGACGCCGATGGCGTCGTCACGCTCGACCTGCGGGAGGTGGGCGGGCACCCGCTGCCGGTCTGGGAGCCGGGCGCCCACGTCGATCTGATCCTCGGCGACGCCGCGCCGACGCGCCAGTACTCGCTGTGCGGCGACCCGGCGGACCGCTTCACCTACCGGCTGGGCGTCCTGCGCGATGCGGCCGGCGGCGGCGGCTCCGTCTACGTCCACGACCGCCTCGCCGAGGGCGATGTCGTCCGCGATCCGTGGACCGCGCAACAACTTCCCGCTCGTGCCCGCGCAGCGGTACCTGTTCATCGCCGGCGGCATCGGCGTCACGCCCCTGCTCCCGATGGTGGCGGCGGCCGAGGCGGCGGGAGCCGACTGGCGGCTCCACTACGGCGGCCACGCCCTCGCCGCGATGGCCTTCACCGATGAGCTGGCGGCATACCGCGACCGCGTGTCGATGCATGCGAAGGACGGCGCCGGCCGCATGGACCTCGACGCGATCCTCGGCACGCCCGAACCCGGCATCGCCGTCTACTGCTGCGGCCCGGAGCGACTGATCGCCGACGTCGAGGCCCACTGCAGGGCATGGCCCAAGGGCGCGCTCCACGTGGAGCGCTTCGACGCCAAGCCGCGTCGACCCGGACGCAGTCGACTCCGAGTTCCAGGTGGTCCTGCGCAGGAGCAACCTCACCCTGACGGTCCCCATCGGTCGGTCGATCCTCGATACCGTGGAGACCGCCGGCGTCGGCGTGATGTCCTCCTGCGGCAAGGGCACGTGCGGCACATGCGAGACCAACGTCATCGAGGGCGTGCCCGACCACCGCGACTCCGTCCTCAACGAGGATGAGCGGGCGCTCAACGAGTTCATGATGATCTGCTGCTCCCGCAGCAGGACGCCCCAGCTCGTCCTCGACCTCTAGCGACCACCACCCCACCAGCCCAAGCGAGGACCGCACGATGGCCGTCACCGGCTATGACCCGTTCAGCGAGGAGTTCCAGGCCGACCCGTTCGTCGTCTATCAGTGGATGCGGGACGAGGCGCCCGTCTATTACAACGAGAAGTGGAACTGGTGGGCGCTGTCACGCTGGGACGACGTGCGCGCCGCCGGCGCTCGACCCCGACACGTTCCTCTCGTTCGAGGGCATCGACCTCGACGCCACCGCCACGGACCAGGGCGGTGCCGGGTTCCTGCCGAACGTCGACAACCCCCGCCACGACCAGGTGCGGGGCGTCGTCCAGCCGCCGCTGGTGCCGCGCCGCGTGGCCGCGTACGAGGGCATGGTCCGCGAGGTGGTCGTCAGGCTCGTGGACGCGTTCCGCGACCGGGGCACCGTGGATGTCGCCCAGGAGCTGGCCTGGCCGATGCCCAACGAGGTGTTCTTCGACGTCTTCGGGCTGCCGAAGTCGGACGAGGCGGGGCGCGACAACCTCCAGCGCTGGATCCATGAGCTCAAGGACCGCCGGCCCGACGAGTGGGACCTGACCCCGGTCGCCCGTGCCGCCACCGACGGCATCAACGCGTACTTCATCAGGCTGCTGAACGAGCGGCGCCGGGAGCCGCGCCAGGACCTGGTCAGCCACATCGTCCAGGCATCCATCGAGGGGATCCCGTTCGCGGACGCGGAGATCACGCCCGAGTCCGAGGTCATGGGCCTGCTGCGGGTCCTGTTCCTGGGCGGCGTGGAGTCGACGGCGGGCCTGACGGCCTCGTGCTTCAAGCTCCTCGCGGAGCACCCGGACCAGCGTCGCCTGCTCCTCGGCGACCCGTCCCTGATCCCGGCCGCGGTCGAGGAGGCCGTGCGCTGGTCCACGCCGCTCCAGCACGCCGGCCGCACCACCTCGCGCGAGGTCACCCTGCACGGCGTGACGATCCCCGAGGGCGGGCGCGTCGTCCTCGTCTACGGCTCCGCGAACCGGGACGAGCGCCAGTTCGCCGACCCGGACGACTTCCGGATCGACCGCGGCACCTTCCGGCACCTCGGCTTCGGCGAGGGCCTCCACGGCTGTCTCGGCGCGCCGCTGGCGCGGCTGGAGCTCAAGGTGGCCTTGCAGGAGGCCTGCCCGTGCTCGGTGAGTACGAGCTCGCCGGCGAGGCGATCCGCTACCGGACCACCCCCAACATGTACGTCTGGAACAACCTGCCCGTCCGGTTCACGCCGGCGGCGGTGCCCGCCTGACTCCCCCCTCCTCCGGCCCGGTGCCCCGGCCCCTCGCGGGGCCGGGGCACCGAGTCCAGGCGGCGGTCCGGGCCGTGTCCCGACGACGCGTCCGCGTTTTGCCGGACCGGCGATGATGGTGCGCCACGCACGGCCGAGCGACGAGGTCAGGGCTCCGGGATACCCATGGTCGAGCAGCGAGCACTGCCCCCGTTGCGGGGCCGGATACCCCGAGCGGGCCGTGTCCTGCCCGTCGTGCGGCGGCGCCCTGGACGGCCGGGCTGGGTCCCGGGTCGGCCTCGGCGGCCACAACGTCGTCGGCTGGATCCTCAGCGGCGTCCTCGTCGTCGGCCTGGTCGGCGTCGGCGCCCTCCTGGTGCGTCTCGGCACCGTGCCGAGCACCTCGACCGGGGCGCCGGGCGTGACGGTCTCGGACCTTCCACCGACCGGCCAGGTCTGGTTCGGCGCGACGTTCGACTCGACGAGCTTCGCGCTCGCGGAGCGCAGCGCCCACGCCCGCGTCGGATCGACGATCGCGGCGGTGGCCCACCTGTCGAGGGTCGTGGGCTCGAGCGGTGCCCACGTCCTCGTCGACCTGAACGGCACGACCATGGCCGACAACCCCCTCAACCTCGAAGGCGTCGGCCCGGCGGACGTGGTCGGGTGGACGTTCGCGCTCCCGGTCGCGGGCACCTACCGGGTGACCGTCGCCGACGACCGTGGGACGACTCTCGCGACCGGCACCGTGGCCGGGCAGTGAGACGCCGGCCGGTCGTCACCGGATCGACCCTCACAGGTCTCGTGCACGCTTGACGGGACCGATCTCTCTGACTAACGTCAGAGACGTGACCGACGCGGAGATCCAGGACGTGCGCCGCTTCAACCGCGAGGTCGCGGCGCGGATCGGGGCGCTGACGGACCATTTCCTCGGTCGCGCCCGGCCCATGGGCGAAGCGCGGATCCTGTGGGAGATCGGGCCGGAGGGCGTCGAGGTGCGAGCGCTTCGGGCGCGACTGTCCATCGACTCCGGCTACACGAGTCGCGTGCTGCGATCGCTCGAACGGCAGTCGCTGGTCACCGTCAGCCCCAGCCCGGACGATCGAAGGGTCCGGCGCGTCCGGCTCACGAGTGCCGGTCTGGCCGAGCGCGCGCAGCTCGATCGGCGGTCCGACGACATCGCGCTGAGCATTCTCGAGCCACTCGGCGCCGGCCAGCGCGCACGGCTCGTCTCGGCGATGGCGGAGGTCGAGCGCCTCCTCCGCGCATCCACCGTGGGTATCGCCGTCGAGGACCCGGGATCGCCCGATGCCCGGTGGTGCCTCGAACAGTACTTCGCCGAGCTCGATGCCCGCTTCGAGTCGGGCTTCGACGCGTCGCTCAGCATCTCCGCCGATGCGCACGAGCTGACCCCTCCTGCCGGTGCCCTGCTCATCGCGCGGATGCAGGGTCGGCCCGTTGGCTGCGGAGCCATCAAGTTCCATCCCGGGGCCCCGGCGGAGCTGAAACGGATGTGGGTCGCGCCGGAGGCACGGGGCATGGGGCTCGGGCGCCGCATCCTCCTGGACCTGGAGCGACTGGCACGGGATCGAGGGGTCCGGGTCGTCCGTCTCGAGACCAACCGCGCCCTCGGCGAGGCGATCGCGCTCTACCGCGACAGTGGGTTCCTGGAGGTCGCAGCCTTCAACGACGAGGCCTATGCCCACCACTGGTTCGAGAAACGCCTGTCCTAGCGGGTGCTCCCGGCCCGACCCGGGAGTGTCGCGGCGGCCATCCCGAGGAGGACAAGGGCGCCGCCCGCGAGCTGGAGCGGCGATGGCCGCTCGCCGAGCAGCGGGACCGCCAGGATGATCGCGGTGATCGGGTTGAGGAGCAGGAACGCCGCGGAGCGCGCCGCCTGGATCAGCCGGACGCTCGCCACCGTGAGGATCGGGCCGAGCGCGGCGACCGCCGCGAGCCAGATCATGGCCACGACCGCCTCGGCGGACGGGGCGGTGGGCGTGAGCAGCGCCGGGTCCGTCGCGAGCACGAGCCCGCCGAGTACCAGGGCGGCCAGCGCGCCGTTGCAGCACGCGACGGTCAGCCCATCGAGGCCGTACGGCGCGGACCAGCGACGCGCGAGCACGAGGTAGAGCGCGAACGAGACGGCGGCGACGATGCCCCAGCCGATGCCCGCGGCGTCGGTCCCGTTCGGGTCCAGCTCCGCGAGGAGGGCCGTGCCGAGGAGCGCCAGGACGAGCCCGGCCAGCACCCGCAGCGTCAGCCGCTCCGGGAGGAGGACGGGCGCGATGACGGCCGACAGCACGGCGTACAGACCCGCGACGAACGCGGCGATCGCCGAACCGACGTGGGCGACGGCGAGGTTCATCGACGCCAGGAACAGCGGGCCGGCGAAGGTCGCGAGCACCAGCAGCCGGACAGCGCGCGCGGCGGCACCGGGACGGACCGCCGTGGCGCTCGCCCAGATCCCGGCCGAGGGAGTGGCACCCCCTGGGACCGCGCGGCGCCGGCGCACGACCAGGAGGGTCCCGACCGCGATCGCGGCGAGGAAGCTCCGCCACGCCGCGGCAGGCACCGGCTCGAAGGCAGTCAGCGCGAACGACGTCGCGACGTACGCGGACCCGAAACCCATCGCGGCGAGCGCGGCGAACAGCTCCCCGCGGTGACGCCGGGTGGCCTCTCCCCCATCGGGGACCCTCCTCACCGAGGCCGGCGCGAACGCGCTCGGTGTGCCGCGCGGTGGTCTCGCTCACGTGGGTCCTGTGGTGCGGAGTCGTTGCGTGGCAACGCTACAGCGGGGTGGGGCGGCGCTGGGCGCGTCGCTGCGTCACCGATTCGATTGGCGCGAGGCTCGTCACGGCGGTAGCGTTGACCCAGCGCCCCATCAAGCAGGAGCCCTCATGCAGGAAAGCATCCCCGGCAACCTCCCGGGATCCCGGGAGACCGTCGGGTTCGGCGGCCTCGGCGCCAAGCTGAACTGGCTCCGCGCCGCGGTGCTGGGCGCCAACGACGGCGTGGTGTCCGGGTCGGGCATCGTGATCGGCGTCGCGGCGGCCGATCCCGCCAACCTGCAGGCGATCATGCTGGCCGGCGTTGCCGGCCTGCTGGCCGGTGCCTCGGCCATGGCGATGGGCGAGTACGTGTCCGTGTCCAGCCAGCGCGACACCGAGGAGGCGCTGATCGCCAGGGAGCGCCACGACCTGGAGCACACCCCGGACGAGGAGTTCGCCGAGCTGGTCGAGGTCTACCGTGGCCAGGGGCTGTCCGAGGCGACCGCGCGCACGGTGGTGGAGGAGCTCAGCGCGCACAACAGGCTGGCCGCCCACCTGCGCGCCGAGTACGGCGTCCACCAGGAGGAGCTGACCACCCCGTGGCACGCCGCGATCGCGTCCGCGGTTTCGTTCACGGCGGGCTTCATGCTGCCGCTGCTGTCCATGCTGCTCTGCCCGGCCGAGCTGCGGATCCCCGTCACGGTCATGGTCGGACTGGTCGGGCTGCTCATCACCGGCTGGACGAGCGCGCTGATCTCAGGCTCCCCGAAGTCCCGCCCGATCCTCCGCAACGTCATCGGCGGCTCGATCGCGATGCTGCTCACGTGGGGCATCAGCCGCATCTTCGGGGTCGTCACGGGCTAGAGGGCCTGGCCGGTCCTCGTGAAACGCCCGGCGCCGGCTCAGGGATGGCGGGCCGCGGCCTCGAGGGTGAGCCGGTGCAGGTCGACGAGCTCGTCCCGGGAGCACCCGGCACCCGCATAGCCGCCGGCCAGGACGAACGCCACCGGGAGGCCCGCGGCACGGCACCAGGCGAAGACCGTCTCCTCGCGCTGGGCGAGCACCTCGCGCGTCATCCCGCGGCGCCCGCCGACCCCGCAGCCCTCGAATGGGTCCATCCCGGCGTTGTAGAGGACGATGTCGAAGCCCGCAGGGTCCAGGGCCTCCAGCCGGCGGCGCAGCGTCGGCAGGTAGGCGGACGCATCGGCGACCGTGTCGAGCGTGAAGCGTCCGCGCCCCACGTAGAAGTCGAAGGCGTCGACGGCGAGGTCCACCTGCGCGATACGGGGATCGTCGGCCAGGAGCTCAGCCGTGCCCCCGCCGCAGTGCGCGTCGAGATCGACGATCAGGACGCCCCCGGCGCCGGCGGCGAGGACCCGTCGCGCCGCCAGCGCGAGGCCGTTGAAGGTGCAGTACCCGTCACCCCGGGACCGCCTGGCATGGTGGAGACCGGACGAGAGCGAGCCCGCCGTGCCTGTCTCGAGGGCGCGGATGGCCGCCGCCACGGCCCCGCCGGTCGAGGCACAGACCGCCGGGAACAGACCGGGGTCCCAGGGGAGCCCGTTCGACCCCGCGAGGTCCGCGGGGTCGCCGCTGCGGACGGCCTCCACGTAGGACCGATCGTGGACCGCGCCGAGCTCCTCGGCGGTGGCCGGCACCGGCGCCTCGAGCACGATCCCCGGGATCGGGCGGGCCACGAGCGACTCCGCGACCCAGCCGGCCTTGCGGGTCGTGTCGAAGCTCGGCCCGCCGAGCACATAGGCGTCCGAATAGAAGACGGGAATGGGGGCCGGGTCGCCGTTCGTCGTCACGGCTCCCTGCGCCGGGCCTCGCCCGAGACGGCGCGCGACTTGAGCGCGTAGGCCGACTGCGAGTACTGCACCTTGCGCTCGTACTCCATGCGCTGGACGGCCCAGGCCTCGGCCTCGCGTTCGAGCTCCGCGACGATCCCGCGCAGGACCTCGTCCGACCCGGCGTACGAGCGGACGCGCCTCGCGGTCGCGCGCAGCGTCGCCCGGGCCGCGTCAAAGTCGCGGCGCCGGTTGAGGTCGACGGCGTCGCGGAGCGCCCGGTCGGCGTAGGTCCGGGCGACGACCCGGTCCACCTCGCGGTCGCGGGGCTGGTGGTCGTTCGCCGCCCCGTCCGCGAAGGTCCAGGTCAGCGTCACGGAGCCCGCGAGCCGGCCGCCACGGTCGGCGAGCGCGAGCTCGACCCCGACGTCCCGCCCGTCCTCGCCCAGCGGGAACCCGAGGGCGAGGACGAACCGGACGACCTGGTCCGCCACCATGTCGCCGACGCGGACGACGGACCCGCGGGGGGCCTGCTCGAGCGGGTACGGCGACAGGCACGCGACCCTCAGCCCGTCGGGCCCGGTGACCCGGAGCTCGACGTCCTGCGCGGTCACCTCGAGCAGCTCGCCGACCTCGCTGCCGATGAGGGCCGGGATGTCCTCGGGCTTCCCGATGAACCGGAAGGCGCCGCCGCCCGCGTCGGCCATCGCGCCCAGCAGGCGCTCGTCGAAGTCGTCGCCGAGGCCGAATGTCGAGGTGGACACGCCGCGGGCGCGGAGCCCCGCGGCGTGGCGCTCGAGCTCGGCGGGGTCGGTCATCCCCTGGTTCGCGAGCCCGTCGGTGAGGAGCAGGACACGGTTGACTGCCTCGGGGTCGAGCGCGGTCGCCACCTGCTCCGCCCCGCGGAGCCAGCCTGCGCCCAGGTTCGTGCTGCCGCGGGGCTCGATGGCCTGCAGTCCCCGGAGGGCGTCGCGCCGGGCGTCGCCGTCGGCCGTCCGCCCGGGCGCCACGATGTCGACCTCGTTGTCGTAGACGACGACCGAGAACCGGTCCGTGGTCGCGAGGCGCTCGATCCCCTCCCGGAGCGCCTCCTTGGCGAGGCCGATCTTGTTCCGGCCGCTCATGGAGCCCGACCGGTCGAGGACGAACGCGACGTTGACGCGAGGGCGGGTCGCGGTCGCCGTGGCGGGCGGGGCGGTGATCTCGACCATCGCGTAGCGGGTCGAGTGGAAGACGGCGCGGACGAGGCGGCGGTCCGTGCGGACGATGAAGGGCTGGTCGGTGGTCATGGCTTGTCCTCCCCCTGGAGCTGGCGGGCGAACGCGATCAGGCGCTCGACCATGCGGTTGTCGCGGCGGCTCAGCGGCCGCCGGAGATGGAGCTCGATGTCGGGCGCGATCACCACGTGCTCCCACGTGGAGCGCTGCCCGAGCGACGGTGGGTCGGCCGGCTCGAGGGCCGGCGCCGGTGACCCGACGTCCGCCTGCAGTCGCCGCGCCAGGAAGGCGTGCGTGTCGAGGGTCGGGACCATCGGCGTCACCGGTGTCGCGAGGGCCTCGGGCCCGTCCGTCCCCGCGAGCAGCGAGCGGACGTAGTCGAGCGCGGAGCCCTCGGGCGCCGGCTCGTCCGGCGACGCGACGAGCTCGACGACCTCGGCATCGGTCAGCGTGGCGAGCCGCTTGCGGATCTCGGCCAGCGGCTGGTGAGCATCCCGCAGCCTGCCGATGAGCCGCAGGCGCGCGAGCGTCGCGTCCGGGTACCGGGTGGCCGGGCCCTCCTTGCCGGCCGCCGGGATGAGGCCCTGGGCGAGGTAGTAGCGGATCGTCCGGACCGGGAGCCCGGAGAGGGCCGCGAGCTCGTTGATGGTGTGTTCGCTCATGGGCCTATCATGCCAGTCGCCAGTGTCGCTGTCAATTCTGACGACTGATCTGCCCCCGCGGATCACTCCTCCGTGCCGCCCGGGTCCGCTTCCCGATCCCGGACGCCGTGTCCATCCCGAGCGACAGGCGATCGCCGGGACTGGCCGCAGACCTGGCAGCGTGCCGGTCTCCCCGGGGTCGATTCTGGGCTCCCCCGTTCGTCGTTCCCGCGATGGCACCAGCCACCCACCCGCAGGAGAACCGACCATGGGCAACCCGATCGTGCACTTCGAGATCCGATCCACCGACCCGGATGCCTCGCGTGCGTTCTACGGCGAGCTGTTCGGATGGACCTACCCGCCCGGCGGGTTCCCGGGCTACACGTACGTCGACAGCGGCGTCCCGTCGGGCACGATCCCCGGCGGCATCAGCCCGACCCAGGGCGGCCCCGCGATCGTCACGGTCTTCGCCGGTGTCGCGGACGTCGAGGCGGCGCTCGACAGGGCGGTCGCGCTCGGCGCACGCGTGGTGCAGCCGGCGACGAAGGTGCCCGGCGTGACGTTCGGCCTGTTCGCGGACCCGCAGGGCCACGTCGTGGGAGTCGCCTCGAACGACGCGTAGCTCGAAGGCGGCGTGGACGGAGACGGCGGTCGCGCCCGGAAGATCGCCGGTCGCGTGCCGGTCGTCAGGCGCCCGTGATCGGGTGGCGCCAGCGCAGGCCCGGAAAGCGGCTGAAGTCCCGGTCGCCCGTGATCCACTCGCATCCGGACTCGATCGCGAGCGCCGCAAGGTATGCATCCGCGACGAGGTTGCCCCTGGCTCCGGCCGCCACGCACAAGCGCTCGAAGATGTTCCAGTGACGCGGGCCCGGCGCGACGAGAACCGCGTTCGGCTGCGAACGGAGCGCGTCGACGAACGAGAGCGCGTTCTCGACCGGTGCCGGCGGATCGAAGACGCGGGGATGGGTCGCCACGCGCACGAAGCCGCTCAGCACGAGCTCCGACAATCCGAACGGCTCATCCCCGTTGACGGCGGCCTCGAGCCATACCCGGTAGGCCGTGTGTTCTGGCGACGCCTCGTGGAAGGCGTGGACGAGCACGTTGACGTCGAGCAGGATCATGGGTCTCGGCCGTCCATCAGGTCGAGCAGGGCCGCGCCGTCATCCAGGTCCACCCCGGGCATCAGCCGACCGCTCCGGAAGACGGGGAGGTCCACGCGGGGGCTGGGTCCTCCACGCCGGGCGAACGCCTCGCGGAGCGCGTCCTCGACGACCTCGTTGAGGGTGCGTCCCGACTGTGCGGCCCGCGTCTTCGCCTCGACGAGGAGCCGGTCGTTGATCTTGACGGTGGTTCGCATGCATCAAAGCATCCAGTCGATGCATCAAGATGTCAACCCGCTGGCACGTTCGGTCAACCGGCGGCAGTCGTCGGCCAACGGGGCGATCAGCTCTCAGTCGTAACGGCGGGCGACACGATCCCCGGACGGGCCCTGCTCGTCGACACGATCAACCTGCGCCCCGTACCCGGTAGCGATCAGCCGCGATGTCCACCACCGCATCGAGAGCGCGGTGCAGCTCCGCGGTGCGATCCGCCCGCAGTGCCGCCTCCATCTCGGGCAGCAGAGCCGCGCGCGGCCGTCCCGCCACCCACACGCAGTAGCGGAACCCGAACCGCCGCTCGTATGCCTCGTTCAGGCGCGCCAGCTCGACCGCGACGCGCGCCCGCTCCGACTCGGCTGCTGCATCCGCCTCCGTGCGGTCGTAGCCCTGCTCACGGAACGAGAGTGGCGACACGGAACCGGGCGGCGCGCCCAACCGCGGGTGGGCGTCGACCAGCTCCACCTGGTCCGGCTCGGGCATCGCCCGCGCGATGTCGCGGGCGCGGGCAAACAGCGTCGCTGCGTCGCCGTACGGCCGGGCGGCCGCCAGCCGGGCCAGGAACCGCGGCGCGCCCTCGAAGAGTGGGGCCAGCGCCTCCGTGCAGGCCGCCACGTCGAGCTGGTCGAGGTCCGCGACGCGCGCGGGGCCGGGTCCGGGCCCGTCGGGCACATCGGGCGTCCGGGTCGGCACGGTCAGGAGCCGCGGTAGGTCGTCAGGCCGTAGGGCGCCAGCAGCAGGGGCACGTGGTGGCTCCGGCCGGCATCGTCGATCCTGACGTCCACGGTCGCGGCCTCGAAGTAGCGACCGGGTCCGAGGTCGAACTCGAGCCGGTAGCGCCCGGGGGCGAGATTCCGATCGCCGAGCAGGTCATGGATGCGGCCGTCCTCGTCGGTCACCCCGGCGCCGATCGCCTCGCCGGCATCGCCCTCGATCCGCGAGCAGCGGACCGCGATGCCCACCGCCGGCCGGCCGGTGGCCATGTCGAGAATGTGCGTGGAGATGGTCGGATGGACCTGCGGCACCGTATCCTCCGCCGATGAGCGAGCTGTCGATCCGGGTCGGTGACCTGCACTTTAGCGCCCGCTGGGAGCCCGAAGCCCCGCGCACCGTCGAGGTCGTCCGCGCGATGCTGCCACTGCGCGCAGAGCTGATCCACTGCCGCTGGAGCGGCGAGTCGACGTGGATCCCCTACGGCGACCTGCGACCGGACGTCGGCTGGGAGCACCACACGTCGCACCCCGCACCCGGACAGCTCGCCCTGTACCCGGGTGGCATCAGCGAGTGCGAGATCTTCTTCCCATACGGCGCCTGCACCACGTCGTCCAAGGTCGGCCAGCTGGCCGCGAACCACTTCGCCACGATCCTGCCCGACGACGGCTGGGACGAGCGGCTGCGCGAGGTCGGGCGGCGCTGCCTGTGGGAGGGGGCCCAGGACATCGAGATCACCGGCGGCTGACGGTGGCCGACCTCGTCGTCCGGGGCGGCACGGTCGTCACGGCGCACGGCTCGCGGGTCGCCGACGTGGCCGTGGACGGCGGCCGGATCTCGGCGGTGGAGCCGGACCTCGGCGGCCTGGCGCCCGCGGCGCGGGACGTGGTCGACGCGACCGGGCTGCTCGTGCTGCCGGGGTGGTCGACGCCCACACGCACACCCGCGTCGCGTCGGACACGGAGCCGGACCGTTTCTTTGCGGACTCGGTCGCGGCGGCGTTCGGTGGCACCACGACGTTCCTCTCGTTCAACAACCCGGGGACCGGGTCGTCGCCGTCGGCCACCCGGTCCCTCGTCACCGGGCTCCGCGAGTGGCGGGCGGCGACCGACGGCGACGCGGCTGTGGACGTCGCGCTCAGCCTGGTCGTCACGGCCGCGCACGAGGACCCCGTCGCCGAGCTCCCCTCGGTGATCGAGGCGGGGGTCCCGACGCTCAAGGCGTTCATGGTCTACGACTTCGGCGTGGACGACGCCACGCTGCTGCGGGCGCTCGCGGCGGCAGGGACGCATGGCGGCATGCTCGAGGTCCACTGCGAGAACCGGACCATCCTCGAGGCGCTGACGGCCCGCCACCTCGCCGCCGGCGAGACTGCCCCGCGGTTCCATGCGAGCTCGCGACCGCCCTACGTGGAAGCCGAGGCGACGGTGCGCGCGATCGCCCTCGCGCGGGCGGCGGATGCGCCGCTGTACGTGGTCCACCTCTCGTCGGCCGAGGCGCTGGCGGCCGTGCGGGCGGCCCGCTCGGCCGGCCAGCCCGTGTTCGCCGAGACCTGTCCCCACTACCTGGCCCTGACCGACGAGCGCTACGACGCCCCGCCCGAGGTGGCCGCCCGATTCGTGATCTCGCCACCGCTGCGCTCGCCGGGCAACCCCGACGCGCTGTGGGACGGCCTGGCCGACGGGTCGCTGGCGCTTGTCGCGACCGACCACGTCCCGGACCGGGTCGCCGTCGAGAAGCTGTCGTGGCGCGAGTCGTTCGACCGGATCTCGAACGGCGGGCCGGGCATCGAGACGCTGCTCGCGCTCGTCTACGACGAGGGTGTCGCGACGGGCCGGATCCCCGTCGAGCGCATGGTCGACCTGCTGTCCACCACGCCGGCCCGCCTGTTCGGGCTGCGTTCGAAGGGCGCGATCGAGGTGGGGCGGGACGCCGACCTCGTGCTGTTCGACCCGGCCGCGCGGCGGACGATCCGCGCCGCGGACCTGCACCACTCCAGCGACTACACGCCGTACGAGGGTCGCGAGGTCCGCGGGGCCGTGCGCTCGACCATCGTCCGCGGTTCGTTCGTGGTCCGTGACGGCGCCTTCGTCGGACGCAGGGGGTTCGGGCGCTTCGTGGAGCGCGAGCTCGAGCCGGTGCGGTAGGCGTCCCGGCCCGTCCGACCCGCCCGCACGGCGCGCCTCACGCGTCCGCCGGGCGGCGCACCGTCGCCTCGATCAGGCCGTACGGCTCGCCGGTCGCGACGAAGATCTCGGCCTCGTTGGACCCGCCGAAGGGCGCCAGGTCGACCAGCCAATGGTGGAGGTTGGGCAGGCTCATGCGCACCTCGTCGAGCCCCTGCTGACGCTCGAGCATCGCCGTGGCGATCAGCCAGATCGAGTGCTGGACCGACTCGCTGTGGTGGTCGGCGAATACCTCGAGCAGCGTCCGCAACGTGTCCAGGTAGCTCGCCTCCCACTCGACGTCCGTGCGAACGTGGCGCCAGGTCGCCGTCACCTGCGTCGCCAGGATGCGGTCCGCGGCCTCGGGAAGCGTCGTGTACCGGTCGCGCGGGAACCCGGTGAACGCAGACCTCGAGGTCTTCATCACGACGAGGTCCGTCACGCCCGATGTCACGACCGCCCCGTCGCCGCCCGCGACGACCGAGGCGGTGCGGGTCACGGCGCCCGAGCGCCGGAACGCGTCGGGCGCGGGTCCCGCGGTCCCGACCAGGCGCTGCCAGCCGTGCTCGGCCAGGGTCACGGTCGCCCGCGCGACCTGGGGCGACGCGGCGAAGTGGCGCGCCAGCACGAGGCCGAACGCTTCGACCGGACCCGTCAGATGCTCGGGCGCGAGCGCGTAGACCGTGTTCTTCATGGTGTCGGTGGCGATCACCAGCGCGTTGTCGGCGTCGGTGTACGAGGGCCCGAAGGCGCCCTCGAGCGTGACCCCGACCGTGAGGTCGCGGACGTCGTGCTCGCCCTGGCCTCGGCTGACCTTGACCAGGCGGATCGCCTGCTTGCCGTACCGGTTTGGACCGAGCTCGGTCATGGCGCCTCCTCCAGCAGCCGGCGCAGGATCCGTCCCGACACCGCCAGCCGGTACGCGGCGGTCGACCGGACGTCGTCGATGGGGTGCAGCTCGGCCGTCAGTGCGGCGACCGCCGCGTCGATCGTGGCCGGAGTCACCGGCCGGCCCTCGAGCGCGACCTCGGCCGCGGCCGCGCGGACCGGGGTCGCGGCCACGGACCCCAGCGCGATCCGGACGTCGTGCCACGCGTCGTCGCGGCACCACGCGGCCGCCAGCACGACCTTCGAGATCGCCTGGGCCCGCCTCGTGCCGACCTTGCGGAACCGCTGGGTGCGGCGCCCGGTTCACCGGGATCCGGATTCGCAGCAGCAGCTCGTCCGGGCCGGCGGCCGTGCGGCGGTAGGCGGGCCAGAAGTCGCGGGCGGCCACCTCGCGCTCGCCACGCGGCCCGCCGACGACCAGGATCGCATCGAGAGCGAGCAGCACGGGGAGCGTGTCGCCCGCCGGGGAGGCGTTCATCACGTTGCCGCCGATGGTGCCCCGGTTCTGGATCTGCGCGGCGCCGATCGTCGCGGCCGCCTCCACCAGCGACGGGGCGTGCTCGCGCACGGCGCCGACCTCCGGATCGTCGGCGTAGGTGGTCAGCGCACCGAGCTCGAGCGTGCCGTCCCGGACGGCGACCCCCCGGAGCTCGTCGAGGCGCCACAGGTCGAGCACCCGGTCCGGCGGCGGGCCGATCTCGCCGGTGAGCTGGACGAGCAGGTCCGTCCCGCCGGCGAGCGCACGGTAGGGCTGGACCGCGAGCAGCTCGTAGGCCTCGGGAAGCGAGCGCGGCGAGACGACCGGCGGCTCGACCGGCATCAGGCGGCGCCTCCGGACGTGACGGCGGTGGAGGTGCCTCCCGCGCCGCGCTCTGCCGCCAGGCGGATGGCGTCGACGATCTTGGTGTAGCCCGTGCAGCGGCAGAGGTTGCCCGCGATCGCCTCGCGGATCGCCGCGTCGGTCGCCACCGCGCCGGATGCGAGGAATGCCTCGGCGGCCATGAGCATGCCCGGGGTGCAGATCCCGCACTGTGCGCCGCCGGCCTCGAGGAATGCCGCGCTGGAGGATCCCCAGCGGCCCGGCCGCCGGCGCCAGGCCCTCGACGGTGCGGATGTCGGCACCCTCCAGCTGGCACACCGGGACGAGGCAGCTCAGCACGGCGTCCCCGTCCACGAGCACGGTGCACGCACCGCACTCCCCCTCCCCGCAACCCTCCTTGGTGCCGGTCAGCCCGAGATCCTCGCGCAGCACGTCGAGCAGCCGGCGCATGCCGGGCACGTCGACCTCGACCGGGTCGCCGTTGACGATCAGCAGCCGGGTCAACCGGCCGCCCCCCGGGCGCCGCCGGCCGGCGACGACGGCCGACACCCCGGGCGGTCCGGGCGGCTCGATGCCGGCGAGCGCGGCCAGGATCCGCTCCGGGCGTCGCGGGGAGGTCGTGGATCCAGGCGCCGATCGCGTCGTGGATGGCGGCCACGACCGCGGGTGCGCCGACGTCCATCGGCAGCTCCCCGACCCCCTTGGCGCCGTGCGGCGCATCCTCGAACGGCGCCTCCACGAGGATCGTCTCGATCCGGGGCGCATCGAGCGATGTCGGGACGAGGTACGTCTGGAGCCGGTCGTTGAGGTACCGGCCGTCGAGCAGCTTGATCTCCTCGATCGTCGCGTAGCCCACGGCCTGGAGCGTCCCACCCTCGACCTGGCCCTCGCACAGCACGGGGTGGATGACCCGGCCGACGTCGTCGACCGCGACGACCGACAGCACGGCGACCTCGGCCGTGTCGAGGTCCACCTCGACCTCGGCCACCGCGGCGGCCCACCCGAACGAGGGATAGGCGTCGCCGGTGTACGTGGCGTCGTCGAAGTGCCGGCCGGGATACGGGACGAACCGCTCGTCGATCCGCGAGGGTCCGTGTTCGCGAGCGTCGTCCCGGAACGAGAGCCCGAAGGGGCGGCCGGTGCGGCCCTCCACCTCCGCCCTGAGCCTGCGCGCCGCGTGGACCAGCATGCCGCCCACGACCATCGCGGTCCGCGAGGCGACCGTCGGCCCGGAGTTGGGCACGATCGAGGTGTCCTGCGGGGCCATCTCGACCGCCTCGATGTCGACCTCGAGCTCGCCCGCGACCAGCTGCGGGAAGATCGTCCTGGTCCCCTGCCCCATCTCGGTCGAGGCGGTCAGGATCCGGATCCGGCCGTCCCCGGTGATCTCCAGGCTCGCCACCGAGCCCATCTTCTCCTCGCCCGAGCCGGTGAACCCGGCACCGTGCCAGCCGAGCGCCAGGCCGATCCCGCGCGCCACGCGCGCGCCGGCGGGCCTCGCCGCACGCTCGGCCGCCGTCCGGGCCCGCGCCCGCTCGAACTCCGACGCCTCCGCGGCCCGGTCCAGCACCTCCAGCCCGGCGGCATCGGCGCCGAGGACCTGGCTCGTGGCCGTGACGCCGCCGGGCCGGTACACGTTGCGGCGCCGGAGCTCGAGCGGCGACATCCCGAGCGCCTCGGCGGCGCGGTTGACCTGCATCTCGGCGGCGAACTCCGCCTGCGGGGCGCCGAAACCACGGAACGCGCCGTTGGGGGGCGTGTTGGTGGCCACGGCCCGGGACGCGGATGTGGACGTTCGCGACGTCGTACGGGCCGCCCGCGTGGATCGTCGCCCTGCGACAGGACGACGGGCGTGAGGGTGGTGTAGGCGCCGCCGTCGAGGACGAGGTCGATGTCCTGCGCAACGATCCGCCCGTCCCGCGTCGAGCCCCGTGCGATGCCGGATGACGGCCGGGTGACGCTTGGTCGTCGCCGAGAGGTCCTCGTGGCGGTCGTAGATCATCCTGACGGGACGCCCGGTGCGACGCGCCAGCAGCGCCGCGTGGAGGGCGATCATCGACGGGTACTCCTCCTTGCCGCCGAACCCGCCGCCCGTCTCCTCCTGGACGACCCGGACGCGCGAGTCGTCGAGGCCGAGGCCCTCGATCAGCGCGCGGTGCACGTAGTACGGGCACTGGAGGCTCCCGTGGACCGTGATCCCGCCGTCCTCCCGGGGCAGGGCGATCATCGCGTTGTTCTCGATGTACAGCTGCTCCTGGTGGCCGACCCGGTAGGTGCCCTCGATCACGACGTCGGCGGCGGCCAGGGCGGCCTCGACGTCCCCGCGGGTGAGCTCGTAGCGGGTGAACACGATGTCCGAGGCGAGCGGATCGAACACCGGCGCGAGCGGCTCGGTGCGCAGCCGGATCCGGCGGCGTGCCTCGCGCAGGGTGTCCCGGTCGGGCGCCGCCAGCAGGGCGACCGGCTCCGCGTGGTGACGGATCTCGGCGCCGACCGGGACCAGGATCGGCTGGTCCGCCGCGATGCTCGCCACGACGTTGCGCCCGGGGATGTCGTCCGCGGTGACGACGGCGACGCGGTCCCAGGCGAAGGCGGGGTCGAGGTCGATGCCCAGCAGGCGTGCGCGGGCGTCGGTCGACCGGACCGTGGCGCCGTACCAGGCGCCCGGGAAGACGAGGTCGTCGGTGTAGGTCGCCGTCCCGGTGAGCTTGGCCGGGCCCTCGCGTCGCGTGGGCACACCACCGGCGCTGCCGGGACGTGCGGCGCCGCGCTCCGGCATGACGACCGGGCGCTGCGCCGGGGTGGGGTCGCTGGGACCGCGCGGCCGTCGCGGGGGTGTCTCGATCGTCAACGTGAGGGCCCCTTCGTCGAACTCCGCAAAGCGTGGGACCCGACACCGCGAGGTGTCAAGGGCGCCCGAGCGCCTGTGCGGCAGGATGTGCTGAGTTGGTGGTTTCATGAGGCGGGCGGATCTGCCGTGCGCCGCCGCCCGGCGCGCGGGTCGTTGAGCCCTTGACTGGACACCGGCCCGCAGCAACGATCGGGCACAGGGCCTGTGCTGGCCGAGCGAGCGTTGGGTGGCGACATGACCGATACGCGCATGGACGACGTCGCGGACCTGCTCGACGAACTCCCCTATCTCGACCGTGGCGAGCTCCTCGCTCTCGCCGGCGCGCAGAAGAAGCAGCAGGTCGCACGCCGCGCCGCGTGGCGCGCTGTCGAGCGATGTGGCGGCGTCGCGGGACGGGGGGCGGAGCCTGGATCGCCTGCGCCACGAGGTCGCGGCATGGGCAACGAGACTCGGTGCGATCGTGGGCGACGAGGCCGGCAGCGGACTCGCGGACCTCATGCTGGCTGACGTTCGCAAGGCGGCAGCGCCGACGATCCTCGATGCCGCTGCCGCTCTGCTGTATCAGGACGACCTCTCCGAGTCCGATCGCGCCGTCCTCCTTGACCCCTGGCTCTCCGTCATCGGCCCGGTAGCGCACCTCCACGGGCAGCTGCGTGACCACCAGCGCCAAATGAGACTCCCGCCGAGACTGGCTGGGACGGGTCGGTCGCTCCGCCCGATCCGGTGGCGGCGGGTGTCGCCCTGAAGGCGACCAATCCGGGTGCCGCGACCCGTCCGCTGCCGGTCCGGCCGTGCATGTCGCCCGGCAGGCGACCAATCCGGGGCAGGCGACGCGTCAGGTCCCTCCCCGCCCTCTGGATGTCGCCCCCGAGGCGACGTTCGGGCTGCGCCGGGCGGTCCGGCGCCGCCACGAGGTCGCCACGCCGGGGTTTGTCGCCTTGGTGGCGACAGCCGGATGAGCGGCGGCCCCGGCCCGCCGGCGCGCGACCCCACCGGCGCGACCCGGGGGACCGGGCGACCCCACGGGCGTTCAGGGGACCTGCCGCGACCCCACGGGCGCTCAAGCCAGCCGGCCCCTCCGCAGCGCACGGCCGGGCGTGGCACCCGTGTGCTCGCCCGCGTCCACCACCGGCACTCCGTTGACCAGCACCATGGGGATCCCCTCCGGAAATCGCCGGGGATCGTCGTAGGTAGCCAGGCTCCGCACCGTCGCGGGGTCGAACAGGACGAGGTCCGCCGCGAGCCCGTCGGCGATCCGGCCCCGGTCCGCGAGCCCGAGTCGGGCGGCCGGGGCACCGGTCATCCGGTGGACGGCGGCCTCGAGTCCCAGCCAGCGCTCCTCGCGGACCAGCTCGCCCAGGATCCGAGGGTAGGTGCCGTACGTCCGCGGTGCGGGCTTGGCCCCGATCATCACGCCGTCCGTCCCGATCATGGCCCCGGGATGCTGCAGGAACCGCCGGATCCCATCCCGGTGCGGGCCTGGCGTCACCTGGTTGACGCGCAGGTCTTCGGCCAGCAGCAGGTCGCAGATCGCGTCGACCGCGTCCCGACCCGTCTCCCGCATCACGTCGCCCAGGGTCAGGCCCTCCCACGCCAGGTGTTCGGGCCGGGTCAGCGCGCCGATCCGCACCTCGTCCCAGGACCTGTCACCGGCGAACATCCGGCCCCGCGCGCGGAGCTCCTCGCGGATCCGGCCCCTCGCACCGCGATCGGCGAGCCGCTCGCGCAGGGGCACGATCCCGCCGGCCTGGACCCACGTCGGGAGCATGATCAGCAGCCGGGTGCTCGCCCATTCCGACGGATAGAGGTCGAAGCTGACATCGAGGCCCTCGGCGCATGCGTCGTCCACGAGCGCCAGCATCTCGTCCGGCGGCCCCGGATACGTCGCCCGGTGGTAGAAGTGGGTGATGTGCACGGGCGCGCCGCTGCGCCGACCGATCTCGATCGCCTCCCGGAACGGGTCGAGGAACCCGTCACCGAGCGGATAGCGCACGTGGGTGTGGTAGATCCCGCCCAGCCGTGCGGCCTCGACTGCGATGGCGGCCAGCTCTGCGGTCGTCGCGTAGGCACCCGGCGGGTAGTCGAGCCCGGTCGAGAGCCCGAAAGCCCCGTCCTCCATCGCCTCGCGGAGCAGGGCCTTCTGGTCGGCGATCGCCGGGCCGTCGGCCTCGACGGCGTCCCAGCCCAGACGCCGCGATCCGGAGCGGCGAGCTGCCCACGACGTAGGCGACGTTGACTGCGACCCGCCGGTCGTACCGGGCGAGGTATTCGGCCACCGTCGCCCAGTCGTACGCGATGTCCGGCCGACCGTCGAGCCCGCCGTTGAGGACGACGAAGTCGCGCAGGTCGGCGGGGTCGGGGAACGGCGCGTATGCGTTGCCGTCCACGCCGATCACCTCCGTCGTGACCCCCTGCCGCACCTTCGGCTCGTGGCGCGGCTCCGCGAGCATCACCAGGCCGCCGTGGCTGTGGAGATCGATGAACCCGGGCGCCACGACCAGCCCCGATGCGTCGACCGTGCGCTCGGCGCGGATCGCATCGGCTGGGCCGGGGATCACGATCCGGTCACCGGCCACCGCGACCCTGGCGGGGTACCCGGGTGCGCCCGTGCCGTCCACCACGGTGCCGCCCTCGAACAGCAGGTCCACCGCGCGCGTCACCGGTGTCGAGCCCCCCGTGGCCCGGTCATGCCGGCCCCGGCGGCCCGTCCAGCCGGCGTCCGCGAACCCAGGCCGCGCGGACCATGCCGGGATGCGGGCGGAATGCGAGCCGCGACATGATCTCCGCCGGGTCGTCCGAGTCGACGCCCTCGACGGGGGCCACCAGCCGCGGGTCCACGGCGATCATGTCGGCCTCCTTGCCCACCTCGAGCGAGCCGATCTCGCCGTCGAGGCCCAGAGCCCGGGCTCCTTCGAGAGACCCCAGCCGGAGCCAGTCGAGCGGGGCCAGCGGATCTGGACCCTGACCCTCGGCGAGCACGTGGAGGCCGCTCTGCGTATAGGCGCCCGCGCGCATGTTGGCGAAGATCGACAGCTCGGGACCCGCCGATACGTCCGACCCGAGGCCGACGCGGATCCCGGCCGACTGGTAGCGGGCCAGGCGCATCGCCCCCGACGCGAGAAACAGGTTGGATGCAGGGCAGTGGGCGACCGCGGTCCCGGTCTCGGCCAGGCGCCCGATCTCCCGCTCGGACAGGTGGATCGCGTGCGCCATGATCGCGTGGGGTCCCAGCCCGCCCGCCCGGTCGTAGACGTCGAGGTAGTCGATTGCATCGGGGTACAGCCTCGCCACTGCCGCCATCTCGCCCCGATCCTCGGACAGGTGGGTCTGCCAGTAGGCGCCGGTCGCCCTTGCGAGCGCGGCCGACTCGCGGAGCATGTCCGGGCTGCACGAGACGGCGAACCGAGGCGTGAACGCGTAGCGCAGGCGGCCGCCGTCCCGCCCGTGCCAGCGGCCGCACAGGTCGGCCGACTGGCGGAGGCTCGCGTCGAGCACGCGCTCGGGAGGCAGCCTGTCGTCATAGCTCCCGCGGTCCATCATCACCTTGCCGATGACCGCCCGCAGGCCGTGCGCCTCGGCCGCCCGGAACGACGCGTCGAGGGACGGCTCATAGACGGCGCCGTACATCACCGCGGTCGTGGTCCCTGCCGCGGCGAAGGCGCGGCAGGCGGCCGGGGCCAGGCGCTCCGCGGCCGCCTCGTCGAAGGCCCGCTCGAGCGGGAAGATGTAGCGCTCAAGCCAGTCCAGCAGGTGGAGGCCGGCACCCACACCGGCGTTGGGCAGCTGAGGCAGGTGCACGTGGAGGTCGACCATCCCTGGCATGAGCACCAGCGGCCGCAGGTCGACCGGCTGACGCCCTCGGCCCGCATCCTCTCGGCCCGCATCCGGCTCGGCGTCCCGGGGCTCGGCGTCCCACGCGCCTGCGCGGGTGATGACGCCCCGCTCATCGACGTCGATCCGGCCGTCCGGCTCGTAGCGGGTCCCGCCGGCGGCGAGCGGTGTGAGGACGCGCGCCCGGATGGCAAACGGCGGTCGTTCCGGCAGGGTCGTCACCATCGGATGATCCTAGCGCGTGGTCGTCCGCGCTCGACATTGCGATCCGGCGCCCGCGGTGCACGACGCCTCGGGCGGGGCGGGCGTCGCCTTCCGCGAGATCGGGCCGGTGGAGCTCAAGGGCATGACCGGCGCCATGCCGCTCCACGCCGCCACGCTGCCGGGCTGAGCCTCGTCAGCCGCCCGGCGGCTGCCCCGGCCCGGGCGTGGCGAGCCGGTACAGCTGGCGTGCCCCGGAGACGCCCTTGAGCTCGTGCATTCCTGCGTCGACGAAGGTGAGCCCGGAATCGGCCACGAGCTCCCTCGTGGTGGCCGACACGTAGACCTCGCCGGGGCCTGCCTGGGCCATCACCCGAGCCGCGACGTGGACGGCCAGCCCGCGGACGTCGCCGGCGGTCAGCTCGACCTCGCCCGTGTGGACGCCGGCCCGGATCGCGAGGCCGATCGAGGTCGCCGCGACGGACATGGCGGCCGCCGCGCGCACGGCTCGCTCCGAGCCGTCGAACAGCGCGAGCACCCCGTCGCCCGTCGTCTTGATCAGCCGGCCGCGGAAGCGGTCGAGCTCGAACTGGATGCGCTCGTTGTGGGTCCCGACGACCTCGCGCCAGCGCGCCGGGCCCATCGACGCCGCCAGCGCCGTCGAGTCCACGATGTCGGTGAACAGGATCGCGCCGAGCACGCGCTGCGTCTTCTCGTCGATCCTTGCGAAGGAGCGGACGCCGGCCACGTCGTAGGCGACGAAGGCCTCGTCGCCGACGACCCAGCCGTCGTGGCCGGGCGGGATATCGAACACCTGGCCCGGGCCGATCTCGATGCTGGTCCCGTCCTCGAGCCGGTTGGCGAGGCGCCCGGCGATGCAAATGCCGACGTGGTGGTACTGGCAGAGGCTCGTTCCGGCGATGGGCTGCACGTGCTCCTTCCAGTGCCATCCCGGCTCGAACACCATCCTGCCGATCACGAGATCGTCGAGGTTGTAGATGTCGACGCGACCGAAGGGGGTGGGGCGCACCTCGTCGGGAGTGTCGAGCGCCTTTGCCTGGAGACGGGCCACTGGGTCGATCCTCCCGCGACGCGCCACACCGGGGGACGGCCGTCCCGGGTCGCGTGACGGGGATGATGCGGCATCGACGGCGCGCGCGTCCCGGGATCGGCGTCAGGTCTTCGGCTGGACGACCGCGAGCACGTTCCGCTCCGGGTCGATGAACCAGGCCGCCCACGAGTGACCCATGTCGGCGATGCCGTCGACGGTCACCGGCGCGGGCGCCTCGTAGTCCTCGATCCGCACGCCCCGCGCCCGGAGGTCGTCCAGCGCCGCCCGTATGTCCGTGACCCGCCAGGCGGCCTGGGTCTGCGTGTCCGACGTGCCGACCGTGCTCCCGGAGATCACCAGCTGCGTGCCGCCGCCGCTCCGGAACACGAGGCGGTCCGGATCCTCGCGCACCAGCTCGAGGCCCAGCGTGTCCCGGTAGAAGGTCCGGCTCGCCGCGAGGTCGGTGGACAGCAGGATCGGGAAGACAGGATTGTCGCCGAGCACGGGACGCCCTCCTGGTCGTGTGCCCTGGGTCGCCTCGACCCCGGGCCGTGGAGCCAACCGGCAACCCGGCGCCTTGCCACCGGGGTCCGCATCCGTCAGGATGCGCCAATCGCCGCGGAGGCGCGGGACGAGGCGTCCCATACCGGCGAGGCGCCCACCGGCGCGGCGTCCCACGCGGTCGCCTCGACCGCCGCGCGGTGGCCTGAACGGAGACGAACCCCGTGCTCCAGCCCGAGCCCGTCTGCCTCCTGATCGCCGACATCTCCGGCTACACGCGATACCTCGCGGCCGTGGAGCTCGATCACGCCCACGACATCCTGGCCGACCTGATCGGGACCGTCGTCACGGCGCTGCGCCCGACCTTCCGGCTCGCCAAGCTCGAGGGCGACGCCGCGTTCGCCTACGCGCCGGCCGGCAAGCTCGACGCATCGCTCCTGCTCGACACGATCGAGCGCTGCTACTTCGGGTTCCGGCGCCGCCGGCGCGACGTCCGCCAGGCCACCTCGTGTGGCTGCAGCGCGTGTGTCCGGATCCCCGACCTCAACCTCAAGTTCGTCGTCCACCACGGGATGGCGATGCGTCAGCGGATGGCCGGCCGGGAAGAGCTGCTCGGGTCGGACGTGATCGTCGTGCACCGGCTGCTGAAGAACGAGGTCGTGGAACGGCTCGGGCTCGACGCCTACGCCCTGTTCACGCAGGCCAGCGTGGACGCGGTGGCGATCGACCCGGCCGCGATCGGCATGCAGCCGCTGTCCGAGACCTACGAGCACCTCGGTGAGGTGGGGACGTGGGTCCACGACCTCGAACTGCGGTGGCAGGAAGAGGAGGCCCGGCAGCGGGTGTTCGTCGCTCCAGGGGATTCATGGTTCAGCCCGTCGACGGCGACGATCGCCCCGCCCCAGCTCGCCTGGGAGTTCGTGACCGCCCCCGGACGGCGCCCGTCGTGGCAGGTGGGGGTCACCGAGGTGGTGCTCGACGCGGGCGCCGGGAACCGCCGCGCCGTCGGGGCCAGGAACCATTGCCGGCACGGGGCCGATGCCGGGGTCCTCGAGGAGATCCTCGACTGGCGGCCGTACGACTACCTGAGCGATCGTGGCACGCACCAGACGCCCTCCGGTCCTGCGCGGATGATCGAGACGATCGAGTTCGAGCCGACCGCGACGGGGACCACGATCCACTTCCGCTACCAGCTTCCGAGGAGCGCGAAGGAGCGGGCCGCGCTGACCGCCCTCGAGCCCGTCTACCACCAGGTCTTCGCCAACTGGATGGCGAGGCTCGCGACGCTGCTCGACGCGGAGGCGACCGCCCTGGACGCCGCGCAGGTTGAGGAGCCCGGGCTGCCGGAGCCGCGCGCGGATGGTGTCCTCGCGGGTATCGTCCAGGACGACCGGGCGGGAACCCGGTAACCGCGGGCAGACGTCGCACATGGAGGCAGCCGTGTCCTACGACTTCGTGATCGTCGGCGCAGGCCCGGCCGGCGAGGCCGCCGCGTATCTCGCGCGCTCGAGGGGCTCCAGCGTCGCCGTCGTCGACCGCGACCTGTTCGGCGGCTCGTGCCCGCACTTCGGCTGCGTGCCGTCGAAGTCGCTCCTGCATGCCGCCGCGCTCCACGCTTCGGGCGCGGACTACCCGTGGCGGCGAGCGTCCGACCGGCGCGACTACATGATCAACCGGATCGGTCGCGACTACCCGGACGACTCCGGCCATGAGCGCGGCTTGCGCGAGGCGGGAGCCGACACGTTCCGCGGCGAGGGTCGCCTCGACGGTCCGGGGCGCGTGGTCGTGCGCCACGAGGACCAGGCCCACGAGCTGGACGCCCGCAACGTCGTGCTCGCCATCGGCTCCGTGACGAAACAGCCGCCCATCGAGGGCATCGGCGCGATCCGGACATGGACGAACCGGGACGCGACCGGCGCGCGCGTGCTGCCGGCGAGCCTGCTCGTGCTCGGCGGCGGACCCACCGGCGTCGAGCTCGCCCAGGTCTACGCGCGGTTCGGCGTCCCCGTGACGATCGTCCAGTCTGGCCCACGCCTGATCCCGACCGACCATCCCCGCAACTCCGAGGCGGCCCTGCGCGCCGTGGAACGCGACGGGGTCGGTGTCCGCCTGGGCGTCCGCGCAGTCCGCGCCCGGCCCGCCGGCGACCCCGCCCTGCCGGACGTGGTCGAGCTCGACGACGGGAGCGAGGCGTCCGGCCACGCGGTCCTGCTCGCGGTCGGACGCACCATCCCGCTCGGGCGGCTCGGGCTCGAGACGCTGGGCGTCGAGGCGGCCGGCGTCCCCCACGACGGGCGGCTCAGGCTCCAGGACGGCCTGTACCTTGCGGGCGACTGCGCCGGCCCGGAGCTCCACACCCACCAGGCGCATTACCAGGGCGAGCTCGCCGTGCGGATGGCGCTGGGCGAGGACGTCATTCCCGACTATCGCGCCCTGCCCCGGGCAACGTACACGGACCCGGAGCTGGCGTCGGTCGGGGTGACGCTCGAGCAGGCGAGGGCCGCCGGCCTGGACGCCTTCGAGGCGGTGGCCGACTTCCCGACCACGGCGAAGGGCTACTCCGTCGAGGCGGCCTTCGGGCACGTGACGATCGTGGTCGACCGCGGCAGCGGTGAGCTCGTCGGGGCCGCGATGGCGGTGCCGGACGCATCCGCCGCCATCCACGAGTGCGTGCTGGCGATCAGGGCGCGCGTCCCGGTCGCCGTCCTCGCCGACACCATCCACGCGTTCCCGTCGACGTCGCGGATCCTCAACGGGCTGTTCGCCGAGGCGGCCCGGACCCTCGGCGAACGACCCGTGACGTGATCGGGGCGCCTACTTGACCAGGCCCTTGGCCTTGAGCCACGCCTTGGCCACGACGTCGTTGATGTCCTTCTTGTCCACGCTCACCTGCTTGCACAGGTCGGCCAGCGTGGCCGTGTCCATCTGCCGCGGACACGGCGTTGAGGATGCCTCGAGAACCCGGCCTTGTCGGATAGCTTCGCGAGCAGGTCGTCCCGCACCAGCGGCGCGATGTTGTCGGCGGGCTGCGTCTGCTTGTCGTCCTGGAGGAGGGCGAACCCGTTGACGATGATGTCCGGCTGGGTCGAGCACAGCTCGGCGACGTCGATGGTCTTGCCATCGAGCGCCTGCGCCATCGGCGTGTGCACGCAGCGAGCTTCGTCGCGTTGCTCGAGACGTCGAGGCCGTAGGCGCTCTTGAGGGCCGCGCCGCAGACCGGGTTCGTCGGGCAGTCGGTGGCCACGCCGAACTTCAGCTTGTCCTGAACCGCGGCGAGGTCGCTCATCTTCGTCGAGATTAGCTGGTCCGCCGTCTCCTTGCGGACGACGAACGCGTTCTGGTCGGCTGTGCGGGTGTGTAGTCGAGGACCGTGATCCCGCCGCCCTTTCCGGCGAGGACTGCTGGAGAGCGTCCAGGTTGGCGGCCGGGTCGCCGGTCGGCTTGCCGGGCCGTAGCCAGGCGAGCCCGCAGCCGATGTACTCGGGCTTGAGGTCGATCTGGCCGCTCTCGAGCGCCGGAAGCGGACACCTTCCGGGCGCCCATGCCGACGCCGTGCGGTCGACCTTGTAGCCGGCGGCCTCGAGGGCCTGGGCGTCGATCTCGGCCATCAGCTTGGCCTCGTAGAAGCCGTCGCTGCCGATCCTGATCGTCGGTTCGCTCGCACCGCCCGATGCCGACCTCGACCGGTTGGCTTGCTGCCCCCTCCCGTCGAGCAGGCGCCGACCAGCACCAGCATCGTCGCCCCGAGGGCGAGCGTGCGGGACAATCCGCATTGGGTCTCCTCTCGTCGCTGTCCGGCCGGAAGGCACCGGGCTTGGGCAACCTTATCAGCGCGATCGCCGGGACCTGCCCGTCGCTGACGGTGGCCTTGCACGCGCAGTCCAGCCGGGGTACGCGCAGGTCGCGCCGCCGGATCAGGCGATGCCCGGCGACGCGCCGTCAACCCGGGACGGCCCACGCGATGCCGGGCCCGCGCGCGACCGCGCCGGCGGACCCGGGGAGCGGGCGCGATCGGGCGAGGAACGCGAGACAGCCCCTCGGCGGCTGATGCGCCAGCGCGCCACGAGGACGACGCCACCGAACATCATGCCGTCATCGCTCTGCGAGATCCCGTCCATGATGTACCGCCGAGGCCGCCGAACGCGAAGATCGCGCCGAGCGTGCCGTCGCGATCATCTGCACTGCCGCCGACCGGACGCCGCCCACGATCACCGCCAGCGCGAGCGGCATCTCCACCCGGCACGGAGCACCTGGGCGCCCGTGAGCCCCATCCCGCGGGCCGCCTCCGAGACGTCGCGTCGACGCCGCGGATGCCCGCGTAGGTGTTGACGAGGATCGGCGGGATGCCGAGGACCACCATGGCGATCAGGTCGGCAGGACCTGAACCCGTGCCGGGTCGAGCAGGCCGGTGAACGGCACAGCGATGCCCGATCAGCGCGAGCGACGGCATCGGCCCGGCCGATGTTGGCGATGCCACCGCGACCCGCGCCCCGCGCTTCGTGTGCCCGACATACAGCCCGATGGGCAGGGCGATGAGGCAGGCGATGACGACTCCGCGCGAGCGACCGAGATGGCGATGTGCTCGAACATGCGCACGGGGATCCCGTTCGGCCCCGACCAGTTGGCCGGGTTCGTGAGCCACGCCGCGTCTCGGAGACGATCGTCACGCGGCGGCCTCGCCGGCCGGGCCTCGGCGTGCAGGTCCGCGCTGCCGAGGCCGAGGTCCGCGGGCGGAGCCCGGCCCTGGCCGCCGTCCCGCCGGCGCGCGAACAGGCGGTCGCGCACCACTGGACCGCCACGAGCGAGAGGTCCACGGCGACCGCGAGGAGCATCGCCGGCACCGCGCCGAACAGATCTCGGTCGGGAAGCAGTCCGGCGCGCAGCCCTCGAAGATGAAGTAGCCGAGGCCGCCGAACGCATCACCGATGGCGCCGGTGATGGTGACGAGGCCGATCGTCGAGACCGCCGCGACCGCAGCCCGGCCACGATCAGCGGGCCGCGAGGGGCAGCTCGACCCGCCACAGGCGCCGGCGGACCGGTAGCCCATGCCGTCGGCCGACTTCCAGGACGTCGGCTTGGACCGCGTCGAACCCGGCCACGATGTTGCGGAACGAGGATCAGCAGCGTGTACAGGACGAGGGGGATCTCGGCCGTGACCAGGGTCAGGCCGTGATCGGGCACGAGCGCGGCGAACAGCGCGAGGCTCGGGATCGTGTACAGGATCCCGGCCGTAGCGGTGATCGGCCCGTACACGCGCCGCCGGCGCACGCGCGCGACGGCCAGCGCGAACGAGACGCCGAACCCGATCGCGACCGCGATCAGCGTCGATGTAGAGGTGCTGGACCGTGTCGCGCAGCGAGGTCGTCGAGCGTGGGCGCCCATCCAGGCCCAGTCGATCATGGCGTCGGCCGCGTCCTCGGCCAGCGACTCGGCTCCCCGACGCGATCCTGCGCCTCGCGCGCGGTGTCGCGCATGAACCGTCAGCGACCTGCTCGACCTTGACGAGGCCGCGGAACGTCCCGCGCCGATCCACCAGGACGCCCGCCTGCACGTCGTCGTCGAGCAGCATCGACAGGGCGTCCTTCAGGGTCGTCCGGCGATCGAGGAGGGGCGACGTCGGATCGACGAGCGACGCGTCGAGCAGCGCCGTCCGCCGGGAGCCGATCCTCGTCGCACCCAGCCCAGCGGCCGGTCACGCTCGTCGAGCAGCAGCAGGTACCGAAACGAGTCGGCGAGGATCCGGCTCGCGCGTGCCCGGCCGCATCGTCGCAGACGGGGCCGTCACCGCGGGCGCGAGCAACAGGTCGCTGACGCGGGCCAGCGACAGCCGCTTGAGCCCGCGATCCGTGCCCGACAAACGGGCGACGAAGAGCGACGCCGGCCGGCCGAGGACGTCCGCGGGCGGACCGAACTGCTCGACGACGCCCGCCGTCACGGAAGACCGCGACGAGGTCGCCCATCTTGATCGCCTCGTCGATGTCGTGGGTCACGAACAGGATCGTCTTGGCCAGCTGCTCCTGGAGGCGCAGGAACTCGTTCTGGAGGCGCTCGCGGACGATCGGGTCGACGGCGCCGAACGGCTCGTCCATCGAGCATGATCGGCGGGTCCGCCGCGAGCGCCCGGGCCACGCCGACGCGCTGCCGCTCGCCTCCCGACAGCTGGGCCGGGTACCGGTCGCGGTAGGCGGCCGGGTCGAGGCCGACGGTCGCGAGGAGCTCCTCCGCCCGCTCCCGGCGGCGCCCGGCGGTCCAGCCGAGGAGGCGCGGCACGGTCGCCACGTTCTCGCCGACGGTCTGGTGCGGGAACAGGCCCACCTGCTGGATGACGTAGCCGATGCTCCGACGCAGCTCGACGATGTCCCGCGTTGCCACGTCCACCCCGTCGACCAGCACCCGGCCGCGGGTCGGCTCGACGAGCCGGTTGACCATCTTGAGCGACGTCGTCTTGCCGCAGCCCGACGGCCCGACGAGGACGCAGATCCGGCCGGCGGGCACGGCGAGACAGAGGTCGTCGACGGCGCCGGGCACGCCCTGCGCCTGGAGGGACAGGTCGTAGTGCTTGGTGGCGTGGTCGAACTCGACGGTGGCGGCCCGGTGGTCGGGCATCGGCGACGCGGCTCCGTGCTGCGGTGTCTGCCGACCATACCCGATGCGCCCGGGACGGAGCGCCGCCTCCTGCCGACCCCCTATTTCCCCGTCCCGTCGGCCGTTGTCGTAGCCTGTCCGGTGCGTCGGCAGATTGCCGCCGGACAGGAGGTGGCGTCCCATGCTCACCCAGGCCCGTACCCATGCCGCGCTCCCGGCGGCCGATCTCGCCCGCGCCCGCCGCTTCTACGAGGAGGTCCTCGGCCTGGTCCCCGACGAGGTCGCGCCCGGCGGGGTCCTGTACGGGACCGGCGAGGGCACCCGGTTCCTCGTCTTCCCCTCGTCCGGCAGTGCCTCCGGGACACACACCCAGATGGGCTTCACCGTCGCCGACATCGAGGCCGAGGTCGCCGACCTCAAACGCCGCGGCGTCGCCTTCGAGTCCTACGCGATGCCGGAGTTCGACATCGCCACCTCGATCGCCACGTTCCCCGGCTCCCGCTCCGCCTGGTTCAAGGACACCGAGGGGAACCTGCTGGGCGTCGTCCAGCTCGAAACCCCGGCCTGAGACCGGGCCTCCGCCGGCCGCCTGCCTCACGCGTGCCGTCGATGCCGCTGAGGCGCGGCTGGATCCTGTTCGCGGTCGTGCTCGGGTCGGGAGTCGTCTTCCTCGACGGCACGGTCGTCAACGTCGCGCTCCAGACGATCGGGCAGGACCTGCCGGCCTCGATGGTCGGCCGCCTCGAGGGACTGACCTACGTCACTGGCGGATACCTGGTCGTCCTCGCGGCGCTCCTCGTCCTGGCAGGCGCGCTCGGAGACGCGTTCGGACGCCGGCGCGTGTTCGGGATCGGGCTGGTGGGCTTCGGCGCCGCGTCGGTCGCCTGCGGCCTCGCACCCAGCCTCGAGGCCCTGATCGTCGCGCGGCTCATCCAGGGCGCGGCCGGTGCCCTCCTGGTGCCGCAGGCGCTGGCGATCATCAGCGCGACCTGGGACGGCGAGGAACGGGGTCGGGCGATCGGCACCTGGGCGGCCGCCACCTCGGCCATCACGATCGCCGGACCACTCGTGGGCGGGCTGCTCGTCCAGGTCGCATCCTGGCGCGCCGTGTTCTTCATCAACGTGCCGGTCGTCGCCCTGGGCGTCTATGCGCTCCGGTTCGTGCCCGAGTCGCGGGACGAGAAGGCGACCGGGCGCTTCGACTGGCTCGGCGCGGCCGTGATCGCGGTCGGGGTGGGTGGACTCGCCTTCGGCGTGACGCGGGGCGAGCAGCAGCGCTGGCAGGACCCGGTCGCCTTCGTGGCGATCGCGGTCGGGGCGCTGGCGGTGGCCTTTTTCCCGGGCCTGATGCGCCGCCGGCGCGACCCGCTGGTGCCGCCGGACCTGTTCCGCAGCCGGGCGTTCAGCGTCATCAACCTGTCCACGTTCGTCATCTACGGCGCGCTCTACGTGAGCCTTTCGTTCCAGCAGCTGTACCTGCAGGGTGTCCTCGGCTACTCGCCGACGGCGGCCGCCCTGGCGCTGCTGCCGACGGCGATCCTGCTGACGCTCCTCTCCACCCGGGCGGGACGGCTCGCGGGGCGTCTCGGGGCCCGGCGGTTCCTCGTCGCGGGCCCGCTCCTGATGGCGGCAGGCCTGCTCTACCTGGTGCGGGTGCCCAGCACGAGCGGGACCTGGCTCGCGATACCCTCGGACGCTGCCTCGCTCCTGCCGCCAGCCGGCTATCTGGTCGACATCCTGCCGGGCCAGCTCGCCTATGGGATCGGGCTCGCGATCCTCGTGGCGCCGTTGTCGACCGCGCTGATGGCCTCTGTTCCCTCGCGCCGGGCGGGGATCGCCTCGGCGATCAACAACGCGGTCTCCCGGGCGGGCGCCCCGCTCGTGAGCGCCCTCCTGTTCATCGCGCTGGGCGCGGCCTTCTATCCCGCGCTCGCCTCGCTGGTGCCGGGCCTCGACGTCTCGACGCCCGCGTTCCGGGCCGCGGTCCAGCCGCTGACGCCGACCGACCCCTCGCTGGGCCCCGCCGTGGCGGCCGCCGCGCGCGAGGCGTCAACGGCCGCGTTCCACCTGGCGATGCTCGTGGCGGCCGGCCTCCTCGCGGCCGGCGCCGCGGTGAACGGGTTCGGGCTCCGGCCGGGCGCACCCCGGGCCATCGGGGACGAGCAGCCTCAGACGGCGCCGGCCGCCCCGCCGCCCTCGAGCCCGTAGGCGACGACCTCGTCGATCGTCATGGCCGCGCCCTCGCCCGCCAGGCGGGCGACCTCCTCCGCGCTGAGCTACGCCTTCGCCATCGGCAGGGGTACTGGTTGAAGAACTCCTCGACGAACGACGCCAGGCCGGTGCCGGTGGAGGCCGTGAGGCTGCGGGCGGCGCCCCACAGACGCGCCGCGCGCTGCGGGTCGCCGTCGTACGCCGCCTGGGTGCGCGAGGTCGTCGAACATCAGCGTGAGCCCGGCCGCGTCGCCCGACTCGTGAAACAGGCGGAGTGCGTCGGCGAACATGGCCCGCGAGGCGTCCGGGTTCGCCCAGCCTGAGCGTTCGCGGAGCCGAGCATGTGCAGCGCCCAGGCCTCCATCGTCCGATCGCCGACCCGCCGGTAGATCTCGAGTGCCTCCGCCAGCTCGTCGACCCCGGCCTCCGGATCCAACTCGAAGTACCGCTTGTTGCCCATCCCCCACAGGACGTTGGCCTGGCCCCGCTCGTCGCCCAGGTCCCGGTACAGCTCCAGCGCCTCCCGGAGCGACGCCGAGCCGATGCCGTCCGGATCGGAGTCGCCCGGGCGCCGTGCCCGGGGCTCGCCGGCATCGTGAACGCAGAACGAGAAGTTGTAGAGCGCGTTCGCGAGCTCCGAGCGGTCGCCGTCGGCGCGCCACAGCGCCACCGCCTCCTCGTAGGCGACGCGCATCGGCGGGAGGTCCGCCTGCCACCAGCACACGCCACCGAGGGCCTCCAGCAACCGCGCCCGCAGGACCGGCGAGCGGCGCGACCACGGGGCCGCCGCCATGGCATCGAGCCGGCGCCGCGCCTCGAACAGGTGGCCCCGCTTCTGCCAGAAGCGCCACAGCGCGAACGCGAGCCCGATCGCGGACTCGGCGTCCTCGGCCGCGACCGCGTCGTCGAGCGCCGCCCGCAGGTTGTCGTGCTCCAGCTCGAGCCGGTCGAGCCAGCCGCGCTGGTCCGGGCCGGCCAGGTGCGGTCCTGCCCGCTCGGCGAGCCCGAGGAACCAGGTCCGGAACCGCCCGCGCACGAGCTCGGCCTCGCCGTGGGAGGCCAGCAGGTCGGCGGCGAACTCACGGATGCTGTCCAGCATCTGGAACCGGACGACCCCGCCGCCTTCGACCACCCGCAGGAGGCTCTGGTCGGCCAGCTCGCCGAGGCCGTCGACGACGTCCCGGTCCAGCTCCTCGGCCGGGCCGCACACGGCCTCGGCGGCCTCGACGTCGATGTCGCCCCGGAAGACCGACAACCTCTCCAGGAGGCGGCGGTCGCCGGCGTCGAGGATGTCGTAGCTCCAGGCGATCGCGCCCCGGAGCGTCTGCTGGCGCGCCGGGAGGTCGCGGGAGCCGGCCCCGAACGCGGCGAGCTGGTGCGTCAGCCGGGCCAGGATGGCGTCGGGGGACATCACCTTCACGCGGGCCGCGGCCAGCTCGATGGCCAGCGGCATCCCGCGCAGCCTCGCGCAGATCGCCGCGACGGCCGGGGCGTTGTCGTTGGTGACCCGGAAGTCCGGCCGGACGGCCGTGGCCCGCTCGATGAACAGGCGGACGGACTCGTAGGTGGCGAGGGTCTCGGCCTCGACCTCGCGGTCGCGCACGGGCAGGCTCGCGCGCTCCAGCGCCGAAAGCGCGGTCAGGTCGGGCGGCGCCGGCAGGCCCGGGACCGGATACTCGTGCTCGCCGGAGATGCGGAGCGCCGCCCGCGAGGTGACCATGAGCTTCAGCCCGGGGGCCGCGCGGAGCAGCTCCGCGACGACCGGGGCCGCCTCGACCACCTGCTCGAAGTTGTCGAGGATGACGAGGGCCGTCCTGGGGGCCAGCCAGTCGACGACCAGGTCCCGGGCGGAGCGGCCGCCCGACTCCGCGAGCCCGAGGGCGCGGGCGACCTGCGACGCCACCAGGCCGGGGTCGCGCACCGCGTCGAGGGCGACGAAGAAGACGCCGTCGGCGAAATCGGCGACGGCGGCGGCCGCGACCTCGATGGCGAGACGCGTCTTGCCGGTGCCCCCCGGCCCCGTCAGCGTGACGAGCCGGTGCCCGGCGAGCAGGCCCCGCGACGGCCGCGCGGTCGGCCTCCCTGCCGACGAACGAGGTGAGCTGGGTCGGGAGGTTGACCGGCGGTGGCATCGACGGTCCTGGCCGGCGGGAAGTCGTCGCGCAGGCCGTCGGCCACCACCTGGTGGAGCCGCTCCGGCTCGGCGAGATCCTTGAGGCGATGGCTGCCGAGGTCGCGGAACGCGATGCCCTCGGCCGCGGCGTCGCGGACGAGCGACCGCGTGACGTCGGAGACGCAGGACCTGTCCGCCATGGGCCGCTGCGGCGATCCGGGCCGCGCGGTTGATCTCGATGCCGACAAGCGAGCCCCCGATGGTCCGCGCCTCGCCGGAGTTCACCCCCATCCGGACCCGGAGTGGGGCGTCCTGCGGCCACGGCTCGGCGGCGATCGATCGCTGGGCCGCGATGGCCGCCACGACGGCCCCGCGCGCCGACCGGAAGATGACGAAGAACGAGTCGCCCTCTGTCCCCTGCTCCTCGCCGCCGGAGTCCGCGAAGGCGGCCCGGAGGAGCGCGCGGTGCCGCTCCCGGAGGGCGCCATAGGCCTGGGTGCCGATCGCCTGCTCCAGCCGGGTCGAGCCCTCGATGTCCGAGAACAGGAAGGTCAGCGTCGCACCGTCCCGGTCCGCGTCGTAGGCGGGAGGGTCCGGGGTCTCAGGGACCTCGGGGATCTCGGCGACCTCGGGTATCTCGGCCATCTCGGGGACCTCGGGGATCTCGGGGGACCGGGTCGGTTCGTGCATCTGCCCTCCGGCCGGGGACGAGCCGGCCGTGCCCTCGCTGGCGGCCGCCGCCACATTCTGCGCGACCCGCCCAAGGGCCGCACTGGGGCCTGCTACCGTGCCGGGCGCTCGATCGGGAGGCTGACCTCGAAGCACGTCTCGCCGGGGCGAGACCGCACCTCGATCCGTCCCCCGTGGCGGCCGATGACGTTGTGCGCGATGTGCAGCCCGAGGCCCGTCCCGCTGCCCGGGGGCTTGGTCGTGTAGAACGGCTCGAAGATCCGATCACGGACCTCCGGCGGCATGCCGGGCCCGTCGTCGCAGATCTCGACGACCAGGTCGGAATCGCGCGCGAAGGCATGGATCCGGATCCGGCCGTGCCCGTCCATCGCGTCGGCGGCGTTGTCGAGGAGGTTCGTCCACACCTGGTTGAGCTCGCTGCCGAACGCCTCGATCGCGGGCAGTCCCGGCTCGTAGTCGCGCACGACCTCGATGCCGCCCTTGAGCTTCGGACGCAGGATCACGAGCGTGTTGTCGATCCCGACGGTGACATCGACCTGCTGGACCGGCGCCTGGTCCATGTACGAGTAGTCCTTCACCGCCTTGACGATCTCGGAGATCCGGCGGGCGCCCATTCCGACCTCGTCGACGAGGGCGTGGACCTCGCTCAGCGACGCGATCCATTCGACCACCGCACCGAGGGCGGCGCCCGGAAACGCCTCATCGGCCGGCCGCAGGTGTGCCGGCGTCCAGCCTCCCGCAGCGAGCGTCGTGGCAAGCTCGGAGGCACCGGCGACACCGTGGCTCTCGAGGTATCGCTCGAGGTCGTCGGCGCGATCGCCAACCTCGAGGGGGTCGGCGGAGATCCCGGCGCCGGCCAGGGCGGCGATCTGCTGACCGAGCTCGCCGGCAACCGCGGCCCGTCGGGCGTCGATCACGACGCGGGCGAGCTCGCGCGTTGCCGCTCCCCACCGGTCGAGGGCGGCGCGCAGCAGCCCCGAGCTCCGCTGGACCGCCGCGGCGGGGTTGTTGAGCTCGTGGGCGAGGCCCGCGGACAGGGTCCCGAGGGCGGCCAGCTTCTCCCGTTCCCTGAGCAGGGACTCGGTGCTGCGGAGGCGGCCCGTCACGGTCCGGATCATCGCCATCGCGCCGACGGGCGCGTGCGGACGAGCTCGAGCACGACGTCCCTGCCGATCCGGATGATGCGGCTCGGCACCACGGCCCGGATCGTCGCGATCCGAGGCGACCCCTCGAGGACGGCCATCTCACCGACGATCTCGCCTGGCCCGAGCCGGGCGATCGGCACGTCGGCCGACCGCGATCGCTTCACGACCTCCAGCTCGCCGGCGGCGATCACGAACAGCGCGTCGCCCTCGCCGCCCTCGGCGGCCACGACCTCGCCGGCCACCAGCTCGGCCGTCTCGCAGCCACCGGCGATCCAGTCGAGGTCGTCCTCGTCGAGCGCCGCGAACAGGGGGACGCGGCGGAGCAGGTCGCGCTCACCGGCCGGGATTGGCACCGGGCCGCCCCTACAGGCCGGAGAGGTGCTGGTGGACGAACGCGACCGACATCGACCCCTCGCCCACGGCCGACGCGATCCGCTTCACCGAGCGCGACCGCACGTCGCCCGCGCCGAAGATCCCGGGCACGCTCGTCTCGAGCATGTACGGCTCGCGGGTCAGCAGCCAGCCGGGCACGCGGTCGCCGCTCCGCGTCAGGCCGGGACCCGTGACGACGAAGCCCGCCTGGTCGCGCTCGACGATGCCGGTGAGCCACTCGGTGCGGGGCGCCTGCCCGATGAACACGAACATCGCCGCCACCGCGAGCGTCTCGCGGGCCTTCGTCTCGCCGTCCTCGACCTCGATCGACTCCAGCACCTGGCCACCGCGCACCGCGGTCAGGGAGGCGCGCATCCGGACGGAGATGTTCGCTGTCGCCCCGATCTGGTCCACGAGGTAGGCGCGACATGCCCGCCGCAAGCGAGCCACCGCGGACGAGCAACGTCACGTGCTCCACGAACCTGGCCAGGTAGACCGCGGCCTGACCCGCCGAGTTGCCGCCCCCGACCACCGCGACCTGCCGGCCGCGGTAGAACGCGGCCTCCGTGGTCGCGGCGCCGTAGTAGATGCCGGCCCCGGCGAGGCGATCCGCGTCGGGCAGGTCGAGCGTCCGGTACTCCACGCCGGTCGCGACGAGCAGCGCCTGGCAGCTCACCTTGGCCCCGTCGCCGAGCGTGATCACCTTGTACCGGTCGTCGATCGCGAGGCTGGCGACGGCTTGCGGCGTGAGGATCTCGGCGCCGAGGCGGATCGCCTGCGCCAGGGCCCGGCGGGCGAGGTCGGCACCGGTCAGGCCCGAGGGAAACCCGAGGTAGTTCTCGATGCGCGACGTCGTGCCGGCCTGGCCGCCGGGCGCCTCCCGCTCGACGAGGAGTGTCTTGAGGCCCTCGGAGGCGCCGTAGACGGCTGCGGCCAGGCCCGCGGGACCCCCGCCCGCGATCAGCAGGTCGTAGTACGGGAGGGCGGCACGCGTCCGCAACCCGACGCGCTCCGCGATCTCCGCGTTCGACGGCCCGACCAGGGTGCTGCCGTCGGCCAGGACCACGAGCGGCTCCTGCACGGCGTCGACACCGGCGCTCGCGGCCAGGGCGATCGCCTCCGGGTCGGTCTCGATGTCGAGCCAGCGGTACGGGAGCTGGTTGCGGGCGAGGTAGTCCTTGATCGCGTGGCCACGCGCCGACCAGCCGTGGCCCACGACCCGGATCCCCTCGAACGGCGGGCGATAATCGGCCCGCCAGTCCGACAGCAGGTCCTCGAGGACCGGGAACAGCCGCTCCTCGGGCGGGTCCCAGGGCTTGAGGAGGTACTGGTCGAGGCGGATGGTGTTGATCGCGGCGATCGCCACCTCGGTGTCCGCGTACGCCGTGAGCAGGACCCGCTTGGCGTCGGGGTGGATGTCCTCGACGGCCTGGAGGAGCTCGATGCCGGTCATCCCGGGCATCCGCTGGTCGGCCAGGAACAGCGCGACGGGCGTGCCCCGAAGCTTGAGTCGGCGGGCGGCATCGAGGGCGGACGCTCCGCTGTCGGCGGCCACGATGCGGTAGTCCGAGCCGAACCGGCGCCTCAGGTCCCGCTCGACGGCGCGAAGGACCTGCGGATCGTCGTCGATCGTGAGGATGACGGGCTTGTCCATGACGCCTCCAGCCCCGTTGCTCCCGCGCTGCGTAGGGCCGAACTGTAACGGCTGGCGGGGCGGGGCGACGGGGCGGCCCCACGGTCGTCCCGGCGCGGGTCGTCCCGGCGCGAGTCGGCTACGCTCCGCGGGGTCGCCTCGCCGGGCGGTCGTCGGCTGAGGCGGCGCACGGCGCGTCGCGAGGCGGCGGCCTTGGCGACCGGACGATGGGCGACCGGACGATGGGCGACCGGACCGAGCGGCTGGCGGGGATCCTCGAGCGAGCCGAGCACGTCCACGCGGTGGTCGCGGAGAAGACCGGCGGCGCGGATCCCGACTGGGCCCTGTTCTATGCCTGGTGGCTCCTCAACTGGTCCGACTTCGCCGCCGTCCTCGGACGGACCCCGTCCCTGGCGGAGCTCACCGTCGAGCTGACGGGCCTCGATGCCGCCTACCGGGCGGGCACCCGGGCAGAGCCCTGGCCGGTAGCCTACGCCGCGTCGCTCGCTGGACGCGCGTCCTAGGCCGTGCGCGCCGCCATCCCGGACCGCGCGTCGATCGACACGACGGCCAAGGTCCCGGTCCGCCCCGCGATCTCGACCTCCCGCTCCGCGGGCGGGGCGCCCTCGCCGGCCCGGTTCCATGCCGCGCGGCTCACGAGCAGCTCGCCGGGTCCCGCCTGGCCGCCGAGGCGGGCCGCGATGTTGACCGTGTCACCGAGGGCCGTGAAGTCGAGCTTCTCGTCGCCGCCGACGACGCCGACGAAGGCCTCACCCATGTGGACACCCGCCCCGACCATGAGGCCGCGGCGCGCAAGGCCGTCCTCCTCCACGCCCGCCAGGACCGCGCGGCCGGCTGCGATGGCGCGCCCGGCGTGGTTCTCACCCGTGATCATCGGGATGAAGAGCGCCATCACGCCGTCCCCCAGGAACTTGTCCACGATCCCGCCGTACAGCTCGATCGCCCTCGCGGCGGTCCGGTAGTAGGCCTGGATGAGGCTCCGGAACTCCGAGGCAGACGAACGCTCGGCCAGGCCCGTCGAGCCACGCACGTCTGAGAACAGCACGCTGATCTCGAGCTCGGCGCCGCCGGGGTGGCCGGAGAGCTTCCCGAAGCACGCCTTGCACAGCAGCGGGTTGTTATGGATCGGCCCATGCCAGAACAGGCGGGCCAGGACTCCGCCGGGGCCCCGGGTCGGCGAGGCGCATACCTTGCAGCGCGGCGACGCGGGCACGTGACGCCAGAACCGGCGCGCGTCGCGGAGGGTCGGGTTCTCGCCCGTCAGCAATGCCCGCCATAGGGCAGCATCCTCATCGCTCTCGCCCTGGTGCGCGACGGCGACCACCTCCAGTCGTTGACCGGTGCGCCGCATCATCCACGGGCGGCTGCGCCTGTCAAGCGGGTAGCCTCCGCCCGGTCGTCGGGTTGCCTCCGCCCGTCGTTGGGTCTCATCCGGGCAGCCCGCGTAACGGCTCGAGTCGGGGGCCTGTTTCCGCGCTCGTCGGGTCGACGACGGGGCGAGATCCGCGTGAGGCGCGAGTGCGGCATCATGGCGACGATGATTCCTTCCGACGGCCGCGGCTCCCGGAGCAGTGGCACCCTCCTGCTCGCCGACATCTCGGGCTACACCGGCTTCCTCAACGGCGTAGCCCAGGCCCACCGCGCGCTCATCGTGGACGCGGACGAGCCACCGAAGGCTTATGCCGTCCTCTCGCGCCTCCTCGATGCGATCCTGGCGGCCATCGAGCCAGCCTTCCGCCTGGCCAAGTTCGAGGGCGATGCGATCTTCGCGGTCGAGGACGCGCCCCTGCCCCACGGGCCGGCGGTCCTCGAGTGCATCGCCGCGTGCTACGCGGCGTTCCGCGAGCAGCTGGGCGTCGCCGGATCGCAGTGGACCTGCTCCTGCAACGCCTGCGCCCGTCTCCACGACCTGGACCTCAAGTTCGTCGTCCACCACGGCGAGTACGTGGTGCACCGGATCGCTGGCCAGGAGGAGCTTGCCGGTCCCGACGTGATCGTCGCCCACCGGCTGCTCAAGAACCATGCCCGGGACCTGGTCGGGGACCTGCCCTATGCACTGCTCTCAGACGCGGCGATCGACGCTCTCGATGTCCCGGTCGGGGGGATGCTGGCCGGTGTCGAGACCTACGACGAGCTTCCGCCGTTCGGGGTCCACGTCCTCGCGCTGACTACAGGCGCTCCCCCACCCTGACGGCAGACTCGAGGCGGTTCGCCGGCGGCGCCAGCGGACAGCTCCACCTCGGGTCGTAGGCGCACGACGGGTGGTAGGCGTAGTTGAAGTCCAGCACGAGCCGGTCACCCGATCCACCGAGGTCTGCGCCCTTGATGGTGTCGAGCAGGTAGCGGCCCGCCCCGTAGGTCTCGGAGCCGGACGTCGCGTCCCTGAACGGGATGAAGACGCCACCGCCGTAGACGGCGATCCAGTACACGTCGAGCTCACCGATCGGCAGCCGCACCCGGCCGATCCGTTCGAGCCGGAAGGCCTCGCCGGATGAGGCTCGTCGCCGTGGCCGGCTCCGCAGGCAGTGGCTCGACGACGGCCTCGAACCGCATGGCCGGGTCGTGGGGCCAGTAGCGGATCCCGCGGAAGCCGCCGCGCTCGCCCGGCGCGAGCGGCGAGTCCGGGTGATCGCGGAACAGGCGGTCCCGCTCGGCCCGGAAGCGGTCCACCGTCCCGACCGGGTCCTGAGCGGCGGTTGCACGCACGGCCGCGTACATGGCGGCGACGCGCCGGCGCCAGTCGAGGAGCGTCATGGACACGCGATCACCTCCGTCCCCGCAGCCCTGGCACGGCGGACGCCGTTGCCACCATGAGTGATAGCATGCCAGCATGGATCGCACCACCATCACCCTCGACGTCGAGACGCGAACGCGCCTGCGCAGGATCGCGGTGGAGCGAGGGATCTCGATGGCGGCCCTGATCCGCGAGGCGATCGACGCGACGATCGAGGAGCACGCACCCGAAGCCGAGGAGCCTCGGCGTCGGCGCATCCGGATCCCCGGACACCGCTCGGGCCGCCGGCGATCGGCGTCCAGAGCCGCGCCCGTGGCGCTGATCCTGGATACGGGCCCGTTGTACGCGTCCCTGGACCGCTCGGACCGGGATCACGTCACCTGTCGCTCCCTTATCGAGCATGCCGCAGAACCCCTCGTCATTCCGGCCCCGGTCCTGGTCGAGGTGGACTACTGGATCGGCCAGCGGCTGACCCCGGGTGCCCTGGTCGCGCTCCTCGGGGACATCGAGTCGGGTGCATATCGCGTCGCGGACCTTGAGCCGGCCGACTACGCGCGGATCCGCGAGCTGTGCGACAGGTACGCGGACTCCGACATCGGGTTCGTGGACGCGGCTGTCTTCGCCCTCGTCGAGCGGCTCGGCGAGCCCAAGCTCGCGACCCTGGACCGCAGGCACTTCTCGCTGCTCCGCCCGCGCCACCGCGACGCGATCGACCTCATCCCGGCCTGATCGTCTCGCCGCGGGTGACGAGGCGCGGCGCCCCGCGCCACGAATCCGGGTCTCCCACCTCGGAGGCCGCCAGCCGTGGCGTCCCGCGCCACGGATCCGGGTCTGCCGACCGCGGAAGCAGCCAACCGTGGCGTCCCGCGCCACGGATCCGCGGTCTGCCGACCGCGGAGGCCGCCAACCGTGGCGCCCCGCGCCACGGTCGCCGAGGCTCGGCCCGCAGTGGCGATCTCGTGGCGTCACGCGCCACACCCGACCGGGAGCCCGGCCGCTCGCTCGCCTCGACGACGAGGGACAGCCGGCCGGCGCGACCGGGGCAGCCGGGGCCCGGCCCGGCTCCCACGACCGGCGATCCGTCAGCGGAAGGCGATCGGGTCGGCGGGCGTGTACGGCGCCCGGAAGAAGCAGAACAGGCCGGCGTCCGTCTTCGACCAGGTGGGGGCGGCTGACCCTCGCTCGTCCGAGATGTCGAGCGAGATGGTGATCGTGTCGTCGTCCGGCCAGTTCGGATCGTAGATCCGGATGCTCAACGCGGTGCCGGCGAGGTCGTAGCCGTAGGAGACCACCTGGTGGTTGTGCCCGAGCAGCTGCGGGTCGAGGCTGACCACCCGGACCAGGCCGATCATCGAGAGCTGGCCACCGTCGAGGTCGGCGCGGATCTGCGGCCACTCATCGTGGATCATGACCCAGGTCCGGCTGTGGCGATCCAGCCTGACCAGGCGCGCCAGGAACGAGAGGGTCGACTCGCGCTGGGGCCGGTTCGGCGACATCAGGCTGTAGAACCGGAACGGAACCCGGCCATCGTCGAAGCTTGCGATCTGCCTGTCGACGATGTACCGGTACGCCGGCGTGTCCGGCCCGGGCGGTGCCGTGTCGGCGGGTGGCCGCAAACCGGCCCGATGGATGTCCGCCGTGGTGAACGACATGCCGCCGCAGAGCCCGTTCGCCGCATCGCCGATGTTGAGGGTCGCGATGTCACCGAGCCGGAACTCGCGGAGTGGGCTGTGCGGGAACGCGTTCCTGAAGTGGAACCCGTTGATCGCGGGCTCGAAGCCCGGAACCCTGACGCTCGCCATGTCGTTCTCACCCCGCTCGAGACTCCGGGCCGGTCGGCGATCAGGGTAACCGTGCCCCGAGGCACCGGCAAGGCCCCGGTCCGGCAAGTCCCGGGCATTCTCCCGGCGAGGCGCCGTCCGGGACCGACGCGGGTCAACCCTGCCCGGGGCGGCCCTGACCCACGCGCACCCGCCGCCCGTTCTCGTGGGTGACGCCGAAACACCGGCCGTTCTGCTCGAACACGAGGGCGATGTGGTAGCCCGTCGCCCGCCACTGGAGGAGCGTGCGGCCGTCCGGGAGCGGCGTCTCGATGCTCGGCTCGCCGACGGCCTTCACGATCTCGCGGCGCGTCCTGCCCTTGAGCGTGCCCAGCGCGACGAACCGCCTGCGGAGCGCGCGTCCAGGCGCCCGGAAGACGTACGGAACCATGATCGCCACGACCCCCGCCGCCACGAGGGCGATGAGGGCGAGCTCGGTTCCGTCCACCCGTGCGTGTCCTCCCTGGGTCCCGCAGGGCCGTCGTGCGGCCCGCGATCAGGATGAAGGGTACCGGTCGGCGTCCCAGGTGGCGCAGCTGAGCCGCCGGCGCGGTGGAGCCGCCGGCGCGATGGAGTCGCCGGTGCGTCTGCCCGCGCGTTGAGCCGCCCGGCGCGGTTGAGCCGCCCACCGCGCCGGTCTACCATCCGCTGGTGGACTGCTGCGATCGGACGATGTACGACGACCAGTTCGATGCGCGCCATGCCGAGGCGAAGGTCCGCGAGTACCGGCGGAAGGGACCGACGGGCTCGACCACGCGCCTCATCGACGGCCTGGCCGCCGGCGGCGTGGGCGGGCTGACGGTGCTCGACATCGGTGCCGGCGTCGGCGCGGTCCACCATGCGCTCCTCGCCGCCGGCGCGGCGTCGGCCATCGACGTGGACGCCTCGGGCGCATACCTCGCGGCGGCCCGGCGAGAGGCCGACCGGCGCGGCGTGGCCGACCTCGTTTCGTACCTCAAGGGCGACGCCGTCGCGCTGGCGCCCGAGATCCCCGCGGTCGACCTCGTCGCGCTCGACCGGGTCGTGTGCTGCTATCCCGACATGGAGGCGCTGGTCGGGGTCGCCGCCGACCGGACCCGCCGTCGGCTGGGGATCGTGATGCCGCGCGACGACGCCTGGATCCGGGCGGCCGCCGAGATCGGCAACCGGTTGAGCGCGATCCGTCGGAACGCCTTCCGGGTGCATGCGCACCGGACCGCCGAGGTGCTGCGGGTCACCGCGGCCCGCGGGCTCGTGCCCGTCAGGAATCACCGGGGCGGGCTCTGGCAGACGCTGATCCTCGAGCGCCCCGCGGGTTGATCACCGGCGGGTCTGCATCTCGGAATGCTGTGGGGTGCAGGTCATCGCGGCCGCGGCCGGAGCCGGCCGCGGGGGATCCGCGTTCCGCGGCGGCACAATGGGCAACGTGACGGCTGATCCGACGGTTCCGATCCTGCGCAACCCGGCGTTCGCGCGCCTGTGGTTCATCCAGGCGGCGACCCAGGTCGGCGGCAACATGGCGCTGTACGCGCTCACGATCCTGGTCTTCTCGACGACGCGCTCCAACGCGGCCGTGAGCGCCCTCGTCATGTCCTTCCTCATTCCGCCGGTCGTCCTTTCGGCCGTGGCCGGCGTCATCGTGGACCGTCTCGACGTCCGGACGGCAATGATCGTCCCCAACGCCATCCGAACCCTCCTCACGCTCGGCCTGGCTCTGGCCGGTACGGACGTCGCCCTGCTCCTCGTGCTCAACATCGGGGTCAGCCTGACCTCGGTGATGCTCACCCCCGCCGAGGCGTCGATGATCCCGCGAGTCGTACCGAAGGCCCAGCTCGAGGCGGCGACCGGCGCGTTCAACGTGACGCTCCAGGCGTCGTTCGCGGTTGGGTTCGCGTTGCTGGGTCCGCTGGTCGTGGCGATCGCGGGGCCGTCGGCAACGCTGGCGGTGGTCACGGTCTTCTACGCTGCCGCCACGATCGCCACGCTGGGCCTGCCGGCCGCGCCGCCGGCGGCCGTGGAGGCCGGCATCCAGGGGCAGGCGGCCCGGGAACCGCTGCGGCAGCTCCGCGAGGGCCTGGACGCGATCCGTGGCAACCGCGAGGTCAGCCGGCCGCTCATCCACCTGGCCGCGGCCGCGTCGCTCGTGGGCGTGCTCGGTGTCCTCGGCCCGAGCCTCGCGGTGTCAATGGGGCTTGACCCCAGTGCGCTGATCGTGATCGTGCTGCCGCTTGGGCTCGGCGTCGTGGGCGGTGTCGGGGGGCTGCGCTGGCTCGGCGGTGGCCTCTCGCGGCGCCGAGCCGGCGAGGCGGGTCTCATCACCCTGGGCCTGCTGGCCGTCGGGATCTGCGCGGCCGTCCCGATCGGTCGGGCGACGGGTCTCAACGTGATCCCGCCGGTCGTCGTCCTCTCGTTCTGCGCCGGCGCCGCCTATGCGGTCACGACGGTCTCGGCCCAGACCGGCCTGTTCGAGAACATGCCGGCGGCCATCCGCGGTCGCATCTTCGGGGTCCTGGCATCGATCGTCAGCGTGGCGAGCCTGTTCACCGTCCTGGTCGTCGGACCGCTGGCGGACGCCACCTCGGGCACGGCGGTGATCGTCGCCACGGCCGTCGGGGTGATCGCGCTGGCGTCCTGGTCCGCGACCTCGTTCGGCCCGCGGCCCCGAAGGGACGGGGCCCTGGCCTAGGGACAATGGCCCTCGGCCAGCGATCGGTCCGCAGACGGCAGCGGCTGGCCGAAGATGGTCCGGGTCACGTGCCGGATCTGCGCGATCTCCGCCTCGGTGAGGTGCGACGGGTACCGCGACGGCGCGAACAGGACCCGGTAGACGCGCCGCACGTCCACCCTGGCCGCGAGGCGGGCCAGGTCGCGCAGGTCCTGCCGCTTCAGGGTCGTCCAGAGGTTGTCCTCGGCGATCCTGAGCAGGGCAGGAACCTTGGGCAAGAGGGCGACGGGGTCCACCTGCCGGCGCAGGGCGAGCAGCACCGTCTGCTGGCGGCGCATCCGCCCGTAGTCCGAGTCCTGGTGGCGTGATCGGGCGTAGGCGAGGGCCATCCGCCCGGCGAGCTTCTGGCAGCCGGCGCCGAACGCGACCTTGATCAGGCGCGAGCCGTCCTCCAGCGGGTACTTGTTGTCGACAAGCGGGGCGGGGATGTCGATCCACAGCCCGCCGAGCTCGTCGACGAGCGAGACGAAGCCTGCGAGGTTGATCACGACCATCCCGTCCAGGCGGACGCCCAGGAGCTCCTGGATGGCACCGCTGACCGCCCGCATCCCGCGCGCGTCACCCCCGGGAAAGGCGTGGGGGTGGCCCATCGCATACACGTAGAGCGCGTTCAGGAGACGCGGGAAGCGCCCGTTCCTCGTCGCGGCGGCGCTCTCCGGAGGCAGGGGCACCCCGACCAGGTTGCGCGGGATCCCGAACAGGGCGGCGCGGTGCGTCTTCACGTCGACGCTGAGCACGATCATGGTGTCCGTCCGGAGGCTCCATCGGTCGGGTCCGGCATCGCTCCCGATCAGGAGCAGGTTGAGCCTGCCGTCCCTGGCCCAGGCGGCGACCGGGTTGGCGGCCGGCGTCGGTGCGGGGGTGGCGGCCGGGGCAGGCGTGGGCGTCGGGGCGTCGGTCGGGAGCGTGGACGCGTTGGCCGTGGAAGCGCCCGCCACGGCGGTGCTCGACGCGCCAGTGGTCGGCGCCGCGGTGGTGCCCGACGTCGGGGGAGGCTCCTCGGTGGGCTCGGGTTCGAAGCTCGTCTCGGGGATCGCCCAGGCCCCGTCGTCGCCGTCGCCGCCAAGACCGCCACCGGGCCCGCCGCCGGGCCCGAAGATGGCGCCGGTCGCCTCGCCCGCCTGGACCTCCAGGTAGCCGATCGTGCCGTGGATCCCCACCACCGCCACGAGCAGCACCCCCAGCACCAGCGCGGCGGCCACCCGACGCCAGCCGCGCACCGGGCGGACCGCGCGGGCCAGCCTCTCCGCATCGACGATCGCGGCAAGGTGCCACGCGAGGAGGCCGGCCCCGATCGACCAGGAGGGCCGGCAGGACGTCGGGCCCGGGCACCAGGTCCAGGGCGACGGTCGGATCGTTCGCGAGCGAGACGGCGACGAACGCGGCGGCGAGGACGATCAGGAGCGCCGGGATCGCGAGCAGGGCGCCGCGGCGCCGGCGTCCCAGGGCCGCCTGGCCGAGGCCGGGCAGGAGAAACGACAACGAGGCGGCGAACGGCGCGACGCGCGATGCCTTCCCGGCGGTCTCCACGACGGTGCTCCCTTCGTGGGCGAAGAATGGCGCCGTGTGGGCGATTCCGCCAGAGGGGGTCGTCGCGAAGTCGGGTGATTCCGGCGCGCAGGTCCATGCGGACCGACGGTCGCCTGGACCTGGATCAGGGGCCCGTTTCCCCGACGGTCAAGGAAGACCTGGCCGGCGGATCGACGGGTCCGGGGGCGGGCGTCGAGGCCGACGTGGCCGGGACCGAGGCAAGCAGCCGCTCCAGGCGCTGGACGATGGGGACGGCCTCCAGCTCCCTGAAGATCTCCAACGCCTCGGCGGCGGCCGCCCCGACCGCTGGCTCGCCGTCCCCGACGAGTGCCGCCAGGTCCAGCCCGGTCATCGCCACGTCGAACCGCAGGCCGAGATCCCGGTAGGTGCCGAGCGCCGCCCGGTAGCCGGCCACCGCCTCGTCGATCCGCCCTTCGCCAGCTGCGATCCCCGCGCGAAGCGCGGCCAGGTCGGCGTCCGTCGCGCCGCCGAGGGGTGGCTCGAGCGTCGCCGCCACGGTGCGGGCCAGTCCCAGGTCTCCCAGGTGGAGCGCATGGCGGCCGACCGTGAAGCGCGCGTTCGGGTTCGCGAACCCGGCGTGCTCCAGGATGCGGCGGCCGAGGACGACTGCCGACGCGAAGTCCTCGTGGACGAAGGCCACGTCCGCCGCCCACAAGAGGCTGTTGACCAGGGCCTGCGGGTCGCCCGCCGCCTCGGCAGCGCGGATCGCCTGCGATGGGTGGTCGCCGACGTCGTGGCCGAGCCAGGGTTCCAACTGCTCCGCCGTGATCTCCATCCACGTCCGCGTCGCGGGGTCGCGGACCTCCCCGGCGAGCTCCGCGGCGGCACCCCGGAACCACGTCCATTCGCCGGTCCGGATCGCCGCGCTGGCGTTCGCGACATGGTACGGGGCGAAGCCGAGCTGGCCCAGCCGGCGCGCCGTCGCGATCCCCTCGCGTGTCCAGGCGAGCGACCCTCGGGGATCGGTGTCAGACGTCATCGCGGCCAGGTTCACGCCGGCGCGGAGGGCGGGGATGTGCTTTCCGTGGGCGCGGGCATCGAGGTACGCCCCGTTGAGCAGCGCGACCCCCTCGCGGTACCGGCGGAGGTTGACCATCGAGACCCCCTTCGTGATCAGCGCCATCAGGATGACGTCGTCCAAGCGCAAAGGCTCCGCGAGCCGCAGTGCTCGGTCGCACCACTCGACGGCCTCCGCGTTGCGCTCCGAGCGGAACGCTGTTCGGCCCATGACCTCGGAGAACCATGCGACGGCCATCGCCGCAGCCTGATCGTCGGCGAGCGCCTCCGCCTCCGCGACCCACGGTGCGATCGTCTCCTGCGCGCGGGCGATCTGGCCGATCTGCAGGTACAGCGAGCCGAGGAGGGCGGCGGCGTGGAGGGCGGCCGGCCGGTCGCCCAGGGCCGTCCATGCGGCGATCGCCTCCGCGTAGGTCTCCTCGGCCGCGCTGCCGCGCCCACCCTGAGCTTCCGTCCAGCCCACTCGCTGGAGGGTCGCCGCGCGTTCGGATGGGTCCGTCGTCACCTCGAGCGCGGCGCGGAGCCAGTCCGCCGCCTGGACGGGCGCCCCCAGGGCCTCCGCGCGGTCCGCGGCCGCCCGCAGCGAGACACGAGCCTGGGCTGCGGCTGCCTCGCCTTCGGGACCGTCGGGAGCGGCGCGGTAGGCGGCCAGATAGTGGGTCGCCAGGGCGCCGGCCAGCTCGTCGTCACCCAGCGACTCGAAGTAGCGGGCGGCCGCGAGGTGCCGTGACCGCCGCTCGCGCCTCGACAGCGTGCCGTAGGCGACCTCGCGGACGAGCGCCTGGACGAAGGCGTGCTGGCCGCGGGTCGGGGCGCGCGGGTCCGTCTCGATCGCCAGCAGCTCCCGGCGCCGCAGGCTCGACAGCCTGGCCGCCAGGGCGGGCCCGTCGTCTCCGGTCACGGCGGCCAGCGCCGCAAGGGTGAACGACTGCCCGAGCACGGCGGCCACCTGGATGAGCTGCCGATCGTCCGGCCCGAGGGCGTCGAGGCGCGCGGCGACGAGCGCGTGGAGCGTCGCGGGGACCTCGAGATCACCGAGGTCCCCGGTCGGCCGCCAGGCGCCGTCCGCCGGCTCGAGCCGTCCGTCCGCTACCAGCATCCGGATCGTCTCCACCGCGTACAGCGGGATGCCGTCGGCCCGGGTGAGGATCCGCTCGAGGATCGGGCCCGGCATCCCCGGCACGAGGCCCTCGAGCAGCTCCCGCATCGCGGGCTCGGAGAGCGGGTCGAGGCGCATCGCCACGGCACCGCGCCGGTCGGTCCCCCACCCGGGCCGCCGGTCCAGCAACTCCGGCCGGGCCAGCGTCACGACGAAGATCGGGTGGCTGCGGCCCCAGTCCAGCAGGTGCTCGACGAAGTCGAGCAGTCCGTCATCGGCCCACTGGATGTCCTCGAAGACGAGGACGACGGTTCCCGCGGCCGCCAGGCACTCGAAGAACGTGCGCCATGCCGCAAACAGCTCGTCGCGGCCGCCGGACGGGGTCTCCTCGAGACCCAGGAGGGCGAGCATCCGGGGCTCGATCCAGCGCCGCTCGTCCGCATCGGGCACGTACTCGGCCAGCATGGCGACGACCGCGGCTCGCGTCGTGGGCGCGTCGTCACCCTCGGCGAGGCCGGCGCGGCGGCGGATCATCTCGCCGAGCGCCCAGAAGGTGACGCCCTCGCCGTAGGCAGGCGATCGGCCGCGGTGCCAGCGGACGACCTCCACGACGCCGTCGAGGTACTTCTCCAGCTCCCAGGCGAGGCGGCTCTTGCCGATCCCCGCCTGCCCGACGAGGGAGGCGAGCCTCGCCCGGTGCTCGCGACTCGTGGCGTGGAACTGCTCCTTCAGCAGGCGGAGCTCGTCCGCGCGGCCGACGAAGGGCGATTCCAGCCCGTCGCCCCGGCCGGCGCCACCGCGCTCCGCCACGACCCGCAATGCCCGCCAGGCGGGCACGGGCAGGGTCTTTCCCTTCAGCACCTGCTCGCCCGCGGCCTCGAAGACGATGGCCCGCCGGGCCCCGTCCCGGGTCGCCTCGCCCACGAGCACCGCCCCCGCGGGTGCGGCGCCCTGGAGCCGGGCGGCGGTGTTCACGATGTCGCCCGCGACCATGCCCTGGTTCGTGGCGCCGATCGTGACGGCGGCCTCTCCAGTCAGCACCCCGGCGCGCGCCAGGATGCCGGGGCCCAGCGTTCGCACAGCATCGACGAGCTCCAGGGCCGCCCGGACGGCGCGCTCGGCATCGTCCTCGTGCGCGACGGGCACGCCCCAGACGGCCATGACCGCGTCGCCGATGAACTTCTCGACGGTGCCGCCGTACCTGCCGATCACGTCCGAGGCGAGATCGAAGTACCGGGTCAGGGTCTCCCGGACGAGCTCCGCGTCGCGCTCCTCGGCGAAGGGGGTGAAGCCGACGAGGTCGGCGAACAGCACGCTGACGAGGCGGCGCTCGGCGGCCGGAACCTGCCCCGAGCGCACGGAGCCGGGGAGGGCGGCCAGCTGACCGCGAAGCGGAGGAGCGGCTGAGGCGACGGCACCCGGGATCGCCGCACCGCAATCACCGCAGAACCGCTGGTCGGGTCCGACCGCCGCACCGCATGTGGGACAGCCAGAGGCGAGGCGGGCACCGCACTCGCCACAGAACCGCTGGCCCACCGGATTGGTCGCGCCACAGTTCGAGCACATCAACGGAACCGCCGCCCTCCTTGTTCCGCGGACAGTACCGCACGACCGGCCGGGGCGTTCGTGGTGTCGGGGCCCGTCACTCCCGGGCGTGACCCGCTTGCGTCACCGGCGGGCGTCACCCGCGGCGTCACCCGTGGGCGTCACCCGCGGCGGGACGGCTGCCGGTCATGGTTCCGGACGCCCGTCGCGCCGCCCCGAGCCGGGCGAGATAGATCCGGTAACGCAGCGTGTGGAGGCCGAAGAGCATCCCGATGGCGAGACGGCGCGCGAGCTCCGACGGCCCCACGCGCCAACCGGGCATACGCGCGGCCGCAACATCCGGATCGCGGAGCAGCAGGAGCCCAGCCGCAGTTGCCGCCGCGGCGACGGCGGTCTCGGCCCACAACAGGCCCGCCGGACCAGGCTGCAATCGTCGGGGCGCACCCGCGGCGAGCATCGCGGCGTCGCGCACGAACAGCCCGGCCGTAACGCCGGCGACCACGATGGCACCGCGCCGCCCGAGGCGGGCGATGGCGAGCTGAGTCAATGGAAACCCTGCGCCGCTGAGGCCAAGGATCGCGGCGCCAAGCGCCCTGTTCATGGGTCCGTCCGCAACCTCGTGCGTCATTCGTTACCCCCGGCCCGACAGCCGTCGCCTCCTGCGCCCGGTCCGCGGCGTCCTTTCTGTCATGGTCGCGCAGGGCGGTGACGCACCCGAGAGCCGGGGGGCATGGCTCGCCGATCCACCTGGCAGGACCTCGTGCCTCGTGGCGACTCCCAGGGCGGCCAGGGTACGCCGCCGAGGTGCCGCCCCGGACCGGGACGAGCGTCAGGCCGCGCCGTCTCCGTGCATGTCCTCGCGGCAGAAGCCGCAGACGACGACGACGTGCTCACGACAGCCGCATTCGCACCCGCAGTGGACCGCCGAGAGCGGGAGCGAGCGCGGGCCTGTGGGGGACACGATGTCAGCCGGGTCACCCTTCTCCCGCGCCCGCTCCCGCGCCCGGCGAAGCGCCTCGCGCTCGCGGTAGTCGGGACGTGATGCCCGCCAGGCGCGGTGATAGGCGCGGCGGAAGTCCGGGTCATGCCAGCGCCCGCCCCGTGAGCCGAGCCCGACGGGGAGGCGGTTCTCCATCATCGCGGCACCTCCGGGTGCTCGATGGTGGTGCGGATGTGGGCCGGGCGAGGCCCGGGCGTGACCTGCTGCGCTCCGGCGCAGTGGTGAAGGGTGGGTCCGGTGAACTGCACGATGCTCCTCTCTACCAGGACACGGCGGCTGTCCGCCATGGCGATGGGATGGCGCCGCCCGGCGCTGAAGAGTTGGGAGCACGCCCCTCACCCGGTGAGAGGAGAGCGCGAGAGGGACGATCGACGGGAGATCGACCGCGCGGCAGGAGTCCTGCCGGGACGGCGCTATGAAACTGAAGATCCTGTCGCTTGACCATTACTGGAGGCTGCCTGCCCCTCCCGGGAGTATCGACCCCGGGAGAGACGGTCCGCGCGGGCCGCACAGCCCGCGGTTCGAGGACACTGCGGGTCTAGTGGCACGTCCCGAGCCTGCACTCCTCCCGGACCGTCCGGCCCCCGGATCCGGGACCCGGGACGCCCGCCTCACGCTCGCGACGCGAGGCCGCGGGGCGCTAGAGGCGCGTGTGGATGAACGTCGTGAACGGCGCCCGCAGCGCCCGGAGGCTGGTGACCCTGATCCCCTGGCGCGGGTTGAGCGCGCTGATCACCTTGCCGTGCCCGATGTAGATCGCGGCGTGGGTGCCCCCGCCGTAGATCACGACATCGCCGACCCGCGGATGGGACCGGCTGGCCCTATGGTGGACACGTGCCCAGCGAAGCATGGCGCGGGCCGAATGCCCGCCCCCGAGACGACTGGAGACGCCGGCCTTGCGATACGCGTACCGCACGAGGCCCGAGCAGTCGAACGCACGGGGCCCCGATGCGCCACGGACGTAGCGCTTGCCGCGCTGCGCGAGCGCGATCTTGACGACCCTTCGCCCGTAGTTCGGCTTGGCCTTGGCGGCGACCGGCGTCGCCACACTCGAGACCGCCACGACCGGGGACGGCGTCGCGGATGGTTCGGGAATCGGGGACGGGGCGGGGTCCGCCGGTGCGGACGGGTCGGCGGACGAGGCCGGCTCCGCCGGTGCCGACGGGTCGGCGACGGGAGCCGGCGACGGGGACGGATCGGCCGGTCGGAGCCGGCGGCTCGGCGGGCGCTGACGGGGACGGATCGGCCGTCGGTGCCGGCGACTCGGCGGGTGCTGACGGGGACGGGTCCGCTGCCGCTACGGACGCGGGCTGGACGTAGACGGATGCGAGCGTGACGAGGCACGCGAGACCGATGACCCGGAGGCCGTTGGTGAACCCCAAGAGGCTCCTCTCTGCCAGGACACGGCGGGCGTGCCGCCATGGCGATAGGACGGCGCCGCCAGGCACTGAGGAATAAGAGGGGGCGCCCCGAGTTCGGTGACGGGAGGGCGCGGGACGATCGACGGGATGTCGACCGAGCGGCAGGGTGCCTGCCGGGACGGCGCTATGAAGCTGGATACCCCTGTCGATGACGTTGCGCGGCGCACCTTACCAGCGATCCCCAAACCGCGTCGCCGTCCACGACGGCTTCGTGGAGCCTCCGGTCATCCTGCTTCCGGTCGTCGCGGTCGCGTCGGCGGTCCACTGACGGACTCACGGGCGCCATCCGGCGCACTCGGCCTCCGGGCGCCGTGCTGCCGCCACGGGCATCATGTCCGGGTACGGAGGATGCCCGTTGGTTCGCCGTCTCGCGCTCGCCGCTCTCGCCACGTCGGTCTCGCTCGGTCTCGCCGCGTGCTCGCCCAGCGTGGCGACGCCCTCCCTCTCCATGCCGCCGGCCGTAGTGGCCCCCACGGTGGCCGCACCGTCGGAGAGCGCGGGCCCGCCGGACTCCGGCGGCGTGGATACGGGTGCGATCGGCCGGGCCTTCATCGATGCCCTCGCCCGCGGCGATGCCGCCGCGGCCGAGGCGATGGAGGACGACACGATGCGGAAGGCGGCGCCCGCCGCCGCCCTGACGCAGCTGTGGGGGCAGATCGTCGCCCAGTTCGGCGCCTTCGTCGGCCTCGGCGACGTGACGACGGAGGTGAAGGCGCCGTTCACGGTCGCCACCGTTCAGGCGGCTTTCGCCAACGCCACGGTGCCGCTGCTCGTCGCGGTGGACGGCGCTGGCCGTGTCTCCGGCCTGCACCTCGGTCAGCCTGTCCCGGCGGGTAGCCCCGCGCCGTCCGGGCAGGCGCCGGCCTCCCCGTCCTCCTCCCCTGCCGCGTACGTGGATCCCGAGACCTTCACCGAGACCGAGGTCACGGTCGGCTCAGCTCCGTGGTCCCTGCCCGGCACCCTCTCGATGCCGAAGGGAAAGGGCCCGTTCCCCGCGGTCGTGCTGGTCGCCGGCTCGGGTCCCCAGGACCGGGACGAGACGATCGGGCCGAACGCGCCACTGCGGGACCTGGCCTGGGGCCTGGCGTCGTCCGGGATCGCCGTGCTCCGGTACGACAAGCGCACCAAGGCACACGCCGCGGAGATGGCCCCCGACGCCGCGAAGGTCACCGTGAAGGAGGAGACGACCGACGACGCGATCGCGGCGGTCGACCTCCTCCGGGCGATCCCGGACGTCGACGCGGACAGGGTCTTCCTCGCCGGGCACAGCCTGGGTGGCTACCTTGCGCCACGAATCGCGGCCGGGGCACAGGGGCGGCTGGCCGGGATCGCGATGCTCGAGGCCAACAGCACGCCGCTCGAGCGGCTGATCGTCGCGCAGCTCACGTACCTCGCCTCGGCCGATGGGGGTGCCGACCCGCAGGCGAAGGCGATGCTCGAGTCCCTCCCCGCCAAGGTCGCCCTCGCCGAGTCGCCGGACCTGTCCCCGTCCACGCCGGCCTCCGAGCTGCCGCTCGGGATCCCGGCCGCCTACTGGCTTGATCTCCGCACCTACGACCCGCTGGCGACCGCGAAGGACCTCACCATCCCGATCTTCCTCTCGCAGGGCGGCCGCGACTACCAGGTGCCGCCCAGCGAGCTCGCCGCCTGGCGCACCGCGCTCGCAGGACGAATGGACGTTGCGGTCCACGAATATCCGTCCCTCAACCACCTGCTGATGGCCGGGACCGGCCCGGCAGGCCCGCGGAATACGCCGTGCCCGGCCACGTTGCGCCGGAGCTCGTCGCCGACCTGGCAGCGTGGATCCTCGGCAGAGCGCGGTAGGGCGTCGCCCGCCCTCAGTCGCTCAGCGACCGAGCGGCTCCAGCAGCCGGCTGGCGACGCTCGTCCAGCTCCAGCGCTCCACGGCAGCCCTCCGCGCCGACCCGCGGATGGCAGCGCGGTCGGCCGGGCCGAGGGCGAGGATTTCGGCGAGCTTCGCCCTGAGGTCGGCCGCATCGCCCGAGGCGAAGGCGGCGAGGTGGCGCAGCCCCGGCGGGTACGCATCCTCCAGCCCGGCGGCGATCTCGGCGAGCCCGGAGTGGCGGGCGACCAGCGGCGGGCACCCGGTCGCAGCCGCCTCCGCGGCAACCATCCCGAACGCCTCCGGGAAGATCGACGGGACGACGCAGGCGTCCGCGAGCGCGAGCAGGTGCACGAGGTGCCGGTGCTCGAGCGGTCCGGTGAACAGGACGTCGCCGGCGGCGGCCCCTTCCAGGTCGGCGCGGTCCTCCCCGAACCCCACGATGACGGCGCGGGCGTCGACGCCCTCGAGCGCCTCGAGGAGAACGTGCACGCCCTTGTTGCGCATGAGCTTCCCGAAGTAGACGACCGTCGGCCGGTCGCCTCGCAGGAACGGGCCCAGTCGATCGGCGTTTCCCTCGTCGGGGAGCCGCGTCCCGGCGTTGCCGGGGTTCGGTTGGTCGAGCCGCGCCTCGGCCAGGAGGGCGTCGAGCGCCGCCTCGCGCTCCCGTGGTCGCCAGTCGTCGATGTCGACCCCCGGCGGGACCTCGTGCACGCCGTCGACGTGGCCGCACACGTCCTCGAGGACGCGGCGGACATGGGCGGAGCCGACGAACGTGGCGGCGGCCTGCCGGAGGCACGCCCTCCCCCACCGTGCCAGGGCAGGGTTGCCTCTCATCGCATACTCGAGCTCCGACCCGTGCGCCTTCACCGCGAAGCGTGCACCACTCGCCAGCCCGACCGGTCCCCCGAGCAGGACGTGGTTGGCGAAGACGAGGTCCGCCGGGAGGTGCTCGCGCAGGGCGCTCGCATTGGCGCCGACCCACCTGTCGAGCTCGCCCGTGCTGCAGTCCCCGATCAGCCTGGCCTCGTATCCCTCGTACCGGTCGAGCACGAACACGGGCAGCAGCCCGCCGACGTCGGGGCGGATGCAACGGGCACCGCCGAGGTCGTACGCGTCTGGTCGCGGCTCCTGGCAGAACACCGTGACATCGTGGCCGGCCTGCATCCACGCCCGTGCGAGCTGGCGGGTGTAGACGTTGGAGCCGGTGCCCGCGAGCAGGTAGCCGTGCCACAGGAGGATCCGCATCCACCCATCGTGCCCGATCGACGCCCGATACGGGATGGACCGGACGCGGGGGTGGACCGGGCGCCCGGCGTCTGCCACCATCGCGCCGTCCCCGTCCCGGGGCCAGTCACAGAGGCAGAACGGAGCACGACCGTGGACAAGGCCCTCGTCGACCAGGTGGTGGCCGCCGCGGCCAGCGTCGTCGCCAGCGGCGCCATCTCCGCCAACGGGCACGGCAACGTCAGCGTGCGGGTCCCCGGCGCCGAGGAGATGTACTTCTCGTCGGCGCCGTCGCTGCGGGGCCTCGGGCCTGGATGGCGTGGTCCGGGTCGGGCTGGATGGGACGCTGCTCGAGGGCAGCCTGCCCCCGATCCAGGGGGCCGTCGTGGCGATGCACACGGCGATGTACGCCGACAGCCCCGACGTCGGCTGCGTCCTCCACACGCACTCCCCCTTTGCCACGGCCCATGCGGTCGCCCACCACCCGATCGGGTGCTGGATCGAGGCATTGGCCATGTTCGGCCTCGCCGACGGGGTTCCCGTCGCAGCCTACGGCCCGAGGGGCTCGGAGCAGGCCGTCGCCAACATCCGCGCCGCGGTGCGGCCGGGCGTGCCCGCCGTCCTGCTCGCCAATCACGGGGTCCTCGTCTTCCATCGGACAGCCGACCTCGCGGTGCTCGTCGGCGGGGTAGTCGAGGAGGCGGCGCAGGCGGCGATCAATGCCCGCACGATGGGCGGTCCGGTCGAGATCCCGGCCGACCTCCGGGCGGCAGCCCTGCAGCGGGCGATGGCCTTCGACGCCTCGGGGACGAAGACCGCCTGAGGTCACCGGGCGTACGGAGGACGAGGACCGCCTGAGGGAACCGGGCAGGCGGAGGACGAGCCCGGCCCCAGGACGGGCGGCGAGGCCGGATCCCGGGCCTACCGCGGGGGGATGACCTCGAAGCCGGCGGCGAGCGGCCGCACGGCTCCCTCGGGCGGCGGGAACCCGACGCCGATCGCCGTGCCGAGCGTGATCACGACCGATCGCTCCAGGCCCGCACAGGCCGCCCCCGCGGCGTCGCCGTCGCCGCGCATGACCACCGTTGCCGCGTGGCCCAGGCGGGCCGGGACGTCGGCTGCCGCGAACGCGGCCAGGTTTGGCCCCAGTCGCCGGAGCGATGCGTAACAGCCGGGAGCCTCCGGCGGCGGGTGCCCGTGATCGACGTAGCAGGCGACGCCGATGCCGATGGCGGCACGCGGTCGATCCTCCTCCGGCAGGGCCCGGACGGTGTCGAGCACCAGCCCGGCCATCGATGCCCACAGCCGCCGCACGTCCGCATCGGGCGGGTCCCGGTCGACCGGCGTCCGGCACGGGGACGGCGCGTGGTCCAGCAGCTCGATCGACCGGACCCCGACCCCATCGAATGACACCAGCCCCCGCTTCACCCACGTCTGGCCGAAGTCGAGGACGACGGCCCGGGTGGCGTCCACCTGCAGGCAGCGGGCGAGACCGATGACGGGGAGATGCGCGGGGTGTCGGGCCCTCTCCAGGGCGAGGCCTGTCTCGCCCGCACGGACGAGGACGGTCCGGGCGGCGTCGACCACCGCCTCACCGAACCGGCCCGCCATCAGCCCGCCGCCGATCCGCACCTCCCGCACCGATCCCCAGAAGCTCCAGTGACGGTCGGCCCACTCGAGCCGCGCCCGGCGCGTCGGCGCATCGGCGCGCCGGAGACCCACCAGGAGCACGCCGAGGCTCCGCCCGTAGCGGCCGGCGATCTCCATGGCCCGCGGGCGCCAGCGATGGTCGACGAGCCATCCGTCGACATCGAGGATCGGGTCGATGGCGCGGAGGGGCAGGCCGTGGCGGCGGGCGACGGCCGCGACCTCGCGCCGGAGGGAGGCCGCACCGAGGAGCTCATAGCCCGTCTTCCCGAGCAGGCCCGCGTCGGTCACACCGTCCGGTAACGAGGCGATCCGTGCCCGGTTCAGCGAGCGGATGGCGGAACAGCCCTCGAGGAATGGGTTCGCGCCGGAGTCGGTCGCCATCAGGGGAGTATGCGATCGCCCTCTCCGGCAGTGTGGCAGCATCGGCCGCCTGCCCGGGCGCCTTGCACGGCCTGACCCGCGTGGCGCACCCTGTGCCCGTGACGACGATCGATCCTCCGCGCGCGCCCGTCAGGACTGCCGCCATCCAGGCCATCCTCGATCGCGCACGGGCGGACGGTCGCGCGACGCTCCTCGAGCCGGAGGGCCTTGCGGTCCTGGCCGAGGCCGGCATCGCGGTCCCGCGCTGGCGTCTCGTCGCGAGTCCCGGCGACCTGGACGGCCGCCTCCTCGCTGACCTGCCGGGCGACCGGGTCGTGGTCAAGGTCGTCTCGCGGCGGATCGTCCACAAGACCGAGGTCGGCGGCGTGGCCATCGTCCCGCGCGAGGCGGCGGCCGTGGTTGCAGCCATGGAGACGATGCGGGCGAGCCTCGGCGACGCCGTCGAAGGCTTCACCGTCGCCGAGCACGTCGCGCACGACACCGGACCGGGCGGCGAGCTCCTGGTCTCCCTGCGCTGGACGGACGACTACGGGCCCGTCGTGAGCGTCGCGGCGGGCGGAGTCGCCACGGAGGCCCTGTCCGCCGACCTCCGGCCCGGCCGCGAGATCGCGGTCGTCTCACCATCGCTCGCCCCGCGCGACGGCCTCGGTCCCACCCTGTCCGGGACGACGGCCGTCCGCCTCGCGACCACGTCGCAGCGCGGCCAGCCGCCTCGCCTGGCGCTCGACCGGGTGAGCGAGGTGGTCGAGCGCCTCCTCGCCCTCGCGGACCTCGTCCCCGACGACCTGCTCGAGCTCGAGGTCAACCCGGCCGCCGTCACCCCCGACGGCCTCGTCGCGCTCGACGTCATGGTCTCGCTGGGCGACGGGCCGCGCCCGGCGCGGGCTCCCCGGCCGCTGCACAAGGTCGCCCGTCTCCTGGCCCCGCGGTCGATCGGGATCGTCGGCGTGTCGAGCGGCGGCAACCCCGGACGGGTGATCCTCGGCAACGTCCTCCGCGAGGGGTTCGACCCCGAGCGGATCGTCGTCGTCAAGCCGGGGGTCGGCCGGATCGACGGCGTCCGCTGCGTGCCGGACATCGCCTCGATGCCGGAGAAGGTGGACCTGTTCGTGGTCGTCCTGCCCGCCGCGGCGACCCCGGCGTTCGTCGCGGAGCTCATCGAGCGGGACCTCGCCGAGTCGATGATCGTGATCCCCGGCGGCCTGGAGGAGAAGAGCGGCGGCGATGCGCTCGCGACGCGGATGCGCGCCGCGCTCGCGGGATCCCGCGCTCGAGAGGACGGCGGGCCGGTCATCAACGGCGGGAACTGCCTCGGGATCCGCTCCCGGCCGGGGCGGTACGACACGCTGTTCATCCCCCGCTGGAAGCTGCCGCCCGGGACCCGGCCCGCGCCGGTCGCCCTGATCACCGGCAGCGGCGCCTTCGCGATCACGCGCCTGTCGCGGATGGGGGTGCTCGACCCCCGGTACGTCGTGACGGTCGGCAACCAGATGGACCTCACGGCCGGCGACTTCCTGGCGCACCTCGCCGACGACCCGGGGGTCCGCGTGTTCGGCGTGTACGTGGAGGGCTTCGCACGGCTCGACGGCCTCCGGTTCATGGAGGCCGCCGCCCGGATCACCGCGGAGGGCCGGACGGTCGTCCTCTACCGGGCCGGCCGCACGTCAGCCGGGGCCAGTGCCTCGGCGAGCCACACCGCGGCGATCGCCGGCGACGTGACCGTCGGCCGCGAGCTCGCCCGCGCGGCCGGGGTGACGATCGCGGACACGCCGGCCGCGTTCGACGACCTGGTGCGGGCGTTCGCCCTGCTCGACGGGCGGCGCGCCCGCGGGCGCCGGCTGGGTGCAGTGAGCAACGCGGGCTCGGAGTGCGTGACGATCGCGGACCACGCGGGCGCGCTGGAGCTCGTCCGGTTCGGCGCCCCGACGGAGGGGCGGCTCGGAGCCATCCTCGAGCCCGCGGGCATCGTGTCGGTCGTGGACGTCCACAACCCGCTCGACCTCACGCCGATCGCGGACGCGGCCATCACCGAGGCGGTGGCCCGGACGGTCCTCGACGCGGACGAGGTCGACGTGGGGATCCTGGGCGTCGTCCCGATGACGGACACGCTGGATACGCTGCCGCCTGGTGTGGGCCACGCCGAGGACCTCGCCCGCCCAGACGCGGTGGCCGCCGGCCTCGTCCGACTGTGGCACGAGACCACCAAGCCATGGGTCGTCGTGGTCGACGCCGGCTCCCTCTACACCCCCTTCGTGGACGCGCTCGAGGCGGAGGGGATCCCGGTGCTCGCGACCGCCGACGCCGCCACGCGCACCCTGGGTGCGTGGTGCGACGCGACGGTGAGCCGGAGCACCTGAGTCGCGCACGAGCCGGGGCCGACGAGCCGGGCCAGAAGAGGGTTCTGGCCGGCTGGGCGTGCGAGGCGTGCGGAGCGCACCCGCGGGGGGTAGGCTCGACGCAGCCGAAGCTGGTCCCGAGCCCGGACGCGCCAATCCCAGGCCAAGGAGGCCCTCATGGTCGACGACGACACTGCCCCCATTCCCGATCCCGTACCGGAGGCTGCGCCGGTCGAGGCGCCCGTCCCTGCCCCTGCATCGGCGCCCGTCCCCGCCGCCGCGCCCGCGCCAGTCGCGACACCGGCCCCATCGCCGGCCGGCGGGCGGCACCGCGTGCTGGGGCTCGTGGCGGAGATCGCAGGCGTGGTCGGCATCGTCCTGTGCATCGGCCTCGCGCTCGGCGTGGTCGTGGGGCGCGGCTGGGCGACGGACACCGTGAGCACGGTCTCGTCCGGCATCGACGCCAAGGTGGCCAAGGCGGTCCCGCTGCTGGACACCGCGTCCACGAAGGTCTCCGAGGTGTCCGGCCGCGTCGGCGCGGTGGTCGACGCGGCCAACGCACTGGCGGCCCGGCCGAGCCCGAGCAATGAGCTGCTGCAGGGCCTCATGGGAGCCGTCACCAAGGTGTCGGACCGCTACCTCGAGCTGCGCGCGACGTACGGCGAGCTCAGGGCGTCGGCCACCGCCGCGCTGGATCGGCTGCAGGTCCTGGACCGGCTCATCCCCGGCTTCTCGATCCCGCAGGGCCCAGTGGACGCGCTGGCGAAGCTGGATGCGGGCGTCACGGAGCTGGATGCGAGGATCATGGGCCTGGCCGACGCCATCCCGGAGACCGGGCCGATCGATGCGGCGGCCACGGCGATCGCCACCAAGGCCGGCGAGGTCCAGGCCAAGCTGGACGCCCTCGTCGCCGTGATCGACGACGCACAGACCCGCCTCGACGAGCTGCGCGCCCAGCTCGCCTCCACGACCGGAACGATCAACACCACCATCTCGATCGGGTCGATCGGGCTGATCCTGATCCTGCTCTACTTCGCTCTGCTCCACTGGGTGCTGTTCCGGACGGGCCGGCAGCTCCGCCGGTAGGCCACCGCCGCGCCGACGCGACGAAGCCTCACATTCGTCGAGCCTGGCCCCCGGCGTCGGGCCCCATCGACTCCAGGACCCGGCTCGACCACCTGGCCCGCTCTGCTGGACGCGAGGCCTCCGCAAGGCGCTCGAGGAGCAGCAGGGGCCACAACCACGAGACGACGGCGAGATCCATCGGGGAGAGCCCGGCGGCCCGGACGTAGGCTCGTCCAGGCCGTCTCCGCCACGTCGGGGTGGTGGAACGCCACGACCCACCCGAACCATGCCGCGTCGTACAACGGGTGCGCCATCCTGGCCCGATCGAGGTCGAGGACGGCGACCGTCAGACCGGCGCGCACGATCACGTTCACGGGGGCGAGATCGCCGTGCGCCAGGCGCAGGCCGGAGGTGCCGATCTCGTCCTCGCAGCGCTGCGCGAGGCGATCGAGGCGCGCATGGATGCCCGGTGGTTGCCCGGGAAGGAGGTCCGCGAGGTCGAAGCTGCCCGCCGGCCACGTTGACGCGGTCCAACCTGCCGTGTCGATGCCCGGCTGCCCGTTCGTGGTCGCGAGGCGCGCGGCCACCTGTCCGCAGGCCCGTCCTGCCAGATCCGCGCCGCTCCGGGTCGAAAGCAGGTCCGCCGCGATGGTGCCGTCGATGAACGGCATGGTGACGACGAGCCGGCCGCGACCCCGACCTGGAACCCGGACCGGCTCCGGGACCGCGATGCCGGCCGCTCGAACGACCTCGCGCACCGCCGCGGCCGCCGGTGTGGTCGGATCGTCGCCCGGAGCCCTGCGCTGAACGACGACGCGCCGCCCGTCGCCGGTCTCGACCACCCAGGTGTCATGCCGGGATCCCCCACCGGGCTCGCCGAGCGCCACGGAGCCCGGGGTCGAACGATCGCACCCACGCCGGCAGCGCCCGGTCGGCCCCGCCCGCGATCGGGGACCCGGTCGTGCTGCGGGTCATCGATCAGCCGGTGACCTCGGCCCGGACGCTCGCGCGACCTTCGATCGACGCGAAGTCCCAGTCGATGCCGAGCCCCGGTGTGCCCGGCACCAGCGCGTAGCCGTCCTCGATGACGAGCCTGGAGGTGGTGATCGCATCGAGCTGCGGGATGTGCTCGATCCAGGCCGCGTTGGGCACCGCACCGGCGAGGGACGCGTGGAGCTCCATCAGGTAGTGCGGGCACACGGCCACGTTGAACGACTCGGCGAGGTGGGCCACCTTGAGCCACGGCGTGATGCCGCCGATGCGCGCGCAGTCCACCTGCACGATGGAGCAGGCATCCCGCTCCAGGTACTCGCGGAAGTGCTGGAGCGAGTAGATGGACTCGCCCACGGCGATCGGCATGCGTGCGTGCGCGGCCAGCTCGGCGTGGCCCGCCAGGTCCTCGGCGGGGAGCGGTTCCTCGAGCCAGGCCAGGCCGAAGGGCGCGTACGCGTCGGCCCGGCGCCGCGCCTCTGAGATCGTGAATGCCTGGTTCGCGTCGACCATGATCTCGAACTCGCTGCCCAGGGCGTCGCGCACCGCCGACAGGCGCGCCACGTCCTCGGCGACATGCGGCTTGCCGACCTTGATCTTGGCGCCGCGGAACCCCATCGCGCGGGCGTGCAGCCCCTCCTCGACCAGCTCGGCGGTCGAGAGGTGCAGCCAGCCGCCCTCCGTCGTGTAGACGGGGATGCGCCGCTGAGCCCCACCGGCCGCCTGCGCGAGCGAGAGCCCGGCGCGGCGGCACCTGAGGTCCCACAGGGCCGTGTCGATCGCGGCGAGGGCCAGGCTGGTGATCGCGCCGACCGCGGTCGCGTGGGTGAGGAAGAAGAGCTCCTTCCACAGGCGCTCGATCTCGGCCGCGTCGCGCCCGATCAGGAGCGGGCACAGGTGGTCGCGCAGGAGGGCGACGACCGACGAGCCGCCGGTTCCGATCGTGTATGCGTAGCCCACCCCCTGGGCGCCGTCGGAGCAGGTGATCCGGACAATCGGCGTCTCCTGCTTGACGAAGGCCTGGATCGCATCGGTACGGACCGTGGCCGGAGGCAGGTCGACCTGGAAGATCTCGACGCGTTCGATCAACGGCATGGGATCGGGCCATGCGCGGGGCGGACGCCTGTTGCAGACATCAGGGCTTCACCTTGGTGCGGTTCGCCTCGTTGACGCCGGCATCGTACCCGGTGAGGGCCGTGATCCTGGACGTCGCGGACCACTCTCGGAGAGCACCCCTGACCTGCCGCTCGCAAATTGGGGCTGGACAGGCGCCAACGTTCTTGGTAACGTTACCACGCACACGACACCAAGTAACCTGCTCGTTGCGGCCAGGCCCGGCCGGCCGCCGCACCAGACCACCCGGAGAGGAACCGCGATGACTCCGCCATTCACCGACACGATCCCCGGCACGGGCGTCGAGCGCGGCCTCGACAAGGACGACCTGATCGTCATCGCCGGTGCCGGCGGCTTCATCGCCGGGTCCCTGACGCGTTACTACCACGAGCAGGGCTATACCAACATCCGGGCGATCGACCGCAAGCCCCTCCCCGACTGGTACCTGCGGGTCCCGGGAGTCGAGTCGATCTCGATGGACCTGAGCCACGAGCAGAACGCGATCGACGCCGTGAAGGGCGCCGCCGAGGTCTACAACCTCGCCGCGGACATGGGCGGCATGGGCTTCATCGAGCGCTTCCGCGTCGAGTGCCTCCGCAGCATCCTGGTCAACACGCACCTGACCGAGGCCTCCTACCGGGCAGGCGTCCGGCGCTACTTCTTCTCCTCGTCGGCCTGCGCCTACAACACGGACCTCCAGAAGTCGCCCGAGGTGATCGCGCTCAAGGAATCCGACGCCTACCCGGCGATGGCCGAGCGCGGCTATGGCTGGGAGAAGCTGATCTCGGAGATGTTCTGCCAGGAGTACTGGGTGGAACGCGGGCTGGAGACCCACATCGCGCGCTTCCACAACATCTACGGCCCCAACGGCACCTGGTTCGGTGGCCGCGAGAAGGCGCCGGCCGCCATGTGCCGCAAGGCCCTGGAAGCGCAGGATAGCGGCGACATGAGCATCCAGATCTGGGGCGACGGCACGCAGACGCGCTCGTTCTGCTACATCGAGGACTGCCTCCACGGCATCGACCGGATCATGCACAGCCCGGAGCTGATCGCCACGCCGATCAACCTTGGCTCCAGCGAGCTGGTGTCCATCAACGAGCTCGTCTCGATCGTCGAGGAGATCGCCGGCGTGACGCTCCGGCGGTCGTACGACCTCGACGCCCCCAAGGGCGTCGCCGGCCGGAACAGCGACAACACGTTCATCCTGGAGACGCTGGGCTGGGAGCCGAAGACGCCGCTGCGTGACGGGATGGCCGCCACCTACGCCTGGATCGAAGACCAGTACGCCGCCCGCAAGGCCGGCCGTCGCGTCGTCGAGGGCTGACCAGTGACCGGTCCGGCGCCAGTGTCGTCGGCACCACCCGCTGCCTCATCTGCGGCGACGCCGAGCCTCCGCGGGGCGATCGGGGACCTGCCGTACCGGCTCCAGCTGGCGGGGGGCTGGATCGACCAGCCGTTCGTATCGTCGCTCAACCCCGAGCCGCCAGGCTCGATGGTCGTGGTCTCGCTGCGACCGACCGTCCGCTTCATGGACCGATGCGGGATGGCCACCGGGACGCGGACGGCGGCCCTGGCGCTCTGGGGGGACACCATCCCCGCAGACCGGCCCGCGGCCGATCTGGTCCGCGAGCTGTACGCGGCGGAGAACGCGGGGAGGGCCGAGCCGTCCGGGTCCCAGGACATGTGCGGCCTGATCTACCCGGGCATCAGCCGCCTCGACTACGACGCGTCGGTCGACGGCGGCTGGTTCCCGTCGCACGTGGAGACGACCTGCGACCCGGGCGTGGCGGCCTGGCTGGAGCGAGTGCTCCACCTCGTGCCGGTCGCGCAGCGGCCACCCGGCTATGGGCCCCTGGGCGTCAAGCGTCTCGACCCGGCCTGGATCGCCCGTCTCAGTGCGAGCGGGCGCGCCTGCTACGACGCGATCGTGGCCATGGACCTCCCGGGCCTCGGCGAATCCTTCAACGAGTGCTCCCGGGCGTGGGATGCCATCCTGCCCCAGGTCTTCGAGCATCCCGCGATCACCGATGGACCTCCGCGGCCTGCTCGCGGCCTACGCGGCCGACTATCCCGGGGCGATGTTCTCCGGGTGCGGGGGTGGCTACCTGGTCGTGGCATCCGAGGAGGCGCCGCCCGGCTCCGCCAGGGTCGCGGTGCGGACCGCGTGACGGGGCTCCCGATGGGCAACCCGGTCCCCGACCCCGGCACGGCCGGGAACCCGGTCGTCGTGGAGGCCAGCCTGGACAACCTGCGGTCGGGCGACGTGCGCTTCCTGCAGGAGGCGGCCCGCTGGGGGCCGCTGCACGTCCGCGTGCCCTCGGACGCGCTCGTCCAGGACGTCACGGGCTCACGGCCGCTGTTCCCGGCCGAGGAGCGGCTGTTCCTCGCCGAGTCGCTGCGCTGGGTCGCGAGCGCCTCCATCGTGGACCGGCCCGTCGCGGCCGAGATGGCCGGGCTCGCCTCGCGCGGAGCCTCCCTCGCGGTCCGGGACGAGGACGGTGGCCCGGACCCGGCAACCCGGGACGCCGCGCGCCGGTTGGGCGTGGCGACCCGCGTCGTGTCCGCCGCGGACTGCGCGGGCTTCCCGTTCGACGTGGGTGCGGAGCGGCCCGGTGACGAGCCCGGCGTCCTGGTCACCGGCTGCTATGACTGGCTCCACTCGGGCCACATCAGGTTCTTCATGGATGCTGCGGCGTACGGCGCCCTGTACGTGGTCGTGGGGAGCGATCGGAACGTGGAGTTCCTGAAGGGCGCCGGGCACCCGCTGCAGGGTGAGGCCGAGCGCCGGTACATGGTCGGGGCCGTCCGGACCGTCCGGCAGTGCCTCGTCTCGACCGGTTCGGGCTGGATGGATGCCGAGCCCGAGATCGACCGCATCCGGCCCGCCTTCTACGTCGTCAACGAGGACGGCGACCAGCCGGAGAAGCGCGACTTCTGCCGGGACCACGGGATCGAGTTCGTGGTCCTTCGGCGCCTGCCGCACGCCGGCCTGCCCGCCCGGACCAGCACGGATCTCAGGGGTTTCTAGGTCGCGAGCCGTCGCCGAATCGGCGCCGTCGATTGGACGGCGGACACGTCCGTTTGCTAGCGTTATCAGGCACGCGCCGCCAAGGACTCCAGGAAGCTGACATGTCGACCCTCCTCGACGTCGCCCGGCGGGCCGGGGTCTCACCGATGACCGTCTCACGGGTCGTGAACGGCTCGGCCCAGGTCAGCCCCGCGCTGAGGTCGCGCGTGGAGCTGGCGCTCAGCGAGACGGGCTACATGCCCAATACCCTCGCCCGCAGCCTCCGTGCCCAGCGGACCGACACGATCGCCCTCGTCCTGCCGGACATGACGAACCCGTTCTTCACGACGCTTGCGCACGGCGTGGAGACGGCGGCGCGCGAGGCCGGGATGACCATGATCCTCGCCAACAGCGACGAACGCGAGGACGAGGAGCACCGGCTCGTCCAGGCCCTCCTGCAGCGACAGGTCGACGGCCTCCTGGTGGCGACCGCGGGCACGGGCAGCGAGACGATCCGCCTGTGCCGGGAACGGGGCGTCCACCTGGTGCTCGTCGACCGTCCGCCCCTGGAGGGCGACGTGGACGTCGTCCGTGCCGACTCCGAAGCCGGCGCCCACGATCTCGGTCGGCTGCTGGTCGGCCTCGGCCACCGAGCCACGGCGGTCCTGTCGGGCCCGGAGACGGTCCTGACTGCCAAGGACCGCGTCGCCGGCTTCCGGAGGGCCGTGGTCGCCGAGGCCGGGCTGCGCGAGCCGGTCGTGCTGCACGGCTCGTTCTCGATCGAGAGCGGTCACCAGATGGCGCTCGCCGCGATCCACGGGGACCCTCGTCCGACGGCGATGTTCGCGGCCAACAACTTCATCGCGATCGGTGCCCTGCATGCCCTCGACGGGCTCGGGTTCCGCGTGCCCGAGGACGTCGCCGTGGTAGCGTTCGACGACCTGCCCGAGGCGATGGTCACGTTCCCGTTCCTGACCGTCGCCGCGCAGCCGGCCTTCGAGGTCGGCCGGGAGGGCGTCGCCATGCTGATCGAACGGATCGCGCACCCCGGGCGGCCGACTCGCGAGCTCGTCCTCCCCACCAGGCTCGTCATCCGTCGCTCGAGCGGCGGACCCGTCGCGACGGCGGCCGTCCCAGCCGCGGAGTCGTGAGTGGCGCTCGATCCGTTCGAATCGGTGACCCTCGGCCGTAGCGGCGTGCGCGTCACGCGCCTCGCCTTCGGGGCGGCGTCCATCGGCGGCCTGTTTCGCGAGGTGTCGGAGCCGGACGGGATCGCGACCGCGGGTCATGCCGCAGGCATCGGCATCCGCTACTTCGACGTCGCGCCCGTGTACGGGTACGGGAACTCGGAGCGCAGGCTCGGGGCGGCCCTGGCCACGCTCCCGCGCGATTCCTACGCCCTGTCCACCAAGGTCGGCCGGCTGCTGATCGCTCGCGACCGGATCACCGACGACATGGATGTCGACTACCAGCGCGTCGGCGACGAGGACGACTACTACTTCCGCGGCACCCCCGCGGTGCGGCCGGTGTTCGACTACAGCCACGACGGCGTCCTGCGGTCGATCGACGACAGCCTCGAGCGGCTCGGTCTCGACCGCATCGACATCCTGTTCATCCATGACCCTGACAACCACTGGGAGCAGGCGATCACGGGGGCGTATCCGGCGCTCGAGCGGTTGCGCGCCGAGGGCGTCGTGCGGGCGATCGGGGTCGGGATGAACCAGACGGCGATGCTGGCGCGCTTCGCGCGCGAGGGCGACTTCGACGTCATGCTGGTGGCCAACCGCTACACCCTGCTCGACCAACAGGCGTTGGCGGAACTGTTCCCCGTCTGCGAGGCACGGGGCATCGCGATCGTGCTGGGCGGGGTCCTGAACAGCGGCATCCTCGCCGACCCGCGACCCGGGAGCAGGTTCGGGTACCTGCCGGCAAGCGAGGCAGTGGTCGCACGCGCACAGGCCATGCGCGCCGTCTGCGAACGCCACGGGGTCCCGCTGCAGGCGGCCGCGATCCAGTTCGCGCTCGCCCACCCGGTCGTCCGCGCGATGCTCGCCGGGGCTCGCACGTCTGCCCAGCTCGACGACTACCCGGGCCTGATGCGCCTGGTGGTCCCGGAGCAGCTCTGGAGCGAGCTGAAGGCCGAAGGCCTGCTCCCGCCGGACGTCATCACGCCGGCCGCGATCCCCGCGATGGAGGTCTGACACCCATGGACCAGCATGCAGCGGCGTCGACCGACAGGAGTCCCGACGGACGTCCCGACGGTCGGCCCGGGGAACGGTTCCTGGTCACGGGGGCCCTCGGGTGCATCGGCGCCTGGACGGTCCGGAACCTCGTCCGGGACGAGGTCGACGTGGTCACCTTCGACCAGGCGTCGGACCCGCGGCGCATCCGCCAGATCTGCACGGACGAGGAGTTCGCCCGGGTGACCCTGGCCCAGGGCGACATCACGGACCTGGGCTCGGTGGAGGAGGCGCTCGACAGGCACGGGATCACGAACATCGTCCACCTGGCGGCGTTGCAGGTGCCCTTCTGCCGGGCGAATCCGACCCTGGGCGCGCTCGTCAACGTCGTCGGGACGGTCAACATCTTCGAGGCCGCGCGGCGGCGCCCGGACCGCATCCGCCAGGTCGTGTACACGGGCTCGGTCGGGATGTTCGACGCGGCCGACGCGGACCCGGGAACCCACCGGCTGGAGAACGACGCGACGGCGCACCCGATCAACCTCTACGGGGTGTACAAGCAGGCCAACGAGGGAACCGCCCGCGTCTACTGGCTGGAGAACGGCGTCTCGAGCATCGGCATCCGTCCCATGACCGTCTACGGAGCGGGCCGGGACCAGGGCATGACGAGCTCGCCCACCAAGGCCATCGTGGCAGCGGTGCTGGGCCGACCCGCGACGATCGGGTTCTCGGGCCGGACCCTCCTCCAGTACGCCGACGACGTGGCGCGGACGCTCCTCATCGCGAGCCGCAGCGACCTCCGGGGGGCGCACGCGTTGAACATGGGGGGCAGCCTCGTCGATCTCCACGACTTCGTGGCGCAGATCGACGCGCAGATCCCGGGATCGGGCGACCTCATCGCCGTCGAGGGGGCACCCCTCCCCTTCCCGGAGGCGATCGCCGACGACGCGATCGGCATCCTCGGTCCCGTTCCCATCACGCCCATCGACGAGGGGATCGCCCAGACGATCGCCGTGTTCACCCGCATGCGCGACGAGGGCACGCTGGTGCCGGAGCAGCAGGGCCTCTAGGCTCGTCCGACGTCGTCCCCGGCGCCCCGGCGTCACCGGCGTCACCGGCGTCCCCGCCGTCCCCGGCGTCCCCGCCATCCCCGCCCGACGTCGCCGCCCGTCCGCGCGCGATGCGCTTCGGAGGCGCGGCGGCCGAGCCGCGCTGGACGAGGATCGGTGGCGGATTGTCAACCGTCAGGTCGATCGCGGGCTCGCCCATGAGCCGCAGGTGGAGCAGGCGGACCGCCTCCTGGCCAAGCTGGTACTGGGGCATGCGCACGGTCGTCAGGGACGGCCAGACGTAATCGGCGATCCACATGTCGTGGATGGCGACGACCGACAGCTGTTCCGGGACCTTCAGCCCGATCTGGCGGGCGCCGAGCAGCACGCCCGTCGCGGCGTTGACGTTGGACACGACGACGGCTGTCGGCCTCCGCCCGCCGGTCGCGCACAGCTGGTGGATCGCCTGGCGACCCGCCTCAGGGCTGTAGCCCGGGTGAAGGACCCATGCCGATCGCCTGCGCATCCCCGCCGCGTTGAGCGCCTGCAGGTAGCCACGCTCACGTGCGCGCCCCGTGTAGCTGTGGACGTCACCCCCGATGAGCGCGATCTCGCGGTGCCCCAGGCCGAGGAGGTGCTCCGTCGCGAGCCGCGCACCCGCGCTGTCGTCGAGCACGGCCGAGCCGCGCCTCGAGCCCCGGGAGTTGATCAGGACGATCGGGGCCCGGCTCTCGACGAGGTGCTGCGAAGTCGTGCACGTCGACCTCGTCCAGGCGCTGGACGAGGAAGCCGTCGACCCTGCCCTCACCGACCAGCCGCGGCAGGAAGTCGGTCCCGGGCCGGATCCGCTCGGTCCGGCCGAGGAGGACCTGGTAGCCGAGCTCGTCCGCCGCGTCCTCGATGCCCCGGATGAGCTGGTCGTACAGGGGGTTCGTCACCTCGGGCACGATGAGCCCGATCGCGAAGGCCTTCGACAGGCGCAGGGCGCGCGCGGCGTGGTTCGGCGTGTAGCCCAGTGCGTTCGCCGCGCCGTGGATGCGCTTTCGTGTCTCGGGGCGCGCGCGCAGTGCGGGATCTCCGTTCAGCTCCCGGGAGACCACCGAGACGGAGACACCGGCCTCGCGGGCGACGTCGGCCAGCGTGACCCGCGGCCTCGCGTTCGAGGGCGATCGGCGCGGCGGGGGTGACATGGGGATCAGCCCTTGACGGCCCCGACCACCGCCCCGCGCATGAGGAAGCGCTGCGCCCCGACGAACACGAGCAGCACCGGCACGATCATGAGCGTCGTCGCGAGGGCGAGCTGCGGCATGTAGAGCTTCGTGGTCAGCCCGGCCGAGGTCGTCGGATCGAACAGCGGGCTCGCCCCGATCAGCTGCTGCAGGCCGAGGGTCACGGTCCCCTGCTCGGAGAGTGGCAGCAGCACGAGGGGCAGGAAGTAGTTGGTCCAGTTGGCGACGAAGCTGAAGAAGATGACGAGGGCCACGGCCTGCTTCGACACCGGGAGGGCGATCCGGAGGAACACCATGACCTCGGACAGGCCGTCCAGCCTCGCGGCCTCGACCAGCTCGCGCGGCAGCGTCGTGAGGAAGTGGATGTAGGCGAGGTACACGCCGAACGGGTAGAAGCCCATGATCACGATGACCGGCCAGAGCTTGCCGATGCCGCCGATCGCGCTGACCTCGAGGAACAGCGGGATCACGAGCACCGTGTTGGGCATCACCATGGTCAGCAGCGTGATGAAGCGGAGCGCACGGCGGCCGTTGAAGCGAAGCTTGGCGAGCGCGTAGCCGGCCGGCAGCGCGGTCGCCACGGCGAGCGCCGTGCCGCCGATCGCCACGATCAGCGAGTTGCCCATCCACCTCGCGAAGATGCCGTGGTTGAACGACATCACGATGTCGAGGTTGCGGCGGGCGTTCTCGATGGACAGGCCGGCGATGGAGAAGATCCCGCCGGGGACCTTGCCGACCGCGTTCTCCTCCCGGAACCCCATGAGGATGAACGTGACGATGGGCACCGCGAAGATGATGGCCACGGTCGTGAGGGTGCCGACCCTGCCGGCCCTCGACGGGGTCCAGCGCGAGCTTGCCGCGTGGCGGGCCTTGGTGCTCCCCGTTGCGCTCGTCACGACCCGCCTCCCTCAGCGCTCATCGGCGAACAGGCCGCTGCGCAGGACGATCCACAGGCCCAGCGCGAGCGAGATCACGAGCAGGATCACGGCCATGGCCGCCGCGGCACCGGTGTCCAGGATCTGGTAGGCGTAGGTGTAGCTGAGCTGGTTCGGGCTCCACTGCGGCGAGATCTGGCCGTGCGTCACCTGGCTCATCACCTGTGGCTCGATGAACAGCTGGAACCCGTAGGCGATGTTGAGCAGGAGCATGTAGCCGATCCACGGCCGGATGATCGGCAGCATGATCATCCACGCCATCGCGATCGGGCCGGCGCCATCGACCACCGCCGCTTCGAGGACCTCGTCCGGGATGCCGTTGAGGCCGCCGTTGACGATCACCAGCCAGGTGCCGGCACCCTGGAAGAACAGCATGGCCGCCAGGATGACCGGCAGCTGACCGGGCTGGGCCACCTCGTTGAGGGTCGTGTAGCCGAAGCCGTTCCACAGGAAGTCGACCGGGCTCTGGCCCGGGTTCAGGATGAACAGCCAGAGCATGAAGTTGGCGACGCCGGCCATCGCCCCGGGGATGTAGTAGACGAACCTCGTCGCGGACCCGAACCGGCCCGGGCTCGCGTGGACGAGCAGCGCCAGGCCGACGACGCCGATCATCATCAGCGGCAGCCACACCACGAGCGTGATCCCGATGTGGATGAAGGTGTCGACGAACCGGAAGTCGCCGATGATCCGGGTGAAGTTCTGCAGGCCGAGGGCGGACCCCTCGAGGGTCTGGAGGCTCTTGATGAACGCGTACGCCGTCGGGATGATGCCCGCGACCACCAGGAGCAGGACGAACGGCATCACGAGGATCGCGGCGCCGCGCGTCTCCGCGCCGGGGAACCCGATCCTGCGCCGGCGATACCTGGGCATCGCGCGGGCGGTTTCGCCGAGAGACGTGCCTGTCATCGAACCTGCGGTGGTCTCACCTGTGGGGTGAGGAGGGAGGTGGCGCGAATCGAGCTGGCGGGTCTGCGGTCGCACCCCTGTGCGCCGCGCGATGGATGAGCCGAAGGGCGGGGAAGGGCCACCGAGGCGGCTCCTCCCCACCAGTCTAGTCAGCGCGGTCTGGGGAGGGAGGCCGTGTGCGCAGCCTCCCTCTTCCTGCCGCCGCTAGCTGCCGCTGTCGACGACCTCGTACCCGAAGGTCTTGGCCTCGTTGACGAGCTGCTGCCCGAAGGCATCCCAGGCAGCGCTGAGGTTCTTGCCACTCGTGAGGACCGGCGTGACGGTCTTGCTCCAGATGCCGCCGGTGTTGTAGAGCATGTAGTAGTGGTTCGGCCGGACCGCGTTGCCCGCGGCGACCATCGCGTCCGCCGTGGTCGGGTAGTCCGCGAAGTAGCCGTCCTTGGCTCCCTTGTCGAGCCAGGCCTGCTGGGGAGCGGTGTAGGCCGGGAGGCCGGTCGAGAGCTCGACCTGCCAGCGCGGGTCGCTCGTGACGAACTTGGCGAACGTCAGGGTGTTCTCGAGCTGCTTGCCCTTGATGTGCGTGGAGACGCCCCACAGGCCGCCGCCCTCGTCACCCGTGTAGCCCTGGGAGTCCGTCGACCACTTGATCGGCGCGGTCGCGGTCATCTGGCCGGCCGGGATCTTCCAGGTGTCGCGGAACAGGTAGTTGCCCCACCACACGGCGCCCGGGCTCATGGCGAGCTTGGGCCCGACCTCGGCTGCGTTCGGGTCGAAGATGCCGACCGCGGACAGCGCCTTGGCGTCGAACATCTTGTCGACCAGGTCGACGACGCGCTTGCAGTTCGGGTCGCTGGTGTTGATGTGGACCTTGGTCTCGGAGAGCCGGTCGTTGGTCGGGCAGCCGCTGGCCCACAGGTAGCGATCCGGCGCGTAGGCGTCACCGAGGAAGCCGGAGATGTAGCCCGGGTGCTCGGTCGCGATCTTGATGCCGAGATCCTGGTACTCCTCCCACGTGGTGGGCGGCTTGTAGCCCCACTGGTCGAAGAGCGACTTGTTGTACCAGAAGACGTCCGGCGCCGAGTCGTTGCGGGCGCAGCGGGTCTGGTTGTCGATGTTGCACGGGGCGTTGTTGGCCGCCGTGTAGCCCGTCAGGTAGTCCTTGAGGTCGACGCTCAGGTCGCGGGCGTAGTTGATCTTGGCGCTCGTCGCCCAGGCGATGTCGTCGTTCGACGGGAAGAAGATGGCATCCGGCCACCCTGCGCCCGCCTGGTTGAACAGCGCGAACTTCTGCTGGAGGTCCGTGCTGCCGACGTTCCCGGCGATCTGGTTGATCTCGATGGGGATGTCCGGGTAGGCCTTCTGGAACGCCTCGGCGGCGGGGACGCGCGGGGCGTCGACCCAGACCATGATCTTGCCGCCGGAGTCGGTCGCGTTCGGGTCCTGCTGGCCGCCTGTTCCCGTGGTGGCTGTGGTCGCCGCGGGTGCGGTGGTCGCCGCGGGTGCGGTGGTCGCCGCTCCGGGCGCCTGCGTCGCCGCCGGGGCGCCGGTCGCCGCCGCGGGAGCCTGGGTCGCCGTCGACGAGCCGCAGGCCCCGACGAGGAGCAGCGTCACCGCGCCTCCGGCAAGGAGTCGAACCAGGCCGGAATGCCTGGAAAGCGAACTCATAGATTCCTCCTCCGATGTGATGGCCTCGACCGTCCTGACAATGGGCAGGACAGACGATGGCAGCAACCCCCGCAGGGTACTCACTGGCGATGCGCAATGTCAACCTGATAACGATAAACAGACGTCACGATCGACGGCCGTCCGCGCCGTGAGCGCGCGGCAATTTCGGGGTCTTTACGCTCGGAAATGGGGTGGCTATACTGCCGGCCATGGGTGAGCAAACGAATGTCCAAGCGGGCGTGGCGCGTTTCGAGGATCTGCCGGCGGACGTCGCGGCCGCTCTCACGGCCGCGATCGTCTCGGACTCGCTGGACGGCGTGGGCGTGCGCAACCAGGTCATGACCGGGTCGCTCGCGTCGGTGGTTGCCGGGCGTCGGGTCGCCGGACGCGCACGCACGGTCCAGTTCGCACCGACGGAGACCGACCCCGACGATCCCTATGGTGCGGCGATGGACTTCATCGACGGGCTCGGCCCGGGAACGGTCGCGGTGATCGCGACCGGGGGCGATGCCCGCACCGCCTACTGGGGCGAGCTGTTCTCCGCAGCCGCGATGGGCCACGGCGCGGTCGGTGCGATCTGCGACGGCCCGGCCCGCGACCTGGCGAAGATCCGCGCGTTGGGCTTCGACGTGTTCGCGGCAGGGTCGCGCCCCGTGGACTTCCGCGCCCGCATGCGCGTCGTGGCCACCGGTGAGACCGTCCGCTGCGGGGGCGTGATCGTGGCCCCCGGCGACCTCGTCGTGGCGGACGACGACGGGGTGGTCGTGGTGCCGGCTGCCGTGGAGCGCGATGCTCTCGCGCTCGCCGTCGCTCGTGTGACGGCGGAGCGGAACGTCCTCGCAGAGCTGCTCGACGGCGCCGGCCTGCGCGCCGTCTGGAACAGGTGGCGGGTCCTGTGACGCCGCCCGCCTCGTCGGATCCGCGCCTGCTCCGTCTGGCCGACGGGGACAACGTCCTGATCGTCACCCGCACGATCGCGGCGGGTGAGTCGTTCGTCGTCGAGGGGACCACCGTGGACGCCGGGGACACCATGCCGATCGGGTTCAAGGTGGCGGCGGAGGATCTGCCCGAGGGCGGCATCGCCATCCGGTACGGGACGCCGATCGGGCGCGCCACCTGCGCCATCCGGCGTGGCGAGCTCGTCCACACCCACAACCTGGAGAGCCTGTACATGCGGACGCACGCGAGGGGGGAGGCCTGACGGCATGCACGGCTACCTGAGGTCCGACGGCCGGAAGGGCATCCGGAACATCGTCGCCGTCATCTACACGGTCGAGTGCTCCCGGCACGTCGCGACCCGCATCGCTGCGGGTCTCGAGGACGACGTCCACGTGATCGGCTTTGGCGGCTGCTACCCGAACGACTATGCGGCGCTCATGCTCGACCGGCTCGCGACGCATCCCAACGTCGGCGCCGTCCTGATCGTGTCGCTCGGCTGCGAGGGCTTCGACCGGGCCGCTCTCCAGCGGACCGTGGCCGCGACCGGGCGCCCGGTCCACACGCTCGTCGTCCAGCACGAAGGTGGGACGCGCTCGACGATCGAGGCCGGCCGTGCCTGGGTCGAGGCGGCGCGCGAGCAGATCGCCTCCGTGCCCCGCGTCCCCATCGAGCTGGGCGACCTGGTGATCGGCACCATCTGCGGCGGCTCGGACAGCACCAGCGGGATCACGGCCAACCCCGCCGTGGGGCTGGCCTTCGACCGCCTGGTCGAGGCCGGCGCGACCACGATCTTCGAGGAGACGGGTGAGCTGATCGGCTGCGAATACCGGATGGCCGAGCGGGCGATCACGCCCGAGCTCGGCACCGAGCTGGTGGCCGCGGTCCACAAGGCCGAGGCGTACTACACGGTGCTGGGTCACGGGAGCTTCGCTGCCGGCAACGCGGAAGGGGGCCTCACGACCATCGAGGAGAAGTCCCTGGGTGCCTATGCGAAGAGCGGTCGGGCCCCGATCAGCGGGCTCATCAAGCCCGGCGACATCCCTGCCTGGCCGGGCCTGTACCTCCTCGACGTCATCCCGGACGGCGAGGTCCGGTGGGGGTTCCCGAACATCAACGACAACGCCGAGGCGGCCGAGCTGATGGCCTGCGGCGCGCACCTGATCCTGTTCACGACCGGCCGTGGCTCGGTCGTCGGTTCGGCCATCTCGCCGATCGTCAAGGTCTGCGCGAACCCGGACACCTATGCCCGGATGGCCGAGGACATGGACGTCAACGCAGGTCGCGTGATCGAGGGGCTCGGGACCCTGGCCGACGTGGGCGCCGAGATCGTGGAGCTCGTCCGCGAGGTGGCCGACGGCCGGCGGACGGCGAGCGAGGAGATGGGGCACCAGGAGTTCGTGCTGACCTACAAGGCCTTCGAGCCGGTCGGGCCGGCGTGCCTGCCCCTCGTCCAGGTCGGCGCGCCGCCGTCCGCGGGCTGACGCGATGGCGCACGAAGCCGGGGGCGACGAACGAGGCCCGTTCACCGGGGACGGGTCCGACCAGGGATCGGTGCGACGATCCGTCCGTCCCCTCGACGGGATCCTCGTGATCGACTTCAGCCAGTTCCTGGCCGGCCCGGTGGCCGCGCTGCGCCTTGCGGACCTCGGCGCCCGGGTCATCAAGGTGGAGCGGCCCGGCGTCGGCGACATCGGGCGCCTGCTCGCCTTCGGTGGGGTGACGCTCGACGGCGACACCCTGTCCTTCCAGATCATGAACCGCGGCAAGGAGAGCTACGCCGCCGACCTGAAGGATGGCGACGACCTGGCCGCCGTCAAGCGGCTCGTGGCGCGCGCCGACGTCCTCATCCAGAACTTCCGCCCGGGCGTGATGGAGCGGCTCGGCCTCGACTACGCGTCCGTCCGCGAGCTGAACCCCCGCCTCGTCTACGGGAGCGTCAGCGGCTACGGACCGGCCGGGCCCTGGCGCGACATCCCCGGGCAGGACCTGCTCGCCCAGTCGCTGTCGGGACTCCCGTGGCTGAGCGGCAACCGGGACAGCGGTCCCGTCCCCGTCGGGCTGTCGGTCGCCGACCTGCTCGCGTCATGCCACCTGGCCGAGGGGATCACGGCGCTCCTGTTCCGCCGCGAGCGGACGGGCGAGGGCGGCCTCGTCGAGACGAGCCTCATGGAGGGCATGCTCGACCTGCAGTTCGAGCTCATCAGCGCGCACCTGAACGATCCGACCGTCGTGGTGCGGCGCGGCGGACCCCAGGCGGCGAACGCCTTCCTGGCCGCGCCCTACGGCGTCTATCCCACGGCGGACGGCTACCTGGCCATCGCCATGAACCCGGTGCCGCGGATCGGCGCGCTCGTCGGCCTCGCGGCGCTGGAGTCGTTCACCGACGAGCAGTCGTGGTGGACGGACCGGGACCTGATCGAGCAGCTGCTGGCCGATCACCTGCGCGCCGGGACGACGCAGCACTGGCTCTCGCTCCTGCAGCCGGCCGACGTCTGGTGCGCGCCGGTCCTCACGCTCCCCGAGCTCGTCGAGCACGAAGGGTTCCGGTCGCTCGCGATGGACCAGGAGGTCGAGCGGCCGGCGATCACCGGCGACGGCACGGCGAGGCTGAGGACGACACGCAGCCCACTCCGGCTCGAGGGGAAGGTCCTGCGCAACGACCGGGGGGCGCCGCGGCTGGGCGAGCACACCGCACCGATCGAGCGCGAGTTCGGCCTGCGGAACCCACCCGGCGGGAACCCGGGAGCATGAGCCAATCCGGCCCGGTCGTCCTGAAGGGCATCACCTGGGACCATCCGCGGGGCCTCGCCAGCGTCCGCGGGGCGGCCGCCCTCGCAGGCGACGCTGGATCCCGGCCTGCGCGTCGAGTGGGCGGCAAGGTCGCTCCAGGGGTTCGCCGACCAGCCGATGGAGGCGCTCGCGAGGGCCTACGACCTGCTGGTCATCGACCATCCGCACATCCCGCACGCGGCCGCCCACGGCCTCCTCGTCCCGCTGGACGATCACGATCGAGGCGACGAGGCGGACCTGCTGGCGGGCCAGGCGGTCGGCCCGTCCCATGGCACGTATGCCCACGACGGCCACCAGTTCGGCCTGGCGATCGACGCCGCGGCCCAGGTCGCCGTCCATCGACCGGACCTCCTCCCCTCCCCTCCCACGACGTGGGCCGAGGTCTTCGAGCTCGCCGGCTCCGGGCGCGTCCTGTGGCCTGCGAAGCCGGTCGATGCCATCTCGAGCTTCCTGACGCTCGCCGCAAACCGGTCCGTCCCGATCGGCCGCGACGCGTTCATCGAGCGGGACGCGGGCCTCGAGATCCTCGATCACCTGCATCGCCTCGCGGGCCTGGTGGACCCGGCATGCCTCGACGAGAACCCGATCCAGGTGGCGGAGCGGCTGGCCACCTCGGATCGCTGGTCGTACTCCCCGCTCGCGTTCGGCTACACCAACTACAGCCGCCCGGGCTTCCGGGAGCACCGGCTGGCGTACATCGACATGCCGGCCGGGCCGGGCGGGATGTCGGGGTCCTGCCTCGGGGGGGCCGGGATCGCCGTCTCGGCGTACTCGGCGCACGTGGACGAGGCGGTCGGGCATGCCCTGTGGCTCGCGAGTGCCGAGGTCCAGCGCGGCGTCTACTACGCGTCGGGCGGGCAGCCGGCGAACACGGCGGCCTGGGACGATGACGCCCTCGATCGGGACAGCCTCGGGTTCTTCCGCAACACGCGGAGCACGCTCGACGGGGCGTGGGTCCGTCCCAGGTTCGACGGCTGGCTGGGGGTGCAGGACGAGGTGGGCGTGCTGATCAACCGGGCCCTGCGGGGTTCGCTCGCGGACGGGGCGTGCCTCGACGCCGCGGACGCGGTCTGCGCGCGGGCCCGCATGGCAGGAGGTGCCGGATGAGGACCGTCGAGGCGTTCTTCGAGGACTACGAGATCGGGTCGGCACGGACGACGACGGGCCGCACCGTGACGGAGGCGGACGTGGTCCTCCACGCGGGCCAGACCGGCGACTTCTTCCCCCACCACATGGACGCCGAATGGTGCGCCACCCAGCCGTTCGGAAGGCGCATCGCGCATGGGACGCTCGTGATGTCGATGGCGGTCGGCATGACGGCGGGCGACATCAACCCCCGGGCGATGAGCTACGGCTACGACCGCGTGCGGTTCGTCCGGCCGGTGTTCATCGGGGACACGATCACGGTGCGCGCCGAGATCACGGGGCTGGCCGATCACCGGCGCCGCCCCGGGCAGGTCGGCATGGCCGAGGAGACCGTCACGGTCACCAACCAGGCCGGCGAGGTGGTGCTCACCCTGGTCCACGTGTACGTCGTCGAGAAGCGCACCGGGACGGCACCCGGCGCCTGACCGGTCCCCGACCGGCCGGCGCGTCAGCCGCGGACCGGGACGGCCGTTCCGGTCTCGATGGATTCGTAGATCCGTTCGATCAGGCGCAGGGTGCCGACGTTGTCCCGCCCGCTGGATCGCGGCGTCGAGCCCGTCTCGATCGCGCGGAGCAGCGACGCGATCGGCCCGAGGAAGGCGTCGGGAACCCAGCGCGAGGCGATCGGGTACGGCACCCAGCCGTCGGTCGGCAGGACGGCGCTGTTGAGCTCCAGCGTGTCCGGCCTCCCGCTCGGGTAGTCGTAGAGCAGGCCCAGCGTCCCGCGGATGGCGCCGCGGGACCCGTCGATGCGGAACTCGGCCCGGTTGTCACCCTGGGCGTTCTCGTGGTTGGCCTGGACCATCGACACGGCGCCCGACGGATACAGGCAGGTGGTGACGGACCGCGTCTCGCCGATCGGCGCCTGGCCCGGCGTGCGCCCGCTCGCGCTGAACACCAGCGAGGGCTCCCCGAGGAACCACCGGATCACGTCGTGGTAGTGGATGGAATGGACCATGACCTCGAGCCGGGGGGCCTGCAGCATCCATGGCCAGGATTGCCACTCCGTCCAGATGTTGACGCTGAACGTGATCGATGTCACCGTCCCGATCCAGCCCAGCTCGATCATCCTGTGGGCCGCGGCCATCCCCTCCTCGTAGCGCAGCTGCTGGTTGACCACGAGGACCAGGCCCCTGTCCTGTGCGAGGTCGACCAGGGCCTGGCCGGTCGCGGGGTCCGGCGCGAACGGCTTCTGGGCGAGCGTGTGCCGGCCCGACTCCAGGACCCGCCGGACGATCTCCGGCTGTGCGGACGCCGTGACCGCGACGTCGACCACCTCCACGCGGTCGTCGCCGAGCAGCTCGTCGAGCGACCCGTAGACGCGCGCGATGCCGTGCCGGCCGGCGACCTCGGCCGCTCGTCCGGCGTGGTGGTCATGGATGCCGGCGACCTCCAGGCCGGCCGCCCGGTAGGCGGGCAGGTGGGCGACATCGACGATCGCGCCCGCGCCGACGATCGCGATCGGCCTGCGGTGGGCGTCCGGAACCGCGAGCCGGCATGCGTCGGCGATGGGCGCGAAGTGCTCGACCATGGAGCCGCTCACGCGAGCCTGTCCCCGGGGATGCGGTAGAACGCCTCTGCGGTCCCGCCGAGGATGGCGGCGCGGTCCGCCGGCGACAGCTCGTCGAACAGGATCGAGAGCTGCTCCCAGACCCGCGCGTACCCGCCCGCCAGGACGGAGACGGGCCAGTCGCTGCCGAACATCAGGCGCTGGGGCCCGAAGCACTCCAGCGCGTGATCGAGATAGGGGCGAATGTCGTCGGCCGTCCATGACGTCTGGTCACCGGCGGCCGGGTAGAGACCCGAGACCTTGGCGTAGACCCGCGGGTTCAGGGCGGCGCGTGCGATCAGCGTCCGCCACGGCTCGTCGTCGCCCGCCTTGATGGGCGGCTTCGACAGGTGGTCGATGACCATCCGGAGCGCAGGGTGCCGTTCCGACAGCGTCGGGACGTGCTCCAGGTGGCGCGGCAGCACGGAGACCACGTCGAACGGCACGCCCTGTCCGGCCAGGATCCCGAGGGACTCGTCGACGTCCGGCCGGAGGAGCCAGTCGGGGTCGGGCCGCGTGTGGATGAGGTTCCGGATCCCGACGAACGCCGGGTTCTGCGCGCAGGACCGTCAGCCGGTCCGCGACGGTCGCCGGATCGTCGAGGGGCACCCAGCCCACCACCGCCGCGATCTCCGGGTGTGCCGCCGCCATCGCGAACATGGAGTCGGTGTCCGCATCGTTGTCGGCGGCCTGGACCAGGACCGTGCGATCCACGCCGCTGGCCCGCATCAGAGGCTCCAGCTCGGCGAACCCGAAGGCGCGGTTGATCGGCCCGAGATCGGGGCCGAGCCAGTCGTAGGCCACCAGGGAGGGGTCCCAGAAGTGCTGGTGCGCATCGATGATCGGCACGACCGACTCCTCAGGCCAAGAGAAAACGTTTGCGCAGACTATCCGGGGGCCTTCCCGGTGTCAACGTCGCGGGGGCGGAGCCGTCGAGCGGGCGGAGCAGCACTGCGGGCCGGAGCAACGCCGCGAGCGGAGCAACGACGCGAGATGAGGGCCGCGGGCGGAGCCCTGACGGCGGCCACGCCTCCTCACGGCGGCAGGTAGGCGATCGTCTGCGGGCCGACCGGCAGCACGGCGCCGCGGGCACCCGGTCCGGCCGCCGCCAGGGCGAGCCGCAGCGCGGCATCCAGGTCGTCCGCGGGCTCCAGCCAGGCCAGGCGCAGGTCATCGGGCGGGACCCCCGGCGTGAAGGCGACAACCCGGACGCGCGCCTGGATCCCCGCCTGGACCTGCACCTGCCACTGGTCGCGCTCCGCGATCTCGCCGCGCTCCAGCCGCGCGAGGAACTCCGCCGGCCCGGCCGAGCTCGCCGAGCAGGTCCGCATACCGGCCATGCGCGGGGAGCCCGTCCCGGCACTCGGCGGCGAGGATGATCGTGCCACCGTCGCGGACGATGCCCGCCGCGGCCCGCAGGCCCTTCACGCACTGGTACAGGTTCTGGTCGAGCGGGTAGCCGCTGTTGGTCGTCACCACGACGTCGTAGGGCCGCTCGACCGCCACCATGGCCGACAGGCGCACGTGCTCGCACGCCGCCCGGTGCTCCGGGACGAGGTCACCCGAGAACACGGCAGCGATCCTGTTCTCGTCGTCGAGCGCGACGTCGAGCGCGAACGAGACGTCTGCCCGGTCGGCGAGGCCCCGGATCGGATCATGGACGGGGTTGCCGTCCAGTGATGCCCCACGTTGCCCGCGGGCTCGCGATCCGGGCCACGGAGTGGAGCTCCCTGATGGTGTCGAGGTCAGCGAGACCGGGCGCCACCATCTTCGGCCCACCCGAGAAGCCGGCGAAGAAGTGCGGCTCCACGAAGCCGAGCGTGACCCTGACGTCCGCCTCGAGGAAGCGGCGGTCGACGGCCGCGGGCACGGTGGAACCGGGCACGATCCCGAGGCCGACGTGCGATCCGGCATCGTCGGCGTCGTGCTGGACGACCTCGCAGCTGGCGAGGACCTCGTGGCCCAGCATCTCCTCGAGCTCCGCCTGCGTGCATGCCCGGTGGCTGCCCGTCGCGACGACGAGGGTGATCCGACGGCCCGGCAGCAGGTCGATGAGGACCGGGAGCACGGTCCGCGCCGGAAACGGCCGCGTGACGTCGCACACGCTCACTGCCACGGAGGCCCCCGGCCGGGCGATGTCAGCCAGCGGGCGCCCGAATGCGGGGGCGCGGATCGCGGCGGCGATCGCCGCCACCGGGTCGGCGAGGGCGGCACGCCGCGACGGCGCGAGGACGTCGACCCCGTCGGGCACCTCGAGCTCGAGCCCGGTGCGCCCGAACGCGATCGGGACCCTGCGGAGCGTCATCGCGCGCGTCCTCCCCGGCCCGACGTCACGCGACCGCAGCCGGCGACGAGCACCGCCCGGGCGACGGTCGTGGCGACTGGGATCGCTATCATCTCCGTCCTGTCAGGCTGCATCGGAGGTTGTCCCGGCGGTCTTGCGTTCGAGCAGTTCGAGGAGTCGGCCCGCACTGACCGCGGTTTCGTGCTGGAAGTCGAGTCCCGCCGCCCCTGTTTGACCCGGCGTCCGGGACCGACCGGGCGAATAAACGATATACCAGCCGCGCAAGGGTGGTACGCTTGCGTTCCTGGAGCGAGATCCCGGGTCAGCTGGACGCCCGGGCCCGTCACATCGCAGCCGTGCGCCACGTGCGGGGAAGGTGAGGATCATGACCGGCGCCACGGCTGACAGGGCCGTCCTGCGGGAGCTGGGACAGCAGGTCGCGGAGATCGCGGCCCTGCCGGTCCAGCGGGAGTCGATTGCTCGCTGGACGGCTCTCAACGGGCTCAGGCCAGAGCGCCCCATGGTGGCCATCGACCAGCTCCCGTGGCACGAGCTGGCCTCCGACCCGGAGCTCGTCAACCGCTGCCTGGACCCGTTCAACCGCGGGCTGGAGATCGATCTCCGCAGGACGCTCTACCGGTGGCGGCACATGCGCGCGGACATGGTCGTGGAGCCGCTGCTGCTGATCCCCAAGGTGATCCGGACCGACGGGTTCGGGATCGAGATGGAGGAGGAGACCGAGTCGGTCGACGCCGCCAACGACATCGTCTCGCACCACTTCTTCGACCAGCTGCTGAACGAGGAGGACGTCGACAGGCTCAGGACTCCCAGGGTCTGGCTCGACGAGGCTGCCACGGCGCGCATCTGGGAGCAGGCGTCGGAGGTGTTCGATGGCGTGCTGCCGATCCGCCTCCAGGGCTGGGTCCCCAGCGTCAACCAGTGGCCGGGGCTCGAGTCACAGCCCGAGACGCGGTCGCTCGTCCACGACTGGCCGAGCGAGCTGCTGGCGGGGGGCGCGAACTTCTGGGACACGATCTCGTTCTGGCGCGGTGTCGAGCCCTGCCTGATCGACATGGCCGATCGGCCGGAGCACCTGCACCGGATCATCGACCGCCTCGTCGACGCCTACCTCGGGATGCTCGACCAGATGGAGGACCAGGGTCTGCTCGGCCACTCCATGGCATCGGTCCACTGCGCGCCGGCCTGGACCGACGAGCTGCCCCACGACGGCTTCGATCCCGACCGGCCGCGCGCCGAGGACCTGTGGACGATGGGCATGGCGCAGCTGTTCACCTCTGCGTCGCCCGCGATGTTCAAGGAGCTCGAGGTCGACTACACGGTCCGCTGGTACGCACGCTTCGGCCTCGGCTACTACGGCTGCTGCGACGTCCTGGACAGGCGCATCGACCTCATCCGGGGGATCCCGAACGTCCGGAAGATCTCGATCAGCCCCTGGGCGAACGTCGATCGCGGCGCCGCCAGCATGGGCGGGGACTTCGTGCTGTCGCGCAAGCCCAACCCCGCCCTGCTCGCCATGGACGGCTGGGAGCCCGAGGCAGTCGAGAAGGAGCTCCGGGCGGCGATCGAGGCCTGCCGCAGCAACGGGACACCCGTGGAGCTCATCCTCAAGGACGTGAGCACCATCCGCTACGACGCCCGCCGCCTGTGGGAGTGGGTCGACACCGCCATGCGGGTCGTCAACGGGTAGCGACCAACCGACAGGCGCACGCCGGGCGAACCGGCGACGCGACCGAGCACCAGGAGGAGTCACGGCATGGCGGATCTGAGTCAGCTGGCAGGAGCGATCGAGGCAGGCGATCGCGTGTCGGCCGTCCGTTTGACGAACGAGGCCCTCGCCGCCTCCGTGCCCCCGCAGGAGATCCTCGACGCCATGACCGTCGCCATGGGGAGCATCGGCCGGCGGTTCCAGGATGGCGACATCTTCGTGCCCGAGATGCTGATCGCGGCCCGTGCGATGAAGGAGGCGACGGTCGTCCTGGAGCCCGTGCTGGTCGAGGCCGGCATCCGGCCAGAGCACACGGCGGTGATCGGGACCGTGGAGGGCGACCTCCACGACATCGGCAAGAACCTGGTCGGGATGATGCTGAAGGGCGCCGCCATCGAGGTGATCGACCTCGGCGTCAACGTCCCCGCGGCGCGGTTCGTCGAGGCGGCCCGCGAGCACGGTGCCCAGCTCATCGGCCTGAGCGCGCTCCTGACGACGACGATGCCGAACATGCGGGCGGTCGTCGAGGCGATCAAGGCGTCCGGTGTCGGGGCCAGGGTGATGATCGGCGGGGCGCCCACGACGCCGGAGTTCGCCGCGCAGATCGGGGCCGACGGCTTCGCGCCCGACGCCGGGGCTGCCGTGGACCTGGCCAAGCAGCTGCTCACCGCGGGCTGAGCGCTTCAAATGAGCATGTTCTCCACGTACGGCCCCGGTGGATTGAGCTGAGCGCGAGCCCGGGACCGTCGCCAAGCTGGAACGGCTGCGGAAGACCTTCGCCCACGAAGAAGCGGACCGGGTGCCGATCACCGACTTCTTCTGGGGCCAGTTCCGCGACCGCTGGCGCCGGGAGCTTGGCCTGCCACCGGACGCGGACCCCTACTACCACTACGACCTCGACTTCATCGTCACCGTCCCGAACATGGACCCCCACATCCGCCGCTTCGAGACGATCCGCGAGGATGACGAGGAGGTCGTCGTCAAGACCGGCTTCGAGACCACGATCCGCAAGCGGTTCGACCTGCCGATGCCCGAGCAGGTGAGCTGGGAGACGGACACGATCGAGAAGCTCGAGGCGTTCGAGTTCGACGATCCGTACGACCGGCGCCGCTACTTCGAGGCCGGCGACAACCAGATCGCCGGCGTGGGCGACGGCTTCGAGCGCAACAGCCCGCCGTGGGTCGAGACGGTGAGGTCGCTGCACGCGGACTTCCCGGTCTACGGCAGCGTCACCGAGGCGTCGGAGATCTGCACCCGGCTCCTCGGCCAGCTCAACACGCTGATGTGGACCGGCGAGTTCCCCGAGCGGTTCGGGGAGCAGCTGCTCCGCATCGGCGAGTTCAGCTACGACATCGCGAAGGCACAGATCGAGGCCGCCGACGGCCTGCTCGACGGCCTCGTGATCTGGGGTGACGTCGCCTACGGCAAGGGCCTGTTCATGGGTCCCACCTACTGGCGCCGCTACTACAAGCCCACGGTCGCGCGGATCATCGAGCTCGCCCACGCCCATGGCCTGCCGGTCATGTACCACGGCTGCGGCAACGCCAACGCCATCCTCGAGGACATGATCGAGATCGGCCTCGACGGGTACAACCCGCTCGAGGCGAAGGCGGACCTCGACGTCGTGACGCTCCGGGAGCGCCTCGGGCACAGGCTCACGTTCTGCGGCAACAGCGACATCCGCGTCTGGGAGCGTGGCGACCCCGACGAGGTCAGGCGCGAGGTCCTCCACCGCCTCCGCGCCGCCGAGGGCGGCGGCTACATCTTCATGTCCGACCACTCGGTCGCATCCGACGTGTCGGGCCAGACATACGACCAGATCGTCAAGCTCGTCCGCGAGTACGGCACCTACCCCCTGCACCTGCCCACGGCATAGCCCTGCTCATCCCGGCGGCGCCCGGTGGATCTCCTCCCCACCGGGCGCCGCAAACCATCGAGCGATCAGGACAGCCCACAGGAGAGGCCATGACCCGGTATGCCAGCGTGCTCCGCATGCCCCCCGAGAACCTCGCCCGGTACAGCGAGCTGCACGCGGCGGTCTGGCCGGGTGTCCTCGACATGATCACCGCGTGCGGGATCCGGAACTACTCGATCTACCATCGGGGCGGCTGGCTGTTCAGCTATTTCGAGTACGTCGGAGAGGACTACGCGGCCGACATGGCCCGGATGGCCGCCGACCCGCTCACCCAGGAGTGGTGGGCGGTCAACACGCCGCTCCAGGAGGCGCTCGACGACCGCGCCCCCGGCGAATGGTGGGCGTCGATGGACGAGCTGTTCCACCACGACTGAGCCAGCACGCAAGCTGGCCGGCGCCGCACCACGCGGAGAGACGGCGAGGCCCCCGGCCCGTCGAAGCGGGGGCGAGGGCCTCGCGTGAGCTGAGCGTGGCTGCGGGCTACTTCCGCCCGTACAGCGGGCCGAAGTTGGCGCAGGCGCGGAAGTCCGCGCCCTCGAGGTCGGCGGTGCCGAGGTTGGCCCACGCCGACGGCCGGAAGATGTCCTCCTCGGGCACGTTGTGCATGTGGACCGGGATCCGGAGCACCGAAGCGAGGCTGATCAGGTCTGCGCCGATGTGGCCGTAGCTGATGGCGCCGTGGTTGGCGGCCCAGTTGGCCATGACCGAGTAGACGTCGCGGAAGGGCCCGACGCCGGTGGTGCGCGGGACGAACCAGTGGGTCGGCCAGGTCGGGTCGGTCCGCTGGTCAAGGACGTCGTGGACCTCGCTCGGGAGATCGACGGTCCAGCCCTCGGCGACCTGGAGGACCGGACCCGCGCCGCTGACCAGGTTCAGGCGGGCCATGGTGACGGGCATGCCCCCCCTGCTGACGAACTGCGACGAGTAGCCGCCGCCCCGGAAGTAGCCGCGGTTGGCCGGGTACCAGGTCGTGGCCGCGAGCGCCGCCTCGACGTCGCCCTCGGTGATGTCCCAGAACGGCTTCATGGCGGGGTTGCCGTCGGCGTCGGTCATCGCGCCCGTGGCGTCGAGCGTGGCGGCGCCGGAGTTGATGAGGTGGATGAACCCGTCCGAGGCGAGCCCGTCGGGCCGGTGGCCCGTCACCCGCTCGACCGCGTCGGGGCTCCAGTAGGTCCGCACGTCGGCGAAGATCTGGGCCCGGTTGGTGAGCAGGTACGACAGCAGCATCGTGGCGCCGTTGAGGCTGTCGTTCTCGGTGGCGAAGATGTGCGGCGCGCGGATCCCGTTCCAGTCGAAGGAGCTGTTGAGGATCGCCTCCATGAAGTCGCCGTTGGGGCTGTGGTCGGTCCAGGCGCGCTGGCCCTGGAAGCCGCCCAGGATCGCGTTCTTGCCGTGCGACTCCTCCAGGTGGCCCAGCTCGGCGAGGCGCGGGTTGCCCACGAGCAGGTCCCGCGTGATGAGGAACATCCGCACGACCGTCTCCCAGTCGGCGTCCAGCTCCGCGCGGCTCTTCTGCTTGTCGGGCGTGTTGCGGTCGGCGCCCTCGCGGCAGTTGGCCTTCGCCCATGCGAGGCCCTTCTCGAACTCGACCGGGTCGAAGATCCCGCGGTCCAGCCGGCGGTAGATCTCGGACATGTCGACGGCCTCGACCCGCATGCCCAGGTACTTCTCGAAGAACGGCTGGTCGACGATGGAGCCCGCGATGCCCATCGAGACGCCGCCCAGGGACAGGTACGACTTGCCGCGCAGGATCGCGGCCGCCATGCCGGCCCGCGCGAAGCGCAGGATCTTGGCCGCGACGTCGGCCGGGATCGTCCCGTCGCCGGCGTCCTGGACATCGCGCCCGTAGATGCCGAACGCGGGCAGCCCCTTCTGGGTGTGCGAGGCGAGGACCGCGGCGAGGTAGACCGCTCCCGGCCGCTCGGTGCCGTTGAAGCCCCAGACCGCCTTGGGCGTCAGGGGGTCCATGTCCATCGTCTCGGAGCCGTAGCACCAGCAGGGCGTGATCGTGATCGAGACGCCCACGCCCTCCTTGCGGAACAGCTCGGCCGTCTTGGCCGCCTCGTAGACGCCGCCGATGTTGTGGTCGGGCACGACGACCTCGACCGGCGTGCCGTCCGGGTAGCGCACGTTGGCGCGGATCAGGTCGGCGGTGCGGATGGCCATCGCCCGGGTCTGCTCCTCGAGCGACTCCCGGACGCCGTGCTGGCGGCCGTCCACCGCTGGGCGGATCCCGATCCGGGGCCAGTCGCCGACGAACCGGCCGGCGGTGTTGATGCTGGTCATCGCGTTCCTCTCACGTTCCTCGGGTTGCGACCTTGCGTGGAATTGGCGCCTGGGCTCCGGATCGCTCAGCGGTACTCGTCGACCGCCTCGAACATCGCCTCGATGTTCTCCGCGGGGACGTCCGGGAGCATGTTGTGGGCCGGCACGAAGACGAACCCCCCTCCCGGCGCGAACGTCTCGATGTTGCGCCTGACGTGGTCCCTGACCTCGGCGGGCGTGCTGCCCGGCAGGACGCGGCGAGTGTCCGCGCCACCGCCCCAGAAGGTGATGTCCTTGCCGAAGTCGGCCTTGAGGCGCTCCGGCTCCATGTCCCTGGCGGTGATCTGGACCGGGTTGATGATGTCGACGCCCGCCTCGATCAGGTCCGGCATCAGCTTGTGGATCGAGCCGCACGAGTGCAGGAACGTCTTCATCGCCGTGTTGCGGTGCACGTGCGCGTTGAGCGCCGCGTGGCGCGGCTTGAAGAAGGTGCGGTACGTGTCGGGCGACATCAGCGGGCCCCGGTCCATCCCCAGGTCGTCCCCGAACCGGACGATGTCCGCCACGTCGCCCACGGCCTCGAACACCCTGTCGAGGGTGGCGATGTGGATCTCCATCAGGGCGTCGAGCAGCCGGTGGACGTTGTCCGGGTCCCCCGCGAGGTCCATCAGGAAGTTGTCGATGCGGCGGAGGAACGTCCCCCATTCGAACAGGTTGCACCCGACCACGATCATGAGGGCCCGGTCGGTCGAGGCACGGAGCGCGATCGCGCGTGTCCGGAGCTGGGCCCAGAAGTCGGGCTCGCCCGCGTGGTCCCATGGGCTGTGGACGAGGCCCGACCAGAGCACGGTCGGCATCACGTCGGCGAGGCCCGAGAGGTCGTCGGGATAGCCGTCCAGGTACGGGAAGTGGGTCTGGTCGAAGAAGTTCGCGCCCATCGGCATCGTCGCGATCCGGAGGCCGTCGGCGTTGAACGCGTCCCACGAGCCGTCCGCCCGGTGGACCGGGTTGAACCAGGCCGGCACGTCCACCTCGATGCCGCTCGGCAGGACCATCGGGTGCCAGTCCTCGTCGGCGGTGTTGAACGTGCGGCCGATGTCCACCACGTCGATGCGGAAGCGGTCGAGCAGCTCGTCGGAGGGCTGGGCCAGCTGCTGGACCACGTCGTACACGCGCGTGCGCTGGTCGGCGAGCCCCAAGCTGGCGCACCAGGTTGGCATAGGCCACGGCGGATATCCCGGAGCTGGGGGTGGAGCCGAGGTCCACCGCCAGGCGGTCGGGCTCGCGGTGCTCGATGGTCGCGAGCACCCGGTCTCGTGCGGTCATCGGGGACCCGGGTGTCATGTCTGCGGCTCCTTCCATGACTGGAACCTGAATCTCCGAGCCTCATCCACCATCGCGACGACGTTCTCGAACGGAACGTCGGGCATGATCGTGTGATCACTGCTGCAGATGTAGCCACCACCCCTCCCGAGAACGCCGATGCGCTCACGGACCTCGGCCCGTACCTCCGACGGCGTTCCATTGGGAAGTGTCCCCTGGGAGTTGATCCCGCCGTAGAACGTGATGTCCTTGCCGTACTCCCTCTTCAACACGTCCGGTTCGTTGCCAGGCACGTGCACCTGTGCCGTCTCCCAGACATCGAGCCCGATGTCAATCAGATCGGGAAGGACGGGCCTGAACGTTCCGCAACTGTGAAACCACACCTTCCTGCCACGGCTCTTGGCGAGGGCGAACACGTTTCGGTAGACGGGCTTCAGGAAGCGACGCCAATGCGCCGGCGAGACCATCAACCCCCTGGCCGACGCGAAGTCGTCGCCGAACCAGAAGATGTCGGCTTCGGCCACGGCGGCATCGAGCGTCCGGCTGCAGAAGCCGAGGATGAACTCCTCGATCCTGGCGAGGGCAGCTTCGATCCGCGCGGGCTCCAGGGCGAAATTGAGGAGTGTCTCCTCCATCCCGAACAGGTTGAAGAGGGTGCACATGACCGGCAACCATTCGGCCCGCGATGAGCGGACCGAGGTTGTCTGATCGACATCGTCGGAAGGGAATATGTAGGTCGGTCGAACCCAGAGGGGCCTGTCTCCCGGCACCGCAGCGAGAGCCGGCCGAACCACGGAATAGTCGAAATCCTCTGCCTTGGGCCAGGCGTACCGCTCGATCTGCCTCACGGATGTGAAGGACGCCAACGGGTAGCCGCCTCGCTTCGAGGAATACCCTGCGCCGGCGGCGCCCGTCCACGAGTAATCCGCACCCCAGATGTCCCTGCCCGGTTCGATCGCGGGTCCGCGATAGACCGGGGGAGCATCCGGGAAGTAGTCCATGTCGAGCGCCGCACAGAGAGAGCTGAAGTCCGAGGCCCCGAAGTGATCGAGCCACGCGGGCAGATTCTCGAATCCCATCACGTTGACCGGGACTCGCTCGGATTCGACATGATTGATCGCCTTGCGGATCCGTTCGCGTGACGTTTCCACGAATTGGTCCTCCGTGGTGTGTATGCCGCCGAGCGGATGTCGACGCCGCAGCACGCGGATCGCGACATCGGTTCCGGGGCGATCGTGGTGAAGGCTGCGCCAGTCCGAGCCGGCTCGCCATTCGCCCCGAGCGTCCCTAGGCCAGGTAGCGCCCGATCTCGCTGCTCACCTCGTCGTACGAGCGCGGGTGCTCGTTGAGGCCGTCGATCTCGCCGACGACGTGGAACTTGCGGAAGACGAGGATCCGGCGCGCGAGGTGGACCATCTCGGGGAGGTCGGACGAGATCAGGATGATCGACTTGCCCTCGTTCTTGGCCAGGTTCCAGATCAGCTGGTGGATTGCCTCCTTGGCGCCGATATCGACGCCGGTCGTCGGCTCGTCGACGATCAGCGTGTCGCAGCCGGCGGCCAGCCATTTCGCGATGCTGACCTTCTGCTGGTTGCCGCCGCTGAGACGGCCGACGACCTGGTCGGGGCCGGTCGCCCTCACCTCGACGGCGTCCATGTAGCGCCGCCCGACCTCCCGCTCCTTGGTCAGGCTGATGCCGATCACGGGGCGCGAGATGCGATCCCACACGGTGATCGCGATGTTGGTGTTGATGCTGGCGCCCAGGATCAGGCCCTTCTCCTTGCGGTTCTCGGACACGTAGCCGAGCCGATACCGCGCGAGGCTCTCGGCCATGCTCCTGATACGCACCGCCTGACCGCGAACCAGCACCTGGCCGCTGAAGGCCCGGTCCTCGCCGATCAGGATCTGGGCGAGCTCGGTGCGCCCGGAGCCCACGAGGCCGTAGAAGCCCAGGATCTCGCCGGCGTGGAGCTCGAAGCCCAGGCCGTCGAAGCGATCCGGCTGGGTGATGCCGCGCGCCTCGAGCACGACGGTGCCATAGTCGATGTCGAGCCTGCCCAGGGACTCGGTGACGGCCGACCGGCCGAGCATCATCGTGACGATTGCGTCCTTGGTGAGCTCCGCCGTGGGGTGGCTTCCTACGAACCGGCCGTCGCGCAGGACGGAGACACGGTCGCCGATGGCAAGGACCTCCTCCAGCTTGTGGCTGACGAAGACGATTGCCACGTCGCGCGCGCGGAGCCCGCGCAGGACCTCGAACAGGTTGTTGGCCTCGTGGAGGGTGAGGCTGGAGGTGGGCTCGTCCAGGATGAGGACCTTCGCGTTGGACGACAGCGCCTTGGCGATCATCACGAGCTGCTTCTGGGCAGCGGACAGGCCGCCCGCCGGCGTCAGCACAGGGAGGTCGAGGCCGACGAGCTTTGTGTAGACGGCCGCCTCGCGGGCGATGCTGGCCCAGTCGATGGCGCCCCGCCGCCGGAACCGCTCGATCCTGTGGAGCAGGATGTTCTCGGCGATGGTCGCCTTGGGGATGACCTGGATCTCCTGGCTGACAAGCTGGATGCCGAGGGCCATGGCATCGCTGTAGCCGTGGAGGCTCAGCTGCCGGTCGTCCAGCGACATCGTCCCGTCGTCGGGCTGGTAGATGCCGCAGATGATCTTGATCAGCGTGCTCTTGCCGGCGCCGTTCTCCCCGACGACCGCATGGATCTCGCCGGGCTCGAAGCTCAGCGACACGTCGCTGAGCGCCTTGACGCCCGGGAACTCCTTGCTGATCGACTCGACGCGCAGCATTCGGCGATGGACTCCAGGGTGGCTCACGGGAGCCGGGACGGGAAGGTGGGCGGCCGCGCCGATGGCGCGGCCGCCCACCGGAGGAGGATCCTGGTCGTTGTTACTTGGTCAGGATGTCCGTGAGGAGCTTCGCCTTGATCGCATCGGTGACCTTGGCGATGTCATCCTGGTACGTGGTCAGGTTGTCCTTGGTCACGAATGCGGTGCCCGTGTCGACCCGGTAGACGCCGGCCTTGGGTGCGTAGCCGTCGGCCATGCACATCAGGGACAGCATGGACAGGTAGCCGTGGCCATACGGGTTCTGGGAGATGGTCCCGTCCATCACGCCGTCCTGGATCGCCTTGATGACGATGGGATCGGTGTCGATGCCGACGGCATGGATGGTGCGATCGCCACCCTGCGCCTTGTAGTCGGTGAGCACCTGGGCGATCGCGACGCTGGGCGTGAAGCCCGTGGCGATGATGCCGTCAACTGTGCTGCTGTTGGCTGCGATCGCGTCGGTCACCTTCTGGACGGCTTCCTCGGCGCTCTTCATCCCGGCGATCTCCTGGATGATCTTGACGTTCGGATGCTTGGCGACGACTTCCTCGATGCCCTGCTTGCGAAGCACGGTGTTGGGATCCTCGAGGACCTCGAGGACGTTGATGATGTTGCCCTTGTCGCCCATCTTCTTGATGAGCTCTTCCGCGGCCTGCGCCGCGGCAGTCTTCACGTCGGTCGCGAAGACGAGCTTGGCGGGCGTCGGCTCGGCGGTCGAGCCGCCGAAGTTGACGATCGTCGCGCCCTTCTTGGTCAGCTCGTCATAGAGGGCGTTGGCGCCGTTGGCGTCGGACGGGTAGACGGTGAAGAAGCGGGAGCCCTTGGCGAACAGGGCCTCCATGCCCTGGTTCTCGGCGTCCTGCGTCCAGTCCGGGCCGACCTGTTCGACCGGGGTGAACCCGAACTCCTTGCCGGCTGCCTCGACGCCCGGCTTGACCGTGTCGAAGTACGGGTGCGGGGCGGGCATATACCAGACGGGCGCGAAGTCGGCAGGGGTCGCGCAACCGAACGCGGCGGCAGCCGCGGTCGGCGCGGGGGTGGCGGCCGGAGCGGCGGTCGGCGCCGGGGTGGCGGCCGGAGCGGCGGTCGCCGCGGGGGTGGCGGCCGGAGCGGCGGTCGGCGCCGGGGTGGCGGCGCCAGACGAACAGGCGGTCAGCAGCACGCCGGCCGACATCGCCAGCGCCATGACCTTGGACAGGGAGCGAGTAGTCATTGGTAAACGTCCTCTAGGTGGTGTGTGAACGGTGCGGCCCGTCGTAAACGGTGTCTGCGTGGTCACCCCTCCCTTGGCACGGGCGCGCCACGAGGGACGCGCCGGCGTCGGCGGCCGATGGCCCGGAAGCTCTCCAGCGAGACCGCGAGGAGGATCACGAGGCCCAGGAACGTCTGCTCGTAGTACACGTTCACGTTGAACATGATCAGGCCGTTCTTGATCATGGTCAGCATCACGGCCGCGGCGCCGAGGCCGAGCGGGGAGATCTCGCCGCCGGCGAGCGAGGTCCCGCCGATGATCGCGACGGCGAACGAGATGATCAGCCAGTCCGATCCGATCGAGGGCTGTGCCGACCCGACGCGGGTGATCCAGAGGTATCCGGCCAGGGCGGCGAAGAACCCTGAGAGCACGTTCGCGAGGATCGTGATGCGGTCGGTGCGGATGCCCGACAGCCGGGCGGCCTCTGCGTTGCCGCCCGTCGCGAGGATCCGCCGCCCCGTTACCGCGAACCGGAAGAAGTAGGCGAGGATCGACAGCAGGACGATCATCATGACGAACAGGATCGGCAGGCCGAAGAGGTCGCCCCTGCCGATGGTCGTGATGTCCTTCGGGATGTTCGTGTACGGGTTGCCCCTGCTGATCCCGTTCACCAGGCCCACGAAGATGAACGACGTGGCGAGCGTCGCCACGAACGAGTTGAGCCTGAGCCTGACGATGATCAGGCCGTTGAACAGGCCGGCGACCATGCCCACGGCCAGCGCGATGGCGAAGGCCAGGATCGGATCGAGGCCTGCGTCCTGCATCGCGGTCCCCGCGAGCACCACCGACAGGCCGCCGATCGCGCCCAGCGACAGGTTCATGCCGCCGATCACGATCACGATCGCCTGGCCGACGGCGACGAACACGTACAGGGACGCCGTGCGACCCATGTTGAACAGGTTGTACTGGGTCAGGAAGCTCTCGCTGCCCAGCGAGAAGATGACGAACAGGGCGATGGTCGCGAGCACAACGCTGAAGTCGCTGCGCCGGAGCAGGCTCGAGACGAACCTGCTCGCCGACCTCGTGTTCGGCGGCGCGGAGGCGGGGGCTGCCGGGTCCACGCCGCCGTGCCCGACCGACTCAGACGTCATCTCGACCTGCCTCCACGCACCCCTCCGGGCGGTAACCGTCCACGGCCTTCAAGGAGCCGCGATGTTCCTCGGCGGGACGACCGGGAAGCCGTTTGCGGATGCCGATCCGGCGACCGGCTGGACCCACCCCGTTGCGTGGCAACCGGGGGACTCGGTTATCGATAACACGACTGTTATCGATACCATACGGGCGGACGGCGTGTCCGTCAATACCTTCGCTGCTCCCTTTCGCGACCCACCCGCAACCCTTGCCGCCGGCCCGAGAGGGCGCATCGCGACCGCCGTCGCTACCCGGGCATCACCACGCCGATGGTCAGCAGGATGTTGGCGTAGATGCGCTGCTCGCCGCTGGCGATGGCCAGCGCGAGGTCCGGCCCCCGGGCCATGTCGTAGAAGTCGAACCGCCCGAGGCGCTGGAGCGGTGTCTCCGGCAGGAGCGCCCGGAAGTCGGCGTAGATCCCGGGCTCGTCGCCGCTGTCGGGCCCCATGACGTGGGCCGCCTCGACAGGGATGGCCTCGGCGAGCACCGCCAGGATGTCGGTGACCGTGAGCAGGCCCGGGGCGAGGTTCAGGTACACGCGGTGGGCCGCGGCGTTGGACCTGGTCAGGAGCGGATAGTTGCCGTCCGCGATCAGCACCTGGGCCCCGTGTCCGGCCTCCCCGAGCGCCTGGAGGACCTGCGGATGGAGCAGGCGTGTCTTGAGCATGGAACCTCCGTCAGGCTGTGAGGCCGGGGGTGACACCGGCCGTGGCATTGGCGGCCGGGCTCGCGGCACGGGGCCGCGGAGGGGCGGCCGAGCGCCGGATGCGCAGGTCGAACGGGAGCACGATGGACTCGCCCTTCGGTTCGTGGTCGCCCCGGATGTGGTCCAGCAGGAGCGCCGCGGCGCGGTTGCCGATCTCGTACGCGGGCTGGGCCGCGACGGTCAGGAACGGCTCGCTGATCCACTCCTCGGGCAGGTCGTCGAAGGCGACGACGCTGATGTCGTCGGGCACCCGCAAACCGGCGTCGTGCAGAGCGCGGATGGCCCCGAAGGCGATGAAGTTGTTCGCGCAGAAGACCGCCGTCGGCCGCTCGCCCGGCGCCTCGAGCATCTCGGCCGCCATCCTCCGCCCGTCGGCCTGGTTGCTCTTGCCGAAGTTGAAGCCGCCCCAGTGGACCAGCTCGTCGGGCAGGTCCAGGCCGGCCTCCTCGAGCGCTCGGCGGCACCCCGCGACGCGGTCGATGGATGTCGAGACCTCGCGGCGTCCGGTCAGGACGGCGATCCGCCGGTGGCCCAGGTCCAGGAGGATCTTCGCCAGCGCGTGGGCGCCGGCCTCGGAATCGCAGCTGACCGAGTCGACGTGCTCGGCGGAGATCCGGCGGTCCAGCACCACGACGGGCATGCGATGGGCGCGCAGGAGGCGGAACGAGTCGCCCGAGCTGCGCGACGGGACCAGCAGGATGCCGTCCACCTGGCGCTCGATCAGCATGAGGAGGTACCGCTCCTCCTCGGTCTCGTCCTCGTCGGTGTTGCAGTACATGACCGAGAACCCATGGCCGACGAAGAAGTCCTCGACGCCCCGGGCGATGGTCGTGAAGAAGGGGTTGGAGATGTCGGAGACGACGAGCGCGATCGTCTTCGTCCGCTTCGACCGGAGCTGGCGGGCGAGCGCATTGGGCACGTAGCCCAGCTCGACGATCGCTGCCTCCACGCGGGTCCTGGTCGCCGCGCTCGTGTAGCCGGTGTTGTTGACGACCCGCGAGACCGTCATCGTGGAGACGCCCGCCCGCTTGGCGACGTCGCTGATGGTGCTCATCCGGTGGGTCTCGGTCATGGTGTCAACGGGGTGGCGCATGGGCGCCCTGGCGAGGCGCAGGGGCGCCAGGCGTGGCGGCGGGGACGCCGGGGGACGTGAGGGGCCCAACCGCGGTGCGGCGGGCCCCCAATTCTCATGGGATTCAGTCGACCGGACGGCCTACTTGTAGAGGACCGCCTGGATCTCGGGGTTGTTGATGTTGGTCTTGTCGAACCAGTAGAAGCCGGTGTCGATCTTCTCCGGCAGGGTCTTGCCGTTGATGGCGTCGATCGCGGCGTCGACGCACTTCGCGCCGATGCCGATCGGGTTCTGGGTGATCGCGCCGGACTCGACGCCGCTGTTGATGGCATCGAGCTGCTGCTGGCCGGAGTCGTAGCCGACGGCCTTGATCTTGTTCTCGTTGCCGGTTTCCTTGAGCGCGCTGAGGACGCCCTTGATCGAGCCCTCGTTGGCGCCGAAGAAGCCCTTGAGGTCGGGGTTGGCGGTCATGATCGACTTGGCTATGTCGGCCGACTTGATCGGGTCCCCGTCGCCGTACTGGACGTCCACGACCTGGATGTTCGGGTGCTTGGCCTTCATCTCGTTGACGAAGCCGTCGCGCCGGGTGATGCCGGTCTGCGAGGTCTGGTCGTGGACGATGACAGCCACCTTGCCCGAGTCGCCGATCAGCTCGGCGAGCTTGTCCGCCTCGACGCCGGCGGCGACGGTGTTGTCCGTCGCGACGGTCGTCACCGGAATGTCGCTCTCGACGCCGGAGTCGAACCCGACGACCGGGATCTTGGCGTCCTTGGCCTGCTGCAGGAGCGCGCCCGCAGCCTTGCTGTCGAGGGCGGCGAAGCATACGGCCGCGGGGTTGCTGCTGAGGGCCGTCTGCAGCATGGTGAGCTGCTTGTCGACTTCCTTCTCCGTCGCGGGGCCCTGGTAGGTAGCGGTGACGCCGAGCTTTGCGGCCTCGTCGAGGGCGCCCTTCTTGACCGCCTGCCAGAACTGGTGCTGCTCGCCCTTCGAGATGATCGCGATCGTCTTGCCCTTCGCCGCTCCGGCATCCGTGGGCGGGGTGTAGGCCGAGGCCGCACCCGTGCCCGAGGAGGCCGCTGCCGCCGGCGACGCCGCCGCGCTCGCGGCCGGGGCCGCGGTCGCGGCGCTGCCGGAGCAGGCGCTCGCAACCATCATGAGGGCCATCGAGCCAGCCGCGAGGCTGGTAAGGCGCGTGAACTTCATGTGCTCCTCCGTGTTCCTTCCTGGATCGTCTTCCCGGTTCCGGCCGCTGTGCGGCCGTGGTTGGGACCGAAGTGTGGTGAGGGGCGTGGCCCCTCAGGCGCGGCTGCGCCGGCGCAGGATGTCGAGGTAGACGGCACCGATGACCACGAGGCCCGTGATCACCGACTTCCACTGGTCGGGGACGCCGGCCACCGAGAGGCCGATGCGCAGCGTGCTGATGAGGAATGCGCCGATGATCGTGCCGACGACGCTGCCCTCTCCACCGGAGAGGGAGGTGCCGCCGATGACCGCCGCCGCGATCGCGTCCAGCTCGTAGCCCATGCCGAGACCCGGCTGGGCCGAGTTCATGCGCGAGGCGATGACGATGCCGGCCAGGCCCACGAACAGGCCGTCGACGATGTACACGATGATCTTCCAGCGGTCGACGTTGACGCCGGAGAGCCGGGTGGCCTCCTCGTTGGAGCCGAGGGCGAAGGTGTACCGGCCCAGGATCGTCCTGTTGAGGAGGATCCAGGCGACCGTGGCGCCGCCGAACATCACCCACACGATGTTGGGGATGCCGAAGATCGCCTTGCCCATGAAGAACTGCTGGAAGGTGGGCTGGGTCGCTTCGAAGTAGATCGGATGGACGTCCGAGAGCACCTGGGCCATGCCCAGCGTCACGTACAGCATGCCCAGGGTGGCGATGAACGGCGGCAGCTTCATCTTGGCGATCAGCACGCCGTTGATCAGCCCGACCAGCGCGCCCGCCGCGAAGGCGGCGAGGATGCCGAGCGGGAGCGGCAGCCCCCAGTTGACGGCCACGATCCCCGCCACGACCGAGCAGAAGGTCATCGCGGTGCCCAGGGAGAGGTCGATGCCGCCGGTGATGATCACGAAGGTCACGCCGGTCGCGAGCACGCCGTTGACCGCCGTCGCCGTCAGGATGTCGATGTAGTTGTTGGTGCTCGCGAAGTGGGGGACGGTGAGCGAGAAGAAGACGAGCAGGATGACGAGGGCGCCCAGGGCCAGCAGGCGCTGGATCGATTCGCCCCTCATGAGCGACTGGGCGCGCGAAGGCGCCGGCGCGGGTGTCGTCTGCATCGGTTCGCTGCCTCGTGGCTGACCGGTTGGTTTGGGGTTGCTCACGCGATGGCCACGGATTCGCGCTGTGTGGCCAGGGTCATGATCTTCTCCTGGGTCGCCTCCGCCGAGGAGAGCTCGCCGGTGATGCGCCCTTCGCACATGACCAGGATGCGGTGGCTCATGCGGAGGATCTCCGGCAGCTCCGAGGAGATCATGATGATCGACTTGCCCTGCTTGGCGAGGTCGTTCAGGAGCCGGTAGATCTCGCTCTTGGCCCCCACGTCGATGCCCCGCGTCGGCTCGTCGAAGATGAGGATGTCGGTGTCGGCGGTCAGCCACTTGGCGATGACCACCTTCTGCTGGTTGCCACCGGACAGGTTCTTCACCCGCTGGGCGATCCCCGGCGTCCTGATCGCCAGGGCCTTGACCTGCTCCAGGGCCTGCTTCCGGGTGGCGCCGGTCCTGACCCAGCCGACCCTGTTCGTGTAGCGGCGGAGCGACGCGAGCACGGTGTTGGTCTCGACGTCCATGCCGAGTGCCAGGCCGTAGCGCTTGCGATCCTCGGAGAGGTAGGCGATGCCGTGCCGGACCGCGTCGCTCGGCGAGCGGATCGTGGCCGCCTGGCCGTTGATGGTGATCGTGCCGGACTCGGGTCGATCGGCGGCGAAGATGGCCCGCATGACCTCGGTGCGGCCGGCCCCGACAAGGCCGGCGACGCCGAGGATCTCGCCACGATGGAGCTGGAAGCTGACGTCGCGCACCTGGCGGCCGAGGTTGAGGCCGCTGACCTCGAGCACCACCGTCGGGTCGACCGTCTCGGGAAGCTCGGGCGTCGCCTCGAAGACGGTCCGCCCGACCATCATGCTGATGATCTGCTGGATGGTGGCCTCGGCCGTGATGACCGTGTCCACATAGCGGCCGTCCCGCATGACCGTCACCCGGTCGGTGATCCGCTTGAGCTCCTCCAGGCGGTGCGAGATGTGCACGATGCCGTGGCCGCGCTCGCGCAGGTGGCGCGTGATGCGGAAGAGCTCGTCGATCTCGGTCTCGGTGAGCGCCGCCGTCGGCTCGTCCATGATCAGGACGTCCGAGTTGTAGGACAGCGCCTTGGCGATCTCCACCATCTGCTGCTGGGCGACGGCGAGCCTCGACACGCGCGCCGTCGGGTCGAGGCTCAGGTGGAGCTCCTCGAACAGCGCGGCCGTCTTGCGGTTGAGCGCCTTGTCGTCCAGCAGGACGCCGCGGCGCGGCTCCCGCCCGATGAAGACGTTCTGGGCCACGGTCAGGTGGCCCATGAGGTTCAGCTCCTGGTGGATGATGCTGATGCCGAGGTCCTGGGCCGCCCGCGGGGAGTTGATCTCCACCTCGTTGCCCTTGACCTTGATTGTCCCGCCATCGCGACGGTAGATGCCGGACAGGACCTTCATCAGCGTGGACTTGCCGGCCCCGTTCTCGCCGACCAGGGCGTGGACCTCGCCTGCGCCGGAGCTCGAAACGTGCGGCATCGAGCGCATGGACGCCCGGGAAGCTCTTGCTGATATCGGTCATCTCGACCAGCAGGTCAGCCATGTCCGTTACCCCTTCGAGGCCTTTGGGGGCCCGGACCGCGCGGGTCCGGGGCGTGAGGTCGACGACGATGCGGGGGTGCTAGGTGAGGTCTGTTATCGGTAACACTCTCGGCACAATAGCGCATGTGTCAACCCCGTGCGACACCATTCTGCAACGTGGCACGGCCCCCATGCCGGCCCGCAAAGCTGCGGTCAACCGGAGTCGCGACGACGCGCCGCCCGGCCGGGGCCGCCCCCACAAGGCGGTGTCGCGGGCGACCTACTGCCCGACCGCCTTCAGGATCATGGGGAGCGAGCGGTGCAGCGCGCGTTCCCAGTACGGCCAGCTGTGAATGCCGGGACCGTACGCATCGACGGTGACGGGAATCTTGAGCTTCTTCAGCCGCGCGAGGAAGGTGACATTCTGGTCGTGGATCCAGCTCTCGGCGTCCTGGTCGGGGACGACGCCGCTGTCGAACGGGCCGGCGGTCCCGTCGCCGTATGAAACGTAGAGATCGGTGCCCTTGAGCCCGCTCGCGATGTTCACCGGGTCATGCGCCTGCCATATGTCGGCCTGGGCGACGGGATCGCCCCAGATGTCGTTGGCCTCCAGACCGCCGCCGATCGGGTCCAGGACGCCGCTGTACGAGGCAGCGGCTGCGTACATCCCGGGATGCCGCGCCGCATACTCCATCGCGCCATAGCCGCCCATCGACAGGCCCGCCACGGCCCGCTTGTCGCTGGCCTGCCAGTTGCGCTCCAGCAGCTGCGGCAACTCCTGGGTGTGGAACGTCTCCCACATGGGCTGGCCACCCTTACCGCCGTTCCACCAGTCGGAGTACCAGCCCTCGTCGCCGCCATCGGGCATGGCCACGATCAGGGCGGCGGGCGTGGTGAGCCTTTCGACATCGGTCTTCCGGGTCCAGTCCCCGTGCGACCCCGTCGAGCCGTGCAGCAGATACAGGACCGGCCACCGACCTGTCGGCTTGTCGTCGAAACCAGTCGGGAGGAGGAGGCGAACGCCGACGCCTCCAACGGCCGGGGACACGATCGTCAAGTCCCTCGTGCGCGGGTCGATCGTCTTGACATTGATGATGCGCGCACCGTCATCCGCCGGCCGGCCGATCGTCGTCGCCGATGCTGTCGGTGAGGGCTGAGCCGGCGGCGACGGTGTCGGTGGCGACGGTATCGGTGAGATCACCGCTGCGGTCGGACTCGGCACCGGGCTCGGAGACGCGACCTGTGCCCCGGTGGTGGTCGTCGGCGAGCCGCCACACGCGATGACGAGCATCGCGACCGCCACGACTCCGAGCGTCGTGATTCCCCGCACATCCCAGTTTCCAGGCGCTCGGTGACCCCTCCTGAGCCAACCTGGACGCGGCAGTCGTGCGCGAAGGGCAGCCGCGATACCGCGCCACAGGCGAGATCGGGACGTCACGGGTACCTCCTTCGGCGCGACCGCGCCTGCCAGAAGTGTCGGGCTCGCCATTGGCCCAGCACGACCGTCCACGCGGCGAGCAGGGACGCTGCGGAGGTGGGAACCTGCGAGCGCCAGCGCCTCCCTGCCGCCGCGAGCGATGGTGAGCGTTTCGACCAGACGGCGCAAGAGAGAAGCGCCCGGGGATCTCGCTCAGTTTGTCCACGAGGGTGATCGCCACCACCTCCGCGACCGCGAGCACGAGCACCTGGGCCGGCAGGAGGGCCGGCGGGCGTCGATCAGCTCGCGCCGGTCACGGCGAGCCGGGCGTTGCCTCTCGCCCCCAGCCGCACGTCGATCCCCATCCGGCCCAGCATGTCGACCATCGGCGGGCCCATGTGGTTCGCCACCACCGTCGTGATCGCGTTATCGATCACGAACCTGGCGATGCGGGCATGATGGCCGCCCTCCGTGCCGGCATCGTGGAGGTCGTCCCAGCCGACGTCGTGCTCGTCCCAGGTCACGATCCTGCCCTGGTCCAGCCGCGCGACCGCGACGCGCGTGGCGCGGCCCCAGCGCGGATCGACCTCCCCGTCGGGGGTGACAGGAACGGCGATGATCATGGTCAGCTCCCGAGGGCGCGAAGAGGTGTCGCGGCCATCCTCGCACGGGTGGCCCCCGGCATCACCGGGCCGTCGGGGACCATCACGACCCCGACGTCGGCGGCGCCCCGGGGGTCGGGTCGGGAGGCCTGGGCGTGGGCTCCGGTGTCGGCTCAGGGGTTGGCCTGGCCGTCGGCTCCGGGGTAGGCCTGGGCGTCGGATCCGGCGGGCTGCTCGGTCCCGTCGACGGACCGCCCGATGGCCGCGGGGTTGGCGCGGCCGTCGGCCTCGGCTTGGGGGTGGGCCTGGGTGTCGGCCGGGGTGTCGGGTTGGCCGCGGCCACCGGGCGCGGGAACCGCGACGTCGCAGGCGCAGGCGTCCCGGGAAGGAGCGCCGCGACATCCTTGCGGATCTGCGTCACCCAGGCGGCCGTCAGCCACGACGGGTAGCGCGACGGCACGATCCGCAGCTGCCTGACCTTCGCCCCGGACGCCCGGCCGAACAGCTCCACGAGCGCCGGCAGGCTCTTGCGCGGGAGGTCGCGTCCAGGCAGTGCCCTTGGCGGCACCGAACAAGGCGGGCGCGGACAGGATCGTGGCAGGCCCCAGCTGCTCCCGGATGGCGAGGAGGAGGATCTGCTGGCGTTCCATCCGGCCGTAGTCGGAGTCCTGGTGGCGGCTGCGCGCGTACGCGAGCGCCGTCCGCCCGTCGAAGTGCTGCCTCCCGGCCTTGATCCGCAGCCGGATGTCGCCGAGGAACGGGTCCGGGTAGAAGTCGTCGCGCACGGCTTCCGGGACGTTGATGTCGACGCCGCCCATCGCGTCCACGACGCGGATCACCCCCTGGAGGTCGACGATCAGCACGGCATCGATCGGGCGCCCGGTGATCTCGCTCACCACGGACCGGATGGCGCCTATGCCTTTCACGGCGCCGGTGCCCGGCCAGCGGCCCGGGTTCCGGACCGTGGCTTCGACATACATCTCGTTCAGCAGGCCGGGCTGGCAGCCGCAGGCCGACGCATCGCGCGCCGGCCCCGGTGGATAGGGGGCGTTCTGGAGGTTGCGTGGCAGGCCGACCATTGCGACCGCACCCGTCTTCACGTCGACCTCGACCAGGAGCATGACGTCCGCCCGACGGCTCCAGCGGTCGCGGCCGGCGTCGGATCCGAGGAGGAGCAGGTCGAAGCGACCGTCGTGGCCCCACGGCTCCGCGCCGGGGCGCGTCCAGGGGACACGGGCGTCGAACGCGGGGAGGGTGCCGTTGCCACCGTCGGTGGGGAACTTGGCGATCTCGGCGGTCGGCGACGGGCTGGGCGCCGCCGACGCCGACGCGCCGGGCGAGGCCGAGCCGGCGTACGGGGTGGCGGTCGGGGTGGGAGTTTCGAGATCCGGGGTCGGGTCCGGGATCGGCGGCTCGTCTGCCGGGGCGTCCAGCGGCACCTCGGCGAAGGTCGTGTCGAGGAAGTCGGAGGCGGCGCTGATCGCGTCGGCCACCACCAGGTGCGGGACCGCGACGAGGAGCAGGACCACGACGGCCGACGCGGCGATCGACGCTGGACCCGGCCTCGTGCGCCCCACGGCCTCGACGGCAGCCGACGTCCTCCAGCCGGCGACCATGATGTTGGCCGCGCCGAGCAGGGTCAGGACGCCCGGGGCGACGAAGGCGGCAGCCAGTCCGTACACGCCCGCCGAGAGCGCCCAGGCGATGACGACCGCCATCACCACGAGCGTCGGGACGAGGTAGAGCAGGGCGATCCGGCGCTTGCCGATGACGAGGTGGCCCAGACCCGGGAGCAGGACGCTCCCGGTCGCGACCAGCACCGGGCGCAGGCCCCGGCGCCTGGACGACGAACCCGATCGCCCGGGTCCGGCAGCGCCGTCCGTCACGCTTCAGTGAACCTTGTCAGCCTGGAACCCGATCCGGTGGCGCTGTCCGCCCGCGGACGGATCGGTGACCGGGATGTCCACTCCCGTCATCGTGTCCAGCTCGGTGGCATCGATCGCATCGTCCGCGACCGCCCGGGCGGCCATGTTCGCGTAGGCCTGTTCGAACAGAGACCGCACGTAGCGCGCGTTGCCGAAGTCCTCCACGTCGATCGCCCCGTCCAGGCGCGCGCGCACGCGATCGAGGACACCGTCAGCGAGCCGGACCTTCGCCGTGGCCGCCATCGCCTCGAAGATCAGGACCAGCTCCGAGGTCGAGTAGTTGGGGAAGTCGATGTAGCGGGTGAACCGGCTGCGGAGACCGGGGTTGGAACGGATGAACGTCCACATCTCGTCCCGGTACCCCGCCACGATGACGGCGAGGTTGGCGCGGTTGTCCTCCATCATCTTCACGAGGGTCGCCACGGCCTCGCCGCCGAAGTCCTGGGTGTCGCCGTCGGAGAGGGCGTACGCCTCGTCGATGAACAGGACGCCTCCGATCGCGGACCGCACCACCTCCTGGACCTTGAGGGCCGTCTGCCCGACATAGCCCGCGACGAGGTCCGCGCGGCTGGCCTCCACCATGTGGCCGCGCTGGACCAGCCCGAGGGCGCCGTACAGCTTCGCGACGATCCGGGCGACGGTCGTCTTGCCGGTGCCCGGATCGCCGGTGAACACGAGGTGGGCGCTGCCGATCACCTCGGGCAGCTCGTGGCTCCGCCGCTCCGCATTGAGCCGCTGCACCGCGACGAGCTTGCGGATCTCCGCCTTGACCGACGCGAGGCCGACGAGGGCATCGAGCTCCGCGAGCAGGGCCGCGATCGTCTCGGCCTGGCCCGGTCTCGGCGTCGGGGGAGGAGCCTGGGCCTGCGCCGCTTCGGCCTCCGCGGCCGGCGGCGCGACGGGCAATTCCGACGCTGCGCGGGGCGCGGCGGCGCCCGGACCGGGACCCTCGCCCGACAGCTGGGTGAGGATCGACCGGGCCTGGTCGATCGCGGCCTCGGGCGAGACGCAGGCGTCGATCGCCACCTGGGAGGCCGGCGTCAGCCGGGGGGTCGTGACCGCGACGCCGTCCGGCGCGAGATGGGGGCGGACGACATCCAGCGTGAGGTCGGCCGGTGCATCCCCGCCGAGTATCCGGACGATCGCCCAGAGCACGTGCCGCGGCTCGACCTCCGCGTGGGAGTGGGCCTTCGCTGCCGCGACGGCCTCGTCCGTGATGCGCTCGCGGAGGGGCATCTACTGGTCCGTGTACCGCTTGCCGCCGAACTTCTCGTGCACGACGTCATCCAGGTCGTCGGCCGTTCCGGACACCAGCGCGACTGCCCCGCACAGCTCGTCCAGGTCGATGTAGTCGCCGAGCAGGGTGTGATCGAACACGACGAAGCAGTCCGCGGCGCCCTCGTTCTCGATGACCGACACGGAGCCGAACAGGAAACGGGAGCCGTCGACGGCCGCCCAGCGGTAGAACTCGGGGGTGGGCTTGAGCTCCCGGACGAGCGGGGCCCAGATCCGGACGATGCTGGACGGATCGCCCTTGTTGTCCTTGCCCCAGTCCTTGACCTCGATGTTGACCCGCGTGCTGCCCCGCTCGACCGCAAACCCGTCCTTGGTGAGGATGATGTCGCCGAACCCCTCGACGAGCATCCGCTGGACCTTCTCCCGGGTCGCGTCCACCGTGGCCATGCCGTCATCCCTCCTGGCGAGGTTGCGTGTCGCTGGCAGTGTCGCGCATCCGGCCGGGGGCGCGGAGGGTCCCGGCGCGCAGGCGGCCGTGGGGCCCGGCCTACGCGTCGCGGCGGGCGCGGGTCCGCGCGACCGACGCCTCGATGGCCGCCACGATCCGCGCGCCGCGCCGCGCGAACCCGAGCTCGCGCATCGCCTCCTCCACGACCTCGTCCGTCGTGCGCAGGAGGCCGTCGGACTCGATCCAGGCGACGACAGCGTCGATCTGCGACGGCGGCATCCCGTCGATCGACCCGTAGCTGAAGACGCGGGGCCGCGGCCCGCGGGCCCGGGCAGGCATGGCGATCGGGGCGGCGGGGGCGCCGGCGGGTCCGCCATCGTGGTACCCGGCGGCCGGTCCACCGCGGGCGCGACACCCAGGCCCGCTGCGGCCGCCGGGGCGCCGGCAGCGAGCGTCGCGGCCCGCGCCGCCACCGTGTCCGCCGTGACCTGGGCCTCGAACGCCGCGCGCTCGGCAGCCGCGACAGATGAATCGGCCCAGGCGACGGCGTCGTCGTATGCCGCCTTCAGCCGCTCGACCTCCCGGTCCCGCACCCGGTACCAGTCCGTCGACCAGATCCGGTGGAACCGCCAGCCGATCGCCTCGAGCTGCTGCTGACGCAGGCGGTCCCGCTCCCGGGTGTTGGGCGCCGAGTGATAGCTCGCCCCGTCGCACTCGACCGCCAGGACGTAACGGCCGGGCTTCAGCGGGTGCTGCAGCGCGAAGTCCAGGTAGTAGCCCGACGTCCCCAGCTGCGGCACGGCCCCGATGCCCAGCCCGCGCACCGCCGCCAGGACGTCCAGCTCGAATGGCGTTGAGCTCGGGGCGGGGCGCCGCGACGCCACCGAGGTCGGTGCCGCCGCTCTCGGCGTACCGCAGGTAGCTCCGCAGCAGGCGCACGCCCTCGGAAGACGAGCGACTGGGGTCCACGTCCTCCGACCCGAACGAGGACACCACCACCATCCGCCGCCGGGCCCGGGTGACGGCGACGTTGAGGCGCCTCTCGCCGCCCTGCTGGTTCACCGGCCCGAAGTTGTGCACGAGCCGGCCACCGGCGGTCCGCCCGTACCCGATGGTCAGGATGATCGCGTCGCGCTCGTCGCCCTGGACACGCTCGAGGTTCTTCACGAACATCGGCTCCCGGCCGCCCTCGGCGAAGACGTCGTCAAGGTCGGGTCGCCCCGCCCGCGCCAGCCGCAGCGCCTCGCCGATGCGCTCCGCGTGCTTGAGGCCCATGGCGATGACGCCCAGCGACTCCTCCGGCCGCTCCTGGGCGTGCTCGAGGATCAGGCGAACGACCGCGTCGACCTCCTCCGCGGACGATTCGCCCGACGCCCCGTCCGGGCGCGCCACGACCCTGACATGGCGGATGCACTCGTCGTCGGTGACCGCCGGGAACGTCGTCAGCTCCCGGTGTCTCGGGCGATACACCTGCAGGTTGGAGAACGCGATGAGCCGCTCGTCGCGGCTCCGGTAATGCCAGCGCAGCGGGCGGGACCCGATCAGCGGGTCCGCGATGTCGAGGATCGAGGCGAAACCGGTGGCGAGGATCTCGCCGGCACCCTCGAGCGCGACGGCCCCTTCCTCGTCCTCGAGGTCGACCGCCGTCTGCGACGCGAAGAAGATCGTCGGCGGGAGCTGGAGGTCGTCACCGGCGACCACGGCGCGGCGGCCGCGGAGGATGGAGGGGATCGCGTCAGCCGGCAGGATCTGGCTTGCCTCGTCGAACACGACGAGGTCGAAGTACGGCCGGTCCGCAGGGAGGATCTGGCTCACCAGGAGCGGGCTCATGGCCCAGCAGGGCTTCACCGCGGTCAGGACGTCCGGCGCGCCTGCGAACAGGTCGCGGACCGGGAGGTGGCCGATCTTCCGCTTCGCCTGCGTCGAGACCAGCAGGTCCTGCTCCGGGAACGCGTCACGGGCGGCGACCGCCCGCTCCGCCCAGGCGCGCTTGACGCGCGCCGCGTTGATCGTCACGTGGTCCCGGTCCAGCCCGGCATACGAGGCTGCCTCCTGGTCGAGCCTCGCAGCGTCCACGCCGCCCACGGCCGGGTCGCGGGCGAGCACCCGCTCCACGATCGCGCTCGCCCAGGCGCCGTCCAGGGCCACCACCGCGTCGTCTGTGCCCAGGCGACGGCCCAGGATCGCGGTGACGAGCTCGCCGAGCCCGGCGTCGACCAGGGCGGCGAGGTGGGCCTGCAGCTCCGGCAGCTTGCGCAGGGTCGGGACGTCGGCGTCGAGGGCCCGGGCCCACGCCTCGAGCGCCTCGAGGGTCGTCGCCGCGGCGTCCGGGAGCGGCAGGGCCGCCCCGATCGTGGCCATCCGGACGGTCACCCTCTCCCAGGCGGCCAGGAGCTCGGGCGCGCGGTCGAGAGCGGGTGGCGGCGGCGTGCCGCCGGCGGCCGACCAGCGGGCCGCGAGCGCGGCCGCGGCCGCGATGCGGGCGGCGACGTCCGGCGCACCGGGAGGGGTCGCGGCCGGCGCGAGGAGCGCCCGTGCCTCCGCGAGCGCCGCCCGGTACCGCGCCGACGTCACCCGCAGCCGCGACCCGGGCGAGGAAGCCCCGGCGCGCCGGCTCGAGGAGGGGCGACAGACGCCCCGCGTGAGTGAAGGCCTCGTCGCGGAGGGAGGAGGTCAGGCGGGCTCGCTCGTCCAGGATGCGCGCCTGCCCGAACGCCTCGGCCGCGGTGCCGGGTGCTGGCAGGCCGGCCTCTGCAGCGACGTCCATCGCGAGCCCTACGAGGCGTGGCAGCTCCTCCCGCGCCAGCTCCGCCGCCGCGTCCGAGAGTGGCTCCACCGCTGCCGCCTCCACCCTCCGGGCGGACGACCAGGGGTTGCTGCCGTCGGCCAGCTCGACGGCGCCGAGCGCGAGGTACGCCCGCAACGCCTCCTTGAGGGCGTCCAGGCGATCGGCTCCGATCCCGTCCACCGCCGTGGGCGCGAGCCGCACGTCCACGCCGAGCCGCCGGGCCGCCACCGATCGAGCCTGGGCGGCGTAGAGGCTGATGCCCCAGGGTTCGCGCCGCTCGTTGACGCCCCGTGCGTGGGCCGCGAGGACGGTCCGGCGGGCCTGGAGGAACCCCTCGACCGTCTCCGACTCAGGCTCCGTGGTCGCGCGGGCCGCGGCGAGGGCGGCGGCGAGGTTCTCGGCCAGCCTGCGCCGGGAGCTGACGCCGCCGTGGAGGTCCAGGACCAGGTCGGACAGGCCCGTCCGGTCGAGTCGGCCCACGACCGCGTCGATGGCGGCGCGCTTCTCCGCCACGAACAGGACGCGCAGGCCACGCGCCGTCGCGGACGCGATGAGGTTGGCAATGGTCTGGCTCTTGCCCGTGCCCGGGGGTCCCTGGACGACGGAGTCCGAGCCGCGCACGACGGTCTCGACCACCGCCTGCTGGCTCGCATCGGCGTCGAGGACGAGGAACTCCGCGGCGGGAGGGATGCCGTCGAGGGTGAGCGGCTCCACCGGCGACTGCCGTTCGCGGATGGTGCGCTGCGCGGCCGCGTCACCGGCGATCGCGGCCACGAGGTCGTGCGCCACGAGCGCGTCGGCGTGCACCTGCAGGTCGGTCACCATCGGCAGCTTCGTGTAGCTGAAGTTGCCGACGGCGGTGCGACTCGTGATCACGAACCCCGGCACGGACGCGGCGGCCTCTGCCAGGCGGGCCGAGAGCAGGGCGACGTCGATCCCGTCCGCGTCCGGCGGGATCGCCGACGCCTCGAGCGCATGACGGTCCGTCCGGATGCCGAACGCGACCTCGAGGGCGAACAGCAGCGTGGGGTTGAGCTCCGGTTCGCCCGCGAGGTCGAGGTCGAAGTCCTCCTCGGCCGATCCGCGGGGGACAAGCTCGAGGCGGCATAGCAGTATCGGCGCGGCTGGCACGGCGGCTGTCCCGGGCGGCGGGGTCCAGGAGGCCTGGCTCCGCGCGACGTACAGCGTGTCGATCCCGCGCTCCTCGAGGTTCTCGCGCGCCTTGCCCCGGATCGTGCGGCAGCGTCGAGCGGCATCCGCGAGGTCCGCCGGATCCGGGAAGAGCGCCGACAGGCGGGTCCGGGTGCCTGAGAGCAGGGTCTCGAGCGGCCCCGGTGCGGCCCCGCCGAGGTCCAGCGTCCCCGCCTTCTGGTCACGGTAGTAGAGGAGGCGATTGCGTCCGCTGAGGTCGACGAGCTGCGCCGTCCACGCTCGGGCGGCCGACTCCACGAGCGCGCGGCGCGAAGCGGGGGGAGCGGGGGCGTCCGGGGCGGCGGCGCGTTGGCCACGGCGGCGCGCGGGCCGGCGGCTGGATCGGGCGGTGCTGTCATCGGCGCCCAGAGGCTACGGCAGATGCGCCTCTCCCGGTGCGGTGCAGGAACAGGTGCTCGTTGCCCGCCGCTAGCCGCGATGGCGGCCGGCGGACCGGGTCAACCGGCCCGGATCGCCTCGAGGACCGGCGCGAACCGGTCGAGCGTCGCCGCTGTCAGGGCCGGCAGGGGGCTGGGGTCGTCCTCGGCGCCCACGTAGAACGTCAGGTGCGAGAGGCCCGCGGCCAGGAACTCACGGACGATAGCCCCGACCTCCGCCGGGCTCCCGGAGAGGTACCCGGCTCGCGAGACTGCCGTGCTGTCGCCTGTCAGCGACAGCCGGCTCCAGCCGGTGATCCCGAGGGTGTCCGGATCGCGCCCGACGGCCTCGCACGCGCGCGCCATCGTCGCGCGGATTGCAGTCACGTCGCCCACGTCGCACAGCGCGGTGTTCACGTTTGCCGCATCGCCCCAGCGCGCCGCGACCTCCGCCGTGCGCTCGCCCAGCGCCGCGACCCACACCGGCAGGCCGCCCGGCCGCGGGCCGCGGGGAACGATGACGGCGCCTTCCGTGCGGACGTGGACGCCCGCGAACGTGACGGCCGGCTCGCGGAGCAGGCGCGCCGTGACCTCGACCGACTCCGCATAGCGGCCGACGTGACGCTCCGCCGGGTACCCGAACGCGCGCCAGGAGTCGTCGCGGGCGGGCACGCCGCTGCCCAGGCCCAGGACGACGCGCCCGCCGCTCACCTCGTCGAGGGTGTCCGCCATCTTCGCGAGGAGGGCCGGGTTCCGGAACCCGGTGCAGGCGACGAACGGGCCGATCCCGATCCGTGTGGTCGCCTCGGCGGCGGCCGTGAGGATCGTCCAGCATTCCCAGAACCCGAACAGGGGCCGACCCGGCAGGCTCCGCTGGAGATGGTCGGGCACCCAGAGGGTGTCCACGCCGAGCGCGTCCATGTCGCGGGCGAGGGCCCGCATCTCCGGCCAGGTGGCGTAGCCGCCGCCCCGCAGCGGCCACGTCGGGAGGCAGAGGCCGATGCCGATCGGGCCGGGGTCCGTCATGCCCGGACTCTACCGCGATCAGGCCCCGTGCCGGGCGGCGTTGGCCAGGATGGCGTCGTGCACGTACCGGGCCAGGCCCGGGGCGATGGCCTCGTACGTTCGCGGTGAACCGTGGGTCAGCGACGTACATCTCGGCGAGGCCCGACTGCATCTCGTACGAGCAGGGGTAGAAGGCTCCGTCGATCTGCCGGCGGTGAGCCTCCGCGGCGTCCATCGCCTCGATCGAGTCGGCCGGCAGGCCCGCCGCGAGAGCGCCGGCGAATGCGTTCATCACGGCCTGGCCCTCCGCCTTGATGCGGGCCCAGTCGTCCTTCGTGTAGCGGGCCGTGCGACGCGTCGACTCCCTGTAGGCGTCCGTGTCGCCCCATCGGGTCTCGACCTCCGCCGCGTGCTCGTCCGGGTTGAAGTCGCCGAAGACCTCGAGGCGCTCCTCGGGTGTCAGGTCGATCCCCATCTGGTGGGCCTCCATCGCTAGCTCGACCGCGTCCGCGAGGCGGCGCAGCCGATCGATTCGCGCCAGCAGCAGCGCGTGCTGCCGGCGCAGGTGGACGAGAGGGTCGTCGCCGGTGCCGTCGGCACCCGGGGGTGCGATCGCCGCCGCGATGTCGTTCAGGCCGAACTCGAGCTCCCGGTAGAAGAGGATGCGCTGCAGGCGCTCGACGTCCGCCCCGGTATACCGGCGGTAGCCGGCCCCGGTTCGTCCGGACGGGCGCAGCAGTCCGATCTCGTCGTAATGGTGGAGCGTCCTGACCGTGACGCCGGCGAGGCTCGCCAGCGCACCGACGCCCAGGGTGCCGGGTTCGTCCATGGCTCGAGGGTAGACCCTGACGCAACGTGAGGGTCAAGCGGCCAACGTTGCCGGCTGCGGCGCGCACCCGCCGCGCTCAGGTCGGCGCGGCGAGGTCCCGCCGCGCGAAGTGCCACAACCCGTAGGCCGTGCTCGCGGCAAGGACGCCGGCCAGCACGAGGAAGTCCTCCGGCGACGCCCTGCCGCCGAGGATCTCCAGCGGATGGAGATAGTGGAACAGCGAGTACGGCTGGAGGAAGGCGGCGTCCGGCCACAGGGTGCCCAGGATCTCCAGGACGTAGCCGGTCAGCGTCACGGCGAGTGCGATCCCGAGCGCCGGCGTCAGGCGGTCGAAGGACGCGGAGGCCGCGAGCGAGATCCCGGCCAGCGCGGCCAGCAGGAGCACGGTGTTCAGGCCGAGGAGCGCCATCTCCCCACCGTCGAGCCCGCCGGCGACGCCGTAGGCCACGGCGCCTGCCAACGTCCCGAGCGTCTTGGCCGCCGTCGTCACGACCGCGGCCGCGATGATCGCCAGCAGCAGCGTCAGGTACAGCGAGCGTCGCGACAACGGCCGCGACAGGAGCACCTCGAGCGTCCCGCGCTGACGCTCGCCGGCGATGGCAGCGGCCGCGAAGCCCACCGGGTAGACGATCTCGAGGGCGATGGCGATCGGGTGGACTGCGCCGAGGGCCACCGAGCCGTTGATGCTGAACGGGTCGGCACCCATGAGCCGCAGGAACGCGTCCGGGATGATCCCGGACTTGAGGAGCGTCTCCATCTGACGGCCGAACGTGGCGTAGATGACCGGCATCAGGAACGCCCAGACCGCCGAGCGAGAGCGCGATGATCCCGAGGCGGACCCGGTGCGTGCGCCAGGTGTGGCGGAGGAGGGGCCAGCTGATCATCGTCGCGCGTCCACGGCTTCGTGCTCCGCCTCCTCGGCGGCCTCCCCCGCGTACAGCTCCAGGAAGGCGTCCTCCAGCCGGGCCGCCTCGATCACGAGATCCGCGAGGGCGACGCCGCGGAGCGCCTCGAGGAACGGGCCTGGGTCGCCCGACAGCGCGCAGGTCAGGGTGTCGCCCTCGACGGCAACCTCGCTGACCCCGGCCACGCCCGTGAGGTCCGGAGGTGTGCCGGCGAGGCGCGCCGTGACGCTCCTGCGCCGCCGCGCGACGAGGGCGGCCACGTCCTCCAGCGCCACCAGCCGGCCCGCTCGCACGATCGCCACGCGGTCGCAGACTCGTTCGACCTCCGAGAGAACGTGGGAGGAGAAGAACACTGCCCGCCCGGAGGCACGCACGTCGTCAAGGATCGAGTAGAACGCACGCTGCATCAGCGGGTCGAGGCCCTCGCTGGGCTCGTCGAGGATCGCCAGCTCGGGATCGTGCTGGAGAGCCTGGACGATCCCGACCTTCTGGCGCATGCCCCGCGAGTAGTCGCGGATCGGTCGCGCGAGCGTCCTCGCCGTCAGCTCGAGGCGGTCGCACAGGTCGGCGCGCCGGACGGGTGGCCTCCCGGAGAGCTCCGCCAGGTAGTCGAGGAGGGCGGTCCCCGTGAGCCCGTCGTAGAGGGCGATGCCGCCAGGCAGGTAGCCGACGCGGGCGCGGATCGCCACCGACTCGCGCTGCGAGTCGAGGCCGAGGACCGTGGCAGTGCCGGCGGTCGGGTGGAGGAAGCCGAGGAGCAGGCGGATGAGGGTGCTCTTGCCGGCCCCGTTCGGGCCGAGAAAGCCGAAGATCTCACCCTCGAGGACCTCGAGGGTGACGGCGTCGAGCGCGCGGACGGCCGCCGGTCCGCGACGGCCGGGGACGGACCGAGCCTCGTAGTGCTTGGTCAGCCCTTCGGTGCTGATAACGCTCATCGCGCCAAGGCTACCGGTGACGAGCCCCGGATGGCATCGTGATCCGTCGCCTTGGGCAGCGCGTGCGCGCTGCGTTCACGTCGTCGCCATCAACGGCGAGTGCGCTGGGCGCCATCCACGCTCGTGCGCGGCGCGCATGTTCCTGGGCGTCGTCCGCGGTCCGCGTGCGCGCCACGCACGACCGCGACGGTTTCCGGCCTTCCCCACCCCACACGGGCGCCAGGTTCATGCGTCCGACGCACGTCGGTGGCGTCACGCCTCGGATTTCTTGAGCGGGACTCACGAAGCGAGCCCCTCCGGCGAGGAGAGCCCGATGACACCAAGCTCATGCGGCGTCGGCGGTTCCGTCCATGAGGCGGCTCCGCCGTGACTCCGCGGCACCTGCGCGGGGCGGTCCCGAGCCGGTACGATCGGGACGTGCTGTTCCGCGCCGATCCATGGCTCCACGTCATCGCCGGGTGCATGTCGTCGGGCAAGACCGACGAGCTGCTCCGCCTCCTGCGTCGTGCCGAGATCGCGAAACGGCGGATCCTGCTCGTGCGCCCGGACGTCGATGACCGGACGCCGGCCGAGTACGCGGAGAGCCGGAGCAAGGCGCGCTACCCGTCGGTTCTCGTGCCGAAGGGCGAGCCCGTGCGGATCCTGTCGCTCGCGCGCGAGCGGGACGTCGACCTGGTGGGCATCGAGGAGGCCCAGTTCTTCGACACCAGCCTCGTCCGCGTTGTCGAGACCTTGCGGCAGAGCGGCCGCCACGTCATCGCCAGCGGTCTCAACACGGACTTCGCGGGGCGCCCGTTCGGGGCGATGCCGGAACTCCTCGCGCTCTCGGACGAGATCACCATGCTGAGCGCGATCTGCGTGGTCTGCGGCGAGACCGCGACCCGGACGCAGCGCCTGGTCGGCGGCAGGCCGGCGGCCATCGATGACCCGCTCATCGTCATCGGCGGGTACGACGCTGCCGACGATCGAGACCTACGAGGCGCGATGCCTCCGCCATCATGAGGTTGCGCCGGCGGGCTCGGCGCGCGGGGTCGTCGCCGACCAGGGCTGACCAGGGCTGACCGTGGCTGATCAGGGTGTCCTGGCCGATGCGCATTCTCCACAAGTTGTCCACGTTGTCGACGAATGGTGGACAACCTCCCGGCAGCCTGCCCGAATCTCGTGGACAAGTCCGTTGTGGGTCCCGGCGGCCGGCCGGTATGGTTCGTCCTGCCCGAAGGGGCCGGTGGTACAGACGCCGGGCCGGTGAGTGATCGCCGGACCGGGCTCCCGAACCGCCGCCACGATGGCCGCAAGGCCGACGAGGTGGCTGGTGCCGGGACCGCTGCGACAGGGCCGAGCTTGCTTGGCAGTGGCGCGGGCGTGACGGTACGGTACGGTTCCTTCGGGCGCTTTCGTGTGCGCCGCATTGTCCGGATCGTCGATGCCCAAGCTGTCCGCCGGTCTCCTGCTCTTCCGTCGGGCCGACGACGGAGTCGAGGTCCTGATCGCCCATCCCGGTGGGCCGATCTGGTCGCGCCGCGACGCAGGCTCATGGTCCATCCCGAAAGGCGCGGCGATGGACCACGAGGACGACCTCCTCGAGACGGCCCGTCGCGAGTTCCAGGAGGAGACTGGGCACCTCAGCTCCGGACGGTGACGTGCTGGACCTGGGCGAGGTCCGGATGCGGTCCGGCAAGGTGGTGCGCGGCTTCGCCGTCGAGGGCGACCTCGACCCGGCGGCACTCCGGAGCATGATGATCGAGGTCGAGTGGCCCCCTCGCTCGGGGCGCCTCGTCCAGGTGCCCGAGATCGATCGCGTCCTCTGGGCTCGCCCGGCCGAGGCTCGCCGCCGACTCAATCCCGCCCAGGCGGCGTTCGTCGACCGGCTGCTCCACGCCCTGGCGCGCGTCTAGGCTTCCGTCGTCGGACGACGCCGTCGTCGCGCACCGTCCGGCGCCGGCCAAGGCAGATGCGCATCGGGCGTCGTCCGGCAAGGAACCGGCGTGGCCGTTGAGGTCACGCGCTCTGACGGGACCGCATACGATCAACGCATGACCCCAGCGGCCGCCCCAATCCCCTCCCCCGGGGCGCCCGATCGCGTGGACGTGGCGGTCATCGGTGCCGGCATCGTGGGCCTCGCGACGGCGATCCGGCTCCTGGAGGCCAGGCCGGACCTGCGCCTCGCGGTGCTCGAGGGCGAGGACCGCGTCGCCGCCCACCAGTCGGGTCATAACTCCGGTGTCGTGCACGCCGGCCTGTACTACGCGCCGGGCTCCCAGAAGGCGCTGCTCTGCCGTGAGGGCAAGGGCCTCCTGGAGCGGTACTGCGAGGCGCACGGCATCCCGATCGCGTTCCCCGGCAAGCTCGTCGTGGCGCTCGATGAGGCCGAGCTGCCGCGCCTGGCCGCGCTTCGGGCACGCGGCGTGGCGAACGGGGTGACGGGCTCGAGGAGGTCGGCCCGGAGCGGATCCGCGAGATCGAGCCGCACGTCGCCGGGATCCGGGCGCTGTGGAGCCCGCGGACCGGGATCACCGACTTCGCGGTCGTGACGCGGGCCTACGCGGATGACGTGACCGCGCGTGGCGGCGCCATCGAGCTGTCTCGGCACGTCACCGCGCATCAACCGACGCCCGGACGGCCTGGAGCTGGCCACGACGCGCGGCCCGATCCTGGCCTCGAACGTCATCGCCTGCGCGGGCCTCTGGTCGGACCGGGTGGCGGCCATGACCGGCGACGAGACGGCCGACTCGCCCCGGATCGTCCCGTTCCGGGGCGACTACTACACGCTCGACGCAGCTGGAGCGGCCCTCGTCAACGGCCTTGTCTACCCCGTCCCGGACCCGCGTTTCCCGTTCCTGGGCGTCCATCTCACGCGCCGCATCGACGGCGAGGTGTGGGCCGGCCCGAACGCGGTGCTGGCCTTCAAGCGGGCCGGCTACCGGCGGCGCGACGTCTCCCCCCGCGACCTCGGCGAGGCCCTGGCCAACCCGGGGTTCCGCCGGCTGGCGCGCACCTTCTGGCGCATGGGGCTCGCCGAGATGTGGCGCGATGCCAGCAAGCGCGCGTTCACGAAGGAGGTCCAGCGGTTCCTGCCGGCGCTCCGCGGAGAGCAGCTGCGGTTCGGGCCTTCGGGGGTGCGGGCCCAGGGGCTGGGTCGTGACGGTTCCCTGGTGGACGACTTCGACCTGGCTGGCAGCGGTCGGCTGATCCACGTCCGGAATGCTCCATCTCCGGCGGCCACGAGCTCCCTCGCGATCGGAGGCCGGCTGGCGACGCAGGCGCTGGAGCAGTTCGGCCTGTAGATCGGGGACCCGCGGGCGGCGTTGGCCGCACAAACGGCGCGACGAGCCGCGAGCTCGCCTGCCGCACGAACGACGCGCCCGACGCGAACGACGCGCCCGATGGCCGTCGCACAAGCAGCCGCGACGAGCCGGCCACGGCGACCGCTCGAACCAGGCGCCCGACGCGCCCGATCGCCGCCGCACGAACGGTCGCGACCGACGCGCCCGATCACGCCCGGTGGCCGGTCGCCAGCACGATCCGGCGACCACGGGCAGACTCTGGGCGATGACCAGCCAGTCCCGGCCGCCCGAGGCCGCCCCGAGTCCCGCGCGGTCCCGGCCCCGACGAGGGATCGGCCCGGCGGCCGCGATGGGCCTGTTCCTGTTCGGCGCGCTCACCCTGCTCGGGCTCGCCGGCGCCGGTGCCAGCATCGCCGCGTTCGGCGGATTGATGCGGGACCTCCCCGGCCCGCAGATCCTCGAGCAGATCGAGCTGCCCGAGCAGTCGATCGTCTACGACCGGACCGGCAAGATCGAGCTCGCCCGGTTCGGCGAGTTCAACCGCGAGGTCGTCACCTTCGACGAGATCCCGCCGGTCCTCGTCGACGCCACGACGGCCGTCGAGGACCGGACCTTCTGGGAGAACTCGGGCTTCGATCCGGTCGGCATCATCGCCGCCGGGCTCGACGCGCTCCGCGGCAACGCCCGTGGCGCCTCGACGATCACCCAGCAGCTGGTGCGCCAGCGCCTGCTCACCACCGACACCTCGGCGGGAGCGGCGCCCCAGACGCAGCGCTCTGCGGACCGGAAGCTCCGCGAGATCATCCAGTCGATCCGCGTCACACAGGCCTTCCCCAAGGAGGAGGGCAAGCAGCGGATCATGGCCGCCTATCTCAACCAGAACTACTACGGCAACGAGTCGTACGGCGTGGCGGCGGCCGCCCGGAGCTACTTCGGCGTGCCGTTGAAGGAGATCACCCTCGCCCAGGCGGCGATCCTTGCGTCGCTCCCCAAGGCGCCGTCGTCGTACGACCTGGTCCAGAACGCGGTCGAGCAGTGCGTCGACCCTGCCGCCTCGCCCGACACCTGCACGAAGACCCAGCTGGTGGTACCGGCCGACACCACCATCGTCCAGCGCCGCAACCAGGTGCTCGACCTGATGGCCAAGGGCCGGACGCCTCTGACGGGCGCCACGTACACGGCCGCGGACTTCGAGGCGGCGAAGGCGGAGCCAGTCGTGCTCGCCCCCCAGCTCCCGGTCCAGTGGAAGGCCCCGCAGTTCGTGTGGCAGGTCCGCCAGGAGCTGACGGCGCGTCTGTGCGAAGGCGCCGAGACCTGCCCCGGCTCGAGCGCGGCGGCCTGAACATCACGACCACGCTCGACATGCGGCTCCAGGGCATCGCCGAGAAGTGGGTCCAGGCCGCTACCGTCGTCCCGCACAGCAAGAGCCCGAGGGCCGCCGCGAAGCGCCTCGGCCTCACGTATGAGCCCTGGATGGAGAACCTGCGCGACAAGGACCTCCACAACGGGGCGCTCGTCGCGGAGGACTACCAGACGGGCGAGCTGGTGGCGTACGTCGGCTCCGCGGACCCCTACGCGACGAAGGCGACCAAGCAGTTCCAACCGCGCTTCGACGTCCTCGCGGACGGCTGGCGCCAGCCGGGCTCGGCGTTCAAGCCGATCGTCTACGCCACCGGTGTCCAGGATCGCAGGATCACCGCGGCGACGATGTTCATGGACGTCGTCACGAAGTTCAGCGGGGGCTACACGCCCGACCGACGCCGACAACGCGGAGCGCGGTCCGGTCCGGGTCGAGGACGCCCTGCGGTTCTCGCTCAACATCCCGGCCGTGAAGGCGATGGACGTGATCGGCAACGATCGCGTCGAGGCCCAGGCGGAGAAGATGGGCGTCCAGTTCCTCAACGGCGAGACGAACGCGGGTCTCTCCTTCGCGCTGGGCGTCGAGGAGGTCCACCCCCTCGATCTCGTGCGCGCCTATGGGGTGCTGGCGGACGGCGGCCAGCTCGTGGACCAGACGACGATCGTGACCGTGACCGGGAAGGACGGGGTCGAGCTCCTCGCCGAGAGCACGCGGCCTGCGCCGGAGACGGCCCTGGGTGCCGACACGGCGTCGGTGATCACGGACATCCTTGCCGGCAACACGAACCCGGCCGTGAACCCGTTCTGGGGCAGGTTCGCGATCATGGACGGCGGCAGGCGGCGGCCGGCCACCCTCAAGACCGGCACCAACAACGACGCCCGCGACCTCAACGCATACGGCTACATCGGGGCGCCGACGACGAGCGGGCGGAACGACGGTGAGCACGCGCTGGCCGTGGGAGCCTGGAACGGCAACTCCGACAACTCGCTGGTCAGCACCCCGACGGACCCGCTGTTCTCGATCGAGGTGACGACGTTCGTCTGGCAGGGCTTCCTGGAGGAGGCGACGCGAGGCTGGGGAATCCGCGGCTTCCGCCAGGCGGACGGGCTGGCCACCGCTACCGTGGACCCGTGGTCGGGGCTGCTCCCCGGGCAGGGCGCGACGAAGACCGTGAAGGACCTGTTCCTCGCCGGCACAGCGCCCAAGGTCACGCTGCCCCAGGATCTCCGCTGCGGCGAGGCGGTGCTGCTGAGCGCCGGCTACGAGAAGGACCACGACAGCTGGCTGGCGGCCGACCGTGCGTGGATGAAGCGGGCCGCGCGGGGCCCGGGCGTGTCGGGCGGGCCCAAGAACACGCGGACGGCGTATTTCTACAACGTGCTGTTCAATCCGTACGGCCGATCGTGGGGCCCGCTCGTGGGCACCGGCCAGGGGTGCGCGACGCCCGCACCGAGCGTGACGCCGGACCCGTGCGCGTCGGCCGTCGCGCCGGCGTCCGTGGACCCCCTCGCGTCCGTTGACCCCCTCGCGTCCGTGGACCCGGTGGTGGCAAACCCGGCCTGCCCGACGCCGTCCGCCATCCCGTCCGAATCGCCCTCGGCGACACCGGACGTGACCGCGACGCCACCCCCAACGGAGCCGCCGACGCCGGCGCCCACGGAACCACCCACGCCGGCGCCAACCGAGCCGCCGACACCGGCCCCGACACGAGCCCGACACCGACCCGCCCGGCCCCTGCCGCGTCCTGACGCCCGGCGCCCGTCCCGCTGGACGGGACGCGGTCTCATCGTCCTCTCAGGCGATCCGCCGTATGATCCCGGGCGGCCGGACCGGAGGGGCCCGGTCGATCAGATTTGTCTGCTGACCAAACACTCGGAGAGGCGCATGTCGGATCGCGTTCACGGGCACCCGAGTCGTTCACGTCTGGCCTGGCGGGCTGCCCTGCTCCTCGCCGCTCTCGGCGTCATCGCGGGGCCAGCAGCCCCCATCGTCGGCGCCGCCGGCGGCGTGACCGTCACGACCCCCTTCCCGGCCGTCGTCGTCGACCCGGGCTCGACCGCCACGTTCAAGCTCACCATCGACGTCCCGGTCGCCCAGCGCGTGGACCTCAAGGCGGTGGGCGTGCCGGCCGGCTGGACCGCCCGCTTCCGCGGTGGCGGGAGCGTCGTCGACGGGGCCTACGTGGACACGAAGTCACCTCCCGATGTCACGCTGTCCGTCGACATCCCCAAGGACGCGGTGGCCGGTGCGAGCGCGATGAGCGTCGTCGCGACCGGCACCAGCGGCAACGACACGCTCCCGCTCTCGATCCGCGTCGCCGAGGCGGCCGCGGGTGACGTCACGCTGACCTCCGACTTCCCCGAGCTGAAGGGCCCGTCGACGTCCTCGTTCACGTTCAACCTCACGCTGGCCAACGACACGGCCGCGGAGTCGCAGTTCTCGATGAACGCGATCGGCCCTGAGGGCTGGACGGTCGCCGCCAAGCCGGCCGGCCAGGCGCAGGCGACGAGCACCCTCGTCCCGGCCGGCGGCACCGCCTCGATCACGGTCACCGCGGCCCCCGCGGCCGACGTCGCCGCGGGCTCGTTCCCGATCGAGGTGACGGTCAACGGTGCGGGCAAGACCGTGACCACCGAGCTGACGGTGACGATCACGGGCACCTACACGCTCGAGGTCTCCACCCCGGACAAGGTGCTGTCCACGACCGCGAACGCCGGCAGCGCGAAGCCGTTCCAGGTCACGGTCACGAACACCGGCACGGCGCCGGTCACCGAGGTGACGCCGAGCGCCTCCGCGCCGACCGGCTGGACGGTCACCTTCGCCCCCGAGACCGTGCCCTCCGTCGACGCCGGCGCCACCGAGTCGCTGACCGCGACGATCACCCCGAGCAGCGACGCCATCGCCGGCGACTACGAGCTGACGATCACGGCGAAGGGCACCGAGGCCAGCGACACCGTCACGATCCGCGTGCGCGTCGAGACGCCGCAGGTCTGGTGGATCGCGGGCGTCCTGCTGATCGTGGCCGTGTTCGCCGGGCTCTACTGGGTCTTCCGGACCTACGGCCGGCGGTAGCCGACATGACCGACGATCGGACGCCGCCGTCCGACGGACGTCCTGACAGGCCACCCCTGCAGCGATTCCGGCCGCAGGTCGGGATGGACGCCCGGCCGCGTGACGCGGCACCGCCGGGCGCGACCGCCGGCGGCATGCCCGCCGGGTCGCCGGGAGCGGACCCTGCCGACGAGGCCGACGAGGTTGACGACGCCGTCGGATCGGTCGACGTCGAGGAGGCCGGCGAGGCGGTCGGAGCAACCGCTGCGGAGGGCGACGGTGCGGTCGCCGCGAACGGGGCACTGGGCGCCGACGGGGCACCGGGCGCCGACGGGGCGCCGGGCACCGACAGTGCCGCCGAGGCGGAGCGGCCGCGCCGGCGACGCCGGATCACGGTCTCGGAGCTCCTGGCGGACGCCCCCGAGGATGCCGTCATCGTCACCCGCCGGCTGACCAAGCAGTACGGCGACTTCACGGCCGTGGACCGGCTCGACCTCACGATCCGCCGGGGCGAGGTCTTCGGCCTGCTGGGACCCAACGGCGCCGGCAAGACCACCACCGTCCTGATGCTCCTCGGGCTCACCGAGCCGACGAAGGGCGTCGTCCGCGTCGTGGGGCTCGATCCGTCCCGGGAGCCGCTCGCGGTCAAGCGCAAGGTCGGCTACCTCCCGGACAACGTCGGCTTCTACGGCGGCCTGACCGGGCGCGAGAACCTGCGCTACACGGCCCGGCTCAACGGCATACCCCGCTCCGAGGCGGAGCCCTGGATCGACGAGCTGCTGTCCGAGGTCCGCCTCCACGATGCGGGCGACAAGAAGGCCGAGCAGTACTCGCGCGGCATGCGCCAGCGGCTCGGCATCGCAGATGCCCTCATCAAGCGGCCGTCGGTGCTGATCCTCGACGAGCCGACGATCGCGATCGACCCCTCGGGCGTCGAGGAGCTCCTGCTCCTGCTCCGTCGCCTGGTCGCCGAGCGCAGCCTCACGGTGCTGCTCTCCTCCCACATCCTGGGCCAGGTCCAGTCCCTGTGCGACCGGGTCGGATTCTTTGCATCGGGCCGGATGGTCGCGGCGGGGCCTCTTGACGAGCTCGCCGGAGGCGCGGACCGGGACGTGGAGCTGGAGGTGGGCATCGAGGGCCTCCCGTCCGAGATCGACCCCGTCGCCATGACCGTGCCCGGCGTCACGTCGGTCGAGCCGCACGAGCGCGACGAACGACTCCGCGTCGTCACCGCGTCGACGGACGTCGCGGCGCCCCTCGCGTCGGCCCTCGCCGGCGCCGACCTGACGCTGGTCCACCTGCGGCGGCGGGGGACCGACCTGTTGGAGCTGTACCGCCGCTACGTCCCGGAGGGTATCGATGGCCGCGCCCTCTGACGCGTCCCGCCGCACGGACGCGACCCGCAAAGCCCGCCGTTCGGAGCGCGCCCCGTCCGGCGGCTGGCGGACGATCGCCGCCAAGGAGCTCGCCGACCACCTGTCGAGCGTCCGCTTCATCGTGCTCCTGCTCGTCATCGGCGTGGCGGCAGTGGTGCCGCTCTACTTCATCTCCACCGACATCAGCAACTCCGCCCCGGCTCTCGCCGGACAGCCCGCGCTCTTCCTTGCCCTGTTCGTCGTCGGCTCGCAGACGGTCGGGGGCGTGACGACCGTCGCCTTCGCAGCCCTGCTGGTGCCCCTCGTGGGGATCGCGTTCGGGTTCGACGGGATCAACAGCGAGCGCTCGCAGGGGACGCTCTCGCGCCTGCTCGCCCAGCCCGTCCACCGCGACGACATCGTCAACGGCAAGTTCGTCGCCGGGATCGCGGTCATCGCGCTGATGCTGGGGGCCCTGGTCACGGTGACCGCCGGTCTCGGGATCATCCGGCTGGGCATCATCCCCTCGCCCGAGGAGTTCGCCCGCGTCTTCGCCTGGTATCTCGCCACCATCCTGTACGCCTCGTTCTGGCTGGCGTTCGCTCTGCTGCTCTCGGTCGTGATCCGGGGCGCGGCATCGGCGGCGCTGGTCGGCTTCGGGACCTGGCTGGGGCTGATCCTGTTCGGGGCCTTCCTCCTGCCGCTCGCCGCGAACGCCCTGTTCCCGCCGAACACTTCCACCGCCAACGACTACTTCGCGTCCACCACGGCCCAGCAGCTGTTCCTGCGGATCTCGCCGGCGACGCTGTACCAGGACATCGTGACCGTGCTCATGAACCCCGCCACCAAGAGCGTCCTGGGCGTCGGCAACCTCGGGCAGTACGTGAGCGCCCAGGAGCAGCTGCCGTCGCTGCTGTCGCTCGACCAGTCCATCCTGCTGGTGTGGCCCCAGATCGTGGCCCTCGTGGCGATGACGACGGCGATGTTCGCCGGGGCGTACGTCCTGTTCCTCCGGCAGGAGGTCCGCGCGTAGGACGGCGTCGCCGGATCGTTTGCAGCGGATGGTGCAGACTGATCCGCCTGGACCATCGCGACGAACAACCTGGAGCATGACCACCGACCCGCGTCCCGGTCCGGCCACATCCGGCCCGACCACTCCCAGCGCATCGACGGGCACATCGGGTGACCCCGCCCCCGCCCGGCCTGCGACCCCCGGCGTTCCTCCCGTCACGCGCTGGCGCGCTGCCCTCGCCGGCATCGTCGCGGCGGCCGCGGCCCTCGCGACCGGCGAGCTCGTCGCAGGCCTCCTCCCGGGAGCCCCCTCGCCGCTCGTTGCCGTCGGCGGCGCTGTCATCGACCTCGCGCCGCCGGGTTCGAAGGAGCTGATGGTCTCGCTGTTCGGGACGGCGGACAAGCTGGCCCTCGGCGCGTTCCTCACCGCGGTCGTGCTGCTCGCCGGCGCAGTGCTCGGCCTGGTCGCCCGGCGGAGCCTCCTGCCCGCCGCGATCGGGATCGCAGCCGTGGCCGGGATCGGGGCGCTCGCGGGCCTCCGGTCTCCCCTGGCCGAACCAGTCCCGACCGTGCTCTCCGCCGTGCTGCAGGCCGCCGTGGGGATCCAGGTCCTCGTGTTCATGATCGCGTCGGCGGAGGTTGACGGCGAGACCGCCGGGGATCGCCGCCTCTTCCTCGTGCAGGCCGGCGCCATCGGAGCCCTCGCGGTGGTTGGCGGCTGGGCCGGCCGGACCATCCTCGAACGCCGCGCGGCCGGTTACGTCGCCAGCGCCGGAGGTGCGGGCGCGGCTCCGGGTGCCTCGGCGGCGCCATTCCCACCGGTCGTGGATCCGGCCCCCACCCCGCCGCCGGACGCGAGCCTTGCCGTCGATGGCATCACGCCGCTCGTGATCGCCAACGGTGACTTCTACCGGATCGACACCTCGCTGTTCACCCCGTCGGTGGACGTCGCCACGTGGCAGCTACGCGTCCATGGCATGGTGGACCACGAGGTCACGCTCACCATGAGCGACCTCCTCGAGCTCCCGATCATCGAGCAGTACATCACCATCGCCTGCGTCAGCAACCTCGTCGGGGGCGACCTGATCGGCAACGCCAAGTGGACGGGCGTCCGCCTGACCGACGTGCTCGACATGGCGGGCGTCCAGCCGGGCGCGACCCAGATCGTCCCGCGGTCCGTCGACGGCTGGACGGCGGGCTTTCCGACGGCATGGGTGACGGAACCCGAACGGCCCCGGGACGCGCTCATCGCCGTTCGCATGAACGACCAGCCGCTCCCGGCCGAGCACGGGTTCCCCGCCCGGCTGATCGTCCCGGGCCTGTACGGGTACGTGTCGGCCACCAAGTGGCTGAGCGACCTGGAGCTGACCACGCTCGAGGCATTCGACGCGTACTGGGTCCCGCGCGGCTGGGCCAAGGAGGCGCCGATCCTCACCCAGTCCCGGATCGACACGCCGCACCGGGACACGCCCCTGCAGCCCGGACCCGTGCCGGTCGCGGGCGTCGCGTGGGCCCCCGACCGCGGCATCTCGAAGGTGGAGGTGAACGTGGACGGGGGCGACGCCTGGCAGGAGGCCACCCTGGCCACGGCCATCGGCCCGCAGACCTGGGTGCAATGGCTGTGGACGTGGCCTGCGACATCCGGCGACCACACGCTCTCCGTCCGCGCAACCGATGGGACGGGTGAGACGCAGACGGCGGAGTACACACGTCCCGACCCCGACGGAGCACGCGGCTACCACCAGGTCCGCGTCAAGGTCGCCTGACGCGTCAAGGCCGCCTGATGCCCAGTTCCGGTACCCTCTCGTCCCCGGCCGCTGCCGAGGCACCCCATCTCCAGTCCAGGATCCGATGACCCGACGTCGCTACCTCTTCGACAGCCCAGAACACTTCCTCGCCGGAACTGTCGGCGAACCCGGCAATCGCACGTTCTTCCTGCAGGCCCGCGAGGGCTCGCGGATCACGTCGGTCGCCCTGGAGAAGATCCAGGTCGCCGCGGTCTGCCAGCGCCTGACCGAGCTCCTGGACGAGCTCGAGGTGCGTGGGGTCGAGGGGTCGGAGGAGCTGGACGACATGCCGGCCGCCGTCGCCCTGGATGAGCCGATCAACGAGGCGTTCCGCGTCGGCACCCTGTCCCTCGGCTGGGACACCGGCGCAGAGCTCGTGCTGCTCGAGGCCCGCGAGATCACAGACGAGGAGGACGACGAGACCGAGGCCTTCGGCGATGATGACGACGAGGACGGTCCCGACGTGCTCCGGGTGCGGATGTCGGCCCACGGGGCCCGCGAGTTCGTGGCCCGCGCACTGCGGCTGATCGCGGCCGGACGCCCGCCGTGTCCGTGGTGCGGCCAGCCGCTGGACCCGCAGGGCCACCTCTGTCCGCGGCGGAACGGGCACCTCCTGAACTGACCCGGGTGGACGATCCCCTCGAGGACGAGATGCTCGACGACGATGGCGACGCCGACAGCGGCGACGACGAGGAGGAGCTCGGCGACGAGGACGATGGCGGCGACGAGGAGGGCGCGCCCGCCTACTCGATCGACGACCTCGGCCTGCCGATGCCGGTGCTTGCCGAGGACGTCGCGCTCGACCTGCTGACCGGCGGCGGGCTGCGCATCATCGGGCAGCTCTCCGTCTCGTCCAACAACGCGATGCTCGGCGTCGTCAGCGCCGGCGACCTCGAGGCGGCCTGCATCTACAAGCCGATCGCCGGGGAGCGGCCGCTCCTCGACTTCCCGGACGGCACCCTCGCCCGCCGCGAGGTCGCGGCGTTCCTGGTCTCCCGAACGAGTGGCTGGGGCATCGTCCCACCCACCGTCCTGCGGGACGGCCCCTTCGGGCCCGGCATGGTCCAGCTCTGGATCCGCAGCGACGGCGAGACCGACCCGGTGGCGCTGGTCGTCGGATCGGACCCGCGGCTGCGGCGGATCGCCGTCTTCGACGCCGCAGTCAACAACACGGACCGCAAGGCGGGGCACCTGGTCCCCGTGCCGGGCGGCCACATCTACGGCGTGGACCACGGCGTGACGTTCTCGCCCGTGCCCAAGCTGAGGACCGTGCTCTGGGAGTGGCGCGGGCAGCCGTTCCTCGACGAGGAGGTCGGGGTCCTGCGGGTCCTCCGCACCGAACTCGACGGCTTCCTGGGCGATGACCTGCGCGAGCTCCTCGACCCGATCGAGGTCTCGGCCACGGCGCGGCGCCTCGACCGGCTGCTCGCGGCGGGTGTCTTCCCCCAGCCCGACCCCCGCTGGCCCGCGATGCCCTGGCCGCCGGTCTGATCGCGTCCTCGGTCGATGCCGTCGGGGGCGGGCCGCCGGGGGCGTAGCGGCGGCGGGGCGCAGCGGCGGCCCGAGGCGCCGCGGCGGGCCGCGCCGGCGGCCGTTGGATCCGTCTCGCGCGCGCCGTCCGTTTCGGTCGGCCTGTCGCCATGGAGTGCGATGAATCCGGGTCTGGATGTCCTCCAGGTGACCCTGAGGTGGCAATTCGGCCGGTGTTGTCGCCTGCGTGTCGACGAACGCGGGTCTGGAAGGGCACGGCGAGACCGGAGATGCGGATTGGTCGCCCTGGAGGCGACAGCCCTCCGCCGCGGACACAGCCGCCCGAGCCGCCCCAACGGCCGCGGGTCGCGCGACCGTGTTCCGGACTGGAGCCCGATCGGGCAGGATGCACGCATGCGACGCTGGAACGGTTGGGGGGACGAGGCCGATGACACCCGCGTCGGCGGGTCGGGGCGCAGGTTCCTCGGGAAGACGCTCGGTCCGGGCTCGCCGCCGCGGGATGCGACACTCGCGCAGGTCGTGGCGGGGGTCCCGCCGGGTCGCCTGGCGGACACCGGCGATCCCCTCCTCTCCACCGACCCGGAGCTCCGCGTCCGTCGGGCGCGCGGCCAGTCCTTCCCGGACCTCCTCGCGCTGCGGTCCGGACGCCTCGAGGCCGTCCCGGACGCCGTCGCGACGCCCGCCTCCAGCGCCGACATCCGGCGCGTGATCGCAATCGCGCACGAGCGGGGCGCACGCCTGATCCCGTACGGCGGCGGCACAAGCGTCGTCGGCGGGGTGACTGCCCGACCGAGCCAGGACCCCGTGGTCACCGTGGACCTCGCTGGGCTCAACGCCATCACGGCCGTCGATGAGCGCAGCGGCCTCGCCACGGTCGGCGCCGGGATCAGCGGCCCAGCCCTCGCGACCGGGCTGGCGGCCCGCGGGCTGACAGTCGGCCACGAACCGCAGTCCTGGGAGCTGGCGACGGTCGGCGGCTGGGTCGCCGCACGCGGTTCGGGGCTGAAGAGCCTGGGGGTGGGTCGGATCGAGCAGCTGTATGCCGGTGGGACGCTCGAGGCGCCGGCCGGGACCATGGTCATGGCGCCGTACCCCGCATCGGCCGCGGGGCCGGACCTCCGTCAGCTGGTCCTGGGCTCCGAGGGCCGCCTCGGCTTCATCACGGACGTGATCCTCCGCGCCGCGCCACTGCCCGAGTCGGAACGGATGGAGGCCTGGGCGCTCCCCGGCTGGGTTGAGGGACAGGAGGCCGTGCGGGAGCTCGTCCAGGCACGCCCCGGCCTGTCGCTCCTCCGCCTGTCGACCGCGGCGGAGACCCGGACGCTCCTTGCCTTCGCCGATCGCCCGAGCCAGACGAAGGCGCTCACCGCCTACCTCCGCATCCGCCGCCGACCCAGTGACTGGGTGCTGCTGCTCGTCGGAGTCTCCGGCCGGCGGCGGGTCTCGAAGGCCGCAGCCGCCGAGGCGGCTTCCGTGCTCCGCAAGCACCACGGAACGCGGATCCCGTCACTGGCGAGGGCCTGGTACCGGACCCGCTTCCGCTCGCCGTACCTGCGCAACGCCCTGTGGAGCGCGGGCTACGGCTCGGACACGCTCGAGACCGCCACCGACTGGTCGCACCTGCCAGGGCTGCTCGCGCGCGTGGAGGCGTCGCTCACGAGCGCGCTCGCGCCGTGGGGCGAGCGGGCCCACGTGTTCACGCACCTCTCGCACGTGTACCCGTCGGGATCGAGCCTCTACGTGACCTGGCTGTTCCGCCTGGCCGCGGATCCGGACGAGACGCTGGCGCGCTGGCAGGCCATGAAGCGGGCTGCATCTGATGCCATCAGCGCCGAGGGCGCGACGATCACCCACCACCACGGGGTCGGTGCGGACCACGCCGCCTACCTCGCCGCCGAGAAGGGCCCTCTGGGCATGGCGGCGCTGGAGGCGATCGTCCGCACCTTCGATCCCGAAGGGCTGATGAACCCGGGCGTCCTCCTCTCGGACCGACACGGCTGATCGCATGAGGCGCGAATGACCCCGGACCGGATCCTCGCGCTCGATGTCGGGACGCAGAGCGTCCGGGCGATGGTGTTCGACCCGGCCGGCAACCTGCTGGCGCGTTCGAAGGTACCGATCGAGCCGTACGTGGCGGGCCCGCCCGGGTGCTGCGAGCAGGACCCGGAGCTCTACTGGCGGTCCATCGGCGAGGCGTGCGGGCTGCTCTGGTCGATGCCCGAGGGGCGGCGGGACGCGATCGCAGGGGTGGCGCTGACGACCCAGCGTGGCACGGTCGTCGTCACGGACGAGGACGGCGAGCCGCTGCGCCGCGCGATGGTGTGGCTGGACCGGTGCCGCGCGGAGGGCCTGCCCCGCATCGGCGGCAGGTGGGGGCTGGCGTTCAAGGCGGCAGGCGTCACCGAGACGGTCGCGACCTTCCAGGCCGAAGCCGAGGCCAACGTCCTGCGTCGTACCGAGCCCGAGACCTGGTCCAGGGTCCGCAGGTATCTGCTGCTGTCCGGCTTCCTGGCCCATCGCCTCACGGGACGCTTCGTCGACTCCGTGGCGGCGCAGGTCGGATACATCCCGTTCGACTACAGGTCGCTCGCCTGGGCGAAGGCATCCGATTGGAAGTGGCTCGCGATCCCGATCGAGCGGGAGTGGCTCCCCGACCTCGTCCCGCCCGGTGGCATGCTCGGGACGATCTCGGCCCGCGCAGCGGAGTCGACCGGCATCCCGGTGGGCCTCCCGCTCGTCGCCGCCGCGGGCGACAAGGCCTGCGAGGTCCTCGGCTCCGGGGCGCTCGATCCGCACGTCGGCGCGATCTCGCTCGGCACCACCGCCTCCTTCAACACGACGCACCGCCGCTACGTCGAGGTGATCCCGGCCGTGCCGCCGTACCCCGCCGCGGTCCCCGGCGCGTACAGCCTGGAGGTCAACGTCTACCGCGGCTACTGGATGATCGAGTGGTTCAAGCGCGAGTTCGGCGCGGGGGAGGTGGCGCGGGCGGCCGTGCTGGGCGTCGACGCGGAAACCCTGTTCGACGAGCTGGTGTCGCAGACGCCGCCGGGTTCGATGGGTCTCGTCCTCCAGCCGTACTGGTCGCCGGGCGTCAGGATCCCGGGACCGGAGGCGAAGGGCGCCGTGATCGGCTGGGGTGACGTCCACACGCGCGCCCACCTGTACCGCGCGATCCTCGAGGGACTGGCCTACGCCCTCCGTGAGGGTGCCGAGCGGACGGTCAAGCGAACGGGCGTTCCGGTCACGGAGCTGCGGGTGTCCGGCGGTGGCAGCCAGAGCCCGGCGGCCGTCCAGCTCACCGCGGACGTCTTCGGGCTGCCGGCATCGCGCCCGCACACGCACGAGACGTCCGGGCTGGGTGCCGCGATCGACGCCGCCGTGGGCCTGGGGCTCCACCCGTCCATTCGAGGCGGCGGTCGGCGCGATGACACGGATCGCCGAGACTCGCGACCCGGACCCGGTCGCCCATGCGCTGTACGAGCAGCTCTACCGGGGCGTCTACCTGGAGATCTACGGCCGTCTGCAGCCGCTGTACGCCCGAATCCGCCGGATCACGGGCTACCCGCCGGAGGCCTGACCGCGACGCCAGCGCGACCCCCCGACCATCGGCGGGATCGGACCCCCCATCGAGGGGATTTGACAGGATGGCCGGCTGCACCCATGATTCATCCATCGCCCGAAGCAAGCGGCCCCAAGGTCGACGCCCAACACGCGTAACCCTCGCCGCGCCGGGTCCATCAATTCGCCGCTCCGGCCACCGTATGTCCGGCCGTTGGAGCGGCAGGGTCACCGTCCCAACCCGACGGGGCCTGGAAAGGGTCTCACTACACACATGTTGTCCCGCGCCACCACGAATGCCGTGGCGTACCGCGCGAGCTCGATGCGCCGCATGCGGCGCCGCGTCGCCAACGCAAGTCGACCGTACTGCGCCACCAATGGCTGCACCAGCTTCCTCGTCATCGACGAGCTGGGCGGCGTCGCCTACTGCGAGATCTGCGGCTACACCCGCAAGCTCAACTGATCCGCGTCCCGGCCTCTTCTGCGCCGGGACCGATCGACCTTCACCGGCCGGCCCTCGGGTCGGCCGTCGTGATTCGGGAGTCGCCGCGGGGCCTGCTCATCTGACGGCCTGCCGCCGGCCGCTCACGGCTGGAGCGACAACTCGGTCCTCGCGGTCGACGGCATGGCCGCCCCGGCGCGAACGAGATGGCCCTGCTCCCGCACCCCGGTCGGTTCACTGACGGGGCGTCGTCGCGTCAAGCCTGCACCCGTGGCGCGGAACGGGGTGGCGGCCCGCGTCCCGGCACGCGATCATCGGCGCAACGTCAGCAGACGGCGCCCGCGCGCCGGGAGGAGCGCTCGATGACAGCCGGCAGGACCCTCGATCGATCGCGGCTGGCGCGACTGATGGCGGCGGAGCTGGCCGCGTTCGAACAGGGCAACCCGCGCTCGCGTGCTCTCTTCGAGCAGGCGAAGGGCTCGCTGCTCGACGGGGTGCCGATGAACTGGATGGTCAAGTGGGCCGGCGCCTTCCCCCTGTTCGTCGACTCGGCGTCGGGCGCCCACTTCACCGACGTGGACGGCCACGAGTACGTGGATCTCTGCCTGGGCGACACGGGCGCGATGGCGGGCCACGGTCCGGAACCCACGATCCGCGCCGTCGAGCGACAGCTGCGCCGCGGCATCACGCACATGCTCCCCACGGAGGACGCCGCGATCGTCGGCGACGAGCTCCGCCGCCGGTTCGGCCTCCGCTTCTGGCAGTTCACGCTCACCGCCACCGACGCGAACCGGTTCGCGATCCGGCTCGCCCGGCACATCACCGGCCGCCCTCGGATCCTGGTCCACAACCACTGCTACCACGGGTCGGTCGACGAGACATTCGCAGTCATCGGGGAGGACGGGGCCGCGACCACCCGGCGCGGCAACATAGGCAAGCCGGTTGCGCTCGCCGAGACCACGCGCGTTGTGGAGATCAACGACCTCGTCGGCCTCGAGCGCGAGCTCGCGTACGGCGACGTCGCGGCCGTGCTCATCGAGCCGGCGCTCACCAACGTCGGAATCGTCCTGCCGGAGCCTGGCTACCACGAGGGCGTCCGCGAGCTGACCCGCCGCCACGGGACGCTGCTGATCAACGACGAGACGCACACGATCTGCGCCGGCCCCGGCGGCTACACGGGAGCCCATGGCCTGGCGCCGGACATGCTGACCATCGGCAAGACGATCGGCGGCGGGATCCCGGCCGCGGCCTACGGCTTCACGGAAGAGGTTGCGGATCTCATCCACGCGACCATCGAGCGCGAGGACTCGGACGTGGGCGGGATCGGCGGGACCCTGGCAGGAAACGCGCTGTCCCTGGCCGCGATCCGGGCGACCCTGGCGGAGGTCCTGACGGACGAGGCGTTCGGGCGGATGATCCCGCTGGCCGAGCGGTTCGAGGCGGGTGTGAACAACGTCCTGCGTGCGCACGACGTGCCGTGGCACGTGACGCGCCTGGGGGCCCGCGCCGAGTACCACTTCCTGCCCGAGCCGCCGCGGACCGGCTCCGAGCAGGCGGCCGCGGCCGACCCCGAGCTGGAGCGGTTCCTGCACCTCTGGGCGATGAACCGGGGGGTCCTGATGACGCCGTTCCACAACATGGCGCTCATGTGCCCGGCCACGGTGGCAGCGGACGTGGACAGGCACACGGAGGTGTTCGAAGCGGCGGTCGAGGCGCTGTTCGGGTGGCCGACGCTGCATCCCCGGGACCGCGAACATCCGCCCCGACCGGGCCGAGAGCGGCGTTGTCCTCGGCTGCGCTCGCGCTTGCTCAGGTCCCCGGGCGCAGCCACCAGCGGCGCTCGCTGACGTGCTCGCCGCCCAGGTCCTCGTCGATGTCCTCCTCGGGCACGAAGCCGCGGGCCAGGTAGAACGTCTCGCCAGCCGCGTTGCCGACCAGCACGTCCGCCGCGACCGGCAGCCGCGGATGGGCCGCCGTGATCGCGTCCAGCAGCGCGGTGCCGAGGCCCAGGCCGCGCAGCGCCGGGTCGGCATAGATCGCGACGAGCGTCACCCGGTCCGGCTGGATCTCGGACTCCGCGAATGCCGCCACCACGCCGTCAAGCTCCGCGACCCAGGTCTCGTGGCGCTCGATCCGCAGGCCGACCCGGTCCTCCGAGTAGCCGCGCTCGAGGAACCAGTCGATGGTCTCCTCGCGGAGCAGGTCCCGGTAGGTGGCGCGCCAGGCGGCGTCGGCGATCGCGCCGATGGCCGGTGCGTGCGACGGGTGGCGCGGCGCACGCGGATCCGCGCAGGGGCATCGGCGCGGGTGGCCCGCTTCGGCGCGGGCAGACGTTCGGTATCGACGGGGACGGTCACGCGCGGAGTTTACCCACAGGCGCCCGGCTACACTCAGGGCAATGAGAGGCGACGTCTTCGGGCTGGGTAGTGGCGAGTCCGCGCCCGCGCCCGCGGGAAGCCTTTGGCGCGTGCTGGCGGTCGGAGGCTGGGCCGTCGTGCTCGCGGTCCTGTCGCTTGCGCTCGCCGCTCCTCGTCGCCTTGGCCGCGAACCCGGAGATCGCGATCCGCGATGGCGGCTACGACCCTCCCGGTGTAACCGTTATGGTTGGCGAACCGGTTACGTGGACGAACGCCTCGACCGCCGGTCACACCGTCACCTCGGACGACGGGACCCTGGACAGCGGCACGATCGCGCCCGGCGAGGCCTACGACCACCTCTTCGACAAGCCGGGGACCTATACCTACCACTGCACGCTGCACCCGGACGAGATGACCGGCACGATCGTGGTCGAGGCGGCCCCCGTGACCGCCTCGCCGACCGGGTCGCCGTTGTCCTCGGCCGCGCCTGCAAGCAGGAGCGGTGGGAGCGGGAACGGCGGGTTGCTCGGCACGCTCGTCGTAGTGATGGTCGGTGGGATCGCCACCTACGTCGTGATGGCCTCCGCGCGCCGCAAGGGTGGTCGCCCTCGCTGATGGGCCCCGGCTGAGCAGGCGAGGCGATCCTGGTGTCGGAACCGGGTGCGCCCCAACGTCGGCGCGAGCGGGGTCATGGGCCGTCCGGACTACCTGCCGGGCGGCCTGCCGCGTCAAAGCGATCCAGCTCCTCGGCCAGGACGAGCGGGCGGCGGTGCTGGCGATCGGTCGGCGCCTCGGCGTTGAGGCGGGCGATCGCCGCGTTGATCTCGACGACAAGCCGTTCCAACTCCGCCCGGTCGCGGCGCCGGCCGAACGCGGACGCGCCCGTGGCCCGTGCCTGGAGCGCGTCGCGCCGGTCGAGGAGCGAGCGCACGTCCTTGTCGGCGAGGATCCACGGCGGTGCCGCACCCGCGTTCTTCAGCATCCGGAACGCCATCGCCCAGTCGCCGGCGAACGCGTCGTCGACGGCAGGCAGGGGCTCGCCCTGGAAGGGGAGGTCGTCGAACTTGCCCTCATCCATCGCCTCGCGGATCTGGCGATCGACGAGGCTCTCCCAGGTGGGCGCGGCCTCGCGTTCGCCGCGCTCGTTGATCCGGTTGGGGGGCTTGCGAGGGGACTCCACGGACGGAGTGTAATCGGCCGGACGGTGACGTCAGGCGACGACGGCGGGCGATGACGGCGGCCGATGACGATCGTGACAGGCGAGCTGGCACGCGCGCCCCCGTACGATGGCCCGCGATGCAGCTCATCGACGGGCGACCCGTCTTCGCCGCCACGGACCTCGTGGGCTTCCTGGCCTGCGGGCACCGGCTCGCCCTCGAGCGGGCGGCGATGCACGGTCTCGTGGCAAAGCCGATCCGCAACGACCCCTCGATCGAGCTGATCGCGAAGCGCGGCCTGGAGCACGAGCGCGCGGTACCTCGCGGACCTGCGGGCCGCGGGCCGCACGCGTCGTCGAGATCGCAGAAGGACGGTTCCGCGGTCGCGCCACCCGGTGCCGCGGACGGGACGCCCGACGCCCTGGGATCCCGGCGCGGAGCTGCGCGCCGCGGCCGCCCAGACGATCGGGGCCATGCGAGACCGGCGCGGACGTCGTCTACCAGGCGACGTTCTTCGACGGGACCTGGCGCGGCCACGCCGACTTCCTGCTCCGCCGGGACCACGAGCCGGGCGAGCCCGACAGCGCCTTCGGCGCCTGGCACTACGAGGTGGCGGACACGAAGCTCGCGCGCCACGTCAAGGCCTCGGCGATCCTCCAGGTCTGCTCGTACGTGGAGCAGCTGACGGCGATCCAGGGCCGCCAGCCGGAGTTCCTGTACGTCGCCCTCGGCGGCAGCGCCCGGCCCACCGACCGCCGGCGCGTCGACGACTTCATGGCCTACTACCGCCGGGTCAAGCGGGAGTTCGAGGAGGCGGTCGGGATCCGCGGCGAGGCGGCAGCCCGGTGGCGTACCCGCCCGTCGGCACGTACCCGGAGCCCGTCGAGCACTGCGCCGTGTGCCGCTGGAGCCCGCAGTGCAAGGCCCGGCGTCGCGCGGACGACGACCTGAGCCTGGTCGCGGGCGCCGCCGTCCCGCCAGCGGAGCGCGCTCAAGGCGAGCGGAGTCGGGACGCGTCGCGGCCTGGCCGGGCTCGAGCTGCCGATGGCGCCGCCGCTCGAGAACGTCGGTCGCGAGGCGCTGGCGCGCGTCCACGAGCAGGCCCGGATCCAGGTCGCGTCGCAGGACGCCGGCACGGATCCTCTGGGAGTTGCTGCCGCTGGATCGTGGCGAGGACGGCGAGCCTGTGCCGCTGCGCGGCTTCCTCGGCCTGCCGGAGCCCAGCGAAGGGGACCTGTACCTGGACCTCGAGGGTGACCCGTTCGCCCTCGATGACGGCGTGGACTATCTGTTCGGGATCCTCGAGCCGCGCCTTCTCGAGGACGATCCGAGGTGGCAGGCGGCCGGGCGGCGAACCGACGCCCAAGTTCCACGCGATCTGGAGCCTGGACGACGACGGGCGAGTCACCTGGGCGTCCGAGAAGGCGGCGTTCGAGCGAACGGTCGACCTGGTCATGGACCGCTGGGCACGGGACCCGGACCTGCACGTCTACCACTATGCCGCGTACGAGCGGACCGCGCTGGGGCGCCTGGCCCAGCGTCACGGAACCCGCGAGGAGGAGGTGGACCGCCTGCTCCGGGGCGAGGTCCTCGTGGACCTGTACCGGGTCGTCCGCCAGGGGCTGCGGGCCGGCGTGGAGAGCTACTCGATCAAGAGGATCGAGCCGCTGTACGCGCTGACCCGCGAGCAGGACCTCAAGGACGCGGGCAGCAGCATCGTCGCGTTCGAGACGTGGCTGGAGCTTGGTGCGGACGCGCCGGTGGAGGACGCCGCCGACGATCCTGGACGGCATCGCGGCGCTACAACCGGGACGACGTCCTGAGCAACTGGCGGCTCCGGGACTGGCTGGAGGATCGTCGCGCTCGACCTGGAGGCGCGCGAGGGCCGGCCGCTCCCGCGCCCGACCGTCGACGACGGCGCCGCGTCGCAGGAGCTCTCGGACCGCGAAGCTGCACGTCGCCGAGCTGATGGAGCGGCTGGCAGGGGACGTGCCGGCGGATCCCGCCGATCGGGCCGATGACCCGGACGCGGCCGGCCGCTGGCTGCTGGCGCAGCTGCTCGCCTGGCATCGGCGCGAGGACAAGTCCGCCTGGTGGCGCTTCTTCGAGCTCCTGCGCGATGACCGACGAGGAGCTCATCGATGAGCGCGAGCCGCTGGGCGGGCTGGTGCCCGTCGGCGAGCCACGGGTCGAGAAGAAGTCGCTCGTCTGGACGTTCACCTTCCCGACGCAGGACCACAAGCATCGACGCGGACGCCGACGTCGACGGACCCGGCCACGGGCGAAGGGCGCCGGCGACGTCGTCGCCGTGGACGAGGTCAACCGGCGCATCGAGCTCAAGCGCGGCCCGAAGCTCGCCGGGACGCCGCTTCCCGACGGCGCTCGTCCCGCATCGAGCGTCATCCCCACGAGGGAGCTGCCGGAGAGCCTTCTCCGCACGGCGAATAGGTCGCGGCACACGGCCTGGCCGACCCTACGCCGGTCCGACCCGGACCGCCGGACCTCGCGGCGGCGCGGGCCCTGCTGCTGCGGACGCCGCCCGGCGACGACCCCGGTGCACCGCGATCACGCCGGCCCGGCGAGACGACCGCTCGACGCCGCGGTCCGACTGGCGCCCCGACCTCGCCGGTCGGTGTCCTGCCCGATCCAGGGCCCGCCGGGCTCCGGGAAGACCTTCACGGGCGCGCACATGATCGTTCGCGCTTGCGCAGGCAGGGGCAGAGGGTCGGCGTCGTCGCCAACAGCCACAAGGTCATCGGCAACCTGCTCCGAACCGTGGACGAGGTCGCGCGGGAGCTGGCCGGGAGGGGCGTGATCCGCGCCTTCCGAATCGGCCAGAAGCCGAAGACAGACCATGGCCCGACCTTCGACGGGCGCGGCGACGCTGCCGGACAACGCCGCCGTTGCCCAGGCGCTCCGGACGGCACCATCGACGTCGTCGGCGCGGTCGCGTGGACCTGGTGCCGCGCCCGAGATGGCGCTCCCGGAGCCCATCCTTGACGTGCTGTTCGTGGACGAGGCCGGGCAGATGAGCCTCGCCAACGTCCTCGCGTGCGCGCCGGCCGCGCGCGCCATCGTACTGCTCGGCGATCCCGCAGCAGCTGGACCAGCCCACGCAGGGCAGCCACCCGCCCGGCGCGGAGCGAAGCGCGCTCGGCCACATCCTCGGTGACCGGGCGACGATCGACGCCACGGAGGGCCTGTTCCTCGGCGAGACGTGGCGGCTCCACCCGGACGATCTGCGACTTCACCTCCGCGGCGTTCTACGAGGGCCGGCTCCGGCCGATCGCCGGGCTGGAGCGACAGCGGATCGACCAGCGGGGGGGCGGCGTCGCTCGGCCGGGACCGGGATACGCCACGTGCCGGTTGAGCACGCGGGCAACGCCACGGACTCGATCGAGGAGGCGGCTGCTGTCGTGGAGCTGGTCCGGGACCTGCTGGCGGCGGCGCGACCTGGACGGATCTCGGCACGGCGAGCGAGCACCCCGTGGGCCTCGGCGACATCGTGATCGTCGCCCCGTACAACGCACACGTGGCCGCGATCGAGCGGGCCTTCGCCGCGGCGGGCCTCGAGGAGCCGTTCGTCGGGACGGTGGACAAGTTCCAGGGCCAGGAGCGCCCGGTCAGCATCTACGCGATGGGAACCTCCACGCCGGAGGATGCGCCACGCGGCATGGAGTTCCTGTACTCGCTCAACCGCCTCAACGTGGCCACGTCGCGCGCGCGGTGCGTCGCGGCGGTCGTGTGCTCGCCGGCCCTGCTCCGGGTCGCCTGCCACACGCCGCGCCAGATGAAGCTGGCGAACGGCCTGTGCCTCGCCGTCGAGGCGGCCGAGGCCGGCAGGCCCGCCATCCGGGCCGGTCCGCCCGGGCCGCGAACCGCCTGACTTATCGTTGCTGGCGCATGACCGCCGCGACGCTCTCCCCGGCCGCCCTGGACGCCGCCCGGCGCCGCTCCCGTAACACGCTCATCGCCGGCGTCGCGCTGGGCAGCACCGGGCACATCGCCGCGGCCACCGTCTCGACGATCGTCGCCAAGGACCTGCTCGGGTCGCAGACTGTTCGCCGGGGCGCCGGGCGCGACGCGTCGTCCTGGGGGCCGCGCTCGGCTCGGTGCTCCTGTCGGCGCTCATGGCCCGGCGCGGACGCAGGGCGGGCCTCGCCGCGGGCTACTCCGTGGGCGTGATCGGCGCGCTCCTCGCGACCGCCGCCGTCGTCACCCGCTCGTTCCCGCTGCTCCTGTTCGGCACGGTGCTCATCGGCTTCGGCAACTCCAGCAACCAGCTCTCGCGCTATGCGGCATCGACATGGTCCCGCCGGAGCGACGGGCATCGGCGATCGGCCTCGTCGTCTGGGCGGCGACGATCGGCTCTGTCATCGGGCCATGGCTCGTGCCGGTCGCGTCGGACCTGGCCCTGAGCGTCGGGCTCCCGCCGCTCGCCGGTCCCTACCTGGTGCCGATCGTGTTCGTCGGCCTGGCGGCCCTGCTCTCGTTCGCGATGCTCCGGCCGGACCCATTCGACCTCGCCGACGAGTCCACGCGAGCGGATCCGGCATCGGAGCCCGCGGTCATCGCCCCCGTCCGGGTGATCCTCCGCCGACCCGCGGTCGCGGCCGCGATCGTCGCGCTGGTGGTCGGCCAGTTCGTGATGGTCCTGGTGATGACGATGACGCCGCTCCACATGACCGAGCACGGTCACGACCTGGCGGCGGTGGGCCTCGTGCTCTCGGTGCACACGCTCGGGATGTTCGCGTTCTCGCCGCTGTCGGGCTGGCTCTCGGACCGGTTCGGGCGGGTTCCGACGATCTTCCTCGGGACGGCGACCCTCGCCGTGGCGTCGGTGATGGCGGCCCTCGCGCCGCCGGACGGTGGCTTCCAGCTGACCCTGGCGATGTTCCTCCTCGGCCTCGGCTGGAGCTTCGGGTTCGTCGCGGGCAGCGCGATGCTCTCCGAGAACCTCGAGATCCACGAGCGGACGCGGGTCCAGGGCGTCGCCGACGCGCTCATCTGGAGCACCGCGGCGGCGGCCAGCCTGGGCTCCGGGCTGATCATGGCGGCGGTCGGCTACACGGCCCTCGGAATCCTCGGCGCGGGTGCGGTCATCATTCCCGTGATCGTGCTGAGGGCGCACCGACGGCGCGACGGCACGCGAGGCGACGGCGGCTCGCGCCGCCGAGGTCGCGGCGACACAGGCACCACCGCCCTGACCGGCGATGCAGCGAACGAGGACATGACGGAGCGCAAGGACGGCACCCCCGCAACGGTCACGACGTCTGTCGTGGATCCCGCGGCGTGGGACCCGCGGACGGTCTCGGGCTCGCGCTACGACGCCGTCCTCTTCGCCGACGTCGACATGTCCGACTTCGAGGACCGGGGGGCCTCGTTCAGCGCCTGCACGTTCCGGGGCATCCGGTTCAACGCCTCGACCCACGTCGACGCCGCGTTCACGAACTGCACCTTCGTGGGCTGCAACTTCTTCGACGTCCGGTTCACCGGCTGCAAGCTCGTGGGCAGCGTGTTCGACCGGTGCGCCTTCGATCTGCTGGCGGTCGAGGGCGGCGACTGGTCGCTGGCCGGCCTGAGGGGCGCGGACCTGCGCAAGGCCACGTTCCACGGCGTCCGGATGCGGGAGGCGGACCTGGCCGGCGCGCGGTTCGAGGGCGCCACGGTCCGGGACACGGACCTGTCGGGCGCCTGGCTGCGCGGCGCGTCGTTCCACGGCGCGGACCTGCGGGGCAGCGACCTGTCGGCCCTGGACCCCCTCCTGTGCGACGTGGTGGACGCGCTGATCGACGTGGAGCAGGCGATGGTGATCGCGGCCGCCCTGGGCCTGCGGATCGGTTAGGTCGGGGCATCGCCTGGACGGGGGTTCGGGTCCGGGGTTCGGAGCGCGGACGGGGCCGGCTCGACGCGGCCGCCCGACTCGACGCTGGCCAGGCGGCTCGCAACGGCCGCGGCGGCTCAGCCGACACCCGCGCCCAGCTCCTCCGCGACCCACGCGGCCAGCACCCTGGCGCACGCCTCCACCTCGGCCAGCGGCACGTTCTCGTCGGCCCCGTGGGCCAGCCGGACGTCACCCGGACCGAAGATCACGCACGGGGTGTCGCCCACGTCGAGGAACAGCCGCATGTCGGCGCCGTACGGGACGCCGAGGGCCTTCGGGCGGCGACCGGTGATGGCCCTGGCCGTGGCGATGAGCCCGGCTGGCAATGCGTGATCGGCGGCGATGCGGCCCGAGCCGAACCGGGCGCCGGTGATCTCGACGGTCGCGGGGTCGTAGCGCAGGAACAGGTCCCGGGCACAGGCAGCGGCGATGCACGCGCGGAGCTCGTCCGCCGCCGCCTCCGGGGTCTGGCCCAGGCGCACGCCGTAGCGGCCCTCGGCCACGATCCGGTCCATCACGGACGACGCCCATTCGCCCCCCGCGACCTTGCCGACGATCGTCGGGTACGGCAGCCCCAGCGCCGTCATCAGCGGATCGGTCTCCGTGGCGTTGCGCCGCTTCTCGTCGGCCTCGAGGGCACGGACCAGCACCTGGAGGTTGTCGAGGGCCGACACGCCCTCCGTCCGGCGGCTGGCGTGGGCTGCCTTCCCCGGGACCGTGAGCCGGAACGTGATCGCGCCCGCGTGCGCGACGACGACGTCCAGCGATGACGGCTCCGGGATCACGCACAGGTCCCCGGTGACGCCTGCGCGGATGGCCGCGAGAGTCCCCTGCCCGCCGTCCTCCTCGCTCGGGACGAGGGCGACGATCAGCTCACCCTGGAGGTGGTCCAGCGCCTCGCTGACCCGCAATGCACGGACGGCACCGAGGATCGCCGCGATGCCGCCTTTCATGTCGGCGGCCCCGCGCCCGTACAGGCGGCCATCGCGGACCTCGCCCGAGAACGGGTCGGCCGACCATGTCGCCGGGTCGCCGGCGGGGACGACGTCCACGTGGCCCGACAGGATGAGCCGGAAGCTCCCGGGCCTGCCGGCCCGCCCGATGACCACGGGCAGGACAATGCGCGGCACCTCCTCGCCGGGCCAGTCGGGATCGTCGCGGATCGCCGCAGGGTCGGGATGGAAGATCTCGACGGTCAGGCCCAGCGCCTCCAGCCAGTCCGCGAGGCTTCCCTGGATCGCGGCCTCGTCCCCGGTGACGGAGCGCATCCGGACGAGGGCTGCGAGATCGGCGGCCAGGAGATCGGGGTCAACGGCGGCCGCGGCGGCGCGGGCGACCGGCGTGAGGCGCTTCGGGCGGGTCATGCGCGCAGCACCAGGAGGGCCGGGCGCGTCATGCGCGCAGCACCGGGCGCGTGAGGCAGGTGACCCCGCCGGAGCCGTTCTGGCCCACCTCGCGCAGCGGGATCGCGTGGACCTCGCAGCCGGCGGCCTCGAGGCGGCGGCGCGTGACGTCGTTGCCCGCCGCGGTGATCACGACGCCCGGCCGCACCGCAAGCACGTTGCAGCCGAGCGTCGGGTACTCCTCCTCCGGCACCTCGACGAGGCGGATGCCGAGGTCCGCGAGGAGCTCGAAGAGCCCGGCGGGGAGGAGCGGGAGGAATACGACGACCAGGTCGTCGGCGACGGGCGAGATCACCGAGAGCAGGTGCACCAGCTCCGCCGCGCCCCGCCAGTACGGGACGTCGAAGATGCGGGCGTCGCCGCCCGCGATGGCCGCCAGCTGGCGGGCGCCGGCATCGTTGGTGCGCAGCGTCCGGCCGATGCACAGCAGGTCCGGCCGCAGCCAGAACGTGTCGCCGCCCTCGACCGTGCCGGGCGACTCGATCCGGCCGATGGTCGGGATGCCGTGGGCTCGCGTCCATGCCTCCAGCACGGCGGGCTCGCCGGCGCGGTTGGGCTTGGCGGGACGGAGCGGGATCGCGCCGGCGTCCGCGATGAGGATCGGGTCGAAGACGTAGACGAGGTCGGGATCGTCGGTCTCCGCGTCGAGGACGTGCACGGTCGACCCGAGGCGGGTCAGCGTCTCCACGAGGAGGTCGTGCTCGCGACGCGCGGCATCGAGGTCCACGGGGCGGAGGAAGCCTGCCGCCGGGTCCTCGAATGCACGCGCGAAGGCCGCACCCGGCGCCTTGACGAGGACCTCCCGGAGCGGCGCCGTCATGCCCTGGGCGCCCCAGGCGCGGTCGGTCGTCGACGTCATGGTCGGAGGATACGTGCACCGGCGGATCAGGGAGAGGGGCGAGGGCTGGACACGGGGCCGCGGCGGCGCAGAGGCGGAGCGCCCGGAGCGGGCCGCCACCGCGGCGCTCCGGGAAGCGCCAGGGTCGCGAGCGTGGCCCCGGGGTCGACAGGACGCGCGACCGGCGTCAGGATTGGCCCGTCCAGGCCAGGCGTCCCGGCGGCCACGGCCTTCCTTCGACATCGCGCAGGCAGGACGATGACCCGATCGAGCACCCGACTCCCTCGCCACCTCCGCATCGCGGTCGTCGCCGCGATGACCATCGCGGCCTCGCTGCCGTCGGCCGCTGCGCCGTCGGCCGTTGCCGCCTCGCGGGCACCCGTCCCACTCGCCGGCGGCGCCGTCTCGCCCGCCGCCCCCACCTCCGCCACGGTCAAGCTCACCGTCGTGACGGGCGCGGTCACGAAGCCGGTGCTCGTCACGAGCGCGAAGGACGGCACGAACCGCCTGTTCATCGTGGAGAAGATCGGCCGCATCCGGATCGTCGAGGGCGGCGCCCTGCTGGCGACGGCCTTCCTCGATATCCGGACGGCCGTCTCGAACGGGGGCGAGCAGGGCCTGCTGGGCCTCGCCTTCCACCCGGGCTTCAGGACCAATCGCAAGTTCTACGTGAACTACACGGACCGCGCCGGCACGACCGTCGTCCGGGAGTACCTGGCATCCGCCACCAACCCGGATCGGGTGGAGTCGGGTTCGGGCCGGACGATCATCCGGATCGCCCAGCCCTATCCGAACCACAACGGCGGGATGATCGCCTTCGGGCGCGACGGCTTCCTGTACATCGGAATGGGCGACGGTGGGTCGGCCGGTGATCCCGGCAACCGCGCGCAGAACACGTCGAACCTCCTCGGCAAGATGCTGCGGATCAACGTCAACGGGTCGACGTCGACGCGCGGTTACCTCATCCCCTCGTCGAACCCCTACGTGGGGAGGGCCGGCCGGGACGAGATCTGGCAGCGAGGTTTCCGGAACCCCTGGCGCTTCTCCTTCGACCGGGCGACCGGTGACCTGTGGATCGGCGACGTCGGGCAGGCGAGGTACGAGGAGGTCGATCGGGCCTTCCAGAGGTCGACCGGCCCGGGACGGGCGATCAACTGGGGCTGGCGCGTGATGGAGGGATTCCACTGCTACAGGCCCGCGTCGGGTTGCTCCACCGCGGGCAGGAAGACGCCCCTGCTGGAGTACTCGCACGCCTCGAGCGGGCGGTGCGCGATCACGGGCGGCTACGTCTACCGGGGGGCGGCCATCCCGGCCCTGGCCGGCTGGTACGTCTACGGCGACTACTGCAGCGGTGAGGTGTGGGCGGTCCCCAGCACGGCGACGTCGCGACCAGCGCCGGTGCGCCTCCTGGGACAGGCTCCGGGCGCCTCATCAGCTCGTTCGGCGAGGACGAGTCGGGCGAGCTGTACCTGTGCGACCTCGGCGGGACGGTCTACCGGATCGACCCCGCGTAGCCGGCGACCGGCCGAAGCCGGTCGGTACGGCCCTCAGGCTCCAGTGATCTCCTGCAGCTCTCCCAGCAATCGATCCACCTCGGCGGCCGTGTTGTAGTGGGTCAGGCCGATCCGGAGCACACCCTCGGGCGCCAGGCCCAGGCGCTCGATCACGCCGGTCGCATAGAAGTCGCCCCACCAGGTGGCGATCCCGCGATCGCCCAGGGCCGTCGCGACGGCCTCGGGGGTGACGCCGCGGAACGTCACCGCGGCGGTCGGGGTGCGTTCCGAGAACCGCGAGCGGTCCGTGATGCCCCAGATCCTCGCGCCCGGCAGTGCCTCCAGCCCGTCCAGGAGCCGTCCGAACAGGGGCATCTCGTAGGCACGGACGGCAGCCATGCCGGCGTGGGCCTCGAGGCGCCGCCCGACCATGTCCGGGAAGGACGAGGCGGATCCCGCACCGAACCGACGCCCGACCTCCGCGATGTACTCCACCGCGGCGCGCACCCCCGCGAACCCCTCGAAGTTGCCGGTGCCGGTCTCGAAGCGGTCGGAGGCGGGACGCAGCTTGTAGGTGGGAAGGGCGTCGAGGGCGTCGCCCCGCCCGTACAGCACGCCGACGTGGGGGCCGAAGAACTTGTAGGCCGAGCAGGCGAGGAAGTCGGTGCCGACGGCCTGGACGTCGATCGGCAGGTGGGGTGCCGCATGGACGGCGTCCACGTAGGTCAGGGCACCCGCTTCGTGCGCGCGGCGGACCAGCTCGGCGACCGGGTTGACCGTGCCCACGGCGTTGGATGCCCAGCCGAACGCGACCAGCCTCGGCCGGCCGTGGAGCAACGCGTCGAAGCGCTCGATGTCGAGCGTCACGTCGTCGGGGCGGATGTCCACGGTGTGGACGATGACCCCGCGATCGGCGGCGGCGCTGCGCCACGGGCCCACGTTCGCCTCGTGGTCCAGGCCGCTCACGACGATCTCGTCGCCCGGCGCCATGGTCGCCATGATCGACCGCGCGACGTGCATCGTCAGCGTGGTCATGTTGGCGCCGAGCTTGATCTCGGACGGATCCGCGGCATTGAGGAAGTCCGCGAGCGCCCGGTGGGCGTCCTCGACGATCTCGTCGCTGCGGCGGGAGGTGAGGAAGGTGCCTCCGTGGTTGGCGTTCGACTCGCGGTAGTAGCCGACCACGGCTTCGATCACGGTGTCCGGGACCTGGGTGCCGCCCGGACCGTCGAACAGGGCGACGGGCCGGCCGTCCTGCTCGATCGAGAGAGCCGGGAAGCGGGCGCGGAGCGCCTCGACGTCGAACTCGGGCATGGGATCCTCGCGGTGGGTCGGGTCCCGATGCTAGCGCGACCGGGGGCTCCGACGCGTGTCCATGCACGGTGAAGCGGAACACCCCCGGGCTCGCGTGAGAGCCGGGGTGTTCGCACCTGTCCAGCAGTGGCCGGGCCTGCCGGGTCGAAGACGTCAGGCGGCCGAGGCGACCTCCTCGGCGTTGGCGACGACGGCCGCGGCTTCCTCGACGGCGACGTCGATCTCGAGCTTCACGTCCTTGCCCACGAGCCAGCCGCCCGTCTCGAGGCCGACGTTCCAGCTCAGGCCCCAGTCCTCGCGGTTGATCGTCGCCGTGGCATGGAAGCCTGCGCGGCGCGCGCCGCCCCTGGATGGGTACAGGCCGAGGAACTCCGTGTCCAGGGCGACGGGCCGGGTGACGCCGAGGATCGTGAGATCGCCGGTGACGACGTAGTCGTTGCCGCCCCTGGGCGTCACGGCCGTCGAGACGAAGGTGATCTCCGGGAACTTCGCCACGTCGAAGAAGTCGACCGAGCGCAGGTGGCCGTCGCGCCGCTCCACGCCCGTGTTGAGGGAGGCGGCGGCGATCGTGATCGAGCCGCTCGAGGCCGTCGGGTTCTCGGGGTCGAGCTCGAGCGTTCCCGACACCGTCGCGAACTTGCCGCGAACCGTCGTCACCATCATGTGCTTGGCTGCGAAGATGATGTCGGCGTGGGCGGGATCGATGTTCCAGGTCGAGGTTGCCATGAGGGGCTCCGTGTCTCCACTGTGTGCGGCGGGTTCGCCGCGGTGATATCGTTGACTGCGCAACAATACACCCAGATAGTTGCAGTCGTCAACTATCTCCTCGCCCGAGCAGCCCGGTGGAGTAGGATGACCCCATGACGTCCGAGCTCGTCGCAGGCGGTCCCGAGACCGCAGGCCCCGCGGCCGCCTCCCATGCGCCCTCCGCCGAGCGATCCCCGTCTCGGGGCCTGGCGCACCCTGATCCACGCCCACGCCCACCTCGTCAGGCGCCTCGACGAGGACCTGCGGGCGGCCCATGGGCTCTCGCTCGCCGAGTACGACGCGCTCGTCCAGCTGTTCGACGCACCGGGCCACCGCCTCCGGATGAGCGTCCTCGCGCAGCGGGTGCTCCTTCTCGCAGCGGTATCACGCGCCTCGTGGATCGCCTCGTTGCGGACGGCATGGTGGAGCGCTCCGCCTGCACGACCGACGCCCGGGGAGCCGAGGCGGCGCTCACCCGAGCCGGGCTCCACCGGCTCCGCGACGCCTCACGGACACACCTCGGCGGCGTTGGACGCTACTTCCTCGACATCGTGACACCGGAGGACCGGGCCGCCATCGAGCGTGGCCTCGGGGCCGTCGTCGACGAGCTCGAGCCGAGGTGGGCACGGCGTCGAGGTGGCGTGCCCGGCCCCCGGAGAGGCCTGACGATCGACGGCACCCGGGGGGCCCGACGATCGACAGCGCTCGTCCGCGCGGGCGTGTCCTTGCCGGCACGAGCGGCTTTGCCTACGCGGCCTGGGCGCCGCGGTTCTACCCGGCCGGCCTGCGGGATCGCGAGCGCCTCCCCCACTACGCCGCGCGCCTCGCGGCATGCGAGCTGAACAACACCTTCTACGCACGTCCGACGGTCGAGCGCATCCGCGCCTGGCGAGACGCGGTCCCGGAGTCCTTCCGGTTCGTGGTCAAGGCGCAGCGAGGGGCGAGCGTCCGCGCGCTGTACGGCGACGCGGCTGAGTCGGTCGCGTGGCTGACGGAGTCCCTGCCCGAGTTCGGCGAGCGCCTGGGCGCCGTCCTGTTCCGCGTCCCGACCGAGGTAGCGCGCAATGACGACCGTCTTGGGGCGCTCCTCGCGGCCTGGCCGCCGTCGATCCGGCTCGTGATCGAGGCCCAGCATGCGTCGTGGCACGTCGACGAGACCTTCGCCGCGCTCGGCGCCGCAGGGGCCGTGCTGTGCACCACCGACCTCGACGAACAGGACAGCCCGCCCGATATCCGCCGGACCGGGCCCTTCCTGTACCTGCGCCTCCGGCGGACGACGTACGACGAGACGGCGCTCGACGCGTGGGCCCGGCGGCTCGTCCCGTTCCTGGACGATGGCATGGACGCCCTCGTCGTCTTCCGCCACGACGAGGACGGAACGAGCGCACTGCGTGCCGAGGGGTTTGCGGCTCGCGTCGAACGCCTTCGCCAGGCCGGCTGACGAGGCTCGCGTCGGACGCGGGCGCCGGGCCGGCTGACGGAGCCCTGCCGCCGTCGGGCCGGTTCAGCCGGCCTTCGTTCCCTCCCGCGGAGCGAAGGCATAGATGATGCGCAGGGTCTCGGTGATGTCGTGGTACCGGTGCGGCACGCCGGCGGGCACGTGGATCGTGTCGCCCGGGCCCACGTCCGCGGTCCTGTCGCCGCAGGTGAACCGGCTCCTGCCGGCCAGGACCACGTACAGCTCGTCCTCGGTGTGCGGCTCCTGGTCATCGACCGCCCCCGCTTCGAGGACGTACAGGCCGAGCGTCAGGTCCGGCACGCTGAGGAACTCGACCCAGGGTTCGGTCCCCGCGCGCTGGCGCGCCAGCAGGTCGTCGAGGGTGAAGATGTTCATGCCGGTACGCTAGCGCCTGCCGATGCCGAACGCGACCTGTCCCGGACGCCGGGTCCTCTCCATCTTCGCGCTTGCCCTCGTCGCCGGGGCCTGCGCGGGACCCGGCCCGGTGACGGCGCCTCCGTCCGGCACAGGGACCCCGGCGTCGGACCGGCCCGGCCAGGCTGCCGTGAGGGTCGGCCTGGAGACCGCCGCCTCGGGCCTCGACGCCCCACTCTGGGTCTCCGGCGCGGGAGACGGCTCGGGGCGGCTGTTCATCGCCGAGCAGGGCGGCCGCGTGCGCGTCATCCGGGACGGCGCGCTCCAGGCGGCCCCATACGTCGACCTGACCGACCGCGTCCTGTCCGGGGGCGAGCGCGGCCTCCTCGGCCTCGCGTTCGCGCCGGGGTTCGGTGCCGGCGGCGAGACCCGGCTGTACGCCCATTACTCGGGCCACTCGGGCGAGACGACCATCGTCGAGCTTCGCGCGACTCCCGGGGCCGACACGGTCGACGCGTCGACCGAGCGCGTCCTGCTGGTCGAGCCCCAGCCCTACGCGAACCACAACGGCGGCTGGATCGGGTTCGACGCGACCGGCATGCTGCTCGTCGGGCTGGGTGACGGCGGGAGCGGCGGCGACCCCGACAACCGCGCGTCACGCCTGGACACGATCCTCGGCAAGATGCTCCGCCTGGACGTCCTCGGCGGGCCCTCGGGCGCGCTCGAGTACGGGATCCCGTCCGACAACCCGTTCGTGGGACGCTCCGGTGCCCGCCCCGAGATCCTTCACTACGGGCTCCGCAATCCGTTCCGCGCGAGCGTTGACGCGGCGACCGGGACCCTCTGGATCGGCGACGTCGGGCAGGGTACGTGGGAGGAGGTCGATGCCGTGTCGCAGGACGCGCGAGGCCTCGACTTCGGCTGGCGGCGCTGGGAGGGACGCCACTGCTTCAACCCGGCGGAGGGGTGCGATCCGGCAGGGGTGACGATGCCCGTCGCGGAGTACGAGCACCCGGCCGGGCTGCAGCATCATCGGCGGGGTCGTCTACCGCGGGGACGCGATCCCCGCGCTTCGCGGCGCATACCTGTTCTCCGACTACTGCAGCGGGACCCTGTGGGCGATCGACGCGGACATGTCAGCGGGCGGGACCGCGAGTCCGTCCCCGGGTCCATCCGCTGGTCCAACCGCGGGTCCGTCGGCGGGTCCGTCGGCGGGTGCGTCGGCGCGGGCCGGCGCGGGACCGTCAGCGGGCACGGACGCCCTGCGGACGCCCGTCGTCCTGCTCGAGACCGGGCGCTCGATCAGCTCGATCGGGACGGACGAGGCGGGCGAGGTGTACCTCACGGACCTCGGCAGGGGCGAGCTGCTGCGGCTGGTCCCCGGCGGCTGAGCGGCCCGGTTCGGTCCGGCCGCCGGCGGTCGGAAGGGCGGCGATCCGGTTGCCAGCGCGCAGAGACCAAGAGGTCGCCTCGCTGGCCGCGATCGACACGCTCGGGACGGGGTGGCGTGGCGCTGGCGCGGGAGACCGCGATGTCGCCTGGCCAGCCCTCCGAACCGAGGCCGACCTGTCCGGCGTGGTGCCCGGGACCACGATGTCGCCCCTATCGCTGGCATCCGCATGCCTCACCGTCTCCCGGCCGATCTACGTGGCGCGGGTGACCACGGTATCGCCTGGCCAGCCTCCCGGGCCGAGACGGGACCGCGCGGCGTGGCGCCACAGACCACGACCTCGCCTGGCAACCCAGGCGCCGGGCGGTGTGGCGCCACAGACCACGATCTCGCCCCGATGGCCGGCATCCGCAGGTCTCACCGTCTCCCGGCCGATCTTCGTGGCGCGGGAGACCACGGAACCGCCCGCCAGAAGGGTGACGGCGCGGAAACCGGCGTCTTCATGGCGCCACGGACTACACCCAACCGCGGGCGGCACGGGCGAGCCGCTGGCGCGCGAGTCGCCGCGTGGGTGGCCGCGCGCGGGTGGTCGCGCGCGAGCCCTTGGCGAACCGCGGGCCTCACGCAACGCGGGCGGACGGGCTGGCCGCGGCGGCCGCCCCGGAAGTCAGCCTGTGGCTGGCTAACCCGATCGGGTCAGACCGCCGCGTTCGAGCCCGCGGACGCGGCCACGCGAGGCGCCGGCGGCGGGAGGGGCCGCAGGAACAGAGCGAGCACGACCCCGACATACGTCGCCCAGACCGCGAGCGTCAGGACCTCCGGCTGGGAGTTGTATCCGAACAGGGCGCGCAGGAATTGGCCCGCGATCAGCGCGATGCCGTCGGGCGCGCCCGCGATCGCCGCGTGCGGCAGGATGACCGAGACGTCGAACGCTGTGCCGGTCCCGACCGTGATCCAGCCGATCTCGATGAACTCGTGGACCGCGCTCGAGAGGAGGCCGGCCGCGATGAAGATCAGGGCGATGCCGGTCCAGCGGAAGAAGGTCCGGAGGTTGATGAGGCGCGCCCCGCGGTAGAACCCCGCGCCCAGCAACGCGGCGATGGCAATACCGACGAGGGCGCCGACCAGCACGCTCCCTGCCCCGCCCTGGGACGAGGTGGCGAGGCCCACCAGGAACAGCGACGTCTCGAGGCCCTCCCGGATGACCGCAGTGAAGGCGAGAGCCACGAGGGCGAGGACCGTGCCCTCCGTGAGCGCCCGGTCCACCGCGGCCTGCAGCTCCCCGCGGACGCTGGCGGACTGGCGACGCATCCAGAACAGCATCCACGTCACGACCGAGGCCGCCAGAAGCATCGCCAGGCCTTCGAAGACCTGCTCCCACGGCGACGGCAGCTCGCCGACGGTCACGAACAACGCGATTCCGGCCACGAGGCTCACCGCTACGGCCGCAACGGTCCCGATCCAGACCTGCCTGGAGTGCCGGCCGTTGCCCGTGCGCACCAGGTACGCCAGCAGGATGCTGATGATCAGCGCCGCCTCGACGCCCTCACGAAGGCCGGTCAGCAGCCCGCTGGTGAAAGATCCCAAGTCCACGTATGGCTCCTCTGGCGCGCCGGTGCAAGAGGCGGGGACGCCTGGCCGACGGAGCGCGGTCGACGGGATCGTAGGTCGCACGCCCACCAACGTCAAGCACGCTTGATGTTGAAACACAGGTATCCCTGAGTCGCAAGAGCAAGTCAACCCTCGCGTAGCGGCCCGAATGCAATACCCCTGCAACGTGCGGCAGACAGTCCGTGCACGGATCGTTGAGGGCCACGCGTCTAGACTTGTGGTCTGGCGTTGTACGCCACGAACGGGTTCCGCCTGTGACGGGGCGGATCCCGGATAGATGCGCCGCACGGATCGGTCCCCTCCCGGGACGTGCGGCGCATTTCCATTGGCGCCGGACCGCAGAGCCGGCGTGGACCATCGCAGGCGCGCCGGACCATCGCAGCGCGCCGGATCATCGCGGGCGCGAGGCCCTCGCGGCGCCGCCGGCTGCCCGGAACTCCTAGAGGACGAGCGGGTCCGGGCTGTCGGGGTCGAGGCCCAGGTCGCGGACCGCCGCCGCCGCGGCGGCGGGATCGTACGCGCCGGCGCGGGCAAGCCCGGCGAGCGCCGCCGCGGCGATCGCGGGCGGATCGATCTCGAAGTGGTCCCGGAGGGCCTCGCGCGTATCGCTCCGGCCGAAGCCGTCGGTGCCGAGGGTCAAGTACGGCCCCCGCACCCAGGGTGCCACGAGGTCAGGCAGCGTCTTGATCCAGTCGGTTGCCACCACGACGGGGCCGCCGTCCTCACCGAGCACCTGCGCCACGTAGGGCACCCGGGCAGCCTGGTCCGGGTTGAGCCGGTTCCAGCGCTCCACCTGCAGCGCCTCGTGGCGGAGCTGCTGAAACGACGTGGCGGAGTACACCTCGGCAGCGATGCCGAAGCGCTCGGCCAGCAGGTCCCGCGCCGCGAGCACCTGCTGCAGGATCGCGCCCGACCCCACGAGGCGCACATTCCCCTTGGGATCCGCGATGTCCGGCGCCTCCGCGAAGCGGTAGATGCCCCTGACGATCCCCTCGTCGACGCCCTCGGGCTTCGGCGGCTGCGGGTAGTTCTCGTTGTAGACGTTGACGTAGTAGAAGACATCTTCGCCGTCGCCGAACATGCGCCCGATGCCGTCCCTGATGATCGCCGCCAGCTCGTAGGCGAAGGCAGGGTCGTAGGTCCGCGCCACGGGCACGGTTGACGCCAGCAGCTGCGAGTGGCCGTCATCGTGCTGCAGCCCCTCGCCGGCGAGCGTCGTCCGGCCGGCGGTTGCCCCGATCATGAAGCCGCGGCCCCGCTGGTCGCCGAAGGCCCACGCCTGGTCGCCGGTCCGCTGGAACCCGAACATCGAGTAGAAGATGTAGAAGGGGATCATCGGCTCGCCGTGCGTGGCGTAGGCCGTGCCCGCGGCCTGGAGCGAGGCCATCGAGCCCGCCTCGTTGATCCCCTCCTCCAGCACCTGGCCATCCCGGGCCTCGCGGTAGGAGAGCACGAGGTCCGAGTCGACGGGGTCGTAACGCTGCCCGTGGGCGGCGTAGATGCCGACCTCCTTGAACAGCGGGTCCATGCCGAATGTCCGTGCCTCGTCCGGGATGATGGGCACGATCCGGCTGCCGATCCTGGGGTCGCGGATCAGGTTCCGGAGGAGCCGGGCGAAGACCATGGTGGTCGAGACGGCGGTCGTACTGCCGCCGTTGAACTCGGCGTCGACAGGCGCGCCCGGCCGGGGCAGGGCGGGCGCGCGGACCACCCGACGGGGCACCGGGCCCCCGAGCGAGGCTCGGCGCTCGAGCATGTACCGGACCTCGTCGGAGTCCGGACCCGGGTGGAAGTACGGGGCCTCGCGGAGCTGGTCGTTGGGGATCGGCAGCTCGAGGCGGTCCCGGAAGACGCGGAGCTCGTCCTCGCTGAGCTTCTTCGCCTGGTGCGTGATGTTCCGGGCCTCGACGCCGCGGCCGAGGGTCCAGCCCTTGACCGTCTTGGCGAGGATGACGGTCGGGGCACCCGTGAACTCCGTCGCCGCCTTGAAGGCCGCGTAGACCTTGTGGTAGTCGTGGCCACCACGCCGCAGGCGCAGCAGGTCGTCGTCGGACAGGTGCTCCACCAGCGCCCGCAGGTGCGGATCCGGTCCGAAGAAGTGCTCCCTGACGTATGCGCCGGTGGAGACCGAGTACTTCTGGAACTCCCCGTCGAGCGTGGTGTTCATCTTCTCGACCAGGGCGCCATCGACGTCGCGCGCGAGGAGGTCGTCCCATTCGCGGCCCCAGATGACCTTGATCACGTTCCAGCCGGCGCCGCGGAACAGGCCCTCCAGCTCCTGGATGACCTTGCCGTTGCCGCGGACGGGTCCGTCCAGGCGCTGCAGGTTGCAGTTGACGACGAAGGTGAGGTTGTCCAGGCCGTCGCGCGCAGCGAGTGAGATCCCGGAGATCGACTCCGGCTCGTCCATCTCGCCGTCCCCGAGGAACGCCCAGACCCGCTGCTCCGACGTGTCCCGGATCCCGCGGTTCTGCAGATACCGGTTGAACCGCGCCTGGTAGATGGCGGCCAGCGGACCGAGGCCCATCGAGACGGTCGGGAACTCCCAGAAGTCCGGCATGAGCCGCGGGTGCGGGTAGGAGCTGAGGCCGCCGCCGCCGGTCTCGCGCCGGAAGCGGTCCAGGTTGGCCTGCGTGAGACGGCCCTCCAGGAATGCACGGGCGTAGATGCCCGGAGCCGCGTGGCCCTGGAAGTACACCTGGTCGCCGCCACCGGGATGGTCCTTGCCCCGGAAGAAGTGGTTGAAGCCCACCTCATACAGGCTGGCGGCCGAGGCGTACGTCGCCAGGTGGCCGCCCAGGCCCGGGAACCGGTTGTTGGCCCGCAACACCATCGCGACGGCATTCCAGCGGATGAGCCGCCGGATGCGACGCTCCAGCGCCTCGTCGCCCGGGAACCACGGTTCCTGCTCGGGGCTGATCGTGTTGATGTAGCGGGTCTGCGTCAGCGTCGGGACGCCGATGTGGCGCTGGCGCGCCCTCTTCAGCAGCTTGAACATCAGGAACCGGGCGCGGTTCTCGCCCTCCTGGTCCAGGACCTGGTCCAGGGAATCGAGCCACTCGCGGGTCTCGACCTCATCGATGTCGGGCAGCTGGTGCTTGAAGTCGTCGATGTGCATCGGGGCTCCGTGGGCACGTGGGGCGACGCTCGCCCGGGCGGCGATTAGGGTAGCCCCGATGGCCACGGCCCGTGCGCGTCGGGCCGTGCTCAGACCGGATCGAACGCCCGGCCGGGGCTGCGTGTCGGGCAGGGCTCCGTGCTCGACGAGCCGCTCCGGGACAGGCCGCCGCCGACAGGGCACACTTCACACAGAGGAAGGTGTCCCCCATGAGCACCCGGCCGCTGGTCCTGGTCGCCGACGACGAACCGCGGATCACGAAGCTCGTGTCGATCGCCCTCACCGAGGAGGGCTACCGCGTCGTCACCGCAAGTGGCGGCGAGGACGCGCTCGCGCGCGCCGAGGAGGTCCGCCCCGACATCGTGCTCCTCGACATCGTCATGCCCGATCTCGACGGGATCGAGGTGATGCGTCGGCTGCATGCCGTTCGCCCGGTGCCCGTGATCCTCCTCACGGCCAAGGGATCCACCGCCGACAAGGCGAAGGGCCTGGACCTCGGCGCGGACGATTACGTCGCGAAGCCGTTTCACCCTGACGAGCTCGCCGCACGCGTCCGGGCCGTCATGCGTCGTGCCTCAGGCTCGCAGCCCGGCGGCGGCGTCATCGCCTTCGACGACGTGGAGATCGACCTCGAGCGGCGCGTGGTCATGCGAGCCGGCGAGGTGGTGCAGCTTTCGCGCACCGAGTGGCTGCTGCTCCAGCACCTCGCGACAAACGCGGGCAAGGTTGTCCTGCACACAGAGCTGCTGACCAAGGTCTGGGGCCCCGAGTACCGCGACGACCTGCCTTACCTGCGGGTCTGGGTGTCGCGCGTTCGCCGCAAGCTGGGGGCTCGACCGGGCGAGGCCGGGCGGATCCGGACGTTCCAGGGGATCGGCTACCTGCTGGACGTCTCTCCGGGGTGCGACACCTGCGTCGACGAACCCACGCCTTCCGGCGGGCCGGGTGCGAGCGTTGGACCGGGTGCCGAGCGGTGGACCGGGTGCGCGAGCGTTGGACCGGATGCGAGCGGCGGACTGGGTGCGCCGACCGCGGTGTCGACGCGGCTCGGGTCCAGGACGGTTCGGGCGCGGGCGACGGGCCACGAGTGCGGCGTGAGCCTGGCGCGGGCGGCCGCGGGCCCGCGGGAAGCAGGCGGCGCGCGGAGAGCGCAGGGCGGATGTGACTGCCGGCCTTACGGCACGCTGACGGCGGTGGGCCGCACGGCAAGCTGACGGGCGGCGGCAGGGACGACGCGCGACGATCGTGTGAGCCGCCTCGCGACGGACCCATGTCGGTGCTTGTTCGCCCCGGCGCCGCGTGAACGCCGGGGGTTCACTCCGGCGGTTGCGTCGCATCGAACCGAGGCCAAGCGGATCGTATCGATGCTTCCCGAGCTCGAGACCGGCCAGTCGAACGCCCAGCGTTCAAGCCCGCGGATCCGGACCCCTCGGAACGGCCGCAGACCGCCGCAGTGAACGCTCGGGGATCACCGTGGATACCAGGCGGTGATCGGGGTCGGATATCGCCGCGAATCGCATCTCAGAGCACCACGAGCCCGTTTGCCTGAGGAAGATGCCCGGCCCGAAGACATGCCAGGACATCGCGGCCGTCCATCGGGAGCAGTGCCCTGAGATCCTGGCGATGGGCGGCCAGGCCCTGCCGATTCGCTGCGGTGTCGGCGAGCAGGAGCACGAGCACATCCACGTCACCGTCGCGGAGCTTCAGGGCCAGCCGACGCTCGAGCGCCTGGACGTCGCGCAGGCTCGTCTCCGCTTCGCATCCGGCGCGCCGGCCCCCCAGCCCGAGCACCGCGTCCCAGGCCCGCCTGTCGCCCGGAAGGGGCAGGGGCACCTCCGTCAGCCAGGTCGCGCCGGGCGGCAGCCGCTCCTGGAAGCGGCGGAGCAGGCGCAACTGCGCCGCATCCCGAACGGGGTCCCCGTCCGGCCACGCCCGAGCGGTCAGGCGGAGGCCCACTGCCGCGGCCGCCCGGCAGGCCTGGTCCAGCGTCAGTCCACGGAGGACGCCCCGTTCGATCCGACCAAACTGGGCGTGCGACATGCCAACGGCTTTTCCCGCAGCGCCTTGGCTGAGGCCCGCTCCGAGACGCGCGATCCTGATCTCCTCGCCGACGTCGAGTCGAAGCCGGTACGCGGTGCGCCTGCCTGAACTCAACGGATCGAGTCGTGTTCCCACGATTTCATCCTGCCACCCGTGGCTTCACCACGACTTATGGCACACCGCTTGGCTGCGTGGCTTCGTGATGGCGCTGGCTGAGATCACGGCGCTGAACCCCGAGCGTTCACTGCAGCGGTGGGCGGCGGCGGTCAGCGGGTTCGGTGCGCCGGATCACGATCCGAGCGGGCGTCGCGTGCCGATAACAGGCCAGTCCGAACGCGAGGCGTTCAGGCCGGCGGACATCGGGGTCGCGTGAACCGCAACCCGCCGCGGTGAACGCTTGCCGTTCAACAAGGATGGCACGTCCACGACGGGCCGGCAATTCTCCCGGCGGCCCCGCCGATCACCGCGACGAACAGGCCCCGCCGATCACCGCGACGAACACGTCCCGCCGCGGTACGGTACCGCCATGCTTCGCTATCGGCCCCGGCGTCGCGCTCATCGTCGTCGACGTCCAGAACGATTTCGCTGACCCCGACGGCGGCCTCAGCGTCGCGCGGGGCGACGACGTGATCCCCGTCATCAACCGCGAGATCGGCCTCGCCCGCGCCAACGGGGCCTTCGTCGTGTGCACGCAGGACTGGCATCCCGAGCACACCCCGCACTTCGCCAAGGACGGCGGGATCTGGCCGGATCACTGCGTCCGCGACACGTGGGGCGCCGAGCTGCACCCGGCCCTGGCGGCTCCCGAGGGCACGCCGATCGTCCGCAAGGGCACCAACGGGGAGGACGGCTACTCCGGCTTCACGATGCGCGATCCGCAGACCAGCGAGACGATGCCCACCCAGCTCGATCCCCTCCTCCGCGCGGCCGGCGTCACCGATGTCGTCGTCACGGGCCTGGCGACGGACTACTGTGTGAAGGCCACGGCCCTCGACGCCGCCAGCCTGGGCTACGCGACGACCCTGCTCACGGACGCCGTCGCTGCGGTCGATCTCGAGCCGGGCGACGGCGAGCGCGCGATCGTCGAGATGCGCGATGCCGGCATCCTCCTCCACTCGACCCGCATGCGCTGAGGTCCGCGATGCTCCGCCGCCTGTTTCTCCTCGCCGCCACGGTCGCCCCGCTGGCCTGGGCCGCCGACCGATGGCTCGCGCTTCGTCGCGGGACACGCCCAGCCGGGCCTCTCCGGATGCTGGTCGTCGTCGACGCCCCTCCCGAGCGAGACGTGGGCCGTCGTCGCGGACGTCCCGCTCCAGCCCGAGTGGATGCGCGAGATGAAGGAGGTTCGCCTGACCCCGCCGGGCCCGGTGCATGTCGGGACCCGCGGCGAGGCCACGGTCCGCATCTTCGGCATCGCCGTGACCGACCCGGTGGAGGTCACGGCCTTCGAGCCCCCGGCCCGGTTTGCCGTCCGTCACGAGGGCCTGTTCACGGGCGGTGGCGTCATCACCCTCGAGGCGGGGGCCGACGGCACGACCACGATCGTCCGCTGGGATGAGACCCTCGTCCCGCCGCTCCTGCCCGAGCTCGGCGCGCGCGTCCTGGCACCGATCCTCCAGGGCATCTTCCAGGCAGACCTCCATCGCCTGAAGCGGCTCGTGGAGACCGGCTCGGCGGACGACTGAGCCGGCCGACGGCGCCGAACGATGCAGGTCCACCTGGTCGACGCCACCTACGAGCTCTTCCGCGCCCACTTCGCGCCGCGCCCGCCAGTCCGGGGCCGCGACGGGATGGTCCTGTCGGGCGTGAGCGGCCTCGTCGAGCAGCTGTGCTACCTGGTCAGGGAGCAGGGCGCCACCCACGTCGGCTGCGCCACCGATCGGGTGATCCGCTCGTTCCGCAACGAGCTCTACGCCGGCTACAAGTCGGAGGAGGGCATGGACGCCGCGGTCCTGGCCCAGTTCCCCATCGCGGAAGCCGCCATCGAGGCCCTGGGCTTCGTCCTCTGGCCCATGGTGGAGTTCGAGGCCGACGACGCGATCGCCGCGGCGGCCGCCCGGTTCGAGGCGGAGCCGCGCGTGGAGCGCGTCGTGATCTGCTCGGCCGACAAGGACATGGCCCAGTGCGTCCGCGGCGGACGCGTCGTGCTGTGGGACCGTCGCCGCGACCTGGTCTACGACGATCCCGGCGTCCGGGCGAAGTGGGGCGTCCCGCCCGCCAGCGTCCCGGATCGCCTGGCGCTCGTGGGAGACGCGTCCGACGGGTTCCCCGGCCTGCCGGGGTGGGGCGACAAGTCGGCATCGGCGGTGCTCGCGCGCTATGGCCGGCTCGAGGACATCCCGGCGAACGGGAGCGACTGGGAGGTCCCGGGGATGCGCAACCCGGTGGGCCTCGCGGCCACCCTCCGGGAGCGGATGGACGAGGCCCTGCTCTACCGTGATCTCGCCCGCCTGCGCACGACGGCCGACGGCGTGGCGATCCCGGAGGCGAGCGTGGACGAGCTCGAATGGACCGGCGCCAGCCGTGACGTGTGGGAGGCGTTCTGCGACGAGTGGGGTCTATCGAGGCTCCGCGACCCGGCCGCCGCGCTGGCGCGAGGACGGTCCGCCGCGTCAATGAGGCGGGTGCGAGGACCATCGGCCGCGCTGGCGCGAGGAGGTCCGCCGCGTCAAGTGAAGTCGGCGCGTGGACCGTCGGGCGCGTGCGCGCCTGGACCGACCCCCCACGGTGGCGCGACGGCCGTCCGCTGCCCTCACGCGAGAGCCGTCAGCCTCCCTCCGACGAAGGCCGGACCGAGGACGGCGCCAGGGGCTCGCGCGACAGTCGCAGGAGCTCCGCGTGGTGCGGGGCGGGGGCCGCCACGCAGCCGAACGTCCGTGTGGCCCGCGCCACGTCGAACCACGGCCCTCCGTTCGAGTCCGTCACCACGGCACCGGCGCGCTCCGCGACCAGGCCAGCGGCCGCGATGTCCCATGCCGACATCCCGGCCGACTGGACGTAGCCGTCGAAGCGGCCCCGTCCCACGTACGCCATCGCGAGCGCGGCAGAGCCCATGTTCCGTGCTACCCGCACGGCCCGGCGAACGGCGCGCGCCCGCGAGGCCGCCGACCGCCCGCCCAGCGCCATCGCGATGACGAAGTCGTCCAGCCGGTCCTTCGATGACGCATGGATCACGGCGTCGTTGAGCATCGCCGGGCCGTCGGCCGTCGCCGAGAACGTCTCCGAGAGCATCGGGTCGTGCACGGCGCCCGCGGCCGGCCGCCCGTCCACGACGAGGCCCACCGAGACGCAGAAGTGCGGGAGCCCATTCGCATAGTTCACGGTGCCGTCCAGCGGGTCGATGATCCAGGTGCGCCCGTGGGCGAGGCTCCGCGCGGCGGCCTCGGCGAGGTCGTCGGGCCGCAATTCCGGGGCCGGCTCCCGCTTGGCCGCCGAGCCCCGTCGGCGCTGGGCACCCTCGCCGCCGCTGACCGCCGGACCGCGGTGCTCGCCCGACTCCTCGGCCAGGATCCCGTCACCCGGGAAGCGGTCCCTGATCGCGCCCAGGATCAGCTCCTCGGACAGGTGGTCCACCTCGGTGACCACGTCCTTGGCCGACTTGTGGTCGATCTGACCCACGCGCTCGTATCGCTCGAGCAGGATCAGCCCGGCCCGCTCGGCGATCTCCCGTGCGAACGCCACGTCGACCGCGAAGCGGTCACCGCCGCCCGGTTGCCCCGAGCTCACCGCCGCCCGGCACCGCCGAGCGGTCCGCTCCGCCCGCCGCCACCGTCACGACTGGCAGTCCGCGGTGATGGGCTTGGGCGTCGTGCCGAGGGTCGCCACGACCACGTCGAAGACCACGGTGGAACCCGGCTCCACGCGGGGGCTTTCGACGAAGACCGCCTCGGGCCCGATGCCGCCCATCGCCGGGTCGTCGATCCGGCATGTCGTGCTACCCGCGGCCGACCCGCCGTTCGTCACCATGACGGTGACCTTGAGCCCGGCGGGATCGGCGACCACGTCGGTCACGTGGGCGCGAAACGGCCCCACGCCGCTGATGCTGAGGCGAGCGACGACGGCCATGATCACGACCGCCACCACGATCCCGACGAACACGGTGCCATGCGCCTGGGAGGCCGCCGGCGCACGCAGGCCCAGCGGGTTGCACCGCTCGCACATGGACTCGGCGAGCGGGATCCGGGCGCCGCACCGGACGCAGCCGTGCATGAGCTCGGGCGCGGCGGGGCCGCCGGCGGCCGGAGTCGTGGCCGGTTGCGTCATCGGCGGGCGCCTAGAGGCCCGTCTCGAAGAGCCGGATGTCGGCCGGCCCGGCGGCGTGACCGTCGCCCCTCGTGTGCCCGAGGGAGTCGCGCGCACCGAGCGCGTCGAGGTCGGCCGGGAAGCGGCCGACCATGTCCAGCACGACCCTGCGGATCCGCTCGGCGTTCTGCTGGAAGACCGCGAGGACGTCGTGTGCCGTGACGGCGGTCGTGCCCGCGATGACCCCCGCGTCGTAGTCGGTGATCAGCGCGATGTTGACGACGGCCATGCCCAGCTCGCGGCAGAGGTACGCCTCGGGGTACTGGGTCATGTTGATGACCTCCCACCCGGCATCGCCGAACCACTTCGATTCGGCCCGCGTGGAGAAGCGCGGGCCCTGGATCACCACGACCGTGCCGCCGTCGTGGACGGTGATGCCGTGCTCCCGGATGACGTCCAGCGCGATCCCGCGCAGCACCGGATCGTAGATTTCCGCAGACGAGACGTGGGACACGATCGGCCCGTCGAAGAACGTGTCCGCGCGGCCGCTCGTCCGGTCCACGAACTGGTCGCTGACGACGAAGTGGCCGGGCTCGACGTGGAGCTGGAGCGAGCCCGCGGCGCAGGGGCTGATGACGGCCTTCACGCCCAGCGAGCGCATGCCCCACACGTTCGCGCGGTAGTTGATCCTGTGCGGCGGGATCGAGTGGCTCCGGCCGTGGCGCGGCAGGAATGCCACCCTTCGGCCCGCGATGGTGGCCAGGAAGAAGCTGTCGGACGGTGGCCCGTAGGGAGTGTCGACCTTCGCCTCGCGGACGTCCTCGAGAAGCGAGTAGAAGCCCGAGCCCCCGAAGACGCCGATCTCGGCCAGGTCCGCCATGCCAACCCTCCTGCTGTGACGGGGCATTCTCGCACGGGTGCCGGGACCCTTACGATGGAGGCCACGCGCCCGGCGCGACCGCGGGGCACCCAGCTGGAGAACCGTGCATGACCCTCGACATCGGCGGCTGGAACGGCATCGGGATCCTCGCGGCCCTCGCGATCCTCGCGGGCGGCATCCTCCTCGCCGTCTACGCCGTGCGCCGGGGCCTGGTGCAGCGTGACCTCGACGGGACGATCGAGACCGAGGGACGCAGAGGGCACGTTGCCGGCCAGCGCGGGCGCGGCCGCGGCGCCGTCGCGGAGGCTGGGACTCGCCGGGGTCACGCTCCTCGCCGCGGGCATCGTGCTGGGTGCCGTCGGGGTGCTCACTTCGCCAGCAGGCCCGACCGCGGCGGCCCCGGGCAACCCGCCGACCGACTGCGCCCAGGCGTGGGCCGGCTGCCCCCAGGCCACCGTGAACCCGCAGGGGTCGCCAACGCCGTAGCCCGTCGCCCGACTCCCGGGGCTACCATGGCGCCGATGCCCCGCTCATCCGACACCCTGTCTGCCGCCGCCTGCGCGTTCCTGGACGCGGTCCGGTTCGCTTCCGTCGCCACGACCGACGATGACGGCGCCCCGCGCCAGACGGTCGTCTGGTACCGCCTCCAGGGAGACGGCCGGATCCTGCTCAACGGACGACTCCCGCGCCGCTGGTGCGCGAACCTGCTCCGCGACCCGCGCGTCGCGATCTCCGTGATCGATGCCGCGGACGGCTACCGATGGCTCGGGATCACGGGGGTCGTCGACCAGGTGGTAGACGATCTCGGACCCGCCCGCGACCACATCGTGGAGCTCGCCCACCGGTACCACCCCGAAGGACCTGACGAGGCCTTGATCGCCGAATTCCGGACCCAGCAGCGGATCACGTACCTCGTGCGCGTCACCGGCGTCCACGACCACCTCGAGGACTAGTGGCGATGCCCGGCGGCGGGACGATCGTCGCGCTCGCCGGGGGCGTGGGCGGCGCGAAGCTGGCCGAGGGCCTGCAGGCACGCATCGGCGATCGGCTGGCCGTGGTGGTCAACACGGGCGACGACTGCATCCGCCACGGGCTCCTCGTCATGCCGGACCACGACACCGTCCTCTACAACCTGGCGGGGATCGAGCAGGCGGCCTGGGGCTGGGGCATCGAGGGCGACACGCACGCCGTGATGGCGCAGCTGGGCGTGTATGGGGAGGAGACGTGGTTCTCGCTCGGCGACCGGGACATGGCCCTGCACATCGCCCGGACGGCCCGCGTCCGCGCGGGTGCCCGGGTCACCGAGGCCTGCCTCGCGGCGCAGGCGGCGCTCGGGATCACGGGGCGCATCCTCCCGATGACCGATGCCACCGTGGCGACCGAGGTCCGGACCGCCGACGGCTGGCTCGAGTTCCAGGAGTACTTCGTGCACCGCCGGCAGGAGCCGGAGGTGCTCGAGCTCAGGTTTCAAGGGATCGATGCAGCGGCCCCCACGCCGGAGGTGCTGGCGGCCCTGTCCGATGCGACGGCGATCGTGGTCTGCCCGTCCAACCCCCTCGTGTCCGTGGGCCCGATCCTGGCAGTGCCGGGCATGCGGGAGGCGATCGAGGCGGCGCGCCGGCGTGGCGCGGTCGTGGCGGCCGTCAGCCCGATCGTCGGCGGCCGCGCCCTCAAGGGCCCGGCGGACCGGATGCTGGTGTCGCTGGGCCTCGAGTCGTCGGCGCGGGGCGTGGCCCGCCTGTACGCGGGCCTCGCAGACGTGTTCGTGCTGGACGCGGTCGATGCCGGTGTCGAGGCCGACATCCGGGCGCTCGGCCCCCGCACGCTCGTCACGGACACGATCATGACCGACGACGGGTCGCGCGCCCGCCTGGCCGCCGAGGTGCTCGGGGCACTCGGCGTGAGCTGACGCCCGGCGGCCTGGTGCCGCGCTCGAAGCGACCTGGGGGCCGGTGCGCGCCCGAAGCCGGGACGCCCGTCAGGCAGCCGGGACGCCCGTCAGGCAGACGTTGCCGGCTCTGCGATCGCCTGCCGCTGTCGCCACCATGAGATCGTCGTCGCGAGCGCCTCGTCCAGGGGGGTGCGCTCGAACGGGCCGAACGCCGCCTCGAACGCCGACCAGTCGCTGACGAAGGGCTGCGTCCACTGGTACATCACCACGCCGACCTCGCGCGCCATCGGCACGAACAGGCCGGCGACCTTCAGCATGAACGGTCCGTCCACGCGGATCTTCGGCGGCATCCCTGCGACCGCGAACGCCCGCTCCAGGAATGCCCGGACCGTCACCGGATCCATCACCGGAAGGTGCCAGGCGCGCCCGGCCGCCTCGTCTCGGTCGCCGAGCACGACCATCGCCCGGGCGAGGTCCGGCAGATAGCTGAACGAGTGCTCGACGTCGATCCGCCCCGTGGCGGCAGCCGACCTGCCTGCGACGAGCGCCCCGAAGACGCGCTCCCCCACCCCGGTGTTCGTCCCGTGGGGCCCGAAGTAGTCGGCCGACCGGCCGATCGCGACCTCCAGCTCGCCGCGGGTGTGGCGCGCCAGGAGGTCAGCGGCCAGGGTGATCCGCAGTGCACCCTTGCGGTCGGTGGCTCGTTGCGGCGTGGTCTCGCGCATCGGCGAGCCGCCGGGACCGTACATGTACAGGTTGTCGGCGAACACGAGGCGGGCTCCCGCCGACGCCGCGGCATCGGCCACGGACGCGTTGAGCCGCTCGAAGTTGCCGGCCCACCGGTCGTAGGCCGGCTGGGCCGCGTGATACACGACGGACGCCCCTGCGACCGCGCGCGCCGCATCCGCCGGCAGGTACAGGTCTGCCTGCACCCGGTCGACCCCGGCAGGGAGGCCGTCGATCGCGCGCCGCGACACCGCACGGACGTTCCTGCCCTGGCGCACCAGCTCGTCGACGATCGCACGGCCCGTGCCGCCGCCCGCCCCGAGCACCACCTGCAGCCCCTGGGCTCGCTTCATCCCGTCCACTTCAATCCCGTCCACTTCATCCGTCCACTTCAACACGTCGCCTGGTCTCGTCCTGGTCTCGTCTTGCTGAATGACTGTTCATTCACTATGATCTGGGACGACCGCCCCTGTCAAGGGGCAAGATGAATGCTCATTCAGCTGGAGGAGTCCGAATGCCCAAGCGGCCGGCGGCACACGCCGAGGCGATGCGCGAGCGGATCCTCGAGGGTGGGCGTCGCGCGTTCATGGCGGGCGGCTTCCGCGGCACGAGCGTCCCCTCCATCGCCGCCGAGGCGGGCGTGTCGGTGGGCCTGATCTACCGCTACTTCCCCAGCAAGGAGGAGCTGTTCCTCGAGCTGTGCATCTCCGGCACCCCCGAAGAGCTGGCCGAGCTGGCCCAGCACATCGCCCCGATCGACGACCCGGTCGAGCGCCTGACGGTCGCCATCGACAGCTACTTCGACGCGCTGTTCCACGCGATCGGCGCTCCGCTCGTCCTCCAGGCGCTCGCGGCAGCACCGGCCGACGAGCGGATCCGCGAGGCGCTCCGCCGCCGCGGCGACGACCTCCGCGGATTCTCCGCCGACTTCGTCAGGGATGCCATCGGGCGCGGCGAGCTCGACCCCGGTGTCGACGTGGCCGAGATCGCGGCGACGACGGCGATGCTCCTCGACGGCGCCCTCGTCGCCGTGGCCGAGCGGGGCGAGGCGATCGACCGCAAGGAGGTCCGCGACCGTATCGTGCGCACCGTCATCGTGGCCTCGGGCCTCCACCGCGCGGAGCGTTAGGATCCTGTGAGTGAACGACCCGATTGCGACCGGCGTGGTCATCCCCACTGGGACCGCCGTGGTCATCCCCGTCCGGACCTTCGAGGGCGCCAAGTCGCGCCTGGGCGCCGTCCTTGACGCCGAGGAGCGACGCGACCTCGTGGAGCGGCTGCTCAGGCGCACCGTCGCGGCGGCGCTCGCGACGCCCGGGGTCACTGACGTCGTGGTGGTGTCACCCGATCCCGACGTCCTGGCGGTGGCCTCGGCGGCCGGCGCCCGGCCCCTCCTCCAGCGGTCCAGGGGCCTCAACCCGGCCCTCCAGGAGGCGCGGGCCTCGGTCCGCGCGCAGCGGCTCCTCGTGCTGCCCGCGGACCTCCCGGCCGTGACGGCCGGTGACCTGGCCGCTGTCCTCGCGGCGGGCACCGCGGCCGGGGTCCCCAGCGTCGTCCTTGCACCGGACCGCCACGGCCGCGGGACGAATGCTCTCCTGCTTGCGCCGCCGGACGTCATCGACCCGGCCTTCGGAGGCGACAGCCGTGCCGCCCACGCCTGGCTCGCGTCATCGGCCGATGCTGCTTTCGTGGAGGTGCCCGGCGTGCTCGAGCTGGATATCGACACGGCCGACGACCTGCTCCTCGCCGAGACCCGACGCCCGGAGGCGCTCGGTGCCGGCTGACGACACCAAGGCGACCACCGAGCACGAGGCAGATGGCCGCGTCGAGGTCCTCGCGCTCGCCGGGCTCCCCGAGATCCGACCTGGCGACGACCTCGCGGCGCTGATCGGTGACGCCCTCGCGGCCACGCCGGGCGTCATCCCGCTCCGGGGCGGCGACGTGCTGGTCGTCACGCAGAAGGTCGTGTCCAAGGCGGAGGGCGCCGTCGTCGACCTGCGGACCGTGACGCCTCGCCCGGAGGCCGTCGCGTGGGCCGAGGCATGGGACCGCGACCCGCGCCAGATCGAGGTGGTGATGCGGCAGGCGCGCCGGATCGTCCGGATGGCCCACGGCGTCCTCATCGTGGAGACGGAGCACGGGTTCGTGTGCGCCAATGCGGGCGTCGACGCCTCGAACGTCGGGCCGGACTCCGGCGACGCGGTCACGCTGCTGCCGCGGGACCCGGATGCCTCGGCGTCGCGGATCCGCACCGCCCTCAGGGCGCGTTTCGGCCACGACCTGCCGGTCATCGTCTCCGACAGCTTCGGGCGTCCATGGCGCTGGGGCATCACGGACGTCGCGCTCGGAGTCTCCGGGCTGCTCGCCCTCGAGGACATGCGCGGCCGACCCGATGCGGACGGTCGCGTCATGAGGACGACCATCCGGGCCGTGGCCGACGAGCTGGCATCGGCGGCGGAGCTCGCCCTGGGCAAGACCGCCGGGCGGCCCGTCGCGCTCGTCCGGGGCGCCAACCCGCCCCTGGGGGAGGGCTCGATCCGCGACCTGCTCATCGCGCCCGAGGAGGATCTCTTCCGCTGAGGCGTCCGCTCGTCGGCTTGGGGTGGCCGGGTCCCGCCCCGGCGGCTTGGGCCGTCGCCATGACCAGACCGGGCACGCCCCGGCTGGCCCCGCAGTCGGCCATCGCGCACGCGTTGAACGGCACCGGTCCGCCGTCCCACCGCCGCGCCCTCGGTGACCGCGCTACTCTCCGCGCATGAAGGCAGGACTGCAGATCTCCTCGTTCAGCTGGCCAGGCGGTCCCGAGGCAATCGGACCCACCCTGGCCCGCATCGTGCGCTCCGCCGACGATGCCGGTTTCGACTCGATCTGGGTCATGGACCACTTCTTCCAGATCCGAGGCGTCGGCCGGCCCGAGGAGCCGATGCTCGAAGGCTGGACGGCGCTCGGGTTCATGGCGGCCCACTCGACCCGTGCACGCCTCGGCCTGATGGTCGGCGGGGTCCACTACCGGCTGCCGGGCCTGTGGGTCAAGGCGGCGACGACCCTGGACGTGCTGTCGGGCGGGCGCGCCTGGCTCGGCATCGGCGCCGCGTGGAACGAGGACGAATCGCGGGCTCTTGGCTTCCCGTTCCCGCCGCTCGGCGAGCGGTTCGAGATGCTCGAGGAGTCGCTGCTCATCGCACATGGCATGTGGTCAGGCGACCGGGGCTCCGAGTCCGCCTTCCACGGGCGGCACTACCGCGCCGAGCGGCTGCTCAACTCGCCCCAGTCGATCTCACGCCCGCGGCCGCCGATCATGATCGGCGGCGGTGGAGAGCGGAAGACCCTGCGACTGGTCGCGCAGTACGCGGATGCCTGCAACGTGTTCGGCGGCCCGCAGACGATCCACCACAAGTACGAGGTGCTCCGGGAGCACTGCGCTGCGGTGGGCAGGGACCCGGACGAGATCGAGCGTTCGACCCTCCAGAGCGTCCGTCTGGCAGTCGCCGGGAGCAGTGGCGGGGCCCCGGCCGCGGGCCAAAGCGGGTCGCAGGGCGGGGGCCAGGGCGACAGCCCCGCGCAGGTGGTGGACCGCTTCGGCGAGCTTTCCGACGCCGGCGCCCAGCACGTGATCTTTTCCGTGCGGGATCCTTGGGACCCGAGGGTCATGGAGATGCTGGGTCGGGACGTGTTGCCGGAGCTTCGGAAGCTCGGCTGACTGGGCCTACCCGCGGCCGCCCGCCGTTTCCTCGGACGCGGCGAGGGCCGAGCCGGTGACGCAGCCGGTGACGCAGCCGCAGCCCCTCGCGGTGCGGCGTTTGCCACGGGCCTGGCCGCCTCGCCGGTCGCCACACGCGGTGCCGCCGCGGCGACCACCCGGTCGAGGAGCACGAGCATGGGCCCCGCGTCGAGGCGCGTGAACGTCGCCCGTGCCGTGTCGATCCAGCCGGCCACCTCCGGGTCGCCGGTCCCGATCATCGAGACGGCCTCCATGCCCACGAGGGCCTCCTCCCAGGCCAGCCCGAGATCCCGGTATGCGACAAGGGCAACGCGATACCCGGCGAGGGCCGCATCCTCGTCGCCGGCCAGCATCGCGAGCCCGGCGCGGATCGTCGACCTGTCGGCATCGATCGCGCGCCCCCGGCTGCCGAGCGCGTCCATGCGGTCCAGCGCCGCCTGTGCCAGAGCTGGGTCCCGGGCGAGGATCGCCACGCGTCCGGCCCGCAGCAGCGCGTACGGTGCGTTCAGGTCGCTGATGTCGGCAACCCGGATCCAGGCAGCTGCCGCCTCCGCCCAGCGGCCCCGGGCGTGCGCGTCGCTGCCGCCGAAGTCCTCGGCGGTGGAGTTCATGTCAAGGTCCTCGAGGCCGCGCAGCACCCGCCGGAGCTCATCCCTCTCGACGGGATCGCTTCGGCCGCGATAGATGTCGAAGAAGGCGAGCTGCCCACGTGCGACCAGCGCAGAAGCCACATCGACCTCGAGCTGGTTCGCCGCCTCCAGCTCTCCCACCGCCCAGTCCCAATCGCCCGTCCGGCGCGCGTCCTCGGAGGCGTTGAACAGGATGGCGAGCTCGTTCCGCCGGCGGCCCAGCCGCCGGGCGAGGGCGAGCGCCTCCTTGCCCAGGGCCAGCGATGCCCGCGGATCGTCGAGCGCGACGAACGACGGCAGCGTGATCATCACGCGCAGGGCCGTGTCGTGGAGGCCCGCCTCCTCGGCCAGCTGGCGCGCACCGGTGAGGAGCGTCCGCGCCTGCCACTGCCGGCCCCGGTAGAGGGCGGTGGTGCCCATGACCACCATCGCATCCGCGGCCACGCCGGCGAGCCCGAGCCGCTCCGCGGAGGCGAGCGCCTCGTGGGCCATGAGGTCCGCCCGCTCGTAGTCACCGGTGAACACGCAGATGCCCGCCATCGCCCGAGCGAGCAGGGCGAGGTTCGGGTCGTCTGGACCGAGGTCCCGGAGCTGCTCCCACGCGGCGCTGAGCCTCACGAGTCCCTCGTCGCGGAGCCGCATGGTGCTGAGCGCCTCTCCCTCCCATGCGATCGACCGCGCCTGCGCAGACCGATCGCCGAGGTCGACCCGGATCGCGGTCGCCGCCTCGAAGTGCGCCCGCGAGACGTCGGCCCGGGCGCTGTCGAGCGCGGCCCGGCCCGCCAGCTCGTGGAGGTCGGCCCTGTCCGCGGGATCCGGGGACAGCTCGATCGCCTGCTCCAGGAACGTGACTGCCTGGCCTGGCACACCCAGGGCCGTCGCCCTGTCCGCGGCCGCCCGGAGGGCGATGCGGGCCTGGCCCGCGAGCGCATCCGCCTCGACACCCTCCGCCGATGACCGGTATGCGGACACGTAGTGGGCGGCGAGCGCGCCCGCCAGCTCCTCGTCGCCGATGCTCTCGAAGTGACGGGCCGCCGCGACGTGGCGTGCGCGCCGGTCACGGAGCGCGAGCGTGGAGTATGCGACCTCGCGGATGACCGCCTGGACGAAGGCGAACTGGCCGCGCTCCGGCGACCGGGGGTCGATCTCCTGGCGCAGCAGGTCCCTGCGGACGAGCTGTTCGAGCCGCGGGCCGGCGTCCGCCGCGTCGATGCCAGCCACCGCAGCCAGCGCATCGAGTCGGAAGGACTGGCCCAGGACCGCCGCGTCCTGGACGAGCGCGCGGTCGGGCTGGTCGAGGGCGTCAAGGCGGGCCGCGATGAGGGCACGAAGGGTGCTCGGGACGGCGATCTCGCCGAGTTCGCCGACGGCCTCGAAGCCGCCGCCGACGCGGGCGACGAGCCGCCCGTCGGCGACCAGCATCCGGATGGTCTCCACGGCGTAGAGCGGGATGCCCTCGGCCCGGGCGACGATCGACCGCATGGCGGCCTCGGGCAGGCCCGCGACGAGGCCGCCCAGCAGCGCGAGCATCGACGGCTCGTCCATCGGCTGGAGGTCGAGGGCCAGGAACGCCCGCCTGCCGGCACCCCAGCCGGGCCGCCTCTCCAGCAGGTCGGGGCGGGCGAGCGTGATGACCAGGATCGGGACGTTGCGGCTCCACTCGAGCATGTGCTCGATGAAGTCCAGGGTGCCGGGATCGGCCGCGTGGAGATCCTCGAAGACCAGTGCCACGACCCCCGTCGCCCCGAGTCGCTCGAAGAACGTGCGCCAGGCGGAGAACAGCTCGGCCGCCCCGCCTGCGGGCACCTCGCCGACACCGAGCAGCGCCATCAGCGCGGGCTCGATCCGGCGCCGCTCCGCCTCGTCGGGCACGTACTCCGCGACCATCTCGGCGATCCGGGTCCGGGTCGTCGCCGGGTCGTCGCTCTCGAGGAGCCGGGCGCGGGACCTGACCATCTCCCCCAGCGCCCAGAACGTGATGCCGTCGCCGTAGGCCGGGGACCGGCCCTCGTGCCACCAGACGGCCTCGACGACCCCGTCCACGTACTTCTGGAACTCCCACGCCAGGCGGCTCTTGCCGATCCCCGCCTGGCCTGTGATCGAGACGAGCCGGACCCGGCGCTCGCGCGACGTCGCGTGGAACAGGTCCTTCAGGAGGCGCAGCTCCGCGTCCCGCCCGACGAACGGAGCCTCGAGATCGTCCCGACCGCGTCCCCGGCGCTCGGCGACGATCCGCAGCGCGCGCCAGGTGGCGACCGGTGCGGCCTTGCCCTTGATGACGCGCTCGCCCGCCTCCTCGTAGGCGATGGCGCCGGTCGTCACGCCGTGCGTGGCCTCGCCGACGAGCACGGTTCCCGGCCGGGCGACGGCCTGGAGGCGCGACGCGGTGTTCACGAGGTCGCCGGCCACCATTCCCTGGTCCTTCGCCCCGATGGTCACGGCCGCCTCGCCGGTCAGCACGCCGCACCGTGCCTGCACGCCGAGACCCAGCGCGTCGACGGCGTCGACGAGGTCCAGGCCGGCCCGGACGGCGCGCTCGGCGTCGTCCTCATGGGCGGTTGGGGCGCCCCACAGCGCCATGACCGCATCCCCGATGAACTTCTCGACCGTCCCACCGTAGCGGACGATCACGTCGCTCGCGACCTCGAAGTACCTCGACAGGAGCTCGCGGACCGCCTCGGGGTCGCGTCCGTCCGCGAGGCTGGTGAACCCGACCAGGTCGGCGAACAGCACGCTGACGAGGCGCCGCTCCGACACCGGGGCGGTACGAGCGGCGACCGGCCACCCGTCCACGGGACCCGGCGCGCGGTCCCCGACCACCGCCGGTACGGCCGCCGCGATCGGGTTCCCGCACTCGCCGCAGAAGCGAACGGACGGCGGGTTGGCCGTGCCACAGCTGGGACAGGCGAGCGCCAGGTGTGCGCCGCACTCGCCGCAGAACTTGCGGCCGGCCTCGTTGGGCTCGGAGCACGTGGGACAGATCACGGGGGAGTCCTGCGCCATGGGTCACGAAGCGTAGCCGAACTGGAGCCATGGAGACCGATCGTCTCCCGAACGCGCGCCCGCCTCGCCGACCGGGCGCGCCCGGCGTTGCCTGTCCTCCCGATCCTGATACCCCCTGGGGGTATCCGGCCATCGTGGTACCCTGAGGTCAGGACAACCATCCCCAACAGGATCCACAATCGCACCATGACCGACGACACCAGCCGTGACGGCGCCGCCAGCCCGCTCGCGGGCCTCAAGATCAACCTCGTTGCACCGGCCGCCGCCGGGTCGAGCCTGAACCCGTTCGGGCCGATCGCGATCGCCGGCGGGGAGGCCGCAACGGAGGCCGCCCCGGTGCCGTTCACCGGGGGAACCGACGGCTCGGCCGCGGACGACGGGCGGACCGAATCAAAGGTGCTGATCATCGGCTCGGGCCCGGCCGGCCTCACCGCCGCCATCTACGCGGCGCGGGCGAACCTCGAGCCGATCGTGCTCGCGGGCTCGGCGCCCGGTGGCCAGCTGATGCTGACCAGCGACGTCGAGAACTACCCGGGCTTCCCCGAGGGGATCGACGGCCCGGACCTGATGGCGCGGTTCCGCGCCCAGGCGGAACGGGTCGGCACGCGCGTGGTGGACGTGGACGTCGAGCGCGTCGATCTCTCGTCGCGTCCGTTCCGCGCATGGGCGCGGGGAGTCGAATACCGCGGCGAGACGATGATCGTCGCCACCGGCGCATCGGCGCTCTGGCTGGACCTCGAGAGCGAGCAACGGCTGCGCGGCAGGGGCGTGTCCGCGTGCGCAACCTGCGACGGGTTCTTCTTCAAGAACCGCGAGATCGCCGTCGTGGGCGGCGGGGACTCCGCGATGGAGGAGGCCAACTACCTCACCCGGTTCGCCAGCAAGGTCCACCTGCTCCATCGCCGGGACGCGTTCCGCGCGTCGAAGATCATGATCGACCGCACCTACCGCAACCCCAAGATCGAGGTCCACACGAACACGGCGATCGCTGAGGTCCTGGGCGAGGCGAAGGTCGAGGGGCTGCGCCTGCGGGACATCCGCGATGGCAGCGAGCACGAGGTCCCGATGGAGGGCCTGTTCATCGCCGTCGGCCACAAGCCCAACACCGACGTCTTCGCGGGCTGGCTCGACACGGACGAGAAGGGCTACCTGACGACTCACGAGCACACCGCCAGCAGGATCCCCGGCGTGTTCATCGCGGGCGACGTGGAGGACCACCGCTACCGCCAGGCGGTCACCGCCGCGGGCGATGGGGCCCGCGCCGCGATCGACGCCGAGCGGTGGCTCGAAGAGGTCGAGGCCGCCATCGCCGACGGGATGGTCCCCGCCTGAGCGGCCCCCGCCGGGGAGGCTCCGGCCGGGGAGGTGGGCCCGGCCGAGGAGGTGGGCCCGGCCGCCTCACCCCGCCGTCCGGCGACTTCACGCGCGTCCCACCAGAGCGCCGTGGCCAGACGGCACGCCGGATCGCCGCGTTCTTCCGGCCGTATCGCCTCCAGGTCGTCGTCGTCCTGGTGGCGATCATCGCGACCAGCCTCATCGGCCTCGTCAACCCGTACCTGCTCAAGCTGCTGATCGACAACGTCATCGTCGGAGGGCAGTACGAGAAGCTGAACCTCTACGTCGGGCTGATGATCCTGCTGCCGATCATCACAGGACTGATCGGCGTGGGCCAGGCCTACCTCAACAACCTGATCGGCCAGAGCGTGATGCAGGACCTGCGGAACGCGCTCTACGCCCACCTGCAGCGCATGCCGCTCCGGTTCTTCACGGCCACGCGGACGGGCGAGATCCAGTCGCGGCTCTCCAACGACGTCGGGGGCGTCCAGGCCGTCGTGACGGACACGGCCGCATCGATCACGTCCAACCTCGCCGTGGCGGTGTCCACCATCATCGCGATGTTCCTCCTGAGCTGGCAGCTCACCGTGCTGTCGCTGGGCATGCTGCCGTTCTTCCTCTATCTCACGTACCGGGTCGGAAAGGTGCGACGGGAGGTGAGCGGCGAGACGCAGAAGCGCCTGGCCGAGATGACCGCGGTCACCGAGGAGACGCTCTCCGTATCCGGGATCCTGCTGGGCAAGACGTTCGGGGCGCAGGAGCGGTCCGTCGCCCGCTTCACGACGCTCAACCTGTCGCTGGCGAAGCTCCAGATCCGCCAGGCGATGGTCGGCCGGTGGTTCTTCGCCATCATCGGCACGATCTTCTCGATCATGCCCGCGTTCGTGTACTGGCTGGCTGGGACGATGGCCGCGAACGGCAACCCGTCCGCACCGACCGCCGGCGACATCGTCGCGTTCACCACGCTCCAGAGCCGGCTGTTCTTTCCGATGGGGCAGCTGCTCAACGTGCAGGTGGAGATCCAGGGGTCGCTGGCACTGTTCGACCGCATCTTCGAGTACCTGGACCTCGACCCCGAGATCGTGGACGCCCCCGGGGCCGTGACGCTGCTCCCCGAGCCGCGTGCGGGGTGCAGTGGCGTTCGACGGGGTGTCGTTCCAGTACCCGGCGGAGCCACCGACGGCCGGCGCGGCGGTGGACGGCCGTGGCGGCCGGGACGGCCAGGACGGCGATTACGGCGGGGACGCCGATCCGACGGACAGGGAGGACTTCGCCGACGTCCTGCCCACGATGCCCGCCTCCCCGTTCGGGCTGGAGGACGTCTCGTTCGAGGCGCGGCCGGGCGAGCTGGTGGCGCTCGTCGGTCCATCGGGCGCCGGCAAGACCACGACCACCTACCTGATCCCGCGCCTGTACGACGTCACCGCCGGCCGCGTGACCATCGACGGACTGGACGTGCGCGAAGTCACGCTCGCCTCGCTGGGCCAGCTCATCGGGTTCGTGACCCAGGAGACGTACCTGTTCCACGCGTCGATCAGGGAGAACCTCCTGTTCGCCCGCCCGGACGCGACCGACGGGGAGCTGGAGACGGCCACCCGTGCGGCGGCGATCCAGGAGCGCATCGCAGAGCTGCCCGACGGCCTGGACACGATCGTCGGGGAGCGCGGCTACAAGCTCTCCGGTGGTGAGAAGCAGCGCATCGCGATCGCCCGGGTCCTGCTCAAGGACCCGCGGATCCTGATCCTGGACGAGGCCACGTCCTCGCTGGACACGGTGAGCGAGCGGCTGATCCAGGCGGCCCTCGCCCGCCTGACGGAGGGCACGGACCACGATCGCCATCGCCCATCGCCTGTCCACCATCCTGCGGGCGGACCGCATCCTGGTGTTCGACCGTGGGCGGATCGCGGAGCGCGGGACGCACCGGGAGCTGCTCGACCAGGGCGGGCTGTATGCCCGGCTCTACCACGAGCAGTTCGAGGCGGAGGCCGCGGCGCTCGCGGAGCTGGGCGGGCGAGGCTGAGGGGGTCCCGCGGGGCCACCGCCGACCGGCCCTGGGTTGCGCGACTGGCGGCGAAGGTCTACAACGACAGCGCACGGCCGGACGTCAACGCCCAATACCAGCCGTGAAGCGCCATGCCGGCCTCGTCCCACCGGTGCGGCGCGACGTGGCCCCATGGGACGGGGAGAAGAAATGTCCGGAGCGCGTCCCACCGCTGCCGCCATCGGAGCGGTCGCCACCGTCCTCCTCCTGTGGATGGTGAACCCATGGATCGAGGTGCCCGAGGGCCTCAGCCAGATCGTGACGGTCGCCTTCTGGGTGCTCGCCGTCGCCCTGGTCGTGGTCCTCTACCTCGACGCACGCAGGGACCCAGGTTCCGACCGGGTCGAGATCGAGGGACCGGCGTTCGCCCGGTTCCTCACGAGCAACTCGCGGGCGGGCATCGTCTGGCTGCCGGTCAGGATCTTCCTCGGCTTCGCATGGCTCGAGGCGGGCATGCACAAGGCCACCGGAGGCGGCTGGCTCGATGGCGGGGCGGCCCTCGCCGGGTTCTGGAAGGGCGCGGTCGCCATCCCGGAGGGTGGCCGGCCGCCGATCACCTACGACTGGTATCGCGACTTCATCACCTTCCTGATCAACGGCGGCCACCAGACCTGGTTCGCGCCGCTGGTGGTGTTCGGCGAGATCGCCGTCGGCGTCGGGCTCATCCTCGGGATCCTGACGGGCTTCTCGGCCTTCTTCGGCGCCTTGATGAACATGTCCTTCCTGCTCGCGGGGTCCGCGTCGACCAACCCGGTGATGTTCACCCTGGCCGTCGGCCTCATCCTCTCGTGGAAGGTCGCCGGCTACTACGGTGTCGACCGCTGGCTCCTGCCCCGCTTGGGCACGCCCTGGGCTCCCGACTCGGCGCCGGCGGCACGTGACGCACGCCAGATGCGCCCGGCGAGCGAGGGCGCATGAGCCCGACCACCGGGTGAGCCGAGCCGGGCCTCGCCCGTCGTCGCCGGCCCTACTCGACCGTCGTCGCCGCCATTACTCGACTGTCGCCGCCGTCCCTACTCGACCGTCGCCGCCGTCCCTACTCGACCGTCGCCGCCTCGGAGGCGACGAATCCGGGTTGGTGGGACTGCAATGGGCCGCCCGTCGCCTTGGAGGCGACGAATCCAGGCTGATGGGACCGCAAGGCACCCGAGTTCGACGGCGACGGCCGCCGATGTCGCCTCGCGGGCGACGAAAACGCGACCGGGGCGTCGAGACGCCGGCGTTGCCGGCATTTGTCGACTCCAGGGCGACGCCCCGGTTCGGATAACCAGGCTGGACCGCCCAACAGCCCTCCTGTTGCATGACTATGCATCTTCGCTGTATAGTCATTCCGTGACCACGCTCCGCCCGATCTCCGGTCCCTCGAGCCTGCCGCCGGTGAGCGGCCCCGCGCGCCCGTGAGCGCGGACTCGCAGGGTGCGGCGATCGCGGCGGGTCGTGCGTCCGGCTTCACGGCCGCTCCTGCCACGCCCACCCGGTTGCCGGGTACCGCGGCCGAGCGCGGCGCGCGCGCCCTGGCGGGCGACCCCGTGCGCGTGGCCATCGTGGGCGCCACTGGCTACGTCGGCGCGGAGCTGATCCGCCTCCTCGCCCTCCACCCCCATGCGACGATCACCGGCCTCGTCGGCCGGGAACGCAGGGGCGACCCGATCGCCGGGATCCACCCTCACCTCGCCACCCGGGACCTCCACGTGTACGACCACGTGCCGGACGATGCGGAGGCCGTCTTCCTCGCGCTCCCGCACGGCGCGGCGGCCGCCCGGATCGACCAGTTCCTCGACCGCGACCAGGTGGTCATCGACCTCGGGCCGGACTTCCGGCTCAGGGACCCTGCGGACTACCCGGCCTGGTACCACTTCGACCATCCGCGGCCCGACCTGCTCGAGACAGCCGTCTACGGGCTGCCGGAGCTGCATCGGGCGGAGCTGGCGGCGGCGGGGGCGAGGCCGGGCGCCATCGTGGGCTCGCCCGGCTGCTACGCGACGACCACGATCCTGGCCCTGGCCCCGCTCGCCCGCGCGGGCCTGCTCGGGGACGTCGTCGTGGACGCGAAGAGCGGCGTCTCGGGCGCGGGACGGGACCCCAAGGCCGACCTCCACTTCGGCGAGGTCAACGAGAGCGTCAGGGCGTACGGCATCTTCACCCACCGCCACATCGGCGAGATCGAGCAGGAGCTGCTCGGCCAGGCGCCCGGGCCGGACGCGAACCCCGGCGCGCGCGGCATCGACTTCCTGCCGCACCTCGTCCCGATGACACGCGGCATCCTCTCCGCCTGCCACGTCCGCACGACGCGTCCCGTGACGCAGGCCGAGCTGGATGGGCTGTATGCGGCCGCCTACGGCGACGAGCCGTTCGTCACGGTCACCAACCACGCACCCGCCACGAAGCATGTCCTCGGCAGCAACGAGTTCAGGGTGTTCTGCAGGCTGGACGAGCGGACGGGGCGCGTCCTCGCGATCGGGGTGCTCGACAACCTGGTGAAGGGCGCCGCCGGCCAGGCGATCCAGGCGTTCAACGTCGTCCACGGCCTGCCGGAGGTCGCCGGCCTCCTCCAGCTCCCGCTGGCGCCCTGACGCACCCTCGTCATCACCGACCTCCCGAGACGCGACCCCACCCGAGGCCCGCCGATGCCCGAACCGCCCGATCCCCTGCTGGCGCCGCTGCCCACCGGTCTGCCGCAGGTCGAGCGTGCCGCGCGCATGCCCCGCGGCTTCTCCGCGCTCGGCACGACCGCCGGGATCAAGCCGTCGGGCGCGCCAGGACCTCGCCCTCGTCGTCGCGGACGCCGGACCCGTCCCGGCGGCCGCGGTGTTCACGCCGAACCTGTTCGCGGCAGCCCCGGTGCGGCTCTCGCGGGCGAACCTCCAGGCCACCGGCGGCAGCGAGCTCGCGGCCGGGTACGCGCGGGCGGTGGTCGCGACGGCCGGGAGCGCCAACGCTGCGACGGGCCCCGGGGGCGACGCGGACCAGGCCGCCATCGGCGACGCCGTCGCGGCGGCCCTCGGGATCCACCCGACCCAGGTCCTCCACCTCTCGACCGGCGTCATCGGCACCCGGCTCCCGGTGGACAGCGTGACGGCGACGATCGCCCGCGTCGCGGCCGGCGGGCTCGCGGCGACCGACGAGGCCCTTGCCGACGCCGCCATGTCGCTCCTCACCACCGACTCGACGACCAAGACGGCCTCCGTCCGGGTTTCCGTGCCGGCGGCCGACGGTGGCGTGCCGGTGATGGTTACGGTCTCCGGGATCTGCAAGGGCGTCGGGATGATCCACCCCCGGATGGCGACCATGCTCTCGGTGGTCCTGACCGACGCCACCGCGGACCCGCCGACCTTGAGGACGCTCCTCCGCTCCGCCGCGGCACGGACGTGGGACCAGCTCTCCGTGGACGGGGACACCAGCACCAACGACACGGTGTTCCTGCTCGCGTCCGGCGCTGCCGGGGCGGCCGATGCAGCCACGAACGCCGGGGCGTGGGCCGCCCTCGCGACGGCCGTGGAGGCGGTCGCGCGGGACCTCGCCCGCCAGCAGGCGCGGGACGGGGAGGGCGCGACGGCGCTCATCACCTGCCAGGTCTCGGGCGCCGCCGACGATGCCGACGCGCGGGCGGTCGCCCGGGCGGTGATCTCGTCGTCGCTGGTCAAGGCGGCGGTCCACGGCAAGGACGCGAACTGGGGCCGGATCGCGGGCGCAGCCGGCAACGCGCTCGTGGCCGAACGGGCCGTCCTGGAGGCGGCCGGGCTGCCCGCCGACGAGGCGGCCACGAGGGCCGGCCAGCCGGTGGCGATCGACCCGGCCCGGATGCGGATCGCCATCGCCGGCCACATCGCCTACGACGGGTGGCTGGGTGGTCCCACGGACGTCGACAAGGCCGCGGCCCGCGAGTCGATGACCGCCGAGGAGGTGCTCATCCGCGTGGACCTCGGCCTCGGCACGGGAGCCGGAGAAGCCTTCGGCTGCCCCCTGACCGAGGCCTACGTGACCGAGAACGCGGAGTACACGACGTGAGCGAGATCGTCGTCGTCAAGCTGGGCGGCACCACGCTGGCCGACCAGCGCCAGGTCCTGGTCGAGGTCGCGGCGGTGGCCCGCCGGCGCCCCGTCGTCCTCGTCCACGGGGGCGGCAAGCGCATGACAGAGTGGCTCGAGCGGCTGGGCGTCACGACCCGGTTCGAGAACGGGCTGCGGGTCACGGACCCGGCGGCCCTGGAGGTGGCGGCGGCGGTCCTCCGGGGCATCGTCAACAGCGAGCTGGTCGCGGCGCTCCGGGACGCCGGCTGCGATGCCGTCGGGCTTTCCGGAGTGGACGGCGGGCTGCTCATCGGCCAGCGGGTGCCGAACGTCGGCCTCGTGGCGACCGTCATCGGCGTCCGTCGCGACCTGATCGACTCGCTGCTGGTGGGCGGACAGGTGCCGGTCGTGGCGCCGCTCGCCCGGGACGAGGACGGCGTCGTGTGCAACGTCAACGCCGACGACGCTGCGGCCGGCCTCGCGGCGGGGCTGGGCGCCAGGCAGCTGGTCCTCATGACCGACGTGGACGGCATCCGCGACGCGAGCGGCCGGAAGCTGGACTCGGTCACGGCGGCCGAGGCCGAGGCGCTCATCGCCGACGGGACGATCGCCGGCGGGATGGTGCCCAAGGTGAAGGCCGCCCTCGCCGCCCTCACCTGGGAGGATGCCGAGGCGATCATCTCCGACGGCTCGGCGCCCGACGCCCTCGTCCGGTCCCTGGAGGATCCCTCGTTCGGCACGCGCGTCTCGACCCGCGGCCACGTCGCGGCGGGCTGAGGTGATGCTGGTCAAGCGCGATCGCCACGCCGCCATCCGCCGGCTCGTGATCGCCCGCCCCATCGGGAGCCAGGCGGAGCTGGTGGCGGAGCTCGCGGCACTCGGTTTCGACGTGACCCAGGCAACCGTGAGCCGCGACCTGGCGGAGCTCGGCCTCGCCAAGGTCATGCGCGGCGATCATTCGGTCTACGTCGTGCCCGAGGCACTGGGCACCGCGCTGCGGCCCCCGTCCGACGAGCGGCTCCGGCGCATCCTCGCGGACATCCCGGTGACGGTCGGTCGGAGCGGCCTGATCCTCGTCCTCACCGGACAGCCCGGCACCGCGAACGTCATCGCCCAGGCGATCGACGAGTCGACCCTCGCGGACCAGGTGGGCACGGTGGCCGGGGACAACACGGTCATCGTCCTGTTCCCCGACCAGCCGGCGCTCGAACGCTGGCTCGAGCGGTTCCTCGCGATCCAGGCGCCGGCGGAGCCGGCGAACGCCGCCACGGAGGCCCTGTCCCGATGAACAAGGTCGTGCTCGCCTACTCCGGCGGACTCGATACGTCCGTCGCCGTCGCCTGGCTCAGGGAGCAGCACGGAGCGGAGGTGGTCACGCTCACCGTCGACCTCGGCGGTGGCTCCATCACGGAGGGCGTCGAGCGGCGCGCGATGAAGGCCGGCGCCTCGAAGGCATATCTCGTCGATGGCCGCGAGACGTTCATCCGCCAGTACATCTGGCGGGCGCTCCAGGCGAACGCGATCTACCAGGGCGCCTACCCGCTCGCGACGGCGCTCGCGCGGCCGCTGCTCGCCCAGCTGCTGGTCGAGGTCGCCCGGAAGGAGGGCGCCGACGCGGTCGCCCACGGCTGCACCGGCAAGGGCAACGACCAGGTCCGCTTCGACATCGCCGTCCATGCCCTCGACCCGGGCCTCGAGGTCGTGGCGCCGATGCGCGTGGGCATGGGCCTGACGCGCGAGCAGTCGATCGACTTCGCGACCGAGCGGGGCATCGAGCTCCCGGCCACGACGTCGTCCCCCTACTCCATCGACGTCAACCTCTGGGGCCGGTCGTGCGAGACCGGCGTGCTCGAGGATCCGTGGGTGACTCCGCCCGCCGACGCCTACGCGTGGACGGTCGCCCCGTCGGACGCGCCGGACCCGGTGGACATCGTCATCGGCTTCGAGGGCGGCATCCCCGTCTCCGTCGACGACGTCGCCATGGGCCCGGTCGACCTGGTGGAGAGGCTCAACGACCTGGGCGGCGGGCACGGCGTCGGCCGGATCGACCACGTCGAGGATCGCCTGGTCGGCATCAAGAGCCGCGAGATCTACGAGGCACCCGCGGCCGTCATCCTGCACACCGCGCACCGCGCCCTCGAGGGCCTTGTGCTCAGCAAGGAGCAGCAGCGGTTCAACCGGCTCGTCGCGGACGAGCTGGCCCAGATCATCTACGACGGCCTGTGGTTCAGCGCCCTGTCGCGCGACCTGCGGGCCTTCGCGATGTCGTCGCAGCGCGTCGTGTCGGGCGACGTCCGGCTCCGCCTCGACCACGGGCGTGCCTCGGTCGTCGGGCCGGCGATCCCCGCTGTCCCTGTATGACAAGGACCTGGCCACGTACGACGAGGGCGATGCCTTCGACCACGCGGCGGCCGTCGGGTTCATCGAGATCTTCGGGCTGCCGTTGCGCGTCGAGGCAGCCCGGCACGGGGCGGTCGGCCGGCACCACGGGGCGGCCTGGACGTGGACGGATCCGCTCCTCGACGGCCTCCCGACGACCGTGTCGGTCGGCCCGCGCCGGCTGACGGACCCGAGCCGCGGCGATCGGGCCGCGAGCGTCCGGGAACCTCTCCCGCTCGATCCCGGCTGCGCCCGGCGACGGCCGTGCGCGCCGATCGTGCAGGGAATCGTGCCGATCACGTAGGGTTGCGATCGTGCCCAGGACCCCGAAACCGACCGCGTCGACACGCGCGACGCCGCGTCACCGCACCGCGCCCGGAAGCCCGTGCTCCCCGCGGGCGCGGAGCGCCTCGACCAGCTCGCCTTCCTCCACGAGTTCGCCCAGCTGCGCGACCCAGGCGCGCGACTGGGACGAGCTCATGCGGACGCTCGTCGACCGGACCACCGAGGCGCTCGGCGTGGAGGTCTGCTCCTTCTACCTCCTCGATCGCGACGGGCAACGCCTGACGCTGGCGGCCACGAACGGCCTGGACCGCGGGCAGGTCGGCCTTGTCAGCCTGGCCGTCGGCGAAGGCGTCACGGGGCGCGCTGCCGAGGGCCGGCAACCGGTGTCGACGCCCGACGTCACCACCGACGAGCGGTTCAGCTGGGTCCGCGGCTTCGACATCGCGGGGCTGCACGCGATGCTGTCGATGCCGCTCGTGTGGAACGAGAGCGTCGTGGGCGTGCTCAACGTCCAGACGACGGCGATCCGCGAGTTCACCCCACACGAGGTCGAGTTCCTGGCGCACGATCGCGGCCCTCCTCGCCGGCATCGTCGAGAAGGGCCGGATGCAGGCCGAGGCGGAGGCCCAGCTGGACCGGCTCTCGCAGCTGGACGCGGCTCGGGCGGAGCTGCTCGCCGTGGTCACCCACGAGCTGCGGACTCCGCTCGCCGTGGTCCGGGCCTACGTGGACCTGCTGGCCGACGCCGCGGCCGCGAACACGGACGATGCGCGGCGCGATGGTCGTCGACGAACTGGCGCGCCGGCGCAACCGAACAGGTCACACGCCTGGACCGCCTCGTGGACTCGATCCTCGCGTCCGTCCGCGGCGAGGGCCTGACCGGCCTCCGGCGCGAGCCGTTCGACGTCGTGGGCTCGATCGACAAGACGTTCGGGGCCCTGGCGCTCCTGCTCCGGACGCGACCCGTGCGCTGGTCGCCGCCCCACGGAGCGATGGTCGCCCGCGGCGACGAGACCGCGGTTCCGCCAGGTCCTGGAGCACCTGCTCGACAACGAGGCCAAGTACGCGCCGCCGGAGCAGGCCGTCTCGCTCGGCGTGTGGCGGACCGCATGGGGAGATCCAGGTCTACATCACCGACGACGGCCCGGGCGTCCCGATCGAGGACTGGGAGGCCGTGTTCCAGCCGTACGTCCGCGTGGACCGGGCCCGGTCACGCGGCTCCGGGATCGGGCTGTTCGCCGCGCGCCGCCTGATGGAGGCGATGGGCGGCCGGGTCTGGATCGAGAAGAACGGCTACGGCGGCTCGCGCTTCGTGGTCGCCCTGCCGGTCGCCTGAGGCCGCTCCTCCGCCCGTGGCCGACCGCCGCCGCAGTGGCCGCCCGGCGCACGGCGCCTCGACGGCGGGGTTTGTTCGTCAGCGGGCCGTCGCGGTCACCGTGGAACCGTCGACACCGCGACGGTGGCGGCGCGCAGGTGCGCGTAGCCCGGCTTGACGACCTCGTTGATCAGGCGCAGGCGCTCGTCGAACGGGCACGAACGCGCGACTTGAGCGCGTTGATCGTCAGCCACTCCATCTCGCCCAGGCCGATGCCGAAGGCGGCGTCGAGCGCCGCGAACTCGCGACGACGCGAGACGCCGCTCATCAGCCGGTTGTCGGTGTTGACGGTGACCCGGAACCGGAGCCGGCGGAGGAGGTCGATCGGGTGCGTCTGCGACCGATGCCGCCGCGCCGCGTGTGGACGTTGGACGTCGGGCACAGCTCCAGCGGCACCCGCCGGTCGCGGACGAACGCCGCGAGTCGCCCCAGCTCGACCGAGCCGTCGTCGCGGACCGTGATGTCGTCCACGATCCGGACGCCGTGGCCCAGGCGCTCCGCGCCGCAGAGCTGGATCGCCTCCCAGATCGACGGCAGGCCGAACGATTCGCCGGCGTGGATCGTGATGTGGAAGTTCTCGCGCCGGACGTGCTCGAACGCGTCGAGGTGGCGCGTAGGCCGGTAGCCGGTCTCGGGTCCCGCGATGTCGAAGCCGACCACGCCCGCGTCGCGCCAGCGGACCGCGAGCTCGGCGATCTCCATCGAGCGCGGCGGCCTGGCGCATCGCCGTCATGATGACGCGCGGACCACGATCGGCCGTCCGCGCCGCGGCGGCCCGTTCCGTGCCGACCCGGAACCCCTCGAGGTTCGCCTCGACGACCTCGTCGAGCGTCAGGCCCGTTCCGGACCGACAGCTCCGGCGCGTAGCGGACCTCCGCGTAGACGACGCCGTCGGCCGCGAGGTCCTCGACGCACTCCGCCGCCACGCGCTCGATGGCGTCGCGCGTGCTGCATGACGCCGACCGTGTGCGCGAACGTCTCGAGGTACAGCTCGAGGCTACTTGCGGTCCGCGCCGCGGCGGAACCAGGCCGCGAGCTCCGCCACGTCCTCGGTCGGCAGGTCGCGGTAGCCGTACTCGCGGGCGAGGTCGACGACGGTCGCCGGCCGCAGCCCGCCGTCCAGGTGGTCGTGGAGCAGCGCCTTGGGCGCCGATCGGATCGTGTCGAGGGTGAGCATGGGGCCTCCGCGCGGTGACCCGATCCTACTCCGGCCGCGGTCCTGGAGGACGGGCGGCCGGCTACCCGGGCCTCAGCCGCGCCAGGCGCGCTCGCCGCCCAAGAAGGGCTCGGCCGCCCAGGCGCGCTCAGCCGCCAGGCGGGCTCAGGCGCCCAGGCGCGCCTTCGCGGCTGCGAGCGCCGAGGCCACCCGGGACGGGGACGTCCCGCCGATCACGTCCGCCGATGCGAGCGAGCCGTCGATCGAGGCCGCGCCGCGCAGGGTGGCCGCGATGCCCTTCTCCCTGGCGAGCTTCCGCGCGATCGGGTCGTCGCTGCCGTCCAGGGCCGCCCGATAGGCCTCGTCCGGCAGGGCCGCCAGCGTGGGGATCCCCTCGGCCTCCGCGCCGCCGACCAGCCCGCCGACGATGTGGTGGGCCGCCCGGAACGGGACGCCACGCCCCACGAGGGCATCGGCGAGGGCCGTCGCCGTGGTGTAACCCTCCTCGGCGGCGGCGCGCATCCGGAGCGCGGTCGATGACGAGGGTCTCGATGAGGCCGGCCATCACGCCCAGCGAGGCGTCCAGCGTACGCGACCGCGGCGAAGAACGCGGGCTTGTCCTCCTGGAGGTCGCGCTGGTAGGCGAGCGGGAGGCCCTTGATCAGCGCCAGCATGCCGGCCAGCGCGCCGATGACACCGGCCGCGCGCCCGCGAACGAGCTCGGCCGGATCGGGGTTCTTCTTGTTGGGCATCATGGACGAGCCAGTGGAGAACGCGTCGGCGACCCGCACGAACCCGAACCGCGGGTTCGACCACCAGGTGATCTCCTCGGCCAGGCGCGAGAGGTGGACCATCGCGAGGGCTGCCGCCGCCATGACCTCTACGACGAAGTCCCGGTCCGAGACCGCATCGAGCGAGTTGGCCGTCACGCCGTCGAAGCCCAGCTCCGCCGCGGTCGTCGCGCGATCCAGCGGGTAGCCGGCCCCGGCCAGGGCCCCGGCGCCGAGCGGTGAGACGTTGAGGCGTCGCCTCGCGTCCGCGAAGCGGCCACGGTCCCGCTCCAGCATCTCGACGTAGGCGAGCAGGTGGTGCGCGAGGAGCACCGGCTGGGCCGGTTGGATGTGGGTGGTTCCCGGCAGGACGGCGTCACCCTCGCGCTCCGCGAGGTCCACGAGCGCCTGCTCCAGGGCCACGATCGAGGCGTCCAGGCGCCCGATCGTCCGGCGCGTCCAGAGTCGCAGGTCCGTGGCGACCTGGTCGTTGCGCGACCGGCCGGTGTGCAGCTTGCCGCCCAGGGAGCCGACGCGCTCCGTGAGCATCGTCTCGAGGTTCATGTGGACGTCCTCGAGGGCCGGATCCCACACGACCGAGCCCGCGACGACATCGTCCCGCAGGGAGACGAGGCCCCGCTCCAGGTGCTCCGCCTCCTCGGCCGTCACCAGGCCCGCCCGGTGGAGGCCGCGCACGTGCGCGATCGAGCCCGCGATGTCGTCGAGCGCGAGCTCCGCGTCCACCTCGATCGACCGCGTGAAGTCCGCCATCCGCGCGTCCGGCCCGTCGCCGAACCGACCGCCCCAGAGCCGCATGGTGCCTCCTGTCGGGTGAGGGTCCATCGTACCGCCGGTGCTGGACGCCCGCCCCCTCGCCCCCCGGTGGTCAGCCCAAGGCGTCGCGCAGCCGGCCAGCGGCCTCCTCGGGCGTCAGGTCACGCTGCGGCTCGGAGAGCAGCTCGTAGCCCACCATGAACTTGCGTACGGTGGCGCGCAGGAGCGGCGGGTAGAAGTGCGCGTGGACCTGCCAGTGGTCCGTGGGCCCGCCGGCGAACGGCGCCTGGTGCCAGCCCATCGAGAACGGGAACGGCCGCCGGAACAGTGCGTCGTACCGGAGGTTGATGTCCCGGAGCGCCTCGGCCAGCCCGTCGCGTGAGGCACCGTCCAGGTCCGCCAGGCGGGCGGCAGGGAACAGCGGCACCAGCATCACCTCGAATGGCCACGCCGCCCAGAAAGGCACCACCGTCAGCCAGCCGCCCGCATCGCGGATCACGCGCGGCCCACCTCGCTCGGCCGCCGCGTAGTCGGCGAGGAGGCGGCGGCCGGTCGCCGCCGCGTGGCGGGCCTGCTCGGCGTCCTCCGCGCTCCGCCTCGACCGGGAGCGCGTCCCCCGACCAGATCTGGCCGTGCGGATGCGGGTTGGATGCGCCCATCGCGGCGCCGCGGTTCTCGAAGACCTGGATCCAGCGGAAGCGCTCGCCCGAGCTCGCTCGGTCTGGTCCGCCCAGACATCGATCACGCCCCGGATCGCGTCCGGGCTCATTGCCGCGAGGGTGACGTCGTGGCGCGGCGAGAAGCACACGACCCGGCAGGTGCCACGGGTCCCCTCGGCGCGGAACAGGCCGGACCCGACGCGTGCCGCCGACGTGTCCGGACGCAGCGCCGCGAAGTCGTTGGTGAACACGAACGTGGACGCGTAGTCCGGGTTCAGGTCACCCGTGACGCGGCCGTTCCGGGGACAGAGGTAGCACTCCGGGTCGTGGGTCGGCCGCTCCTCGGGCGGCTCGGGTTCCTCGGCGCCCAGCCAGGGACGCTTCGTCCGACCCGGCCGACACCAGCACCCACTCGCCCGTCAGCGCGTTGAACCGGCGGTGGGGCTCCGCCTCCAGCGCCTCGAGGGCCGGCATCATCCGGGCGCGCAATGGGATCAGCGCGCACCATCCACCTCGACCAGCACCAGCTCGCCGACGGCCTCCCGCAGCGCGACCTGGGCCGCCGAGTCCAGCCCGACGTCCGAGATCAGGACATCCGCCTGTCGAGCCGCGCGATCGACGCGATGCCGATCACGCCCCACTTGGCGTGATCGGCCATGACGACGAGGCGACGACCGGCCTCGATGAGGGCGACGTCGGTCTCGGCTTCGAGCAGGTTGGGACAGGTGAACCCCGCCCTCGTTTCCATCCCGTGCACACCCATGAACACCATGTCGAGGTGGACGGTCCGAAGCTGGGCGACCGCGAACGAGCCCACCAGCGCCTCCGACGGTGTCCGGACGCCACCGGTCAGGATCACCGTCTGGTCATGCCGGTGCGAGCGATCGAGAACGTCCGCCACCCGGATCGAGTTGGTGACAACCGTGAGGCCCGGGATGTCGGCGAGACGGCCCGCCAGGGCGTAGGTGGTGGTGCCGGCAGATAGGGCAATCGCCATGCCGGGCTCGACGAGGCGCGCGGCAGCGGCGGCAATCGCCTCCTTCTCGGCCAGCTGCAGGGTCGACTTCGCGGAGAAACCGGGCTCGTACAGCGCCAGGGGAATGGCCGTCGCGCCCCCATGTACCTTGACCAGCAGGCCCCGCTCGTCGAGGGTCTCGAGGTCGCGCCGGATCGTCATGTCCGACACGCCGAGCTCGCGCACGAGGTCGGCCACGCGCACGGCCCCGTGCTCGCGCACGCGCCCAAGGATGAAGTCCTGGCGCTGGTGCGCGAAGAGAGCTCGACTCCCGTCCGGACTCGGCTCGATCTCGTTCATGCTCGACACGGTGGCTACGGCCTCTCGGAGCGGCTGCTCGTGAGGGTGCATGATCGGCCATGCAAAGTCAACAGATCCACACACATTTGCCCACGCATGTCCCTCATGCCCTTGACATGGGCGCCTCGGTGTGACCAAACTCCGCAAGAACCTGTTTGATTCTGTCGCAGGTCTGTGTGGAGGAGACCCTATGGCAACAGGCATCGCCATTCGATCCCGGGTACTGGTCGGAGTGGCCGTCGTCGGGATCATGGTGACGGCGTGCGGCGGCAGCAGCGCCTCGCCGGCCGCCAGCGCCGGCGCCGCCTCGCCTGCCGCGAGTGCACCACCGGCAGTGCCCCCCAAATATGACTCTGGCCCGGCCGCCCCCGGCACCCTGGGCTCGACGACGATCCGTTCGAACGAGCACGAGCCGGTGCCGGCGTCGTCCGTCAAGGCGATGGTCGACTACTGCACCGCCAAGACCGGGGTCCAGGCCACGGTCTCGACCAGTGTTCACAACGACTTCCAGGACCAGTTCAACTCGTTCATGCAGGGCACCCCTGAAGACATGGTGAAGTGGTTCACGGGCGAGCGGCTGCGCTTCCCGGCGCGGAACGGCCTCCTGACGCCGATCGACGACGTCTGGGGCACGATCGCCGCGAACTACTCGGACGGCATGGCCACGGCAGCCCAGGGTGACGACGGCAAGAAGTACGCGGTGCCGATCGTCTCCTATCCGTGGGTCGTGCTCTACCGGAAGAGCTTCTTCCAGGAGAAGGGCTACACCGTCCCCAAGACGTGGGACGAGTTCGTCACCCTGGCCAAGAAGATCCAGGCCGACGGCCTGATCCCGCTGGCGTTCGCCGACAAGGACGGATGGCCGGCCCAGGGCACCTTCGACATCCTGAACATGCGCCTCAACGGGTACAAGTTCCACTCCGACCTGCTGGCCGGCAAGGAGAAGTGGACCGACCCGAAGGTCCAGGCCGTGTTCAAGAAGTGGGCCGAGCTGCTGCCCTACACCCAGCCGGATCCTCTCGGGCGGACCTGGCAGGAAGGCGCACAGGCATGGGCCAACAACAAGGCGGCGATGTACTTCCTGGGCACGTTCGCGTCCCAGCAGGTGCCGGCCGAGAACCTGGCCGACGTGGACTTCTTCCCGTTCCCGACCCTCGGGACCCAGTACGATTCCGAGATGGGCATCGACGCTCCGGTCGACGCGTGGGTCCTGAGCAAGGCTCCGAAGAACCTGCCGGCCGACAAGGCGATGCTCGAGTGCTTCGGGACTGGTGAGGCGCAGATGGCGTTCCTCGGCAAGGACCAGAGCCAGATCCCGGCGGCGAAGGTCAGTGACACGAGCTCGTTCACCCCGCAGCAGAAGAAGATGGCCGAGATCATCGGCGCGTCCGGGGGCGTCGCCCAGTACCTCGACCGCGATACCCGCTCCGACTTCGCCGGGGCGCAGGGGATGCAAACCCTGCTCCAGGACTTCATCAAGAACCCGACCCAGGACCTGGCCGCCTACACGGCCAAGATCCAGGGTGTCTACGACTCCCTCCCCCCGCAGTGATCCGCTGATCCACCGCGAACGGATCGACAATCGTGACAGCTGGCGTCCCTGGATCCGCAGCCCCGACCCCTTCCGGGGTCGGGGCTGCGCCCGCTTCCAGGCGGAAGGGCCGCAGTCTCCTCCTGACGCGCCGCGACAAGTGGACCCTTGCGCTCCTGCTCGGGATCCCCCTGTTCATCCACGTCTTCCTGGTCTGGGTCCCGACGCTCGCCTCGGTCGTGCTGTCGTTCACGTCGTGGAATGGGATCGGCGGCCTTGACCGGATCAAGTTCGTCGGGATCGACAACTACCGGGTCCTGGTCACCACGTACCCGCCGTTCTGGCCGGCGATCCAGCACAACCTCATCTGGCTCGGGGTCTTCCTGTTCATCGCGACGCCCCTCGGGATCTTCCTGGCGGTACTCCTCGACAAGGAGATCAGGGGCACGAGGTTCTACCAGGGCGCCCTCTATCTCCCGGTCGTCCTGTCGCTGGCGATCATCGGGTTCATCGCGCAGCTGTTCCTGCTCGACCGACCAGGGGCTGGTGAACGGAGTGCTGGCGGCCTTCGGAGTGAAACCCGTGGACTGGCTCGGGAACTCCAGCCTGAACCTGTGGGCAGTCCTCGTCTTCGCGAGCTGGCGCCAGGTCGGCTACGTGATGATCCTGTACCTCGCGGGTCTGAAGGGCGTCGATCCGACGCTCCGCGAGGCGGCCAAGGTGGACGGCGCCACGGAGACGCAGACCTTCTTCCGGGTCGTGTTCCCGGTCATGCGGCCGATCAACATCGTCGTCCTCGTGATCACGGTCATCGAATCGCTCCGTGCGTTCGATCTCGCGTTCATCATCAACCGCGGTCTCAACGGACTCGAGCTTCTCTCGACCCTCGTCACGAACAACATCATCGGCGAGGCGAGCCGCATCGGATTCGGGTCGGCCATCGCCGTCGTGCTGCTCGTGGTCGCGGTCGGTCCGATCGTCGCCTATCTCTCCCGGACCCTGCGAGAGGAATCCCGATGACCGCTGCCACCCCCGAGGTCACCACGACCTACGTCAAGAAGAAGTCCCGGATCCGCTGGCGGCGGGTCGCCCTGCACGTCTTCCTGTTCACCATGGCGCTCGTCTGGCTCTTTCCGCTCCTCTACGCCCTGTACACCTCGCTGCGACCCGTATGTGGACACGGCCCGGCTGGGATACGTCTCGATCGGCGGGGCGTACAACCTCGACAACTACGTGAAGGCGTTCACCGCCGGGCAGCTACCGTCGTACTTCCTCAACACGCTGATCGTCGTGGTGCCGGCCGTATTCCTGACCCTGCTCCTCGCCTCGATGGCGGCGTTCGTCCTCTCACGCTACAGCTGGCGCTTCAATCTGCTCTTCCTGATGATCTTCACGGCCGGCAACCTGCTGCCCCAGCAGGTCATCATCACGCCCCTCTTCCGGATGTTCCTGCTGCTGCCGCTCCCGTCCCCGTCGATCCTCAGTGACAACGGCCTGTGGTACGACCAGTACTTCGGCGTGATCGCGATCCACGTCGCGTTCCAGCTGGGCTTCTGCACCTTCGTGCTCAGCAACTACATGAAGACACTGCCCCATGAGATGGTGGAAGCGGCGGTCGTCGACGGCGCCAGCGTGTTCCAGGTCTACCGCAAGGTGATCATGCCGCTCGTGCGACCGGCGTTCGCCGCCCTCGTGGTGCTCGAGACGACGTGGATCTACAACGACTTCTTCTGGGCCCTCCTGCTGATGAAGAGCGGGGAGCGCATGCCGATCACCTCGGCGCTCAACAGCCTCAAGGGCAACTTCTTCGTTGACAACAACCTGATCGCGGCCGGCGCGATCATCGTGGCCCTGCCGACGATGATCGTGTTCTTCGCGGCCCAGAAGCAGTTCATCAGCGGGCTCACGCTCGGCTCAACGAAGGGGTAGTCACGCCGGTGGCCGGCTGGGCCGGCGGGCCCGGCCCAGGAAGGATACGAACTCATGACCCCTGCGCCGTGGGCCGAGCCCGAGCTCATCGGACGCGGCCGGCTGCCGATGCACGCGGTCCCGCACGCCGACCGGCTGGACCTGGACGGACGCTGGCGGTTCCAGCTGCTCCACCGTCCGGACGAGGCCACCGGCGAGGCGTGGGACGAGATCGAGGTCCCCGGCTGCTGGACGATGCAGGGCACCTGGGACCGGCCGATCTACACGAACGTGCGGATGCCCTTTCCCCAGCGGCCCCCGGAGGTCCCGGAGGAGAACCCGACCGGCGTCTACGAGCGCACGTTCAGCCTGCCGGCGGCCTGGGCCGGCAGGCGGGTGGTCCTTCACGTCGGCGCCGCGGAGAGCGTGCTGATCGTTCATCTCGACGGTGCGGAGGTCGGCGTCTCCAAGGACTCCCACCTCGCCGCGGAGTTCGACCTGACGGATCGCCTTCACGAGGGCGAGCACAACCTGCGCCTGACGGTGGTGAAATGGTCCGACGCCACGTTCATCGAGGACCAGGACCAGTGGTGGCACGGGGGCATCACCCGGTCCGTGTTCCTCTACGCGACCGGACATGTGTACCTCGCGGACGTGCAGATCGACAGCGGGCTGGAGCCTGACAACGTCACCGGTACCCTCGAGCTCGAGGTCGCGGTGGGCTGGCGAACCCGGCATCGAGAGCCCGGCTGGAGGATCGAGGCGACGCTCGACGGGCTGCCCGGCTCCCTTGCCGCGGCCGTGACCCACCAGCCGCCCCCGCCCGGCGGCCCCGGCGACTGGGCGGTTCCGGGACCGCCCCGACGCGGCGTGCTCGACCTCGTCAGCCTGAGCGCCGCAGGCGCGCTCACGGCCCCCGACGACGTCGCACGCTGGGAGCAGGCGAGGCCCGTCGTGCGCCCGCAGCGCGTGGGTATTGTCCGCCTCGGGGCCCGCGTCCCCGGCGTGACGCCGTGGTCCGCCGAGGTGCCGGCGCTGCGCCGCCTGGAGGTGGTCCTGCGTGCGCCCGACGGCTCCGAGGTCGAGCGCATCGAACGACTGGTGGGCTTCCGACGCGTCGAGGTCACGGACACGGAGCTGCTGGTCAACGGCCGCGCCGTCCTGATCCGGGGCGTGAACCGCCACGACTTCGACCCACGGACCGGGCGTGTCGTGTCCGAGGACGACCTCCGGGCGGACGTCGTCGCGATGAAGCGGTTCGGCGTCAATGCCGTGCGCACCTCGCACTACCCCAACGACCCCGCGTTCCTCGACCTGTGCGACGAGCTGGGCCTGTACGTCATCGACGAGGCGGACATCGAGTCCCACGCCTACATCGACGACCTGTGCCACGACCCGCGGTACCGCGCGGCGTGGGTGGATCGCGTGGCGCGCATGGTCACGCGGGACCGCCACCACCCCTCGATCATCCTCTGGTCACTGGGGAACGAGTCCGGCCACGGCGCCAACCACGACGCCGCTGCGGGCTGGGTCCGTCGGGCCGACCCCTCACGGCCGCTCCACTACGAGGGCGCGATCCGGTTCCACTGGGGGAGCGACCAGCGGGTCAGCGACATCGTCTGCCCCATGTACCCGCCGATCGCGGCGATCGTGGCGCACGCGGAATCGGGCTCACAGAAGCACCCGCTGATCATGTGCGAGTACTCGCACGCGATGGGCAACAGCAACGGGACGCTGGCCGAGTACTGGGACGCGATCGAGACGACGCACGGGCTCCAGGGCGGGTTCATCTGGGAGTGGCGGGACCACGGCCTTGACCAGCGGCTGCCGGACGGGAGGGTGCGCTACCGCGTATGGCGGTGACTTCGGCGACGAGCCCAACGACGGCACGTTCGTGCTGGACGGGGTGACGTTCCCGGACCGCGCGCCGAAGCCCGGTCTCTGGGAGTTCAGGCACCTGGCATCCCCGGTGCGGGTGGTGTCCGGGGCCGAGGAGGCACTCCAGGGTCGGGTCGTGCTCGAGAACCGCGGCGACTTCCGGGACACGGCATGGCTTCGTGCCGAGTGGGAGGTCACGGCCGACGGCCGGGCCGTCGCCGCTGGCCCGCTCCCGCTGCCCCCGATCCCCGCCGGTGAACGGACCGAGGTGGCGATCCCGGCCTTCCAGCTACCCCCCGCCCAGGCCGGCGAGCGCTGGCTGACGCTGCGGTTCCTGACCGCGGAGAAGTCGGGCTGGGCGCCCGCAGGGTTCGAGATCGGCTGGGCGCAGGTTCCGCTGGACGTCGGACCGGCCGGTGCACGCGCCGCCGAGCCGGACTCGGAGCACACCACCTGGACCGGCGACGTCGCCATCGATGACGAGGGGGGCCTCCTCCACCCCGCGTTCGCGGCGCCGCCGGTCCTGTCCCTGTGGCGCGCGCCCACGGACAACGACCGGATCGGGGGGATGGCCGAGCGCTGGATGGGCTGGGGGCTCCCGTCCCTTCGCCGGACGCTTGCCGGCATCGAGCGGCGACCGGACGCCGTGATCGTCCGCGCCTCGTGGACGACCGCGACCGGCATCGCGATCGGGCACGTGCAGCGGATCTCGGGCGGCCCCGACGGCCGGCTTCGGGTCGAGGAGACGGTCGAGGTCCCCGCTGTCCTCGCAGATCTCCCGCGCGTGGGCACCGTCCTCGAGCTCGTCCCCGGCCTGGAAGCGCTGGAGCTCTTCGGGCGCGGCCCCCACGAGACGTATCCGGACCGAAAGCGCGGTGGCCGGTTCGGGCGCTGGACGTCGACGGTGACCGAGCAGCTCGTCCCGTACGTGCGCCCGCAGGAGAACGGCGGCCACGCGGAGGTCTCGTGGCTGGAGCTGCGACGCGACGACGGGTCCGGTATCCGGATCGCCCTGGACCACCCCCGCCAGGTCTCGGTCCTGCACCAGAGAGCCGAGGACCTCGATGCCGCCCTGCACGTCACGGAGCTCCGGCCGCGCGCCGAGACGATCATCACGCTGGACGCCGTGCACCGCGGGGTCGGCACGGCAAGCTGCGGTCCGGATACCCTCGCGGCGTATCTCGTCCGGCCCGGCATGCACCGCTGGACCTGGACCCTCCAGCCTCCGGAGACCCCGCGCGCATGACCGTCGCCTGGAATCCCGAGACCCGCGAGTGGCACCTCCACAACGCGCACACCAGCTGGGTGCTGGCCGTGCTCGAGAACGGGTGGATCGGCCACCTCCACGCCGGCGCGCCCCTGGCCCCCGGGCCCTCGTACCGTCACCTGGCGCCCCCGTTCGCCGGGTACGCCAACCGCGTGGGTGAGCCGATCGGCCTCGCATTGCCCGGCCCGGGCGTCGGCGACTACCGGGTCCCTGGGCTGGTGGTCGAGACCGCGGACGGGGCATCGGTCATGGACCCGCAGTACATGGGCCACCGCATCATCCCGGGCAAGCCGGCGCTCGGCACCGGGCTTCCGGCGACGTACGTGGAAGCGGATGACGAGGCCGACACGCTCGAGGTCGACGTGTCGGACCGACCGTCGGGCGTGCAGGTCACGCTCTCGTATACGCTGTTCGCCGATGCGCCGGTCGTGGCGCGGTCCATGAGGATCACGAACGCGGGCACGACCGCGGTGACCGTGCGTTGCGCGATGAGCGCCACGCTGGACCTCCCCGACGCCGCGTGGACGATGGTCCAGCTCTCCGGCACCTGGGCCCGGGAGCGGTCTGTCGTGGAGCGGGCGCTCGTCCCGGGGCGCCAGGGCATCGGCAGCCTGCGGGGTGGCTCGGGCGCGGAGCACAACCCCTTCCTCGCTCTGCGCCGCGCCACCACCACGGAGGACCGGGGCGAAGCCTGGGGCGTCGCGCTCGTCTACTCCGGCAACTTCCTGGCCGAGGTGGACGTGGACCCGCTTGCCACGGCGCGACTGCGGATCGGCATCCACCCCGAAGCGTTCGCGTGGCGACTGGAGCCCGGGGCGTCGTTCATCACGCCGGAGGCGGTCCTCACCTGGTCGGACCGCGGCCTCGGCGGCGTGTCGGATGCGCTCCATCGCCTGTTCCGCGAGCGGCTCGCCCGGGGCGAGTGGCGGGAAGCGGATCGGCCGGTCCTCCTCAACAACTGGGAGGGGACCTACTTCGACTTCGACCACGACCGCCTCGTGGCCATGGCCCGCGAGGCGAAGGCGATGGGGATCGAGCTGTTCGTGCTCGACGATGGCTGGTTCGGCGCCCGCGACAACGATGACCGCGGCCTCGGTGACTGGGTCGTCAACCGCCGGAAGCTGCCTCACGGCCTCGACGGGCTCGCGCGCGCGATGCACGACATCGGCCTCCGGTTCGGCCTCTGGATCGAGCCCGAGATGGTGAACGCGGACAGCGACCTCTTCAGGGCGCACCCGGATTGGGCCATCGGGATCCCGGGCCGCGAGCGAACCGCGAGCCGGCAGCAGCTCGTCCTCGACCTCGCCCGGCCCGAGGTGGTGGACCACCTCGCCGCGGTGATCGGCGACAACCTCTCGAGCGCCCCCATCGACTACGTCAAGTGGGACTGGAACCGCTTCCTGACCGAGCCCTGGACGCCGGCCCTCCCGGCGGACCGCCAGGGCGAGTTCTTCCACCGCTACGTGCTGGGGCTGTACGACCTCTACGAGCGGCTGACGTCGCGCCTTCCGAACATCCTGTTCGAGTCCTGCGCCAGCGGCGGCGCCCGCTTCGACGCGGGCATGCTGTTCTGGGCACCGCAGGCGTGGACGAGCGATGACACGGACGCCGTCGAACGCCTCGCGATCCAGTGGGGCAGCTCCATCCCCTACCCGCTCTCATCGATGGCGGCCCACGTGTCTGCGATCCCCAATCACCAGACCGGGCGCATGGCGCCGATCGGGTTCCGCGCGGCGGTCGCGATGTTCGGCGTGTTCGGGTATGAGCTGGATCCGACGCGGCTGGACCCGGCTGACCGCGAGGCCGTGCGCCACCAGATCGCCTTCTACGTTGCGAGACGCGGCCTGTTCCAGCGGGGCCGGTTCGTCCGGCTTGTGCAGCCCGTTCGAGGGAAGCGGGAATGAGGCCGCGTGGATGGTTGCCGCCCGCGACGGTGCGCGCGCCGTGGCAGCGCACTACCGCGTCCTCCATCGCCCACTCCCCGTGCGCAACCGGCTCCGGCTGCGAGGCCTGGATCCGGTCGCCCGCTACGAGGTGACGGCCTGGTCGTCGTTCGATGCGCCGTCTGGCACGTTCGAGCGCTACGGGGACGAGCTGATGCGGGTGGGCATCGGCATCGAGCCGCCCGACCCGCTGCCCCCGGACGCGCAGCCGCCGGACGGGATACGCATCGTCCGCGGCGACTTCACGTTCCGCCTGTTCGACGTGCGCCGGATCTGAGCTCCGGCGCGCCGCGCAGTCGGGTGCCGGCTCGGAGTGCCTGCCAGTGCCCGGCCAAGTGAGCTCGAGGCTGAGACAGCGGCCTACGGGACCCGCCTCGCCCCCGCCGATGGCTCCACGGCGAACACCCTCGGGCGTGAGGCCCGTCCGCGCCGGATAGTCGCGCATGACCGCCTCGCGGAGCGCCGGCACCGCGTCGCGGCGCACGAGGTTGATCGTGCAGCCGCCGAACCCGGCGCCGGTCAGCCGCGCACCGACGACGCCCGGCATCGCGCTCGCGATCTCGACCAGGGCGTCCAGCTCCGGGCTGCTGATCCCGAACAGGTCGCGCATCGAGGCGTGGCTCGCGTAGAACAGGCGGCCCACCTCGGATGTCGCCGGCCTCGAGGGCCGCGACCGTCACCGAGCACCCGCTCGTTCTCGAAGACGATGTGCTCGGCGCGGGCGAAGACGATCTGGTCCATCCGCGGCCGCGCCGCCTCGAGCATCGCGGGCGTCACGTCGCGCAGCGAGGTCACGCCGGGCACGGTCTCGCGCGATGCCGGCCACGGCTGCCTCGCACTGGCTAACGGCGCTCGTTGTAGGCGGAGGTCTCGAGCCTGCGCGGCGAGCCGGAGTGGCAGGCAACGAGCGCGAGGTCCTCGTCGGCCATGCGGGATCGAGCGGTGCTCGAGCGTGCCGGCAGTCGAGGAGCAGCGCGCGGCCGGCCTCACCGAAGGCGGACGCGAACTGGTCCATCAGCCCGTAGTTGACGCCGATGTAGCCGTTCTCGCGCCCGCTGGCCGTCCGGTGCCGAGGGTCATCGCGGTCAAGCGGCCGGCAGCTCGCCGCCGGACAGCGCGAGCGACGACGCCAGCTCCAGGGCCGCGGACGATGACAGGCCCGAGCCCTGCGGCAGGTCCGACGCCAGGATGCCGCGGAACCCGCGCGGTCCCGAGCGCCCGCCTCCGCCATCGCCCAGGCGGTGCCGGCCACGTAGTCGATCCAGCCGCCCCGCCGGCCGCCGATCGGCGTCGAGGTCGAACCCGCCGCGTCTCCCCCGTCGCGGCGAGCGTCACCTCGCACGCGCCGGTCGTCGGTCGGCACGCAGCGCGATCGCGATCCCGAGGTCGATCGCCACCGGGAGCACGAAGCCCTCGTTGTAGTCGGTGTGCTCGCCGATCAGGTTGACGCGGCCGGGCGCGTGGACGACGCGGACGTCGCCGGGTCGGGCCGCGGCCTCGGGTCGAGTCGTCGACCAGCGCGGGCCGCCGAGCGCGCGCGGGGTCGCGGGCGAGCGCGCGGCGCCCGGGTCGGGCGGCGGCGCGGCGTGGGCATGGCCCAAGCCTACCCGTGCGCAGCGCGGGCCCGGTCGCTGAGGCCCCACGCCGAGTCGCCGGCCAGGTAGCGCTCGATCGTCGGGCCGACCGCGGTGGCCAGCTCGTCGGGCGTCATCGACGCGATGGGCTCGACCCCGATCGACGTAGCGGGCGATGGCGAGGCCGATGAGCTGCGTGCCGGCCAGCGTCGCCCGGAGTCCGCGCGTCCGGGAGGTCGATCGGCGCGGGCGAGCGCGAGGAACGGCCCCTCGGCCAGGATCCGGCGCATCATCCCGGCGGCCACGCGGGTCCGTCGTCGCGGAGCGGACGATGCCCAGCAGCAGCGGCCGCACCTCCGGCCGGTCCCAGAGTCTCCACGACGAACCGCACGAACCGCTCGCCCGATCCCCTCGCGCGGCCCGGCGAGCATGCCGCGGCACCACCTCCGCCACGTCGACCGGGAACTCGCTCGCCGCGATGAACAGCTGCTGCTTCGTGCCGAAGTAGTGGTGCACGAGCGCGGCGTCGACCCCGGCCCGGGCGGCGACGTCGCGGATCGTGGCGCCCTCGTACCCGCGCTCGCCGAACGCCGCGCGCGCCGCCGCCAGGATCCGCCCGCGCGTGTCCTCCGGCCCGGGCCGCCGGCCGGTCCGCGGCCCGCCCGATCGCCGGCTGGTCCGCGCGTCGCCGCGCCCCGGTCACACCACGTCCCGGCGGATCGTCCGCGAGGCGACGAACGCGAACAGGACGGCGACCAGGGCCAGACCGATGATGTCGAACCGGAGCGCCGCCACGGACAGGTCCGCCCCGCGGATGAAGACCTGGCGCAGCGCGTCGACCGCGTAGCCCAGCGGCATGATCACGACCAGCGGCTGGAGGATCTCGGGCAGGCTGTTGACCGGGAACAGCACGCCCGAGAGCAGGAACTGGGGCACGAGCACGATGCGGGATGAACTGGATCACCTGGAGCTCGGTGCGCGCGAACGTCGACAGGAAGATCCCGAGGCTCACGGCACCCAGCGCCAGCAGCACGCACGACCAGGTAGGCGAGCAGCGGGCTGCCGGCGACCGGGATCCCCAGGCCGATCGCGAACGCGGGCAGCGGCCCGATCGCGGGTACGTGGATGGTCCCCAGCGCCCAGGCCAGGAGCACCGCGACCTGGATCATCGCGAACAGCCCGAAGCCCAGCGTGTAGCCGGCGACCACCTCGCCGCGGGTGACCGGCGTCGCCATCAGCCGCTCCAGCGTGCCGCCGGTCCGCTCCCGGAGGAAGCTGACGCCCGTCAGCAGGTACACGAAGAAGTAGAGGAAGAACGCGACGATGGCCGGGGCGAACGCCACCATCGGGTCGTCGCTGCCGGTCCCGTAGATCGTCTCGTGCACGACCACGGGCACGCGGGCGCCCGTGACGCCCGATCGACGGCCGCGGACACCGCCTCGCGGACGGCCCCGAGCTGCGGCCGCCTCGCCGCCGGGATCGAGGCCGAGCGTGATGAACGTGATCTGGCCCGCCGGTGCGCGAGGTCGGCCGGGAGCACGATCGCCAGCGAGGCCTGTCTCGGCCTCGACCATGGCCCGGGCGGCGGCCTCGTCGGCCGCCTCGGTCACGCGTGATGCCCGCGTCCTCGAGCGCCGACGTCAGGGCCGTGCCGACGGCGGCCGCCGGGCCGGTCGCCTCGTTCACCAGGGCCGCGCTGACCTCGGGGGTCTCGCCCTCGCGGAGGATGAACGTGAGGAGGCCCGTGATGACGATCGGGGCGATGAACAGGAGGGCCAGGCTCGGGCGGTCGCGCCGGATCTCCGCGACGACCCGGCGGATGAGGGCCCGCAGCCGCCGCGGGCTCATGCCGCCACCCCGCCCGTCGCCGGCGAAGCGCGAGGAACGCCGCCTCCAGGTCGTCCGTTCCGGACTGCGCCCGGAGCTCCGCCCCGCTGCCGCGGGCGAGCACCCGCCCGGCCCGCATGAACAGCAGCTCGTCGCAGCGGTCGGCCTCGTCCATGACGTGGCTGGACACGACGATCGTGGCCCCGGCGTCCGCGAGCGCCCGGAAGTGGCCCCAGAACTGGACCCGGAGCAGCGGATCCACGCCCACCGTGGGCTCGTCGAGGAACAGCACCGGCGGGCCGATGGACGAGCGCGCAGGCGAGCGACAGGCGCCGCCGCTGGCCACCCGACAGCGTCCCGGCGATCGGTCTCGGCCCGGTCCGCGAGCTCCACGAGCGCCAGGGCCTCGGTCACCGGCGGCACCCGTGTCGGCGCCGTAGGCCGCGGCGAAGAACCGGGCGTTCTCGCCCACCGTCAGCGCCGGGTAGATGCCGTCGCTCTGGGTCATGTAGCCGATCCGGGCGAGCGTCTGGCGCGCGACGGCATCCGTGACGCCGAGCACCTCCGCGTGGCCCTCGGTCGCGCGGGTCATCCCGGTGAGGAGGCGGATCAGCGTGGTCTTGCCGGACCCGTTGGGGCCGAGCAGCCCGTAGATCCGGCCCGGGGCGAGGTCGAAGGTCATCCCGTCGACCGCCGTCACCGGCCCGAAGCGCTTGACCACGAGACCGCCACGGCGCGACCGCGCGGTCGTCGCCGCCCCGTCCGGTCGCCATGCCGCGTCCCATCGGGGTCGTCATCGCACGGCATCGCGTCACATCCGCTTGCAATTCCGCGCTGCGATGGAATTCATACGTCGATGACTTCGAGTCCCGGTAGGCTCGCCCGGTGGTCGCGGTGCCTCGACCCGTCCCGCGCGCTGGCCGATCTTGGCCTATCGAGCTGGGCCAAGCGGCGTATCATCCCGCGATGCAGCGCACGCACCACGTGGGTCTGGGTCCCGTTCCTCGCCCTCGGCTTCTTCTGGGGCTCCTCGTACCTCTGGATCAAGATCGGGCTCGAGACGCTCCCGCCGCTGACGCTGATCGCCGGACGCCTGCTGCTCGGGGCGCTGTTCCTCGTCGACCGTCGTCGCCATCGCCCGCCAGCCGCTCCCGCGCGAGCCCGCGCCAGTACGGCCACCTGCTCGTGATGAGCATCGTCAACATCGTGCTGCCGTTCATCCTGATCACGGTCGGCGAGCAGTCGATCGACTCCGCCCTCGCGTCGATCCTCAACGCGACCGTGCCGCTGACCGTCATCATCCTCGCGCCGATGTTCCTGCCCGACGAGCGGATCACCGCTGCCGCGGATCGCGGGCCTCGCGCGTCGGGTTCGCGGGCGTGATCCTCCTCGTCGCGCCCGGACCTCGTGAACCTGTCGCGACTCCGACCTTACCGGCGAGCTGATGATGCTCGGGCTCGTCCATCTGCTACGGCGATCGGCAACGTCTACTCGAGGCGGCAACGTCCAGCGGCCTGCGCCCGATGATCCCGGCGCTGTTCCAGGTCACGTTCGCGCGCGCTGATCATCGTGCCGCTCGCCCTGGTCGTCGACCGCCCGTTCGCGACCGTCGACCCGCGCCCCGCAGGCGATCGTCGCGGTCATCTGGCTCGGGATCCTGGGCTCGGGCGTCGCCTACCTGTGCTACTTCACGATCCTGCGCACTGGGGCGCGACCCGGACGTCGATGGTGGCCTACCTGCTGCCGGTCGTCGGGATCTTCGCTCGGCGCGATCGTGCTGGGCGACCCGGTCACGCTCAACCGCCTCGTCGGGCACCGCGCTGGTCATCGCGGGCATCGCCCTCGTCAACAGCGGGACCGCGTTCGGCGCTGACCAGGGCCGCAACGCTGAGTCCGTCGACGCGGTGGAGGCCGCGGCGCCGGTCGAGGCCGCTGAGGCCAGCGCCGCACGCCGGTCCTGGCGGGACCCGCCTCGGAGGTCCGGCTGTCCAGGAACGCCTCCGGGCCTCGACGACCAGGGCGTGGTCCTGCTCCTGCGGCAGGCCCGAGACCGGACGACGCCGCCGGGCCTGTGCCCGCGACGATCAGCGGGAAGCCGCCGCCGCTGGGGTGCGTACTCCGGGAACCCGAGTGACGTCGCCTCGGCGAAGGTGGTGCCGGCGGCCACGTGGCGCAGCCGCTCGTAGAAGCTCGAGTGGCCGAAAAGCACCACGATCCGCCGCTGCCGGCGAGATAGAGGTCGTTGTGGGCATCGTGCCGGGCCGCGCCGCACGGAACACCAGGCGGGCCCGTGCCAGACCTCGATCGTGACCGGGAGGGAGCGCTCGATCGCCGGCCAGGAGCCACGGCCGATGGCGAGCCCGTCCTCCCCGGAGCAGGACGGGAGGGCCAGGCGCCGCTCCTGGTCGGCAGCCCGTGGGCGTCGGGTAGCGATCGGTGTCCGTCATGAGCCGAAGCGCGCCCGCAGCCGGGGCAGGACCACCTCGCCGTAGCGGGCGATCGCGGCCTCCTGGTCGGCCCCCGGGAAGTGGAACACGAGGTGGTTGAACCCGTACCCGACGTAGGGCGCGATCTGCTCGACGTGCTCGTCGGGGTCCGCGGACGACCAGCCAGCGCCTGTGCGCGTACGGCTCGGCCTCCTTCGCCGCGACCTCCATCTCGCGCGGGTCGTGGATGCCCATCTTCTGCTCGCCCGGTGAGCGCGAGCGCCGCCCAGACCTTCGTGTCCTCCATCGCCCGGTCGAGGTCGGTGTCGAAGGAGACCTTCATCTCGATCATCCTGTCCATGGCGGCGGCGTCCCGGCCGGCCTTCTCCGCACCCTCGGCGAGCGCGGGCAGCAGCGTCTCGGTGTACAGCTCCGCGCCCTTTGCCGCTGGTGCAGATGAAGCCCGTCGGCGATCCGCCCGGCGAGGCGGGCGGCGGCCGGGCCCGAAGCCGCGATGTAGATCGGGACCGGCTGTTCGGGATGGTCGTAGATGCGTCGCCTCGTGGGTCCGGTAGTACTCGCCCTCGAAGTCGACGAACTCTCGCCCCGCCACAGCGCCTGGATGAGCTGCACCGCCTCCTTCAGGCGGGCGAAGCGCTCGCTCCTGCTCGGGCCAGTCGACGCCCACCGGGACCTCGTTGAGGGACTCCCCGGTGCCCGACGCCCAGGATCACCCGCCCGGGGGCGAGGCAGCCGAGGGTGGCGAACGCCTGGGCGACGACGGCCGGGTTGTAGCGGAACGACGGCGTGAGGACGCTCGTGCCGAGGATGACGCGGCTCGTGGCCTGGGTCGCGGCGCCGAGCCAGACGAGCGCGTTGGGGGCGTGGCCGTCGGTGTGGCGCCAGGGCTGGAAGTGGTCGCTGGTCCAGACGGAGTCGAAGCCGGCGGCCTCCGCGGCGACCGCGAGGTCGAGCAGGCGCCGGGGCGGGAACTGCTCCGCGGACGCCTTGTAGCCGAGGATCAGGGGCGGCATGGGGCTCCTTGTTGTGCGTCGGTTGCGATTGTCGCATCAGACCGGCGACGGCGAGGACGAGCGCGCCGGCAACCACGAGCAGCGGAGCCGGCCAGCCGGAGCCCGATCTCCCGCCGGTCGACCGCCTCGTGCAGCCGGATCACGCCCCAGGCGGAGGTGAGCACCACGGCGGACTCGCGCAGCGGCGCGACGATCGCCAGCGGCGCCAGCGCGAGGGCGGCCAGCACGAACCCGTATGCGATGAACGTGAGCAGGCCGCCGACCACCGCCGCGGCCCATGTCGAGCGGGCTCGGGCGACGGCGCAAACCCGCCGGCGGCGACGCGCGGCCGCAGCCAGGCCACGACCAGCAGCCCGACCGCCGCAGACCGGCCACAGGATCCCGGCGTACAGCCAGGGCGGCGTCATGCTCGACCCCGACCGTGTCGAGGCGACGAGTAGACGGCGATCATCGCCCCGGTCAGGAGCGCGAACCCGACCGCGGCACGGTCGCGCGACGACGCGCTGCGCACCAGGTCGCCACGGCCGCTGGACGACGAGCAGCCCGGCGAACAGGAGCGCGACGCCTGCCCACGCGGCTGCGGGCCAGGCGCTCCCCGAGCACCGTCACGCCACGACGACCGCGAGCAGCGGCGCGCTGCCGCGGGCCAGCGGGTACACGACCGAGAGGTCGCCACGCCGGTACGCGGCCGCGAGGAAGACGAAGTACGCGACCTCGACGACGCCCGAGACGATGGCGATGACCCAGGCCGCGGCCGGCACCTCGGGCCGGTCGAGCAGCAGCCATGAGCGCCAGGACGAGCGGGACCGAGGACCAGCGAGGCCGCGACGACGCCCACCGTCGCCGTCGCGCAGCGGGTCGCCGGCCGTCTTGAGCAGGATGTTCCAGGCGGCATGGAGGACCGCGGCAAGCGCGATGAAGCCGAGGGCGAGCGGGTCCACGCCCCGAGTCTAGGACGCTGAACCCGCCCCGATGGGAGCCGGGCGTCGCGGGACGCGAGGCCGGGCGATCACCGGGCGACGTCCCGCCGCGCGATGCCCCAGGCCGACGAGCAGCAGGCCCACGACGGCGATGGCCACGCACGCCATCATGCCGGCCCAGTCCCAGATCCCGACCATCGGCTGCCCCAGGTGCGCCGACAGCGCGAGCTGGTGCATCCAGTCGGGCAGCTCCAGGGCGGGACGAGGAAGTCGATCATGAAGGTCACGATGACGACGACGGCAACGATCTCGCCCGCGAATGACGTCCCCACGACACCGCCCCAGGCGATCCCGATCCCAGCGAGGGCGAGCGCGTAGAGTCCGATCACGAGCGTGCCCAGGACCGGCGTCAGCACGTCCCCGCCGGTGATGATCGACCCGACCCCGATGCCCACGACCATCATCGCCGTGAACAGGCGATCGCCCCGTACAGGCCGAGCCCGCTCATCAACGCCCAGCGCGTCCGCGACATCGGCGTCGACAGGAGCACCTCCATCCGGCCGCCGTCCTCGTCCGATGCCCAGCCGTTGACCAGCGTCGAAGCCGCGAACCCGGCCAGGATGTACCCGAACGTGACGAAGGCGATCTCGAGGAACGCGCCCGAGCCGCTCAGCAGGTCGACGCTCGGGAACACCGCCTTGAACACGGCGATGATGTCGGGGCTCTGCTGGGCGAGGGTGGCGCTGAAGGACGAGGCCGTGGCCCCGAGGATGAACCCCGCCAGGCCGACACCGATCCCCCACCAGAACGCCACCGGGAGCCGCTCGCCGAACGACCGGGCGGCGGGGCCGCCCAGGCCGAGCGCCCCGGCCGGCATGGCCGGCCACGGGATGTGGACCGTGACGCCGAGGTCGCGTCGCGTGAACACGGCCACCCCGACGGCGAACAGGGCCACCGCGACGACGGCAGCCGGGACGAGCGATGCCCAGTCGAACTGGCCCGCCAGCGGTTGGTGGTTGTCGTCCAGCCCCACCAGGTCGTGTTTGCGACAGGTGCGAAGGCCGGTACCGCCGCCTGGTACCCGTTGGCGAAGTAGCCCACCAGGAGGATGGCTCCCGCGATCCCGGCGGACGCGCCACGCCCCACGAGCGGGGCCAGCGCGAACGCCACGGACCCGGAAGCCAGGCCGACGACGCCGATCCAGGCCGCGTATCCGATCGCCATGGACGGCGTGACCTCGTCGCCCGGCAGGGTGCCGAAGAGCCCCGCGACCAGGCGCACAGCGCGGTCACGACGACGACGATCGCCATGCCGGTCAGGTGCGCCGCGAGCTTCTCGAGCGCGATCCGGCGCATGCCCAGCGGGGCCGCGGCGACGAACTCCAGGCTGCCGCGGCGGATCTCGCCGGCGAGGGTCCCCGACAGGGCCAGGATCGACCACAGTGCGACCGTGAGGCCGATGACGGTGCGACCTTGAAGTTGATGGACCCGCCCAGGCTGGTCATGTTCACCGGGTGCGGGACGCCGTAGACGCCTGCCATCGCGGCCGGGAGGCTCTGGACCAGGTTGGCGAGCTCCTGGCGCGACTCCGCCGTCGCGTACGCCGTGGCGAAGGACAGGCCGGTCGTGATCAGAAAGATCGCCCACCAGGCCGGCGACGATGATGACCGCGAGCCGCGAGTCACGGAGCGTCTTGGCGTAGACGCTGCCGAGACCGTAAACCCGGCTGAAGGCCGAGGCGGCCGTCCGGGAGCCCCCGGTGGGGGCGCTGCCCGCCTGTGCGGTCATGGCCATCCTCCTCCTAGTGCCCGAGGTCGCGCCGCCGGACGCCCCACGCGCCGAGCGCGACCCCGCCGGCGAAGATCGCCAGGCAGGCGACGATCCCCACCGGGTCCCACTCGCCGACCATCGGCTTGCCGAGGTGCGCGGTCAGCGCCAGCTGGTGGACCCAGTCGGGCAGCTTGAGTGGCGGCGCCAGGAGGTCGACGAGGTAGGTCGCCACGACGACCAGGGCCGCGATCTCGGCCGCTAGCCGAGGTCCGCCACACGCCGCCGATCGCAAAGCCCACCCCGACGATCGCCGCCGCGTAGATCCCGAGAGACGCGGCACCGACCATCGCGTCCGTCGCGGGGAGACCGCCCGACGCCGCGCCGAGCCCGACACCGGCCGAGAACAGGATGGTCATCACGATGATCCCGAGGAAGGCGGCGATCCCGCCGGCGATCACCCACCAGGCGCGGGTCAGGGGCGTCGTCATGAGCGTCTCCAGGCGCCCGTCGGTCTCGTCCGATGCCCACCGCCCCACGAGCGTCGCCGCAGCGAAGCCGGCCGCGATGTACAGCAGCTCGGCATACAGCTGCATCCAGCCGCCGGTCGTCTCGAGGTCGAACCCCGGGAACAGCGCCGCGAAGGTGGCCTGCATGCTGGAGCCGGCCGAGAGCTGGCTCGACAGGGGCCCGACGAGCGAAGCGTAGAGCGCGCCGATGAGGCCCAGCCCGATGCCCCACGACGCTGCGCGCGGGAGCTGCTCGCCGAAGGCCCGGTTGACGGGACCGCGGGTGCCCAGGAGCGCAGAGGGCAGGCCCGGCAGGGAGATGCCGACGGTGACCCCGAGGTCGCGCCGGCTGAACAGCTCGATCCCGAGGCGAGGAGGAGCACGCCGATCACGCCCACGAGCGCCAGGGGCGGCCAGTCGTACATGCCGACGAGAGGGATATGGCTCGCGGTCCAATGGAACGGGCTGATGGCGACGAGCGGGCCTCCGACGTCCAGGCCGCTCGTCATCCACAGGACGGCCATCGACAGCGAAGCGACCGCGGCGGAGCCTGCGCGACCGAGGAGCGGCGACAGCGCGAACGCCAGCCCGCCGAAGAACAGCGCGATGAAGCCGGTCCACAGCGCGAAGCCGACCGAGGACACCGGCGAGATCGTGTCGCCGAGCGCGGCGTCGCCGAACACGAGCGAGCTGACCGTGGTCCCGACGGCGAGGATCACCATCGCGAGCGCCAGCATCGTCAGGTGGGCTGCGACCTTCTCGAGGGCGATCCGGCGCTTGCCGAACGGTGCTGCCGCGACCATGTCGAGGCTGCCGCTGCGCGCCTCCCCGGCCAGCGTCGAGGACAGCGCGAAGATCGACCACAGGGCGGTGCCCATCGCGAAGATCGCGCCGTACTTGAAGGTCATGTAACCCCCGAGCGTGCCCAGCTTCCCGCCCATGGCGGTGGCGTTCCCGAACAGGTTGACCATCGACGCCGGCAGGCTCCCGACGAGCTTGTCGACCTCGAGGCGCGCCTGGGGGGTGGGAAAGATGCTCGACACCGCCGCGCCCATGACGAGCGCCATCCCGCCGAGCATCCCGGCGGCGATGATGAACGCGACGCGCGAGTCGCGGATGGTCTTGCCGTAGATGCTGCCGAAGCCGTACAGGCGGCGGTGCAGCGGGATCGCCGGGATCGCCGCCGCACGGGATGGCGTGCCGGCGCTGGCGGTCATGACCGGTTTGCCTCCACGGCCTCGCGGCCGTACTGGGCGAGGAACGTCTCCTCGAGCGTGGGCTCGCGGCTCACGAAGTCGAGCAGCTCGTATCTTGCGGCGACCTGGACGACCGGGGTGATCGGGCCGGAGACCCGCATCCGCAGGATGTGGTCCGTGACGACCACCTCCGAGACGCCCGGCAAGCCCCTGAACTCCTCGGCGGGGACGCCATCGACGAACCGCAGCTCCACCTCGTGGTGGGCGAGATCCCGCAGGCCGTCGACACTGTCGACCTTGACGAGGCGGCCCTCGCGGATGATCGCGACCCGGTCGCAGGTGCGCTCGACCTCGGACAGGATGTGGCTCGACAGGAACACAGTCCGGCCCTCGGTGCGAGCCTCCCGGACCAGCTCGTAGAACGACTGCTGGATCAGCGGATCGAGGCCCGACGTGGGCTCGTCGAGGATCAGCATCTCGGGCCTGTGCTGGAGCGCGATCACGAGCCCGACCTTCTGCTTGTTGCCCTTCGAGTACTCCTTGAACTTGCGCGACGCATCCAGGTCGAACCGCTCCAGCAGCTGCGCCCGGTACGCCTTGTCGACGCCGCCCCGCAGGTTGCCGAAGTACTCGATGGTCTGGGCGCCCGTCAGGCGGTCGTACAGGGCGAACTCGCCGGGGATGTAGCCGATCCGGCGGTGGATGGACACCGGGTCCACGGTCGTCTCGATGTCGAACACGAATGCCCGTCCCGACGTCGGCCTGATGAGGTCGAGCAGGGTCCGGATCGTGGTGGTCTTGCCGGCGCCGTTCGGGCCCAGGAACCCGAACACCTCGCCCGCCTGGACCTCGAGGTCCACGTCGACGATGCCGCGGTGCTCCCCGTAGCTCTTGGTGAGGCTTTCTGTATGGATGATTGAGGGCATGTCAGTCCTTTCCCGATGGGACGACGACGGGGGCGAGGGCCTCCCGCTCGGCCTTGAATTGGGCGATCAACTGGGGGAACGTCCCGAGCAGCATCGAGTACAGGCGCTGGACCTCCCGGAGGCGGGCGAGCGAGGCCTCAGGGCGGTCCTGGTATGCGAGGAGGATGTCGTCGATGGCGCGCAGCGACGGTCGCGTCGCCCGCTCCTTGGCCTCCAGGCTGTGGACCACCGCGTCCGACGAGGTGCGCCAGTACTCGCGGCGGTCCCCCGCGCGCTTTGACCGGACGATCAGGCCGGACGGCTCCAGCATCCTGACCGCACCGCTGATGGCTCCGCGGCTCGCACCGATCGCCTCCGCGATCTCGTCCACGGTCTGTTCGGGCGGGTCAGAGATGAGCAGCCAGGCCCAAAGGCGGCCTGCGACGGGCGGCAGGCCCTCGGAGGCAAGGATGCGGGACCAGCGCTCGATGAACATCTCTTCTTCGGCTCGCATGCCGGGCAGTTTACGTCGGTTCAGAAGTTTCAGTCAATCCCGATATTTCATCATCCAGAGCACGGTGGCCAGGCACCGTGGCCAAGAGGAGCCCCGCGAGCAGCGCTGCCACTCACGCCGAGGGCCAGCCGCCCAGTTCGGCGAGTGTCGGCGGGTTGGCACCGGGGCGCTCGCACACCATCGCCGAGGCCCGGACGGCGAACCGGGCGGCGCCCAGGAGGGCCTCCTCGTCGGCCACTGTCGCCCGCGTCACGCCACCGTGGACGAGGCACGCGAGGAACGCCCCCCCGAAGGTGTCCCCCGCTCCAACCGTGTCCACCACGCGCACGGGCGGCGCCGGGACGCGGTGTGCCACGCCATCGACGAGGACCGTCACCGGTCTTGCGCCATCGGTCACCAGGATCACTCGGGGCCCGAGCGACCCGATCCACGCGACCGCCTCGTCGGCGGTCACCCCCGGGCGCAGGAACGCCAGGTCCTCGGCGCTCGCCTTGATGATGTCGGCACGGACGAGGACCCGGGCCAGGCGTGCCCGATATGCCTCGGGATCGCGGGTGATCGAGGGCCGGCAGTTGGGATCCACCATCACGACGATGTCATCCCCGAGGCCCTCCACCCAGGCCTCGAGGGTCGTCGCCATCGGCTCGAGCACGAAGCCGAGGGTCCCCGTGAGCACGGCTCGCGTCCCCGGCGGCAGCCCCCCGGCGAGCGGCCCTGGGTGGACGGCCGGCGCGGACGTGCCCTCCGTGTAGAACTGATACGCGGCGGCACCGTGCTCGTCGAGCTCGGCCAGTGCGAGCGTCGTCGGCAGGTCCGTGCGCTGGGCGAGATCCATCGAGACGCCGTCCGCGACGAGCCCGGCCTCCAGCATCCGGCCGAACCGGTCCCGCGACAGTCCACCGATCCACGTGCAGGGCACGCCGAGGCGCGCGACGGCCAGAGCCGCGTTGTACGGCCCGCCGCCGGCGACGGGAACCAGGTCCCCGTCCGGGCGCACGATGAGATCGACGAGGGCGTCTCCGGCGAGGACGATCACGGGGGCTGGCTCCCTGTTCGGAAGTGGTTGGCTGATCAGCAGTCGTAGGCGGCAAGCGGATGGACGCGCTCGCAGTATCGGACGTGGAGGTGGTCGTCGTGACCCGAATGCCACGTGGTCAGCCCCTCCCGGACGAGGACCGGGTCGTTGAAGTAGATGACCTTGACGTGGCCCGGCGCGGTCGCCCGGACGGACCGGACCAGGGCCCGAGTCGCGGCGCGGTCGTAGGCGGACGATCTCCAGTTCGTCCCGACGCCGCACTGGCGGTCATCCCTGCGCATCGGGCGGAGGTCGACGTCGAGGCCCTGCTCGTGCGTCGTGTGGCCGGGGATGTCGCCGCCGTGCTCGAACCCCACGTCGCCGACGGCCGGCCGGCTGAAGCCGGACCGCGCGAGGCTCTTCCCCGCCGCCTCGACCTGGCCGATCGCCGCCGCCGTGCCCCAGTTCGCGGGTCCGTTGCCCACGTTGTAGTCGCACAGGGTGGCCCCGAAGTCGGGCAGCTCGAGGTGGGCGAGGAGCAGCCTCCACGTGGCTGTATCGGTCACGCCCGATGGCGGCAGGTGCGCGTGCACCTGGAACGACCACACCGCCGCCGCGACGGCGGCGTCGTACTCCCCCGTCGGCGGCAGCTTCGTCCGCCGTTTCTCGTTCAGCAGGAGGCGGACACTCGTGACCGCCTCGCCCGTGGATCCCGGCTCGAGGCGGACGACGAGGGCGTTCCACGTGGCGGACCCGGCCTGCCCGTCGGCCGCGAGGCCCGCGCCTGCCTGGAACACGCGGACCGCCGCGACCGTGGGTGCGTCGAAGATGCCCGTCACCCGTATGATCGCCCCGTGGTCGCGCAGCAGGTACTGGAGGGCTCGGACGTTCGACCCGCGGTTGCCCTGGCTCGCATGCGGGTAGTCGCCGGACAGGGCCGCGACGGGCGGCGGCGAGGCGATGAGCAGGGCGACGGCGACGACGGCGGCGGCGAGCGGCAAGAGGCGCTGGACCCCGCGGGGCGTGACGCGACGAATGCGGCCGACCATCCTCAGGCGAGCCTAGCACCGGGTGCCGCGCGGTCGCGAGACGTGCCGCACGACCGATGGGTGCAGTGAGCGACGCCGGCTTCCCGGTCGAGCGCTTCCTGGGCCCGGACGGGGTGGTCCAGCGCGTCCGCCTCGCCGCGTACGGCTGGTGCGAGCACGACGACGCGGTGCTGCTCTGCCGGATCGCGCCGAGAGGCCCCGGAGCCGGGCTGTGGACGCTCCCGGGCGGTGGGCTGGACTTCGGCGAGGAACCCGAGGCCGGGCTGGTTCGGGAGCTGCTCGAGGAGACGGGCCTCGAGGGCGTCGTGGGTCCGCTCATCGGGGTGCGATCCGCGGTGCTGGAGCCGGTGGAGACAATCAGCGGTCACCGGGTGCAGACCGTGGGGATCCTGTACCGGGCTACGGTCACGGGTGGCACGCTCCGCGACGAGGTCGACGGGTCGTCGGACCTCGCGCGCTGGATCCCCTTCCGGGAGCTGGGGCCGCTGCCGGTGACCGGGCTGGTCCCCTGGGCGAGGATCCGCGCCGGGCGCTGAGCCGGACGCGACAGGCGCTGAGCCGGGCGTGACGCACGCTGAGCCGGGCGCTGACGCACGCCGAGCTGGGCGTGACGGGCGCTGCCGTCCCACGCCCCCGGCGCGGAGCCGGGCCGACCGTCACCCGCTTGCCAGAGCGCTCCCCCGGGACGCAGCTACTCCCCCGGGTCGCAGCTACTCCCCCGGAGGCAGCTTCTCGCCCGGGACGCAGCTACCGGCCCGCGCGGGCCTTCGGCGGCGCCGGCATCCGCGTCCTGCCGCGCACCAGGTAGTGGTCGAACCAGTCGCGGACCTGGACCAGGTTCTCCACGCGGCGGAATGGCGTCCCGCTGCGCGTAAGCTCGTGGCTCTCGTCGGGGACCCGCATGAAGCGGACCGGGCGCTTGAGCGTGCGGAGGACCGTGAACAGCGCCTCGGCCTGCCCGACCGTCGTTCGCAGGTCCCGCTCCGCGTGCTGGATCAGCAGCGGCGTTCGCATGTTCGCGGCGAGCGAGATCGGCGAGATCGAGTCGAAGTACGCCGGGTCCTCCCACGGCGTGCGGCCGAACTCCTCCCTGGCCCATTCGCCGCCCGAGATGTCCCCCGTCAGGAACAGCATGCCCATGTCCGCGACCGACCGGCATGTGACCGCCGCCCTGAAGCGATCCGTCCGCCCAACGATCCAGTTGGTCAGGTAGCCGCCGTACGAGCCGCCGGTGACCCCCAGGCGATCGGGATCGGCCAACCCGTCGGCCACCGCCCCGTCCACGCCGGCGACGACGTCCTCCATCGGGCCGTCACCCCAGTCCCCCAGGTTGGCGCGGTTGAACGCCTCGCCGTAGCCCTCCGAGCCGCGCGGGTTGCACGCCAGAACCGATATGCCGGCACCGGCCAGGACCTGCCACTCCAGCATCGGCGCCCAGCCGTACAGGGTGTGCGGCCCACCATGGATCTCGACCGCCATCGGCCGGCGACCCTCCCCGGCCGCGTATAGCCAGCCCTGGATCTCCCAACGGCCGCTTGTCCAGCGGCGCTCGACGGGCTCGACGAACGAGATCTCCGCCGCCAGCGCGTCGTTGAGCGCCGTCAACGTCCGGCGTCCGCCTGTGACACCGGCCACTGGCACATCGAACGCGACGACCTCCGGCAGCGAAGTCGCAGACGACCGGACCGCAGCCATGGCGTCGAGCCCGGCCACCCCGACGGCGTCCCAGCCCGACAGGTAGTGCCGGTCGCTCGTCAGCCGCTCGGGCGCCACCCCGCCGGTCAGCGGGACACGCCACAGCTCGCAGCTCCCTTCGGTCGGGGCCGTGAACAGCACCGACACGCCGTCCTCGGACAGCGCCACGCGCGGACCTTCGCCCACGGCCACGTCGCTGTTCATGCCTGCATCCGGCTTGAGCTCGCTCGACGCCAGCAGGTCCGTCCCCCCGCCGCGGCCGGCGTCGGTGCCGTCTGCCGCGAACCGCCAGAGCCCGGTCCGGTAGCCGCCCCGCGGGAACCGCTCACCCAGCGCCACGATCGAGGCCCCGTCTCGTGTCCAGGCCGGCACGCCGAACAGGGCGTCATCGCCCGTGGCGATCGCCGTGACCGCACCGCCCGCAACCTCGACGGTGAACACCATGGAACGATCTGCGAGGTCCGGGTTGCGGCGCCGGTTGGCCGCGAAGGCGATCCGCGTCCCGTCCGGGGACCACGCCGGGCTCGATTCGGGCGTCGGCCCGGCCACGAGCGGTCGTGCCCCGCCGGTCGCCACGTCCACCAGCCACAGGTGCGCGTCCCTGTCGTCGATGAACCCGTCGCCGTTGTGCTGGTAGCCGAGCGTGTCGAGGTAGCGGTAGTCGGAGAGCGGGGGCTCGCCGGGCTTCGGCTTGGCGGGTCGGCGTCGCTTCCTGGCATCCTCCTCAGGCGTGGCTCCCACCGACGAGGTCAGCACGGCGAGCGTGCGGCCATCGGGGGACCAGGCGAGATCCGACACCCCGCGCGGCAGGTCCGTGAGCCTCCGGGCCTCGCCGCCGTCCAGCGGCAGCAGATGAACCTGCACCGCATCCAGGCGCTCCTTCGGCTCGGTCGGCCGGTCCGGCTCGTCCTCGACCCGCAGCCGGCGGTCCGACAGAAACGCGAGCGTGTGCCCGTCCGGCGAGAACCGGGCGTGGGCGTCGGTACGCGCACCCAGCGTCAAGCGGCGAGCCGCGGCCGACCCGTCCACGGGCGCGGCCCAGATCGAGTGCCGGTAGCCATCGAACCCGACGGCGCTCGTCTTCACCGTGAACACGACGGTCCGGCCGTCCGGTGACAGGCGGGGATCGAACGGGACCTGGAGGCGGTACAGGTCCTCGGGACGTGCGGGTCGGGGCACGGGGTCCTCCGGTTGGGCACGGTCGGCCTCCGCCGGAACCGTGGACGAGGTGGCGTTACCCGAAGTCTAGCCGGGTCCGAAGGGTGACCCGTGCGAGGTCCGGCCCCGTGCGAGGTCCGGCCCCGTGCGAGGTCCGGCCCGGACGTGCGAGGTCCGGCCCGGACGTGCGCGACCTCCGGAGGAGCCAACGGCCAGGATGCGAGCGGAGGCGGCCGAGGCGGGGTTCTACACGTCGCCCCGCATCGGCGGAGGCGAACGCCGAGGCCATCCCGATGTTCGGCGGAGGCGACGAGCTGGGCGCGGCCGACGCCGAAGCCTAGCGGCGGTAGCGCCACACGGGGGGCTTGTCGCGCGGCCCCCGGAAGATGCGGAACATCCAGACGAGGCCGAATGCCGCGAGCGCGGCCCCAATCGCGGCCCCGACGACATTGGCGGGCAGGCCGAGCACGTCCGGGTAGGCGCAGCCGAAGCACGGCTCCGTCAGCCGACGGGCAAGGACGACGTCCGCGAGGATGACGGCCGCGGCCGAGACGATGCCGACCGCCAGCATGATCCGGGTCGGCCAGTAGGCGGGCGTCCGGTTTCCCATGCGCCCATCGTAGGACGGCCGCACAAGGGCTGAGCGGCCCGTAGACGCCCAAGGCCACGCGAGGGCGCGAATGACAGTGCCCGTCGCCCGGCTTGGTCACGTGGACGGCGAGCTCCTGGTCAGGATTCGGGGTGGCCGGATGCGGCTCGGTGTTCGGGCAGCGCAGGAGCCCGGCAAGTCCGGCGCCGTGCGAGGTCCGGCCCGCGCGGAAGGGCTACCATCGGGGCGCGATGGCCGAGCAGCTCTCCTTCCGGCTCGAGCCGGCCCTGCCGCGTCCCGGCGACGTCGCGCCGATGTGGCCGACGCCGCACCCCGAAGCGTTCGATTCTCCCGACTTCCTGTTCGAGCCCACCTGGGGCGGTCACCGCGTCCTCGCGTTCGTGGAACCGGCCGAGCTCGCGGGTGACGGCGAGGCGCGGCTGGTGGACGGCACCGGCCGGGAGCTGGCCGGCCGGCTCCCGGAGCTGGCGGGACTCGCGGTGCGGGTCGCCGCTCGATCCGCGGTGCTCGACGGCGAGCTCGTGGTGGTGGATGCCCTCGGCCGTGCGGACGACCAAGCCCTCCGCGAGCGGCTCTCCGGGCGCCCGGGGCGGCCGGTGGCCCTCCTTGTGTTCGACCTCCTCCACGTCGACGGACGTTGGCTCCTGAACCAGCCACTGGACAAGCGGCGCGACCTGCTGCGGCGCGTGCTGCGGCCGGGGGACGAGGTCGTCATGGTCCCCGCGGTCGACGGGGAGGGCCGGGCACTCTACGACGCTGTCGCGGCCCAGGGGATCGCCGGCGTCCTTGCGAGACGGAGGACAAGCCCGTATCTGCCCGGGGTGAGGAGCGCCCTGTGGCGGTCGATCGCGGCCGTCCCATCCGGCGGGGCGGACCCGCACGCGCCGGGCGGCGCGGGCGAGGACGAGCCTCCGGCCGGCCAGGCGTCGGGCGGGACGGTCTCCGGCACGGCGCCGGTCCTCGCCCTGTTCCGCCGCCTTCCGTTCGACGAGGATCCCGCGGACTAGCGGATCCCGCGGACGAGCGAACCCCTGGACGAGCGGATCCCGCGGACGAGCGGACGGGCCGACGAGTGAATCCCGCGGACTCACGGATCCCGCGGACGAGCGGTCCGGTGGGCGCGACCCCCTGCGAAGGCGATTACCGGGATCCGCGTGACAAGCCTGTTGCTTATGTCGTAATATCGCGCTGACCGTAACCAATCGCAAACAGCCGTAACAGATCGTCCGCGTTCGTCAGGTGCCCGCTGGGCACCCGGGCCGACGGTCGAGCGGCCGTGCGGGCAAGGAGCACGAAGCCAGATGCACGCCGACGACGATCCCCGCGGTGGCCCGGCGGCCGGTCCGGCCGGGCGCGGCGTGGTCAACACGCACGTGCACCTGCCTCCGAACTTCTCGGCCTTCGAGACCGCCGAGGACGCGGTCCGGACCGCCGCCGCGGAGGGCGTGCGGGTGTTGGGAGCCTCCAACTTCCACGACGTGCGGATCTACGCCCGGTTCGCCCAGGAAGCCCGCGCAGCCGGAATCCTGCCGCTCTTCGGCCTCGAGCTGATCTCCATGGACGGCGAGCTTGAGGCGGCCGGCACGCGGATCAACGATCCGGCCAACCCCGGCCGGATCTACGTGTGCGGGAAAGGCGTGGACCCGTTCGCGCCGCCCACGGAGACCACCGTCCTGCTCGCGGCCCGGGCCCGCAGGACCGACGTGGACCGGATGCGCCTCATGGTGGATCGCCTCCGGGAACGTTTCGCGGATGCCGGCCTCGCCACCGTGATCACGGACGGCACGATCGCCGAGGAGGTCGCCGAGCTCGCCGCCGTGCCCGCCGGCTGGGTCGTCCTCCAGGAGCGCCACGTCGCGAGAGCTTTCCAGGAGGCGCTGTTCCTCACCACTCCCCCGGAACGCCGGGCACGGTTGCTGGCTCAGGCGTTCGGGGGCCCGACCGCGGTCCCGGTCGAGGATTCGGTCGCCGTGCAGGGAGAGATCCGCTCGCGCCTGATGAAGGCCGGTCGACCCGCCTTCGTCGTCGAGTCGCCGGTGTCCTTCGCCGATGCGTATCGCCTGATCCTGGAGGCGGGCGGCATCCCGTGCTACCCGACGCTGGCCGACGGCGTCGACCCGATCTGCCCCTGGGAGACGCCCGCCCCGGCGCTGGCGGCGCGGGTCCTGGCTCGCGGCATCCATGCGGCGGAGCTCATCCCGATCCGCAACCGGCCGGAGGTGGTGGACGAGTACGTCGCTGCATACCGGTCGGCCGGGATCATCGTGACCGCCGGCACCGAGCACAACACGCCCGATCGGATCCCCCTCGAGCCGAGATGTGTGGACGGGTCGCTGCCCTCGGATGCGGCGCGCGCCGTCTTCTGGGAGGGCACCTGCGTGATCGCCGCGCACCAGCACCTGCGCTCGCAAGGCCGGCCGGGCTTCGTGGACCGCGACGGGATCCCGAACCCGGCGTTTCCCGACGCGGACGCGCGGATCCGATGGTTCGCCGAGCTTGGCGCAGGCATCATCGGCGACAAGGCCGTGGCGGTGGCCCGATGACCGGGCAAGGACGTCCCGTCAGCCAGGTCCTGCCCCCCGTGCCGGTCGCAACGCTCGACGAGCTGATCGCGCTGGCGCAGCGCTTCGGTCGGGACCCCGAGTTCTCGCGGGGCGGCGGCGGGAATGCGTCGGCGAAGGCGGACGGCGTCCTGTACATCAAGCCCAGCGGCGTGCCGCTGGCGACCCTCGAGGCCGACGATCTCGTCCCCCTCGACATCGGAACGCTCCTCGGCCTCCTCAGCGCCGGCGACGGGCCGGACGGCACTGCGGACGCGCCCGGCGACACGGATCCGATCCTGCGCGCCGCGCGGGCCGCGAGGCTGGGCGAGGCGGGCGGGCGCAGGCCGTCGGTCGAGCTGCTGTTCCACGCCCTGCTGCAGGAGCGGTTCGTGCTGCACACGCACCCCGTCCTCCTCAACGCCGTGACCTGCGCCGTCGACGGGGCCGCGCTGGCCGCCCGACTGTTCGGAGATGGGGCGGTCTGGGTCCCGTACGCGGATCCCGGGCTTCCCCTCGCACGGGCCATCGCGACGGCGAGACGGGCTTTCGAGGAGCGGACGGGCGGGCAGCCGCCCGCGGTCGTCCTCATGCAGAACCATGGCGTCATCGTCGCGGCGGACACGGCCGCCGGGATCGAGCAACTGTACGCCTGGATGGTCTCGGTCGTCCGGGCCGCCGTCGATCGGACCCCCGCCTCCCCGACCCCGTCGGCGTTGTCGGCCTCATCGGGATCATCGGCCCCCCCGGACGCCGCGCGCGGACGGGCCCTCGTGGAGGCGGCCGGGCCGACGCTCCGGGGTCTCCTGTCGGGCGGTCCCACCCTGGTGATCGTGACCTTCGACGACTCCGCGCTCGCGGCGTCGTTTCCCGCGACGCCGGCGGGACGTGCCTTCGTGCTGGGCGGGCCGCTCACCCCGGACCAGATCGTCTACGCGGGTTCGTGGCCGATGCTGGTCGACGTTCCCGACGGCGTCGAACCCGACGACCTCCCGGGACTCCTGCGAGCACGCCTCGACGAGCACGTCGCCGTCCACGGCGAGCCGATCATCGTGGTCGTGCCGGGCCTCGGCCTGTTCGCGGCCGGCGACACCTGGGCGGCGGCCGACACCGCGCGTCACATCTACCTCGACGCGCTCCGCGTGGGCGAGGGCGCGATCCGCCTGGGTGGCGTGCGAGCCCTCGCAGACCCGGAGCGGCAGTTCATCGAGACGTGGGAGGCCGAGGTCTACCGCCGGGGCATCGCCGCCGGCCTGTCCGTCGCCGGCGTCGCTGCCGGGCGCAGGTTCGAGGGGCGGGTCGCCCTCGTGACCGGTGCGGCGCAGGGGTTCGGGCTCGCCATCGCCACGGACCTCGTCGCCCAGGGCGGCCACGTCGTCCTCGCGGACGTCAACGGCGCGCTCGCTGAGGCGAACGCGGCAGAGCTCGCGGCCCGGTACGGCCCGGGGCGGGCGATCGCGGTCACGATGAACGTCATGGACGAGGCCTCCGTGGCCGACGGGCTGCACGCAACCGTCGAGGCGTATGGCGGCCTGGACCTGCTCGTCTCCAACGCCGGCGTCCTCCGCGCAGGCAGCGTCACCGCGCAGCCGCTCGCGGAGTTCGACCTGGTCACGAGCGTCAACTACCGCGGCTACTTCCTTGCCGTGAGGTTCACGGCGCCGATCCTCGCCCGCCAGCACGCGGCGAGGCCGGACTACCGGGGCGACGTGATCGAGATCAGCTCGAAGTCGGGGCTCGTCGGGTCGAGCCGCAACAGCGCCTACGCCGGCAGCAAGTTCGGCGGCATCGGCCTCACCCAGTCCTTTGCGCTCGAGCTCGTGGACCAGGGCATCAAGGTCAACGCCGTCTGCCCCGGCAACTTCTTCGACGGGCCGCTGTGGTCCGATCCCGCCAACGGCCTGTTCCTGCAGTACCTGCGCGAGGGCAAGGTGCCAGGTGCCCGGACCGTCGATGACGTCCGCGAGTTCTACGAGGCCAAGGTGCCGATGCGCCGAGGCTGCCGGCCCGAGGACGTCCTGCACGCGATCTACTACCTGGTGGCCCAGCAGTACGAGACCGGCCAGGCGGTGCCTGTCACGGGCGGCCAGGTGATGCTCAGCTGAACGACCGCCGGACCGCGTCCGGCGCCAACCCAACGTCCCAACGGGGTCCCGAACGACGAGGAGAAGCCAGGTGACCGATCACGCCCGGACGGCCGGTGCGCCGCCCCCGGCGGCCGGCCCGCTGCCGGCGCCCGTCGATGCGCTGCCCGCGCCCGCCGGCCCGCTGTCGGCGCCCGTCAACGCGCTGCCCGCGCGCCGCGCCCGGCCCAGCCCTGCCGGCGACGCAGCACGCGGTCCAGTACACCGGGCCCGGCCGGCTGGTCCACAACCGGGCCAAGGCCGTGCACGTCCCGGGACCGACCCAGCTGGTCCTGCGTGTCGAAGCCGTCGGCATCTGCTTCTCCGACACAAAGCTGCTCCACGCTTTCACCGGCCATCTTCGGAAGGCCGAGGTGACGGCCGGGCTCACGCGCGCGGAGCTGGCCGAGATCCCGAGCTACGTGCCGGGCGACCTCCCGACCGTCCCGGGCCACGAGGTGGCCGCGAGGATCGTCGCGACCGGGTCGGCCGTGACCCGCCATGCGGTTGGCGAGCGGGTCCTCGTCCAGACCGACTACCGGCACCTCCCCACCCCCGGCTCCAACGCGGCCTTCGGCTACAACTTCGAGGGCGGCCTCCAGGAGTACGTGCTCCTCGACGAGCGGATGATCATCGAGCCCGGCACGGGCGAGCGCTTCCTGATCCCCGTCGGCGAAGCCCCGAGCGGCTCGGCCGTCGCGCTGCTCGAGCCGTGGGCGTGCGTCGAGGCCTCGTACGCGTGCCGGGAGCGCAGCACGCTGGCTCCGGGCGGCCGGCTGCTCGTGGTCGGGGATGCCGGTCACGGGGTCGACGGGCTGGGCAGGCTCCTCGAGGCGGCGGCACCCGGCGCGGTCGTCGCGGCCTGTGCGGACGAGGCGCAGCGCGCCTCGGTGCGGGCTGCGATCGGGGCCGTGGACCCGTCCGGGACCGCGGGTCCCGCCCGGCCGTCCCTCGAGGTCGTGGACGACACGGACGGGCTCGCGCCGGTCTCGTTCGACGACATCGTCTACTTCGGTGCCGATCCAGACCGGATCGAGGCCCTCCAGGACCTGCTCGCAACGCGCGGCGTCATCGACGTCGTCCTCGGCGGAGCGATGGTCGGGCGTCCCGTGGCGATCGACGTCGGGCGCATCCACTACGACCTCCTGCGCTGGGTGGGCACGCCCGGCGACGACCCCACCGAGGGCTACCGGCTGGCACCCGCCGACGGCGAGCTGCGGGCCGGCGACCGTGTCGCTGTGATTGGCGCCGCCGGACCGATGGGGTTCATGCACGTCATCAGGACGGTGACCAGCCGCCTCGCGGGAGTCTCGCTCACCGCCGTCGACATCGATGACGCCCGCCTGGCCCAGCTCGGGGCCATCGCCGGTCCCATGGCCGCCGCGCACGGAGTCCCGGTGACCTTCGCCAACGCGCGGACGACGCGGGTCGAGCCCGGTTTCGACTACATCGGCGTCATGGTGCCGGCGCCGCCGATCGTGGCCCAGGCGGTCGAGCTCGCGGGGCCGGGCGCCCGCGTCAACATCTTCGCCGGGTTTGCCGCGGGGACCCGGGCGGCCCTCGATCTCGACGCGATCATCGAGCGGCACCTCTACCTGTTCGGGACCAGCGGCTCGGTGATCGCCGACATGCAGGTGGTCCTGCACAAGCTGGAGCGCGGAGACCTGGACACGAACCTCTCCGTGGACGCCGTCACCGGCATGGAGGGCGTCCGCGATGCCCTCGTGGCGGTCGAGGCTCGCACGTCGGGTGGCAAGATCGTGGTGTACCCGCAGCTCCACGAGCTGGGCATGATCCGGCTCTCGGAGCTCGGCGACCGGTTCCCCACGGTCGCCGCGGCGCTCCACGACGGGCGCTGGACGCGCGCGGCCGAGGAGGCGCTGCTGGAGGTCGCGGGCGACTCGCCCGAGACAGACGCGATGGCGGGCGACCCGCCCGGGACGGGCGCGATCGCGGGCGACTCGCCAGCGCCGGGGCACGACGGATGAGGTCCCTCCGCCTCCATGGCCCCGGCGACCTCCGGCTCGCGGACGAGCCCACCCCCGTCCCCGGCCCGGGCGAATCGCTGGTGCGGGTGACCGCGGTCGGGATCTGCGGGTCGGACCTCCACTGGTACGACGAGTCCGGGATCGGCGACGCGGTTCTCACGCGGCCGCTCGTCCTGGGCCACGAGGCGGCCGGGATCATCGCCGACGGCCCGCGGGCCGGGCAGCGCGTCGCAATCGATCCGCAGGTCCCGTGCGGCACTTGCGAGACGTGCGCCCGGGGCCGCGGCCACCTGTGCCCGACCGTCCGGTTCCTCGGCCACTCGACCACGGACGGGGCGCTGCGAGAGCTGATCGCGTGGCCCGAGGCCAGCCTGGTCCCGCTCCCGGACGGGATCGACGACGCGGCCGGCGCGATGCTGGAGCCGCTGGGCGTCGCGATCCATGCGCTGCGCCTCGCGAGGGTCAGGCCCGGGGACACGGTCGCCGTCCTCGGCTGCGGGCCGATCGGGCTGCTGCTGATCCAGCTGGCCCGGGCGTCGGGTGCGACCCTGGTGGTCGCCACGGACCGTCTGCCCCACCGGGTCGAGGCCGCGGCCGGCCTGGGGGCGATCGCCGCCCTCGTCGACGGCGGCGCCGAGCGCGAGACGCTGCTCCACGCGACCGGAGGTCGCGGCGTCGATGCGGCGATCGAGATCGCTGGCGACGACGATGCGATCGACGCCGCGATCACGCTGGCGAGGCCCGCCGCCACCGTGGTCGTCGCCGGGATCCCGGCCGGCGACCGGTCGACCATCCCTGCGTCGGTCGCGCGCCGCAAGGGTCTCGACCTGCGTTTCTCGCGGCGCATGGTCCACGCCTACCCGAACGCGATCGCGCTGGTCGAGACCGGGCAGGTGGACGTCGGGGCCGTCGTCAGCCACCTGTTCGCGCTGGCGGACTACGAGGCCGCGTTCCGCACGGCTGGCCGCCGCGAGGGACACAAGGTCCTGGTCGCGCCCGGTGGGTAGCCATCGGGCAGGGCTGCGAACTCTTGTGATTGCTTGAATTTTGCCTTGACATCTGTGCCAAGACGATGCAAAGTAATCGCAATCGCAATCAATCGAAGTCCCGCGGCGAGCGGAGTCGTCAGATGACCGTCCATGGTCCGGTTGCCCCCGAGGGGGTGTTCGCACGCGAGAGGCAGGACGAGATCGCGCGCCTGGTCGCGGACAACGGGCGGGCGCGCGTCGGTGACCTGTCCGCGCACTTCGGGGTCTCGGCGGTGACGATCCGCAAGGACCTCCTGGTCCTCGAGGGCCAGTCCCGGCTCGTCCGCACCCACGGCGGCGCCATCGCGCCGCGCGGCGTGGGCCCGGAGCCGGCGTTCGCCGTGCGCGAGCGCCTCCAGCGGGAGGAGAAGACGCGGATGGGTGCGGCCGCGGCCGCGCGGATCAGCGACGGCGAGAGCATCGTGCTCGACGCGAGCACCTCGGCGATGTCGATCGCCCGCCACCTCAAGGGGGTCAGGACCTGGCACGGGCTGACGGTCGTGACCAACAGCATCCGGGTCGCCTCGGAGCTGGCGGGCAGCCCCGGGATCACCGTGCTCATGCTGGGCGGCCGGGTCCGCTGGGAGGCCCTCTCGGTGGTCGGTCCCCTGGGCGACGCGGTGTTCCGCCGGGTGAACGTGCAGAAGGCGTTCCTCGGCGCAGCCGGGTTCACGATCGAAGCGGGCCTGTGTGACGCCATGGAGGAGGAGGCCCAGATCAAGCGCTCCATGGTCAATGCCGCCCGCGAGGTGTACGCGGTGGTCGACCACACGAAGTGGGGCCGCATCGCCTCGGCCACGTTCTGCCGCACGGACCGCATCACCGGCGTGTTCACCGACGGCGAGGCGCCGGCAGAGATGGTCGCGCAGCTCGAGGAGATGGGTGTCCAGGTGAGCCGGGTCGGCAGCGGTGTCTGGGACGAGGCGTCCGACCAGCTCGAGAAGCAGCCATGACGGAACCCGGTCCCGACCTCGCGATGGCGGCCCCGCCGATGACGACCACGCCGCCACTGCTCGAGGTCACCGAGCTCACCCGCCGTTTCCATGGCGTCGTCGCAGTCGATCACGTCGACTTCGACGTGCGCCCGGGGGAGGTCCACGCGCTCGTCGGCGAGAACGGCGCGGGCAAGTCGACCGTCATCAACATCATCGGCGGAGTCATCCAGCCGACCTCTGGCTCCATCCGGATCGACGGCATCGGTCGCCACTTCCCGACGCCTGCCAGCGCCCAGGAGGCGGGCATCAGCGTCATCTTCCAGGAGTTCAACCTCCTGCCGCACCTGAGCGTCGCCGAGAACATCTTCATCAACCGCGAGCCGACCATCGGACCGATGATCGACTGGTCGGCCATGGAGCGCGGCAGCGCGGAGGTGCTGCAACGGCTGGGCCTGAACGTGGATCCACGAATCGCGGTGGATCAGCTCTCCGTCGCCCAGCAGCAGCTCGTCGAGATCGCCCGGGCGCTCTCGTTCAAGTCACGGGTCATCATCATGGACGAGCCCACGGCGTCCTTGAGCGATCGCGAGGCAGACCGCCTGCTGGAGATCGTGCGAGACCTCGCGGCGGAGGGCACGGCGATCATCTATGTCTCCCACCGCCTGGCCGAGGTGCTCGCCATCGCCGATCGGGTGACGGTCCTGCGGGACGGGCGTCGCGTCTTCACGAGGGCCCGCGAGGGACTCGACGAGTCGCAGCTCGTTGCGGCCATGGTCGGCCGGGAGCTCGTCTACACGACGTCGCCGCACAGGATCCCCGGGGAGCTGCGCCTCCGTGTCCGCGATTTCGCGGTCGATCGCGTCGCGGGGGTGTCCTTCGACCTTCATGCCGGCGAGGTGGTGGGCCTGGCGGGGTTGATGGGGTGTGGTGCGACGGAGGTCGTCGAGGGCCTGTTCGGGTTGCGCCCGTTCTCGGCCGCAGAGGTCACGGTCATCGGGCATGCGATCGCGATCCGGGGCCCTGGTGAGGCCCTCCGATCGGGGTTCGGATACGTCCCCGACGACCGCAAGCGGAAGGGGATCGTCCCCGACCTGCCGATCAAGCACAACATCAGCCTCGGCGTCCTGGGCAGGCTGCGACGCCTCGTCTTCATCGACGGGCGACGCGATCGCTCCATGGCCGAGGGGTTCAAGCAGCGCCTGAGCATCCGCTGCAAGGACATCGACCAGGAGGTTGCCGGGCTGAGTGGCGGCAACCAGCAGAAGGTCGTCCTCGCGCGCGCATTGGCGAGCGAGAGCCGCGTCCTGATGCTGGCGGAGCCGACCCGCGGGGTGGACGTCGGCGCCAAGGAGGAGATCTACTCGCTGATCGATGCCCTCGTCGCAGACGGGATGGCCGTTCTCCTCCAGACCTCGGAGCTGCCCGAGCTGATCAGGCTTGCCAACCGGTGCGTCGTGATGGCCAACGGTATCCCGCAGGGCGAGCTGGCTGGCTCCGAGCTGACACAGGAGGCCGTGATGACCCTGGCCACCCGGTTCGACGTATGACCCCGGTGATGGACGGCGTCCGGCGCACCGCGCTGGCCGTGTGGCGCACCTATCGGGTCGGCCTGTTCGTCGTCGCGGTGGGGCTCGTTCTCACGCTCCTCACCCCGCGATTCCTCGTCGAAGGGAACCTGTTCAACGTCCTCACCAACGCCGCGGTCGTCGCCATCGTCGGCCTCGGCATGACGCTGGTCATCGCGAGCGGCAACTTCGATCTCTCCGTCGGAGCCATCGCGGCATTCGCCGGCGCGATATCGCTCAGCGTCGTCCCCACCCTGGGGGTCGGGCCTGGTATCGCAGCGGGTCTGATCGCGGGCGCGGTCGTCGGGTTCGTCAACGGTCTGATCGTGGCCGAGCTGCGCGTCCCCGCCTTCATCGCCACCCTCGGGACGCTGACGATCCTCCGGGGGCTGACCCTGATCTACACGGGCGGCAGGGACATCTACCTGGTCGGGGAGACCGGCTACAAGATCCTCTCGGGCGGGGCCATGCCGGTGCTGCTCGCGCTCCTGGTCGCCGCCATCCTCGCCCAGGTGGTGGCCCGCACGCGGCTCGGTCGCCATGTGCTCGCCGTGGGCAGCAACCAGCCGGCCGCCACGCGGGCCGGCGTGCGCTCAAACCGGATCCTGTGGGTGGTCTTCGCGATCGTGGGTGCCACGGCTGCGCTCACGGGGATGATCATCAGCGCCCAGGTCCTGACGGCGAACGGTCGCCTGGCCACCGGCCTCGAGCTGTCCGCGATCGCGGTCGTCGTCATCGGAGGCACACCGCTGACGGGTGGGCGGGCGACCATGATCGGCACGCTGCTGGGCGCACTGCTGATCTCGGAGATCAACAACGGGCTGAACCTGCTCAACGTCCCGGTCTTCTACCAGAGCCTCACGACGGGCGTGCTGCTCCTCGCGGCGGTGGGCGTGAGCACGGCCGGGCGCCAGTTCATGAAGCGCGCCATCCTGCCGCCGATCTCGAGGACGAGCGAATGACCGCGGTGACGACGGAAGCCGGGACCCGCATCGACAGGGGCCGGCTCTGGACACGATTCGGGATCGTCTTCGTCCTGGCGGCCCTGTGGGTCGTTGGCGTTGCGTTCGTTCCGAACTTCTCCAGCCCCGACAACCTCACGAGCATCCTGCGCCAGAGCTCCTTCGTGGGGATCTCGGCGATCGGGATGACGATGGCGATCATCGCGGGGCTGTTCGACCTGTCCGTCGGGTCGACCCTGGCCCTGGCCGCATGGGCGTCCGTGCTCACCGCATCGGCGACCGGCAGCCCGTTGCTGGCGCTGCTGGCGGCCGTGGCGATCGGCATGATCGTGGGCTCGATCAACGGGTTCTTCGTGACGGTCGTCCGGATCCCCGCGTTCATCACGACGCTCGGGATGCTGTTCATCGTGGCCGGTGTGACGCTGATCCTGACGAGCGGCGAGGCGGCCCGCTACAACGGCCCCGAGTTCATCTGGTGGGGCAATGCAACGCTGGGCTTCGTCCCCGTGCCGTTTGCGGTGTTCATGGTGTGCGCGCTGGTCGGGTCCGCCGTGCTCCGGTTCACGCCCTTCGGCAGGTATCTCTTTGCCATCGGATCGAATGCCCCGGCCGCCCACGTGGCAGGTGTCCCGATCAACTCGGCCACCTTCCTGGTGTTCGTCGTGGTGGGCGTCTTCGTGGGCATCAGTGCGATGCTGCTCGGATCGCGCCTGTACTCGGCCGGGCCGGGCCTCGAGGCCGGCTTCGAGCTGAACGTGATCGCGTGCGTGGTCCTCGGCGGCACCCGCCTTGCAGGGGGCCGTGGCACGCTCGTGGGCACGGTGGCCGCGGCGATCCTGTTCACCACGCTGGGCAATCTCCTGAACCTGCTCCACACAGACCCGTTCGTCCAGCGCGTGGCGACGGGCCTCGTGCTGGTGACCGCCCTCTCGATCGAGGGAGTACGACAGCGACTGGCCGAGCGGACCGGATCCGAGTAGGCCGTCCCATTGCAGCGACATCACGGAGGAGACGCCAACGGGTGCGACATCAGGGAGGAGACGCCAACGGGGTGCGACATGACCGATCGAATCGCATCGTCCTGAGCGACCAGCAGTCGCGACACACATACGAGGAATGACACGAATGAAACTGTCCCCGCACTTTGTCCGAGCCGCGGCGGTGGCCGGCGTGGCCATGCTCATGGTGGCCGCGTGCTCGTCAACCGCAGCGACGCCCTCGGCGGCTGCCCCGGCGACGCCTGCCCCGGCGACGGCCGCAGCACCCGCGACCGCAGCCCCCGCGACCGCCGCCCCGACGACGGCTGCAAAGGCCTGCAAGATCGGCTTCTCGGTCTACGACATGCAGTACGGCTTCTTCCAGGACATGGAGAAGGGCACCAAGGAAGGGGCCACCGTCGCTGGGTGCGAGTACGTCCTGGTCGATCAGAAGAGCAGCGAGTCCACCATGGTCTCGGCGACCCAGGACCTGCTGAACCAGGGCATCACCTCTCTGATCATCTCCCCGATCAAGCCTGACGCGATGGGCCCGATCGTCGACGCCGCCCATGCGAAGAACATCCCGGTCGTCGTGGATGACATCGGCGGTGGCGGCACCAACTACGACGCCATCGTGATCTCCGACAACGAGAAGGGTGGCCTCCTGGCCGCCGATGCGATGGACAAGCTCATCAAGGCGAAGGGCGGGGCGAGCAAGAACGTCGCCTCGATCACCTGCGAGCCCTCGGCGGTCTACGCCGCACGGCGAAACCAGGGCTTCGAGGCCCGGATCAAGGAGCTTGGCTACAACGTGGTCGCCTCCCTGTCCGGGAACAGCAAGCAGGAAGAGGGCTACAAGGTCATGAAGGATGTCCTCTCTGCCAACCCTGACGTCGCGGGCGTCTTCTCGTGCAACGACCCGATGGCAGTGGGCGCGGCCCAGGCCGTCGCGGACGCCGGCAAGAGCGGCTCCAAGGACATCTTCGTGATCGGCTTCAACGCCGACACCATCGCCCTCCAGGCCATCAAGGCCGGCCAGATGTCGGCCACGGTCCAGCAGGTTCCCTTCGCGATGGGCAGGAAGACCGTCGACCTGGCGCTCCAGCTGGAGAACGGCAAAACGCTGACCTACGACAACCCCGACGCGCGCGAGATCCTCGTCCCCGTCAACCTCATCGACGCGAGCAACGTCGACACCCTGCTCAAGTAGCAGGCAATCCTCAGGCGACGGCGGGCCCGCAACCGGGCCCGCCGTTCCTGTTCAGCCGTGATGCGAAGGTCACCGGCGAAGGCCATCGATACGGGAGGAGATCCGCGGCCATGACCGACCCGACCCCGTCTTCCGATGATCTGCTCGTGGAGTTCCGCCGGCGCCGTCCGCGGGTCGGGCTCGTGTCGGGCGGCCTGGGCACCTACTGGCCCCAGTTCCCCGACCTGCTGCCGCAGCTGCGGGAATCCGCGCGGTACGTCGCAGGCCGCTTCGAGCAGCTCGACGCGCAGGTGGTCGACGTTGGCTTCATCTCCGACGCCCAGGAGGGCGCAGTCGCGGCCGAGGCACTCCGCAAAGCCGACTGCGACCTCATCGTGCTCTTCCTCACGACATACCTGACCTCCTCGATGGTGCTGCCGATCGCCCAGCGGTCGGGCGCCCCGGTGCTGGTCATCGACCTGCAGCCCACCGAGTCCATGGACCACGCCACCTTCGACACGGGGCAGTGGCTCGCCTATTGCGGCCAGTGCTCGGTGCCCGAGGTTGGCAACGTCTTCCGGCGGGCCGGCATCGAGTTCCGGTCGGTGTCGGGCCACCTGCGTTCGGACCGGGCGTGGGCACGCATCGGCCGATGGGTGCGGGCCGCGGGCGTCCGGTCCCGCCTCCGGAACGCGCGCCACGGTCTCATGGGTCATCTCTACCCCGGCATGCTCGACGTCGCGACCGACCTGACCCTCCTGCCCGCCCAGATCGGCGGGCATGTCGAGGTCCTGGAGCTCGACGACCTTCGCGTGCGGGTCGCCCGCGCGACAGACGTTGAGGTCGCCGAGCGGCTCGTGCTGACCCGCCGGCTGTTCGACATCGACGATACCGTCGACCCCGCCGACCTCGACTGGGCGGTGCGCGTTTCCGTGGGCCTGGACCACCTGGTCGAGGACTTCGACCTCGATACCCTGGCCTACTACCACCGCGGCCTGGAGGGCGAACAGCACGAACGGCTTGGCGCCGGGATGATCCTGGGCGCCTCGATCCTCACCGCCCGCGGGATCCCCGCCGTCGGGGAGTACGAGCTGCGCACGAGCGTTGCCATGCTCGCCAGCCAGGCGCTCGGTGCCGGGGGCTCCTTCACCGAGATCCAGGCCCTCAACTTCCGTGACGACGTCGTGGAGATGGGTCACGACGGTCCGGCGCACCTCGCGGTCAGCGACCGCCAGGTGCTGTTGCGCGGCCTCGGCGTGTTCCATGGCAAGCGTGGCTGGGGCGTCTCCGTCGAGTTCGACGTGCGCCACGGACCGGTCACGACGGTCGGCCTCGGCCAGGACCGCGACGGGCGGCTGTCGATCATCACCAGCGAGGGCAGCGTCGTGCCCGGACCGCTGCTGGCGATCGGCAACACCACCTCGCGGGTCGACTTCGGGTGCGATCCGGGGGAATGGGTCGATGCCTGGAGCGCCTCGGGCGTCGGTCACCACTGGGCCCTGGCCCTCGGGCACCGCTCGGACGACTTCGCAGCCATCGCCAGCCTCATGGGCCTCGAGCACCGGTCGGTGGCCGTCGGTGGAGCGGTGCGTCCGGGTGTTGATCGCCCTTGACAATCGGTCGATAACGATGCAAAGTGTTAGCAATCGCAAGCTATCCGAAGTATCTCGATCCTTACCCCGCAATCCACTCGGGAGGTGCCGTGACGGCGAAGGCTGGCGACATGCTCGGGCTCGGGGAGGCCGTCCGCCTTGCCTGAACGACGCCCGCTGCGCATGGCCGCCGTCGATCTCGGCGCGGAGAGCGGCCGGGTCGTGGTCGGCACCTTCGATGGAGGACGGATCTCGATGGAGGACGTCCACCGTTTCCCGAACGTGCCTGTCCGGGTCGCCGGCACGCTGCACTGGGACACGCTTCGCCTGTTCGGCGACGTGCTCGGGGGCCTTCGCAAGGCCGGTACGGGTGGGCGGATCGCGTCCGTCGGCGTGGACAGCTGGGGCGTCGATTTCGGCCTCCTCGACGCGCGCGGGCGCATGCTCTCCAACCCGGTCCACTACCGCGACGCGCGCACGGACGGGATGCTCGAGGTCGCCTTCGGGATCGTGCCCCGGTCCGAGATCTACGCGACCACCGGCATCCAGTTCATGGCGATCAACACGCTCTACCAGCTGCTCTCGATGGTCCGGGCGCAGGATCCCCTGCTCGACCAGGCCGACCGGCTGCTCCTCTCGGCCGACCTCATCGCCCACATGCTGTCCGGGGCGACGGTCGCGGAGTACACGCTCGCGTCGACCAGCCAGTGCCTCGACGCAGTGGCGCGTGACTGGGCGCGGCCGCTGCTCGAGCGGATGGGCGTCCCCACCCGTCTGCTCCCGGAGCTGGTCGACCCGGGCACGACCCTCGGGGCGCTGCGCGCCGAGATCGCGACGGCTGCCGGGCTCGGGAAGACCCTCGTGGTGGCGCCCGGGTCGCACGACACCGCTTCGGCGATTGCCGGGACACCGCTCGGCTCGGCCACCACCGCCTACATCAGCTCCGGAACCTGGTCGCTGGTGGGCCTCGAGATCCCGGCCCCGGTCATCACCGACGTGACGCTGGCGGCCAACCTGACCAACGAGGGCGGCGTCGGTGGCACGATCCGGTTGTTGCGCAACGTCGCCGGGCTGTGGCTGGTCCAGGAGAGCCGCCGATCGCTCTGGCCGGCCGGTGACGCCCCCTCCTACGAGGACATGGCGGTCCTCGCCGCGGCCGCCCCTGCCTTCACCGCGTTCATCGATCCCGACGACGAGCGGTTCCTGCGCCCCGGCGACCTGCCGGCGCGGGTCCGCGAGTACTGCGCCGAGACCGGCCAGCCGATCCCCGGCGACACCGGCACCCTCCTGCGCGTCCTCCTCGAGAGCCTCGCGCTCCGCTACGCGGCCGCCATCGAGCAGCTCGCCGCCGCCTCGGGTCGCCCCATCGATGCGATCCACATCGTGGGCGGCGGCTCGAACCACCGGCTCCTCTGCCGCCTGACCGCCGATGCCACGGGGTTGCCGGTCCGGGCAGGCCCCGTCGAAGCCACCGCGATCGGCAATCTCGCCGTCCAGGCCATCGCCGCGGGCGAGCTCGCCTCCATCGCCGAGGCCCGTGAGCTCGTCGCCCGCTCCTATCCCGTGACCACCTACGAACCGTCCGGCGACTGGACCGCCGCGCGCCTCCGCTTCGGCGCGCTCTCGGCCCGGACGCCCGCCCCCGCCTGACCCGCCAGGAGAACCGCCGTGTCCACGCTCGCCGCCGTCACCCCCTCTGCCAGCGCATCGGCGCTCGATCGCATCGGTTGGGCCGTCTCCGGCCTCGGCGTGGAGATCCCATCGTGGGGCTTCGTGAACACGGGCACGCGCTTCCGCGTCTTTCCCCAGCCGGGCGTGCCCCGGACCGTGTTCGAGAAGATCGACGACGCGGCGACCGTCAACCGGTACACCGGCATCGCCGGCTCCGTGTCGCTCCACATCCCGTGGGACAAGGTCGACGACTACGGCTCCCTGCACGCCTACGCCGCGGAGCGCGGCCTGCGGATCGGCGGCATCAACAGCAACACCTTCCAGGACGAGGACTACAAGCTCGGCTCGATCTGCAACCCCGACGCGCGCATCCGGGCGAAGGCCGTCGCGGCCATCGTCGAGTGCTGCGAGATCGCCGAGGCGACGGGCGCCAACGCCGTGAAGGTGTGGCTCGGCGATGGCACCAACTACCCGGGACAGGATGACCTGCGCTGGAGGCGCCACCGCCTGGTGGAGGGTCTCCGCGCCGCCTACGGCCACCTGCCCGAGGGCGTCCGTCTCTACCTCGAGTACAAGCTCTACGAGCCCGCCCTCTACAGCACCGACGTCCAGGACTGGGGCCAGTCGCTCGCCGTGTGCCGTGCCCTGGGCGAGATGGCCGGGGTCTGCGTCGACACCGGGCACCACGCCATGGGCGTCAACATCGAGCAGATCGTGGCGCTCCTGCTCGCGGAGGGCCGGCTCGCGAGCTTCGACCTCAACGACAAGAAGTACGGCGACGACGACCTGATGGTCGGCTCGATCGACCCCTACCAGCTGTTCCGGATCGTCCACGAGCTCGTGAACGCGATGCGCGACGACACCGATCCGGTCGCCCAGCAGTGCGCGAACGACGTCGTCCTGATGCTCGACCAGTGCCACAACATCGAGCCCAAGCTGCCGGCGATGATCCGGAGCGTGATGAACCTCCAGGAGACGGTCGCCAAGGCGCTCCTGGTCGATCGTGAGGCCCTCCTCGCCGCGCAGGCCGCGGGCGACGTGCTCGAGGCGAACCACCTGATGCAGGACGCGTTCGCGACCGACGTCCGCCCGCTGCTGGCCGACGCGCGGGCGGCGCGCGGCCTTCACGCCGACCCCTACCGGGCCTACCTCGCGTCGGGTGAGGGCGAGGCTCGTGAGACCGCCCGGGCCGGTGGCACCGCCGCCGGCTGGGGCTGAAGGCAGATCGGAGCAGCGATGGCGATCAGCGAGCCGTATCCGGGCCTCGACGAGATCCTCGATTCGATCGGCGAGGGCGGCCGCCGCGTGGCCAGCATCGACGCGGGCGAGGGGGCAGCCGGCAACATCTCGGTCTGCGTCGGCTGGCCGATGGAGGTGCGCCGCCGCTTCCCCAACGCCGAGCCGATCGATCTGCCGGTGCCCGCCCCCCACCTGGCCGGGCACACGGTCATCGTCACCGGGTCGGGCCGGCGCCTCCGCGATATCGCGGCGAACCCGGTCGCCAACCTCGGGGCGGTTGCGATCGGACCGGACGGCGTCACCGCGACCCTGTGGACATCGGCGACGCGCCTTTTCGCGACGCTCACGTCGGAGTGGAACTCGCACCTCGCCGTCCACGAGGACACGGTCGCCCGCACCGGGACCAACTTCCACGCGGTCGTCCACGCTCAGCCGCCCCACCTGACCTACCTCTCGCACGTCCCGGCCTACCGGGACGAGGCCTTCTTCAACAGCCGCGTCATGCGCTGGGAGCCCGAGACGATCGTCCAGCTGCCGGCGGGAGTCGGCATCCTGCCGTTCATGCTGCCGGGATCGGGCACCCTCATGGCGGCCAACGTCGAGAGCCTCCGACGGCACCGGATCGTCGTCTGGTCCAAGCACGGCGTGATGGCCCGCAGCGACGTCTCGGTCACCCGGGCCGTCGACCGCATCGAGTATGCCGAGGCCGGTGCCCGGTACGAGTACCTGGACCTCGTGGCCGGGGGCCGGGGCGAGGGCCTCACGACCGAGGAGACGCGATCGATCGTCGACGCCTTCGGGGTCGAGACCACGTTGATCTGATCGATCTGCCGCCTCCACGCCGCTCGGCGAGCGTGACCGGTGGCGCGTCCGTCGATGAGCCGATCCGCAAACCTGGAGCCGAGGGACGCCTCAATGACCACGAGCGACACCACACCGTCACAGGGTGACCGCGCGGTCATCCGGGGCCTGGCGGCCCAGTGGGCGGACCTCGCCGCCCAGCCGGTGATGACCGACCGCAAGCGCCAGTGGCGTGCACTGCACGACCTGCAGCCGGAACGTCCGATGATCCTGTTCGAGACCTCGTCGATCGACGGGTATGTCGCGCCGGACGAGCTCCGGTGCGTCGACCCGGCCCTGCGGGCCGTCGAGAAGACCATGCGGGACAACATCCGACACGCCGAGGAGGTCGGGGACGACATCGTCCTGGAGCCGTACCTCAGGATCGGCTGGGACATCGAGAGCGATGGGTTCGGCGTGGACGTGGTGACGACCGAGGCGGTCGTGGCGGAGGACGAGGTCCCGCTCGGGTACACCTTCAACTTCCCGATCCGCGAGCCCGGTGACACGAAGCTCCTGCATCCGCGCGCATTCACCGCGAACCGGGCCAGGACCCTGGCGCGCCGCCGGGTCCTGGAGGACACGTTCGGCGACCTGCTGCCGGTCCGCGTCGGCAACTACGACCAGTTCCTGACCGAGCCGCCCGGCGAGAGCTGGGCGGGCAACTACTTCATCGGACTCACCTGGCAGGTCTACCGCTTCATCGGCAACGACGGGCTCCTCTACTGGGTCTACGACGCTCCCGAGACGATCCACTGGCTGATGGAGTACATGACCCGGGACCGGGACCGGATGTTCTCGCTGCTCGAGCGCGAGGGGCTCATCGCGCCCAACACGGACAACCAGATGGCGGGGCCGCGCGCCTACGGCTACGTGTCGAGCCTGCCCGGGCCCGACAGCGCCGGACCGACCCGACTCAGCGACGTGTGGTGCTGGGCCAATTCGCAGGAGACCACCAGCATCTCACCCGCGATGTACAGGGAGTTCGTCCTGCCGTACATCGCGCGCCTGACGGCGCGGTTCGGCCTCGTCTACTACGGCTGCTGCGAGCCCGTGCACGATCGTCTCGACCTGATCATGGAGGCGATCCCCAATCTCCGATCCGTCTCGGTCTCGGCGTGGGCCGACTTCGACAGGATCGCCGAGATGCTGGGGCGGCGGTACGTCTTCTCGCGCAAACCCAACCCGGCGTTCATGAGCGGTGCGAGCCCCGACTGGGACCTCGTCGAGCGGGACCTGCGCCAGACGTACGCGGCTGCCAGGGACTGCAACGTGGAGCTGCTGTTCCGGGACCTGTACGCGATCGATGGCGATCGAGCGCGGCTGGCCCGGTGGGTCCGCCTGGCTCGGACGATCATGGAGGCCTGAGGGACCCTGGTGGCGGTGGGCTCCTCCGCGGCCCCGCGCTCCCCTACCCGCTCCGGACGGCCCGCAGGAACGTCCGGACCGTCGGCGGCTGCCCGTAGAGGAGCACGCCGGCACGGAAAACGCGGATCGCGAGCCACGTCACGACCGGCACCGTCGCCGCCAGCAGGCCCACCGACAGCGCGACCTCCCACGGCTCGACGGTGCCGGCCGACAGGCGCGCCATCATCACGAACGGGCTCCAGAGCGGCACGTACGAGGCGAAGCGGATGAACGCGGAGGTCCCGCCGGACAGCGCGAGGACCGCCGGCAGGTAGCCCGCGATCGCAGGGATCGACAGCGGCAGGGCCACGATCTGCAGGTCCTCGGCCCGGCTCAGCATCGAGCCCGCGCCGGCGTACAGCGCCGCGTACAGGGCGAACCCGAGGACGAAGTAGACGAGGAACGCGCCCGACGAGGCCCGGGGACAGGACGCCGAGCGACGACGAGGAGCCGGCCTCCTCGCCCAGGATCGCGCTCGCGATCCCGCCGGAGGCCAGCAGCGTGAGGACGGCCGGCGCCAGCACCAGCCCGACCTGCGTGAGCCCCGCCAGGCCGATGCCCGCGATCTTGCCGATCACCAGCTGCGGCGCCGTCGCGGCCGAGATGAGCAGCTCCATCACGCGGTTCGCCTTCTCCGCCACGACCCCGGACGCGACCCACAGCCCGTAGAACACGAGCGTCAGGAACGAGAGCACGACGAACACGATCCCCACGATCCGGCGACTGGCGTACTCGGCCGCATCGATGGCGGTGGCGCCGGCGCCCGTGCCGGCCGCACCCGCATCGACGACCGCGAACGTCGGGATGACGAACGGCCTCGTTGTCGCCGGCTGGGACGCCGTCCAGTCGAGGACCCCCACGGCGAAGGCCCCCACCTGCAGCAGCTGCGCGCGATCGGGACCGAGGGCCCCGGCGCTCAGGACCTGCACGTCGATGCCCCCCGCCTGGGTGCGGGTGAGCAGCATCGTGGCGGCGACCGATCCCTCGCGGACGGCCTCGACCGCGGCGGTGGCGTCGCCCACCGGCTCGAACTGGAACAGGGCGTCGCCGCCACCCGCATCGGCCGACAGCCGGGCGTTGAGGAAGCCGTCCAGGACCGACACCGCGCGGTCGGCAAGGCCGGGTTCCGCCGACGTGACGGCCACCCGGGTCACCGTCGCCCGGTCGACCAGGCGCACGGCCAGCGGCAGGAGCGCCATGGCCATCGCGAGGCCGACGAGCAGCAGGGTCGAGAAGACGAAGGCCCGCGAACGCACGCGCTCGCTGTACTCGCGCCGGGCGACCAGCCAGACGTTGACGCCGCCGCGGGTGCGAGCCACGGGGTCGTCCGGCCCGGTCGGTCGATCGGCCGGCTCCATCACGCGACGGCCTCCTCGGCGGGCGCGGGCTCGGCGACGCCCTCCTCGGCCGGCGCGGGCTCGGTGCCGGCCTCCTCGGCCAGCGTGGGCCCGGTGCCGTCCGGATTGGCGGGTCGGCGGATGGCGGGCAGGGTCGCCGCCGGCCGGCGCGAGGTGAAGCTCCTCGTCCGCCGGGTGACCCACGTGGTCGATGAACACCTGCTCGAGCGACGGATCCGCGATCTCGAAGTGGACCACCCGCACCCCGGCCGCGATCGCCGCCGCCAGCACCGTCTCTGGCTCCACGCCCGGGTCCAGCTCGATGGACGAGCGGTCCATGCCGACCTGGATGACGCGCGTCCCGGGGATCGCGGCCAGCCACGGCAGTCGATGGTCGTCCGCCACCGAGATCCGGACCAGCCGGCGGCCCGTGGCGCGCTTGACGTCGCGGAGCCGCCCGCCGATGACCATCCGCCCGCGGTCCACGATCGCCACCGACTCGCACAGCGCCTCGGCGACCTCCATCTGGTGCGTCGAGAAGACGACCGTCCGGCCGCGGTCGCGGAGCTCCAGGAACGCCTCCCGGAGCAGCATCACGTTGACCGGGTCGAGCCCGGTGAACGGCTCGTCCATGAGCAGCACCTGCGGATCGTGCAGGACGGCCGCGATGAACTGGACCTTCTGCTGGTTGCCCTTGGACAGCTGCTCCGCCCTGCGCTCGGCCAGGTCCTCGGCCCGGAACCGGCTGAGCCAGGCCATCGCCTCCCGCCTCGCTCGCGCCGAGGGCATGCCGTGGAGCCCGCCGAAGAAGACCAGCTGGTCCAGGACGCGCATCCGCGGGTAGAGTCCCCGTTCCTCGGGCAGGTAGCCCCAGGTCGACCGCGGCAGGCGATGGCTCTCCGTGCCGCGCCACGTCACGCGGCCGGCGTCCGGCTCCAGCACGCCCAGCGCGATCCGCATCGTCGTCGTCTTGCCGGCGCCGTTGGCACCCAGGAACCCGAACACCTGGCCCGGGGCGACCTCGAACGCGAGGTCGTCGAGGGCGACGACGGACCCGAAGCGCTTCGAGAGGTGGTCGACGACGAGGCTCATCCGTGGCCGAGCATACCGGGGTCGCGCCGCCGTGCCACTGGGTGATGGTCCTGCAGGGGCGATCGTTGGCGGTCAGGGTCGTCGCCCCGGGTGACCGGCCCGGAGTAGCATCGTCACGTGAGCGACGCCACCCGGATCACCCCCGTCCGCATCGATGCCGACCGCGCGGCCGGCACGCTGCGCCTCGAGTGGGCCGACGGCCACGTCACCCCGTACGACTCGGTGACGCTCCGCTGGCTGTGCCCGTGCGCGTACTGTCGCGGCGAGGCGGGCATGCCAGGGTGGCTGGACACCGGCCCGACGCTCACCGCGGAGCAGACGCGGCTCGTGGACGTCGCTCTCGTGGGCTCGTACGCCATCCAGGTCACGTGGGGCGACGGCCACGCCACGGGCTACCACTCGTTCATGCTGCTGCGCGAGCAGTGCCCCTGCGCCGTCTGCGCCCGGGATCGCGAGCAGCGCCACGCGGATCATGCGGGCGAGCCTTCCGGAACGGGAGACGCCCGCTACTGGCATGGAGGGGATCGATGATCATCTCGACCGCGCCGTTCGTCGCCGGGTACCGGGTCCTCGAGACCAAGGGCCACGTCTTCGGGCTCGTCGTCCGGAGCCGCGGCCTCGGGGGCAACATCGTCGCCAGCATGCGCTCGATCATGGGCGGCGAGATCCACGAGTACACCAGCCTCCTCGAGGACACCCGCCGTCAGGCGATCGACCGCATGGTCCAGAACGCCACGCTCGTCGGGGCGAACGCCGTGATCTCGATGCGCTTCGACTCGTCGGAGATGGCCACCACGATGACCGAGATCGTGGCCTACGGGACCGCGGTCGTCCTGGTTGCCGACGCCGGCGCCCCGCAGGCCATCGAGTAGGCCGATGGGCGTGACTCTCGCCCGGGCCCTGATCGGCGGCTGCGGCCTGCTGCTCGTGCTCGGCGGGATCGGGACGGCGGCCGTCACCGGGCCCGGTGGGTCCCTCATGGCGGCCCTCTTCCTGTTCATCCCGGGCGTCATCCTCATCGCGGCGGTGTTCCTCGAACGGACCCGCTATCGCTCCCTGCACGCGGAACGAAGCGGCGATCTCCACGGTCCCGGAGGCGGCGAGACGACTCGGCCGGAGGGTCGCTTCCGGCCGTCGGAGGAACGCTTCGTGGACCCGACCACTGGCGTGTCGATGCGCGTCTGGGTGGACACGGACAGCGGCGAACGGCGGTACGTCCCGGAGGGCTGACGTCCCGTGTCCCGACCGGGCCGGTCCGTGGTTGGGCGGGGCATCGGGTGGTATTCTCGGTGGCCCCGACCGGGACCGGGTGAGGCCGCGTCCGTCCTAGGCCGTGCCGGTCGACAGGGGCTGACGCGCCGAGAGGATCGATGACCACCGTACGCCCCGCACCCGGACCCCGCGTCGCCGGCCGCAGCCGCCGCCGGTCCGCGCGTGACCAGAAGGGCCCGATCCTCAACCGCGAGCTGTCGTGGATCGAGTTCAACGCGCGGGTCCTGCACGAGGCCCGGGACTCCCGCAACCCGCTCCTCGAGCGCGTCAAGTTCCTCGCCATCTTCGCGTCGAACCTGGACGAGTTCTTCCAGGTGCGCGTGTCGGGCCTCCGGCGCCAGGACCAGTCGGGCTCCCAGCACCACTCGCTGGACGGCCTGACCCCGGCCCAGCAGCTCGACGCGATCCGGGCGCGCGTCCGCGAGCTGGTCGCGGAGCACTCGGCCATCTGGACCTCGATCCGCGAGGAGCTCGCCGCGGACGGCGTGGAGATCCTGGACTACGAGGAGGTCCCGGAGCACCACGAGACGCTCCGGCGGCGCTTTCACGATGAGATCTTCCCGGTGCTCACGCCGCTTGCCGTCGACCCCGGGCATCCGTTCCCGTACATCAGCACCCTCTCGCTCTCGATCGCCGTCGGCCTGCGCGACCCCGAGAGCGGCGAGAGCCGATTCGCCCGGGTCAAGATCCCGCCCGTCCTGCCCCGCCTGTTCGCCGTCGAGCGGGACAAGTTCGTGCTCCTCGACCAGGTGATCGAGGCGAACCTGGACGAGCTGTTCCGGGGCATGGAGATCCTGGAGACCCACCTGTTCCGGGTCACTCGCGACGCCGACATCACGATCGAGGAGGACGAGGCCGACGATCTCCTGCTCGCGATCGAGGAGGAGGTCCGGCGCCGGCGGTTCGGCGAGGCGGTGCGCCTCGAGGTCGAGCGCTCGATGCCCGAGGTCACGCGCCAGATCCTGCTCAAGGGGATCGGCGTCCGCGACGTGGACAGCTTCGAGGTGGCCGGGATGCTGGACCTGACCGCCCTCTGGGAGCTGGTCGCCCTCGACCGCCCCGACCTGAAGGCCGTCCCCCACGTGCCGGTCACGCCACACCGCCTCGCCGCCACCGACGAGGACGAGCCCGTGGACGTCTTCGCGCAGATCCGGGCGGGCGACATCTTCGTGCACCATCCGTACGAGTCCTTCACCGCGTCCGTGGAACGGTTCATCGCCCAGGCCGCCGAGGATCCCGACGTCCTCACGATCAAGCAGACGCTGTACCGGACATCGGGCGACTCGCCCATCGTGGCCGCGCTGATCGCCGCCGCGGAACGCGGCAAGCAGGTCGTGGTCCTGGTCGAGATCAAGGCGCGATTCGACGAGGCGAACAACATCATCTGGGCACGCAAGCTCGAGCAGGCGGGCGCGCACGTCGTCTATGGCGTCGTCGGCCTCAAGACGCACTCGAAGGTGGCCCTCGTCGTGCGGCGCGAGGGGAGCGGCCTGCGCCGGTACGTCCATATCGGCACCGGCAACTACAACTCGAGGACCGCCCGGCTGTACGTGGACCTCGGGATCCTCTCCTGCAGGGAGGAGCTCGGTGCGGACGTCACGGATCTGTTCAATACGCTCACCGGCCTCTCACGGCAGCGCGTGTTCCGTCGGCTCCTGGTGGCACCGATCACGCTCCGCTCGCGCTTCCTCGAGCTCGTGGAGCGCGAGGCCGCGAACGCGCGGGCGGGCCACGCCGCCCGGATCGTCCTGAAGGTCAACTCGCTCGTGGACACCCAGGTGATCGAGGCGCTGTACGAGGCGGCCAAGTCCGGCGTCCGCATCGACCTGATCGTGCGAGGCGCCTGCTGCATGCTCCCTGGCATCCCGGGCGTGTCCGAGAACCTCCGCGTGCGCTCGATCATCGGCGAGTTCCTGGAGCATTCCCGCATCTGGATGTTCGCCAATGGCGGCCGGGCGGAGTGGTACATCGGGTCCGCCGACCTCATGGAGCGCAACCTCGACCGCCGGGTCGAGGTGGTCACCCCCGTGGAGGACCACGAGGCTCGCGCACGCCTCGCGCGGATCATCGAGGTCATGCTCGCCGACAACCGTCGCTCGTGGCAGCTGGAGCCGGACGGCCGCTGGCTGCGCACCGAGGTGATCGAATCGATCGAGGGCACCGTGGACACCTTCGCGGTGCTCAAGGAGGATGCTGCAGCAGCCGTGATCACGACCGACGCCACCCGCGGCCTGAACGCCACGACGGGCTCGATGGACCCGCGCGCATGACCGGGCCGGGTCATGGGCAGCCGCGCGGGCTCGAGGTGGAGCTCAAGTACCGCATGACCGACGTGGCGGCCGGCGAGCGGCTGATCGCGGCCGAGGATCTCGCGGGCTTCGTCGCCCAGGGTCCCGCCCACGTCGTCCGGAACGAGGACCGGTACCTCGACACGCCCGACGGCGCCCTCGCGGCGGCGGGGTATGCCGGACGCCTCCGCTCCGACGGCAAGGGCACCGTGATCACGCTCAAGGCGCTCCGCCGCGAGGATGACGGTGGCGCGGTCCACCGCCGCGAGGAGCTGGAGGGGCCGGCCGATCCGTCCACGGGAGCCGCCGGCTGGCCGGCCTCGGCGGCGCGCGACGCCGTGCTCGAGATCGCGGGCGAGACGGCCCTCGTTGACCTCGTGACCATCCGCCAGTCACGCCACAAGCGACTGTATGGGAGCAATGGGACGGTGGTCGAGGTGTCCGTGGACGATGTCGAGGTCGTGGCGGGAGAACGGACCGTGGAGCGGTTCGCCGAGCTGGAGCTGGAGCTGCGAGAGGGCGACGAACAGGCCCTGGAGCCGCTGGCCGACCTCCTGAGCGAGGTCGAGGAGCTGATGCCCGCGGAGACGTCCAAGCTGGAGCGCGCGCTCGCGGCGTTGCGACGCCACGCCGGACCGGGCGAGAGCGAAGGCGGCGGCGAGGCGAGGGCGAAGGGCGCGCGAGGCGGCGACGAAGGCGAGGGCGGCCACGGGGCCGGTCGCGAGGCTGGGGACGACGTTGGGGCCGAGCCGCCCACCGAGCGGGCCGACGAGGCCGGGCGTGCCGACGGGGGCAGCGCGGTCGACGGGGGCAGCGCGGTCGTCGGCGCCGGCCGCCGCGGCGCCGGCGGAGCCAGAGGGTCCCAGGCTGGTGCTGGCGAAGACGCCCGGCGTCGTCGCAGACGACCATCTCGCGGAAGCCGGGCGGAAGGTCCTGCGGTTCCATCTCGCCCGCATGGTCGCGCGGGAGGCGGGCACGCGGGCCGGCAAGGATGCGGAGGAGCTGCACGCGATGCGGGTCGCGACGCGCCGCCAGCGAGCCGCCTGGCGCGTCTTCGGCGATGCGTTCGATTCGGCGCGGACGGCGAAGCAGCGCAAGCGCCTCAAGGAGGTCGCTGCGGACCTCGGTGCAGTGCGGGACATGGATGTCCTGATCGAGGCCGCCGAGGCGTACAGGGACCACCAGCCCGCCGCGGAGGCCGCATCGTTCGAGCCGCTGATCGCCTCGTGGCGGGCCAGCCGCGATGTGGCGCGCCTGATCCTGATCAGGGAGCTCGATTCGGAGCGGCACCGCCGGTGGGTGGACGGGTACATCGCGTTCCTCCAGACCGAGGGCCTGGGGGCGCTCGCGGTCGGGCCCGTCCAGCCGCACCGCGTGCGCGACACCATGCCCTCCCGGATCTGGGCCGCCTACGAGGTTCTGCGCGCCTACGAGCCGGTGATGCGCTGGGCCGACGTCACCACGCTCCACGACCTCCGAATCGCCGCCAAGTGGCTGCGCTACACGCTCGAGTTCGTCCGCGAGGCACTCGGGCGCGAGGCCGGCCCGGTCATCGAGAAGGTCGTCGCCCTCCAGGACCACCTGGGCTGGCTGCACGATGCAGACGTGGCGGCGGGCCTGGCGCGGTCGTTCCTCGTCGAGCACGCGGGCGAGCTGTCCGAGCGCGAGAGCGCAGCGATCGGCCGCTACCTCGTGGACCGGGAGCGCGAGCTGGCCCGTCTGCGGCGGACGGTCGGGCCGGCATGGCGCGGCGTCTCCAGCCTTGCCTTCCGGCGCGCTCTGGGACGGCTGGTCGCGGAGCTGTAGCCGCAGGTCCGTCGCCTCTCTCCGCCGCAGGTCCGCCGCGGGTCCTCGCCGCCGCGTTACGCCGCAGGTGCGTCGCCACGCCCCGCCGCAGGTCCGCCGCCGCCGGAATTGGCGGTCATCGACCCCGGGGCCACGATCGGCGTCGGGCTCGTCGGCCCGTGGTCTCAGGCGCCACGAACTCGCCCATCTCGGGGCGGTGAGGCCCCGCCGGGTCCGTTCTGTGGTCTCAGGCGCCACGAACTCGCCCATCTCGGGGCGGTGAGGCCCCGCCGGGTCCGTTCTGTGGTCTCAGGCGCCGCGGACGCGGGCCGGGGAGACCCGGAGAGACTCGGGGGCGGGCCGGGAGGGCACCATCGTGGTCTGTGGCGCCACGCCACCCGCGCCGGACGGAGCCCGGCTGGACGCCGGGGCACGATCGTGGTCTGTGGCGCCACGCCACCCGCGCCGGACGGGCACGGCGGGTATCGGATTCGTCGGCCCGAGACTCGTTCGCCGCGACTGGCTCCCGCAACAGGTTCAGCCGGGCGTGGTCCCGCGCCGGCTGATGTCCCGGTAGACCAGAGCGCCGAGAACGACGGCTACGAACGTGGCCACGATCCCACCGGAATTCGACCCGAGCACCAGACCACCAACGAGCCAGACGCAAAGCCAAGCCGCAACGAACGAACCAAGCGCAACCCCGAGATTGCGGACCATCTGCACAGCCAAATACCCCCACCGCGTGGCATTCCGGACGCGCGTATCGCTCGCCAAGTATTGGGCATACAGATCTCAGCGTGTTGCCGAACTCCCGCGCCGGCTGAGGTCGGCGGCGGGATCATCTCGCCTCGTGGGACGTCCAAGGCCTGCTGCGCGTACGCGCCGACTTCTGCGCGGTATCAGGCCACCGGCGGAGGGGTCGGGCTCGGCACCATCTTCGTCTCGCAGGTCGCCGTCGGCAGGGCCAACGGCCAATCGCCCGCGGGATCGAACGAGGGCTCGATGCCGGAGGCCGAAATCGTCCATCGCCCACCCAGGTCCCAGGTCGTCTGATCTGACCCTGAAGCGCCCGGCCCACGGATGGGCGTGAAGAAGCTGCTGAGGCCGATGCGGCACTCGCCCGACAGGATGTGGACGGCTCGAACCGTGCCGAAGCTCGCGGCATCGGGAGTTGGAAGCCGAAGCGTTGCCCCCGCGGGCACGAGCAGGTTGAGGGTTCCGAGGTCGCCGACCATCCGGACAACGGCGTCGGTCGAGGTCTGGTTGGCAACGCCAAATGGCATCACCCCTGGCGCTGAACTCGACGGGGACCCACATCCCGCGCTAGAAGCGACAAGCACCAGCACCGTCAGCGCCGTTCGGATCGCGCTCATCGAGCGGACGTCCGTGACCGAACCAACTCGTCCCGCGGTCCCGTGGTCGTGCTCAGCCCGGGACGACCGTTTGTTCCTCCCACCCGTGCACGAGCATGGGCAACCGGTCGCGCCACGCCGCCCCGGCCCGGGCGGCGGCCAGCACCGCGCCCTCGCGCATGCCACCCTCCGACACTCGGAGCCGGTCGACGCCGTAGTGCTCGAGGATGGTATCGACGATGATCGCGCCGGCTGGCAGGATCCGTGCCCGCTCGGGTCGCATGATGTGGCGGGCGGCAGCGTCGGTGCTCCGTTCGACGGCAAGCATCGCGAGCGCGACCGTGATCCGGCGCCGGGTGAGCACGCGGTCGACCGTCGTCGCGGGCAGCAGACGTACGAGGTTTGACGCGGTCCCGCCGACGGCGATGACGTCGGCAGGGGTCCCCGTCGGGGCGTCGGCGACGATGCGCCTGGCGGCCGCACGCATCGCCTGGGTCTCCGCGAGCGTCGGCGGGTCGGCGTGCACGTGCTCCCGGGTCAGCGACGCCGAGCCCAGTCGCAGGCCCGCGACCCGGATCGGTCCGGACTCACCGACAAACACGAGCTCCGTGCTCCCCCCGCCGATGTCGAGCACCAGCAGCTCCGAGTGAAGGGCGCGGCCCATCGTCACACCCAGCAGGGTGAGCATCCCCTCCTCGTCATGATCGACGACGTGGAGGGCGACGCCCGTGCGGGCTTCCACGGCACGAACGATGGCGACGCCGTCTTCTGCCCGACGGAGGGGCTCGGTGCCGATGAGCGTGACGTCCGCCGCACCGAGGTGCCGGGCCGTGTCGACGTAGGCCGAGATCACCTCCACCAGGCTCTCGCGGGCCGCCGCGCCGAGGTACCCATCGGTCGCGACGCGGTCGCCGAGACCGAGGAAGAGCGATTCGTCGAGGAGCGGCTCGACGATGTGGTCGCCGACCCCGGCCACGAGGAGGTGGACGCTGGTCGAGCCGATGTCGATCGCGGCGCCGACGACCGAGCCTGGCGGCAGGTCGGCGGGGATCGCACTTGGGATCGGTTCGGCGCCGTCGGGGAGGGCCTGATCAGGTGAGCCCGGACCTGGCGGGTCCTCGACCGGCCAGGGAATGACCGCAGACGACGCCGGCTCGGGATCGGGCGCGGGCGCGGCTCCATTCGCTCCGCCGCCTCTGGCCCCGCCTCCGGTTCGGGCTCGGGCGCGGGCTCCGGCTCGAGCTCGGCGACCGCTTCCGGCTCGGGCTCAGCGACTCCTTCGGGCTCCGGCGCGGGCTCGGGACTGCGCGGCTCGGCGGGCTCCGGCGTCCGGCTCGGCGACGGCTCCGGCTCGGCGACCGCTTCCGGCTCCGGCTCGGGCTCCGGCTCCGGCTCGGCGACTGCGTCCGGCTCGGGCTCGGGCTCCGATTCGACGTCGCGGGCACCGGCTCGGGCTCCGACTCGACGACGCGGCCCGGCTCGGGCTCGGGCGCGGCTTCGGGCGTTGGCTCGGGCTCGGGCGCGGCTTCGGGCGTTGGCTCTGGCTCCGGCTCCGGCTCCAGCTCGGCGACCACTTCCTCAGGCTCGGGCTCGGGCTCGGGCGCGGGCCCGGGCTCGGGCGCGGGCTCGGGCACCGACCGACGATCCGGTTCGGGCTCGGGCTCGGGCGCGGGAGCCGCAATGACAGCCGCGGCTTCCGGCTCCGGCTCCGGCTCGGGCTGGACGACGGTGTCCGGTTGCTCCGGCTCCTTCGCGGGGCGGCGCGACACGCGCTGCACGATGCGCGACGCGGCCGGCTCCGTGGTCTGTCGGACCAGGCCCGCGACCTCCTGCAGCACGCCGCCCGCGGCCGCCGCCGCGCCGCCGGCCCGGCCGGCAAGGTTGCGAGCTCGCTTCCGGCCTCCCGCGGCGCGCTGCGCCTGGGTCGGGTCGGGTGAGACGTCGCCCGCCGACGCGGCCGCAGGCGCATCGGCGTCCTGGTCGGTCGCGACATCCTCGGCGACCATGGCATCGGCCAGGCCGACGCGGGCGGCATCCTTCGCGGCCTCGCGGTCGATCCTGGCGATGCGCCTGATCGCCTTCTCGAGCGCCTTGTTCTCCTTCTTCCGTGCCTTCGCGGCCTCGCGGTCCGCCTTGGCGCCCGCTTCCTCGCCTCGCGTCGGCCTTGGCGCCGCCTTCCTCGCCTTGCGCTCGTCCTTGGCGGCCGCTTTGCTCGCCTTGCGCTCTTCCTTGGCGGCCGCCTTGCTCGCCTTGCGTTCCTTCTTCGTCGCCTTGCGCGCCCTCTTCGCGGACACCTTCGTCGCCGTGCGCGCCTTCTTCGCGGACGCCTTCGGGGCGCTGCGAGCCTCCTTCGCGGACGCCTTCGCGACCTCCGGGCTATCCGTACCAGGCTCGCCTACTCCGTCGGTCGTGCCCCCGGCCTCCGCGCCGTCGTCCTCGACGTTGCCCATCGTCCGCTCCTCGCTCCCCACCCCGGACGATCTGCCGGTCGCGGGCCGACCGCCAGTCTGCCGCAGTTGGGTCCTGCGCGCGCGGCCTCGACGGCGCGACCTGGACGGGCACGGACCGGCCGGGGGCCGCGGGTGGCCCGATCCCGGCGTTGACGCAGCGTTAACGTGGCTCGAACGCCTCGGAAATCTCCGGGCGTCAGGCTTCGCCCATGGTAGCCGCCCAGCAGCCAGCCCCCGACGCCTTCGCCACGGGCTCCCGCCCCGACCCGCGCCGCCCGCGCATCGCGTGGCTGGTGCTCGCCTGCGACGGCCCGGCGGCCGGCCTGGCGGACCAGCGCCCGGACATCCAAGTGCGGGTCGTGCCCGACCCGCGACGCTTCCGTGACCTGCTGCGCGCCGAGCGACCGGGCCTCGTCGTGGTGGTCCAGCCGCCCGCGGGGCCGGAAGACCTGGCGCTGGTCGCCGCAGAGCGGAGACGGCGACCCCACCTGAGGGCCGTCCACGTCGCGCCGCCAGAAGGATCCGCGCTGCGCCTCGCCGCACTGGCACTCGGGTTCGACGATGCGCTGACCACCGAGACGAGCTCATCCGAGCTGGCCGGGCGCCTGGCTCTCCTCGTGGAACGCGCCCGCGTCCGCTCGGGCGCGGCGGCCGTGCTGCCCGTCGGCGAGGACATGGACCTCGACCTCGCCGCGCACGAGCTGCGGCGCTCCGACGGACCGATCCATCTCCGACCCAAGGAGTTCGGGCTGCTCGCCGTGCTCGCATCGCACCCCGGTCGGGTGTTCACGCGCCGTGAGCTCCTCGACCGGGTGTGGGGCCACGGGCACCCATCCGGGTCGAGGACCGTGGACGTCCATGTCAGGTGGCTGCGATCGAAGATCGAGACCGAGCCCGGATCGCCGATCCACCTGGTCACCGCACGGGGCACCGGATACCGGTTCGATCCCCCACAGCGTTAACGGGGCCTTAACACGCCGCACACGGAGCGTTGACGGCCCACCGCGATCGTGGTGCAGGCCAGAGAAGCGTTCCGACGTTCGCGGCGCCCGGCGCCGCTCATGTCACCCCACTCCCGGAGGAAGCACCAAGTGACGCTCGCATCTCCAAGCGCATCGGCGGCCTCGTGCTGGCCGCTTCGTTTGTCGTGGCGGCCTGCGGTGGGTCGGCGGCAACGACCGCGCCAAGCACCGCCCCCGCCGCCACGGCGGCTCCCGGCGACACGGCGGCTCCAGCGGATAGCGCCGCGCCCGCGAGCGCGCCGGCCGAGAGCCAGGCCGCCGTCACCGGCGCCATCGTCGTGTCCGGCTCGTCCACGGTCGAACCCATCTCGACCGGCGTCGCCGAGGCGCTGGCGGCGGCCAACCCGGGCTTCACCTACACGGTCACGGGCCCCGGCACGGGCGACGGCTTCAAGACCTTCTGCGCGGGCGAGACCGACATCAGCGACGCGTCGCGCAAGATCAAGGACGAGGAGGCCAAGGTCTGCGCCGACGCCGGCATCGAGTACGTCGAGCTCAAGATCGCCTACGACGGCATCTCGGTCCTGACCTCGGTCAACAACAACGCCGTCGACCTGCCTCTCGTTCCCGGACCTCTACGCGCTCATCGGCCCCGAGTCCACGGGCTTCGCCAAGTGGAGCGATGCGGCCGCCCTCGCCAAGGAGCTCGGGTCCAACACGGTCATGCCCGACGCGCCGCTCGCGATCACCGGCCCCGGTGAGGAGTCCGGCACCTTCGACAGCTTCGTGGAGATCGCCCTCGACAAGCTCGCCGACCCGCGCGGCAAGATCGACCCGGCGACGAAGCACACCACGACGCGCCCCGACTACACGGCCTCCGCCAATGACAACGCGATCATCGACGGCATCTCGGGCAGCGACACCTCGCTCGGCTGGGTGGGCTTCGCGTTCGCCGAGGAGAACAAGGCGAAGGTCAAGGAGATCGAGGTCGCGAAGGACGCCAACGGGACCTGCGTCGCCCCCACCACCGCGACCATCTCCGACGCCTCGTACCCGCTGTCCCGCGCCCTGTACCTGTACGTGAACAAGGCCAAGACCGCGTCGAACCCGGCGGTCGCCGCCTTCGTCGACTACTACCTGGCCGACGGCACGATCTCCAAGGTCCTCGAGACCGTCCCCTACGTGAACCTCCCCGCCGACGTGCTGGCCCAGACCGTCGCGGCCTGGAACGCCGCCAAGTAGCGCTCCTCCTCCACGACCGGGTCGGGCCGCTCTCGGGTCCGACCCGGTCGTCTATCCTGCACCCCGTCACCCGCACGCCGGAGCACGCACCCCACGATGGCCCAGGCAAGCACCACGATCCCCGCCGCGATCCCGCTCACCGGTAGCGCTGCCCGGCGTCGACGCGAGTCGATCGTCCGGGCGATCATGCTGTCCGCCGCCCTGGCCACGATCGTGATCAGCGCGTTCATCGTGTGGACGGTGCTCGATCGCAGGCGATCGACTTCCTGCGCCAGATCCACCTGGAACAGCTCGTCGGGATCGGCTGGTTCCCCCGGCGCGGCATCTTCGACATCGCCACGATCGTGCTCGGCACCCTGATCGTGACCGCGATCGCCATGGCCGTCGCGGCGCCCGTCGGCCTCGCGAGCGCGATCTACCTCTCCGAGTACGCCTCGACCAGGGTGCGCCGGGTCGTCAAGCCGATCCTCGAGGTGCTCGCCGGCATCCCGAGCGTCGTGCTCGGCTTCTTCGCCCTGACCGTGATCACCCCGGCGTGCTCAAGCCCCTGTTCACCGGCGGTGAATGCGTTCAACCTGGCCGCGGCCGGGATCGGTGTCGGCATCCTGTCGGTCCCGCTCGTCGCCTCGGTGGCCGAGGACGCGATGCGCGCCGTGCCGCAGAACCTGCGCGAAGCCTCCTACGGACTCGGCGCGCGCCGGATCACGACATCGCTCAGGGTGGTGTTTCCCGCCGCCATCTCGGGCATCGTCGCCGCGCTGATCCTGGCGACCAGCCGCGCGATCGGCGAGACGATGGTCGTCGCCGTGGCCGCGGGGGCGCCACAGGCACGGACGTTGAACCCGCTCGACCCGGGCGGCACGATGACCTCGGCGATGGTGACGCTGGCAACGGGCAGCGACCAGGTCACCGGCAACTCGGCCGCGTTCCAGAGCCTGTTCTTCATCGGCCTGCTCCTGTTCCTCGTCACCCTCGTGCTCAACGTGCGTCGGCGACGCCTTCGTCCGCCGGGCCCGGCAGCGCTACTAGGGGCCGCGACGTGACCGACGATCCGATCCTCCGCCGGCGTCGGGCGCCGCGAGCGTCCGGACCGGCCTGACCGGCGGCCGCCGGGACGTCAGCGGCACCGTATTCCAGGTGTTGCTGCTCCTCAGCCTGCTGTTCTCGCTGGCAGTCCTGCTCGTGCTCGTGGTGGACGTCCTCGCCGCCGCCATACCCGTCTTCGCCGACCGCGGGATCGGGTTCCTCACCAGCCCCCTGTCGTCCAACCCGGCCAAGGCCGGGGTCGGGCAGGGCATCATCGGCACCATCGTCCTGGCCGTGATCGTGGCCATCGTCGCCTTCCCATTCGGCCTGGCGACCGCCATCTACCTCGAGGAGTACGCGAGCGACACGCGGCTCACGCGCTTCATCCAGATCAACATCCGCAACCTCGCGGGCGTGCCCGTCGGTCGTGTACGGCCTGCTGGGCCTGTCCGTCTTCGTCGCCTTCTTCAACTCCATCGACGGCACGGGCAACGGTCGCAACATCGTCGCCGGGGGTCTCGACGCTCGCCGTGCTCGTGCTCCCGATCGTGATCATCACGTCGATCGAAGCCCTGCGCGCGGTCCCGAACACGATCCGCGAGGCCGGCTACGGCGTCGGGGCGTCCCGCTGGGAGGTGACGAGCAAGCTCGTGCTCCCTGCCGCGAGGCCCGGGATCATGACCGGGACGGTGCTCGCGCTGTCGCGCGCCCTGGGCGAGACCGCGCCGCTCGTCATCGCGGGCGCGGTGCTCGGATCGTTCTCGGGTCTCAACCTCGGCAACCTGTTCTCCGGCCCCTACACGGCCCTGCCGATGATCGTCTACGACTGGTCCCGCAAGCCGCAGGACGCCTTCCGGGCCGACGCCGCCGCCGCGATCGTCGTCCTGCTCGCGCTCACGCTGTTCGCCAACGTGATCGCCATCGTCCTGCGCAACCGCTCCGAGCGGACCTGGTGATGTCCGGCCACCCTGGAGACGCCCCGATGATCGAGATCGCCACACGTCCGGTGGCCGTCGACGTCGCGGCACGCCGCTGCCGACCGGGCCCTCGCCGGCCGCTGCCAGCGACGAGGCCACGCCTGCCGTGGCCATCGAGCCGGTCATCCGGCTGGAGAACGTCGAGCTTCTACTACACGGCCTTCCGCGCCGTGAAGGACGTCACGATCGCGTTCGCGCCGCAGAAGATCACGGCGCTGATCGGTCCGTCCGGCTGCGGCAAGTCCACCCTGCTGCGGACCTTCAACCGCATGAACGACCTCATCCCGGGCACCCGCGTCGAAGGCCGGATCCTGTACCACGACGCAGGACCTGTACGGCGAAGGACGTCGACGCGGTCGAGGTCCGGCGGCGCATCGGCATGGTGTTCCAGAAGGCCAACCCGTTCCCCAAGTCGATCTACGACAACGTCGCGTTCGGGCCGCGGATCAACGGCTACAAGGGCGACCTCGACGGCCTCGTCGAGGACAGCCTGCGGCGCGCGGCCCTGTGGAACGACGTCAAGGACAAGCTCAAGCAGTCCGGCCTCGCGCTCTCCGGTGGCCAGCAGCAGCGCCTGTGCATCGCCCGGGCGATCGCAACCAGTCCGGACGTGATCCTCATGGACGAGCCGTGCTCGGCCCTCGACCCGCGGTCCACGCTCCAGATCGAGGAGCTCATGTTCGAGCTCAAGGAGCGCTACACGATCGTCATCGTGACCCACAACATGCAGCAGGCGGCGCGTGCGTCGGACTACACCGTGTTCCTCAACATGGCCGAGGACCGGGCGGGCTACGTGGTGGAGCAGGGCCCGACGCTCGAGCTGTTCACGAACCCGAAGAACCAGATGACCGAGGACTACGTCTCGGGCCGGTTCGGCTGAGGGCGGGAGGAGCACGATGGACGAATCGCACGGCTCCGGACCGCACGTGGCGGACGCCTTCGGGGGCAGCTTCGACGACCTGTCGCCGGCCCAGCCCATCCCGGTCCGCGAGGCCCGGCTTCCCGCCGTCGCACGGCGTCCGCACCGCCTACGACCGCGAGATCGCGGAGATCAAGGACAACGTCCTCCGGATGGGCTCCATGGTCGAGGACGCAGATCCGCGCGGCGATCGCGGCGCTCGATCAACCACGACGCCGAGGCGGCGCTCAGGGTCATCATCGACGACCGCATGATCAACGAGGTGCAGCGCAAGGCGACGGCGATGATCGCCGCGATGATCGCGACGCAGAACCCGGTCGCGCGAGACCTGCGCTACCTGCTCACCCTCGACCACGTCAGCGTACGAGCTGGAGCGGATGGGCGACCACGCGGGTTCCGTGGCCAAGCAGGCGCGCAAGCTGGCACCCTACGCGCCGCTCAAGGACTACGTCCGGCTGCCGACCCTGGGCGAGCAGCGTCGGCGCTCCAGGTCCACGGGATCATCCGCGCCCTGGTCGACGTGGACGAGGAGGGCGCGCGGCGCGTCGCGGCCCTCGACGACGAGGTGGACGACCTCTACCACGCGATCTTCGACGAGGTGCTCGGCCTCATGCGGGACGATCCGGCCAACGTGGAGCCCGGCACCCGGATCCTGTTCGCGTCGCACTACCTCGAGCGGATCGGAGACAGGGTGACGAACATCGCCGAGGACATCGTGTTCCTCGCCTCGGGCGAGGTCGAAGACCTGAACCCGTAATGGGTTCGCCTGACGGTGATCCGGCGGGTGCCCCTGGCGGCGGCGGCGAGGGTGCCCGCCCCGAGAGCCGGGCTCCCGACGGCGGTGCTCCAGGGGGAGGTACGCCCCTGCGGATCCTCGTGGTCTGCACGGGCAACAGCGCCCGGTCGATCATCGGGGAGGCCCTGCTCCGCCACCTGGGCGGATCCCGCGTGGATGTCCGGTCGGCCGGCACCGAGCCCAAGGGCGTCAACCCGCTGACCCTGCGCGTCCTCGAGGAGGCCGGGGTCGCCACCGCCGGGCTTCGATCGGAGGCCGTCACGACCTATCTCGGTGAGCGCTGGGACTGGGTGATCACGGTCTGTGACGACGCGCGGGACACGTGCCCGTACGTGCCCGGTGCCCGTGCCCGCCTGCACTGGAGCCTGCCCGACCCTGCCGCGGTCAGCGGCAGCGAGGCCGAGCGCCTCGAGGCCTTCCGCGCGATCATGGGCAGGCTCAACTCACGGATCCGCCGCTTCCTGGCTGAAGTGGGTGAGCTGTCCGGCATGGAACCTGCGGGAGGCCGAATGATCGCGCTCCACCTGCTCCGCCACGCCCACGCGGGCGACGCGACCCGCTGGCATGGCGACGACGCCCTGCGGCCACTGTCGGACAAGGGGCGCGCCCAGTCCGAGCGCGTGGCGACGATGCTGGCGAAGTCGGGCGACTCGCCTGACCTGTTCGTCTCGTCGCCCAGGGTCCGCGCCCTGGAGACGGCCCAGATCGTGGCGTCGGCCCTGGAGGTCGAGGTCGTCGTGGACCCCCGGCTCGCAGGCCCGCTTGACCCCGGGCTCGTCACGGACATCCTCCTCGCGGCCGGGCCTGCGGAGCGGCCGTGCATCGTCGGGCACGATCCCGAGTTCTCGGAGCTGCTCGGCGAGCTGCTGGGCACGGACTTCATCCCCATGCGCAAGGGCGCCATCGCCCGCGTGGACTTCTCGGGACCGGACGTCGTCGGCGGTCGCGGGACGCTCCGCTACCTCATCCCGCCGGAGCTGATCCCGGCGCGCTAGCCGCGGACCCCGGGGGACGGCCTTCCCGTTCCCGTCATCTCGGGCCGCCTACTTCAGCTGGTCGGCCGCGTAGTAGCCGCTGTCGACGAGGACCTGCTGGGCGTTCTGGCTCGTCACCGTCACGCCGTCGAGGAGGAACGCCGGGACGACCTTGGCGCCGTTCGCGTAGGTCTTGGTGTCGTTGACGTCGACGCTCCCGCCCCTGAGGACCTGGTCGACCATCGTCGCGGCCCGCGCCGACAGGGCGCGCGGATCCCTGAAGACCGTGCTGGTCTGCCCTCCGGCGAGGATCGACTTCACGGACGGCAGCTCCGCGTTTCGGCCGGTCACGACAGGCGCGGGCTTGCCCTCCGCGTAGTATCCCGCCTCCTCGAGGGAGGCGACGATCCCCGCGCTCATGGCGTCGGTCGGCGACAGGATTGCATCGACCCGGCCGTCCGCGTAGAACGTGGCGAGGAGGTTGTCCATGCGCGCCTGGGCCGAACCGCCGCTCCAGTGGAGCGTGGCGACCTGGTCGGGAAACGCGGTCTCGCTGGACCTGACGACGAGCGTGCCGCGGTCGATGTAGGGCTGCAGGATCGACATCGCGCCGTCGAAGAGGCGCCCGGCGTCGCGATCGTCCGCCGGCCCCGCGAAGAGCTCGATCGCGAAGTGGCCCGAGGCCTCGTCGAGGCGGAGAGTTTCGACGATCGACCGGGCCTGCAGGACCCCGATCTGGAAGCTGTCGAATGTCGCGTAGTAGTCGACGTCCCGCGACCCGAGGATCGGGCGGTCGTAGGCGAGGACCGTGATCCCGGCGTCCGCGGCCTCCCGGAGGGTGTCCGCGAGCGATGTGCCGTCGACCGCAGCGATCACGAGAACCCTGGCTCCGGCGGTGATCATCTCCTCGAGCTGTGAGACCTGGGTCGCGACGCCATCCTCGGCGTACTTGAGGTCGGTCCGGTAGCCGATGCCCTCGAGCGCCTCGACGAGGCGGGCTCCACCCGCGACCCAGCGGTCCGACGTATCCGTCGGAAGCGCGATCCCGACCAGGGCCCCCGAGGCCGGTGCCGCCGTCGCCGCCGGGGACGCGGCCAGCGCCGGGGTCGCGTCGGTCCCGCGCGTCGACGGCGCAGGGAGGCCGCCGTCGCCGCACGCCGCGACCGAGACCAGGACCGTCGCGAGGACCGCGAGGACCGCGAGCGCGAGCGCGATCTGCTTCACCGGAGCTTCTGCTCCCAAGGGCGGAGCCCACAGGCCGAGGGCCGGGTGCCCCAGGCGGGCCGAACCCGTCGCCCCTCCAGACGATACCGCCTATCGACGAGGCGACGATCGTCGGGGGTCGCGCGTCCCATCCCACCTTCGCCGACCGTCGGGCCTGCCCCGGGTCCTTCGGTCAGGCAGACCGCCCGTCGAGCGCAGCCGCCTCGACGCAGCAGGCCGCCACGCCGAGCCCGGCCAGCCGGTCGAACGTCGCCCGGCGCCGCACGGTCCACGCCGCCACGACGAGCCCGGCGGCACGCGCGTCCCGGACCCGCGCGGGCGTGAGCCCTCCCCACAGCACGGCCACGCCCGCGCAGCCGAGTCCGATTGCCAGGGACATGGTGGCGGGCGAGAGGTCCACGGCGTTCAGCCAGCGGTTCCAGCCCGGCAGGCGGTCCGCCATCGACGCCAGCGCCGGCGCCTCGAACGAGGAGACGACGGCACGCTCCCCCGTCGCGCCGCGGGCCGACTCCAGGACGGCGGCCGTCCCCTTGCCGTGATCGTCGCCCTTCAGCTCGACGTCGAGGAACGAATTCCTTGGAAGCGCCGCGAGGACGCCTGCCAGAGTCGGCACCCCGTGCGCGCCGAGCTCGGCCGCCCGGAGCTCGTCCACGCGACCCGGACGGCGCTGGACGCGGGCGAGAGTCTCGTCGTGGATGACGACGGGGATCCCGTCGGCGCTCAGGCGGACGTCGAACTCCACACCGTCGCACGCCGGGATCCGAATCGCCGCGAGCAGCGCGTCGAGCGTGTTCTCGGGCGCCGCGCGCCAGTCGCCGCGGTGGGCGAGACGGAGGGGCACGGTCCCGGGGGCGTGCACGTATCCCCTACCCGAGCCGCACGTGGGCCGCGAGGCCGAGATGATCCGACGGGTAGAGCGTGGGGTCGCCGACGGCCGGGCGATCGAAGACCAGCCGCGCGTCGTCCACCTCGACCGCGCCGCGCACCCAGACGTAGTCGAGGCACGACGGCTCCCCCTCCGTGTCCATCGCGGGAGCCTGCAGTCCGGACGGCCAGGTGACCGGGGGCTCGGCGCCGTTCGCGGCGGCGTACGCGGAGGCGAACCCGGCAGCGCGCATGCGCGCGCAGGCCGGCTCGGGCGGGCCGGCATTGAAGTCCCCGACCACGATCATCGCCTCGTGGCCGGGCGAGGCGTCCAGCCATGGCAGGAGCTGCTCGACCTGCGCCAGGCGGACGTCCAGGTCGCCCGCGAGATGGTGAAGGTGCGTGACGGCGACAACGAGCCGAGCCCCGCCAGGGAGCGCGATGCGTACGCGGTGCGCGGACCTCGCCTCGCCCAGGTCCAGGCGGTCGCCGTCCGCGGCCGTTAGCGGCGCCTTCACGAGGAGGCTGTTGCCGTACTCGGGGCGGCCGGCCCAGCCGCGGATCGCCTCGTAGCGTCCCTCGCCGGCCGCGCCCAGGAGCCGGTCCTGCTGCATCGGGTAGACGACCTCGTTGAGACCGAGGAGGTCCGGCTGGAGGGCGGCCATGTCCGCGAGCAGGAGCGGCAGGCGCTCCTCCCAGCGGTCGGCCAGGTTGCGGATGTTCAAGGTCGCGACGAGCAGGCGGTCCACGCGGGACTGGTCCTCCGGATCAGGCGGGAGTGTCGGCCGGGGCGAGCGGGATCGTGAACGAGAAGGTCGAGCCGCGGCCCTCCTCCGACTCGACGCCGATCCGGCCGCCGTGCCCCTCAACGATATTCCGCGCGATCGACAGGCCGAGGCCCGTTCCGCCACCGCGGACGCGCGCGCGATCGGCCTTGTAGAAGCGCTCGAAGACCCGGTCCCGGTCGGGTCGAGCGATCCCGATGCCGTGGTCGACGACGTCGACCCGCACGGCGTCCGGCTCACGGCCGACGGCCACGCGGACCTCGCCCCCATCCGGGCTGAACTTCACAGCGTTGTGGACGAGGTTGACGATGACCTGCCCGAGGCGCTCCTCGTCGCCGCGGACCCGCGGCGTTCCGGGCTCCACCGCGACGACGAGGCTCACGCCCTGGCGCTCGGCGAAGAGGCGGAGCCGCTCGGCGGAGCTCCCGGCGAGCCGCCCGATATCGATGTCATCGATCAGCTCGAGGCGGCTGCCGCCCTCGATGCGGGCGAGGTCCAGGAGCTCGTTGACCATCTGGACCAGGTGGCCGGTCTCGACCTCGATCTTGGCGATCCGGTCCCGCATCCGGGGCGGGATGTCGTTCGTCTCGGCCTCGCGGGCAAGCGTCTCGGCGAGGAGGCTGACGGTGGACAGGGGCGTCCGCAGCTCGTGGCTCATGTTGTCGATGAACGCGGTCCGGATCTGCTGCAGGCGCCGGAGCTCGGAGACGTCCTCGAGTGCCACCACCAGGGTGCGTGTCCCGTCGAGGCGCGAGGCGCGCAGGGCGACGACCCTCGCATCCGGCCCCGGCATCGCGAGCTCGGCGGTCGCCGTCCCGCCGGAAGGGAGGCCGGTGAGCAGCGACTCGACCCGCGCGTCGCGGAAGGCCTCCATGATCGACCTGCCGGCGAGCCGGCCAGGTGCGGTCCCCAGGAGCGAGTGGGCGCGCGGGTTCGCTCGCGCGATCCGGCCGTCGACGACGCGCAGGACGCCGATGGGCAGGGTGTCGTCCCCCGGGTCGGGCAAATCGTCGGTGGGCGCCTGGGTCACGGCCCGCGCCGAGGCCCGCGCCGCGGCCCGGACCGCTGCCGATTTCCTCAAGGAGGACGTCGATGCGCTGGTCCCGGCGGCGGATGACCAGGAGGGCCGATGCGAGCGCGATGCTCAGCCCGAACAGCACGATCAGGGCCATCGGTTCCATGTCCCGAGGATCGCACAAGAACGGTGAACACGGTCAGGGCGCGCGACGGAATCCCGGTCCCGCCGGGGTCAGGGCGCGCGACGGACACCCGGTCCGGGGTCCGCCCCGTCGGCGGCTCCTGTGGCCCCCGCAGCCCCGGTAGCGGACACGAACGGGGCGACCAGCGCGTCGTAGGTCGCCGGGGGAAAGGCGTGCCGCAGTGAGACGACGTGGCCGAGCCGCGCGGCCAGCCGCCGCGCCCGCCTGTCGATCGCCGGTGGCAGGTCGGCCACCGCGAGAGCGGCCGCCACGTCGTGGGCCGCGAGCGCGGCCGAGATGCGCACGGCCTCGTCCTCCTCGAGGTCCAGGACCGCGGGCCACGGCCGATCCGCGCCCGGGATCCCCTGCGAGGCGCGCAGGAACGCGGCGAGCTCGGGCCGGGTCATCGCCGCGACGCGGTCGCGCACGGCGGCCACGAGCCTCGCGTTGGGACCGTGGCGCGGCTGGTCGATCGAGGCCTCCCACGCACGGAGCAGGCGCTCGCGCGCGCGGCTGCGGAACGGCTCTGCCAGGGCATCGTCGAGGAACGCGGTCAGCACCAGCTCGGCGGCGACCCCCAGGAGCCCCTCGCGGAGCCCGGCGGAGGCCCAGCTCGCGGGCGGGACGCGTGCGACCAGCGCCGCCTCGGCGGCGGCGAAGGCGGCCCTCGCATCGGGCGTGAGAAAGCGCCGCACCGTGGCCAGGAACGCGATCGGCGGCGGGTCTGCCGCTGCGAGGCGGTCCAGCTCGTCGGGTGTGAGGCGCTCGACGCGGCCGAGGAACCGTGCGAGGCGCTCGGCGGGATCGCCCCGGACGAGATCGGTGCGCGGGCGCCCTGTCCTCGGCGTGGCCACCGGCGCTCGCGTTGCCTCCGAGGCGCGGGCCGGGCGCCGCAGCGGTCCACCCGCGCGAACGCTGCGGGCGGCACGAAGACCGGGTCGCTCGCGGTCGTAGCGGGCACGCATGGACGGATCGGCGAGCCAGTCATGGGCGACGTTGATCCGCTTCGCGCGTTCGAGCGCGGCCGCGCCATCCCCGGCGACGTCCGGGTGGTGCTGCTTCAGCAGGGCGCGCCAGGCGAGCTCGATCGCCTCGGGCGAGGCGTCGGGCGCCACCTCGAGGCGTGCGTACAGGTCGTCGTCCGGGACGAGCGGGGCGGGCACGGCCGGCGGCCCGCCCGGATCAGGCCGGGGCGGCCGACCGCCCGGCGAGGAACGTCTCGACGTCCTCGAGGGGGCGGACCGAGCGCTCGCCGGTGGCGCGGTTCGTGACCTCGGCCCCGCCCGCGGCCAGCGACCGGGGGCTCACGGTGATGATCCAGGGCATCCCGAGGAGCTCCGCGTCCGTGAACTTCACGCCCGGCGACTCGTCGCGGTCGTCGTAGAGGATCTCGTGGTCCGGGCCTGCGGCCGCGGCGATCCCGTGGAGCCGCTCGGCGGTCTCCACGACGAGCGGGTCCCTGTTCCCGCCGATGGCCACGAGGTGCGCACGGTAGGGCGCCACCTCGACCGGCCAGGCGATCCCCTTCTCGTCGTGGTGGGCCTCGACGATGCAGGCGACGTTGCGCCCGAGGCCGATGCCGTAGGAACCCATGAAGATCGGGTGGCGCTCGCCGTCCTCGCCCAGGTAGAACGCGCCCATCGGGATCGAGAAGTCCGTGCCGAGCTTGAAGATGTTGCCGACCTCGATCCCCTGCTCGAGGTGGACCGGCAGTCCGCACGAGATGCACGGGTCGCCGGCCCTGGCGTTGGTGATCTCGGCGACGAGGTCGGGCTGGTAGTCGCGGGGCACGTTCACGTTGCGGACGTGCCAGCCGACCCGGTTTGCGCCGGCGACGAGGTTGGGCGACCTGGTGACCAGCTCGTCGACCACGACGAGCGCGTCGCGCGCACCGATCGGCGAGCCGTAGCCCGCCTCCATGCCGCGCTCCCTGATCTCCTCCAGCGTCGCGGGACGGAGGCCCCCGATCGCCTTGATCGCATTGACCAGCTTCGTCTCGTTCACGTCGTGGTCGCCCCGGACGATCGCGGCCACGAATTTGCCGTCACCGGTGACGAAGAAGGCCGCCTTGGCCGTGCGGCTCGTCGGCACGCCCAGGAACGCCGCGAGAGCGTCGATCGTGGTGGCCCCCGGCGTCTCGACGTCCTCCATCGGGAGCGCGTCCTCCGGCTCCGGATCTGGCTTCCTGACGAGTGCGATCTGCTGGTTCTCGGCGTAGCCGCAGCCATCGCACAGGACGAGCGTGTCCTCGCCGTACTCGTTGACGACCATGAACTCGTGGGCGCCCGAGCCGCCCATGATCCCGACGTCGGCGCCGACTGCGATCGCCTCGAGGCCGAGGCGCTTGAAGATCCGCTCGTACGCCCCGTACTGGAGCCGGTAGCTCCGCTCCAGGCCGGCCTCGTCTCGGTCGCAGCTGTACGCGTCCTTCATGACGAACTCGCGGACGCGGACAAGGCCGCCGCGGGCGCGCGGCTCGTCGCGGAACTTCGTCTGGAAGTGGTAGATCATCTTCGGCAGCTGGCGGTAGCTCTGGATCATGTCCCGCAGCAGGATGGCCACGACCTCCTCGTGGGTCATCGCGAGGACCATGTCGCGGTCGGCCCGATCCTTGAACCGCGCCATCTCCGGCCCGATCTTGAAGTAGCGGCCGCTCTCCCTCCAGATGTCGGCCGGGTGGACGACCGGCATCTCCATCTCCTGCGACCCGATCCGGTTCATCTCCTCGCGGATCACCTGCTCGACGCGTTTCGTGACCCGGAAGCCGAGCGGCAGCAGGGAGTAGATGCCGGCGCCGAGCTGCCGGACGTAGCCGGCCCGGACCAGGAGGCGGTGCGACGGCATCTCCGCGTCGGAGGGGTCGTCGCGGAGGGTGGTGAAGAAGAGGCTGGAGAGGCGCATGGGCGAAGGATACCGGCGCCGGGCCTGCGCGGGGCCCGGAGCGCGGCGCCCGGCGCCCGGAGCCCGCGCGGCGCCGGGCCAGCGCGGGGATTGGAGCGGCCCGGCCCGCGCAGGCCGGAAGCCGCGAGCCGGAGCTCACGCAGTGGACGATCGGAGCTCACGCTGGACTCGGGGCACGGCGAATGGACGCGATATCCTCGGGCGTGGCGCCCCGCCTGCCCTCGAGGAGCCTCTCCAATCGAACACTTCACCGCCGGTCTGCTCATCGTCATCGTGCTGGCGGTGGCCTTCGACTACATCAACGGCTTCCACGACACCGCGAACGCCATCGCGACCTCGGTCGCGACCCGGGCCCTGCGCCCGCAGTACGCCCTGCTCATGGCGGCGGCCTTCAACTTCATCGGGGCCTTCGCCGGCACGGCCGTCGCCAAGACCATCGGCTCCGGCCTCGTGGACGATGCGTCGACGACGCAGCTCATCGTCGCGTCGGCGCTCATCGGCGCCGTCGCCTGGAACCTGATCACCTGGTGGGGCGGCCTGCCGAGCTCGAGCAGCCATGCGCTGATCGGCGGCCTCCTTGGCGCCACGCTGATCGCCGCCGGCCCGTCGGCGCTCAACCCCGAAGGAATCAAGGACAAGGTCCTGATCCCTCTCGTGACCTCGCCCGTCATCGGGTTCGGCGTCGCCTTCGTCCTGATGATCGCGCTCATGTGGACGTTCCGTCGCGTCGCCCGGAGGCGGCTCGGCTCCGGGTTCCGGCGGGCACAGGTCTTCTCGGCAGGCTACATGGCGTTCGCCCACGGCTCGAACGACGCCCAGAAGACGATGGGCATCATCACCCTCGCCCTGTTCTCGGCGGGCGTGATCCCCACGAACGACGTCCCGTGGGAGGTCATCGTCATCTCGGCGACGGCGCTGTCGCTCGGGACCGCGATCGGCGGCTGGCGGATCATGCATACGATGGGCCACCGCGTGGTCGAGCTCGAGCCGATCCACGGGTTCGCCGCCGAGACGACCGCCGCATCGGTCCTGGTCGTGACGGCCTCCCTCGGCATGCCGGTGTCGACCACCCACATCATCTCGAGCTCGATCATGGGCGTCGGCGCCAGCAAGGGGGTCCGAGGGGTCCGCTGGGGCGTCGCGCGCAGCATCCTGGTCGCCTGGGTCATCACGCTCCCCGCAACGGGGATCATCGGCGCGCTCGTGTGGGTCGTCCTCAACGCCGTCGGACTCGGACTCGGGTTCTGATGAGCCTGCCCAACTCGATCGAAACCCCCCGACCGCCCGTCACCGGAGGCCTGTCATGGTCCGCCTGATCCCCAAGGACGAGAAGTTCTACGAGCTGTTCATCAAGGACGGCGAGATCATCGTCCAAGCCGCGCGCAAGCTCGAGGCCATGGTCACCGAGTACGACCGGCTCGACGAGCGCCTGACCGAGATCCAGGCCCTCGAGAAACAGGGCGACAGGGTGGACGAGGAGATCGCGGTCCGCCTCGAGCGGAGCTTCATCACGCCGTTCGACCGTGAGGACATCCACGAGCTGACGACCCACCTCGACGACGTGCTGGACGGGATCCAGGCGACCGCCGAGACCTTCCTCATCTACCAGATCGAGGTCCCGACGGAGGAGGTCCGCCAGATGGCGGGCATCCTGGCCGGCCAGGCCAACCAGCTCCTCGAGGCGCTGACCAAGCTCGACAAGGACAAGAAGAACCTCGGCGGGCACCTGGCGACGATCCACGACCTCGAGCACCAGGCCGACGGGCTCTCGCGAGCGGCCATCGGGCGCCTGTTCAAAGGGGGCATCGAGCCCCTCGAGGTGATCAAGCTGCGGGACCTGTACCTCGCGATCGAGGAGACGATCGACGCGGCCGAGGACGCGGCCGAGGTGATCGAGCGGATCCTCGCCAAGGTCTAGGCGGGTCGCCGGAGGACGTAGCCCACGCCGCGGACCGTCTGGAGCAGCACCGGGACCGCCGGGTCCGCCTCGATCTCCGCGCGCAGCCAGTGGACGTGGACGTCCACCGTCCGCGTCTCGCCCGCGTAGTCGTAGCCCCAGACCCGCTCCAGGAGCTGGTCGCGCGTGAAGACCTGGCCCTGGTGGCCGAGCAGGAACGCCAGCAGCTCGAAGGCCTTGGGCTTGAGGGGCACCTGCTCGCCGTCCCGGAGGATCCGGTGGCCCGCGATGTCCACCAGGACTCGCCCGACGGGCGCGAGGGCAGGCGCCTCGCCCCCGGCGGCCTGCTCGGACCGGCGCAGGATCGCGCGGATCCGCGCGGTGAGCTCGCGCAGGCTGAACGGCTTGGTGACGTAGTCGTCCGCGCCCAGCTCCAGCCCGACGACCTTGTCCACCTCGCCGTCCCTGGCGGTGAGCATGATGATCGGGACCGCGGACTCGGCCCGCAGGATGCGGCACACCTCGACGCCGGACAGCTCCGGCAGCATCAGGTCCAGCAGCACGAGGTCCGGGCGGTCCGAGCGGAACCGGGCCAGCGCCTCGCGGCCGTCCGCGGCCGGGACCGCGCGGTATCCCTCGATCTCGAGGGCCTCGACCAGGGTCTCGCGCAGGGTGGCCTCGTCCTCGACGACCAGGATCGTGCGTGTCATGTCGGGCCATCGTCGGGCAGGCCTGTTAACGCGCTGTTCGCGGTGACGCGACGGTCACGGGCGCGGCCATCGTCGTCACGCCGCGCCGGCGAGCTGCTCGATGGCCGCCGCCAGGCGATCGAGCGTGCGCTCGCGTCCGAGCGCGACGAGGACGTCGAACAGCGGCGGCGTGGCCGTCCTGCCGGTCGTCGCCACGCGGACCGCCATGAACAGGTCGCCCGCCTTCCAGCCGCGGGCCTCGACCAGGGCGCGGAGCGGCGGCTCGAGCTCGTCGGCCTCCCAGGTCACGGCGTCGTGGGCGGCGAGGGCCGCGCGGGCGGCGACGAGCCCGTCCCGGGTCGTGGACGCGTCCCAGCGCTTCGGGACGATCGCTGCCGCGTCCACCGCCAGGTCGTCCACCCAGAGGTAGCCCGCCACGTCCACGATCGCCGCGAGGGTCGGCAGGCGCTCGCGCACGATGGGCAGCAGTGCGAGGACCTCGTCGTCGGCCGGCGTGCGGTCGATCTGGCCGGCGACGGCGGCCGCCTCGAGGAACGGCATCAGGCGCGCCACGAGATCCTGGTCGTCCAGGCGGCGGATCCACTGGCCGTTGACCCACTCGAGGCGCTCGCGGTCGAACCGGGCGCCGCCCTTCTGGACCTTGTCGAGCTCGAAGCGTTCCGCGAGCTCCGCCAGCGAGAAGACCTCCTCCTCGGTCCCGGGCGACCAGCCCATGAAGGCGAGGTAGTTGACGAGCGCCTCCCGGAGGAAGCCCTGGGCGACATAGTCCGCCACGGCGGTCTGGCTCTTGCGCTTGCTCATCTTCGTCCCGTCGGGGTTGAGGATGAGCGGCAGGTGCGCGAAGGCGGGCGGCGTGTGGCCCAGCGCCTCGAACAGGAGGATGTGCTTGGGGGTGTTGCTGACGTGGTCCTCGCCCCGGATCACGTGGCTGACCTCCATCGCGGCGTCGTCCACGACCACCGTGAAGTGGTAGAGAGGCGTGCCGTCGCCCCGGACGATGACGAAGTCGCCGCCGAGGTTGGCCGTGTCGATCTCGACGCGGTCGCGCACGAGGTCGTCCCAGCCCACGACGCCCGGCCGGACACGGAACCGGATGGCGCGCCGCCCGGCCCTCGGCCTCGCGCGCGGAGCGCTCCTCGCCCGTCAGGCTCGCGCAACGACCCAGGTATCGCGCCGGCAGCCTCGCCGCCTCCTGCGCCCGGCGATCCGCGTCGAGCTCCTCGGGCGTGCAGTAGCAGGGGTAGGCGAGGTCGGCGGCAAGCAGCCGGGCGGCGGCCACCGCGTACGTGTCGAGTCGCTGCATCTGGCGGTAGGGCGCGTACGGGCCCGCCTCCTCGACGCCCGCCACGCCCGGCCCCTCGTCCCAGGCGATCCCCAGCCAGTGCAGGCCGTCGAGGATGTCCTTCTCGAAGGCAGAGGTGCTGCGGGCGACGTCGGTGTCCTCGAGGCGGAGGACAAACGTGCCGCCCGTGTGGCGGGCGAACAGGTAGTTGAACAGCGCCGTGCGGGCCGTGCCGATGTGGAGGGGTCCCGTGGGGCTCGGGGCGATGCGGACGCGAATGTCGGAGGGCATGGCCCGATTGTATTGGGCTCACCCGGAACTCATGGCCCGGTCGCTTGACATGCATCCGGCATGATCTGGCGATGGAGCCTTTCGACACCTCCCAACCAACGCCGACGTCGATCACGGCGCTGATCACGGAGCGCTACCCCGGCGTCGTCGTCGCGAGCGCGATGAATGCCTTCTTCTTCTCGCTCAACGAGAAGAATTGGCCCAACTTCGCCACCATCGTGACCACCGACGAACACGACACCGCCTCGAACCTCTCGCGACCGGGACTGTTCCGGCTCAACATCGGTGTCGGTCGCGCGACATTCGAGCGCCTGGTCGGCGATGTGGCCGACCCCGACTTCACGGCCGTCGACCGACTCCTGCCCCACCCGGTCTACGCCGCACAGCGCTGGGTCAGCGTCGTCAACCCGACCACGGTGACGCTCGAGACGATCGTGGTCCCGCTGCTCGACGAGGCGCACGAGCGCCTGGCGGCACAGGAGGCCCGCCACGCCGGCGACACGAGCGAGACCGGACGAGGCCGCCGGCGCCGACGAGGCCGACGCGGCGCGAGCGGCGCCTGACGAGGCGACCGGGTGCCGGTCGAGCCGTGGCTGCCGTCGGCCTGGCCCTCAGCCGGCGAGCGGGGCCGGCACGCGGTGGAACAGGGCGGGATCGGCCTCGCCGGGCAGCACCCGGATCAGCGCCGCCGGTCGAAGCCCCAGCGTCGCGCGTCCGCGTGGCCCATCGAGCGTCAGCGAATCCAGCGACTCCGACCGGGCCAGCACCGTGACGTGGGCGCCGGGCGTGAGGGCCCGTGCCTCGAGATAGGACAGCAGGCCCGCGTCCTCCTCGGCCTCCTCGGTGATCCGCAGCACGGTGGCCTTCGTCCCGCTCTCCAGCTCCGACAAGGGCGTCCCGGACGGCCGGCGGCGGGCCGTCTCGAGGTCGATCGGGTTGCCGTGCGGGCAGGTCTCGGGGTGCCCCAGCAGCTCGTCCAGCCTCGCCTCGACCCGCGGCGAGAGGGCGCCCTGGAGGCGCATCGCCTCGACGTCGCTCTCTGCCCAGCTGAGCCCCACGACCGACGTGAGCAGCCACTCCAGGAGCGCGTGGCGGCGGAAGATGGCGTCGGCGGCGGTGCGGCCCGCGGTCGTGAGGGCGAGGCCGCGGCCCGTCGCCGGCTCCAGGAGCCCGTCGGCCGCGAGGCGGCGGCACATCTCGCTGGCCGCCTGCGTTGTCACGCCCACGTGGCGACCGAGCTGGGCGCTCGTGGCCACCCGCCCCTCCGAGCCCATCACCCGGAGCGCGAGCAGGTACTCCTGGGCGGCCGAGGAGATGTCGGCGGCATCGTGGCGGCGCATGCCTCGAGTGTACGGCGCCGCGGGCGGCCGCCCGGGACGAACCCGGAGGCTCGGAGGGTCTCAGTCCCCGGTTGGCGGCCCTTCGGCGCGGGGGACACCGGCCAGGCGGCCGATCCCGGCAGCAATCGCCACGGCGTAGGTGACGGCGACGATCACGACCAGGACGATCTCCCCGACGCCGGAGTCCGGCTCGGTCCCGAGCATGAGGACTGCGGCAGCCGGGATCGCGACGCGAGGGCCGCGAGGGCGGCGGAGGCGCGCGATCGCACACGCGACCGGCAGGAGGAAGAGCAGCGACCGGGATGACCGGCTGGACCGCCAACGGCAGCAGCTCGAGGGACCCCGAGCAGGTCGCGGCGAAGCTGCTGCACCCGGTGGCGAGCGAGATGAGCGACCCCACGGCGATCCCGATCGGAACCCAGCCGACCAGCGCGAGCGCCAGCGCCCAGCGCCGATCCGGACGGCGCGCGACCGCGAGCAGGCTGCGCGGGCCGAGGCGCCGGGCGATGGACTCGAGATCCGGCAGGGGCGGGGCCCCGGCCGCGGTGGACCCGGGCGGGGTACCGGACCTCGCGTGTCGGGACCGGACGTGGACGCGGCGGGGCGTGCCGCCGGGAGCGGGACCGCGGTCCCCGGGCGGTGCGTCGCCGGGTGCAGGACCGCGGCCCCCGGGCGTGCCTTCCCCGGACACGGTCCAACCGTGCGTCCCGAACCCGGCGGGGTCGCCCCAGCCCGCGCCGCCCACACCCGGCGGGGCTCCGTCCTCACCAGGGTCCGCACCGGTCTCACCAGAGTCGGGACCGGCGGCGCGATGGGCACGGGCGAGGTACTCCGGCCCGTGCTTGCGGGGGTCCGCGTACTCCCGCGGGTTGATCGTCCAGTACGTTCCCGATGAGGGGCCATACCAGGCGCCCCCGTCCCACGCCGGGTCACGGGGCACCTCGGCGGCCTCGTCGTAGGTCGTGCTGCCGGGCGAGGCGTGCCTCGAGTATCGCCGATGGTGCTCGCCGCCTGCCCGGCGGTCGCCACCCGGCCGGCGTCCACCGGCACGCCCCGCGCCGGAACCCGGGCCCGTCCCCGGACCCGTTCGAGCTCCGGGACCGGCGCCGGACGCCGTCCCCGGGGCGGAACCCGCGGGCCCGCCGTCGCCCTCGGCCGAGGCCTGGCCCGCGCTCGCTCCGGTCGCCCGTCGTGCCCGCCATGCGTCGCGCGACGCCCGTGCGCGTGCCGCATCGGCCCGCCAGGGTTCGCGTGCCGCCCCGCGACCGCTCGCGCCACCGCCGCCCGCTCCCGCCTCGCGGCCGGTGGCACCGCGCGCTCGCAACCGACCCTCGCCGTCCACCAGGACCTCGTACGCCGCCTGGATCGCGAGGAAGCGGGGCAGGGCGCGATCGCCCGCGGCATCGGGGTGGTACTTCTTCGCCAGCCGCCGGTATGCCGACCTGATCTCGTTGAGCGAGGCACCCGGGGCCACCCCGAGCGCCCGGTACGGATCAGCCTCGAAGGGCATTGGGACGCGCCTCCGTGGTCCCGGTGGCCAGACCGTCTGACGGCAGCTGTCGTCAGCCGATGAGCTCGCCCACCGGCGCGAGCTCGAATTCCGCGACCGCCTCCGCCCCGGTCCGACCGTGCGGATCGAGCGTGAGCGGCCTGTGGTAACGAGTCAGGACGCGGAGCGCCTGACCCTGGATGGCACCCGCCTGGCGGAGGGCCTCGACGGAGGCGGCCCACGTTCCACGGTCGTGTCCGTCACCGTCCTCGATCTTGATCGCCATGCCGGATGCCGGCACGCTCACCCCGTTCACGCGCGGACCCCGCAGGATCGCGATGCCGCGCAGCGCCTCGGTCCCGGACTTGCTGACGAGCCGGCCGGGAGCCGCCTTCATCAGCGAGGTGTCGAGTCTGTCACGGGTACCGGCGATGAGCTCCGGATGCGCGATCATCGCGTCGCGGACCGCCTCGAGGTGGCGCGCGAGCCCGGCTCGACGGTCGTTCTCCGGGATCGCCGAGGGATCCGCCAGGGCTGCGTACGCCTTTGCGATCTCCCGCAGCGGGAAGGCGTAGGTGAGGAGCCCGCAGCCGTCGATCCCGGCCCGGAGGGCCGAGGGGGCGACGCCGAACATGGCGGCGACCGCCTCGGCGTATGCCTCGTGGGCGGGATGCTCGCGCTGCCAGTACGTCTCGAGCTCCCAACCGCCCATCTTCGCGATCAGGACGAGCACCGAGTGCTGGCCCGAGCACATGTGGCGCAGCTGGCTCGGCCGCTCCCCGTCGCGCGCCAGGCGGGCGGCAGTCAGTGCGTCCAGCGGCGTCGGGTCCGTGCCACACGCCAGCACGGCCTGGGGCAGCCCGATGCGGCGGTACATCGCCTGGATCGTGCGGACATGGACGTCCTCGCCCGAGTGGCTGGACGCCATCACGGCGATCTCCTCGGACGAGAGCCCGAACTCCCGCTGGCCGCCCGCCTTCAGGAGGGCCAGGAGGCCGAACGGCTTGACCGTCGAGCGCAGGTAGGAGACGCGGTCCGGGTCGCCGATCACGCGCAGCATCGTCCCGACCGCGTCCACCTCGACGATGTCGCCGCGGTGGACCGACTCCACGACCCCGGCCCGGACCTGGCGCACGAGTATCGGCGGCACCGTCCAGCGGGCGTGGCGCACCGGCGCTGCCACGGTTGAGGCGGCACGTTGGGCGCGGGTTGTCGGACGGGCGACCATGAAAGTCGAGCATAGCGCCCGCAGCCGGGCGGCCCGTCCGTGTCTCGGGTCGGCTCGGCGCGCCGTCGGCGCCCGAGCGATGCCGCCGCGACCGGGCGCCGGATCTGCCCACCGCGCCCGATCCATTCAGCGCGAGGGATCCCCGTGGCAACCTGGCCCAACCTCCACGTCTCGCAGCACCCGGCCGTGCGCCACAAGCTCGGCATCCTCCGCGACGAGGCCACCGAGCCCAAGAAGTTCCGCGAGGTCGTCCGGGAGCTGTCGTGGCTGCTCGGCTACGAGGCGCTCGCCGACGCGCACACCCAGCCCATCGAGATCCGCACGCCGATCGAGACCATGGCGGCCGAGGAGCTGGCGGACCGGATCGGGCTGATCCCGATCCTCCGGGCCGGGCTCGGCATGGTCGACGCGATGCTGGAGCTGATGCCCACCGCAGAGGTCTGGCACCTGGGCCTGTTCCGGGACGAGAAGACGCTGCGCCCGGTCGAGTACTACAACAAGCTGCCCAACAGCACGACCATCGACCTGTGCCTGATCCTGGACCCCATGCTGGCGACCGGCGGGTCCGCCACGGCGGCGATCGAGGTCCTCAAGAAGTGGGGCGCGGTCCGGATCAAGCTCGTCAACCTCATCGCGGCACCCGAGGGCGTCGACGCGGTCCTCAAGGCACACCCGGAGGTGGAGATCTACACCGCCGCCCTCGACCGCCAGCTCAACGAGAAGGGCTACATCATGCCCGGGCTCGGCGACGCCGGCGATCGCCAGTTCGGGACCGGCGGCGCCGGCTGACCGGTCGCCGCCGCTGGTCGTGAAGGCCGGTCGTTTCGCGCGTCTGCTGAAACGAGGTTTCGCGGAGCGGGCTCGACGCTGAACAGACCTGGGCCGGCGCATGGTCACGCAGACGCGGCGGCCCAGTCATCACCCCGACGGGGGCCGCGCGGCGGGACGTCGCCCGCGAGCGTCGCCCGCCGGTGACCGCCCAGGCCTCCGACGGCGGGCGACGGTCGGGACGTCGAGCCACCCCTCCGCGACCGCTCTCGCCGACAGCGCTGCCCGAGACTCGATGCCGAGGCGCTCGAACAGACGCCGCAGGTGGCCTTCGACGGTCTTGGTCGCGATCGCCAGCGCAACGCCGATCTCGTCGTTCGAGCGGCCCTCGACCACGAGCCGGACGATCTCCTGCTCGCGGGTCGTGAGCGTCGGGTCGGTCGCCCGAGGGCCGGGCGCCGCCCCGACGGCCTCGCCGAGCGCCGCCGCCCGGATGGCCGCCACGAGCTCCGGCATCGGCGCGGTCTTGAGCACGAGCGCGGCGGCGCCGAGGCGGTGCGCCGCCGCCGCGTACTCGGCCTGCGCGAACGCGGTGAGCACCACGACCGCCGGCCGCCGCCCGGCATCCCGATGGCGCTCGAGAAGCTGGAACCCGGTCTCCCGGCCGAGGCGGATGTCCAGGAGCAGCACGTCCACGAGAGCGGGGTCGAGGAGCGGCTCGGCGAGGTCGAGCGACGCCGCCGTGCCCGCGATCTCGATCCCCGGGTACTCGCGGAGCAGCGCGGCCATGCCGTCCCGGACGACGGGGTGGTCGTCCACGATCGCCACGCGGATGGGGCGGGGCTCGGCGGTCACATGGACCGCGGCCCGAGCGCCCTCGACCGCCGGGCTCGCGGCACCGCCGGACCAGGCGACGCGGACCCGCGTCCCGCCCTCGGGCCGATCGGCGACCGCCAGCTCGGCCCCGAGCTTCGCCGCGCGCTGCGCCATGGTGAGGAACCCGAGGTGGCCGGGGCTGGCCGACCTCGCGAGGGCGTCCTCGCCGACGCCAGGACCGCGGTCCTCGACCTCGAGCTCGGCCGAGCCAGCCTCGGCGCGGAGGCGCACCGTGATCGGCGGGCGGCCGTGCTTGATGGCGTTGGCGACGGCCTCCTGCGCGATGCGGTAGAGCCCGAGCTCGACGTCGTACGGTAGACGCTCCTCTCCGTCGTAGCGGAGGTCGACGTCGATCCCCGATGCGGCCCGCACCTCGCCGACGAGCGCCTCGAGCGCGGCCGCGAGCCCGAGGTCGTGGATGACGGGCAGGCGGAGGTCGGCGCAGATCGCCCGCAGCCGATCGATCGCGCCGCGCAGCGTGGCGGCGGCCTCATCCTCGCCGGCGCGGTCGAGCCGGTGGACGAGCATCGAGAGGTCCTGGATCACGTCGTCGTGGATGTCCGCGGCGATCCGCGCGCGCTCCGACTCGCCCTCGTCCACGACCAGGCTGCGGTCGCGCGCTTCCCGGGCGGCCTCGCGGGCGACGGGCAGGACGGCGACGACCCGGGTGATGCCCACGACGACGAACCAGACGACCAGTGGCTGGAGGAACGGCGTGCTCGTGAGCGCCGCGAGCGGGGCGAGCGTGACCGCAGGCAGCGTCGCGAGGACGGCGATGTCGCCGGCGCGGAGCACCGTCGCGAGCCGGCTCGAGCCGGTGAGGCGGCCGGCGTCGCGGCGGAGCTGCGCCGCGAGGACGAGCGCGGGGACGAGCAGCACCGCCGAGGCGAGGGCCCAGCGCAGGATCGACACGACGCTGCGCTCCATGCCCGCGGTGACCGCCGCCGCACCGACGAGGGCGGCGGCCAAGGCAAGCACCGTCGAGGCCAGCATCGCCCGGCGCCGTTCGCGGGGGGTGGCGATGAGCTCGGCAAAGGCCGCGGCGGCGACGAGGGCGGCGGCGGCCACGAGCACGCTCGTGAGCACGACGAGGAGCGGGATCAGCGTCAGGTACGCGGGCAGCAGGAACAGCGGCGAGGCCGCGGCGGCGAGGAGCGGCGCCTCGACGCCCAGGGCCGGCTTTCGGGCCAGCCTGCGGTAGCCGAGCCAGAGGAGGCCCGCGAGGCAGAGCAGGCCGGCCGCTATCAACGCCAACCCGCTCTGGCCGAGGCGGACCATGGCCCAATTGGGCTCGAAGACCTGCGACCCGAGGTAGTCCGGCGGGAGCGGCGACGGCAGCTCGCCCGGCTTGGCCATGTAGACCAGGTACGGCACCGCCGCGACGGCAGCCTGCTGGGCCTCTATCGCTCCGGGAGGGTGTAGACCTGCTCGTCGATCCCGCCCCCGTGCACGGACACGTCCACGCTCAGGACGATGAACCCAGGCTCCACGCCCTCGTGCCAGGCGAGCCCGCCGGGACGAACGGAGGCGACCACCAGTGTCGGCCTGCCGGCGTCGTCGTGCGAGAACCCGTACGCGAAACCGGGGTCGACGACGCCGCCCGAGAACGCTGCGATGCCCGCGACCGCCGAGGCGGCGAGGATCGCCAGCGCGAGGATCGTCAGCCGGATCGACGTCATGCCGTGGACGCTAGCACCGCGGCGCCCGCCCGAAACGACGGGAGAACCCTCGCGCAGCCGGCGAGCCGAAGGTCGATCCTTCGCTCGCGTGCTCGCTCGTCACGCCAGGACGAGCCCCTCGATACCGGCGGAGACAGGATCCGGTTGGCGCATCATCCGGAATGACGTCAGCAGCCCGAGCACGCTCGCGAGGATCGGGATGAGGAGCGCCACCTGCAGGGCGAACGGTCGAGCCTCGGTGTTGATGCGGATGATCTCGGCCTGGACGGCCGGTGGCTGACCCTCCAGCAGGACGGCGAGGTCCGTGTTGCTCATCACCTGGGCGTCGTGCTCGAGAACGTCGGCGACGGCCTGCTGCTCAGCCGGTGAGAGCACGGTGCTTTCCTCCGCGAGCTTCGTGAAGCTGAAGGCCAGCGTCGCGAGCATGATCGCGCCGGCAAACGCCAGGCCGAACGACAGTCCGAACGAACCGGAGGCCGAGTTCACTCCGGCAGCCTCGCTGACCCGCTCCTCGACGATCGGTGCCAGGGTGTAGTTGTTGAGCTGGGAGACCAGCAGCCCGAGCCCGATCCCCGCGATCACCAGGGGGATGGCCAGGTACCAGCCAGCGTCGGCCCGCGGGACGATCGGGACCAGCAGGACCATCCCGATCAACAGCAGACCGTATCCGGCCCTGATCATGCTGCTGGGCCGCCGCGACCCGGACCGCCTGCCGGCCAGGATCGCGCTCCCGAACATGCTCAGCGAGAGCGGCGCCATCGACAGGCCCGCCTGCAGGGCGTTGTACTCGAGGACCATCTGCAGGTAGATAGGGATGGTGATCATGGCGCCACCGAGCGCGATGTTCTGGAGCATCTGCCCCGAGATCCCCAGTCTGAACAAGGCCGACTTGAACAGGTCGGGATCGATCAGGGTCGGCTTGCCATCGCGCTTCCGGCGGACCAGCCAGAAGGCCAGCGCGGCGAGCGAGATGGCACCGATCGCGAGGAGCAGGGCGACGGCCTCACTCCCTTCCTGCCACGCGAGGATGCCGAGGACGAGGCCGCCCATGCCCAGGACCGATAGGACGGCGCCAACAAAGTCGATCTCGCGTGGACCCGTGTACGGCACGTCGCGCACAAGCCTGCTGCCCACCAGCACGATCCCGATGACGCCGACCTCGAGCAGGAACGCGACGCGGTAGGACAGCAGGGTCGTGATGAAGCCCCCGATGAGCGGTCCGATCGCCGCGGCGATCGCCGCGGCGGCCCCCACGAGGGCGTAGGTCGCCTTCTGGGCGGCCCCTTCGAAGTTGCCGTGGATCAACGACTGCATCGCCGGCAACAGCAATGACGCCCCGAGGCCGCCGATCACGGCCCAGAAGATGAAGATCGCGGTCACGTCCTGGGCCACGGCCATTGCCAGGGCACCGACGGCATACGCGATGAGGCCCAGGACATAGGCCCGCTTTCGGCCGTACAGGTCGCCGATCTTGCTGCCGATCAGGATGAAGGCGGCCGACACGAGTGCCTCGAGCGCGATCGCCGACTGGATCGCGCTCACCGTCGTGCCGAGATCGGCGACGACCGCCGAGATCGACACGTTCATGATCGACGTGTCGACGACCAGGACGAACATGGCCATCGCCAGCAGGATCGGAAGGCGCCGATCCGTGGGGGTTGTCGCCGGGGCCTGGGATACGGCTGCGCCGGTCACGCGCGCACCACGACTGGCAGGGCGGGACATCCTGGGCTGCGCGTCATCGGGCTCCCTCCAGCGAGCGACGAGATCTGTCGGCTCCAGCGCATCGTACGGCACCGGAGACGGGTGAGACGGGCAGGGCGCACGCCGTAGCCCGTCGGCCACCGCCGGTCCCGTTTCGCCAGTCTGCGGGCGACGAGGCGCCCCAGTCTCATCCCTTCGAGCCCGTGACCAGTCGCTCGCGGTCGAACATCGGGCCCACGATCCACCAGCCGCTTACGTCGGCGACCAGGAGGATCGCGGTGAGGCTGACCGCGAGCGCCGGCGTCGGGGGGATGACATCGAATGCGATGAGGGACGTCAGCACGACCACCGGAACATCCGCGAGAAGGCTGAGCTGCTGGGCGACGCGGACGTCGCTCGACCGCGTGGAGATCGCGATGCCGACCCAGATGGACAGGGCCGCGAGCAGCGGCGTCAGGATCACCTGGGCGACGATGTCCGGGACCCGGAGGATCGCCTTCACGACTTCGGGCGCCGCGAACAGCACGACGCAGGCAAGGAAGATCGCGTACACGCCGTAGGCGATCGCCACGGCCGGGATGAGCGCCGCCAACGCCTTCCCGAGCAGGAACTCCTCGCGAGGGATCGGCGTGGTGAGGACCGGCTCGAGGCTGCCCTGCTGCCGCTCCCCCGCGACGGCGTAGGCGGCCAGGACCGCCGGCGCGAGGATCGGGATGGCGAGCATGTAGAGCAGCAGGTGCCACTGACCGAACGTGGCCGACGACGACCCGGACGCGCGGAAGACGACGAACAGCGGCTGGATCAGGAAGATCAGCGGGAAGATTGCGGTCGCCGCGACCACGGAGCCGTGCCGCCGGTATTCGCGCAGCTCCTTCCGGACGATGGCGCGAACGCGTCTCGTGCTCATCCTCATCGGCCAGGCGCCTCGGTCCCCTCGCCGATCAGCTCGAGGTACACGTCCTCGAGCGAGTGACGCGTCTCGCTGATCGACAGCACGTCGGCACCGGCACGCACCAGGGCCCGGGTGACGCCGGGCGCGGCGTCCTCGGGGTTCGATACCGTCAGGACGTAGGTGGCCGGGCCGTCGCGTCGCCAGCGATCCACGCCGCCAACGCCACCGAAGACACGGTCGGGCTCATCGAGAGCGACGACGGTCCTGACAGTGAGGGTCCGTGCGAAGAGACGATCGCGCAGCTCATCCGGCCGGCCGATCGAACGCAACGACGTGTTGAGGATCGCAACGCGGTCACAGACTCGTTCCGCTTCGTCGAGGCGGTGGGTCGTCAGGAAGGTCGTCACGCCCCGCTGGCGGAGGCCGACGATGAGTTCCTGGACCTCGAGCGCAGCGACCGGATCGAGGCCGGCCGTCGGCTCGTCGAGGAAGAGCACCTCAGGATCGCTGAGCAGCGCCCGTGCGAGTGCGGTTCGTTGGCGAAGGCCTTTCGACAGGGTCCCGCACGGATCGTCTGCCCGGTCGCTCACGCCCATCGCGGACATGGCGGCGTCGATGCGAGCGCGCGGGTCGGGCACGTCGTAGAGGTCAGCGAAGAACTCGAGGTTCTCGCGTACGCTGAGGCGGAGGTAGAGACCCGGCGACTCGGGCATGATGGAGATCCGCCTACGGATCTCGACGCCGTTCTGCGGCGTCAGCGGGATCCCCGCGATCTCCGCCGAGCCCGAGGTCGGGGCGATCAGCGTGCCGAGCGTCCGCACGGTCGTCGTCTTGCCCGCACCGTTAGGCCCGAGGAAGCCGAAGACCTCGCCCCGCCCCACCTCGAACGAGACGTCATCGACCGCGACACGCTCGCCGAAGCGTTTCGAGAGGTTCCGGACCGTGACCGCAGGGGCCTGGTCGCCGGACATGGGTCGCGTTCGCGCCTCGCCATCGCTCATTACGATTTCAGCGTAGCGCGTGGCGTTGCCCGCGCCATCCGCGGTCGGCCCACGGCTAGCCGAGCCATAGACCGCGAATGCGCTCTGGAAGGAATCCGGGAGGCGGTGTCGGATCGGGGCAGAGGTGTTCGTAGAAGGGGTGAGCGGCCACCCGAGAGGGCGCCGCAATAGACAAAGCCGGCGAGAAGGGACTGCGACCATGAAGCTGACGACAACCGCGCAGGTCTCCGTTGACGGGGTGATGCAGGGCCCCGGCGGGCCAGAGGAGGACGAGCGCGGCGTATTCGAGCGCGGCGGATGGGCCCACTTCGACAACGAAGCCGGGACGGTCATGGACGAGATCTACCAGCGCGCCGACGCGTTCCTGTTCGGCCGGCGCACCTACGAGATCTTCGCCGGCACCTGGGGAACGTGGGACGATCCGGGCGACAGCCCGATCTGGACGGCGTTGAACACGCGGCCCAAGTACGTGGCATCGACCACACGCCTTCGACCCGAAATGGACGAACACGACCGTCCTCTCCGGTGACGTCGCGGCTGCGATCCGCGAGCTGAAGGCAAAGGCGGGAGGAGAGCTGCAGGTGCACGGCAGCGGCGCCCTGTTCCGGTGGCTGCTCGACAACGACCTCGTCGACGAGATGACCCTGTTCACCTTCCCCGTGGTCGTCGGCCAGGGCACGCGACTGTTCCCCGAGACCGGCCAGGAAATCGCGCTGGACCTGGTCGGCACGCGAGCCAGCCCGAACGGGGTGACGATCCAGGTCTACCGGCCCACCGGGCGCCTGTAGTACGCAACTGCGACGCCGACCCAAGCACGTGATGTACGTCCCGGGACACCCGAACTGCGAAACACGCGTGTCCCAAGGCGCAGGAGATGATCCGCGATGCACTACCTGGTTTCCGTGATCGACGACACGGCCGGCCTCGCCACCCCGGACGAGATGGCGGCCATCGACGTGTTCAACGACCGGCTCAAGGTCGAGGGCCACTGGGTCTTCGCCGGCGGCCTCGGGTTGCCGAGCACGGCCACCGTCATCGACAACCGGGGTGGGGAGGCCGTGTTCACCGACGGGCCCTACCTTGAGTCGAAGGAGTACCTCGCCGGCTTCTGGATCATCGAGGCCCCCGACCTCGACGTGGCGCTCAGGCTCGCGGCCGAGGGGTCGAGGGCCTGCAACCGGAAGCTCGAGGTGCGCCCGTTCCTGGGTACGGCGTGACCGACGCCCGGGAGGCGGTGTCGGATCGGGCAGCGGTGTTCGCAGGAAGGATGGGAAACGTCCGAATGGGCGGCCAGGAGACGAAAGGAGACGATCCGCGATGACGCAGTACATGATCGCGTTCGATGACGGCGCGATGACCTTCCCCGAGGAGGAGCTGCCCGACGTGGCCAGGGCCGCCCAAGCGGTGGCCCGGGAGGCCAGAGACGCCGGGGTATGGCTCTTCTCCGCGGGGCTGGAGCACCAGGTGCCGAGCGTGGTGGCCACCGACGGGACGGTCACCGACGGCCCATATCCGGAGAGCAAGGAGCACCTCGGCGGATTCGCGGTCGTCGACGTGCCCTCGCGCGAGGCGGCGTTGGAGTGGGCTGCCAAGATCGCAGTCGCCTGCCGCTGTGCGCAGGAGGTCTTCGAGCTTCTGCCTGACCCGACCGCCTGAGTGAGGAGCACGCACAGCGTGATCGACGCCCGGGAGGCGATCACCCAGGCCCACCGCGACGAGTGGGCGCGGGTGGTCGCCGCCCTCGCCAGGCGGTTCGGTGACCTCGACATCGCCGAGGAGGCGGCGGCCGAGGCGTTCGCGATCGCCGTGGACCGGTGGCCGGTCGAGGGCGTGCCCCCCAACCCCGGCGCCTGGCTGACGACAACCGCCAAGCGCAAGGCCATCGACCGGATCCGGCGCGAGAGCAGGCGGGACGACAAGCAGAGGGAGGCTCAGATGTCGTACGACGACGACCCGCCCGAGCCTCCGGGCGCGATCGACGACGGGCGGCTCCGGCTGATCTTCACCTGCTGTCACCCGGCGCTCGCGATGGAGACCCGCGTGGCGCTGACGCTGCGCATGGTCGGCGGTCTGACCATGCCCGAGATCGCCCGTGCCTTCCTGGTGCAGGAGACCGCCATGGGTCAGCGGATCACCCGTGCGAAGGCCAAGATCAAGGCGGCTCGCATCCCCTATCGGGTGCCGTCCACGGAAGATCTCCCGGCACGCGTCTCCGGCGTGCTCGCCGTCCTCTTCCTCGTCTTCAACGAGGGCTACCTCGCGACCGGCCCCGACACCGATCCCGTCCGTCACGACCTGACCGCCGAGGCGATCCGGCTCACCCGCCTGATCCGTGCTCTCATGCCGGAGGACGGTGAGGTGGCCGGGCTGCTGGCGCTGATGCTCCTCACCGAGGCCCGCCGGGCCGCCCGGGTCTCGCCGAGCGGCGAGCTGGTCGCCCTCGACGAGCAGGACCGTGGGGCCTGGGACGCGGCGCTGATCGCCGAGGGTCATCGGCTGGTGCGCGAGCGCCTGGCCGCCGGGGTGGCTCCGGGTCGCTACCAGATCCTCGCGGCGATCAACGCCGTGCACACCTCCGCCCGCGACGGACGCGACACCGACTGGTCGCAGGTCGTCGCCCTCTACGACCAGCTCGTCCGCCTCGACCCCTCGCCGATCGTCGCCCTCAACCGGGCCATCGCGGTCGCCGAGCTCGACGGCCCGGAGGTGGCACTGGCGACCGTCGACCGTCTCGAGGACAGGCTGGCCGGCTATCACGCCTACCATGCGACCCGCGCCGACCTGCTGCGCCGGCTGGACCGCAGCCAGGAGTCGCGCGCGGCGTACGACAAGGCCATCGAGCTGGCGGGCAACACCGCCGAGACCGCCTACCTGACACGCCGCCGCGACGAGCTGGGGTAGCGCGCGCGGCCTCGGGCGCCTCTAGGCGCTGGGTGCGGTGGTGTCCGAGCCGACCCGGACCATCCCCGACTCGTACGCCAGCACGACAGCCTGCGCCCGGTTCCGCAATCCGAGCTTGCCGAGGATACCGGCGACGTGTGTCTTGATCGTGGCCTCGCTCACCACCAGCGTCGCCGCGATCTCGGCGTTGCTCATGCCCCGGGCGAGGAGCCTGAACACCTCGATCTCGCGTGCGGTCAGGCTCGCGAGCGTCTCGGGCGCGGCATCGGGAGCCGCACCGGGCCGTGCGTAGCGCTCGACGAGACGCCGGGTGATCGATGGGGCGAGCAGGGCGTCCCCGACCGCGACCGTTCGAACGGCGCCGACGAGGTGCTCGGGTGAGACATCCTTGAGCAGGAACCCTGCCGCTCCGGCCTGGAGGGCCGCGTAGACGTACTCGTCGAGGTCGAAGGTGGTGAGGATCACGATCCGCGGTGGCTGCGGACCGGCGGCGGGCGGGTCGGCGGCGAACGAGGCAAGCAGCCGGCGGGTCGCCTCGAGCCCGTCGAGCCCGGGCATCCGGATGTCCATCAGGACGACGTCGGGCCGGTGGCGCCGCGCGAGCCGTATCGCCGCCTCGCCGTCGGCGGCCTCGGCGACGACCTCGATGTCGGGTTGGGCCTCGAGGATCAGGCGGAAGCCGGCCCGCACGAGCGCCTGGTCGTCGGCGATGAGCACGCGCGTCGGGGAGCCGGTCATGTGAGCTCGGTGTCGGGCGACGGCACGGGATCGAGCGGCAACCATGCCCTGACCGCGTAGCCGCCGCCAATTCGCGGGCCGGCCTCCAGCCGGCCGCCGACGAGGGCCGCCCGTTGGCTCATGCCGACCAGGCCCCGGCCGCTGCCCTCCGCCTCCTCCCCGGTCGCAGGCCCGTCATCGAGGATCTCAAGGCGCAGCTGGTCAGGCTCCCACGACAGCCGCACGAGCGTCGCGGCCCGGCGTGCGTAGCGGAGGGCGTTCGTGAGCGCCTCCTGGACGATCCGGTAGGCCGTCACGTCGAGCGACGGGGGGATCGAACGCGGAGAGCCGTCCACCTCGAGCGACGCCGGCAGGCCCGCCTCGCGGACGCGGTCGAGGAGGGTCGAGAGCTCGCCGATCCCGGGCTGCGGCGCCAATCCCGCCGCCTCGTCATCGTCGCTCAGGGCGCCCAGGAACCTCCGGAGCTCGGTCATTGCCTCCCGACCCGTCGATTCGACGGCGAGGAGCGACGCTTCGGCCTGCTCGGGCGACGACCGCAGCACCTGGCGCGCGGCCCCGGCCTGGATGACCATGACGCTCACCGCATGCGCGATGACGTCGTGCAGCTCGCGGGCGACGTGGCGCCGCTCGTCCGCAGCAGCCGCGCGCACGCTCGCCTCCCGTTCTCGCATCGACCGCTCGACCGCCTCGACGCGACGCTGCTCTTCGACCCGCCGGCTGCGAATCACGTCCCCCAGGAGCCACGTCGGGACGATGACCACGAACGGGAAGACGAGCCCCTCGAGCGGATCTGCGTCCTGCGCGACGAGCCCGATGGCCATGACGACCGCCACGACGATGACCGCGAGGGCGGAGCGTGTCCGGTCGGTCGCTCGCTCGCCCGCGGTGAAGCTCGCCAGGCCGACCGCACCGACGAGGACCCAGGGTGCCGGGGAATCGGGCGCGGTCAGCACCGTTCCCGCGGAGACGATCACGAGGACGGCCAGGGGCAGGACCCGCCGGAAGGCGAGTGGCAGGACCGCAAGCAGGATGGTCGGCGCGATGCTGCCGAATCGTGGCTGGTCCTGCGTGACCAGCGCCACGAGGAACAGGGCGACGATCGGGCCGAGTCCGTAGACGAGCTCGCGCCGCCACGCGGTTGGGGCGACGCCCTCCGTGATCGGGTGGTCAAACGGTCCGGCCATCGCGTCAACTCTACTGACCGCCGCCACGTGCTCCATCGGGCCCGCGGCGGAGGCCGCCTCATCACTTCGATGGAGACGACCGGACCCTCATCCCGTCGGGCGAGGCGATTCCACCCCGGCTGCCGATGCCCTCTCGCTGGCCGCAGGACAACCTTCGAGACCAACAGGTCGACAAGGAGGTCCGCCATGGAGCCGCTCATCCAGCTTCGGGGTGTCTCGAAGCGCTACGACGCCAGGTCCCAGCCGGCGCTCGCTGCCATCGATCTCGAGGTCGAGCCAGGGCGGATCACCGCGATCATGGGGCCGTCGGGCGGTGGCAAGTCCACGCTCCTCAACCTCATCGGTGGCCTCGACCGGCCCACGACGGGCGAGATCGTCGTCAACGGCGTGCGCGTCGATCTGCTCAGCGAGACCGAGGCCTCCCGGTTCCGGCGGACGAGCGTGGGCTTCGTCTTCCAGTTCTTCCACCTCCTCGACGACCTCAGCGTGGCCGACAACGTCGCGGTCGCGGCGTGGCTGGCCGGACATCCCCGGTCCGAGACAAGCGACCGTGTCGGCGAGCTGCTCGCACAGCTGGGGCTCGCCGACAAGGCACGCTCCTTCCCAGCGACCCTGAGCGGTGGCGAACGGCAGCGCCTGGCGATCGCCCGGGCCATCGTCAATCGGCCGGCGGTCCTGCTCGCCGACGAGCCGACCGGTGCGCTCGACCGGCGCAACGGTGAGACGGCGCTGTCGCTGCTCGAGGACCTCAACCGCCGCGGCCAGACGATCCTGCTGGTGACGCACGACGAGCAGCTCGCGCAGAGTCGCGCGCATCGCATCGTCCATCTCGTCGACGGCGCGATCGCCGCCGACCGCCGGACGCGGCTGGCCGCGTGATGGGAGCGCTCACCGGCAAGACCCTGGCCGATCTCCGTCGGCGTCGGCTGCAGACGGTCGTCCTGGCCGTCGTCCTGTTCCTGGCGAGCGGCGCCGCCACGCTGGCCCTGAGCGTCCTCGACGAGTCGCGCGCGCCGTTCGACCACGCCTTCGCCAACGCGAACGGCGCCCACCTCGTCATCGACTACGCGGGTGCGGTGGACGACGCGCAGCTGGCCGCGACGACGACGACCGATCGCGTCACGGCGAGCGCGGGCCCGTGGCCGGTGGCCGTCGCGGGTCTGGGGTCTCCCCGGGGCGTGGCCGATGGGCGGCCAGGTCGTGTCAGGTCGGGGATCGCCGGACGGGCCGATCGACAAGGTGACGATCAACGCCGGTCGATGGTGGTCGCAGCCGGGTGAGGTCACGATCAGCCAGGAGACCGCGACGAACTTCGGCCTCGACGTCGGTGTGTCCGTCGCCATCTACCCGTCCCGAACCGCGGATTCCGCCGGCGGCGGCGGCCCCAAGCCCCTCCCGCTCGACAAGGGCGCGCAGCCCACGACACCCGAACCCGCGGCGACCCTGACGGTGGTCGGGATCGCGGCGTCGGTCAGCACCCCGGATGTTGCCGCGTGGCTGAGCCCCGCCGACATCGCCACCCTTGCGCCGGGCGCACCGCCCGCGCGCCAGATGCTCTACCGCGTCGACCCGTCGACGACAGCCGCCGATCTCGGCGCGGCGACCGCCGAGATCACCGGCGGATTGCCGAGCGGAGCGGTGGTCGCGTCGACCACATACCTCGACACCAGGGCCTCGATGAGCGAAATCGTGGACCTGTACGTGCCGGTCCTGTTCGCCTTCTCCCTGTTCGCGTTGCTGGCCGCGGGCTTCACGATCGCCAACGTGGTCAGTGGCGTCGTCCTCACCAGCCGCCGTGACATCGGCGTCATGAAGGCCATCGGCTTCACGCCCGGCCAGGTCACGGCGACGCTGATGGGACAGATCATGGTCCCGGTCGTGATCGGCACGGCCGCGGGCGTGATCGTCGGGATGCTCGCCAGCCAACCCACCGTCGAACGCACTGCGAGGTCCTTCGGGCTGCCGGGGAACTTCAGCGTGTCGATTCCGATCCTGTTGGCCGTCGGCCTCGCCTGCGTTGGCGTCACGTTCGTCGCGGCCGCCGTGCCGGCAGTCCGGGCCGGCCGGCTCAGCGTCGTCGGGGCGATCACGCGGGGAACAGCCCCTTCCTCCCGACCGGATGGCGGGCGGCTCCGGCGCCTGGGCCTGCGCCTGCCCGTTGGGATCGCCGCGCAACTCGGTGTCGCCGCCGGCGTGGCGCACCCCGGAAGGGCGTTCATGACGCTCGGCGCCCTCGTCGTCGGAGTGGCGGCCATGACGTTTGCGATCGGGACCAACCTGTCGCTGATACGTGTCGTGTCGCAGCTCGACCGCGACCACGCGAGCCCCGTCCGAGTCGAGCTCGCAGAGCGATCGACCGAATCGAAGGCAGTCACCGACCTCATCGCCGGGCAGCCGGGCACGGGTCGGTTCGTGTCTCTTGGGACGGCCCGGGCGAGCGTCGGCGCGCTCGGCGCCACCTCATTCGTGGGCTACCAGGGCGATGCGGGCTGGATCGGCTACGAGCTCATTCGCGGCCGCTGGTTCGCCGGCGCCGGCGAGGGAGTCGCGCCGACCGCCGTGTTCTCCCGGCTGGGTCTGGTCGTCGGTGACACGGTCGACATTGCCGGCAGCGGCCGGTCCATCAGCGTCAGGCTCGTGGGCGAGATCTTCGACACCGCGGACGAATCACCGGACCGGCTCGTGGTCCGCGGCACCTGGGCGGACCTCGTGGCCATCGACCCGTCCGCCACGCCGAGTCGCTGGGAGGTCCGGCCGGTCGACGGCGTCGCCGTCCATGACTACGTCACGGCGCTCCGGAACGCCGGTGGTTACCGGATCGCCGCCTACACGCTCGATGGATCGTCCAGTGACGAGGAGTTCCTGCTGTTCCTGTCGGTCATCGCCTTCATGGGCATGGTCCTCGTCGCCATCTCGGTCGGCGGCGTCTTCAATACGGTCCTGCTCGAGACCCGCCAGCGGACACGTGAGACGGCCGTCCTCAAGGCGGTGGGCCTGACGCCCGCGCAGGTCGTGGTCATGGTCGTGTCGTCGGTGGTGCCGGTCGGCCTCCTGGCAGGGCTCCTGGGCGTCCCGCTCGGGATCGCCTTCGAGCGAGCCGTGATCACCTATCTCGGCCAGGTTGCCGCGCAGACCGCGGTCCCCGAGAGCGCCTTCGACGTCCTCGGGCCGCTCCTGCTCGCCGGTCTCCTGCTCTCCGGGCTGGCCATCGCGACGGTCGGCGCGTTCGTGCCGGCTCAACGCGCAGCACGCGCCCACGTGGCGCCGGTGCTACAGGCGGAGTAGGTGTCGCAGGCCGCATCGGCGTCGCAGGCGGTGCAGGTGGCACCGCGGTCGCCGGCCGTCAGCTCTCGACGGCCTGCCCGTCCGCGATCGTCCGGATCCGGGGCAACGGCGACAGCACCAGGAACAGGATCGAGATGGCCATCCCGGCCCAGCCGAGCGCGATCCCGCCACGGACGCCGATGACACCCGCGATGGCGGCCGCCGCGAGCGCACCGATCGGATAGGCGATCCCGTGCGAGAGCACCTCCAGGGTGGCATTGACCCGGCCCAGGACGCGATCCGGGCTGAGGCCCTGGATCAATGAGAGCTCCGCAACCCCCTCGATCGTCTGCAGGCCGTCGCCCAGCAGCTGCGGGATGAACACCATCACCGTCGCCAGCAGGAGCGGTCCGTGGGCGAGGGGCGTCAGGATTCCCAGCGCCGAAGCGCCGGCCGCCGTCCAGATCATGGCCGGGCCGAGCCCCAGCGTGCGGATGGCACGCGAGGCGAAGAGCGAGCCGACCAGCGAGCCGACGCCGCCTGCCGAGACGACGACGCCGAGCAGGAACGGCGTCAGGTGCAGGTCGTCGATGAGATAGATCGTGTACAGGACGCCGTAGAACGATCCGGCGATGTGGGCGACCACCGATCGCATCGCGATCGGGAACAGCACCCGATGGTGCCGGACGAGACGGAGGCCCTCGACGATCTCCTGCCGGATCGCCGTCGTCGCCGTCCGGGCCGGCCGCGGTGGCTCGGGCGTCCGGATCAGGAGCAGGGACACCGCCGACACGGCGAACGAGATCGCATCGACCAGGATGGCGAACGGCGCGCTCACCAGCTGGACCAGGGCGCCGGCGAGCCCCGGTCCGCCGATCTCGGCGAGCGACGAGCTCGTCGCGAGCTTGCTGTTCCCATCGACGACTCGGTCGACGCCGATCAACGACGGCACATAGGCGGGATAGGCCGCATCGAACAGCGCGCCGAGGCACCCCTCGACGAACGTGACGAGATACAGCTGCTCGATCCGCAGGACACCGGCGGCGTAGGCGATCGGGATCGAGGCCAGGAGCAGCGACCTCACCGCGTCCGTGCCGATCAGGAGCGGCCTGCGCCGGAGCCGGTCGACCCAGGCCCCGGCGAAGAGCCCGACGAGGAGGATGGCCATGCTGCCGGCGACCACCAGCAGCGCCATCTCCGTCGGGCCGGCGCCCAGGACGAGCAGGGCGACGAGCGGGACCGCCGTGCGAGTCACGACCGACCCCAGCTCGGAGACGGTCTGACCCGTCCAGAGCTTCAGGAAGTCGGCGTGTCGCCAGAGCGACGAAGCCGGCGTGGCGTCGCGGTCGCGATGGGTCACGACCCCTAGGCTATCCGAGGCCCGGGGTCAGGGTGCGGCCGGCGACGCAGCTCGGGCGGTGCCCCGCGGCGAGCACCGTCGTCACGGGGCGATGGCCCTGGCGAGCCCGGTCGTCAGCTCGCTGCCCGCTTCACGAGCGCGCCGATCCTTGCCTCGACATCGTCGGTCAGCTCCGTCAGCGCGTACTCGACCGGCCACATCGACCCGTCGTCGAGCTTCGCTTCGGGCTGGAAGCCGATGGTGGCGTACCGCACCTTGAACTTCGAGGCGGGCTTGAAGAAGCAGATGGTCTTGCCGTCGATAGCGTAGGCGGGCATCCCGTAGTAGGTCTTCGGCGCGAAGTCCGGCACGCTGGCCAGGACGAGCGCGTGGACCCGCTCGGCCATCGAACGATCAGGTTCGGGCATCTCCGCGATCTTCGCGAGCACTTCGTTCAGGTCGTTGGCCGCCGAGGTGGCGGACTTCAGCTCCTTCGCACGCTCCTTCATCGCGGCCATCTCTTCGGTGGAGAAGCGGCCGGACGCCTTGGCGGGGTTCTTCGTGTCGGTCATGACGGGTGCCTCCTGTGGGTCCGTGGCGAATGGGCTCCGTGCCCGGGAGCGCCACAGCGGCAACTCCCGGGCGCCTGGGACGGTGGGATCAGGCGGCGTTCAGAGGCTCGCCGGTCTCGAGCAGGGTCTTGAGGCCCGCGATGATGAACGGCCAGCCCGCCGCGACATCCGCGATCTGGGTCGTCGAGCCCGGCTCCGTCTCGTGGATCACGGACAGCTTCTGGACCCCCGGGCCGGCGCCCTCGATCTCGAATGAGACGCGGGACGGCGCCTCGTCGACGCCTCCCCAGGCCTGCCTGTAGGTGACGACGAGGCGGCTTGGCGGGTCGGCCTCGAGGACCTCGCCCGTGATCCCGACCTGGCCGCCGCTCGTGCGCAGCTCCCACGGAGAGCCCTCGGCCCAATCGGAGTGGACGGTGGACCCGTACCAGTAGCGGGTCGTGAAGTCGGACTCGGTGAGCGCGCGCCAGATGGCCTCGGGCGTCGCGCGGATGAACGTGGCGAAGACGTGGCGAGGGGCGGTTTCCGCCGCCGTCGCGAGGGTGTCGGGGGACGTCATCGGGTCGATCTCCAGGATGGTCTTGAGGTCGGTGAGGAGGTCGGCGGCGCGGATCGCGTAGCGGTCCAGCCACCGGTCGTGGATGCGCCGGATTGGTACCGGGTTGAGATAGTGGTGGCGCTCCCGCCCGACCTTGCGGCTCGTGACGAGGTTCGCCCCTTCGAGGACGCGGAGGTGCTTCATGACGCCGAACCGGGTCATCGCCGGCAGGACCTCCTCCAGCTCTCCCAGCGTCTGGCCATCACGCTCGAAGAGCCGGTCGAGCAGCGTCCTGCGGCTGGGATCGGCCAGTGCGCGGAACACCTCGTCGTCCATGCGCGGAACAATACGTGACCAGTAGGTCACCTGTCAAGCACCGAGCGAGCGCCCATCCATCACGCGGGTGGCGGGCTCTGGCCAGCAACGCCCAGGACTCAGCGCGGCCTCACATCCGGGATCTCAGTACGTCGACCTCGCAGCCAGGCAAGAACGGGTCGAAGCCGTGCTCGACCAGCCAACGGATCGCCAGCAGGCTTCGCAACGACCACCACCCACGGATCACGTCGATGTCGACGTCGGTGCCGTAGCCGGCGACGACGTCGCCAAGGTGCTCCTCGTGTCCGAGCGTCAAGGTGGCGAGGTCGTACAGGGCATCGCCTTGGCCCGCCTCAGACCAGTCGAGCACGCCGGTGACCTCGTCACGGTCCATGAACACGTGGGTGATCTGCAGGTCGCCGTGGATGAACACCGGTGTCCACGGCCGGAGCGCGGCCTCGGCAACCCGGCGGTTGCGCGTGACCAGGTCGGCGGGAAGGACGCCGCTCGTGACGAGCCACTGGCATTCGCCATCGAGGCGTGATGCCGACTCGCCGAGTCGCCTGCTGGGCCATGGCGGCAGCGGGGCGTCGTGCAGCGTCCGCACGGCGGTACCCGCCGCGGCCCACGCCGCCGATGACGCGATGGACGGTTCGCCGAGGCGGCCGAGTGCCGTCCCTGGGAGGGCGGCGAGCGCGAGCACGGGCGGCTTCCGCCACAGGACCTCCGGGGTCGGGATCGGCGCCATGGCCATCGCCTCGACCTCGACGTCGACGCGCGCCTGATCGGCGTCGATCTTCAGAAACACGTCACCGACGCGCAGCGTCACGCGCTCGCGATGGGCGACGACGACCTCGACCTCCTCCATGTCGGCCATTATCGCGGGGTAGTCGGTCGCGGTTCCCCGCGGACGAGCCGGCTAACGCGTCACGCGGTAGCGGAGGTAGACGAATTTCGAGCTGAAGGTGCGGGTCTCGACGAGTTCGAGATCCACCCGGCGCTCGCGCTGCGGAAAGTAGGAAATGCCACCGCCGACCAGCACCGGGTGGACCATGGCCCGGTACTCGTCGATCAGACCCAACGCGGCCGCCTCGGCGGCGAGCGTCGCGCCGCCGATCGCGATGTCGCCCTCCCCCGGCTCGGCTCGCAGACGCCCGATCTCCTCCGCGAGGCCGCCGGAAGCCAGGCGCGCATTGCCCTGGACCGCCGACAGCGTGGTGGAGAACACGACCTTCGGCAACGGCTTCCAGAGCGCGCTCCACTCGAGCTCGGCGTCGCCGAGCGAGAGATCCTCGTCGGCGGTCTCCCAGTACAGCATCGTCTCGTACAGCCGTCGTCCCATGAGGTGGACGCCGACCTCTCGGATCTCGTCGATCCAGTAGCGGAAGACCTCGGGGTCGGGCGTCGTCCAGTCGAAGCCGCCATCCGGCCCGACGATGTAGCCGTCAAGCGAGACGCCCATCGAATAGGTCACGCTGCGCATCTGAAGTCCTCCTCGGTTGCGGATTTCGACAATACGACGGCCGAACGCCGAAGGACGCATGGCGGCTCGCCGGATCTCCTGCGCTGCGACTGCCGCCGAGCAGCAGTCGCTGGCGGTCGCCGACCTTCTGCCTCACCCCCAGCCTCGAACTACCAATCGTTCTCGCTGGATAAGGGCATCGCTTGTGCGGCATACCCATTAGCAGATCTCACGTCGGGTTGTGCCTGACGGCGGGACGGCGGACGATTGACCACCGAGAGTCGCGGCCGCTGGGGCGGTTGCGCAGGCAACGACATGGATCCCCGCCGGCAATCAACCCCTTCGCCGCCACCGAACGCGCGAGCCAGACAGGAGTGCACCGTGAGCAAAGAACCAGTCGCCCATGAGACGCGGGGTGTCGCGGTGCAGGTCCTGGGAACGGTCGACCTTGCCGGCGAGATCGAAGGCATGGAAGGGCGGCAACTTCGCATGCGCATGGTGACCATCGAGCCTGGGGGCGTCTTCGGCCCGATTCACGACCATGCAGGCAGGCCAGGCGTCGTCTACGTCCTGCGGGGCACGATCACCGACCATCGAGACGGGGCCGCCACAGACTACGGACCCGGCCCGGGTTGGCCCGAGGATCGGCACACGACCCACTGGCTCGAGAACAAGGGAACGAGCCCAGCGGTCGAGATCTCGGTCGACATCGTCCGGCCAGCGTGAAACGGGCCTTGCCGCCGAGCGTGTCAGCACGACGCTCTCCCCGGGGGTCGCGCGAGGGGCGAAGCGCCCGGACCATGCGCCCAACCGGCCCCGCTGGAGCCTTCTCCACCGAGAGGACCGACGGGAACTCGCGCGTGCTCCGCAACCCTCGAGACTGATCGTCATGACCGAAGGGACGACAGTCGGCTCACGCTGCGCGGCGCTGGTCATGGTCGTCTCGGGCCTGCTGACCGTGGTCCTGTCGTTGACGTTCTGGACATCGTGTCCGACGACGCCGTGTGGCGGGAACCTCATGGCGATCTCGACGTACTCCGGCGTTGACCTGGGATTCGGCGACGTCACCGCATTCGCCGGAGTCGCGGTGGCCGCCATCGGCCTCGGGGCGTTGCGCCACGATGGCCAGTCCCGCTTTGCCACATCGGCGGTCCTGCTGTCGCTCCTGATCGTCATGACGGTCGCCGCGTCGGTCACCTGGATGTACGTGATTCCTGGTGACGACAAGGAGTATTCCTGGCCGCCGTCGACCGCCGTGCTCGTCGGCGTCGTGGGCTTGATCGCCGTCGAGAGCAGCCTGCGGTTGCGGCGCGCGATGCTCCCGCGCCCGTCGGCGTGACAGCCGTCCCTTGACGACCGCACGTGGCGCGCGCAGGCTCATCGGAGGACGGTGTCGGCCACACCCTGCACGATGAGGTGACTTGTGTTGGCAGGGGTCAGGGGCATGCGATCGGCCCTCGCAAGGTTGGGCCTCGTCGCAGAGCCGCTTGGGCCCCACGACTTCGAGAGCGCCATGCACATGCTGTTCGCCCCCGGCAACCCGAGTGTGGCCTCAGTGCCAAACGTCGTCACCCCGGTCACGTCGACGCGGTGTGCGCGCAGTGGGTGCGATCGCCCGCGAGCCGATCCGATCCATCGGCTCCCCGAGGAGTAGCTCTCGCCCGACTCGGCCGATGATCGTCGACCTTCCGCGCCGGCCCGATGACACAAGGGCGTCGGGTCTCGTGTCGCCGTCCGGCCGCAGGTTCAGCAAACTGCTCCTGCCACGATGGCGTTCCAGCCCAATCTCCGACCGATCTCGCCGCGGCAGTAAGATTGGGCACCGAACCCCGACCGTCCAACAGTGGAGGCGTCCCATGGCCGAGGTCCTTCTGTTCCACCACGCCCAGGGCGTGACGCCCGGCGTCCGTGCCTTCGCGGACGAGCTGCGGGCGGCAGGGCACACGGTGCACGTGCCCGACCTGTTCGACGGCAGGACGTTCGGCAGCATCGACGAGGGCATGGCCCACATCGAGGACAGCGGGATGGAGGAGCTGGTGGAGCGCGGCGTCCGCGTCGCCGACGGCCTGCCGGCCGAGCTCGTCTACGCGGGGTTCTCGTTCGGCGAGATGATCGCCCAGAAGCTCGCCCAGACCCGGCCCGGCGCGCGAGGGGCGCTGCTCTTCTACTCGTGCATCCCGATCAGCGGCGAATGGGCGTTCGGTCCCTGGCCGGAGGGCGTCCCGGTCCAGATCCACGGCATGGACGCCGACCCGATCTTCGTCGGCGAGGGCGATGTCGAGGCCGCCCGCGAGATCGTGGACAAGGTCGAGGACGCGGAGCTCTTCCTCTACCCGGGCGACCAGCACTACTTCGCCGACAGCTCCCTGCCCTCTTACGACGCGGACGCGGCGGCGCTGCTCACGCGCCGTGTGCTCGAGCTCCTGGACCGCGTCTGACCGCCGGGGCGAAGGTCCAGGGTGCGATCCAGTCGACCTCGGCAGGACACGAGGACAACGGAGGACAACCATGGAGACGATCGACTGGCTCCTGGATTCAGACCCCGCAATCCGCTGGCAGGTGATGCGCGACCTGCTCGATACCGCTGCCGGCGAGGTTGACGCCGAGCGCGCGAGGGTCGCCACCGAGGGATGGGGCGCACGGCTGCTCGCGCTCCAGGGCGAGGACGGGAACTGGGGCGGTGGTGCCTACTTCCCCAAGTGGACCTCGACGACGTGGACCCTGTTGCAGCTGCGGGCGTTGGGCCTCGACCCGGCCACCGACCAGGCTCGCCGCGCCGTCGCGAAGGTTCGCGAGAACACGCGGTTCGAGCACGAGGACGAGCCCTACTTCGAGGGCGAGACCGAGCCGTGCATCAACGGGCAGGTCGTCGCGGTCGGCTCCTACTTCGGGGAGGACGTCCGGGGGGTCGTCGATCGGCTGCTCGGCGACCAGATGGCCGACGGGGGCTGGAACTGCTGGCAGGAGTTCGGGTCGACGCGCGGGTCCTTCCACTCGACGATCGACGTGCTGGAAGGGCTGCTGGAATTCGAGCGCGCGACCGGCGGCTCAGGCGACGTCACGGCCGCCCGCCTCCGCGGGCAGGAGTACCTGCTCGACCGCCGGATGCTCCGACGGATCTCGACGAACGAGGTCATCGAGGAGGACTGGGGCCGCTTCGCCTACCCGACCTACTGGCATTACGACGTGCTGCGGGGTCTCGACTACCTGCGTGCGGCCGGCGTCATACCGGACGAGCGGGTCGCGGAGGCGGTCGGGCTCGTGAACGGCAGGCGTGCCGCGGACGGACGCTGGCCGCTCGACAAGATCCACGAGGGCGAGGTCCACTTCGCGATGGACGAAGGCGTCGGCATGCCGAGCCGCTGGATCACCCTGCGTGCGCTGCGCGTGCTGCGCTGGGCAGGCTGACGTGGCCCGGCGGGGCCTCACCGTCGAGGAGATCATGGCGATCCTGCCCGAGACGGCCGGGCGAGTCACCGCCCTGACCGGCGGCATGACCGCCGGAGGAGCTGCACCGTTCGCCAGAGCCCGGGAGCTGGTCCGTGAACGACGTCCTCGCGCACCTCCGCGCGTGCCACGACGTCCTCGGCGGCAACATGCTCCGCATCATCGCCGAGGACCACCCGAGCTGGAAGGGCATGAGCCCACGCACCTGGCAGCAGAAGACCGACTACCACGAGTGGAGCTTCGGCCCGGCGTTCGACGTCTTCGCGAGGCAGCGAGCCGAGCTCCTTGCCGTCCTCGAACCACTTCCGCCCGACGCCTGGGATCGGACGGCGACGGTGATCGACATGGTCGGCCGGGCCAACGAGTGCTCGGTTCGCTACTACGGTGACTGGATGGCCGGCCACGAGCGAGCGCACCTGAAGAAGCTGCCCCGGATCATCGCCGCGGCCAGGGACGGGACCTGACCTCGATCGACGCACGCCGCGGGTCACTCGATCACTGAGGGTTGGGTCTCCGGAGCCAGCGCTCCCGGGTCAGGCCGCGCACCCGCGGCGCCTCCCCGGCCGCGGGGCCGACCGTGCCGGTCATGTAGTCCCGGTACCACGGCCGCCACGACCCGGTCCGACGCTCGAACTCGACGTAGGACTCGGCGCGGTCCGGGGCGTCCGCGCGGGTGGTCCGGCGGTCCGCGACGTCGTGCAGGGAGGGCAGGTCGTCCTCGCCGACGCCGAGGCGTCGGTAGACGGACTCGACCTGGTGAAGCCACTCGTGGACGAAGCCGTGCTCCGGGTCGGCGATCGACGCCCAGCGCGGCCAGTCGCCACTCACGATCGACGAGACGCCCGTCCCGCCGAGGCTGCCGACCTCGCCCCAGCTGTAACCCCACGCGGGCGCGAGCTCGGCCGTCCCGTCGGCCGGGTACAGCACGATCGCCGAGTCGAACTCACCGGGGCGTCCGAGGTGTGGCTCGAGCAGCGGGGCGAGGGCGTCCGGGTCCGCCCACCAGCCGCCACCGACCCGGGCGAGGCGGCGCAGCGGGCCCTCCGCCACGATCGCCTCCGCGCGCGAGACCCGGACGTTGCCCTCGCTCCATGCCTCGATGGCGGCGGGCACCCGGCCGAGCATCGCGAGGTCCGCCTCGATCTCGGCGTCACCCATGGTCCGGCGACGTCGGCTCCAACCGGCGCGCGCGTCGAGCGCTGGCGCCACGAGCAGCAGCAGGCGCCAGCGCGATGCGGGGCCTGGAACGGGCGCGGCGGTGTCGGGCATCTCGCCACTGTCGGGCCGAACAGCGGCCGCCGTCAACGACACCTCGGCTTCCTGTCGACATCTCGGCTTCCCTCGCTCGTGCCGACGACTGACCCCTCAACCCTTCAGCGGATCGCGCGGAGGCCCAGCAGCATCGGATAGTCGTCCTCACCAGGCTCCTCGACGTGATCGAGTCGGAGGCCCGTGTCGAGGATCGCGTTGAGGAAGTCGGCGAGCGGGAGATGGTTGACCCCGACGCGCCCTCGAAGGCCGTTCCTGCCGAACCGGAACCCGGGAGCGTCATGCCACCAGCCGCGTCGCCGATAGCCCGGATGCAGGAGGTGCGGTTCGCCCGTGCGTCGCTCGACGGTCGGGCTCACGAAGCAGGGATGGGTACCGATGTAGACGAAGCGACCGCCTGGACGAAGGACCCGTGCGACCTCGGCGAACACGGCGCGGGCGTCCTCGAAGTCGGTGTGGGTCAGGATCGAGACGACCGCGTCGAACGTGGCATCGGCGAACGGCAGGCGGGCGCCATCGGCCTGGAGCAGCACCGCGCCGATCTCGTCGGCACGCTCGCGGGCCAACGCGAGCTGGTCTGCCGAGACGTCGACGCCGACGACCGACCACTGGAGGCGATCCAGCACGGCCAGTGCGATCCCGGTTCCGCAGCCGAGGTCGAGACAGCGACCCGGTCCCTCGCCCAGCAGGCGCTCGAGGGAGCCGAGCTCGACGGCCGTCAGGTCGACCGACCTGATGAAGGCGTCGTACCACTCGGCCAGTCCGTCGTATCGGGGTGTCCTCGCCACGACCCTCGTCTCAATCCCGAAACGTGAACCGCTTCGCCTCGTCGAGCATGGCCAGGACGTTGTCCGCCGGGACGTCCGGCAGCACCGAGTGGTCGCCGCCGCAGATGTAGCCGCCGCCGCGGCCGAGCACCCGGATCCGCTCCCTGACCTCGGCCCGGACGTCGGCGGGCGTCCCGAACGGCAGCGTGCCCTGCGAGCTGATCCCCCCGCAGAAGGCGATGTCCCGGCCGAACTCCCGCTTCAGCGTCGCGGGATCATTCCCCGGAGCGTGGACCTGGACGGTCTCCCAGACGTCCATCCCGAGGTCGATCAGGTCCGGCAGCACCGGCCCGAATGTGCCGCAGGCGTGGAACCAGACCCGGGCTCCGTGACCCTTCGCGAGCTCGAACAGTCGCCCGTAGGTGGGCTTCAGGAAGCGTCGCCAATCCTCGGGCGAGAGCAGGAGACCGCGCTGCGACGCGAAGTCGTCGCCGAACCACACGATGTCGACCATGCCCTCCGCCGCTTCGAGCATCCGCCGGGTGTACTCGAGCAGGAACGCCTCGACGTGCTCCAGGGCCGCCTCGACGATCGCCGGTTCGGCACGCAGCCTGATCAGGGCATCCTCCATCCCGAAGAGGTCGAAGAGGGTGCACAGGACGGGCATCCATTCACCGGGGCCGCGGGCGGCGTCGCCGACCGTCGTCCCCGGCCGTGTCCACGCGGCCTGGAGCTTCAGCCAGCGAGCGGACTGCGGGCCGATCTCGCGCATGACCGCGGCTGCTGCGCCGAAATCGAACTCGTCGGCGCTGGGCCATTCGAAGCGCTCGATGTCGGCCGTGGTGGCCGCGCCGGCGAGCGGGTACCCGCCTCGCGAGCTCCCGTAGCCGGACCCGCCGGCGCCCATGGGCGACTGGCCGGTTCCCCAGACGGATGGTCCGGACCCGAGTCGGCTCCCGACGTACACGGGCAGGCCGCCCTGGACGTCGAGCCCGAGCCGGGAGCGCAGCTCGAGGTAGTCTCGCGCCCCGAGGCGTGCCCGCCAGCCGTCGAGGTCGTCGAACCCCATGATGTGGACGGGCACGACCTCCGGCTGGACGTGATCGATGGCCGCGATGACGCGGTCCCTGGAGGTCTCCATCACCCGATCCTCGCCTCAGACGTGGGGTGCGACGCCTTCGGCGAGCTGCTGCATCAGGTCGACCTGGGCGTCGTGCTCGAGGAGCGGGAAGTGGCTGCGTGCGACGAACTCGAGGGGCACACCCGCCTGCTCCCGGATGGCCAGCAGCGATGCGACGAGGTCCTCCGGGGTCCCCGCGAGGGTCGACCGACCCCTCACCAGGTCGCCATCCGTGCCCTCGAACGTCGGCGGGGATGGCGGTGGGAGCGGTCGCGTCGCCGAGGCCCCCATGTCCGAGTACTTCCACTGCATCGCCCACAGCGGCTCGCGGTAGCGGGCGAGCGCCTCCTCGCGCGTGGCGCCGGGCAGGAGAATGGAGTAGTGGACGAACCGGAGCGTCGCTCGGGTCGCGACCGATGCGCTCGCATTCGTCGAGCACCCAGCGCACCTGCTTGACCAGGGTCTCCGCCGGGGCGTTCGCGAAGATCCCGTCGGCGAGGCGGGCCGCGCGGCGAATCGCGGGCTCGGCACCACCACCGACCAGCACCGGGATCCGCGTCGAGGGCGTCGGCCGGACGCCGAGTGTCGGGAGGTCGAAGACGGCGCCCCGGTGCGTGAACGGCTCGCCCCGCCACGCCTGTGGGAGGATCCGCAGGATCTCGTCCATGGCGGCGCCGCGACGGCGGGCATCGACGCCGAAGCCCGTGAACTCGACACCGGACCACCCGAGGCCGAGACCGAGGACGAGCCGGCCGTGGCTGAGCAGCTGGACCGTCGCCGCATCCTCCGCCAGGCGGATCGGGTGGTGCAGCGGTGCGAGGACGACGCCGGTTCCGAGCTCGATCCGCGACGTGGCCTGTGCGAGCGCCGCGCCGACGACGAGGAGCGAGGGCATGTACCCGTCATCGACGAAGTGGTGCTCGGTCATCCAGACGGACGTGAAGCCGAGCCGCTCAGCCTCGACCGCCAGGAGCGACCGTCTCGTCGTAGGCTCGCGTCCAGTCGGTCTCGCCCGGCCGAAGCTGCGCGCTGAGAAGTCCGAACCCGAGCCCCATGATTGCCGACCATAGCAGGCGGCGCGGGGGCCGTCATCCGGCCTGTCATCCGGCCGTCATCCGGCCCGGATGATCACCCTTCCTGTGCCGATCCCCCATCGAGGGGCACCAGCCTGAGCGTCGACCGGACGGCCTCGGGCGACACGACCGTCGCGACGATCGCGGGTCCGTGCCGGTCGTACTTCGCGTGGTAGGCCGCGCTCAGGCCGGCGCCCACGTCGGGCCGGGCACCTCGAACGCCACGTCGCGCTCCACGCCACCCGCGCGGATCCGGCCCCGGCCGGACGCGAGTGCGCGCTGGAACCACGGGTTGTCGTAGCCGTACGCGGAGCGCACGTAGAGGTCGTCATCGAGGCGAGCGACCCAGATCGTCACGAAGGGTCGGAGGGTGCCGTCGGGCCGGCGGGACGCGATCCCGAGCTCGTCGGCGCGGCCGACGCGCGCGAGCTCGTCCGGGGTCCAGGCGCTCACCGTGCCGGCTCCTTCGGAGACGCCAGGTACTCGGCATCGGTGACCCGCGGGCCCCACTCGCTCTCCGGCCCCGTCGGGGGGCGCCTCCCAGATCGCGAGATGCGTCATGAAGCGGTCGGGCGCCGCGCCATGCCAGTGCCACTCGCCGGGCGGGGTGTGAACCGTGTCGCCGGCGCGGATCTCGAGGACCTCCCCGCCCCGCGCCTGGATGCGGCCGACGCCGTCCGTGACGTGGACGGTCTGGCCGACGGCGTGCGCGTGCCACGCGTTGCGTGCGCCCGGCGCGAACCGGACGACGTTGACGCGGACGCGCGACGGCCCATCGCCGCGCGCGATGACGTCGTACCAGGCGTCGCCCGTGAACGTGTCGGCCGGAGCCTTGACGGACGGCTGCCTCGGTCGGATCTCCATCGCATGCTCCTTCGCTTCAGCGCCCGGTCAGGGCCTCTCAGCGCCCGGTCAGTGCCTCGAGCTGCTCCGGATATCGGGCGCCCTGCACCTCGATCCGCGACGTGGCCCGCTCGATCTCGTCGAGATCGGCCGGCGTCAGCTCGACCTCGGCGGCGCCGAGATTCTCCTCCAGGCGCCCGGGACGGCGAGTGCCCGGGATCGGCACGATCCATGGCTTCCTGGCCAGGAGCCAGGCCAGCGCGACCTGGGCCGGCGTGGCGCCCTGCCGCTCGCCGATCCCGCGCAGCAGGTCGACGAGGGCCTGGTTCGCCTTGCGCGCGCCCGGCTCGAACCGCGGGATGGTGGCGCGGATGTCGGTCGCCTCGAACGTCGTCGTCTCGTCGATGGCGCCGGTGAGGAAGCCCTTGCCGAGCGGGCTGTACGGAACGAGCCCGATGCCCAGCTCCTCGAGGGCTGGGATCAGCTCCTCCTCCGGACGCCGCCACCAGAGCGAGTACTCGTACTGGACCGCGGCGAGCGGCTGGACGGCGTGGGCCCGCCGGACGTTCTGGACGGCCGCCTCGGACATCCCGAAGTGGCGGACCTTGCCAGCCGCGATCAGGTCCCGCACCGCGCCGGCGACGTCCTCGATCGGCACCGCCGGGTCCACCCGGTGCTGGTAGTAGAGGTCGATATGATCCGTGCGGAGCCGCCGCAGGGACGCCTCCGCGACCTCGCGGATGTGGTCAGGACGGCTGTCGAGACCGCCGAGCGGGGCGGTGCTCGCCGGATCCAGCGCGAACCCGAACTTGGTGGCGATGACGACGTGGTCGCGGACGGGAGCGAGCGCCTCGCCGACCAGCTCCTCGTTCAGGTAGGGGCCGTACACCTCGGCGGTGTCGAACAGGGTCACGCCTCGCTCGACGGCTTCTCGGATGAGACGGATCATCGCGCCCCGGTCGGGATAGGGCGGGTACGACTGGGTCATCCCCATGCAGCCGAGTCCGATCGCCGAGACCTCGAGTCCGATGCCCAGGGTTCGCGTATTCAACGTGATTCCTTTCAGGTTGAGCTGGTGGGCGGTCCCTCGCTGCGGGCACGACGAGGCTGCGCTCGGCGCATGATCGTGCTCCTGCTCGCGCTCACGTCGACGGAGCGACGCGGACGAGGCTCTTGATCGCCCGGCGCTCGTCCATCGCCGCGTAGGCGTCCGCGATGTGCTCGAGGTCCGTCTCGAAGTCGAACACCCGGCCGGGGTCGATCGTCCCGGCGAGCACGTCGGTCAGGAGCTCGGGGATGTACCTGCGGGCCGGAGCCACGCCGCCCCGCAGGCCGACATTGTGGAAGATGACGGTCTCGATCGGCACGACCACGCCGTGGGGCACGCCGACCGCGCCCACCATGCCGCCGTCCCGGGCGATCGCGAACGCGGTCGACATCGACTCGCCGGTGCCGACGCACTCGAGCGCCGCCTCCACCCCGAGCCCGCCCGTCATCCCGCGGACCGCCTCGACCGCGGCGTCGCCCCGCTCGGCGACGATGTCGGTCGCGCCGAACTCGCGGGCGACCTCCTGGCGCGCCGGGTTCCGCGACAGCGCGATGATCCGCGCCGCACCGAGGCGCTTCGCCGCCAGCACGGCTGACAGGCCGACCGCGCCGTCGCCGACGACCGCCACGACGGAGCCCTCGCGGACCCCGCCACTGACCGCGGCGTGGTGGCCGGTGCACATGACGTCGGACAGGGCGAGCAAGGAGCGCATCAGGGCATCGCCATGACCCGTGCCGGGGACCGTGACGAGGGTCCCGTCGGCCAACGGCACGCGGACGCGCTCTCCCTGGCCGCCGCCGGTCGCGTTGCCAAATCCGCCGCCGTTGAGGCAGTGGGCCTGCCATCCCGCGAGGCACATCGCGCAGGTGCCGTCGCTGTAGAGGAATGGTGCGATCACGAGGTCGCCCTCCGCGAGCGTCGTCACCGCCGCGCCAACCGCCTCCACGATCCCGATGAACTCGTGGCCGATGGCCCCCGTGTCGTGGGTCGACTCGCCGCGGAAGTACCAGAGGTCGGATCCGCAGACGCACGCGAGGGTCACGCGGACGAGGGCATCCGTGGGTTCGGCGATGACGGGGTCCGGGCGGTCCGCGACGGTGACGTCATGGGGCCCGTTGAAGATCGCGGCGCGCATGGTCAGGCCTCGGGATGATCGGCGACTGCTGTCGTGTCGTGTGCATGGGACCACGCCGCATCGTCGGAGAGGAAGGCACGCGTGTTAGGGGGTACCGCGAGTACCTCCCACGCGACGCCACGCGCGCGTACCGTGGCCTGACATGACCGACTCACACGACATCCGCGACTTCCTGATCACGCGCCGCGCCAGGATCACGCCCGAGCGCGCGGGCCTGCCGACGTACGGCCGGACACGCCGTGTCGCGGGCCTGAGGCGCGAGGAGGTCGCGCTCCTCGCGGGGATCAGCGTCGAGTACTACACGCGCCTCGAGCGTGGCAACGCGCGGGGCGTGTCCGACGACGTGCTGGACGGCGTGAGCCGAGCCCTCCAGCTCGACGAGGCGGAGCGTGACCACCTGCTGGCCCTGGTCCGGGCCGCGAACACGGAGCGCCCGCCCCGTCGCACGTCGGCGCCTCCGCGCGTCCGCCCGAGCGTCCAGAGGATCGTCGACGCGATGGCGGGCATGCCGGCGTTCGTGCGCAACGGGCGGCTCGACATCCTGTACGCCAACCCGCTGGCCGCGGCGCTCTACGCCGAGCAGTTCAGCGATCCGGTCGAGCCGCCGAACTCCGCGCGCTTCCTGTTCCTCGACCCGCGTGCGCGGAGCTTCTACGCCGACTGGGAGAAGGCAGCGCACGACATCGTCGCGGCGCTCAGGGGCGAGGCGGGGCGCAATCCGTACGACCGTGCGCTCTCCGACCTGGTCGGCCTCCTGTCCACGCGGAGTGAGGAGTTCCGCGTCCAGTGGGCGCGCCACGATGTGCTCGTCCATCGCAGCGGCACGAAGAGCTTTCACCATCCGCTGGTCGGGGATCTGACGCTCGCGTACGAGCGGCTCGACCTCCCGGCCGACGCCGGGCTGGTGATCGTGACCTACTCGGCGGAGCCGGGCTCGTCATCCGAGGAGGCGCTGCGCGAGCTCGAGCGATGGAGCGCCACTCGCGCCCGGCTGTCATCGGTCCGGTCCACGACCCAGGGCTGATCGACACACCTCCACCCAGGCGCCACGGCGCGTCGTCAGCGATCCCGTCCGCTCCGACCGCGGGGCTCAGAGCGGTCCGGAGATGCCCCCGTCCTTCCTGATCCGCCAGAAGTGGACGGCCAGGAAGATCGCGGCGATCAGGGGGAACAGGATCACGTGCGCGACGTAGAAACGGAGCAGCGTGTTCTGGCCCACCTCCAGCCCGCCGAGGAGCAGGAACTTCGTGGGCGTGTTCAGGACCGGGAAATAGCTCGCCATGTTGGTGCCGATCGTGATGGCCCAGTAGGCGATCTGGTCCCACGGCAGCAGGTAGCCCGAGAACGACAGGGCGATGGTGAGGAACAGCAGCACGACCCCCACGACCCAGTTGAACTCGCGCGGCGGCTTGTAGGCCCCGTGGTAGAAGACCCGCATCATGTGCAGGAAGACGAAGAACACCATCAGGTGGGCGGCCCAGCGGTGGATGTTGCGGGTCAGCAGGCCGAACACCACCCGGCTCTGGATGTCCAGGATGTTGGTGTAGGCCTGGGTCTCCGACGGGATGTAGAAGAACATCAGGTAGACGCCGGTGACCGTCAGCACGAGGAACAGGAAGAAGCTGAGGCCGCCCAGGCAGAAGGTGTAGGCGAACTTCACCGCGTGCTGCCGGACCCGCACCGGGTGCAGGTGCAGGAACACGTTGTTCATGACCGCGTACGCGCGCGACCGCTCGTCGTCGGGGTACGGGTTGCGGAAGATCGACCGCCAGACGGGGCTCCGCCTGATGCTCTGGTCGACCCGCTCCAGGAACGTCATGGGTTGGACCCTCCCATCACGCGGCAGAGCATGCCGCGGCGTCCGCCGGGTTCCGTGGGACGGCCGATATGTCGTACCACGATATAGCTTGAGTGGGACTATAGTCGCGCTCGCGTGGACGTCAATCCCCTCGGCGCGACTGCCCCATCCGTGGGACTCTCTAGGCGGACACGGTGGGGGCGCTCGGAGGTGGAGGCTCGCATGACGGTCGGACGGAACCCCGAGCTCGACGCGCTGATCGCGGGCCTGCCCTCCCTCGACGCCGGTCAGCTGTTCGCGCTCGCAGGGGAGCACAGCGCGGACGACCCGGCACGCGAGGCCGCCTGGGAGGCCGTGCGCCAGGTCGTGAAGGCCGGCCACCTCGAGCGAGACCTCGACGGGGTACGGGCGGATGTCGGGACCTGGGCGACCCACCTGGGGTCGCTCACGGGGCAGCTGATCGGAACCGGGATGAGCGACGAACCGTTGAGCGAGGCCCGGCTCGCGGCCGCCGGCGCAGTCCTCGATGCGGCCGTCGCCATGCTCCTCGGGGACAGGCTCGAAGAGCGCGACCGGGCCGCTCTGATGGGCCCATGGGAGAGCGTCTTCGAGGAATAGCCGCCCGGGTCCCCGGGGCATCAGACGGCGCGGGTGAACGGACGCGTCGGATCTAGCGAGTCCTCGGCCTCAGCCCGCCCCGGGGCCAGGCGGCGCTCAGGCCCCCGAGCTGGGCCTCACTCCCTCGCGAGCATCGCGGCCGCCTCGCGCTCGAGGTCGATGAACGGCTCGCCGCTCACGTCGACCGCGACCCGGTGGATCGTGCCGCCCGTGAAATGGAACGGCGACACGCCCGGGTAGTCGTCCGTGACCGGCTCGCCTCCGTCACGACCCACCGCCAGGCCCTCCCCGGCGAGGGAGAACATGCCGGGCTGCGTCTTGATGCGGCCCTCACCCACCTTCCGGTCGCCGTGGTACAGCGACAGGATGCCGGTGGACACGTGGGGCGGATCCTCGCCGTCCTTGACGAACGAGGCCGCGAGGATCATGTGCTCGCCGATCGGCAGATCCTCGGCGGCGTCGATCTTCTGCTCGAACATGCCGACGAAGCTGTTGACGTAGTGGAGACGGTTGTCCTTCACATACAGGGTGTGCCCGCCGAACCGCGCGCCCTGCGAGAACAGCACGCCCTCGGCGCCCGGTCCCGGGATGTCCACGAGAGCCCCGATGGTGAACGAACGGTTGCGAAGGTTGACGGACTGGGCCTCCGGCACCTCCGAGAGGCCCGGGTAGTACACGTAGCGGTCCCGCGGGGCAGTCATCTGGGGCCGCGGCGTCAGGAGGATCTCGAGCGCCGAGCGGTCGTCCAGGGGAAACGCCCCGTTCCGACCCGCCTCGGCATACCACAGGTTCACGAGCTCCCGCAGCCTGTCGGGCTGCTCCTCGGCCAGGTTGTGGAGCTCCGAGCGGTCGGTCTCGATGTGGTAGAGCTCCCACGTGTCGTCATTGAAGTGGCCCCAGCCCGCGATCGTGGGATGGGTCGTGATCGCCTTCCAGCCGTCGTGCCAGATGCCACGCGAACCGAGCATCGAGTAGAACTGCGTCTGGCGGGCGGACGGTGCCGCCGGGTCGTCGAAGCTGGTACGCATGCTCACGCCGTCGAATGGGGCCTGAACGTGGCCCTTGATCCGCTCCGGCATCTCGACGCCCAGGAGGTCGAGGACCGTCGGCACGATGTCGATCGCGTGGTGGTACTGCGGCCGGACCTGGCCGGCCACCGTCTCGTTGCCGGGCCACGAGATGATGCACGGATCCGACGTGCCGCCATTGAACTCGTAGCGCTTCCACATCTTGAACGGCGTGTTGAAGGCCATCGCCCAGCCGTTCGGGTAGTGGTTGTACGTCTTCGTCCCGCCCAGCTCGTCGAGCATGGCGAGGTTCGCCTGGAGGTTGTCCGGGATCCCGTTGAACAGCAGGTTCTCGTTGACCGAGCCGTCCGGCCCGCCCTCGCCCGAGGCGCCGTTGTCCGAGACCAGGATGACGAGCGTGTGCTCGCGCTCGCCGGCCTCCTCGAGGTAGTCGAGCAGCCGGCCGATCTGGTGGTCGGCATGCGACAGGAACCCGGCGTACACCTCGGCCATCCGGGAGAACAGGCGCTTCTCGTCGTCCGAGAGCGAGTCCCAGGGCTTGGTGTACTCGAGCGGCGGGAACATCTGGCCGTCCGGACCCTGGCGCGTCTGCGCCGTGCCGATCGGGTTGATCGGCGGCAGCCCGGTGTCGGGCGGAACGATGCCGAGCTCCTTCTGGCGGGCGAGCGTCTGCTCCCGCATCGCCTCGTAGCCCATGTCGAAGCGGCCCTTGTACCGGTCGATCCACTCCTTCGGGGCGTGGTGAGGGGCGTGGGCCGCGCCCGGCGCGTAGTACAGGAAGAACGGCTTCTCCGGGGCGATGACCTTGGCATCCTTGATGAACTCGATCGCCTTGTCCGTGATGTCAACGGAGAGGTGGTAGCCCTCCTCGGGCGATGCCGGCTGGTCGACCTGGTGGTTGTCGTACACCAGGTCCGGGTACCACTGGTTGGTCTCGGCGCCCAGGAAGCCGTACCAGCGCTCGAACCCTCGGCCGCTCGGCCAGTTGCGGCGCGTCGCCGCGACGTTCATCTCGTCGGTCGGGCAGAGGTGCCATTTGCCGACCATGTAGGTGTTCCAGCCAAGCTCGCCCAGGATCTCGGACAGCATGCCGTTCTCGGCCGGGATGACGCCGCTCGCATTCGGGAAGCCGCTGGAGCCCTCCGTGATGCAGGCCATGCTGTTGCGGGTGTGGTTGCGGCCAGTCAGGAGGCAGGACCGCGTGGGCGAGCACAGCGCGGTGGTGTGCCACTGCGTGTAGCGCAGGCCCTCGGCCGCGAGCCGGTCGATGTTCGGCGTCTCGATCGGCCCGCCGTAGCTGCTGATCGCCGAGAACCCGACGTCGTCGAGGACGATGTAGACGACGTTCGGCGCGCCCGCCGGAGCCTTGGGGGCGCCGAAGGGCGACCAGTCAGGGACCGAGTCACGAATGTCGACGTTGACCGTGCCCTTGAACTGGCCGCTCATGGGTCGAGCTCCTTGATGCATACGGCCGTGGCGGCCCGTGTGCTGGGCCGCGGATGTGGGCCGAAATGACGCCGAACGCCACAGTCCCGTCGCGCCTGGCGAACAGCCTGTCGGTTCGTGTCACCTGAAGGGTAGCCCATGGCGCGTGCACCGAACATCCGTCTGTCCGAGTCAGGCGGCCCGCCGTCCCGTCGCCGCTCGACGTGCAGGCGGTGGTCGCCCACACTGCCAATGATGCGGGCATGTAGACCCTGGTCCGGGTCGATGGAGACGTGCCCGCCACGGACGGACGCCGGGTTGACGAGCAGATCCTCCGGTTGGACGCGTGACCGCGCTGGCGCGACGGCGCCGTCTGCGCCGCGGAGGTCGCACCTCCAGGGACGGCCGGTGGGGTTAGGCAGCCGCGACTTCGTTGCCGTCGCGGCCGCGGCCGAGGGTGCCACCCAGCGCATCCGCACCGTTGGCCGCCGACCAGAGGCCAACGGCCTCGGCAAGGGCGGTGGAGTCCGGTCGCACCGCCAGCCGGTCGTCCGTGCCCCGGATCCCGACGCCCAGCTCGTTGAGGCGGCCGCGATATGCGGGCTTGTCGCCGTCGATGCGTGCCACGGGCGGGTAGACGTCGAAGTAGCCGTCACTGGAGACGACGATGGTTGTCTCGGACAGCGGGAAGGACCTGCGGGACATCGGGGGAATCCGTTCCGTCGCGAACGCTTCGGACGAACTTTGTGTGAACCCGGCGCCTTCGACTGAGCCCCCACGATCCACCCAGCGGGCCGATCCGTCAAATGGCCGGGGTCCCGAACGCCTGCGCGGCGGTGCCGCCGCCGGATCGCAGCAGCTCCCGCACCTCGGTGACCAGGCCGAAGAACCGCTCCGCCTCGCGCGTCTCCTCCGTCCGAGGCCGCGGCAGGTCAACGTCCACGCCGCCGACGATCCGGCCCGGTCGAGCGCTCATCACGACGATCCGCGACGAGAGGTAGACCGCCTCGGGGATCGAGTGGGTGACGAACACGATCGTGATCCCGGTCCGATCCCAGATCCGCAGGACCGCGTCGTTCAGGCGCTCCCTGGTCATCTCGTCCAGGGCGCCGAACGGCTCGTCCATCAGCAGGATCCGGGGCTCGAACGAGAGCGCCCGGGCGATCGCGACCCGCTGCTGCATGCCGCCGGAGAGCTCGTACGGCCGGTGGCCCGCGAACGCATCGAGCTCCACCAGCTCGAGCATCGCCCGCGTGCGCTCGGCGCTCCAGGCCCGCGGCCGCCCGAGCACCTCGAGTGGAAGCCGGACGTTCTCCTCCACGGTCCGCCAGTCGAACAGGACCGGGGCCTGGAACACCATGCCGTAGTCGTGGTCCAGGCGCGCCAGCCCGGGCGGCTTGCCGTTGACCTCCACCGTGCCTGCGCTCGGCCGGACGAGGTCCGCGATCACGCGCAACAGCGTGGACTTGCCGCAGCCCGACGGGCCGATCAGCGAGACGAACTCGCCGGCGGCGATATCGAGGTCGACCCCGCCAAGCGCTTCCGTGACGCTGCCGTCGGCGCCCGCCCAGGTCTTCGCGACGCCGTGGAGACGCGCGACGGGGGTGGCGCCGGACGGCTCGGGCGGCTCGGGCGGCTCCGGGCGGCCGGGCGGCGCGCCGGACGGCGCGGCGGCTCGGGCCGGCGGCTCGGCGGCCCCGGGCGGCACGCGAGCTGCGGACGGCTCGGCCGGGGGCGGCACGGTCGGCCCGCCTTCCGCCCCCGACGGCCCGCTCAGCCGATGACCACCTGGTCGGCGATCTCGAGGGCCTTGTCGATGACGGCGAAGCCCTCCGCCAACTGCTCCTCGGTGATGCACAGCGGCGGGTTCGTGTGGATCGAGTTGTTCGCGATCATCACGTACAGGCCGTTCTCCCGGAAGAACTTGCCGATGGCCTTCATCTCATCGCTGGTGCCGTTGAACGGCGTGATCGGCGTCCACGGGTCCTGGGAGCGGACGAGGTCCAGGATCCCGAACAGGCCGATGTTGCGGTGCGCCCCGACGGAGGGGTGCTTGGCTGCGAGCCTCTCGTGATGGGCGCGCATCACGGTGCCCATGCGGGCGGCGTTCCCGACCAGGTCGTCCTCCTCGTAGACGCGGATCGTCGCGAGGGCGGCCGCCAGGCTGACCGGGTGGCTGCTGTACGTCAGGCCGCCGTAGAACATCTTCGAGTTCATGGCGTCGGAGATGGTGTCGCGCATCGCGACGGCGCCCAGCGGCAGGTAGCTCGAGGTGAGGCCCTTGGCCATCGTCATCAGGTCCGGCACGACGCCCCAGTGGTCGACCGCGAACCACTTGCCGGTTCGCCCGAAGCCCGCCATCACTTCGTCGCAGACCATCAGGATCCCGTACTTGTCGCACAGGTCCCGGACCCCCTGGATGTAGCCGTCGGGCGGGATGAGGATGCCGTTGGTGCCCACGACGGTCTCGAGGAAGACCGCGGCGATCGTGTGGGCGCCCTCGTACTTGATGACGTCCTCGAGGCCATTGAGCGCCTCGGCGGCGGGGCGCGGCTCCTTCTCGCCCCAGCGGTGCGTGTCCGGGTACCGGACGACGCCGACGATCCCGGGCTCGTTCGCCCAGCGGCGGTAGTCGCCGGTCAGGGTCATCGCACCGGCCGTCGCACCATGGTAGGCGCGGTACCGGGCAAGGAGCTTGTACTTGCCCGTGTAGTGGCGGGCGAGCTTGATCGCGTTCTCGACGGCCTCGGCCCCGCCGAGCGTGAAGAACACCTTGTTCAGGTCGCCGGGCATGATCTCGGACATCTTGGCGCCGAGGCGGGCCCGGATCTCGGTCGCGAACGCCGGCTGGACGAACTGGAGCTTCGTCGCCTGCTCGTTGATCGCGTCGATCACGCGCCGGTCGCCGTGGCCGATGTTGACCGACATGAGCTGGGCGTTGAAGTCCAGGATCCGGCGGCCCTCGGGCGTGTAGAGGTAGACGCCCTCGGCATGGTCGATGGCGATCGGGTCGATCGCGCCCTGGACCGACCACGAGAAGAGGGTGTGCGCCCGCGACAGGGCGACGATCTCCTCGCTGCTCATTCGGGTTTCGATGGAAGTCATGAGTCCTCCGATCCGGGGAGCGAGGTGAGCCCTCCCGTGCAGTTCGCTGTCTGACGCATGGCAATTACAGCACAGGCCGGGGCCTCTGAGGTGGTCGCCGGGGTGTGGGTCGGTCCGAAGCGGGCGGTTTCGTTCTGATCAGCCCGGGTGTGGCGTCACGCGCCGCGAATTCGAGCAACGGGGCTGCCGGAGGACCGGTTCCGTCAGATCCGTGGCGCCCACCACCACGGAAACGCCCGAACAGGGCACCTACTGCCTCGGAGGACGCCTTCCGGGCGTCGGTTGGGCGCATTCGTGGCGCTGAACGCCACGGTCGGCCTCCTTGGCGTCCCGATTGCTGCCACCCGGCCCCGCTGCTGCCGGGTGCCGCCGAGGCTGGTGCAAGTCCGGGTCGTGACACGGCCGGGCGGCGGTCGAGAGGCGCCATCCCCGGCGGTCGTGCGGAGACGGACCTCCCCCCGATCGTGGCCCCGGCCCATGGCAGTTCGCGGAACGGTCCAACACCAGCCACGCTGGTACCTGGCACCCAATCGCGGGCCACCGGCGGACAACACCAGCCCCGCTGGCAGGTGGCGGGATCTCACGAGGCTGCACCCGCGGCCGACGTCGAGCCAGACCGGCCTGGGCCCGCGACCGAGCCTGAGCCCGCGACGGCGTCGAACCTCGCGGTCGGAAGCAGCCGCCCACCGCGGCACGACAATCTCAGCCCTTCCGGATGTCCTCCGCGATGCGCCGGATAACCGCGATCGACGTGTCGACGTCCACTTCGGTGGTGTTCCAGCCCGAGACGGAGATCCGCATCGCGCGCTGCTCGTGCCAGCGGGTGCCGCCCAGCCAGAGCGTCCCGTCGGCCTGGATCGCTGCGATGACCGCGTCCGTCCTCGCGTCGCCGGCAGCCGCGTCACCCGACGGATCCTCGAACCGGACCAGCACCTGGTTGAGCACGACGTCGTTCAGGATCCGGGCCCCTGGGGCAGCCTCCAGCCCCGCCGCGAACCGCCGGGCGTGGTCCGACGTCCGCCCGATCATCTCCGCCACCCCTTTGCGCCCGAGCGAGCGCAGGGCCGCCCAGACGGCGAACCCGCGGGCCCTCCGCGACGATTCCGCGACCCAGTTGTACGGGTCGCGCTCGGCGCCGGTCGTCTCCACGTAATAGGCCGCACCGAGCGTCATCGCGGCCTGGTGGGCGGCCGGATGCGCCACGAACGAGAGGCCGGAGTCGTAGGGGACGTTGAGCCACTTGTGCGCGTCGACCGTCCACGAGTCCGCCAGCCCGACACCCTCCACAAGGTGGCGCCGGGCGGGATCGGCCGCTGCCCAGAGGCCGAACGCCCCGTCGACGTGCAGCCAGCCCCCGTTGGTCCGGACGGCCTCGAGGATGGGCGGCAACGGGTCGAAGGCGCCGGTGTTGACGTTCCCTGCCTGGGCACAGACGAGCGCCGGCCGGCCGATCGCCTGGAGCGCCGAGACGAGCGCCTCCGGGCGCATCCTGCCCTGGTCGTCGGTTGGGACCCGGGTCACCCGATCCCGTCCCAGGCCCAGCATCTGGAGCGCCGCGAAGATCGTGACGTGGGATTCGGCGCTCACGACCACCGGCAGGTCTGGCGCCCCGTACAGGCCGTCCCGTTCCACGTCCCAGCCGATCTGCTCCAGGAGCGAGTGGCGGCCGGCCGCCAGACCCGTGAACGATGCCATCGTCGCGCCGGTGGTGAACCCGACGCTTACGCCAGCCGGCAGGCCGAACAGGTCCGCAGCCCACGCACCGGCGACCTCCTCCGCGACCGCGGCGGCCGGGCCGATGACATACAGCCCGGCGTTCTGGTCCCACGCCGTGGCGAGCCAGTCAGCCCCCACCGCCGCGGGCAGTCCGCCTCCGATCACGAACCCGAAGAAGCGCGGCCCCGCCGAGGCGATGAGACCGCCCTCCGCGTTCGCCGCAAGGGCCTCGATCACGGCCACTGGGTCCTGGCCCTCGTCCGGCAAGGGGCCGCCGAACCGGTCGCGCAGGTCATCGAGCGACGCCGTCGCGTGGACCGGGCGATCCCGCAGACCCGCGATGTACTCGCGGGCGAGGACGGACGCCCGGTCGAGGGCCGGATCGGCGCCGGCGGCTGGATCGAGGACGCTGGCTGTCGGGACGCTGTCCATGCGTGGCTCCTGGCTCGGCGGCCGCCGCCGGGCACGGCGCCGGGACGGGCCGGATCATCATCGCCCGCCAGGAGCCGCTTGACCACCCCCGGGCGTTCGGGGATCCGACCGGCATCGGCGCGGCCGGCCACCGGGGATGGCGTGACGACGCCGGCGAGCGCACCATTCCGGTATGCGCTCCACGACTCGCACTCGTCGGCACCTCTCCCCCGTCACCCACCTCGGACAGGGGCTGGTCCTCGCCGTCGCCCTCGGCCTCGCCTGGCCGGCCGCCGCGACGCCCGCCCTGGCGATCGCGGGCCCCCTCCCGGCAGCTGACGTCGCGCCGCCCGTCGTCGGCGCACCCGCGGCGGTCCCCCAGGCGGGCGGAACCGTGGACGCGACCAACCCGTTCCGGGTCAGCTGGTCCGCCTCGGACGGCGGGTCCGGGATCGCGGGGTATCGCCTCGAGGTCAGCGTGGACGCCGGCACGTACGCCCGCGTCGCCCTCGCGTCCGCGACCACCCGGTCCGCTGTTGTCCGCCTCCGCGCACCGCACGAGGCACGGTTCCGCGCCCGCGCGGTGGACCGGGCCGGCAACTGGAGCCCGTGGTCCTACGGTGCCCCCTTCGCGGTGACCCGATCCTCCGAGACCGCCCAGGCGCTCGTCCCGACGGGCGCGTGGACGGTCGGGTCATCGCCCAGCTATCTCGGGGGCCGGGCGCTGCGCTCCGGCACGAAGGGAGCCACGGTCACGTTCACGTTCACCGGTAGCCAGGTGGCGTGGATCGGCACGGCCGGACCGACCCACGGGAGCGCCGACGTGTACCTCGACGGCATGTGGGCCGCGACGGTGGACACGCATCGCACTGTCGCCGCCCACCGCCGCGTCCTCTACGCCACGCGGTGGCCCACCAGCGGCAGCCACACGATGACCATCACGGTGGCTGGATCGCCTGGCCATCCAAGCGTCGTGGTGGACGCGCTCCTCGTCGTTGGCCCGCCTGCCCCGGACCCCGTGCTCGTGGGGGCCGGCGACATCGCCACCTGTGGCATGCCCGGTGCCGCGTGGACAGCGACCCTGCTCGACGCCATCCCGGGACGCGTCTTCGCGGCCGGCGACACGGCCTACCCGTCAGGCACCGCGGCCCAGTTCCGGGACTGCTACGGCCCCACGTGGGGGCGCTGGCGCCTCCGCACGTCGCCGGCTCCCGGCAACCACGAATACAACACCGCGGGCGCCGGCCCCTACTTCGCCTACTTCGGCGCGCGGGCCGGATCCAAGGGCAAGGGATGGCACGCCGAGGACCTGGGGACGTGGCGCGTGTACTACCTCAACGCCAACTGCACCATGGTGGGCTGCGGCGCCTCCTCGGCACAGGTGGCGTGGCTGGCGGCGGACCTGGCGGCCCACCCGCGAGCCTGCGTCGCTGCCGTCTGGCACCAGCCGCTGTTCAGCTCCGGCATCCACGGAGGAACCGCATCGGTCCGGCCACTGTGGAATGCCCTCGAGGCGGCCGGCGCCGATCTCGTGATCAATGGCCACGACCACGACTACGAGCAATTCGCGCCCCAGACGGGCTCCGGGACCGCCGACCCGGGCGGGATGCGGCAGTTCGTCGTCGGGACCGGCGGAGGCGACCTGAGGTCGTTCGCGACGATCGCGGCCAACAGCCAGGTGCGGAAGGCGGGTACCTACGGCGTCCTCAAGCTGACCCTCCGCGAGGGTGGCTACGACTGGCGGTTCGTGCCGGTGGCCGGACAGACCTTCACGGACACCGGGACGGGAACCTGCCACTGAACCGTCGGCGGCGCAGGTGCGGTCGGGGCCGAGGCGCCCCCGCCGGCGGCGTATGCTCCGGGCAACCGCCACCGCATCCCACGCCGCCGGTGGCGGCCGTCCGGTCCGGACGGCAGGCGAGAACACACGAGCCCAAGGAGGCTGCCGTCATGCCCCGTAACGTCCGAGGTGCGCTCCTGCAGGCCAGCTGGACCGGCGACAAGGAGTCGATGATCCAGAAGCACGAGGGCTTCGCGCACGAGGCGGCCAGGCAGGGCGCCCAGGTCATGCTGTTCCAGGAGCTGTTCTACGGCCCCTACTTCTGCCAGGTCCAGGACCCCCAGTACTACGGCTACACCGAGTTCATCCCCGACGGCCCGACCACGGCCCGGATGCAGTCGCTCGCGAAGGAGCTGGGCATGGTCCTCGTGGTGCCCATGTACGAGGAGGACAGCCACGCGGCCGGGATCTACTACAACACCGCGGCCGTCATCGACGCCGACGGCGAGTACCTGGGCAAGTACCGCAAGACCCACATCCCCCACGTGAAGGGCTTCTGGGAGAAGTTCTACTTCCGCCCCGGCAACCTCGGCTACCCGGTGTTCGAGACCGCGGTCGGGCGGGTGGGCGTCTACATCTGCTACGACCGCCACTTCCCCGAGGGCGCCCGGGCTCTGGGCCTCAACGGGGCCGAGATGGTGTTCATCCCGTCGGCCACCAGCCGCGGCCTGTCCGAGTACCTGTGGCGGATCGAGCAGCCGTCCCACGCGGTCGCCAACGGCTACTTCGTGGGCACCATCAACCGGGTCGGCATCGAGCCCCTGGGCGAGGACGACTTCTACGGCCAGAGCTACTTCTGCGACCCCCGCGGGCAGCTCATCGGCGGCGCCGGCTCCGCCCACGACGAGGAGCTCCTCATCCGGGACATGGACCTCGACCTCGTCCACGAGGTCCGCCAGACCTGGCAGTTCTACCGCGACCGCCGGCCGGAGATGTACGAGGAGCTCGTCCGGCCGTAGCGAACACGTCCGGCGGGCTGCCGCAGTAGCCGAACACCTCCGGCGGGCCACCGCTGGCGGGGCCGGGCGGCGGGCAGCCGCGGGCGAGGCCCTGCGGCGGGCGCGAGCTGCGGGGGACCACCGCCCTGCCGTGGCCCCGTCGGCCGCCCCGGCAGGGCCGAACGGCACAGGCGCCGATTCGACCACGTCGGTTATGATCCCGCGCGGCTCGGCTGCCAAGGAGGAGGGCAGCCGAGCCGTCCGCGTTTCCGGATCGCGAATCGGGTCCGACCCGCGGTGTACGCTGTGGCACCCATCGTGCGTGATCAGTCTCCGGAGGGGTCGAGGCCATGCAGTTCGGTTTCACGCTCAAGCCGGACCACTCGATCGAGCGCACCATCGCGCTCACGAAGCAGGCCGAGGCAGCCGGCTTCGAGTACGGCTGGCTGTTCGACAGCCACGTCCTGTGGCGGGAGCCCTACCCGCTCCTGACGCTGATGGCCCAGGCGACGAAGACCATGCGCCTCGGGACGTGCGTGACCAACCCGGCCACGCGCGAGCCCACCGTGACAGCGTCGGCGCTGGCCGTGCTGGACGAGCTGTCCGGCGGACGGATGGACCTGGGCATCGGGCGCGGTGACTCGGCACGCCGGGTGCTCGGCAAGGCCCCGACCACGATGAAGGACCTCGAGCAGGCGGCGCACGTGATCCGTGCCCTTGTCGAGGGACGGAGCGTCGAGTTCGAGGGCACGATGCTCGAGCTCGCGTGGACGTCGGGCCGCCCGCTTCCCGTGTGGATCGCGGGCTATGGGCCCGTGGCGCTCAAGCTCACCGGCCGGATCGCGGACGGGGCGATGCTCCAGATCGGCGACCCGGACCTCGTGCGCTGGTTCACCTCCCAGGTGAAGGCGTCGGCGGTGGAGGCGGGTCGCGACCCGGACGTGGTCCGGGTCATGGCCGCCGCTCCGGCCCACGTGGGCGACCTGGCCGACGGCCGCGACCGGACCCGCTGGTTCCCCGCCCTCGTGTCGAATCACGTCGTGGACCTGGTGAACAAGTACCCGCGCGAGGACCTGCCGCCGGAGCTGACCACGTACATCCGCGACCGCGAGGGCTACGACTACCTCCACCATGCCGAGGTCGGCTCGTCGAACGCGTCCTTCGTGAGCGACGCGATCGTCGACCGCTTCTGCCTCGTCGGGTCCGTGGACCAGCACATCGCGCGGCTGCACGAGCTGGCTGCGGCCGGCGTCGACCAGTTCAACCTCTACCTGATGAACGGCAACGAGGAGGAGCAGCTGGCGATCTACGGGCGCGAGATCATCCCCGCCCTGCGGGACGTGGCGCCGGCGCGGCTCTGACGCCGAGACCGATCGACGCCCCGACCGATCGACGCCAGACCGATCCCACCAGGACCCGGGGCCGGCGGTCGCTCCGTGCTGCACGACGCCCCCGTCCAATGAGCGCGGCGGACATCGTCGCGTTCGCCGCCTGCCTGGCGGCAGGCTACGGCGTCGGGTCGATCCCGGTCACGGCGTGGATCGCCCGTGCGGCTGGCGTGAATCCGCACCTGGACGGGGAGCGCAACACAGGCCCCGCCGGCGTGTGGACCGTCGCCGGTCCCGGCTGGGGGCTGCTCGCGTTCAGCGCCGAACTCTCGAAGGGCCTGCTGCCCGTCGCGCTGGCCACTGTGACGTGGTCGTGGGGCGCGGGCTGGGCGGCCGGTCTCGGCGCGCTGCTTGGTGACTGCTGGCCGGCGATCGGTCGCCTCCCCGGCGGACGCGGCGTCGGCGTCCTGCCCGGGGTGGCGTTCGCCCTTGCGCCGCCCGCGGGGGTGATCGGCGTGCTGCTGGCGCTCACGGCGGCGGGGGCCGCACGCCTCCTCGGCCGGGACGGGAGGGTCCTGGCGATCGCGGTGGGCATCGGCACGTACTCGCTCGCGTTCTACGCCGCCTACCAGGATCCGCTCCGAGTCGCCGCCTTGATGGCCCTGTACGTGGTCGCTGGCATTCGGCTCGTCAGCACCCGAAGCGAACCCCGGAGGCAGCGACAGCCGAGGTAGCGGACGGTGCACCGGCGCACCGCCGTCGTGAGGGCCCCGCGAGACCATCGACATGGCGTGGGGTCCGGTGTGGTGCGGACGGGGTCAGGGGGCAGGAGGTCACCCTCGACCGGGCGCGTCGCGCCGTCCACACTCCACCTGCTGGAGGTGCCCGTGTCGTCGTTCTCCCTGTTCAAGCGCCGCGATCCATGGTGGGAGGCCGACGGTCCCGCCGCCCGCCGCGAGCATCGGCGGCGGCGTCTGATGGCGGACATCGCCTTCGTCGCGTCGGTGACCGCGGTCGTGGCCGCGGCCTTCGCCTGGTCGATCGCGCTCGGCGTGGCCGGGGTGCTCGGGGTCCACGCGTCCCTCCCGTTCGGCTGACCCCCGCGGATCGCCCTCGCGACGGGGGTGACCGCTCGCTACGATGTCCTCACGTGGAGCGTCCCCGAGTCGGCCGTGGCCGGCGGGATATCGAGCGCGAGGAGCAGCCCATGCGCACCCTGATCAGCAACGGCACGATCGTCACCGCGGACGGCTCGTACCGGGGAGATGTCCTGGTCGACGGCGAGGTGATCGCCCAGGTCGGCGCGGACCTGGCCGCCGCGGGCGTCACGGCGGACGAGACGATCGACGCGACGGGAAAGTACGTGGTCCCGGGCGGGATCGATGCGCACACCCACATGGAGCTGCCGTTCGGCGGCACGTTCGCGAAGGACACGTTCGAGACGGGCTCCCGGGCGGCGGCGTTCGGCGGCACGACCTCCATCGTCGACTTCGCGGTCCAGTCCAAGGGCCAGGCGCTCCGGACCGGGCTGGACGCGTGGCACGCCAAGGCCGAGGGCAACGCCGTCATCGACTACGGCTTCCACATGATCATGAGCGACGTCACCGACGATACGCTGGCCGAGATGGACCAGCTGGTCGAGGAGGGCGTGCCCGACTTCAAGCTGTTCACCGCCTACCCCGGCGTCTTCTACAGCCCCGACGACCACATCTTCCGCGCGATGCAGCAGACCCGGAAGAACGGCGGCCTGATCCTGATGCACGCCGAGAACGGGCCCGTGATCGACATCGTCGCGGCCCAGCTGGTGGCCGAGGGCAAGACCGACCCGTACTACCACGGGATCGCCCGCTACCCGGTGTTCGAGGGCGAGGCGACGGGCCGTGTCATCCGCCTGGCCGAGGCTGCCGGCGTCCCGGTGTATATCGTCCATCTGTCAGTGGTGGACGCCCTGAACGAGGTCCGCAAGGCACGCGAGCGTGGCGCCATGGCCTTCGCCGAGACCTGCCCGCAATACATGTTCCTGTCGCTCGACGACCTGGGCAACGGGTTCAACGGCGCGAAGTTCGTGTGCTCACCGCCGCTCCGCGAGAAGAACCCGAACTGGGACGAGCTCTGGAACGGGCTCAAGCGGGACGACCTCCAGGTCGTGTCGACGGACCATTGCCCGTTCGACTTCCACGGCCAGAAGGAGCTCGGGCGCGGCGACTTCCGCAAGATCCCCAACGGCCTGCCGGGCGTCGAGGACCGGGTCGACCTCGTCTTCAACGGCGGCGTCGTCGGCGGGCGGATCAGCAAGGAGCGGTGGGTGGAGATCGTGTCCACCTCGCCCGCCAAGCTGTTCGGCCTGTATCCGAGGAAGGGCGCCATCGCCGTCGGGTCCGACGCAGACATCCTGGTCTACGACCCGAACCGCAAGCGCACGATCAGCGCCGAGACCCACCACATGGACGTCGACTACAGCTGCTACGAGGGCTGGGAGATCCAGGGCGCCTCGGACGTGGTCATGAGCCGCGGCATGGTCGTGGTCCGGAACGGCGAGTTCACCGGCAGCAAGGGCCACGGCCAGTTCCTCAAGCGCGGCCCCGCGGACTACGCGCGCCTCGCCTGACCGGCAGGCCACCAGACGGGAAGGTAGGTTTCGGGGGCGGTCCGCCGGGCGCAGCGGCCCGGTGATCGCCCCGCTTTCCGTGTGCCCCCGGCGAGGGCCTGAGCCGTTGGAGCCGTTGGAGGTTCGGGCTAGGACGAGCAGCCGACGCAATCCTCGATGCGCAGGCCAAGCGCCTCGCGGGCCTTCGGCTCGTCATCGACGCAGAATGCCCACTCGGTGACGCCGGGCCTGGTGCCGGCCTGGATCACGCCCGTCACCTGAACGCCGGCCTCGGCGAGCTTCCCGCTGACGTCGGCGAACGCGCCGGGATCGTCGGCGATCTCGACCATGATCGGCTCGCCTTCGATGAACTCGTGGCCGAGGCCATTGAGGACGGCACGGGCGGCGTCATCGTCCGTCGTGGTCAGGAACATGCACTGGAGCCGCCCGGTGCCGACGCACGCGACGTGGTGGATCGCGACGCGCCGGGCCGCGAAGGCCCTCACGATGTGCGTGAGCTCGCCTGGGTGGTTCTCGAGCTGGACGACGAACTGTCGGGCCATCGACACGCCTCCAGGGCGGGGATCCGCCCGGATCTTCAGGACGCCGGTTGTGGGACGAGACCGGCCGGCCACCGACACCGCCTTCCGGTACGGCGCAGCCTGCGGATCCCCCGGCGGCCCAGACAGTGCCGGTCGGCCGTTCCGGGTACACCAGAAGGCGCATGCACGACCGGCTTCCCGGCAGGGGTCGAGGTCGGCCGTCGCCGGGCCACTCACGCCCCGTGCGCGTCGCGGACAGCGGGCAGAGCCGTCGGTGGACCCAGCCGTCGGTGGACCGAGCCGTCGGTGGACCCGCCTTTGGTGCACCCGGCCGTCGTTGGACCCCGTCTTCAGGGCAAAGCCTGCGATCATGCGCGGTGTCACTAGTCAGGGAGCCAGCCGTGTTCGTCACCCTCGTCTTCTGCCACATCAAACCCGACCACATCGATGAGTTCATCGACGCGACCCACTCGAACCACGAGGCGTCGATCCGGGAGCCCGGCAACCTTCGATTCGACGTCATCAGGTCCGTCGAGGACCCCAACCGCTTCGTCCTGTACGAGTGGTACGTGGACGAGGCCGCGGCGAAGGCGCACAAGGCGACGCCGCACTACGACGCATGGCGGGAAGCGACAGCCGACTGGTTCGCGGAGCCTCGGTACGGCGTCCGCTACGAGGGACTGTTTCCCGAGACCGCGGCCGGCTGACGTCCGTGACCGAGTCGTTCTCGCTGGGGAGGGTGCCCCGGATCACGTTCGGCGCCGGCAGCTTCGCGCGGGTGCCGGGGATCGTGGCGGGGCATGGGCGCCGCGCCCTGCTGGTGACCGGCGGCCGGTCGCTGGCGGCGTCCGGGCGACGTGACCGGCTGATCGCGGGCCTCGCGGACTCCGGGGTGACCGTGGTTGGCGAGGTCGCGGTCACCGACGAGCCGTCGCCGGAGGTGGTCGACGCGGCAGTGGCCGCCCACCGGGATGCGGCGGTCGATGTCGTCCTGGGCGTCGGCGGCGGGGCCGTCCTCGACGCAGCCAAGGCGGTCGCCGGGCTGCTGCGCACCGGCGCGAGCGTCGTCCACCACCTCGAGGGACTGCCCGGGACGCGGCCTTACGAGGGTCCGTCGGTGCCGTTCGTCGCCGTGCCCACGACCGCGGGCACCGGCAGCGAGGCGACCCGGAACGCCGTGATCAGCGAGCGCGGGCAGGCGGGGTACAAGCGATCGTTCCGTGACGAGCGCCTCGTGGCCGCCGACGCCGTCGTCGATCCGGACCTGCTGGCGGGCACCGACCGCGGTCGCATCGCGACCAACGGGATGGACGCCCTCACCCAGCTGCTCGAGTCGTACACCTCGCTGCGCGCGGGACCGCTGACCGACGCCCTCGCGCTCTCGGGCCTGGAGGCCGCCCGCGACGGCCTGGTGGCCTGGCACGCCGACCCGGATGGGCCGGGTGCAGCCGAGGCTCGGTCGCGGATGGCCTACGCCGCACTGCTATCCGGCATCTGCCTCGCGCACGCCGGGCTCGGCGCCGTGCATGGCCTCGCGTCGCCGTTGGGCGCCCAGTTCCCCGTGCCCCATGGCGCAGCCTGCGGGGCCACCCTCGCGGCCGTCACGGCGATGAACATCGGTGCGCTCGCCCAGCGCGAGCCCGATGCGCCGGCACTCGAGCGCTATGCCAGGCTCGGGCGCCTGGTGGCCCGCCTGCCGGAGTCGTCGGGCGGGTCCGAGGCGCGGGGCGCGCTGGTCGTGACGCTCAGCGCGTGGACGGCGCTCCTGGAGGTCCCGAGGCTGCGGGCCTTCGGCGTGGAGGAGGCCGACATCCCGGCGATCGTCGCGGACGCGCGGGGCAGCTCGATGCGCACCAACCCGATCGTGCTGACCGACGAGGAGCTCACGGGCATCCTGGCCGCGACGATCTAGCGTTCTCCGGCGGTCCGTGGTGCCGGCGGGCGTGTGGAGCCGGCGGTCCGCCGACGCCGGGTCAGCGCGGGGCGCCCGTCAGATCCAGGGGCGATCCTCGGGGTTGGGCCACGTCGGCTCGCCGGCCGCCGCGCCGCCGGGAGCGCCGCCGGGAGCACCGCCATCCGCGCCGACCGGCTCATCCCCGCCCCGCCGTCGCCGTGCCACGTCCCTGGCGCCCAGCACGCCCACCAGCGCGAGCGCGACTGCGGCGATCACGAGGCACACGACCTGTTCCATGCGCAGCTGACCGATGACCACGGGGTCTCGCCACGTGGCCGCGACGACGGCGCGGGCGATCGCCCACAGCGCGATCCCGAGGAGGAACGCCGCTCCGGAACGACGCGAGAACGTGCCGACAGCCAGCAGGCACGCCATGACAAGGAGAACCCCAACCGTGGCGATGGCCTCGTACACCTGCGACGGGTGCGAGGGGATCGCGGGCACCAACGAGCCCCAGGGACCCGGTCCAAGGTACGCCGTCGCCCAGTCCCCGTCCCACGGGACCCCCTGCCCGCTCCCCCCGAGTGCCATGGCCAGCTTCCCACCGGCGAGCGCCAGCAGGAGCGGCAGGATGGTGGCATGCATCCAGCGCCCGACCGGCGCCCCGAGGAGCCCCGCGACGATCGATGCGGTCAGGAAACCGCCCACGACGGCCAGTGAGAGCGACAGGCTGCCCTGGGTGATGTCCAGGAGGGCCGACGAGTTCGCGGCGTAGTAGTCGAGGTGGTCGAGCGCGTACCCCAGGCGCCCGCCGATGACGGCGCCGGGCAGCGCGGCCACCGCCACGTACAGGAGATCGTCGGCGCGCAGGTGGTTGGGCTCCTCCTCGTCGGTTCCCGGATCATCCGCGGAGCGCCTCGTGTCGACGGGAGTGCGGCGGGCGATGCGCGCCGCCACGAACAGGCTGGCGAGGATCACGACGGCCAGCGCGAGGGTGTCCAGGCGCACGGAGGTCCCCGCGACAGTGACGATCGGCGAGAACGTCAGCTCGACGACGGAGAGGATCGGGAAGAGCGGCAGCACGACCGGGGCAGTCTACCGGCCGAGGACCGGGCCGCGGGCGAGGTCGGGGACCGGGCCGAAGGCGAGGTCGACGCCCGGAACCCGGCCGATCCCGAGGACCCGGGCACTGAGAGGTGGCGTCGCCGAGCGGTGGCGGCGCGAGATATGCGATGGGCCAGCGGTGGGACCCGCGGGCGCGAGGTCAGGCCGGGAGCGCGGCCACCAGCTCCCGGACTGCCGCCGCGGACCTGTTGAAGGCCGCCTGCTCTTCCGGGGTGAGCGTGATCTCGAACACGCGCTCGAGGCCGCCCCTCCCGAGGACGGCCGGGACGCCCACGAACAGCCCTTCGACGCCGAACTCGCCCTCGAGATGGACCGCGCACGGGAGGACCCGCTTCCGGTCCCTCAGGATGGCATCGACCATCTCGAACACGGACGCGGCGGGCGCGTAGAACGCGGACCCCGTCTTGAGCAGCGCCACGATCTCCGCCCCGCCGTTCGCCGTCCGGTCCTCGAGTGCCTTGACCCGCTCGGCCGGCAGCAGCTCGGTGATCGGGACGCCCGCAACCGTCGAGTAGCGGGAGAGCGGCACCATCGTGTCGCCGTGGCCGCCGAGGACGAACGCGTGGACGTCGGCCACGGACACTCCGAGCTCCCTCGCGATGAACGTCCGGAAGCGCGCCGAGTCCAGGACGCCGGCCATGCCCAGGACCCTTTCGCGCGGGAAGCCGGATGCGGCGAACGCGACATGGCACATCACGTCGAGCGGGTTCGTCACGACGATCAGGATCGCGTTCGGCGAGACGGCGGCCGACGCCTTCACGACGTTGCCGACGATCCCGGCGTTCGTCGCGATGAGGTCGTCGCGACTCATGCCCGGCTTGCGGGCGATGCCGGACGTCACGACGATGATGTCCGAGCCCGCGGTATCCGCGTAGTCGTTGGTGCCGACGATGCTCGCGTCGTGGCGGACCACGGGGGCCGCCTCGGCCAGGTCGAGCCCCTTGCCCTGCGGCAGTCCCTCGACGATGTCGACCAGGACGACGTCGGCCAGGCCGGCCTCGGCGATGCGCTGGGCGGTCGTCGCGCCGACGTTGCCGGCACCGATGACGGTCACCTTGTTGCGGGCCATGCTTCGCTGCTCCTCGGATGCCGCTGGACGGCGCGACCGGCGCCGGGTGGTGGAGGTGCGCCATTCTAGACCGCCGGCCGGGCGTCTCCGCCCGTTTCCCGCGTCGCTGCCGGTCAGATTGCCAGCCGGTCCGCGTCCTCGCCCGGTCGGCCAGCGAGCCGGTCAGCCAGCCAGCCGGTCAGCGAGCAGGCCGGTCAGCGCCCTGGAGCCCGCCGTCGACCAGCAGGACCGTCCCCGTGAGGCAGGGCCGCCTCGGCATAGGCGGCGAAGCAGACGTGCCGCGACCTCTGTCGTCGTGCCGAGCCTGCGGAGTCGCGCGACCGCCTGCGGGCGCGCGACCGTACACCCCGCGTCCGCAGGGGACCGGGTGGCGGGTCAGCCCTCGGTGGCCGCGGCCGCGTCCACCGCGATCGGGCCCGCGTTGCGGACGCCCTCGGAGACGCCGTCCGCGTACTTGGCGAAGTTCGCGTGGAACATCCGGGCGATCTTGCGGGCCGCCGCGTCGAAGGCCACCTTGTCGGGCCAGGTGTTGCGCGGCACCAGGACCTCGTCGGGAACGCCGGGTACCGCGACGGGCACGGCGACACCGAAGATCGGGTCGATCACCGTCTCGACGCCCTCCAGCTCGTCGTTGATCGCCGCCCGAACCATGTTCCGGGTGTGGTTGATGTTCATCCGGTGCCCGGTGCCGTACGGGCCCCCGGTCCAGCCCGTGTTCACGAGCCAGACGGGAACATCGAACTTGTCCAGGCGGTCCATGAGCATGTGGGCGTACTCGCCCGGGTGGCGGGGCAGGAACGGAGCGCCGAACGCGGCGCTGAAGGTCACCTGGGCTCCAGGATGCCGATCTCGGTGCCGGCGAGCTTGGCCGTGTAGCCGCTGATGAAGTGGTAGGCCGCCTGCTCCCGTGTCAGCCGGCTGATCGGCGGCAGCACGCCGAAGGCATCGGCCGTCAGGAACACGACGTGCTTCGGACCCGGAGCCACGCCAGTCGGATCCGCGTTGCCGATGAAGTGGAGCGGGTAGGCCGCCCGGGTGTTCTCGGTGAACCGCTCGGAGTCGAGGTCCAGCTCCCGCGTCTCGGGGAACATGTCGGTGTTCTCGAGGATCGTCCCGAATCGCTTCGTCGTGGCGAAGATGTCGGGCTCGTACATCGGGCTGAGGCGGATGGTCTTCGCGTAGCAGCCGCCCTCGAAGTTGAAGGTGTAGCCGTCACCCCAGCCATGCTCGTCGTCGCCGATGAGGCTGCGCAGTGGATCGGCCGAGAGGGTCGTCTTGCCGGTGCCCGAGAGGCCGAAGAAGATGCACGAGTCGCCGGCCCGGCCCACGTTGATCGAGGAGTGCATCGGGAGCACGCCCTCGTCGGGCATCAGGTAGTTCATGACCGTGAACGCGGACTTCTTGATCTCGCCCGCGTACATCGTCCCGACGATGATGATCTCCATCCGCTTGAGGTGGAGCAGGATCGCCGTGCCGCTGCGTGTCCCGTCTGTCTCCGGGTCCGCCTGGAAGCTGGGCACGTCGATGATCGTGAAGTTGGGGACGAAGGACGCGAGGTCCTCCTGCGGCGGGCGGCGGAACAGGTTGCGCGCGAAGATGCTGGCCCAGGCCGTCTCCGTGTACACGCGGAGCGAGCGGCGGTGCTCCTCGTGCGCGCCGATGTACATGTCCTGCGCGTACAGCTGCTTGTCGGCGACGTACCGCACGAGTCGCGCGCGCAGCCTGTCGTAGTGCTCCTCGCTGATCTCGTGGTTGACCTCGCCCCACCAGACCTTGTCCTGGCTCCACGGCTCGCGGACGACGAACTTGTCCTTGGGTGATCGGCCGGTGTGCTGGCCGGTGTGCACGACGAGCGGGCCTTCGGCGGCGATGGTGCCCTCGCCGGCGCGGATCGCGCGCTCGTACAGCTCGGCGACGGGGAGATTGGCGAGGATGCTGCCGCCGATGGGGGCGGTCGGCGCGGAGTTGGTCAACGTCACGGTCGGTACCTCGGGTTGCGGCGCGATCAAGCTCGCGCCTGTGGCCAGTGACCGGCCGCGCGTGCCGAGCAGGGGGCCCGGGAGTCGGCTACCGCAGTCAGGGGTCGGTGGAGACTTCGGTATGGAGGCTTCGGTTGGTGATCCGGATGGTGCTTTCCATGGCGCTTCGGATGTCGCGGGATTCTACCGGCTCGGTCGACCGACGGGCACGGCCGTCCGGCACGGCGGCCGTCCCGCTGCGGGTCCGTCGCGGGGGGCCGTGCCGCGGCTTGTCCGGCGCGGGCGGCCGTGCCGCTGCCCGCGGCCTGGGCCGCGCGGGGAACCGACGCGACATGGCACGTCTTGCGGGTGCCGGTCCGGTCAGCGGCGTCCGACCCCGGGTGCCGGTCCGGTCAGCGGCGTCGACGTCGACCGGTCAGCGGCGTCCGACCCCGGGTGCCGGTCCGGTCAGCGGCGTCCGACTCCGGGTGCCGGTCCGGGCACGTCGCCTCCAGGCCGGGTGTCGCCTCCTGGGCGACCAATTCGCACATCGGGACACGTTGCGGGTCCGGTCGGGCACCGATGTCGCCCACTTGGCGACAACGGCGGCTCGGAACGCGCTGTTCCGACCACCGAGCAGTTCCGTGTCCGGGAACTGTCGCCTCCACGGCGACGCCGCGGTTCCGTGTCTCCGCCCGCGCATCTGTCGCCTCCACGGCGACGCCGCGGTTCGGTGTCCCGCCGGGATGCCGCGCCGGGTCGGACGCGGCCGTCCGGGAGGTCGGCGGCAACGCAGCGGCAGTCGCCGGCTGCCCGGAGCGGATGCCCGGGCCCCTTACGCGTCGTCGAGCGCCTGGGCCAGGTCCGCCACCAGGTCCTCGGCCGCCTCGATCCCCACCGAAAGCCGAACCAGCGCCGGGTCGACAGCCAGTGCCGACGACGCCACCGACATATGCGTCATGGCGGCCGGCAGCTCGATGAGCGACTCGACGCCACCGAGCGACTCCGCCAGCGCGAACAATCGGCTCCCCTCGCAGACTGCGATCGCCCGCGCGGCCGCCGACCGCCGATGCCGCCCACCGGCCGCGGGCACGAACGAGACCATGCCCCCGAACGCAGGCTCACCACCGAGGCGCATCTGGCGCGCCGCGACCGCCGCCCCCGGGTGTGCATGACGACCATCGGCGAGCCCGGGGTAGGCGACCGATGCCACGTCGGGGCGCCCGGCCAGGAACCGCGCCACCGCGAGGCCGTTGACGGAGTGCCGTTCCATCCGGATCGCCAGGGTCCGCAACCCACGCAGGACGAGGAAGCAGTCGAAGGGCCCCGGGACGGCACCCATCGCATTCTGGAGAAACCGAAGGCGATCGGCCACCGCGTCGCTGTTCGTCGCCACGACGCCAAGGATCGCGTCCGAATGCCCTCCCAGGTACTTGGTGGCGGAGTGGTACACGATGTCCGCCCCCAGCTCGAGCGGCCGCTGGAGGGCCGGTGATGCAAACGTGCCGTCGATCACGAGCAGGGGCGCCGCACCGCCGGCCGTCGGGCCGGACATGGCGGCCCCTCGCTCGCGGATGACGCCCGCGGCGGCCGCGATGTCGGTGACCTTCAGCAGCGGGTTCGACGGCGTCTCCAGCCAGACCAGCCGCGTCCGCGGGTTGAGCCCCTCCCACAGCGCATCCGGGTCAGAGGCGAGGTCCACGTACCGGGCCTCCCCCGCACCGGCCGGCCGGTGCACGCGCTCGAAATAGCGGTACGTGCCCCCGTAGACGTCGTCGCCGACGAGGATCTCCTCGCCTGCGCCCGCGAGCTGGGCGATCGCTGAGGTGACAGCCGAACCGGAGGCGAACGCGATGCCGTGCCGCGCGCCCTCGAGGTCGGCCACGGCACGTTCCAGCCGCGCCCGCGTCGGGTTCTGCGTGCGTCCGTACTCGTAGCCGTTGCGCGGCCGCCCGACGCCATCCTGGGCGTAGGTCGCGGTCTGGTAGATCGGGGGCGAGACGGCGCCCGTCAGCTCGTCCGGCTCGGCGCCGGCGCGGACGGCACGGGTGGCGAAGGCGTCTCGGGCGCGGGGGTCGAGGTCGTCATGCATGCCCGGATGATCGCACCCGGCCCGCGCAGGGCCATTGCATCGTTCGGGTACGCTGGTGGAAAGCTCTGAGAGGTTGCGCGTCCCCGTGGCCAGCCGGCAGCGCCCCGCCAAACACGCCCTGCCGCCCGCGGTCGGTCACCTCGCCGTGCTCGACGCGTCGCCGAACGCGATCGTCGCGGTGGACGGCGAGGGCCGGATCACCTACGCGAACCCACAGGCGGAGCGCACCTTCGGCTATCCCCCTGCGGAGCTGATCGGTCAGTCCGTGGACATCCTGCTCCCCGGGCGCGTCGCGGAAGGACACGCCGCCCATCGCGCAGCGTTCGCCGCCAGGCCTATGGCACGACCGATGGGGATCGGGCTGGACCTGTGGGCGAGGCGGCGCGACGGGGTAGAGTTCCCGGTCGAGATCAGCCTCTCGGTGCTCGGGACCGGCGCGGACCTCGAGGTATTCGCGACGGTGGTGGACATCAGCGCCCGCAAGGCTGCAGAGGCCCAGCTGCTCCAGGCGCAGAAGCTGGAATCGGTCGGCAGGCTGGCCGGTGGGATCGCCCACGACTTCAACAACATGATGTTCGCGATCCGTGGCTATGCGGAGATGCTGGCGGAGGATCTCTCGCCCGAGCAGCGCCACACCTTCGACCCCGACCTCGCCCTGCGCAATACGCTCGCGATCGGCGAGGCGGCCGACCGGGCCGGCAACCTCACGATGCAGCTGCTCGCGTTCAGCCGCCGCCAGGTCGTGACGCCACGCGTCGTGAACCTCAACGACAGCGTCCGGGCGATCGAGCCCATGCTCGGCCGCCTCATCCCGGAGACCATCGACCTGCGCCTCTCGCTCGACAGCGCGGCGGGACAGATCCGCGCCGACCCCGGCCAGGTGGACCAGATCCTGATGAACCTGGTCGTGAACGCCCGCGACGCGATGCCGGACGGCGGCCGAATCACGATCGAGACCGGCAACGTGGTGTTCGACGAGGCCTATGCGATCGAGCATTTCGCGGTCGAGCCGGGCCCATTCGTGCTGCTGGCGGTCAGCGACACCGGTCACGGCATGGATCGCCAGACGCGCGAGCACATCTTCGAGCCGTTCTTCACCACCAAGGAGCTCGGCCGCGGGACAGGCCTCGGCCTCGCCACGATCTACGGGATCGTCACGCAGGCGGGTGGCCACATCTGGCTCTACTCGGAGCCCGGGCGCGGGTCGGCGTTCAAGCTGTACTTCCCCCGCGTCGACGCCAGGGCCGGTCATGACGGCGACACACCCGGCCAGGCAGATGACGATCGTGGCCGGCTGGGGACCGTGCTCCTCGTCGAGGACGATCCGTCCGTCCGCGAGATGACGCGCCAGGTGCTCCGCCGTGCGGGCTGGAGCGTCATCGAGGTCGCGTCGGGGGGTGAGGCCTGGCAGCTGGTGGAATCCATGGTCCACCCGATCGACGCCCTGGTGAGCGACGTGGTCATGCCGGGGATCTCCGGGATCGCGCTCGCGGAACGCGTGCTCGACCTCCACCCATCGATCCGGGTGGTGCTCCTCTCGGGTTATACGGCCGAGACGCTCGACCTCGAGCGGGTCGTCAGCCGCGGAGCCCGGTTCGTCGCCAAGCCGCTGTCCGGCCGTGACCTCCTGGCAGCGCTCGACGCCCGTGCCGCGGAGACCGACGCCGCGGTCCCCGCCGACTGACGCCGCCGTTCCAGCCGATTGATGCCGCGATAGCCGACGCCGCGGCTCCCGCCGATTGATGCCGCGGCTCGCGCCGACCGACGCCGGACCTCACGCAACCTACCCCGGGCGATGGGCGAGGAACTCGAGCAGGTCGAGCCTCGTGACGACCCCCGCCGGGTGGCCGCCGCGCACGGCCAGCAGGCCGGCCGCACCGTCCGACAGCAGCGAGAACGCCTCGTCCACGGTCGCGGTCACGTCCAGCAGCGGCAGGGGCCGGTCCATCACCTCGCCGACCGTTCGCGCCACGATCTCCGGGTTCCGGTAGGCCCGCTCCAGCAACCCCTTCTCCGAGACGGAGCCCACGATCCCGACCAGGTCGTCGCCGGCCGCCTGCTCCGAGACCGGGAGCTGGCTGATCCCGTAGAGCTGGAGCAGGTCGATGGCGGCACCGACGCGGTCCGTGGTCCGCGCCAGGATCACGTCTGGCAGGTCCGGGCCATGGTGTCGATCCGCCAGGAGCTCGCCGACCCGCGCAACGGCGCCGGTCGTGGCGAGCAGACCGTTCGCCCGCATCCACTCGTCGTTGTAGAGCTTGGACAGGTAGTTCCGGCCACCGTCGGGCAGGATCACGACCACGACGGCCGAAGCTGCCGCCGACGGCTCCTCCCGCACCAGGCGGGCCACCTCGTCCAGGGCGGCGACCATCGCCGTGCCGCAGGACTCGCCCGACAGGATCCCCTCCTCACGGGTGATCCGCCTGGCCATCGCGAACGCGTCACGATCGGAGACCCGCACCCAGCGGTCCACCGTCGCGGGGTCGTAGGTGCCGGGGATGAAGTCCTCCCCCACGCCCTCGGTCAGGTAGGGGCGCGCCGAATCACCGGACAGGACTGATCCCTCGGGATCTGCGCCGATCACCCGGATCGCGGGGTTGTGGGCCTTGAGGAACCGCGCGCTGCCCGAGACCGTGCCACCGGTGCCGACGGACGCCACGAGGTGGGTGACCCGCCCCCCGGTCTGATCCCAGATCTCGGGGCCCGTCGTCCGCTCGTGGGCCAGCGGGTTCTCCTGGTTCCAGTACTGGTCCGGCTTGTATGCCCCCGGGATGTCGCGAGCCAGCCGGGCGGCCACGGAGTAGTAGCTCTCGGGCGACTCCGGCGCCACGTTGGTCGGGCACAGGACGACCTCGGCGCCGTACGCGCGCAGGAGAGCCTGCTTCTCGGTCGACTGCTTGTCCGCCATGACGAAGATGCAGCGGTAGCCCTTGAGTGCGGCGGCGATGGCGAGGCCGTGGCCGGTGTTGCCGGACGTCGGCTCGATGATGGTGCCGCCCGGCCGCAGGAGCCCGCCGCGCTCGGCAGCCTCGATCATCGGCACGCCGATGCGGTCCTTGATCGATCCGCCCGGGTTGAGCATCTCGAGCTTGGCGAGGAGCAGGGGCTGGCGGTCCCTCGGTCCGAGGTCCCGCGTCAGCCGGGAGATCCGGACCAGGGGTGTGTTGCCCACGAGGTCGACGATGGTGTCCGCGTAGCGCATCGCCGGAGGATAGCCGCCGCGTGCGATCGGGTCCGGTACGGGCGCAGCGGAAAGGGCGCGGGGGAGGGGCGCGGCGGGAGGGCGCGGCGGGCGCGGGCAGCGCCGAACCACCGCGGACCGCTGGGTGGGTCAACTGCGCATCCCCTGTGTCAGCCCGACCATCGGAAGGCTCGACTGCGCGCCGAATCCCCGGCCGAGTCACCATCCGCACCATCCGGTGGCTCGGGCAGCGCAGGCACCGGACCGTTGAGCCACTCCACGAGCGCACGCCGACCTACCACCAGGCGGGGCATCGGTCAGGCTCCTTCGACGCGATCGAGGCGACCGGGTCGCAGGAACAGCCAGGTGAGCCGTCGGCGCAGGCGACGCGGGTGGTCCGGCGGATCGACAGTCCCCGGCTGGAGCTCGGCCACGGCCGGGCCGAGCAGCGCCTCGAAGCCGGTGGTGACCTTCCGTGCCAGGTCGAGCTCCTCGCGCGAGCCCGCCTCCGGCAGCGCGCCGTCCCACGCCTCCCCGAGGATCTCCCGGGCGCTGGTCGGGCGCAGGACCCGCGTCGCCATGCGCCTGCCGATGTACAGCTCCTCGGTGCCGGCGATCGCCAGCGGCACGACGGTGGCCCCCGTGCGCAGGGCGATCAGCGCGGCCCCGTTGCGGAACGGTCCGATCCGGCCGGGTGGCCCGCTGACGGTGCCCTCGGGCATCTGGACGAACACCCCGCGGTTCGCAAGGACTGCGCGCGCGGACGCGACGTGTGGCTCCACGCCCAGCCCGCCGCGCCAGACCGGCAGCAACCCGCCCAGCCGGTGGATGAGGCGCTCCCGCCAGCGGGAGGTGAAGGTGGAGGGGGCGCTGCCGAGGAACCACGCCCGTGGCTGCACCGGCAACGCATGGATCACGACGAACGGGTCCATCCACCCGCGGTGTGCGGCCCCGACGAGGAGGTAGCCACCCTTGGGCAGCAGCTCCTGGCCGGACGTGCTCACCCGGAAGCGGAACACCCCGAACAGGATGAACCGCGCCAGCAGGCGCAGAGACCTGTAGAGGAGGGACGCCTTCGATTCGGGGGTGCGGCCGAGCCAGTCCAGGCCCTCGCGGGCGCCGCCGTCTCCGCGCGCAGCAGCGAGCGCGTCGGGGGCCAGGCGGGAGCGCGGCGGCCTGCGGCGGCCCGATGACGAAGCCACCGGCGTCGGGGCCGGGTCGACCGTGGCGGCTGGGTCGGCGTGCGCGCGACCGTCGGCCGAGGCAACGTCGGCCGGGTCGGCCGACGCAGGACCGGCCGGGTCGGGCGAGGCCTCAGCCGGGACGGTCGGTGGGACGTCGATCGAGGCAGGATCGGCCGGGTCGACCGGGTCGATCATGGCGGCGTCAGCCGGGCCGAGCGGCGCCGTCTCGGTGGCCGGATCCGTTGTCGACTGGTTCGCCGGAGGTGTCGTGTCCATCAGACTCCTCGTCGTCGGCCGAGCTCACGTTCTCCGTTCGGGCGGCCCCGGCCTCGACCGGCCCGACCTGGGCGGGCGCGCCCGCCGCCGAGGAGGCTTCCTCCCCTTCGTCCCCGTCAACCCCTTCGTCGTCGACCCACTCGTCATCGTCGTCGCCGGCGCCCTCGGCGCGGTCCCAGCCGGGCTCCGGCGGGTCCCCCCAGCGATCGCCATCCGCCGCGCCCGGCCGATGCCGGATGGCGAGAACCGCGAGCGACCCGGCGATGAGCCCACCCGAGATGAGCATCGCGGTCGGGGCGCCGAAGAAGGTCCAGTTCCCGGTGCGGAGCGTCTCGAGCGCGAACCGCACCACCGCGTACCAGATGAAGAAGATGAGCAACAGGTCGCCGGGACGCATGCGGCGTCCGTACCGGCGCGCGATCCAGAGGAGCGTGATCGCGCCCAGCACGCCACTGATCGACTCGTACAGGAACAGCGGCTGGAACCCGGTGGTCAGGAGGGGGTACGCCGAGCACGGGTAGAGCGCCACGCGGTGCGCGCAGTCGATCGCGATCCCCCACGGGAGGTCCGTCGGCGGGCCGTACAGCTCCTGGTTGAAGAAGTTGCCCCAGCGCCCGATCGCCTGCATGACGAACAGACCGGGAGCGATGACGTCCGCCCAGCGCCAGAACGACTGGTGCCAGCGGCGGGTCACGACGACCAGCGCGATCGTCCCGGTCAGGATCCCGCCGTAGACGCCGAGGCCGGTATACGGTGGCGTGACGATCGAGACCAGGTTGTCCTTGTAGAGCTGCCACTGGTCGATGACGTGGTAGAGGCGCCCACCCACCAGCGCCGCGGCGGCCACGATGATGATGCCGTTGTCCACCAGCCGGGCGTTCAGGCCACGGCGGCGTGCCTCCCGCGTGATCACGGTGTAGGCGGCCCCGAGGCCGACGGCGTAGCAGACGCCGTACCAGTACACCGGGATCGAGCCGATATGGAAGGCGACCGGGTCCGGCGTGATGGCGATCAGGGCCAGCACGGGCAGGAGCAGGGCGGCGATCGATGACGGCGCAGGCATGTCGGCGCAGTGTAGCCCGGCCGCGGTGGCGGGCCCGAGTCGGCTATCCTCGGCCTCGATGTACGCCCCGCTCCGTCACAACGCGGACCGGCCGTGAGCGCCGAGTTCAACTGGTGGCTCCTGATCGTCGGCCTGGTCGCCGGTGGAGCCCTCACGTGGCTCGTGCTCGCGGACATGGACCGCCGCGACGTCGAGATCACCGACGAGGAGACTGCCGCCGAGGCCGGCTGGATCGCCCGCTCCCTGGACGAGCCGTCGCTGGACGCCGCCGCGGCCGAACGCGTGCTCCGCGCCCATCGCCGCTACCTGGGCTTTCCGCCACCCGACCTGCTCGTCGAGCCAGGCGACCTCACGAAGCTCGAGGACCAGCACGGGGCGAGCGGCGATCCGGACCAGGTCGCGCCGGGCTGACACGGCCGCGCCCGGCTACGCCCGCGTGCCCGGCTGACCCGGCCCTACAGGTCGCGCCGGGCTGAACCTCCTGGCGGAACCGGCACGGCTGGACCGCCCGGCCCGCCCGGACTGCAGCCCGGCCGACTGGACCGCATGCCGCGACGCCCTCTCAGCGACGAGCGTGCCTCAGAGCCTGCCCGTCAGCACCGGCTCCCCCGCTCCGCCCCCGGCCGGGACGAGCGAGACCCCGAACACCGCGCCGGGCGACAGGTCGGCGAGGCCATCCACGGATCCCGCCCAGGCATGGACGCCACCGCCGGCGTACATGCGCCCGATGCGGCGCCTCTGGCCGTCCACCTCCACCCAGCAGCCGTACTCCTGGCCCGCCGGTGCCGGTCCCAGGCCGTCGGCGACCATCACGAGCTCCCCGCCCGAGGGGGAGAACAGGAGTGTGCCGGTCGGCGCGGGACCACCGTCGACAGCCGCCAGGACCAGGTGGGTCGCATCGGTCCCCTGCTCGATCCGCATGGTGGTCTCGGTGACGCTGGACAGCAGGGCGATCTCGCGGTCGTGGTCGTCGGGGCCGGGTGCCAGCACGACGCCGGCCGACGCGAACCCGAAGACGGCGGCAAGGACGACGGCGGCGGCGAGCCCGGAGAAGACCGCGAACCGGCGCCGGCCACCACGGGCCGTCCCGGCCGCGAGCGGCGCCGGAGACGGAAACGCATCGACCGTCGCCGGAGGGGCCACCGCCGCGGCTGCGGCCTCCCCGGCAGACGCCGCGGCCTCCGCACCAGGAGCTGCGGCCCCCATGGTCGGCGCCCGGCGGACCCGGCCGACCGCGCCCACGAAGGCCAGCGTCCGGTCCCGGAGAGCCGGGTCAGGGAGCGACCTGACGGCCTCCCGGGCCGTCGAGGACGAACGCGCGATGAGGGCCAGCTCCGCGGCGCACGCCGGACAGCCGGCGAGGTGCCCCGCGACGGCCGATGCGTCGGGCGTATCGCCCGCCATCAGCCGCTCGAGGCCGTCCGGCTCGACTGCCGCGATCTCGATGCGCTCCAGCGCCTCAGCGTGTTCCACGATCCTCCATCCGATGGCCGCCGGTCCCTGCCGGCCACATCTCTTCCGTTTCGAGCACGGCCCGCAGCCGGGCGAGAGCTCGGCGAGTCCTCGTCTTGACCGTCCCGAGCGGCCATTGGAGCCGTTCGGCGATCTCGGATTGCGTCAGGCCCTCCCGGTAGGCCAGGAGGATGACCGTCCGCTCCTCTTCGGGCATCCCCGCGATCGCGGCCGCGACAGTCGCCCTCGACTCTGCAGCCTCTGCGGCCGCCTCCGGGCTCTGGTCCGGCGCCGCGCCACCGAGGATCACGGCATCGGGTCGAACGCGATCGAACCCGGGATCCCCTCCGTCACCGTCGGCGGAACCCGGGAGCGGCACGAGCGGCGGCCGCCGCCCTGCCGCCCGCATGCGGTCGACCGTCCGATTCCGGGCGATGGTCCGCAGCCAGGTGGCAAGCGAGGCGAGGGCCGGGTCAAACATCTCCGCCCTGTTCCACAGGGCAAGGAACGTCTCCTGTACGACCTCCTCGGCCAGCTGTCGGTCGTTTGTGAGCCGGAGAGCGACGGCATGGATTCCGTCCACGTGCCGGTCATAGAGCGTCGCGAGGGCATCCTCCGACCCGTTCGCCACGGCCGTCGACGAGTTCGGCCTCGCCTGGCACTCCCGGGCGACGCTCCATACCTGTTACGCGCTCCCGCGCTTCCCGGTTTCAGGTGCTTCCGTGCCGGCCGGGCCGAGCGGGATCGCGCGTCCCTCGAACCCGGTCGTGAACACGACGTCCGTCTCCGTGGAGAAGACGTGCTGGGTCGTCTGCACCCTGCGCACGATGGTGCCCAGGTGCTCCATGTCGCGGGCACGGATCTTGAGGATGTAGTCGGCCTCGCCGGCGATGTAGTGGCACTCCTCGATCTCGCGGATCGCAGCGAAGTCGGGGGTGAGGTCCATCGAGATCGTGCCCGGCGCCTGCGTCACCCACGTGAATGCCAGGACCGAGAGGCCCACGGCCGCCGGGCTCACGTCGGCCGAGTAGCCGCGGATCACTCCCCGTGTCTCGAGCTTCTTGACCCGCTCGTACGCGGACGGCCCGGCCATCCCGAGGTCGCTGCCGAGGTCGGCGTAGGACCGACGGCCGTCCTGCTGGAGGATGCCGAGGATCCGCGAGTCCGTGTCGTTGAGCGGATGGTTCTTGGTCACCGGTACCCATTCATTAGGCAGATCGTTTGCAGAACCTATGGTTCGTAGGTTATGATCGCATCATTCCAGGGTCAACCCGGGATGCCGAACCCCGTCGGAACCAGCCGCCGGGACCAGAGTGGTCCGAGGCATCCCCCGAAGCCGGAAGGTGCACGACGATGGTCATCGTTGCCGTTTTCGCGCTCCTCGCGGTGTTCTCGATCGTCAGCCTCGTGATGACCGCAGAGGACGAGCGAGGCACGCGCGATCCCCGCGATAACCCGCTTCTCTGGACGATGTTCGGCCAGCGCTGAGCACACACAGCCTACCCCAACGAACGCCCCGGTCCCACCGCCGGGGCGTTCGTGGATTCAGGGCGCCCTACAATGGCGACCCGGCCGGAGCCACCAGCAGGAGCACCCTCCATTGACCACGCCGTCCCGGACGAGCCGGCCGCACGCGGCGATCGATGCAGTCGTCGCCGGCCGTCCCTTGCGGCCCGTCCCTGCGACCAGCGTGCGCCCGTGGGCCGGGACTCGCCTCGGCCCACCTGGGGACCACGTCGGGGAGCTGTGGCTCGCGGGGCCCGGCTCGGACGTCGTGGACCCGCGCGGCGAGGTGACCACCCTCGACGCGGTTGCCGCCCTGGCCGGTGAGGCGTTCGTCGGGGAGGCCGGCCTCCGCCTCCTGGGCCCCCGCTTCCCGCTGATCGTCAAGCTGATCGATGCCGCCGAATGGCTGTCGCTGCAGGTCCACCCGTCGGACCTCCTGGCGGCAGAGCTCTATGGCCCGGGCGCCCTGGGCAAGAGCGAGGCGTGGCTGATCCTCGACGCCGACTCTGACAGCGGGTTCGTGACCGGACCCCTCGCCGGCATCGGCGAGCCGGAGCTGCGCGCCGCGATCGCGGCAGGCACTCTCGGGCGCGAATCGTGCGAGGTCCGGCATGCCGTCGCAGGGGACACGCTCCTGGTGGAACCCGGCACACTGCACGCGATCGGTGCGGGGGCGTTCGTCTACGAGATCGAGCAGCCGTCCGACCTGACGTTCAGGATCTCGGACTGGGGACGGCCGCCGGTTCCGGGACGGACGCTCCACCCCCGCGAGGCGCTGCGAGCCATCCGGCCCAACGCTCACGCCCGTCCCGCCGGGCGCGGCTGGCGCCTCGACGGGGACGCCCTGGTCGTGCCCGAGTTCCGGCTCGAGCTCCTCTCCCTGCCGGGACCGCTCCACCGCCAACCCGCCGGCCGCAGCCTCGAGGTGGTCACGGCGCTCGACGGCGACGTGCACGTGACCGGCCGGGACTGGGCCGAGCGGCTCGGGCGCTGGGAGACGCTCGTCGTCCCCGCCGCGGCCGAGGCCTACCGGATCGAGGCTCCAGGCGCGAGCCGGGTCTGCATCGGCAGCATCCCGCTGGCGTCCATCCCGTAGGGGCGCCGACGGGAGCAGGCCTACCAGGTGCCTGCGGGCCGACGGCGAAGCTCCGCGCAGGCTCCCGGCGGGTGCGTGCGCCTCGAGGACCGCGACTCCCGTTGTCCCCACGATCGCGTCGTGGCGTGTTCCGGCGGGCAGGTCGAGGCGGTCGCCGGGCACGAGGTCCACCGTGATCCCACGAGCCGGCAACCCGAACCGGATCGAGCCCGCCGTGCAGACGAGGACCTTGTCGTAGGCGTGCTCGTGCGGGGCGTAGCGGTCGCCCGGGCCGTTTGACCAGGTGCCTGGGTCCAGGCCTTCGTCATGCAGCCGCGTGGAGAGCTCCCCGGCGTCCATTCCCTACCCCGCGACGCCCACGCCGATGACCTTGCCCACGGCGTAGGTGACGATGGCGGCGGCCGCGCCGATCCCCATCTGGCGAAAGCCCGAGAACAGCAGGCTGCGGCCCGTGAGCAGGCTGACGGCCGCGCCGACGATGAACAGGGCCCCGAGGCTCAGGACGAAGCTCAGGTAGAACGCCGTGGCGCCGCTCCAGAACAGGTAGGGGATGACAGGCACGATCGCGCCGACACAGAACGCCAGGAACGAGCCCATGGCGGCGCCCCACGGCGAGCCCAGCTGGTCCGGGTCCAGCCCGAGCTCCTCGCGCACGAGGGTGTCCAGCGCCATCGCAGGGTCCTCGAACATCCGGGCCGCGATCGTGTCCGCCTCCACGCGCGTGAAACCCTTCGCCACGTAGAGCGCCGCCAGCTCCGTCTGCTCCTCCTCGGGCATCGCCTCGAGCTCCGCCTTCTCGAGGGCGATCTGGCGCTCGAAGAGCTCGCGCTGGCTCTGCATCGAGACGTACTCGCCCGCCGCCATGCTGAAGGCTCCCGCGAGGAGCCCGGCGATCCCCGCGAGCAGGATGAAGCCGCCCTTGTCCGATGCGCCTGCGACGCCCATCACCAGCGCCAGGTTGGAGACGAGGCCGTCCGAGACGCCGAAGATCGTGGCCCGCAGGGTCCCGGACCGGCCGCTGGTGTGCCAGCGTTCGCCGCGGGCGATCGTCTCGGCCGCCTGCGCGACACCCGGCTCGATGCCCGGGTGCCCGCCCGCGGCGATCACCTCGACCGGCGTCCCCCGCGCGCTCCGCCGTCGGCCCTTCGCCGCCTTCGCCTCGGCGTCGAGGCTCCTCCAGATCTCGGCGTGCTCGCGCTCGTCGGCCGCGATTGCCTCGACCTCGGGTTGCGCCTCCTGGGCGCCGTAGGCCGCCTCCTCGTCGCCCTCGACCGACTTGACCAGGTCGCTGACGGCGCGGGTCCCGAAGAGCCGTGCGAGCAGGATGATGAAGCGTATCCGGGCGCGCGCGCGGCCGGCCGGCGGCACGGTGGCACCGAGCTCGCGCAGCCGCTGCTCCCAGATGGCCGCATGCCGGCGCTCGTTCGACGCGATGTGGCGGAAGGCGGCCGCGCGCCTCTCGTCCTTCTCGATGTCGGCGAGGGCGTCGTAGAGGACGATGGCATCCTGCTCGAGCTTGAGGTTCTCAAGGCTCGTTGCGATGTTCACGAGTCCAATCTAGCGAACCCCGCCGGTCACCGGGGGCCCGACGTGAGCGATCCGAGTCCGCGCCGCCCCCTACACTGCGCGCCATGACAGCCTTGCCGCCGTTGCGCTATCTCACCGGGGCGGACGTCGTCGCCGCGATGCCGCCGCTCCCCGAGCGACTGGCTCTCGCACGACAGGCCCTCCGGGGCCTCGCCGGCGCCGCGGAGCTGCCACCCAAGATCGGCGTGCACCCCCGCCCCGCCGCATCGTTCGCGCACGCGATGCCGGCGCTGCTCCCCGGCGCCGCCGTCGACGGCTCGGCCGACCTGCTGGGCATGAAGTGGGTCTCGGGCAACCCGGCCAACAACGCGGCCGGTCTCCTCGGGATCTACGGATTCCTGCTGCTCAACGACCCCGTCACCACCGCGCCGATCGCGATCATGGACGCCGGGCCGATCACGGCCGAACGGACGGCGGCGACCAGCGGAGTGGCGATCGAGGCGTTCGCGCCGGCGGTCCGCCGTGGCGGCGTCCCGCGCGCGGCGCTCATCGGGGCCGGAGTCCAGGGACGGAGTCATGTGCCGGTGCTGGGCCATGTGCTCCCGGGCGTCGAGCTCAGCGTGTACGACCGCGACCCCGAGCGGGCCCGCGTCCTGGCATCCGCTGCGAGGGAGACCGCGGGGATCGGTACGGTGCGGGTCGCGGCATCCGCGCGCGAGGCCGTGGCTGGGGCGGGCGTCGTGGTGACCGTCGCCTCGTTCGTGGCGCCGCCGGAACGCCAGGTCATGACCAACGACTGGCTGTCGCCGGACGTGTTGGTGGTCCCCGTGGACTACGCCACCTACTGCGCGGCCGAGGTGGCGCGGGAGGCCGCGCTGTTCGTGGTGGACCACATCGCCCAGTTCCTGGCCAATCGCGAGGCGGGCAACTTCGATGGCTACCCCGACCCATCGGGTGCCATCGGCGCGTCGCTCGACCGCGTGCGGCCGACGGGCAGGGTGGTGGCGACCCACCTCGGCACCGGCGTGGTGGACGTCGTGTTCGGCGCGGCGATCCTGGCTGATGCGGTGTCGCGCGGGATCGGCACCATCCTCCCGCGCTGAGCAGGCGGCGGGCCGGCGGGCGCTGGGCGCGGGACCCGCGGGACCCGCCTTTTCGCCATTCACTCTCCACATGGGTACAAACCGGGGGCCTTGGTGGCGCAGGTGCGCAGACACGCATCGTGCGAGTGCTACTCGCCCGGTAATCCGGGCGAGGCGATCAGTCACCCCCAGGATGGGTACACGCGCATGTGTGGCGTGCCCGGGATGCGCCAGTACCCACGCCACGAGTGGCTCAGCACGTGACGGCCCGCCGGGGCGCCTCGGGTGCCCTCTGGCGCCGGCGTTCGACCGCCGGCACCGGCAGACGTGCGCACGTCGGAGGATTGCACTCGTGCCACGAGTACCTGCAAGGACGCCGGGGGCGGCGGCAGGTCGTCCGGGCGGTCGGCCGGGCGGTTGGCCGGGTTGGCCGGGCGGCTGGCCGGCATGACGCCGGGGCGCAGGGACAACTCGACGGAGCGCTGGGCCGCGGGACCCGCTAGCCTGACGCGACCCGATCACAGTGAGAGCCGTCCGGGGGCGGCTCGGGTGAACGAGAGCGGAGGAGCGATACGGTGCGACGGGTGCTGCGCGGCGGGCTGGTCGCGATCGTGGTGGTCGTGGTGATCGCCGTGCTGGCCGGTGGAGGCCTCATCGCGGCCGTGACCGCCGGCGGCCAGCCGCCGCTGTCCGGGACGCGGCAGGTGCCGGGGCTCGGCGCGGAGGTCCGCATCGTGCGCGACGACAACGGCGTCACGCAGATCGCGGCCTCGAACCAGCATGACCTGTTCTTCGCCCAGGGCTGGGTGCACGCATCGGAGCGGCTGTGGCAGATGGAGGTCTGGCGCCGGATCGGCGCAGGGCGCCTGTCCGAGCTCTTCGGCGAGAGCCAGCTGGAGACCGACTCGTTCATCCGCACGCTGGACTGGCGGGGCGCGGCGACGCGCGACCTCGCGGTCCTCTCGGACGACACGAAGGCCGTCCTCCAGGCCTACGCCGACGGCGTCAACGCCTACGTCGCCGGCCACCCAGCCTCACTGGGCGTGGCGTTCACGGTCGCTGGCCTGCTCTCGGGCAACGGCACCGGGCTCGACGGGCTCCGTCCCGAGCCGTGGACGCCGCTCGACACGCTCACGTGGGCGAAGGTCCAGGCGTGGGGCCTCGGCGGCAACATGGACACCGAGATCTTCCGGATGGCGGTCGATGCCCGCCTGGGCGACCCGGCGATGACGGACGAGCTGTTCCCGGCCTACTCCGCCGACCAGCCGGTCATCGCCGCGCCCGAGGACGGCACGGCGCCCGGTGGGGCAGGACGGACGCCGGCAACGGCGTCGGCGGGCACATCCGCGGCATCCTCGGCAGGGCGCGGCACCCGGCGGCACCACCTCGGCATCCGCGGCATCCGCGGCACCCGCGGCGCCCGCAGCAACCGCGGCGATGCAGGCCGACCCGGCGGCGTGGCTCGCGCTGGCACGCGTCGCGAACGCCATCCCGGCCATCGCCGGGCTCGCGCCGGCGCGCGACCTCGTGAACGACGGGGGCGTGGGCTCCAACAACTGGGTCGTCGCGCCCTCGAACTCTGCCAGCGGCACCGCGCTGCTCGCGAACGACCCGCATCTCGGCCTGGAGATGCCGTCGGTGTGGTACGTGAACGGCCTGCATTGCCGCCCCGTCGGCCCCGGCTGCCCGTACGACGTGACCGGCGTCAGCTTCCCCGGCACGCCGGGCGTGGTCGCGGGGCACAACGGCAGCATCGCCTGGGGCGTCACCAACGCCGGCCCGGACGTGCAGGACCTCGTGGAGGAGAAGGTCGATCCCGCGGACGCCACCCGCTACCTGACCCCGGATGGCTCCGCGCCGTTCACCGTCCGCACCGAGACGATCAAGGTCGCCGGCGGCGAGGACGTGAGCCTGACGGTCCGCGAGACCGCGCACGGGCCTGTCCTGAACGACGTCGACAAGCGCCTGGCCGGCGCCTCGTCGCTGTACGCACTGCGCTGGACCGCGCTCGCCCAGCCGGATCGCGTGCTGGAGGCATTCCTGGCGGTCGACCGCGCGGGCGACTGGACCTCGTTCCGGGATGCGCTCCGCACCTTCGGCGCCCCGTCGCAGAACTTCGTCTACGCCGACGCCGACGGCCACATCGGCTACCAGATGCCGGGTGCGATCCCGGTCCGCACCGACCCGTCGGACCAGGGCCTGCGGCCGGTGCCCGGCTGGGACGGGAAGCACGAATGGGTCTCGTACGTGCCGTTCGATGACCTGCCGTCCGTCCTCGATCCCGCCTCCGGGCGCATCGTCACGGCAAACAACAGGATCGACGGTGGCGACGTGTTCCTCGGCGTCGAGTTCGACCGTGGCGACCGCGCGGCGCGGATCACCGAGCTGCTCGACGCGGCAGGGACCGGCGTGACGCTGGACACGATGGCCGCGATCCAGGGCGACACCCTCCTCCGGAGGGCCGCGCGGATGACGCCCGGGCTGGTCGACCTGCACCCCGCGCCGGCGACCTCCGACGGGGTCGCCGTCCTCGATGCGATCAGACGGTGGGACGGCCACTGCGACACCGGGTCGACGGGCTGCTCCGCCTTCCTGGTATTCGAGATGGCGCTGGAGCGGGCTCTGTTCGACGACGACCTCGGCCCCCAGGCCCGCGACTACATCGGCAGCGACTACGCCCAGGACCTGGCGGCGACGCTGGTCGCGACGCCCGAAGGCCGCTCGTCGGCCTGGTGGGGCGACCGGAAAGCAGGCACCGGGGCAGCCGCCGGGTCCGTCACCGCGGCCGCCCTCGACGCGGCCGGCTCGTGGCTGCGCCGTGACGTCGGCGGTCCCTCGTCCTGGCTGTGGGGCAGGATCCACACGATCGCGTTCAAGGAGTCGACGCTGGGCGTCAGCGGCATCGGCCCGCTCGAGTGGTACTTCGGCACCTCCGCCGTCCCGGTCGACGGCGCCGGCGGAGCGGTCGACAACACGTACTATCGGCTGGGTCGAGGCTACCCGGACCCGGCCGATCCGGACGCCCCGGTGGCCGACACGCTGCCGGAGCTGTTCGACGTCACCAACGGCCCGTCGATGCGTGCCCTGTACGACCTGGGCAACCTCGACGCGGGCCGGATCATCACGACGACCGGCCAGAGCGGCCAGCCGTTCAGCCGTCACACGGACGACTGGATCGGCCTGTGGCTGCGGAACGAGACGGTGCCGCTGCCCTTCACGGACCCGGCGATCGACGCGGCCACGGCCGCGACGCTCGTGCTCCAGCCGGCCCCGTGAGGGACATGGCCTGACGGCCGGGTCCCACGAGCCTGCCATGCCCCGGGATCGCGACTTCGTCACCGGCACCCTCGCGGCGGTCATCGCCGCGGCACTGTTCGGGATGCTCGGACCCCTCGCCCGGTTCGGGGCGGAGGCCGGCGTCCCGGGCGTCGCGTTCACCGCCTGGCGCGCGATCCTCGGTGCGTCCTCGCTCGCCATCCTGATCGTGGTCCGGGGGACGGCCCGCTCGTCGCTGGGGGCCGTGCGTGGTCTGCCGCCTCGCGGCCGGGCGTCGCTCGCCGTTGCGGCCGTCATGGGCGTCATCCTGAACGTCTCGATGTTCACCGCCTTCGGCCTGGTCCCCATCGCGCTCGCCCTGATGCTGTTCTATACCTACCCAGCCGGGGTGGTCGTCGTGGACGTTCTCCTCGGGCACGAGCGCGTCACGCCGTCACGGGTCGTTGCGCTGCTGCTGTCGTCGGTCGGCGTGCTCCTCGTGCTCGCCGGGGGCGAGGGCGGCGGCGACGTGGCGATCGCCCCTCTCGGCATCGTGCTGGGGCTGTGCGCCGCGGCGAGCCAGGTCGTGTTCGTGACCGTCAGCAGGACCGGATACCGGACCGTCCCCACCGAGGCTGCAACGTTCGTCATCCTCTGCACGTCCATGGTCGGCGCCTCGGTGGTCGCGGTGCTCGCCGGTCAGGCTGAGGGGCTCACGGCGCCCCTCCACTCTCCCGACCCGTGGCCCTACATCCTCCTCGCGGGCGTCGCCTGCGCGGGCGTGTCGTCCGTGCTGTTCCTCTCCTCTATCCGCAAGATCGGCGGGACACGAACGGGGATCCTGATGCTGCTCGAGCCCGTCGTGGGCGTGCTCCTCGCCGGGATCCTGCTCGGGGAGGCCATTGGGCCGGTCCAGGCCGCGGGCGGCGCGCTCGTCCTGGTCGGGGCGCTCGTGCTCCAGCTGCGGTCCGATCCCCAGCTCGAGGCCGTCGTGGAGACGGCGGCCGGACCGGTCGTGTAGGCGATCCGCCCGCCGGCGCCCGAAGCTCCCCGCCCGCCGGCTCCTGGGGCTTCCCGGGACGGTGGTGCCCGTGGCCACCCCGGGACGGCCCCGCCTCGGCTAAGGTAGCCGGGTCGCCGGGCCGCACGATCGGGCAGCCGAGACACGACGGGGACGCTCCCGACACGCGATGGAGGCACCGATGGTCAGGGTCGACGGTCTGCAGGATCGGGTCGCGGTCGTGACCGGCGCGGGGCGCGGCATCGGCCTGTGCATCGCCCAGGCGCTCGTCGCCAACGGCGCCCGCGTCGCGACGCTGGACATCACACCGCCCGAGGTCGCCGGGATCCTCGGCCTGGAAGCCGACGTGAGCGACGAGGCCGCCGTGGACGCCGCCTTCGACGAGATCGAGAGGTCGCTCGGCGCACCGTCGGTGCTCGTGCTCAACGCCGGGATCTTCGCGCTCGCGCCGCTGGAGGAGACCTCCACCGAGCTCTGGGAGCGGACGCTGGCGATCAACCTGACCGGGTCGTTCTTCGTGGCGCGACGGGCGCTGCCGGCGATGCGCGCGCTCGGGTACGGCCGCATCATCGCGATCGGGGCCGCGGCCGGGAAGTCGGGCGGCGCCCGGTCGGCGGCGTTCGCGGCCTCCAAGGCGGGCCTGATGACGCTCGCGAAGTCCATCGCGATCGAGTACGCGAAGGACGGCATCACGTCCAACATCGTGGCGCCGGCCCTCATCGACACCGATCTCCTGGCCGGCGCCCGGGACCTGGCGGCGCGGGTGCCCGTCGGCCGTCTCGGCACGCCCGAGGAGGTGGCCGCGCTGGTGGTCTTCCTCGCGTCGGAGGAGTCGGGCTATATCACGGGCGAGGTGGTGGACATCAACGGCGGCTCGCTGATCGACTGACCAGGGTCTTCCGCCCCGTCACGCCTCCTCGTTGATCTCCAGCGGTCCGTCCGGGACCTCGATCGTGACCCGCCCGTCCCGCACCTCCACCGCATAGACCGCCAGCGGAAGGCTCGGCCGGGGGATCCAGCGGCTCGCCGTTCGACAGGTCGAAGCGCGAGAGGTGGAGCGCGCAGGTGAGCGTCCCGGCCGTCAGGAAGCCGCGGTCGAGCTCGAAGTACTCGTGGGAGCAGGTGCCCTGCACCGCGCGGAACTCTCCGTTGACGTGGACGACGAGCACGGGGTCGGTCTGGTCCACCCAGACCATGCGCATCTCGCCCTCGGCCAGGTCGGCGGCGGCGAGGAGATCGATTCTGCGGCTCACGTGGCGATCGTACCGGGCGCACACGAACGGGGGCTCGCCCCCGGCACGCACGGGCGGCTGCGGTCAGGCAGCCGACAGGACGGTGGGCCGCTGGCCGTCAGGCCGCCGACGCGGTCGAGGTGCTCGCGACGCCCGCGTCCCACTTGGCCTCGAGCGCCTCGCGCAGGCGGTCCTGCGCCTCCACGAGAGGTACGCGGGCAACGACCGGCTCGAGGAACCCGAGGACGATGAACTTGCGGGCGTCGCCGGGTGGGATCCCGCGGCTCTCGAGGTAGAACAGCTGGTTCTCGTCGATCGGCCCGACCGACGAGCTGTGCGCCGCGCGCCGGCAGTCCGGCTGGTCGATCTCGAGGGACGGGATCGCAACGCTCCGGGCGGGTCTTCGACAGGTTCATCCCGAACTCGCCGAGGAAGCTGTCCGTTCCGACCGCCGTCTTCTCGATCTGGATCAGGCCCTTCATGTATGTCCGGGCGCGGTCCATGAGGACGCCCTTGGACAGCAGCTGCCCGGTCGTGTCACGCCCGACATGGCGGGTGTACGAGGTGAGGTCGTGGAGCTGGTCGTCCGAGCCGAACACGATCTCGACCTGCTCGACGGTGCTCCGGTCGCCGGCGAGGACGTTGTCCACGCGGGAGCGCACGAGCCGGGCGCCGAGCTGGGCGAGGGCCCAGCGCAGGTCGGCGGCCTCGCCGATCACCGCGCGCCGCTGCTGGAACACGACCTCGTCCGGCCCGGTCTCCTGGAGGCTGGCCATCGCGAGGCGGGCGTGGGCGCCGAGCCGGATCTCGGTCGTGGCGCACAGGAGCGCCTGGGCACCGGCCACGACGGCGTCAGAGGTCACCAGCTCCTCGACCATGGAGGCCTCGGCGCCGTCGCCGAGGACGATCAGCGTGCGCCCGATGACGGACCGGGGCGCGCCGACGGCCCAGCGGACGACGATCGGCTCGGCGACGCGGACGCCGGCGGGGACGTGGACCAGGACGCCCTGCGACCAGGCCGCCCGGGAGAGCTCCGCGAGCTTCTCGTTCGCGGCGACCATGGCGCCGCCGGCCAGCAGCTCGCGGGCGAGAGGCTCGTCGGTCGCCACCAGCTCGCCCAGGGTCATGAGCCGGACGCCGGCCGCGCGCGCCGCGTCCGAGAGCGCGGCGACCGCGACCTCGTCCTCGCGCAGCTCCAGGAGCCCTGCGACGCCCTCTGGAAGACCCGCCGCGGTCGTGGCGGCGGCTGCGCCGGTGACGCGGTAGGGGGCGGCGCCCTCGAGGGATGCGGCACGCAGGTCGACGTACGGCGTGTACAGCTGGCTGCTCTCGACCGGCAGCGTCTCGAACAGCGCCAGCGCCTCGAGCCGGTCCTCCAGCAGCCACGCGGGCTCGCCGCGCTCGGCCGCCAGGGCGTCGACCAGGCCGCTGTCAACGAAGCTGAACGGCAGGTCCGTCGGCGCGCGGCGGGGAGCCCGTGCCGGGCGCCCCGCGGAGGATGACGGGTCGGGGGTCTCCGTCATCCCAGCGACCCCTCCATCTCCAGCTTGACCAGGCGGTTGAACTCGATGGCGTACTCCATCGGCAGCTCCTTGGTGAACACCTCGAGGAAGCCCTGGATGATCAGGTTCTGGGCTTCGTTCTCCGTGAGCCCGCGGCTCATGAGGTAGAACACCTGGTCCGCGGAGATCTTCCCGACGGTGGCCTCGTGGGTCATCGTCGTGTCGTCTTCCTGGATGTCGATGTAGGGGTAGGTGTCCGACCGGCTCTGGTCGTCCAGCATCAGGGCGTCGCACCGCACGCTCGCGGTCACGCCGGTCGCGCCCGGGGCCACCTTCAGCTGGCCGCGGTAGGTGGCGCGTCCGCCGTCCTTCGAGACCGACTTGGAGACGATCCGGGACGTGGTGTTCGGCGCCAGGTGGACCGCCTTGGCGCCCGTGTCCTGGTGCTGGCCACGGCCCGCGACCGCCACCGAGATGACCTCGGCCGTGGCCCCCTCGCCGCGCAGGTAGATCGCCGGGTACTTCATGGTCAGGCGGGAGCCGGTGTTGGCGTCCACCCACTCGACGGTGCTGTTCGCGTACGCATGAGCCCGCTTGGTGACCAGGTTGTAGACGTCGTTCGACCAGTTCTGGATGGTCGTGTAGCGCACCTTGGAGCCGGCCAGCGCAACGACCTCCACGACCGCGGCGTGGAGGAAATCGGTGGCATAGATCGGGGCAGTGCAACCCTCGATGTAGTGGACCTTGGCGCCCTCGTCCACGACGATCAGCGTCCGCTCGAACTGGCCGGTGTTCTCGCCGTTGATGCGGAAGTAGGCCTGGAGCGGGAGCGGGACCTCGACGCCCTTGGGCACGTACACGAACGAGCCGCCCGACCAGACGGCGCTGTTGAGCGCGGCGAACTTGTTGTCCTCGGGCGGGACGACGGTGCCGAAGTGCTGGCGGAAGATGTCCGGGTACTGCTTGAGCGCCTGGTCGGTGCCCATGAACACGACGCCGATCTTGCTGAGCTCCTCGCGCACCGAGTGGTACACGACCTCGGAGTCGTACTGGGCGCCCACGCCGGCGAGGAACTTGCGCTCGGCCTCGGGGATGCCCAGCTTCTCGAACGTCGCCTTGATCTGCTCCGGGACGTCGTCCCACGACTTCTCTTCGCGCTCGGACGGCTTCCGGTAGTAGACGATCTTGTCCAGGTCGATGTCCGCGAGGCGGCCGCCCCAGGTCGGCATCTTGCGCTTGAGGAAGTGGTCGTAGGCACGGAGGCGGAACTGGAGCATCCAGTCCGGCTCGTCCTTGAACCGGCTGATCTCCTCCACCGTGTCGCGCGTCAGGCCGCGCTTCGTCTGCGCGAGGTAGACGATGTCGTCGTGGAAGGCGAACTGGTCGCGCTCGTCACGGACGAGGTCGCGGGTCGAGGTCATCGCTGCTCCGTTCAAGGCCGGCGGCCGCGGTTGGGGTCGTCGATTCGGGAACGCCGCGACCGCAAGGACGTGGGCCGCGAGCTAATCCCTAGTTGAATTATCGGAATTCCCGGCCGATCCGTCAACGCGGGCTCGCGCCGTCACCCTTCGAGCACCCGCTGCTTCGCTGCCGCGAACTCCTCGTCCGTCAGGATTCCCTGGGCATGGAGCTTGGCGAGACCCATGAGCCGGTCCGTGATCGACGGCTCCGAGGGGAGCGCGGATGCTTCGACGGTTGCCGGTGGCAGGGCGGCGGCCGGTGGCAGGACGCCGGGCTGTCGCGCCGGCGCGGGTCGCTGCGGCGCGGTTGCGGCCGGTAGCGGAGGCGCCGCGGCCCGCGCCCCCGTCGACGCCACACCCAGCGTCCGCCAGAACGTCTCGGCCTTGGCCCGATACGCATCCTGCTGGTAGGCGCCCCGTCGGAACACGGATGTCGCCGCGCGCATCTCGTTGATCGCGGGGCGCTGGTCGGGCCGGACCTGCAGGCCGTGGCGACAGATCGGGCAGGCGAGGTACTCGTTGCTGCCGTACGGGATCAGGGGCACGAAGTAGAGGCTGACCTTCTTCTCGGACCGGATGTGGTGCAGGAACACCTCGTTGTGGCAGTTCGGGCAGGTCAGCGGCGCGACCTCGCCGAGGTCCTTGGCATCACCCGCGCCCCACCCGAAGATCACGACCATGGCCGACAGGATAGGCCCGGCGGGTCCGCCGTGTGCCCGGCACGAGATACCAGGCCGCGGCATCGCGAGGAAGCGGCCCACCCGTGGACGGCCAGTCGCTGCGGACCAGCACCGTCGCCCCCTCGGGGATCGCGAAGGGAGCCCGCCCGAGGTTGACCACGCACCGCAATCCCGCGTCGCGCTCGAACAGGAGCACCTCCTCCGGCGCATCGAGCCACCGGAAGGACGCCCCCGCCAGGCCGGGGTGCCCGCGCCTGACCGCCAGGGCGGCGCGGTACAGCGACAGCGTCGAGCCCGGGGCCGCGTCCTGCGCCTCGACCGACAGGCCGGCCCACGAGGCTGGCTGCGGCAGCCAGGGCACGGAGCCCGCCGGCCCGAAGCCGTACGGCGGCGCGTCCCCCGACCACGGGACGGGGACGCGGTCGCCATCGCGGCCGATCTCCACGCCTCCGGTGCGCAGGAAGATCGGGTCGCGGCGCGCCTCGTCCGGGATCTCGAGGACTTCGGGCAGACCCAGCTCCTCGCCCTGGTGGACGTACGCGACGCCGGGAAGGGCGAGCACCAGCAGCGCCGCGGCGCGCGCGCGGCGGAGGCCGAGCCCCTGGTCCGTCGCGGCCCGGCGCGTCCACGGGTCCAGCTCCTCGCCGGGCTCGTCGCGTCCCAGGCGGAACGCCGGCCGCGGGAGGTCGTGGTTTCCCAGCACCCATGTCGCGGGCGCCCCGACCGCGCCGTGGGAGGCGAGCGTCCGGTCGATGGAGCGGCGGAGCGGGCCGGCAGCCCACGGCCGCCGCACCAGGTCGAAGTTGAAAGCGGTATGGAGCTCGTCCGGGCGCAGGTACCGCGCGATCCGCTCCGCCGGCAGGTCGATCTCGCCGCAGGTGACGAGACCGTCGCCGTGGCGGTCGAGCACCCGCCGCCAGCCCCGGTAGATGTCGTGGATGCCCTCGCGGTCGGCGAACGGGTGTTCGCCCGGCGCTGCATCGCCGGTCCGAAGCAGGTCCGGCAGGGCCGGGTCCTTGACCAGGAAGTGCGCGACGTCGATCCGGAACCCGTCCACGCCCCGGTCGAGCCAGAGCTCGAGGATCGACTCGAACTCGGCGCGGACCTCCGGGTTGTCCCAGGCGAGGTCAGGCTGCGAGGCATCGAACAGGTGCAGGTACCACTGCGCGGGCGAGACCCCATCGTCGGGCAGCCGGGACCACGCCGCACCGCCGAAGACGCTCTCCCATCCGTTCGGCGGCAGCTCCCCGTGCCTGCCCTGCCCGTCGCGGACGACATAGCGGGAGCGGGCGGCCGATCCGCGCGGACCGCGGACCGCCTCGGCGAACCACGGGTGGGCCGCCGAGGTGTGGTTGGGGACGATGTCCAGCATCACCCGGAGACCCAGGGCGTGGGCCTCCCGGATGAGCGTCCCGGCGTCCTCCAGCGTGCCGAACTGCGGGTCGATCCCGCGGTGGTCGGCGATGTCATATCCGCCGTCGGCCATCGGCGACGGGTACCACGGCGTGATCCACAGGGCGTCGACCCCGAGGCCCTCGAGGTACGGCAGCCGTGACCGGATCCCGGCGATGTCGCCGACGCCGTCCCCGTCGCCGTCGGCGAAGCTGCGGATGTAGACCTGGTAGACGACGGCCCTCCGCCACCAGGCCGGGTCGATCATGGTCGCCGGGCGTGCTCTCGCCTTCCCGGACTGGCTGTCGCTCATGGTCCCGGGAACGGACTCAGGCCGTCCCCCGATCAGCTGCCGGCGAACTGCATCGTGTCGCCGGCGGCGTTCATCGTCGCGCAAGGACCCACCTACCCTCGACCCCGGACACCACCGGGCAAACGAAAGGCGGCGGGCGCGGCGGCCTGGGCCGTCACGCACGCCGCCCGGTGCAGCGTTGCTGCGCGGGGGACTACCCCGCGATGGCCTTCGCCTTGAGGGACTCGTACTCGGGCTGGGTGATCGCGCCGGAGGCGAGGAGCTGGTTCAGCTTCTCGATCTGGTCGGCGGAGGACACCTGCGAGGCGGCCTTCGCGGCCGCGTCGGCCTGGGTCATGATCTGGACGTCCTGGGGGGTGACCTTCGGCCGGACGATCATGTAGACCAGGCAGCCGAACAGCGGGATGATGAAGATCGCGAGGATCCAGATGACCTTCATCACGCCGGTCATGTCGTTGCGGCGGAAGATGTCCATCATCACGGAGATCCAGATCCAGATCAGCATGAAGATGAAGTAGAAGACGATCATCGACCAGATGATGTCCCAGAAGGTGAGCTGCTGGCCGCCGACGCTGCTGCAGCCCGCGACGAGCAGGGCGAGCAACGCGAGAAGCGGCAGGGCCGGCTTCCGGAAGCTGGCGACGAGTCCCTTGATGGTCATTGGCGATTTCCCTCACTGTCCATTGGGCAACCTGCCCGCAGCGCGGGCGTGGCCCATGATAGCGGTAACGCAAGTGGTCGAAACCCATCTTGTGGGCGGGAACCACCGTCGTCTTCGCGCGGATCCCTAGAAGCCGGTGGAGCACCAGGGCTCTTCGACCGTCCGGAACAGCCGGTCGGCCATCTCCAGGGCCCCTGCCGTGTGCTCCGTGAACCCGGTCACCTCGACCGTATCCCGGAGCCGGCTGCCGCCCAGGTACGCCGCACCCAGCGCCATCACCGGCACGGCGAGGTCGGCATCGCGGTCCGTCGGGCGGCAGGTGGCACCGTCGGGTGACGCGTCGAGGGCCAGCCGCCACCGCCCGCCCGCGGCGGCGTCGTCCGGGACCTCCAGCACGAGGCTCCCGGTCGCGGCATAGGTGCGGGCCTCGAGGGCGCGAGGCACGTCGAACAGCCGGACCCAGAGACCGTCGGCGACGTCCGTGACGCGCGCGGCACGGGCATTCGTGAGGAGCCATGGCAGGCGCTCGTCGAGCGGACGGCCCTCCGCCTTGACCGTTGCGACGAGGTCGATCTCGCCCAGGAACCGCCACAGGGCGGCATATGCGGCGTCGGTGAGGCCGTAGAGCTCCTGCACCTCGACGATCGACCGGGCGTGGTTCTCCTCCCACCTCTGCTGGGTGATGTACCGCGCGTACCCGTCGACGTGGCCGGCGTCATCACGGCGCAGCGCGAGGAACCCCTTCCACCGTCCGTTCCAGGGATCGTCCTCCAGGCCGAGCCGCATGTCGAACCAGTTCGGCCGGCGCCTGATGTCGCCCGCGCGGCGGACCCGCCAGGCATCGTGGACCGCTCGGACCTCGTCCCTGACCGCCGCGTCGGGCGTGACCAGCTCGACCCCGGTCGACGGCGCGCCGTGGAACCGGGTCCTCAGGACCTCGAGCAGGATCGTCCCGGTGCGCGTCGCGGGCCCATACCCGAACCGCCCGTAGATCGGGTACTCGGCCGAGTACAGGATCGCGGCGGCCTCGCCCCGGTCCCGGACGGCCGCGTGCTCCCTCGCCGCCATCGCCGTCAGGATCCCTCGGCGGCGGTGGGTGGGGAGGACCGTGACCGCGCTCACGGCCGATGCGGGCAGGGTCGCCCCGCCCGGGACGGTGAGCTCCGTGGCCCAAGACCGGAACGTGCCGCAGGCACGGGCGCCGTCGAACGCGATCCAGGTCCGGTCGGCGTCCCAGCGATCCTGGACGAATGCGGCCACCTTGGCCACGTCCATGCGGTTCAGGAACGCCGAGCTCATGACCTCGATGGCGGCGGCGTACTCGTCCGGGGCGACGTTGCGGATCTCGATGCTCATCAGCCGAGGGTAGCAGCGCGTCCTGTGCCGAGCCATCCCCTCACCGCGGTGGCGAACGGGCGGTGCCGAGCCACCCGCGGCCACGTCACGCGGTCGAGGCCGGCGAAGGCGAGATGGGCGCGGAGAGCCTCGGCGACTGCCGCCGGGAACCCCGGGTGGGCCTCGTCCAGGGGGTCGAAGCCGTCCTCCCACCACAGACCCAGGATCCGCAGGGTCCGCGCCTTCCTGTCGATCCGGGGCTCGATCCGGCCGACGAACCGATCGCCGTGGAGGAGCGGCAGGACGTAGTAGCCCCAGCGCCGCCTGGCGGCCGGGACGTAGACCTCCCAGCGGTAGTCGAAGCCCCAGAGGCGCAGGAGCAGGTCGCGGTCCCAGGCCATCGGGTCGAGCGGCGCCAGGAACGTCACCCCGGGCGCGTCCATCGGGCGGCCGGCCTCGACCTCCGACTCCACGGCGTCGAGGATCGCGAGCTCGTCGCCCATCACGAACCGTGGTCCCCGGAACCCCTCGACCTCCACCGGGACGATCGCGCCCGTCGCGACGAGCTCGTCGCGGAGCGCGCCACGCTCGGCCGTCGGGCCGGTCCCGGACCAGATGGTGTACTCCCCGGTCGCGCCCAGGAGGCCCATTCCGCGGAACCGCGACAGCAGCCGGTGGCGGCGCTGGTCGCGTTCGGAGGGGCGAACGGCCAGGAGCTTCTCCGGGAACAGCCGCTCGATCAGGTCGTAGACGCGGCGATTGCCCTCGCGCCTCGATATGCCCAGGACCCCTGCCTCCGCCAGGGCCTCGAGCAGCGCCCGCACCTGGTTCGTCGGCCGCCAGTACCAGTCGATCGCCGTCCGGGGCGCGACGTCGGTGGACGACAGCGGCCCGTTCGCGCGGATGCGCTCCAGCAGCTCTTCGACCAGCGGCGCGTGATCGTCGAAGGCGCCGCCCGTGTGGGCCTCGTGGGCCAGGTCCCAGGTGAGCCTGTGCCAGGGCAGCTCCGCAGTCGGGACCAGGCGACAGCATCTTGTTGTAGGTCTCGTACAGCACGCGGTCGCGGTACAGGAGGTCGTCCGTCCACGTCCGGCGGTACCCGGCAACCCGGGCGAGGAGTGTCAGGTCGTGGTTGCGCCCCGCCACCTCGAGCGGGTCGAACTGCAGCGAGCCCAGGCGCTCCACGACACGCATGACCGAAGAGGGTTCCGGCGGGAGGGACCGCGGCGGAGCCAGGAGGTGGCGCGTCACGAGGAAGCGGCGCGCGACCTCGGCGGACACGGGGCGGGGCTGGGGTGTCACGCGCGGATGGTAGGTGCGCGAAGCCCGGAGTGCCCGACGGGCAGCAGAAGGTCCCCCCTGGGACCACCGATCCGGTTCATCCCCCAATTCTGAGATCCGATGTATCGTCGCGACCGAATGGTTCGGTGAGACCGGAACATCAGCCACAGCCAAAGGAACCCTGCCATCACGCAGATCGACCGCTCCGCCGTCGTCGACGAGGTCATCGCGGGCTACGAGGTGCTCATGCAGCGCCTCGCCGACAGCCACGCGCCCGAGTTCCTGGAGATCGCCGTGACGATGCCCCAGGCCAAGCTCCTGTACCTCCTGGGCGCCGCCGGCGAGCTCCACATGTCCAGCCTCGTCCACCGCCTGGGCGTCTCCCTGTCGACGATCAGCGGCCTCGTCGACCGCGTGGTCGACCAGGGCCTTGCGACCCGCCGCGAGGATCCCATCGACCGCCGGCAGGTGGTCGTGGGCCTCACCCCGGCCGGCAGGGACTTCATCGACCGCTTCCGCGAGCTCAACGCCCGCCAGATGCGCGAGCTGCTCGAGCGCGTCGGCGATCGGGACCTCGCCATCGTGCGGGACGCCCTCGCGGCCCTGGCGGCCGCTGCCGCCCAGCTCGCCAACAGCGGGGGATCCGCGTCCCCGCGCCCCTCCACCACCGCGCGAAAGGATCTCGCATGAGCCGCCTCTCCGAGTTCGCCGTCAGCAAGCGGAGCGTGGTGCTCCTGCTGGCGGGAGCCCTGTTCGTCGCCGGCGTCCTCGCCTGGGGCAACCTCAAGCAGGAGCTGCTCCCCGATATCGAGTTTCCCGTCATCACCGTCATCGCGCCGCTCCCGGGCGCGGGCGCCAACGACGTGGCCGACCAGGTGACCAAGCCGATCGAGCGGGCGATCTCGGGGGTTCCGAACCTCAAGAGCCTGCAGTCGACCTCGGCCAACTCGCTGTCGCTGGTCGTGGCGCAGTTCGCGTTCGGCTCGGACGTGAAGGAGATCCGGGCGGCGATCGAGGCCAATCTCCAGAACGCCGGCCTGCCCCAGTCCGTCACCCCGCAGGTCACGGCGCTCAACATCAACTCCTCGCCGGTGATCATCGCGTCCATCGCCGCCACGTCCCAGGATGGTCTCGCGGCCGCGGCAGACGTCACCCAGAACGCCATCAGGCCGGCCCTCCTGGGCATCGACGGCGTCGGCAGCGTCGACGTCACAGGCGGCGAGGTGCAGCGGATCCAGATCACGCTGGACCCGGACAAGATGGCCGCCAACGGCGTGTCGCTGGGGCAGGTCACGGGCGTCCTCGCGGCCAACAACCTGACCTTCCCGTCCGGCGAGATCACGACCGAGGGCAGCAAGATCCCGGTCTCGACGATCGGCCGGATCAGCAGCGCGGACGAGATCTCGAGCATGGTGGTCGGCGTCAAGATGCCGACGGCCGTCCCGGGCGCGGGCACGGGCCAGCCGGGTGCCTCCGGTCAGCCGGGGGCCTCATCGCAGCCGGCGCCGTCCGGCCAGCCGGGCGCCTCATCGCAGCCGGCGCCGTCGCAGGCCGCCGCCTCGAGCCAGCCAGGCGCATCGCAGGTCCCCGCGGCCTCGACCGGCCCGAACGCATCCGTGGTGCCCGCGGCGCCGCCCGCGCCGACGCCGATCACGATCGGCGACCTGGGTACCGTCGAGATGATGGGCGTGGCCACGACGGGCTACGCCCGGACCGACGGCAACCCCGCCCTGTCGCTGTCCGTCTCGAAGACCTCGAACGCCAACACAGTCGAGGTCGCGGACGCGGTCACCGCCAGGCTCAACGAGCTGGGCGCCCAGCACACGGACACCGTGTCGGTCCAGGTCGTCAACGACCTGTCAACCTTCATCAAGGAGTCGCGGGACGGCCTGCTCCGCGAGGGCGGAATGGGCGCCCTGTTCGCGATCCTCACGATCTTCCTGTTCCTGTTCAGCCTCCGCTCCACGCTCGTGGCCGCGGTCAGCATCCCGCTCTCGATCCTCACGGCCCTGGTCATCATGCAGGCGACCGGCGTCACCCTCAACGTCATGACGCTGGGCGGCCTGGCGGTCGCCGTGGGAAGGGTCGTGGACGACGCGATCGTCGTCCTCGAGAACATCTACCGGCATCGGGCGCTCGGCGAGGATCGCCGGACCGCGTCGATCAACGGCCCCAGGGAGGTCGCCGGCGCCATCACCGCCGCGACGGTCACCACGGTGGGCGTGTTCCTGCCGCTCGGCTTCGTCGGCGGGATCGTCTCCCAGCTGTTCCTGCCCTTCGCGCTCACGGTCACCTTCGCGCTGCTCGCCTCGCTCATCTGCGCGCTGACCGTGGTCCCCGTGCTTGCCTTCCTCCTCATCAAGAACGTCAAGTCCAACGTCGACGAGGACGGCGAGCCGCGGAACTCGTTCTGGATCAAGGCGTACACCCCCGCCATCACGACGGCCCTGCGCAGCCGCGGGACGAAGCTCGGCGTGGTCGGCATCGCCGGCGGCCTGTTCGTGCTAACGGCGTTCCTCGCGCCGCTCCTGCCCACGGCGTTCATCAACTCCGGGTCCGAGAAGCTCCTGCAGGTGACCATCGCGCCGCCCGCCGGCGCCTCCTCACAGGCCGTCCTCGACCAGGCCATCGAGGCCGAGCAGATCCTCCAGCAGGACCCCAACGTCAAGCTCATCCAGACCTCCATCCCGGGCGAGGGTGAGGCGGGCTTCCAGACGGTCGTCGCCGCCATGAGCGGCCGTCCCGCGAACAGCGCCCGCATCACGGTCAGGCTCGACGACAGCGTGGACCTGACCACCTACGCGAAGAAGCTCTCGGACGACCTGGCTCCGGTCAAGACAGACGGCTACGACGTGGCGGTCGCGCAGACCGCCGGGTTCTCCTCCAACGGCCTCAACGTCATCGTCTCGGGCGAGGACCCGGCGCAGGTGGCCGAGGCCAACGACGTGGTGATGGCCGCGCTCGCCGGCAATGCCGACCTGCTCAACCTCAAGTCGGACCTCTCCACCGGGACGCCCGAGATCCAGGTCACTCCCGACCCGAACAAGGCGATCATGGCCGGCCTGACCGCGGCCCAGGTGGCCCAGGAGGTCCGGGCCGCGCTCGTCGGCACCGTGGCCACGCGGATCGTGCTCGACGGCCAGGGCAATGCCACGGACGTGTTCGTCGAGCTGGACCCGGAGCGGGTGGCGTCCGTGGAGGAGCTCTCGAAGCTGCTCGTGGGCACCGCCGTCAAGGTGCCGCTGGGCTCCGTCGCCGACGTCGCGGAGGTCAGCGCCCAGGGGTCGATCACGCGGATCGACCAGTCGCCGGCCGCCTCCATCAGTGCAGAGATCGCAAGCACGAACACTGGCAAGGTGAGCAAGGACGTCCAGGCCCAGATCGACACGCTCGTCGCCGAGGGCGGGCTCCCCGACGGCGTGACGGTCACCCTCGCCGGGGTCACGGCCCAGATGGACGAGGCGTTCGGCGGCCTGTACGTCTCGATGGGCGTGGCGATCCTCGTCGTCTACGTGGCGATGGTGCTCACGTTCAACTCCCTGATCACCCCGTTCATCATCCTGTTCACCCTGCCGCTCGCGACGATCGGGGCCATCCCGGCCCTGTACATCACGGGTCGCCCGCTCGGCGTCAGCGCCCTCATCGGCTTCCTGATGCTGATCGGCATCGTGGTCACGAACGCGATCGTGCTCCTCGACCTCGTCGAACGGCTCCGTTCACAGGGCATGTCCACCTACGACGCCCTGGTCGAGGGCGGGCGTACACGCGTGCGGCCGATCCTGATGACGGCGATCGCGACGATCCTGGCGCTCATCCCGCTTGCCGCGGGGTTCAGCAAGGGATCGATCATCGCCGCCGAGCTCGGCACGGTCGTCATCGGCGGCCTGTTCAGCTCCACGTTCCTGACCCTGCTCGTGATCCCGGTGATCTACTCGCTGGTGGACGGCGGGAAGAAATGGGTGTCCGGGCTGGGCCGGAACGCCGAGGCAGCCGCGGACGAGGCCGACGCGGGAGCGACCATCGGCACCGCCCCCGTCACCGGCTGATCCGCGGCCGCGACCGGCCGCATCATCGACACCTCGCCCCGCTCCCGGCTCACCGGGCGCGGGGCGAATGGTTTCACGCGCCGAATCGAGCGGGACATCGCCGAAGACCGTTCGCGCGCCGGCACGCGAGGCGTGGCACCCTATGCTCCCACCCGATGCCAAGGAGGATCCGCGCATGGCCGTCACCCGCTTCGCCGAAGTCGCCTGGAACGGCGACCTCACGTCTGGTTCGGGTTCGATCAACTATGTGTCGTCTGGCGCATTCACCCGGCTCCCGGTCACCTGGGCGTCCCGGACCGAGGCCCACAACGGCCGCACCAGCCCCGAGGAGCTGATCGCCTCCGCCCATGCGGCCTGCTATTCGATGGCTTTCAGCGGGTCGCTCGCCCGCAACGGAACGCCGCCGACCAGCCTCACCACGAAGGCCGTGATCACGTTTGACAAGACCGACGCGGGCTGGCGGATCATCAGCAGCGAGCTCACGGTCACGGGCGTGGTCCCGGGCATCGACCAGGCGAAGTTCGCGGAGCTCGCCGACGGCGCCAAGGACGGCTGCCCGGTCTCGCAGGCCCTCAAGGGAAACGTGGAGCTGTCCGTGCAGGCGACGCTCGCCGGCTGACACAGGCTGCCTCGGCGCAACCCCTCGCCGGTCGGGCGGCCGCGTCGGGCGGCCGCGGCAGGCCGGGTTGGTCCGCGCTGCCGCGTCGCCCCACTACGCGAAGGTCGCGCGGCCGCACCGCGGCTCGGCCGGGTTGGCGCGCTGGCGCGCCGCCCCACTAGCCGACCGTGAGGATCCGGCGCGGGTTCTCGATCGTGAGGGCATCGATCTCGGCGGGCGACACGCCAGCCTCGAGGAGGCGCGGGATGAACGTGGCCTGCAGGTAGGTGTAGCCGCTGCCCTCGTAGTGGCGGAGCTGGCTGTTGTGGCAGACATCCTGGCTCAGCAGGATCCGGTCCCCGTGTCCGCGGTGCAGGAGGTCCAGGAGCAGCCCCACGACCCTCGACTCGCCGTATCTCTCGGTCGGCGTGAAGGCCATCCCGAGGAAGTCGAACTCGATCGAGGCGCCCCGGTTGATGAGCGACAGGTAGTGGTCCAGGACGGGGTAGCTGTCGGCGTGCCCGATCACCACCCGGCCCGGGTCGACGCCCTCCTCCTCGAAGATCGTCATCTGGGCGGCCCCGACGTCCGACATCACGGCGTGCGTCGAGATGGCCAGGCCAGTCCGTCGCGACGCCCGTGCCACGGCCCTGTGAACCCGCTCCTCGGACGGCGTGATCCACGGCTTGTCCGTGCCGATCTCGCCGAGGATCCCGATCCGAACCCCGGTCTCACCCACGCCGACGGTCGCGTCGTGGACCAGTTCCTCGGCCAGCGAATCCACGGATCGCCTCTCGATGAGCGTCTCGACCGGGTAGTAGGCCGTCCTGTACCAGCCCCCGCCCATGACGATGTGGAGGCCGCTCTTCTCGGCCAGACCTCGCAGCCAGGCCGGATCGCGCCCGATGCCGGGCAGCGTGAGATCGGCGAGCGCGGTCCCGCCGGCCTCTCTGAACAGGCGCAGCTCCTCGAGGATGACGGGCTCGTCGCGGGTAAGCTCCCAGTAGTCCCACCGGCTCTGGATGTGCCATAGCGTGCACACGGTGTGCTCGTGGGGGAGGGTGAACCCGAGGGCCGAGGGCTCAACGGGGCCGAGGACGGTCATCACGTGCGCCATCGCCGGATCGTAGACCTCCGGGACCCTGTCGCGTGGCGCGCCGCGACGAACCCGGCGCGCGACGGAACCGGCGCGTGGCGCGCCGCGATCAACCCGGCACGCCGCGACGGACCCGGCGCGCGGCCCTCGCGTGGCGTGCGGCGATGAACCCGGCGCGCGGCCCTCGCGTGGCGCGCGGCGCACCGAGACCCAACCCTCGCGTGGCGCGCCGAGACCGACGCGGGCGGTCGCGCTACGCTGCGGCAAGCAGCCATGGAGGATCACATGAGCGAACGGCGGACCGAGCCGCTGCAGGGCGAGATCATCGAGAACGGCGTCCGTGTCTACGGCTGGGAGTGGAGCGACATCGGCGGACCGCGGAGCAAGTCGCGGCTGCCGTGGTTCGGGATCTTCCTCGTCGTGTTCGGCGCGCTTGCTGCTGCTGCGGGCCGTCTTCCCCTCGCTCGAGACCGCGGGATCGCTGCTGTTCCTCGCGGCAGGAGTCGCGTTCCTCGTGTCGTGGCTGGTCAACCGCGGCGTTGGTTCGCTGTACCTCGGCTCGATCATCACGGCGTTGGCGGCGCCGGACCTGCTCGAAGCTGCGGGCATCGTGAGCGGACCGGGCGTCGGGACGCTGTGCCTCGGCGTGGCATTCCTGTTCATCGCGCTCGTCCGCGCGTCGAGCGGCGGCGGCTGGGGCTGGCAGGCCGGCCTGGGCGCGATCCTCGCGGCCATCGGCGGGTCCAGCCTGGTGGTGCCGGCTGTGGCCAACCTGTTCTGGCCGATCCTGCTCGTGGTCCTCGGCGGGGTCCTGCTGGTGCGCGCCTCCCGCCAGCGGCCGACCTAGTTCGGCCGCCGGCGGCATCCCGGTACGACTGGCCGCCTGGCCGGGGTCGCCTCTGGCCGGTTCCAGACGACTCCTGGGTTTCGCGAAGCGCCGATCCGGTGAGTCGGACCGGCCCGAAGACCGTGTCGCCCGGAAGTCGACAAATCCGGGCATTGCCGGCCGAAGACGACCCCTGAGGGGCCTGGAAGCCCGGCTTCGACGACTCCATGGCGACGAATGCGCCCACGAATGCATCCGGCCCGCCCTCAAACCCGGTTTCGGCGCCTCGCAGGCGACAGCGGCCAAGTGGACGGGCGCCCGACCGCGCTCAACCCGGTTTCGGCGCCTCGCAGGCGACAGCGGCCAACTGGACGGGCGCCCGACGCGCGATCAAACCCGGTTTCGGCGCCTCGCAGGCGACCCGCGTCCGGTAGGGCTGCGCGTGCGGCGAGGCACTAGCGCGCGGCGGCGATGCCTTCCAGCGCGGCGTCCAGCGCCTGGTGCAAGCCGTCCGCGATCCGCACCAGCTCTCCGTCCGTGATCACGAACGGCGGGCCCAGCAGAACGATGTCGCCGTCAACCCCGTTCGCGTTGCCCGTGCCCGAGTAGAGCAGCAGGCCGCGTTCGCGAGCGATCCGGACAACCGCCTCGACGAGCTTCGCGGCGCGTGGGAATGGCGTCTTGGTGGTCCGGTCGTGGACGAGCTCCACCCCGACCATCAGCCCCAGCCCGCGGATGTCCCCGACGGCGGGATGGTCGCCCAGCCGGTCCCGCAGGAGCGACCGGAGCCGCTCCCCCTTCACGGCCGACGCCTCGACCAGCGACTCCGCCTCGAGGATCCGCAACACCTCGCGTGCGACCGCCGCCGCGCCCGGCTGGTGAGAGTACGTGAACCCGTGAACGAACGCGCCGCCCGCCGCCACCTCGTCCACGAGGGCGCCGGCCGCGGCCACGAACCCGAACGGCCAGTACCCGGAGGTCGCGCCCTTGGCCGCGACCAGCAGATCCGGCCGGACCCCGTAGTGGTCCATCGCGAACCAGGCGCCCGTGCGCCCGAACCCTGTCATGACCTCGTCGGCGATGAGCAGGACTCCGTGCCGGCGGCATACGGCGGCGATCGCGGGCCAGTAGCCATCGGGCGGCTCGACCGCGCCGAGCGTGGCCCCGACGATCGGCTCGGCGACGAACGCCGCCACCGTGCCCGGCCCCGCGGACGCGATCGCACGGTCCAGCTCGTCGGCCAGCTCTGCCGTCGAGGCGAGGGACCGCGAGCCGGGCTCGCCCCCCCGGTACGGGTATGCGGCGCTGACGTGGTCGAAGCGCCCCAGCCACGATTCGTAGGGGCGGCGAAGCGGCTTGCGCCCGGACAGGTCCAGGGCTCCCAGCGTGTTGCCGTGGTAGCTGCTCCAGCGCGCGATCACGCCCCAGCGCCGCGTCTCGCCGCGGGCGATCTGGATCGACCGGGCCAGCTTGAGCGCGGTCTCGATCGCCTCCGACCCGCCGGAGACAGGGTAGATCGCGGCATCCTCCACGGGGAGGCGGGGCCCGATCTCGGCCGCGTACCGCTCGAGGGGCTCGGTCGTGAACGCGCTGCCGTGGGCATACGCGAGGCGGGCCGCCTGCTCGGCGATGACATCGGCGATCTCGCGGCGGCCGTGGCCCACGTTGACGACGATCGCACCGCCAGCGGCGTCGAGATACTCGCGACCCTCGGCGTCCACGATGGTGGACCCGTGCGCGGAGACCGCGACCGGCGGGTTCGGCGAGGCTGAGCGGCGGAAGACGCGCCCCGTCATCCGGCCGTGGCTCCCGCGCCCGGACCGGCGATCCAGGCGTCGGGCGCGGTCGCCCCCGCGCCCGGACTTGCGTCGCCCTCCCCCGGCACCCGGCGCAGCAGCGCCACGAACCACCTCGCCCTCGCCGCCAGCACGGTCACGGGCGGCAGCAGCGAGCCGGGATCGAGGGACCGGGGTGGGCAGTCCGCCATGGGTGACACGCAGCGGATGCTACCGCCGGCGGGCTGGGCTAGATGCGGCCCCTCGGAACCGTGTGCCAGTACGTCTTGTTGAACACGATCTTGCCCAGGTGCCACATCCGGTTCGGCTTTGGCGGCCGCGGGGGATGATCGTAGTCGAACTGGAGGAGGGTTCCCTTGCCATCACCGACCTCGAAGAAGCACATCACCTTGCCGGCATAGGTCGCGTCCTTGCCCTCGGGCTCGCGCCCCAGGACCGCGGCCGCCACCCGCTCGGCGACGATCGGCGCCTCGAAGTGGGCGGTCGAGCCTGCCTTCGAGAGCGGCAGGTCGGTGGTGTCGCCCAGTGCGAAGATGTTCGCGAAGCGCGGGATGTCCGAATCCGCCTGACCCGGTGCCGCCTTCGCGACGGTCTTGACTTGCAGGGTGCCACGGTCGGTCGGCAGCCAGCCGGACTTCGGCGCGAGGCCGGAGTCGAAGAGGACCTGGGCTCCCTTGTGCGGCGGCACGCAGATGAGCAGGTCGTAGGGGTGCTCCTCGAAGGCATCCGTGATCACGACCTTGCGCTCGGCATCGATCTCGGACACGCCGGCCAGCAGCTCGAGCCTGATCCCCTTCTCCTCGAGGATGGGGGTCGCCATGTCGGACACGCTCTCGATGGTGAAGGCGCGGTTGATGGGCGAGAGGAACGTGAGCTCGGTCTTGTCCCGCAGCCCGCGGTCCCGGAGCTCGGACTCCACGAGGAACGCGACCTCGAGGGGCGCCGGGGGGCACTTGTAGGGGATCCCGGCGATGCCGATCACGATCCGGCCGCCGGTGAACGCATCGAGCGCCAGGCGGAGCCTCGCCGATGCCTCGGCGGTGTAGAAGTGGTGGGCCTCGGTGTCGAAGTGCTCGATCTCCTCCGGCACGATCCGGGAACCGGTTGCGATGACCAGCTGCTGGTAGTCCAGGCGAAGCCCGGAGGCAAGCTCGACATGCTGGCCTGATGGATCGATCCGCTCGACCGTGTCCACGACCAGCTCGACGTTCCCGTCGAGCAGCTTCCGCTCCGGGCGGACCAGCTTGTCGGCCCGCTCGTGGCCCATCGCGATGTACATGTAGCCGGGCTGGTAGGAATGGTTGCCGGTCTCGTCGACGACCGTGACCCTCGCCTCGCCCGCGGCGATCTGCTTCTTGAGCTTGCGGGCGATCAGGTTGGCGGCGAGGGTTCCCCCGACGCCGCCGCCCAGGACGACGACGTGTTGCATCAAGGCCTACCGGACCTTCTCGACGACGATCTCGTCGTAGCCGTCGCGGGTGTAGACGCCGATCAGGTTGTGCCCGGCCTTGCCGATCCACTTCGGGATGTCGGTCTTGCTGCCCCTGTCGGTGGACAGGACGGCGAGCACGTCGCCGACCTCCGATTCCTTCATGCCTCGGATCAGCTCCATGAGCGGGCCGGGGCAGAAGCTGCCGCGCGCGTCGAGCGTTCGGGTGATGGTGGGGATGGGGGTCTCGGTCATCTGAAGGTCCTCAGGGGCAGTGGGCGACACCGCGGGCGAGGGCCGCGAGGGTCCCGTCGCCCGCGAGACTGGCTCTAGATGAAGATCGGCGAGGCGCCTTCGGCGACGAAGCCGAGGTAGGTCGCGGCCCCGACAGGCTCGCCCATGCCGTCGATGAGGTCCTCGCGCTTGATGCCGAACATGTCCATGGTCATCTGGCACGGGATGAACTCGACGCCCAGCAGCTGGGCCATCTCGAGCAGCTCGGCCGGCGAGGCGACGTTGTACTGCTTCGCGAGCTTGCGCATCATCCACGGGCCCATGCCCAGGAAGTTCATCTTCGACAGCTTGCGATGCGCGATCCCTGGGCGCGACATAAGCGACATCATCTTCTGCATCCAGTTCTCGCCCGTGATCCGGCGCTCCGGCCTCACGAACGTCTGGAGGCCCCAGAAGGTCACGAACACCTTCGTCGGCATGGCCATCGCGCCGGCCGTGGAGGCGAGGATCAGGGCAGCCCACGTCTTCTCGAGGTCACCGCTGTAGCAGATGAACGCGAGACCGCGCTGCTTGGTCTCCTCCTCGTGCTCCGTTGCGGGCTCGGGGAGGGTGACGGGGAGTTCTGAGACGGTCATCGAACGATCCCTACTTCTTGCGCAGGATGAAGCGGTAGACACCGCCGTCAACGGTCTGCTCGACCAGCTCGTTGCCGGTGGACTTGGACCACGCGGCGAAGTCCTTGACGGACCCCGGGTCGGTGGCGAGGACCTCGAGAACCTGTCCCGAGGCGAGGCCCTTGACGGCCTGCGCTGTCTTGACGATGGGCATCGGGCAGTTCAGCCCGCGCGCGTCGACCGTCACGTCGGCGGCCTGGGTCATCGTGCGCTCCTTCCTCGCGGCCATGGGTGCCGCGGATACGGTTCTAGATGAAGATGATCCGGCCGTCGCCGGCGTTGAGGTAGAAGGCAGTCACGCCTTCGACGCCGTCCACGAGCGGGTCCAGGTCCTCCTCCTCGATCTGGAGCAGATCCATCGACAAGGAGCAGGCCTGGATGTCGACCTCGCCGAGCTCCTTGGCCTGGCGAAGCGTCTCGGCCCAGCTTGCCTGACCCGCCTGCGTGAGCGCATCGACCGCGGCGCGACCGGATTCTCCTGCCTCGGCCGCGAGACCGTGGTCGGCGCCGATCTCCGCCCTGGTAAATGAGCGGAGCGCCCAGTACTGGAGGAAGACGTTGACCGGCTTGCCGAGGGCGGCGGCTCCGGCCGCCAGCACGGCGGCCGCCTGCAGCTTGTCGTCGGTGCCCGAGAACAGCACCAGGTTGATGGTTTCGTCCACGCGGGTGACTCCTCGCTCGACCTACTGGATCTCGATGAGCTCGGCGGCGGACTGGTCGAGATGCGACAGGCGGCCGAGACGGGAAAGGCGGCGCTGAAGGACTCCGCGCATGATGGAGCAGGCCACCACGACGTCCGGGTCCGCCAGCCGATAGCGGACCTCGCGACCGTCGCGCTCTGCCTCGACGATGCCGGCCGCCCGCAGGACGAACAGGTGCTGCGAGATGTTCGGCTGGCTGGCGCCGATCTCCTCGGCGAGCCGGCCAACCTCGCAGGGTCCCTGGGCAAGGCGGTGGATGATCTCCAGCCGGCGTGGGTTCGCGAGGGTCTTGAGGACCTCCGCCTGGAGGGTCGTGATCTCGTCCATGACGTGAGCATCTATATATGCGCAGATGCGCATGAGTGCCAGTTGTCACATCCGAGCGTGCCGTTGGCCCGACGTCGCCCGACCTCGGGGCGGCTGGCGGTTCCGTGGGCGTGGCCCCGAGCGCCACGATCACGCCCGTCTCGCGTCGGTGCCGCGGCTGGCGGCCGTGATTGTGGTCCCTACCGCCACGACTTCGCCCGTCTCTGGTCGGCGCGGCAGTCATCGGCCGTGGGCGAGGTGTGTCGCGCCACGATCGCGCCCGTCTCGGTTGGGTGCCGCCGCTGACGGCCGTTGGCGAGGTGTTTCGCGCCACGATCGCGCCCGTCTCGGTTGGGTGCCGCCGCTGGCGGCCGTTTGCGTGGTGTGTCGCGCCACGATCGCGCCCGTCTCGGTCCGGTGCCGCCGCTGGCGGCGAAGTCGCGGGTCCCTCGCGCCACGCCGATGGGGCACGGCCGCCGGCATCCCGCCTTGACCGCCCCTGCGACGTTGACAGACGCCCCGACGCCGCGCGGCGTCTCCATGCCCGAGCGTGCCCTGCCCGCCAGATGGTTCTATGCCTCCTCTCGCGGCCAGAGCCCGCCGGTGGACGCCATCCAGTTCGCGATCCGCTCGCAGGCCGCGTCCAGGTCACCGTCGGTCGTGTCCAGCTCCAGGACGGGCAGCACCGACTCGCCGGCCAGTCGCCGAAACAGGTCCTGCTCCCGACGGAATGCCGGGAGGTCGTCGTACTGCGACGGCTTCCCGGAGACCCGCAGCCGCTCCGCGCGGGCCGCCTCCCATGTTCCATCGCGGCGCGTGCACAGGACCAGGTGCACGTCGAGCGCCCGCAGCCGTGGCTCCAGCCACCCGAAATCCGTGTCCCGCCCGTTGACCGCCAGCTGGTAAGCCCGTGCGGAGAGGTGGAACCGGTCGACGATCCACGAGTAGTGGGGCTGGAGCTCGATGAGGCGGGTCCAGGTGTCGAAGACGGCCATCGCCCGCGCCTCCTCCTCGCCGCCGGGCTCGAAGTTGATCGGACCTCGCCCCCAAGGGAACGGCGTGAAGCCGCACCACTCGGCCGAGATCAGCGGCGAGTGGTAGCGATAGCCGCGAGCACCCACGATCCGCGGGTGCTCGTTGAGGGCGAAGGCGAGGTCCGTCTTCCGGGTGAGCCGGGTGCCCTCGAGGATGATCTTCGGGGTCAGCTTCCGCACGCCGCGACGGTACATCGGCAAGTTCGATCCGGGGCCTGCGGCCGGATGGTCCACCCAGGACCCGGGTCCCGATCGTCGACACGGGCCGGCCCCGGGGAGGAGGCTCCCGGACGGCTTGGTCGGGCCGGCTGAAGGCGGTCGCACCGGCGGTGCGGCGCACGGCTCCGCGACCCGCGATCCGGGAAACGCGGTGGTATCGGGCGGACCACGGTCCCGTGGAGGCGGCGGGGTCGGGCGAACCGGCCCGCCCGCAACCGGTCGGTCGGCCCTCCCACTCCGTCGCCCACGCGGCCATCCTCGCGGTGGAGGTGCCTGAATGGCCATGTCCGCACCGTTCGTCGACGCCCCACTTCGACGTCTCCCGAACGGCACTCCGACCTTCTGTCCCGTCCTGGTGGCGCCCGAGCGATGCAAGGGCTGCGCGCTGTGCATCGACGCCTGCGCCCCTGGGGCCCTGGCTCTCGATACCGGTCATGTCAACGCGATGGGGCATCACCCCGTCAGGCTGGTGAACCCGGACGCGTGCACGAGCTGCGCCAAGTGCGCCCGGATGTGCCCCGACGCCGCCCTCACGATCTTCGCGCGTCCAAGGGAGGCGTGATCGTGACAGTCCTCGATCATCCGGGGGCGGAGGCACGCCCCCACCTCGTCGCCTCGCCGCCAGGGACCGGCGGCGAGGCGTCTCCCCTCCCGGATCGCGTGTTGATGAAGGGCAACGAGGCGATCGCCGAGGCCGCGATCGCCGCCGGGTGTGACGCCTACTTCGGCTACCCCATCACGCCGCAGGCCGAGCTCCTGGAATGGATGGCGCGCCGGATGCCCGAGGAGGGCCGCACCTTCGTCCAGGCGGAGAGCGAGCTGGCCGCGATCAACATGGCCCTCGGGGCATCGGCGGCGGGGGCGAGGGTCCTCGTCTCCAGCTCCAGCCCGGGCATGAGCCTCATGGCAGAGGCGATGTCCTACATGGCGGGATCCCGCCTGCCCGTGGTCCTCGTCAACGTCATGCGCGGCGGCCCCGGCCTCGGCAGCATCGGCGCCTCCCAGGGCGACTACCTCCAGGCGACGAAGGGCCACGGGCACGGCGACTACCGCGTCCCGGTCCTCGCCCCATCGTCCATCGCGGAGGCGATCGAGCTCGTCGGCGACGCGTTCGTGCTGGCGGAGCGGTACCGCACCCCGGTGATCCTCCTCGCAGACGGGATCCTCGGCCAGGCGATGGAGCCGGTCCGGCCGGACTTCCGCCAGCTGGCCCGGCCCCCGGCCCCGGACTGGGTCCTGGAGGGAGCCGCCGGGCGGGAGCCGCGCGTGATCAAGTCCCTCCACATCCGCCCCGAGGACCTGGAGCTGCACAACCTGGTGCTGCAGGCGGGGTACGCCGAAGTCGCGGCGAAGGAACAGCGCTGGGCCGGCGAGTCCCTCGACGAGGCGGAGGTCGTCGTGGTCGCCTACGGAACGGCGGCCCGGATCGCGCGGACGGCCGTGGAGCGGGCCCGCGAGGCAGGCCTCCGCGCCGGCCTGTTCCGTCCGATCACCCTCTGGCCGTTCCCCTCCGACCCTCTGCGCGACGCGGCGCGTGGCGCGAGGGCCGTGCTCGCGGTGGAGATGTCCGCCGGCCAGCTGGTCGAGGACGTCCGGCTGGCGATCGAGGGCGCAGTGCCGGTGTTCCACCATGGCCGGATGGGCGGGATGGTGCCGAGCCCGGACGAGGTTCTCGACGCCATGCGCCGCGCCTGGTCGACAAGCGACGGAGGTGCGTCGTGAGTGCCACGCGCGAGGCGGGCGGCGCGAGCCCGGGTGGGCCGGCGATGACCGAGGGGCGCACCATCTACCGGCGACCGCTGCTCCTCTCCAACCCCACCACATACTGCCCGGGCTGCGGTCACGGCATCGTGCACCGGCTCGTCGCGGAGGTCCTCGAGGAGCTGGACCTGGGCGGTCGGACGATCCTCGTCGGCTCGGTCGGCTGCTCCGTCTTCGCCTACGATTTCCTGCGGCTCGACTCTGTCGAGTCCCCTCACGGCCGGGCGGCCGCCGTCGCGACGGGCGTCAAGCGCGTCAGGCCGGATCGGATCGTGTTCACCTACCAGGGCGACGGAGACCTCGCCGCCATCGGGACGGCGGAGATCGTCCATGCGGCCGCGCGCGGCGAGCGGTTCACGACCATCTTCGTGAACAACGGGATCTATGGCATGACGGGCGGCCAGATGGCCCCGACCACGCTGCCCGGCCAGAAGACCACGTCGAGCCCGACCGGACGGGACGTCCAGACCGCTGGCTACCCGCTCCCCGTGACCGAGATGCTGTCGCTCCTGCCCGGCGTCCAGTACGCCGCCCGCGTGTCGGTGGCCGACCCGGGGCACGTCGGCAAGGCCAGGCAGGCGATCAAGCGTGCGTTCGAGATCCAGCTCGAGGGAAAGGGCTTCTCGATCGTCGAGGTCCTGTCCACCTGCCCGGTCGGCTGGAACATGACGCCGACGCAGGCGATGGAGCGCCTCGCGACCGAGGTCACGGCCGCCTACCCGGTGGGCACGTTCGTGGACCGGTCCCGCGGCATCACACAGGCGTTGCCGAAGCCCGGTGCCTCGCACCGCTCGATCACGGAGGGCTTCTGATGGAACGCTCCACGATCTTCGCGGGGTTCGGCGGCCAGGGAATCCTGTTCGCCGGCAAGGTCCTGGCCGAGGCGGGGCTGCTGGAGGGCCGGGAGGTCCTGTGGATCCCGTCGTACGGGCCCGAGATGCGCGGCGGCACCGCGTCCTGCACGGTGATCGTGGCGGACCGGCCGATCGGCTCGCCGGTCGTGGACCGCGCGGATCATGCGGTGGTGCTCAACCCGCCGTCGATGGCGAAGTACACGGCGCTCGTGGCGGTCGGCGGCCTGCTGGTCGTGAACACGACCCTCATCGAGGCGGAGCCGGGTCGCGACGACATCGAGGTGCTCGAGGTCCCGTGCACGGCGGTCGCGCGCAAGGCCGGCGATGACAAGCTGGTCTCGGTGGTGGCACTTGGGGCGCTCGTCGGCGCGCGAAGGTTCGTGGAGCCCGAGAGCATCCACCGCGCGCTGGCCATCCTGCTCGGCCCCCGGCACCCCGACATGATCGACGCGGACGTCGCCGCGTTCGACGCGGGCTACGAGGCGGGCCTGGAGGAGGTCATCGCGTAGCGCTGGGAGGCGCCTCAGTCCCCGTGCGTCTCGTCGTCGCCGGGGACGGCCGCGTCCCAGACGTCCGCGACCGGCTCGGGCTCCGGCGGCTCCTCCGGCAGCAGGGCGGCCATCGCACGGATCAGGTCCGCGATGGCGATCACGCCTATCGGCAGCGTTTCGTCGTCGTCGGCCACCACGACGAGGCGCCCGACGTGATGGCGCTCCATCTTCCGCGCGGCAACGGTCAGCGACTCGTCGCGGCGGCTCGTCAGGGCCGGGCTCGTCATCAGGTGCTTCACCCGGAGACCCGGCCAGTTCGACCACAGGTACTCCGTGGCCCGGGCGCGCAGCAGGTCCGTGTCGCTGATCACGCCGACCAGGGTCCCGCCTCCGTCCACGACCGGCAGGCCGCTTACCTGGTGCCGGTCCATCAGGACGGCGGCCACGGTCAGGGGCATGTCCGCCCGGACGACGATCGGCTCGAGTGCCATCAGGTCGCCGACGAGCCTCGGGGCCTGCATCGGGACGACGTTCATGCGAGTACCTCCGCGGGTGCCGCCGTGATCATGCGGGAATCGTGCGCGAGGGGCGCGGCCACCCGGAGGGCGAGGGGTCCCGAACGCGGGGGCCGATGGTCGCTGCCTCCCCGATCCGGGACGCGGACGACCGGACATTCAGCTTGGCCGGCTACCGGGCCGGGGCTGCCCGGCCGGGCTACCCGGCCCGGGTAGGACCCTCCGGGACGTTCGTGAGGCGCGCGAGCTCGGCGGCGATCGCCGCCTGGAACGTGGCCATGTTCAGCCGCACCGATCGCGACAGCGGGCGCCCATACCCGAACCGGCGCCCGCCGATCCCGACGAAGGAACCCTCGGGGAGCCCGCCGGGGCGGAGCTCCTGCGCGAGCCCGAGCACCTGGTCGATCGGCAGCTCGTGCGAAGACCGGGGCGTGGGTGCGTCCGGGTCCGCCACGATCTGCCAGATGGGAAGGGTCACGACATGACCCGGCGGGATCCCGACCGCCGCATCCACGACCACGGCCACCTCACCCGGGGGCACGTCGATCAGGTCCTCGACTCTCAGGTGGCCGCACCGGCGCACCTCGAGGCGCTCGAGCAACGCCGACGGCAGCGACGGGAGCAGCGTCGCGACGGCGCTCAGGGCTGCCCCGTCGTCTCCACGGTCCGCGTTGCCGCAGATGAGCAGACGGACCGAGGGCGGTGCGAGCTGGGTCATCCTGTCCCCTCCTCTGTTCGCTGATCCTCGATCCGGAGGTCCAGGAAATGGGTGGCGCAGCTGATGCACGGGTCGTAGGCCCGGATCAGCATCTCGAGCTGGTGGGTCGCGACCGCGTGGGGCAGGTCGAGGACCGCCGGGGCGAAGGCCGCGAGATCGGCCTCGATGGCCCCCTGGTTCTGGCTTGTCGGCGGCACGATCTGGGCGCGGGTCACGTGACCCCGCTCATCGACCTCGTACCGGTGGTGGAGGAGGCCGCGCGGGGCCTCCGTGGACCAGGCGGCGACGCCGGCACGCGGCGTGAACGCCACCCTCGGCGCAGACGGCGGACGGTAGCCGTCGATCAGGTCCCGGGCCTCGGCGCAGGCGTGGAGCAGCTCCACGGAGCGGGCGACGATGGAGCGGTGGATGTTGGTCCGGATGGCGTCCCTCAGGCCCGTCGCCTCGAGGGCCTCCGCGGCAAGCGGGTGGAGCCGGTCCGCGGCGAGGGCGATTCGCGCCGTCGGGCCCAGGAGGTAGACCCGGCCGTCATGCGTCCGGGCGTGGAGGGCGTTGCTGCCCTCCAGGTGGTGCTCCTCGAATGCGTCGCCCCACGCACCCGGGGCGAGGTCCAGGCCGTCCGTGGAGACGATCCGCCCGTGGTTGTACGGATACTCGGCCTCGTGGCGCAGGGCCACGAGCGGCTGCGGATGCTCGAAGGCCGGCGGGTCCCACGTGGCGACCAGGCGCACCGTCGCCAGCGACTGCTCGACGGCCGCGTCGAGCGCCGCCCGCACGCCATCGAGATCGGCGCGGCGGGGCACCTTGGAGAAGCCGCCGACCCGCACGGAGATCGGGTGGACCGGCCGGCCACCGAGTGCGGCGATCAGCTGGTTGCCCGTCCTCTTGAGCGCGAGGCCCTGCTCCACCACGGCCCGGTGGTCCGCGGCCATCGCGAGCGCCGACGGGTACCCGAGGTAGTCGGGAGCATGCAGCAGGTAGACGTGCAGGGCGTGGCTCTGGATGTACTCGCCGCAGTACAGGAGGCGCCGGAGGGCCCGCACGGACGGGTCGATCTCGATCCGGTAGAGATCCTCGAACGCGTGGACGGCGGTCATCTGGTAGGCGATCGGGCAGATCCCGCAGATGCGGGCGACGATGTCCAGGACCTCGTCACCGGTGCGGCCGACGACGAGCCGTTCGAAGTACCGCGGCGCCTCGAAGATCCGGAGGCGCGCCTCGACCACGGACCCGTCGCGGACCCGCAGGCTCAGCGATCCCTCGCCCTCGACGCGCGTGATGTAGCCGACCTTGAAGTCGTGCTCGATCCCCGGGGCATCCACGACGAGCGTGCCGCCGTCATCGCCGTGCATCGCCGGCTCCTCCAGTCGTCGTGACGGTCGCGGTCGCGGTCGTCGGCATGTTGGCGGGCGCCCCGCCCGGAGTCATCCCGGGCGGACCGCCGAAGTCGGCGATCACGTCGCGGAAGGTTCCGGCCCACCCGGTGAACCCGGAGAAGAGGCGACTGACCTCCTGGCCCTCTCGCCCCCCGGCCTGGAAGGTCCGGGCCAGCGAGGCGGCGTTCGCCTGCTCCCGCGGGCCGAAGCAGCCGTAGCAGCCGCGGCCGAACGTCGGACACAGGGCGCCACAGCCGCTCTGGGTGACCGGCCCGAGACAGGGCATGCCCTGGGCCACCATCACGCACACGGCGCCGCGCCTCTTGCACTCGATGCAGACGGACTCCTCGCGGATCTGCGGCCGGCGGCCGACGGCCACCGAGACGAGGACCTCGCGGAGCTGCTCCGGGCTGATCGGACAGCCGTGGAGCTCGGCATCCACCTTGACGTGCTCGGACACCGGCGTGGCGGTGGCGAGCGAGTCGACGAAGGCGGGATTGGGGTAGACCGCGGCGCGGAACACGTCGTGGTCGGACCAGTTGCGCAGCGCCTGGATGCCGCCGTAGCTGGCGCAGGCGCCGATCGTCACGAGCAGCTTCGCCTGGCGACGGAGCTCCACGATCTCGGCGGCCTGGTCCGCGGTGCTGACGCTGCCCTCGACCAGGAGGACATCGTAGGGGCCGGCAGACCGGAGCGAGCTCGCCTCGGGGAACTCGACGATCTCGAAGCGGTCGGCGAGGGCGAGGAGCTCGTCCTCGAGGTCGAGCAGCGTGAGCTGACACCCGTCGCAGGAGGCCATCTTCACGATGCCCACGCGCAGGCGCGGGCGAGCGGCCACGGCCGGCATCAGATGCCCTCCTTGCCGAAGATGCCACCGAGCTGTTTCAGCGAGAAGACGGGACCATCACGGCATACGAACAGCCCGCCGGTCTGGCAGTGGCCGCAGAGGCCGATGCCGCACTCCATGTGGCGCTCGAGAGTGACGAAGATCCGGTCCGGGGTGAGGCCGCGCTCCTCGAGCGCCTCCACGGTCGCCTCCATCATCCGCTCCGGCCCGCAGACGAACGCGAGCGAACGGGAGCCGTCCCACGTCGCGCGGTCGAAGAGCTGCGTGACCACGCCGACGGGGCCCGTCCAGCCGGGGCCGGAGCGGTCGACGGTGAGCTGCACGTCGATGTCGCCGCGGGCGGCCCAGCCCCGCAGCTCCTCGCGGTAGAGCTGGTCGACGGGGGTCCTGGCACCGTAGTAGAGGCGGATCGCGTCGAACCGGTCTCGCTGGGCCAGAAGGCCGTCGATCAGGGGCCGCAGCGGCGCGAGGCCGATGCCGCCCGTGACGATGACGACGTCGTGACCCATCGCACGCTCGATCGGCCACGAGGTCCCGAGCGGGCCTCGCACGCCGATCTCGTCGCGCGGGCCCAGGCCGATGATCGAGGCCGTCGCCGGACCGGCCGCCCGGATCGTGAGGTCGATGGTGTCGCGACCGAAACGGGAGATGGAGATCGGGACCGGCGGGAAGGCCGGCACCGCGACCATCGCGAACTGGCCGAACTCACCGGCCAGGAACGCCGAGTCGACGTCGCCCACCGTGAGCGTCGTGACGTCGGCGGTCTCGTTCCGCACGGACACGATCCGCGCCGTCGCGTAGTAGCCCGGGGTGGCGGCCACCGGCTTCGGGCGGGATGGCTCCGGCCAAGCGGCCAGGGGCGGGGCGATCGTCAGTAGCTCGGCGCGGACGTCGATCCCCACGGGGCACCAGGCGATGCACCGGCCACATCCGACGCAGCCGAAGGTGCCGAACTGGTCGACCCAGGTGGCGAACTTGTGGGTCAGCCACTGGCGGTACCGGTCGCGCGGGCGACTCCGGAAGTTGCCGCCGGCGACCTTGGCAAAGCCGGCCGTGAAACAGAAGTCCCAGACCCGCTCGGACGTCGACACGTCGCCATCGAGGTCGGAGCGCTGGGTGACGCTGCTGCAGAAGCAGGTCGGGCAGACCATCGTGCAGTTGGCGCACGAGAGGCACCGCTCGGCGATCTTCGCCCAGCGTGGGCTGTCGAACTGCGCCAGGAGCCGGTCGTGGAGTCCGGCGGTCGGGACGGGATCGCCCATCGTGGCGGCCACCTTGCCGACCGCCTCCGCGGCTCGGAACAGCTGGCCGGCATCCGCGCCCCGGACGGGCATGCGTGCCACGAGGTCCGCCCCCTCCGGCGAACCGGCACGGAGCAGGAACCCCTCGTCGAGCTCGGTGAGTGCGATGTCGTAGCCGCCACGCACCTCGGGGCCGGTGCCCATCGAGGTGCAGAAACAGGTCGAGGCGGCCGTCGTGCAGTTGACCGCGATCACGAGCGCATTCCGACGCCGGGCGCGGTAGTCCTCATCGGTGTACGGGCCGCCCAGGAACACGCGGTCCTGGATGCCGAGGGCGGCAACCTCACATGCACGCACGCCCAGGAATGCGAGCGAGGGCGGGTCGATCGGGGCCGGCTCGAAGCTGACCGCCTTGCCGTCACGCCTTCCGACGTTGAGCGGGACCATCGGCGGAAACGTCCAGCGCTTGGGGCTGAGGGGTCCGACGGCGTAGTCGAAGATCCGGCGGTGCCGACCCTTGACGAGGCGGTATTGGCCGGGTGACTGCTCGTCGCCGATGCCGGCTGGCAGCTCGTCCACGGAGTGGATCTCGGCGTAGACCACGGCGCCGTCGATCACCGTGGGACCGATGACGGTCCTCCCGTCCTCCTGGAGGATGTCGATCAGGATGCCGAGGTTGGCGCGGGCCAGGAACCAGGGCCCGCTGCCGTGGGGCGACGCCACCTGGATCGGCGGAGCGGCGACGGCCGTCCCGGTTGGCGCCGGGTACGGCGCGTAGGGCATGCGCTCGTCGGTCACCACGACCCGCCTTCCCGCCGTCCCCACTCCTCGCGGGCGAACAGGTCGAGGAGCTGCATGCGCGTGGCCGCCAGCCGCCGGCTCACGGCCTGCAGCACCCGCGGGTACAGCGAAGCGGCCAGGGTCGGGTCCGATCGGAGCAGGTTTCGCAAGCGCTCGCCGGGCAGCTCGACGAGCGTCACGGGTTCGATCGCGATGCCGTTGGCCGTGGCGCGGTGCGGGGGCACGAGCGATGACCAGCCGACGACATCCCCGGCTTCCACCGTCAGGATCGTCACCATGCCGCGTTCCGGGACCAGCGTGCGCAGCGCGACCCGCCCGGACACGACGATCGACAGTGCTTCGGTGAGCTGGCCTTCACGCGTGACCTCGTCACCCGGCTCGACGGCCCGCATCGTGGCGATACCCGCGAGGCGGGCGATGGTGTCGGGGGGGAGGCCTCCTCCGAACCAGGACGAGCCCAGGGCATGGATCAGGTCGGGGGACGCCGGGGAGGCGGAGAGCGTCATCGGAGGTGCGACCTCACTGTTGCCGGCCGGTTCGCACAACAGGGTCGCGCGCTCCAGGGCCCGCGGGCCAATGCTCCCCCCGGCGTGGCCGTCGCCGGGAGTGCCGTCGGTCGCGGGGCGGTGCGGCAACGGCGCCCGAGGACCCTGCCGGACGGCCCGGCGCCGCTGGGACCCCTGGCCGATCCGGCGTCAGGCCAGCCGACGCAGGCGTGCGACGAGGACGGACTCGTCCACGGGACCCTCGATGACCGCCTCGCGGATCGTCTCCGGGCGGTGCCCGATCGCCACGATCTCCCTCTCGAGAGCGGTGCGCAGGTCGTCGTGGCCGAGGACGAGGACCCGGTCCACGTCGCCGATCCGGTGGGCGACCTCCGCCAGGGCGGGGGGAGTGGCCGCCGTCGCCCGCGGGACGGGCAGCTCCGTGGTCGCGTACCCTCCGCCGTCGCTCCCGCGCACGACGATGGCGCGCCCGGGCTCGATCCAGACCACCGCGTTGATGCCGGTGCCGGCTCCGTGGGTTGCGGGCCGGACGCGTGTCGTTCCGTGCATGGAGTTGCTCCTTCTGCACGGCAGATCGTGGTCCCGAAGGAGCCTGCCTTCGCCTGCCGATGGTCCCGAAGGATCGGCCGGGCGGATCGCAGGTTCCGGGACCGGGCCCGTCCGAGTGGCCCCACTCGTCTCGCCGCGCGGCCGGTGCCGGCGGTCGCCGCGCGGCCGGTGCCGGCGGTCGCCGCGCGGCCGGTGCCGGCGGTCGCCACTCCCGCTACCCTCGTCGGGTCATGCGCGCGATGCTGCTCGACCGGCCCCAACCCGCCGCCGCGGGACCGCTGGCCCCGTCGGACCGGCCCGACCCATCACCCGGTCGAGGGGAGGTGCGGCTCCGGGTCACCGCATGCGGGGTCTGCAGGACGGATCTCCAGCTGTGCGAGGGCGACCTTGCGGCACGCCGGCTGCCGATCGTGCCCGGCCACCAGGTCACTGGCACCGTCGCGGCCGTCGGCGATGGCGTGGACGGCTGGGCGCCCGGCGACCGGGCCGGGATCACGTGGCTGGCGGGGACCGACGGCACCTGCCGGTTCTGCCGGACCGGGCGCGAGAACCTGTGCGAGGCCGCGACCTTCACCGGGTGGGACCGCGACGGTGGATACGCGGACGCCGTCGTGGCCCGGGCCGATGTCCTGGTCCGACTGCCGGCGTCCTATCCCGACCTCGCGGCCGCCCCCCTCTTGTGTGGCGGCGTCATCGGCTACCGGTCGCTCCGGGTCGCGGGGCTGGGACCCGACTCTGCCGGCGCCAGGCTGGGCCTGTACGGGTTCGGGGCCTCGGCTCGCCTCGCGCTCCAGGTTGCCCGGGCATGGGGCGTGGACGCCTTTGTCGCAACGCGCTCCGCTTCGGAGCGCTCACGTGCACTTGAGCTGGGAGCCTCCTGGGCCGGCGGTCTGGACGACAAGCCGCCGGTCGCCCTGGACGCCGCCGTGACGTTCGCCCCGGTGGGTTCCGTCGTGGCGGCCGCGCTCCGGGCGCTGGACCGGGGTGGCGTCGTCGCGATCAACGCGATCCACCTGGACGGCCTGCCGGCGATGCCCTACGAGGACCTGTGGTGGGAGCGCTCGATCCGGAGCGTGGCCAACGTCACCCGGCAGGACGCGGCCGAGTTCCTGGAGCTGGCGGACCGCGTGGGGATCGCGACGGACGTCGAGACCTATGCGCTGGCCGACGCCAACCTGGCACTCGCGCGGCTCGCCGCGGGAGAGGTGCGCGGGACGGCCGTCCTCGTGGTGGACCCCACCCTCACCGGGTGAGGCCCGGACAGCGATGCCGGGCCGGCGGCATCTGCGAGCGCCGGCCCGGTTCCCCGATCGGCGACATCAGCGGCTGCCGGCGAGCGCCTCCTTGGCGCGGACGATGACCGGGGCGAGGGCGGCATCGAGCGAACCTGCGACCGGGTCGAGCTCGTACCGGACGCGGACGATCGGCTTGTCGATCTTCAGCACCCGCGTGAGGTCGATCGGCGTGGCCGCCAGGACCACGTCCGCCGGAACGGCGGCCAAGGCTGCCTCGAGCTCGTGCAGCTGCTTCTCGCCGTAGCCCATCGCCGGGAGAAGCCGCTCGAGGTCCGGGTACTTCGCGAGCGTCTCGGCCAGCTCACCCGTCGCGTACGGGCGCGGGTCCACCATCTCGGCCGCGCCGAACCGGTTCGCGGCAACGACGCCTGCGCCATACGTCATGCCACCGTGCGTGAGCGTGGGACCGTCCTCGACGACGACGACGGTCCGTCCCGCGATCTCGCCGCCCTCGAGGGCCAGCGAGGACCTCGCCTCGACCACCTCGGCGCGCGGGTTCACGGCCTCCACGGCGGCGCGGACGGTCGCCAGGGCCTCCGGGGTCGCCGAGTCGATCTTGTTGATGACGATGACGTCCGCGGACCGCAGGTTCGCCTCGCCCGGGTGGTACCGGAGCTCGTGGCCCGGACGCAGCGGGTCCGCCACGACGATGGCGAGGTCGGGCCGGTAGAAGGGCAGGTCGTTGTTGCCCCCGTCCCAGATGATGATGTCGGCCTCGGCCTCGGCGGCGCGCAGGATCTGCTCGTAGTCCACGCCGGCGAAGACGAGGCGCCCGGCGTCGAGGTGCGGCTCGTACTCCTCGCGCTCCTCGATCGTCGTCTCGTGACGGTCCAGGTCGGCGTACGTTTCGAAGCGCTGCACCCGCTGTGCGACGAGGTCCCCGTAGGGCATCGGGTGGCGAACGATCGCGACCTTGAGCCCCTGGGCCTCGAGTGCACGTGCCACGTAACGGCTGGTCTGGCTCTTGCCCGATCCCGTTCGGACCGCGCAGACGGAGACGACGGGGCGGGTGCTCTCGAGCATCGTGCGGGTCGGGCCGAGGAGGGAGAAGTCCGCACCGGCCGCCAGGGCGCGGCTGGCCGCGTGCATCACCTGCTCGTGGCTGACGTCGCTGTATGCGAACACGACGGTGTCGACATGGAGGTCCCGGATCAGGATCTCGAGCTTCGCCTCGGGACGGATCGGGATGCCGACCGGATACCGCTCGCCGGCGAGCTCCGGCGGGTAGCGGCGGTCGGCGATGCCCGGGATCTGGGTCGCGGTGAAGGCGACGACCTCGACCGACGGGTCCCGACGATAGACGACGTTGAAGTCATGGAAGTCCCGGCCGGCGGCACCCATGATCAGCACGCGTTCGATGCGCATGATGGACCTCGAGGGAGGTGCTCGCGTCGTCCGCGCCGGACCGCGGGACCAGCAGGCGAACACGGCGGTGGCTGCCTCCGCGCCCCGACAGCATGACCTCCCGAGCCGTGTCGGGTCGCCGGCCGGGGCTCCTTGCGCGACGTGCCGCAGGTCCCGCCAACGTGGTCCGATCGGCACTCACCGGAGGCCGCCCGACACCGGAGACTGCGCATGAGGTGGGTGCCGGAGGGGACGCCCGGCACCCACCCGAACGTTTGAGCCCTCGCCCGACGGCGGGGGTTTCGTGATTCCGGGGTGCGCCTGCGCCAGCCTCGTCTCGACGGCGGGTCCCATGCGAGCCACACTCTCTGTGCGGGAGGGCCGCTCCCCGGCTCGCGGAGGCGACCCCGAGGTCAAGTCCCAACTCCGGCGCCCCGGTTCGGCGACCCGATTCCTGTCATTTGCGCCCCACGCGGGAACTCGTCACGGCGTTTCTGTCATCCGCTCTCCCGACGGACGGGTGTCAGCCAATCGGCACCCAAACCGGCTCGAACGCCGCCGATGTTTGGAATTGCTCCCGCGTGAGTGGCAGATGCCGGAAACCGGGCAGCCCAGGCCGGCTCGACCGGAGTGGTATCCCGGCACAGCCGGACCGCGGCCCGAACCCGTCGCAGGAGACGGCCGCCGGAACCCGATGCGTGTCCGGACAGCGGAGGCGCGACCTGAGCTCGTGAGCGCCGGAGGCGGTCGCGGGACGGTGCGAGGCGGCCCCGGGACGGTGCGAGGCGGTCGGGACGGTGCGAGGTGTCGGGGATGAAGAGCCGTGGTGGGCGGCCCGTCCGGGAGCAGGCCATGCGGGCCGGCATGTCGCAGCCACCCCTGAGCGGCCCGCGGGCTTACAGCTCGTGCTGGTGACGCGCCTCGGACATGAGCCTGTCGCGGTGGTCGGGGTGCGCCACGGCGATCAGCGCCTTGGCCCGCTCCCGGAGGCTCTTCCCCCACAGCTCCGCGACGCCGTACTCGGTGACCACGGTCCGCACGTGCGCGCGCGTCGTGACCACGCCGGCACCCTCCGCCAGGTGCGATGTGATGCGGGTGATCGACCCGTCCGCGCCGGCCGTGGAGGGCAGCGCGATGATCGCCCGCCCGCCGGGAGCGAGGGCCGCCCCCCGCATGAAGTCCATCTGACCGCCGACGCCCGAGTACATCCGGTAGCCGATCGAGTCCGCCACGACCTGGCCCGTCAGGTCCACCTCGATCGCGGAATTGATCGCGGTCATGTTGGGGAAGGACCGGATGACGTGGGTGTCGTTCGTGAAGTCAACGGGGCGCATCTCGACCATCGGGTTGTCGTGGATGAATGCGTACAGCCTGGGCGATCCGACGAGGAAGGTGGCGACGAGCTTGCCCCGGTTGCGCGTCTTGCGCTCCCCGTTGACCACGCCCTTCTCGACGAGGTCCACGATCGGGTCGGTGAACATCTCGGTGTGGATGCCGAGGTCCTTCTTGTGCGTGAGGAGCTCCGCGACGGCGGTCGGGATCGCCCCGATCCCGAGCTGGAGCGTGGCCCCGTCCGGGATCAGGTCGGCGACGTAGGAGCCGATCTGGCGCTCGATCGGCCCGACCTTGGGCAGCGGGTAGACGTACGGCGGCTGGTCGACCTCGATCGCGAGGTCGATCTGGCTCACGTGGATGAACGACTCGCCCCACGTCCGTGGGATCGAAGGGTTGAACTGCACGATCACGGTCTTCGCCGCGGCGATCGCCTCGTGCATCGCCTCGACCGACACGCCCAGCGAGCAGAAGCCGTGCGCATCGGGCGGGGTCACGTTGGCGAACACCGCGTCCAGCGGGTAGGCGCCGCTGCTGAACAAGGCCGGGACGTCGGAGAAGAACACCGGGACGAAGTCCGCCCGGCCCTCGTTGACCGCCTGGCGGGCGTTCGGCCCGATGAACAGGGCCCTGTGGCGGAAGTGGGGTGCCATGTCGGCCTGGAGATGCCGTCCCGGGCCCTCGGAATGGAGGTGGATGAGGCCGACGTCGCGCAGCTCGGGGGCGCGCGCCACGAGAGCGTCGAGCAGGACGGACGGCGTCGCCGCCGCCATCTGGATGTAGACCTGGTCGCGGGACTTGATCCCCGCCACGGCTTCTTCGGGCGACACGATACGCATGGACGAAGTCTAGGGCTGGGTCCTCAAGCCGCGTCCTGTCGGATGGCCCCCTCGCCGGGTCCGGTGCGCCCCCACAGCGTGGGACGCCACGCCCGTCCCGGCGTCAGGCCGGATCCTCCCGAGCCGGGACGAGCTCGAATGCCGGGCCGGCGCCGAGGCTCTCGGCCGGCGTCCCGTAGCGCAGGATGAGGTCGCGGACCGCGGCGGCGTGCGCGGCACCCTCGAGCTCGCGAGCTGTCGCCGCCCACGACGCATCGCCCATCGTCACCCGGCAGGCCGGGTCCGCCAGCAGGTTGAGGCCCCAGTCCGCCTCGCCCGAGCCGGCGGCCACGACCAGAACCCCATCGGGGTGCTCCACGAACCCCACGACGGCCGTGACGGGGCGGCCGGTGACGCGTCCGCGGGTCTCGATGCGCAGGACGCGGCCCCACGCGACGAGGTCTTCCTCCATCGCGGCGACGGCGGCCTGGTGCGCGGCGAGCGGCAGGTGCGGGGCCCTACGCTCCGCCGCGGTCCAGCCTGTGCTTCGCGACGAACGCGGCGGCCTGGGCGCGCCGCTCGAGGTTGAGCTTCGACAGGATCGAGCTCACGTAGTTCTTCACCGTCTTGTCGGACAGGAAGACCTCCGCGGCGATCTCCTTGTTGGTCTTGCCCTCGGCGACGAGGAGCAGGATCCGCTGCTCCTGCGCGGTGAGCTGGGCCATCTCGTCGGTGTAGGCGCCGGTGGCGATCCGCCGGACCCGCTCCAGGACCTTCTCGGTGACCGCCGGGTCCAGCAGCGACTCGCCGCGACCCACGGATTCGAGGGCTGCGACCAGGTCGCGGGCCCGGATCTGCTTGAGGAGGTAGCCGGACGCGCCGGCGACGATGGCCGACAGGACCGCCTCCTCGTCCGGGTACGAGGTCAGCATCACGACGCGGGTCGTCGGCAGCTCGGCGCGGATCTCTCGACACGCCTCGATCCCGGAGCCATCCGGGAGCCGCACGTCCATGACCACGATGTCGGGCTGGAAGCGACGGGCCTGCTCGATCGACTCGGCGGCGCTGCCGGCCTCGGCGACCACCTGGAACCCTTCGCGGCGATCGAGCAGCGCCACGAGTCCCTGGCGGACCACTTCGTGATCGTCGACCACGAGGAGGCGCAGGGGCCGCGAGGTGAGATCAGTCACGGTCAGTTGTCTCCGGTGGGTGCGGGAGGGCGCTCCCGGCGTCGCCGCTGGACGCCGGCACGCGCACGATGATACGCGTGCCCGCGCCATCAGGGCGCTCGATGGCGAACGTGCCGCCCATCCCGATCGCACGGTCGCGCATGTTGCTCAGACCCTGGTGTCGTCCGAGCGTGTCCGGTCCGGGTACGAGCGCCGGGTCGAAGCCCCGCCCGTTGTCTTCGACGCAGACGACGAGGTCGCCCTCGTCGAGGGCCAGCACGACCGCCGCCTGGCTGGCGCCCGAGTGGCGGGCCACGTTCGACAGTGCCTCGCGGACGATGAACAGGATGTCCGAGCGTCGGTCCGGCGGCAGGGAGCGGAGCATCTCCGCGCCGCCCTCGAGATCCGTCTCGAGGTCGATCACGGCGTGGATGCCCAGCTCCTCGGCCAGGCGTGCGAGGCCCTCCACCGGGTCCTCCTCCCCCCCTATCATCGGCCGGAGGCGGAGGATGTAGGAGCGGATGTCCGCGATCACGAGGTTGAGGGCGTCGATCGCGCGGTCCACGCGGGCCACGGCGTCGAGCCTGCCCTCGTCATCCTCGACCAGCTCCGGCACGTCCTCGAGCGACAGCCCCACCGCGTAGATCGCCTGGATGATCCCGTCGTGCAGGTCCTTGCCGATCCTCTCCCGTTCCTCGACGATGGCCATGCGCTGGACCTGGTCGTGGAGACGGGCGTTGTCGATGGCGATGCCGGCGTGGACCGCGAACATCTCGACCAGCCGCTCGTCGTCATCGGTGAACGGCTCCCCACCCGGCTTGTCCGAGAGGTACAGGTTGCCGACCGATCGGCCCTTGACGATGATCGGTGCGCCCAGGAACGAGGTCATGTGCGGGTGGTGGGGCGGGAAACCGTAGTGGGCGGGGTGCTCCGCGATGTCCGAGGCCCGGATCGTCTGGCCGTCGCGGATCACGAGGCCCAGCAGGCCGTGGCCCCGCGGGACGCTCCCGATCTCCGCGCGGCGTTGCGGGTCGACGCCGCTCGTGATGAAGTGCTCGATCCGGCCGCGCCCATCGCTGAGGCCCAGCGCCGCGAACCGTGCTCCGACCAGCTCCCGCACGCGATCCACGATCAGCCCCAGCACGCGGTCGATGTCCAGCTCGGCCGCGATCGCGCGCGTCGCAGCCTCGAGCGCCGCGAGGCGCTCGGCGCGCCCATGAACCTCCGCCCTGGACCAGGCCGCGTCGAGGGCCAGCTCGATGATCCGCACCACGCTGTCCGCGGTCCCCGCGGGCGCGTCGAGGAAGAGCCGGCCGAGCACCGCGTGTCCCTCGTGTGACCCGAGCGGGAACTGGGCCAGCTGCTCGCGGTCGGACTGGGCAGGGATCACTGACAGCGTTCCGACCCCCACCTCGAGGGGCGGCAGGGGTGGCGCGCTGATCTCCAGCACCGCGCCGCGGGCCCCGGCCATCTCCAGGATCCCTTGGAGGGCGTGTCCCACCTCCGCCCGGCGATCCGCGGTAGGCTCCCGTCGCCAGCGCTCGATAGCCTCGAGAGCCGCGACGAGGGGAAGCTGGTCCACGTGGGATTCGACCCGCGGGGCGGGTCGCGGCCGGGAGGCGGTCGGGGAGGAAACGGTCCTGCCGTCGCTCGTCATCGCCTGCAGCCTACCAGCCGCTCGATCCGTGCGGGGCGGAGGGACCGCGGCTTCGTGCCATTGGTCACTTCGCACCGCTACCATCGACCACGACCATTCCCCAATCCACCGACAACTCGACCGGAGCGCCCATGTCCGCGGACAACACCGTCGCCACGTCCCCCGTCGCGTCCGAGCCCGACCCCGCCGCGAGTCCCGAAGAATCCCCGTCCAGCGGGATCACCCGCCGCGGGTTCCTCCGGGTCGCCGGCCTCACGGGCGGCGGCCTGGTGGCAGTCAGCGTCGCCGCCTGCGCACCGGCGGCAGCCCCGGCCTGGAGCTTCGGTGCCGCAGCCACCCCGGGCGCGGCCGCCACCCCCGCGGCGGCGACCCCGGCGGCGACCGCGGCGGCGACCGCGGCGGCCTCGGCTTCGGCCGCGCCCTCTGCGTCGGCCTCGGCCGCACCTTCGCCGTCGCCCACGCCCGACGCGAACATCCCCGCAGGCTGGACGCAGCACGACGTCAACGCCCGGAACGTCGTCCGGCGCTACCTCGGCAACCTCGTACCGGCGCTCCAGGGCATCTACGGCGACGCCGCGTTCGCGAAGCTCGCCGTGATCCTCGGCGCCCAGGACAACTACCCGGAGCTGAGCCAGAAGCCGGCCTTCGTCCAGGTCCCGCAGCTGGTCCTCAGCGACGCGCTCACCCCGCTCAAGCCCGAGATGGACGGCGACGTCAAGGTCTTCCGCCTCACGATCGACGAGATGGACTGGCCGATCGACGAGCTGAAGCCCACGGTCGCGGCGCTCGGCTACAACAAGCAGTGGCCCGGACCCACGATCCGCGTCACCGAGGGCGACAAGGTCCGCGCGATCTTCACGAACAACCTGCCCGAGACGACCGGCGTCCACTTCCACGGTGAAGAGTTCGGGGACTTCTTCCAGGACGGCATCCCGTTCGTCACGCAGCTGCCGATCACCCCGGGCGAGACGTACACGTACGAGTTCACCGCGAACAGGCCCGGCTCGCTGATGTACCACTCGCACCACAACGCCACGGACCAGGTCGGGCGCGGCCTTCTCGGCGGCTACGTCGTCGAGCCGAAGAAGCCGTCCGCAGACGACAAGTTCGACCGCGAGTACGTCTGGATCTCCAACGACACCCTGGGCGGCTTCACGATCAACGGCCACGGGTTCCCGGCAACCGTGCCGGTCCTGGCCGCCGTCGGCGAGACCGTCCGCGTCCGGTTCATGAACGAGGGTTCGATGATGCACCCGTGGCACAGCCACGGGTACCGGATGAAGGTCGTCGCCCGGGACGGCTACCCGCTGGGCAACGCCGCCTTCCACTGCGACACCCTCGGCGTCAACCCGGGCGAGCGATACGACGTGAACCTCGTCGCGGACCGCCCCGGAGTGTGGGCCTTCCACTGCCACATCCTCCCGCACGTGGAGGGAGCGGATGGCATGTTCGGCATGGTGAGCACGTTCCTGGTGGTGCCGACGGCGGCCGACGTTGATGCGGTGATCGCCGCGCTGCTGGCCTAGGGGTCGGCCGACGTGAGCGCGATGTCGGCGGAGTCGAGACGCGACGCGGCCCCCGGGCCGGCTGCCGCGCCCTCGCCTGCGCATTCGACGTCGCCAGCCCCGGGAATGGAGAAGCTGCTGCTCGCCACGGACCTCAGCGAGGCCTCGTCGGCCGCCACGGAGGAGGCCTTCGAGCTCGCCGCTCGCCTCGGCGCAGCGCTGCTCGTGGTATCCGTCATCGACCCCGGGTCGCTCCTCCTTCCCGGCGGCAGGTTCCGGGTGCGAGTCGACCAGGTCCGCGAGCACCGGGAGGTGGCTGCCCAGGCGCTGGTCGAGCGCGGGCGCGAGGAGGGTGTCACCGTCTCCTTCCTCGTCTGGACGGGCGACCCCGGCGACATGATCGTCGCGGCCGCGGAGGCCGAGCACGCCGACATGATCATCGTGGGCAGCCACGGCCGCGGGGCCGTCGGCCGCCTGTTCCTCGGCAGCGTCTCGGAGCACGTCGTCCGGAACGCCCCGTGCCCGGTCCTGGTGGTCCGGCCGAGGGACGCCGCGCTGAACTAGGCACATCCGGTCGCCGGGTGATCCGGGATGCGGCCAGCGCACGATCCCGGGAGTCGTCATTGCCGCGGCGTTGCCGCGTGGCGGGGCGGCCGGGCACCGTGTCGGTTGGGTGCCGCGTTGGCGGTGCGTGGCGCGTAGCGCCACGGTTCCAGGTCTGGGCGGTGCCGCGTGGCGGCGCGTGGCGCGTAGCGCCACGGTTCCGGGCCCGCGTCGTGGCCCGTGGCGCTTAGCACCACGATTCCGGTTCTCGGCGGCTCGTCGCAGGCACGAGAGCGGGATCAGCCCTCCTTCGTGGTGCCACACGCCACGAACCCGCACACACGGGCACTTTCCGCCTCGGAACCCTGGTTTCGTGGCGCGGGCGCCACGCCGAGCCCGTGGCGCGGGGCGCGACGCCGAGCCCGTGGCGCGGGGCGCGACGCCGAGCCCGTGGTGTGGGTCGTCGGGGCCGGGTGCGCCGTGAGGGACGCCAGGGAGGCGAGACCCCGAGGCAGCGAGGTAGCAAGGTGGCCGAGGAAAGGATCAGACGCGTAGGACGAGCGGGTCTACCTGGTGTAGACGCCCTCGGGGTCCAGTTCCTCGCGGACGAGTCGCAGCTCGTCCGCGGTCGGGGCAGGGGTGGTGCGCAGGTCCGGGCTGATCCGGGGCGCCCAGGCGATCGTCGCACGGACCTCCTCCAGGGTCGCGCCGGGGTGCAGGAAGTCGAGCCGCATCTCGCCGTCGTCGTCGAAGTGCCAGATCCCGAGGTCGGTCACGACCACGGACGGCCCGCGCCCGTGCCAGCCGCCGGCCCGGCGGATCCGCTCGGCCTGCTCCGCCCCGCCGAGGTTCCCGGGCGAGGTCCGGAAGTCGATCCGGTCGACGAACGAGCGCGAGGACTGGCGCATGATCACGAACACGTTCCGCGCGTTGATCGCGATCTCGCACGCGCCGCCGGAGCCCGGCAGCCGCGTCTTCGGCGCGGCGTAGTCCCCGATGACCGTGGAGTTGAGGTTGCCGAACCGATCGATCTGCGCCGCGCCCAGGAAGCCCACGTCGATCAGCCCGCGCTGCAGGTAGAACGCGAACAGCTCGAACATCGAGACCACTGCCGTCGCCCCCGTCACGATCGTCGGGTCCCCGATCGAGAGCGGCAGCCGGGCCGGGCGGGCCCCGAACACGCCGGCCTCGTACACGAGCTCCAGGTCGGGCGCGATCGTCCGCTTGGCGAGGTTGACGGCGATGTTCGGGAGGCCGACGCCGACGAAGCAGACGTGCTGGCCGACGAGCTCGCGCGCGGCCGCGACGATCATCATCTCGTTCTTGGAGAAGGCCGGGCCCTGCGGATCGCTCATTGCCGGGCCTCGAACAGCTCGACAGGGTTGCCGTCGGGGTCCTCGAGCAGGATCTGCTTCCCGCCCGGGCCGCTGACGATGTCGTTGCGGAACGTCGCACCGGCCTCGCGCAGGCGTGTCACGAGCGGCGCGAGATCGTCCACCTCGACGACGAACCGGTTCCAGCCCCCGGGCACGGGACGCGCACCGTCCGGCATGGGCCGTGCCGCAGACGATGTCGGACCAGCCAGCCATAGCGAGAGGTCGCCCAGCCGGATCATCGCGAAGGCCGGGAGCATGTCGAAGCCCTCCTCGAAGCCGAGGAGGTCACGGTAGAAGGCCATCGACCGTTCGACGTCGGCCACGAGGTAGCGGACCGTCGCCATCAGCCGTACCGCCCATAGTCGACGCTGCCCGAGGGCGCGCTGCCGGGCCGCAGGGCGGCGACACGCTCCTCGCCCAGCTTCTGGACGTAGGCCTCGCGGTCAGGCAGGTCATAGACCCAGTCGCGCAGCCAGGCCTGGGTCTTATCCTCGTCCCGGCTGATGGGGTCCCAGTCCAGGTAGAACCGGTTGTCGCGGTCGTAGGCGCCCTGGACGTAGGAGGGGTGGGCCCCGAACGGGTCCACGACCACGGCGTCCACGATCAGCCCCGGGATCACCGTCCGGTTCGGATCCGCGCGGATCACCGCCTCGTCCACCAGGTCCTCGACCACGACGATCACGCGATCGGCGGCGAAGGCGGCCTCCTTCTGGCAGCCGAGGAGGCCCCAGATCTGGGTGTTCCCGTTCGCGTCCGCGCGCTGGGCGTGGATGACCGTGACGTCGGGGTTGAGTGGCGGCACGGCGTAGACGGTCTCGTCCGAGTAGGGCGACCGGATCTCGCGGATGAGCGGGTTCGCCTTGGGCAGGTCGGTCTCGAAGTAGGAGCGCAGCGGCATGAACGGCAGGTTCGCGGCGCCGGCGGTGTAGCGCGCGACCATGCCGAAGTGGCTGTACTCCTCGATCTCGAGGGCCTTCCCGCCGGGCCCCACCGACGCCGGCTCGATGCGGCGGCGGATCGCGTTGAGCCCGCCGACGCCGGGGTTGCCGAGCCAGGAGAAGATCAGCTTGCGGGCGACGCCGCCGGCGATCATCTGGTCGTAGATGAGGTCCGGCGTCATCCGGGCGAGGGTCAGGTCCCGCCGGCGCTGGCGGATGATCTCGTGGCCGGCGGAGAAGCCGATCAGGTGCGTGAACCCCTCGATCGCGACCGTGTCGCCGTCCCGCACGAGGTCGGCGATCGCGTCCCGCATCGAGGCGACCTTGCCGGAAATGGTCGTCCTCCTCCCGTCGCGTGCCGGGCGGGTCAGCCTTCGCCGGTCGCGGCGGCCGCCAGGCCCATCTCGACGTCGGCCAGCACCTCGGCCACGGCCTCCCCGCGGTTGTGTGCCACGTGCGCGACAGACTCCGTGAACAGGCGGATGGCGGTCTCGGTCTCGGCCTGCGTGACGACGAGGGGCGGTGACATCCGGACGCAGTCCTCGCCGGCCCCGAGCACCAGGAGCCCACGGTCGAACGCCTGCATCTGCACGGCCTCGGCCGTCATGCCGGAGTCGAACTGGACGCCGATCATGAGGCCCTTCCCGCGGACGTCCTTCATGATCCCCGGGAAGCGGTCCACGAGCGGCCGGAGGCCGTCCTGGACCTGGTTGCCGCGAGCCTCCGCGTTGGCCATGAGGCCGCCCTCGAGGAGCTTGATCGTCTCGAGGAGCGCGGCCAGCGCGACGGGGTTGCCACCGTAGGTGCTGCCATGCGCCCCGGGACCCCAGCTCATGATCTCGGCCTTCGCGATCATCGCGCCCACGGGCATGCCGGAGGCGATGCCCTTGGCCGTGAGCAGGATGTCCGGCTCCACGCCCCAGTGCTCGATCGCCCACATCCGGCCGGTGCGCCCGGCGCCGGACTGCACCTCGTCGGCGATGAGGAGGATCCCGTGGCGGTCGCACAGCTCGCGGAGGCGCGGCAGGAAGTCGACCTCGGGGACGACATAGCCACCCTCGCCCTGGATCGGCTCCACGATGACGGCGGCGAACTCGTCGGCCGGCATGAGGCGCCTGAAGATCCGGCTCTCGATCTCCTCGAGACCCTCGTTTCCGTACGGCACGTGGTGGACGCCGGGGAGGAGGGGGCCGAAGTGCGCACGGTACTTGGCCTTGCTGGCCGTCAGGCTCACGGCACCCATGGTCCGGCCGTGGAACGCGCCGAGGAACGCGATGACGTTCTGGCGGCGCGTGTGATATCGGGCGAGCTTCAGGCTCGCCTCGACCACCTCGGCGCCTGAGTTGCCGATGAACGTGCGCTTCGGGCCCTTCATGGGGGCGATGCGGGCGAGCTCCGCCGCGGCCGTCGCGTAGATCGGCAGGTAGAAGTCGCTGGCGGAGAAGTGCTGGAGCTCGGCGGCCTGGGCCTGGATCGCGGCGACGACCGCCGGATGGCTGTGGCCGGTGCTGTTGACGGCGATCCCGGCCGCGAAGTCGAGGAACACGTTGCCGTCGATGTCCTCGACGGCACAGCCGAGGCCACGGACGGGAACGATCGGGTATGCGCGGGGGAGGCTGGGACTCGTCCAGGCGTGATCGAACTCGATGTGGGCACGGGCCCTGGGGCCGGGCAGCTCGGTCACGAGGTCCGGGATGCGACGGTCCTGGAGCGGGGTGGTCACGGGGCCTCCTAGGGTGCTTGGCAGCGGGCGGGGCCGAGCCCAATGCGCATAGATCCTATGCAGAGTGAATATCAGCATAGCAGAGGGGTGCGGGTGGGGAAGGGGTCCGAAAGTCCCCTGGACGGGGTGCCGGGAGCGCGTGGATGAGGCCATCCACGTCCGTCTCGGGACCTTCCATCCACTCACCAGGGGAGTTCAAACCAGGGCCTCGTCGGCTTTGGTGGGCAGACACTCACGGGGTGCTTGGTAACCCCGCGACAGCCCGGCCGCGCCGATCGGCCACCCGTGGCCCGGGTACAAGCGCAGGTCGGACCCGGTGGAGTTGCGCAAGCACCCATCTGGTAAGTGGCCGGTGAGGTCCAGGGCTCGCTCGCCGCTCGCTCGAGGGCCGGCGGAGCTCGCCCGCGCTGGGTGGCGCCGGCGTCCGGCCCGTCGACGCGCTGGGGCCTGCGCATGTCGGCGATTGTCACTCACTCCATGGGTGTCTGTGATGATGGGCTGCTGCGGGCGCCCGGCATGCGGCAGACGACGCCCTACGGCGCGCAGTCGCCGGGGACGCCCGCGCCGGGCACCGGACCGCCCATTGGGAAGCCGGACCAGATGACGAGCATCCCGCAGGAGAGGTCCACGCGAGCCCCCGCACCCTGCGCCTCGGTGCTCCCGTCCGCGTGCCGGAGTCGCCACACGGACGCGGCGTTGACGGGTAGCTCCGCGAGCACGCGGCCAGACGACGTCCGGACTTTCACGTCCCAAGGCAGGCCAGGCAGGTCGGCGGCGGTCAGGTCTGCGCCTTGGCCGGGCGCGACGTCGCGGCGGAACGCGTCACCGACGGTCACCGTGACGGGGATGGTTGTTCCATTCGAGACGTGCACCGCCATCTCGGCCGGTGGCGTGAAGACCCGGACCCCGAGCGGCAGTTCCGGGTCCACGACGCCGGAGGGCGGCGGAGTGGCGAAGTCCGGGATCAGCGAGCAGCCGCCGACCGGCACTGCCACAGCCGCGAGCAATGCCGCCGCGAGGAGCGCCCGCGGCACCAGGAGCGCCCGCGGCGCCCGAGGCGCCCGCGACCCGCGCATGGGGTACGGGCCAGGCCCATGGGCCATCCGAACCGGCGTCAGTCGACGACGGTGTGGCTCTGCTCCCGCAGGAACTGCGCGACGTAGTACATCGACAGGCCGGACTTGCCTGTCGAGCCCGAGCCCTTCCAGCCGCCGAAGGCCTGCACGCCCGGCCAGGCGCCCGTGGTCGCACCGGCACGGCGGTTGACGTACAGCACGCCGGCGTGGATCTCCTCGAGGAACTGCTGCACCTCGGCGGGGTCCTCGCTGTAGACGCCCGCGGTCAGGCCGTACAGGTTGTCATTGGCGAGAGCGAGCGCCTCGTCCAGCGAGTCGACCGCCGCGACGGCGACGAACGGCGCGAACAGCTCGTCCTGGAAGAGGCGGTGGGAGGCCGGCAGACCCACGACCGTCGGTTCCACGTAGTACCCGCGGGCCAGGTCACCGTCCGCCAGGCGTTCGCCGCCTGTGAACACGACGCCGTCGCGGCGCGCCTCGGCGACTGCCTGCTGGTGGCGGTCGACCGCCGCCTGGTCGATCACCGGGCCGAGGAACGCCGTCCTGGGCAGCGGGTCGCCCACCACGAGCTTCTCGGTCTTCTCGACCAGGGCCTGGACGAACTCGTCGTGGACCGGCCGCTCCACGTAGACGCGGCTGTTGGCCGAGCATTTCTGGCCGCCGAAGCCGAACGACGCGCGCATGACGCCCTCGGCCGCCTCCTCGAGATCCGCGCTCCTGAGCACGATCGCCGGGTTCTTGCCGCCCATCTCCACGATGCACGGCCGCGGGTAGCGCTTCGAGAAGTTGCGGAAGAGGTCGAACCCCACCTCGTACGAGCCCGTGAACACGATGCCGTCGATGCCCGGGTTCTCCTGGAGCTCGGCTCCGACCGTGCCGCCCGGGCCCATCACCAGGTTGAACACGCCGTCCGGGACGCCCGCGTCGCGGTAAGCCTCGAGGATCGCGACCGCCGTCATCGCAGAAGCGGAGGCCGGCTTGAGGATCACCGCGTTGCCGGCCATCATCGCCGCGGAGGTCGGACCGACGGCGAGGGCCATCGGGAAGTTGAACGGGGAGATCACCGCGAACACGCCGTGCGGCCGGAGGATCGATCGCGTATGCACGGCCGCGTCGCCCAGGTTGTCCATCGGATGGTCGTAGAACGCGTTGTCCTCGGCCGTCTTCGCGTAGTAGCGGATGAGGTCGGCCGCCTCCTCGACCTCGCCCAGGGCCTCCATCCGCGTCTTGCCCACCTCGATCGCCATCAGGCCGCCGTACTCCATCTGGCGCTCGGAGATCAGCTCCGCGGCTGCCCTCAGGATCGCGAGGCGCTTCTCCCAGCCCATGCGGAACCACGCCGGCTGCGCGCGACGGGCCGCGGCGATCGCGTCCCGCACATCGTCGCGGGTCCCCTTCGCGAAGGTGCCGACGACGATGTCGGTGTCGATGGGCGAGCGGACCTCGAAGACCCCCTCGCCGTCACGCTCGGCGCCGTCGACGTAGTTGCGGTGGTACGCCCCGAGGCGGCCCCTGGCCTTCTCGAGACCGGCCTCGTAGAGCGCGTGCAGCTCCTCGTTGTCGGCGCGCAGCGTCGCGTAGGTGATCTTGATGCGCTGGGCGGTCATCGCAGGCTCCCGTGGGGCGCGTCCGCGGATTCGGCGGCGCGCGGCTCGAGGACGGTCATTGGGGCCAGTCTAGTCCCGGCGGCGGCCGTGGCGCGAAACCTCCGGGCGATACGGGATCTCCGGGCGACGCGGAGCCTTCGGTGGCGCGGAACCTCCGGAGCGGGACCTCCGGGCGACGCGGAACCTCCGGGGTGCTGCGGGACCTCCGGGCCGGTGCGCGATCCGACGCGACGCCCCAGACTGGCGCAATGCCTCCTTCGATCCGCCGCACGCTCCCCTCCCTAGCCGGCGCGCTGGTCCTCGCAGTTCTCGCCGGCGTCGGGCCCGCCCGGGCCGCGTCCGATTTCCCGGCCGGCTGGACCGCCTACCACACGTACGCCGAGATGACGGCGGAGGTCGCCGCAGTCGCGGCCGCCCATCCCGATATCGTCAGCCGCTTCTCGATCGGGAAGAGCTACCAGGGGCGCCAGCTGTGGGCGGCCAAGGTCAGTGACAACGTTGCCACGGACGAAGCCGAGCCCGAGGTCCTGTACGACGGCCTCCACCACTCCGACGAGCACATGGGCCTCGAGATGACGCTCCACATCCTCCACTGGCTGGTGGACGGATACGGAACGGACCCGAGGATCACGAAGATCGTGGACACGCGCGAGATCTGGATCGTGTTCGCGGTGAACCCGGACGGCGCCGAGTACGACATCAGCGGGGGCAGGTTCCACCACTGGCGCAAGAATCGCCAGCCGAATGCCGGGACGACGGCCATCGGCACCGACCTCAACCGCAACTACGGCTACCGGTGGGGCGGTGGCGGCCGCACGAGCGCCAACCCGCTCGCCATCACCTATCGCGGCCCGAAGGCGTTCTCGGCACCCGAGACTCGCGCAATGCGCGACTTCCTCGCGAGCCGCGTCGTGGACGGTCGCCAGCAGATCCGCACCGCGATCTCGTTCCACGAATACGCACGCCTCGTGATGTGGCCCTACGGCTACACCCTCGCGAACCTCCCCGCCGACATGACGAGCCAGGACCACGCGGCCCTGGTCGCCATCGGCAGGACGATGGCGGCCAGCAACGGCTACCGCGCCGAACAGGGGAGCGACCTGTACGTGAGCTCCGGCACGACCAGGGACTACGAATACGGCGTGTACCGGATCTTCGCCTACACGATCGAGCTCTCGAATGTCGACTACCCGAAGTCGTCGGTGATCGCGACCGAGACCGCTCGCAACAGGAACGCAGTCCTCTACCTCGCGGAGCGGGCCGGGTGCCCCTACGCCGTGCTGGGGACGGCGGTCGCGAATGCCCGGTGCGGCGCCTTCGACGACGACATGGAGGTCGCCCGCGGGTGGACCGTGAACCCGGACGGAACCGACACGGCGCCTGCCAACGCACGCTGGACCCGCGGCGATCCCGCGGCGACCACAAGGGGCGGCGTCACGCTGCAGCCCGGGACGACACCGTCAGGCCGGGCGGCCCTGGTGACCGGTCTCGCCGCGGGGACGAGCGTCGGGACGAACGACCTCGACGGCGTGACCACCGTCCGCTCGGGACCGGTCGCGCTCCCGGCCGCGGCGGGGCAGCGGCTGATTTTCCGGTTCGCGTTCGCCCACACGGCGAGCGGAACGGCGGCGGACCACCTGCGCGCGATCGTCGAGGCGGACGGGACGCAGATGACGGTCTGGGAGCGCACCGGGACCGGCGCGGTGGTGGCGGGCGCGTGGCAGACGGCGACGGTGTCGATGGACGCCTGGGCGGGCCAGACGATCCGGATCCGGTTCGAGGCAGCAGACGGGGGCGCGGATTCGACCGTCGAGGCCGGCGTTGACGACGTGCGTATCACCCGCCCGTCCTGAGCGCGAGCGCTGGCGAGCGGCTACGGTGCCGCCATGAAACGCGTGCTGGTGACGGGCATGTCGGGGACCGGCAAGTCCACGACCATCCGCGAGCTCGCCGCTCGCGGCTACAAGGCGGTCGACGCGGACGACCCTGGCTGGTCCGAGCAGGTCAGGGTCCCAGGTGAACCCGATGGACCATCGTCGACGTCGGGCTTTGACTGGGTCTGGCGCGAGGACCGCATCGCGGCGCTGCTCGCGACCGACGACGCGGACATCCTGTTCCTGAGCGGATGTGCCCCGAACCAGGCGAGGTTCTACCCGCAGTTCGATCACATCGTCCTGCTCAGCACCCCCACGCCTGTGATGATCGAGCGGCTGCGAACGCGAACGACGAACGCTTTCGGCAAGCGCCCCGACGAGCTCGTCAAGGTCCTGGAGGACACCCTGACCATCGAGCCGCTCCTGCGCAGGCGCGCCTCGCTGGAGGTTCCCACGACCGCGCCGGTCGACGCCGTCGTCGAGGCAATCCTGGCGCATGCCGGGTTTGGGCCGGAACCGTCACGATAGGGCGCCGCGATGCCCGAAGGGGAGCCGGCGTGGCGCGGCACCGGTTCAGCCCAGCGCCGCGACGACCTCCGCGATGGACGGGGCGATCGCGTCCGGGCGCACGGCGCCCCTCGCACGCGCCCCGGCGGCCGCCAGCTCCGCATCGCCGTGCTTGCCGGTCCGGACGAAGATGCCGCGGAGGCCAGCCCGCTGCGCCCCACCAATGTCGTTCGAGACGTCGTCGCCCACCATGGCCACCTCCCGGAGCAGGAGGCGTGCCTCGCCCCGCTCGCGGGCCTCGGCCGCCAGCCGCTCGAAGCCCATCCGGAAGCTCGCGATTGACGGCTTGCCCACCACCCGCGCCCGCTGCCCGGTCGCGTATTCCAGGCCGACGAGGAACGCCCCCGCATCGAGCGTGGGACCATCCGCCGTGATCCACCAGGCGTTGCGATGCATCCCGATCAGGGTGGCGCCGCCTCGGACGAGACGGAAGGCCCGGTCAAGGTTCGCCTTCGTGAGCTGGTCCGGCGAGTCCCCAAGGACCACCGCAGCGACCTCACCCGGCGCCGCATCGGTCGCCACCCCGTCCACCAGGTTGACGCCTGCGAACTCCGCCCGCGCGTCGTCGGAGGTGATCACGTAGACCGGCCGGTCGCCATACTCGCCCCGCACCATGTCCGCGGTCGCCGAGAGTGCGGACTGGAAGCGGTCGGCGGGCGTGGCGAAGCCGACGCTCCTCCCCCACCGGGCGAGGGTCGCCCGTGATACGAGCGACGTGTTGGTGACCACGAGGTACGGGAAGGGGCGCCGGTCCAGCGCCGCGATGGCTGCCACGGCCCCCGGGACCGCCGCACCCTTGACAATCAGGACGCCGTCCAGGTCCAGCAGCAGCGCCCGGACCCCGTGCAGCGCTGCACGCAGGCTGGCGTCGGGAACGGCGGAGTCGGGCATGATGCGCGCAGGTTACCCCGGCGCCGGCGCGCCGGCGGGACGGATCACCCCAGCCAATCACCCAGCCAAGGAGCCTGCGCATGGGTCTGCTCGAGGGGCGCAAGGCCCTCGTGTTCGGGGTCGCGAACGACCACAGCATCGCCTGGGGGATCGCCAGGGCGTTCCACGACGAGGGCGCGATCGTGGGCTTCTCGTCCGTCGAGAGCCTGATCGAGCGCCGGGTCCGCCCCCTGGCCGAGTCAATCGGGGCCACCTTCGTCGAGCCCGCCGACCTGCAGTCCGACGAGCAGATTCGCGCGGTCACGGCGAAATGGGCGGAGCTCCATGGCGAGATCGACATTCTGGTCCACGCGGTCGCCTACGCGAAGCGCGAGGACCTCGACGGGTCGTTCGTGGACACCTCCCGGGACGGGTTCGCGCTCGCGATGGACGTGTCCGCGTACTCGCTGGTCGCACTCACCCGCGAGGCGCGCCCGTACCTGCATCGAGGCAGCTCGATCATCACGCTCAGCTACTACGGCGCGGAGAAGGTCGTCACCCATTACAACGTCATGGGCGTCGCCAAGGCAGCGCTCGAGGCGTCGGTCCGGTACCTCGCCGCAGACCTCGGCCCCGAAGGCGTCCGTGTCAACGCGATCTCCGCCGGGCCGATCCGCACTCTGTCCGCCGGTGGCATCGCGGGCTTCCGGAAGCTCTACGGCCCGTTCAACGAGATCGCCCCGCTGCGCGCCCACATCTCGATCGAGGATTGCGGCAGGACCGCCACCTACCTGGCCTCCGACCTGTCGAGCGCCGTGACCGGCGAAGTCATCTACGTCGACGGCGGGTTCAACATCCTCGGCGTCCCGACGCTGGAGTAACGCCGCGTGGTCCTGGTGCTGGTCATGGTCGACGTCGGCGGGTTCGCGGGGCCGCCTTGACCCGGTCATTCGACGCGTCCGTGCTGGCGGAGGCCGACGGCTGGGACGCGGGATCGGTGACCCTGGCCGTGGTGGACCCGGACGGGCCGGTCGCGGTGCACGGGCCCGCGGGTGCGTCGCGACGGTGGGCGTCGGTGACCAAGCTGCTGACCGCGTACGTCGTCCTGATCGCGGTGGAGGGCGGGATGCTCGCGCTGGACGAGCCCGCCGGGCCGCCCGGCGCGACCGTCCGGCATCTGCTCGCCCACGCCTCCGGCCTCGCGTTCGACGACCCGTCCGTGATCGCGGCGCCGGGCCGGACGCGGATCTACTCCAACGCGGGGTTCGACGCGCTCGGAGCGGTCGTGGCCGCTCGGGCCGGGCGCCCCTTCCCGTCTCTCCTGCGGGACTGGGTGCTGGACCCGCTGGGCATGACCGGGACCCGCCTCGTGGACCGCCCCTCACAGGGCCTCGAGGGGCCGATCGACGACCTGGCCGCGTTCGCGCACGAGTTGCTGCGGCCTCGCCTCCTGCCGGCGGCTTCGCTGGCCGCGGCGACCACCGTGGCCTTTCCCGGGCTGCGCGGTGTCCTGCCGGGCCTCGGGCGCCTCGACCCGCTCGACTGGGGCCTCGGGTTCGAGATCCGCGACGGCAAGGATCCGCACTGGACCGGCACGCTGAACTCGCCTCGGACGTTCGGGCATTTCGGTGGCAGCGGGGCGTTCCTCTGGGTCGACCCGGACGCGAGCCTTGCGCTGGCGTGCCTGCCCGAGCGAGAGTTCGGACCCTGGGCGCTCGTGGCCTGGCCGGCCCTGTCCGACGCGGTGCTCGGCGCGGTGCGGTAGCGTCGACGCTCGTCAGACCTGTGGGCCGGAGGCCCTGGCCATGCCGGCCGGTGGCCGGTGACCGTGCCGGCGGAAGGCCGGTGGCTGTGCCGGCCGGTGGGCCAGGGACTGGTCGGCCGGTGGCTAGTGGTCGTGACCGACCGGCCCCGCCGAGGATCCGCACTCGCGGCAGAGCCCCGAGACGGAGAGGTGCGAGAGGTCCACCTGGAAGCCCCGGTCCGCGCTGAGGGCCGAGACGAGCGCGTCTGCCTCGCCCGCCTCGATCTCCCACGTCTGGCGGCAGCCGCGGCAGTGGAGGTGCCCGTGCTCGGCATGCGGCAGGACGTGGAACTCCTCGCGGCCATCGACTCCATGCGCGTGACGCACGATCCCCAGCTCCTCGAGGACGTCGAGGGTGCGATAGACAGTCGACGGCGTGGTCGCGGGATCCAGGGCGCGGCAGCGCTCGACCAGCTCCGAGCCCGTCACGTGGCCGTCGCTCCGAGACAGCACCTCGACCAGGACGCGCCGCTGGGGCGTCCAGCGCAGTCCCCCCGCGCGTAGACGCTCGCGGAGGTCGGCCCAGGGCGATGGCTCCGCGCGATCGGGCCTGGGCGGGAGTGAACCGGAGGCGGGCATCGGACGAATTATGGGGTGGTGGCAGCAGTTATTGCAACCACTTGCAAGAGCGACACCACGCGATTAGGATTCGCTCCCACCCCGGACCGACGCCCCTCCCCGGAGCCCGCCCCGCATGGATCTCCTCTCGATCGCCAGCGCATCCCGGACCGCCGTCCGCGTGGTGCCCGAGATGCACGCGGCGGACCGGTTCCTGAGCGTGCCGGTGGCGATCTTCTTCTGGGTCATCACGATCGTCGTGATCGGCATCGCCGTCCGGCAGACCAACCGGAACCTCGACGAGCGGTCCGTGCCCCTCATGGGCGTGATGGCCGCGTTCATCTTCGCCGCGCAGATGTTCAACTTCCAGGTCGCGGGCGGCACGTCGGGTCACCTGCTGGGCGGCGTCCTTGCGGCGGTCCTCCTGGGGCCATGGGCCGCGACCCTGGTCATGGCCTGCGTGATCGCGGTCCAGGCCCTGGTCTTCTCCGACGGCGGCCTCGTGGTCATGGGCGCGAACATCTTCAACATGGCCATCATCGGCACCCTCGGCGGGTTCGCGCTGTACCGGGTGCTGTGCGGGCTGTTCGGTGGCGAGGACCGGGGCCGCATCCCGGCGGCGGCGATCGCCGGCTGGGCTTCCGTCGTGGCAGGGGCGATCGCCATGTCGCTCGAGCTGATCGTGTCCGGCACCAGCCCGGCGGAGGTCGTCCTGCCGGCGATGCTCGGGGTCCACGCGTTCGTGGGCGTCGGCGAGGCGCTGATCACCGCCGCCGCCCTGGCGTTCATCGCGACAGCGCGCCCCGACCTGCTGGACCTGCGCCCGGACCGGGCCGCCCGGTCGGCCAGCGCGGTGCCGGCCTGACCGATGACCAGCCACGAGGACCTGCGCCCCGCGACCGAGGCGGACCGCTCGATCCAGCCGGATACAACGATGGACGAGGATCGCGCGGCGGACGGTGTTCCCGCGACAGAGGCCGTTCCCGCGGCGGACGCACCCCACCGACGCCTCGGCCGGCGGTGGTGGGTGGCCGGCGTCGCCCTCGCCTCGCTCGTGGTCGTCGCCGCCGCGTTCCTCGCCTCGTCGGACCCCGACGGGCTGGAGCGCGTCGCCACGGACAACGGGTTCATCGAACAGGCGACGAACTTCTTCTCCGGTCTGTTCTCCGGCTACGCGATCCCCGGCATCGACGATCCACGCCTGTCCACGATCCTGTCCGGCCTGCTTGGCGTCGCGATCGTGCTGGGCGCCGTGTTCCTGCTGGGCCGCGTGCTCGCGCGCCGACGGGCGTAGGGGCGCCGAACCCTGGAGCTCGACCGTTACGTCGAGGGCGACAGCCCGTTCCACAGGGCCGACGCGCGCCTCAAGTTCATCCTCACGATCGCCGGGATCCTCGTGATCTCGCTGCTGCCGATCGGGTCGTTCCTGGCCCTGCTGATCATCTGGCTGATCCTCGTGGCGTGCTCCGCGACCGCCGGGCTGGGCCCGTTCCGGCTCTCGCGTTCGGCCGTCGTGGCGCTGCCGTTCGCCCTGGCGGCGCTCCCGCTGATCTTCACCGTCCAGGAGCAGATCGTCGCCACGGTGACGATCGGCCCCCTGGACCTCACGATCTCGGCCGAGGGGATCCGCCGCTTCCTCACGATCATGGTCGGGAGCTGGCTCTCGGTGCAGGTCGCCCTCCTGCTGGCGTTCACCACCCCCTTCCACGATCTCATCGACGCGCTCCGGGAGCTGCGACTGCCACGGATCCTCATCTCGATCATCTCGTTCATGTACCGCTACATCGCGGTCCTCTCCGACGAGGGATCGCGGATGGTGCGCGCACGCGACTCCCGCTCTGCGCAGGGCGAGGGACGCGGTGGCGGCTCCATCCGGTGGCGGGCGACGGTCACCGGGCGGATGGTCGGGTCGCTGTTCCTCCGCGCCTACGAGCGCAGCGAGCGGATCTACGCGGCCATGCAGGCGCGCGGGTTCGAGGGCGAGTTCCGCCATCTGCGCACGCGCTCGCTCCAGCGCGTCGAGGTCGTGAGCCTCGGCGTCCTCCTCGCCCTGTTCGCCCTGTACGAGGTCATCGCCGTCCTGTGGCTTCCCCGCCTGTGACCCCCGACGCCGCCCCTGCCCCGGGCGTCCCGGCCCCGGCCGACGACGTCCACGACCACACGCATGCCCACGACGTCGGGGGGCCACACACGCATCCCCATTCGCACCCCACGGTTCCCGGGGACGCAGCGACCGCAGCCGCGGCGCCGGCGCCGGCCCCGGCCGCGGCACGATCGAGCTCGAGCACGTCCACTTCCGGTACCCGGACGGGTTCGAGGCGCTCGTGGGTGTCGACCTCCGGATCGCCGCCGGCGAGAAGGTCGCCCTCGTGGGGCCCAACGGTGCCGGCAAGAGCACGCTGATGCTCCAGCTCAACGGGACCCTGCGGCCCGCGCACGGGTCTGTGCGGGTGTCGGGGATGGCCATCGGCAAGGACACGATCCGCCGCGTCCGCTCCGAGGTCGGCCTGGTGTTCCAGGATCCCGATGACCAGCTGTTCAGCCCCACGGTCTTCGACGACGTCGCGTTCGGACCGCTGCACATGGGCCTGCCGGCCGACGAGGTGCACCGGCGGGTGGAACAGGCCCTGGCCGCCGTGGGGATGGCACCGTTCGCGCACCGGGTCCCCCACCGCATGTCCCTGGGTCAGCGCAAGCGGGTGGCCCTGGCGACGGTCCTGTCGATGGACCCGTCCATCGTGGTCTTCGACGAGCCGTCGGCCGGCCTCGACCCGCGCGGCCGCCGCGAGCTGATCGGGCTCCTCAGGTCGCTGACCCAGACGATGCTCGTCTCCACGCACGACATGCGCCTGGTGGCGGAGGTCTTCGCACGGACGGTGATCGTGGACGGTGGGGCAGTCGTGGCGGACGGGCCAACGGCGCGAATCCTCGCCGACACCACCCTTCTCGAGGCGCACGGGCTCGAGGCGCCCTGACCCGCAGGGCAGGACCGGAGCGGTGCGCGCCCGCGCCACCGACGGCCCCTTGCGACAGCGCCGGGTCCACTTGGATCTCACCTCCGGGGCCGCGTGGTCATAGACTGCCGGGAAACGGGAACTGGCCCAATCCCGGGGGACCACCTTCGTGTCATTGCGCGAGCGCATCGAGCGCGCCAACAAGCCCATCGAGACCGAGAGCGTCGAACAGGTCGCGGTCGTGCCGGTCGCGCCCGTCCCGACGACGTCCGAGGTCGTGCCCAAGACATCGCAGGTCGTGGCTCGCGAGAAGTGGCTCCGCGAGATCAGGTTCGGCCTCCAGAGCGCGGTGATCAACGAATCGGACACGCTGTTCGCGGCGGAGGACTCGGCGGACATCCACGCCGAGGTCGAGGGCGTCGTCGATCGCTTCCTCGGCGCGAACGAGCACCCCGTCACGCGCGACGAGCGCCGGCAGCTCGTCAACGAGGTCATCGCCGAAGTCCAGGGGCTTGGTCCGCTGGAGCCGCTCCTCGCGGACGAGTCGATCACCGAGGTCATGGTCAACGGCCCCGACCAGATCTATATCGAACGCAAGGGCAAGATCCTGCGCGTCGACCAGACGTTTCTCAACGACGATCACGTCCTGCGGATCATCGACCGGATCATCACGCCCCTCGGGCGGCGCATCGACCAGACGAGCCCGCGTGTGGACGCCCGCCTCCCCGACGGCTCCCGGGTCAACTGCATCATCGAGCCGCTCTCGCTCATCGGCCCCGTCATCACCATCCGGAAGTTCTCGACCCGGCCGTATACGGTGGAGGACCTGGTGCGGTTCGGCACGGCGACGGCGGAGATGTTCGACTTCCTGCGCGCGTGCGTGGAGGCCAGGCTCAACATCTTCGTCTCGGGCGGCACCGGCTCGGGCAAGACGACGACCCTGAACGTGATCTCGGCGTTCGTGCCCGAGGAGGAGCGGATCATCACGATCGAGGATGCCGCCGAGCTGCAGCTGCGCCAGGAGCACGTCGTCACTCTGGAGGCGCGGCCCGCCAACCTGGAGGGGCTGGGCGAGATCACGACCCGCGACCTGCTGCGCAACGCGCTCCACATGCGGCCGGACCGGATCATCGTCGGCGAGTGTCGAGGCGGCGAGGCGCTGGACATGGTCCAGGCCATGACGGTGGGCCAGGAGGGCTCGCTCTCGACCGGCCACGCGAACAGCTCGCCGGACATGCTCCGCCGCCTCGAGACCATGATCCTCATGTCGGGCTACGAGATGCCGCTGCGATCGATCAGAGAGCAGATCGCGTCCGCGGTCGACCTGATCGTGCACACGGCCCGCCTGAGCGACGGCTCGCGCAAGATCATGAACATCACCGAGGTCTACGGGATCGAGGACGACCAGATCCTCACCCACGACATCTTCGAGTTCAAGCAGACGGGCATCGGTGAGGACGGGAAGGTCCAGGGCACGCTGGAGCCGACCGATGTCCGCCCGACGTTCATGCCCAAGTTCGCGGCCAACGGGATCGAGCTCCCGCCGGGAGACTTCGGCATCCCGCCCGAGGACCCCGAACACCCGGTGAAGACACGGATCGGCAAGGGCCGGTCCATCGGCATCGAGCAGGGCAATCCCGCGGCGGCACCGCGCCTGACCGTCGGCCTCGGCAAGGCCGCGACCGCTGGCGGGATGGTCTACCTCTCGGCCGTGGGTCCCGTTGACCCGGAGACCGGTCGGCTGGTGGGCGACACGATCCGGGTCCAGGCCGCCCAGTGCCTCAAGAACCTCAAGGCGAAGCTGGAGGAGCAGGGCTCATCGCTGGACAGGATCGTGTGGGCCAACTGGTGCCTGCGTGACCCGGCCGAGTTCGAGCCGTTCAGCGAAGAGTGGGTGAAGTGGTTCCCGGGCGACGCGCCGGTGGGCCAGGGAACGCTCATGCCGCCGCAGCAGCGCCGGGTGGGGTTCCGGATCTCGATCGGGGTCATCGCCGAGGCAGGCGGCGCGGCCATCGTCGACGGTAGTGCGGGCGGAAGCGCGGCGGGTGGCAGCGCGGCGGGTCGCAGCGCGGCGGGTCGCAGCGCAGCGGCTGGCTCGGCGGCTGCCACGGGGTCTGCAGGCATCGCGGCAGGTCCGGCGCCGGAGGGCCGAGTGGAGGGCGCCGAGCCCATCGCGGCCGTGACGGCGCGGTTGGCTGCCGGAGAGCGGCGCCGCAGCGATCGCCGGGGCACCGGACCCGCGGTGCCGCCCGGAGGGGTTGAACGCCGACGCGGCGAGCGCCGTCGGACAACGGGGTCCTAGCGCTCCTCCGCGGCCCTGTCCGGCCCGAGATCAGAGGGTGGGGGCTCCCTGCGGAGTGGCCACGGTAACGAGGTTGGCCAGGCGCGCCGCATCGAGGATGCGGATCCCGCCGCCATGGTCCCGCTTCACGAGACCCTCGGCTTCCAGCTCACGAAGCGCACGCCCCATCATGACGCGGCTGGTGCCGATCATGGCCGCCAGGTCGGCTCGGCGGGCGACCGGGTGTGGTGTGTCGAAGATCAGCCTGCCATACCGGGTCAGGATGGCTGCCATCCGCTGGCGCGCGGTCTCGAATGACCGCTCATCGAGCCTGATGTTCAGGATCGCCGCGAACTCCGCTGACTGGTCGAGGAGGCCGACGGCCAGCCCGGCGTCACCCTGCGCGAGCCCACGCACGAATCGCGGATCCCATGTCGCCCAGGTTCCGTCGGTGAGGGCGGCCAGCTCGTAGAACGCCTCCGCGTCCGGATCGCTGATCGATCGGAGTCCGCCGAGATAGCCCGGCCCGGCGATCAGGGCGGCGTATACCTGTCCCGTCTCGGCGACCCGACGATCGATGACGTGCCCGTCGAGGACAAGGAAGGGAGGCAGCGCGATCCCCCTGGAGCGCAGGATGTCGCGGCGGCAGAAGGTCTCTTGCCGGGCTCCCGCTTCCAGGCGACGCAGCGTGCCGTACCCGGCATCGGGCAGCAGCCGGCCGAGATGGCTACCAATCGATTCGATCGCGGCCATGAGGGTCCTCGTGGGGATCCCTCGGATCGTACTGCACGCGAACGCCCGCGTGGAGGCGCTTCACACGCCCCGGGAGGTGATCGAGGCTCCCGGTACCTCTCAGGGAGTGCGCATCGGGTCGGGCGTCTGAGCAGGCGTCGGCGTCGGCGTCGGCGCCAGGGCAATCTCGGGCGACGGCGTCACGTTGGGCGCGGGAGACGCGCCTGCGTCGGACGGCGCCGGTGTCATGACGAGCGGTGTCTCGGCGGGTGCCGGCAGGGCGGTCGGATCCGGCATCGGATCGGCCGTCGGCTGTGCGGTCGGATCGGCGGTCGGGACGGGGGTCAGGGGCGGCGTGGCGGTGATCGGCGTCTTTGCGCTGGGTGCGGAACCGTCGGTCGAGACGACCTCGCAGCCCGTGAACGCATCCTTGCGGTTGCCGTAGCAGGCGTCGGTCCCGTCGCCGCCGTCCAGGCGGTCCCTGCCGTTGCCACCCTCGATCACGTCGTCGTCGCCGCCACCGTAGAGCGTGTCGTTGCCCTCGCCACCGAGCAGGACGTCCTTGCCGTTGCCGCCGACCAGGATGTCGATGCCACCCTCGCCGACGAGGCAGTCCTTGCCGTTTCCACCGTTCAGCGTGTCGTTGCCGCCGAGGCCGAAGACGAGCGACCCGCCGTTGCCGGCGGAGAGGACGTCGTCACCCGCGGTGCCGACGATCACCTGGTCGAAGGCCATTCCCGCGCACTCGGCCGGTGTGGACGGCTGCGTGGAAGCCGGCGTCGGAGCAGGCGTCGCCCACGCGTCAGCGACGCTCACCCGCTGCGATCCCGTACGCGCCTCGCTGAAGATGGCGCCGGAGGCGAGGCCTGGGGCAGGACGAACCCAAGCAGTGGGATGGTGAAGACGACCTGTCCGACGACGGTCACGCTGCCGAACTTGTCGGGGGTGTTGTTGGCATCCCCCTGGGTGACCGGAAAGCCATCAGGCCTGACCTCGACGACGCGGTGAGTGACGAGGCGCCCGTCACCGACGAAGGTGATGACCATGCCTGGTTGGAGGTGCTCGGGCGGAGGCGTGATCACCGCGAGAGAGCCGGTGGCAAGGGCGGGCTCCATCGAGCCGGAGGCGATGGAGACGATGTGGTACCAGCGGTTTCCGACCAGCCCGTAGGCGATGAAGCCTGCCACCAGGACGGCAGCGATGAGTGCGATGTCGATCGTGATGCGGGCGGCGCGGCGAACCATGGCTGCCTCAGATGGGATTGGGCGGCGCCCCCTCACGCCGCCCATGGACGAGAGGCTCTGTTACTGCGCGGAGTTGATCTGGTACGTGACCGTCAGGCCACGGCCCATGTCGCTGTTGGTCAACTCGGGCGTATAGACGCCCCAGCTCATCACGAAGTCGAATGAGTTGACGTTCGCGATGGGAGCGAGGAGGGTCTTGACGGGCTGGAGGGCACCAGTGAGCGCGAGCGGCGTGGGATGCAGCGTTGCCTCACTAATGGCGAACGCGCCCACGTTCATCGGCAATTCGGCAACGCCCGTAACCAGCACGCTGAGGTTCTCTGGAGCCATTGTGCCAGTGTTGGTAACGGTGACGTTGCAGGTGATCTGGTCGGCTGGATCCCACGTCTGGGAAACCTTGATGCCCTTCCACGGGCATGTCACCGTGTCGCCCACAACGGTGGCGCCGGGCGTAGTCGAACTGAGCGTGAAGTGGAGAACTTCGACCGTGGTCTTCTGGACCGCAGTGCCTTCGAACGTGAACTGGGCACCGGATCCGATGACACCGACAGCCATGACTGTGCTCAGGCAGAGGGCGAGGAGGATTGCGAGGCGCTTGCGCATTGGGAAGACTCCCTTGGAATGATGGCTTGCGATAGGTCGGCACTCGGGTTCCGGGGCGTCGTCCCCACGCGTCAATCGGTGATCCGTTCCACGACCGATGCCGACAGCCGCTGCCGCGCAGCGAGGCTGAAGGAGGTCGATACGGCCACCGCATCGAGCGGAATGGGAGCGAGGCGTGAGTCCCTGGTGACCCGGACTCCGAGCGGAGCGCGAACACGGCAGACGCTTCGTCCGGGGATCACATCGATCCGGAGACCAGGGCCCGGCGGTCGCCTGCATCCATTTGGCGACACGGGTGCGCGGCCAGCGCATGGGCACTCGCGGCCGGACCACCTCTGGTAGGACCGCCGGCTCGTGCCGATTGGCGTTGGTGGCGGTCAATCGAACGTACTTGGCGTCCCGACGCAGGAATGCAACATAAGTCCCATTCGGGCTGGTGAACCCGCGGAGAACGGTGCCCGAGCGCACCGGGCCCTCGCACCTGCGGCGGTACCTTCGTAAGCCGGTCGGCAGCTGGCCAGGATCGCGGTGCCGGCAGCCGGGCGGAGACCGTCCCCGGGGCGCGCCCGTGCGCGTGGGAGCTGTTCGCGCCTGAGATGGACGGGAGGACCGCCTGTGACATCGTCGTCGCCGGATGCCTGGGCGTGTCCGATCAACGGGGCTTGACGCGGGACCGGGCTTTCATCGTGATCGGCAGGCGAGAGCGGGGGTCGCCGTCCGGGACCGGAGCGCGGCCCGGCCCAAGGGGCACTTACGGCCGGACCGCCTCCGATCGGAACGCCGCCCCTGCCCATTGGCGTGAGCAGAAGTCAGCGGAACCTACAGTGCCAGCCGATCCACGTCTGCATCAAAAGTCCCGATTTGCCGGCAAACCGCGCCGGACCATGCCGGCCGGGGGGTGGCGGTGGCGGTGCGCCCCGATGGCCCCGCGCTGCGCGCACGATGCCAGTGGCCTTGGGTGGCTCCGGGTTCCAGCGTAGGTATCCCAACGCTCGAGCCAAGTTCCTGGAAACACCGGGAGGCGGTGTCGGATCGGCGCGGAATCGTTCGTAGCAGGGGTGATCGGCCGCCCACGAGAGGCGACGCGACCCAACGGGAGATGATCCGCGATGCAGTACCTGGTTTCCGTGATCGAGGACACGGCCGGCCTCGCCACCCCGGACGAGATGGCTGCCATCGACGTGTTCAACGACCGGCTCAAGGTCGAGGGCCACTGGGTCTTCGCCGGCGGCCTCGGGTTGCCGAGCACGGCCACCGTCATCGACAACCGGGGTGGGGAGGCCGTGTTCACCGACGGGCCCTACCTGGAGTCGAAGGAGTACCTCGCCGGCTTCTGGATCATCGAGGCCCCCGACCTCGACGTGGCGCTCAGGCTCGCGGCCGAGGGGTCGAGGGCCTGCAACCGGAAGCTCGAGGTGCGCCCGTTCCTGGGTACGGCGTGACCGACGCCCGGGAGGCGGTGTCGGATCGGGCGGCGGTGTTCGCAGGAAGGATGGGAAACGTCCGAATGGGCGGCCAGGAGACGAAAGGAGACGATCCGCGATGACGCAGTACATGATCGCGTTCGATGACGGCGCGATGACCTTCCCCGAGGAGGAGCTGCCCGACGTGGCCAGGGCCGCCCAAGCGGTGGCCCGGGAGGCCAGAGACGCCGGCGTATGGCTCTTCTCCGCGGGGCTGGAGCACCAGGTGCCGAGCGGGGCGAGGTTCAGACGTTGGCGAGCGAACCGGCTACGCCACGGTAGCAGGTTCAGAGCGGCGTTTCAGCAGTCGCGAAGTGAGGACGGCAGCGACACCTATCAAGCTGGCGCGGCTCGCCAATGAGGCAGTGCACCCGGGCGTTGTGTATGCGCCAGCCGCGAGCCATCCGTTCCTCGGGCGTCTCGTTCGGGTCTGGCGGTTCGTGCCGGAGCAGGTTCCGTCGCACGGCCGGATCGGGGAATGCCTCGGCGGTGAACCAGTCTGCGGGCGGGCGAAGCTCCACGCCCGGCTCACCCTCCCCGGATCGCCTCATCCTCGGCCGTCAGTGGTCGCGATGCCGCCAAGCGGGCGGCTCGTCGCGCGGTCCCCGGAAGATGCGGAGCATCCAGACGAGGCCGAACACCGCGAGCCCGACCGCCAATGCGGCCAGCACGACGTTCGAGGGCAAGCCAAACACTTCCGGGTAGTCGCAGCCGAAACACACCGCCGTCAGTGGACCGACGCCGAGGACGACGACCGCTGTGAAGAAGAAGCCAATGGACAGAATGATCCGCGTCCACCCGTAGGCGGGCGTCGCGTGCTTCATGCGCCCATCCTAGGACGGCGGTGCAAGGGCCGGATGTCAGAAGGGCAGATCGTCCTCCGGCGGCTGCGGGTCATCCGGGTCGGGATCGGGCCGGGTGTACAGGACCAGGCTGGGATCGTACGGGTGGGGCGTACACGGCCAGTGCGCGGCGCAGCCGACCCACTGTTGCGGCTCCGGCGCGACCATGAACCCCAGTGCCCTGGGGACAGCGCCGGGGCAGGCGACGCCGGGCGCGGGGCCGAGCGCTGCCACTCCATCCGGCGAAGCCACGGGATGAGGACCGCCTGCGCCTCCGCAGCTCGACGACGTGAACCTCGACTGGGGGCGTCAATGGCAATTGTTCGCTCGCGTCACGCACGAACTGGTGGGTTGGAGCGGGAGACGGGGTTCGAACCCGCGACATGCAGCTTGGAAGGCTGCCGCTCTGCCAACTGAGCTACTCCCGCCCGAGGCAACGGCGACGAGGAATCTGATGGGGTTGACGGTTAGTCGACCCCGCCGAGGTTCCTTCAGCCAACGGCGACAAGGGGACCCGACAGGTCAGCCGAGGCACTCGGAGCCTCGATACGGACAAGCCCGCAGATCCCGTGACGCCGTTCGCGGAAGTCTAGCAGTCGTTCCTCGACGACCTCGGGCTTGAGGGATGAAGCCCTCGACGATCCACCGCTACCGCTACAACATCGTGCGATTCGAGATGGTTCGTCGCCAACGGCCAGCCCCGTCCATGAAGCGCTTTGGACGTCAGTTTGGGAGTAGCGGGAACACAAGCGCGACTCGCCGGAGTTCGTCCTAAGCGACTTGGGCAGGGTGAACTCCACCGGACCACCTGCCTCGACCGGGCCTCGAGATGCCTTCGCATGTTTACCGAGCGACGGTAACCACGCATCGGGCCGGGCCAATCGCTCTCGGCTCGCCAGCCGAAGATCGGGCGGCCTGGTTCCCCCATTGGCACGGACGGAGTCCGCGGTTACGATCGCCGACGGGAGCTGAAGAATGCCTCAGGACGTGATGGGGCGCGGGGCTGAGCTGGCGGCGATCGACCGCGTCCTGGACCGGGCTGGCATCAACCTTTCTGCCGCGGCCGACCTGGGAGATAGCAGCCACCGTCGCGCGAAGGTCGTCCCGTCGTCCGTAGAGGACGTGATCACCAGCGACCGTGTGCTGATCGAGTCATGGCTCCTCATCCGTCATCGGTTGGGTCGGACGGCGGCGGAACGTATCTGGGCGGCCATCCGGGAAGAGATGCGTCGCTCGAGCCGGTCGGGACGGCCGATCTGGAGGTCGCCTGGTCGATCGGTCAGGCCTTTCCCGATCAGGATTTCTCTATCGTCGATCGGACCGGCCTCGCCGTCAGGGAGCGGCTCGGCGTTCTGCGGGCGGCCACATTCGATGCCGACTTCGCTGTGTACCGGTTCGGGCTACGCCGGGAGCGGGCGTTCAAGATCGCGGGGTAACAAGTCACCACCCCCGGACCTGCAGCCGAACTTCTGCGCGGGACCGTGAACGTTTCACCCAACGACACGCGTCTTGTGCCGGAGGTCAGGTGAGAGGTGAAGGAGATCGCACGAGACCTGGTGGCGACCGCCCATCGTGAGAGCGAGGCGTTCGAGGACCTGATGGCGGACCACCTCGACGAGTCCTTCAGGGTCGCGGTCGCGATCCTGGGCGACGCAGACGAGGCGCGTGACGCCACCCAGGATGCGTTCATCGCGGCGTGGCGCCAGCTGCCGCGACTGCGGGACCCGGCCAAAGCCGCGTCCTGGCTGCATCGCATCACCGTCAACACGTCCATCTCGCGCCTGCGGAAGCGGGCGCGCGACCGGACCGTGGTGGGGGCCCTGCGGCTCGCCACCGGCGATGGCGGGGGCGTCGATGACGGCATCGTCCACAGGGAGTCCCTGCGGACCGCCCTCTGGCAGCTGAAACCTGAGCATCGGGTGGTCCTCTTCCTGCGGTTCTACGAGGACCTCACCGTCGAACAGATCGCCGAGCGGATCGGCATCCGGCAGGGGACCGTCAAGTCCCGTCTGCACTACGGACTCGAACGACTCCGCCAAGCGTATGAAGCGTGACCGGGAGCACTGTGATGTCGACTGAACTGGAGCGTGAGATCCGGGCGGCATTCGCCGACGTGGTGCCGCGCGAAGCCGATCCAACGCTCGCCACCAGCATCCGTGTAGGGCTCAAAGAGCTGGCGCCGCAGCGACCCCGTCAATGGCCGGTCCTTGGCCGCGCGGTGGCACTGGCGGGCATCGTGGCCCTCGTAGCACTGCTCATCCCGCAGATCGGTCGGCTCCGGGAAGCGGATCCGTCCACCAACCCGGGCCAGGTGGTTGGGGCTTCCTTGTCGGCGAGCCCATCCGCACGGGCGGCGGCGTCCCCCACGCCCAACCCGAGCAACCAGTTGCCGGGCCACGAGGGCATGTTCGGCGACCTCGCCAACTACCAGTTCCGGCTCGTCTCGGACACGGTCGGGTGGGTGGCGACAGACTCGGCTTTGTATCGCACGAGCGATGCTGGCCATACCTGGAGCGATGTCCCGCTGCCGACGGGCGTCAAGCCGGACGCCGCCGTCCTCATGCTGGACACCGATACCGTCGTCTTTGCGTACGGCACGTCTCCGGTCACGATCGCGATCACCCATGATGCCGGCTCCTCATGGGTCCAGGCTTCGATCGATGACCCTCTCGGTGCCTACCCCGTTCTTACGTTCCGCACGCCCGCCGACGGCAATGCCACCTTCTACGACGTCACGGATGCCACGCTCGCACGGCTCCGCATCTATCACACGACCGACGGCGGACGGACGTGGACAGGCCCCATCGTCTCCACCTTGCCGGACGGCGGGGGGAAGCTGAGCCCGGTCCTCGGAAGTAGTGTCCTGTCATTCTCCGTGGGCAAGGCTGACAACAAGCCGTTCGACGATCGCCTCTGGTTGTCGACGGACGGGGGCGCGACGTGGCCGGCACGCTCGTTCCCAACCGACGCCACCATGCCCGCAGGCACCCTGAAGAATGCTTTCGGGACCCCGTGGGTACAGGATGACGGCACGCTCGTGGTACCGATCAGCGACGGCGACCACGAAACCCTGTATGCCAGCGATGACAACGGCCACTCGTGGCGCCTGATGAAGGTACTGCCGTACACCGACTACGGGTGGGATGCGCAGGTTTTGTCCGCGACCACGGCAGTCATCGTGGCGGCTGACGGTTCGGCGATCTGGTCAACGGTCGACGGCGGGAGCGCCTGGCGCGAGATCACTGGCGCGACCGTAGCCAACGGCGGGATCTCCACGAGCTTCATCTCACCGGATCACGGCTGGGCGAAGCACACCTGTGGTCCGGGGCGAAGCTGGGTCACTCCCGCGCCGGACCCCCTATGCGACGGCACCGGGCTGAAGTCCATGCTGCTGACCACGAGCGACGGTGGCCACACCTGGACCCCGATCGGCCAATGATCATCGAGCGAACCGCAGTTGCCTGTGCGCTCGCGATGGCCCTGGCCGGCACAGTGCCCGGCCCCTGAGCGGCGATCGAGCGCCGCCATCGACCGTCAAACACTTCATCAGTAAGGGAAATCGCCATCAGTGGGCGTCCATGTACCGTTGATCCACTGTCACGACACACCGCGAATGGAGAACTCGATGACGCTGCTCGAAGGCGCCTGTCGCGAGGTCCTCGACGCCACCGAGGTCGTTGCCATGGTCACCGAGGGTCCGCATGGCCCGCACATCACGGCGACGTGGGGTGACTATGTCCGCACGCTCGGGATCGGCGAGAACCGCCTCGTGATCCCCGCGGGCTTCTACCGCCAGATGGAGGCGAACCTGGCGCGCAACGACACGATCCAGGTCCTGGTCGCTTCGCGCCGGGTGCAGGGCACCATCGGACCCGGGCAGGGCTTCACCCTGAAGGGGACGGGCCACATCGTCGAGTCGGGCGACGACATGGACCGCGTGAAGGCGGCCTTTCCGTGGGCCCGCGGCGCGCTGATCGTGGACATCACAGAGGCGATCGCGCACCTGTAGGGGCCCGGCAACCTCCGGGAGGCGGAGACGGCGCGGCGCTCTGTCGGCGATCGATGGGAGGCCGCGGTCGGGGCGGAGCTCGCTGCACGATGCTGCCGGACCCGGTGCGCCGCCACGGGCTGGTGTCGGAGGCCCTTGGCCAGCCGCACCCAAACCCGCGTGCGGATCGCGTTCCATGCGGACCATGCGCCGGCGATCGAGCGGCCCGCGGATGATCGAGGCCGGCTGGACGGGCTGGGCGCGGAAGGCGCCCTCGGGTCCAGCCGACCCGGGCGAGATCACATCCCGGTCTGGCGGATCACCACGCCGTCGATGATCATCTTCTTGCCGCTGCTCGCGACCTTGATCACGAGCGTCCCGGTCCGCGGCGACGTGAAGGCGATCGCGGCGATGACCTTCTTGTTCACGGTCGTCGCAGACTTGAGGCTGATCGTCTTGAGGAGCGTGGAGCCCCAGTAGACCTTGATGGTCCCGCACGTGGGGCAGGTCGTGGCGACCACGGCGATCCGCTGCGCGACCACCTTCGACGCGGTGAGCTTCGCGCCGAGCCTGGTCGTCAACAGGTACGTGGACTTGTAGTAGGCCGAGCCCGTCTTTGCCGTCCAGCCCGTCGAGCGCGTCAGCGACCGGTCGTCGAGAGGCACCGCCGTGCACGTCTCGGCCGTCCAGTCCGAGGTCAACCCGTAGTAGTCGATGGCCCGGGCGCTGAAGCAGTAGGTGGAGCCCGCGGCGCCGGTGTAGGTGGCGCTGGTGTGGGTGGTCGCCCCCTTCCACGTCGCGTACGAGCCGAACGTGCCGTTCCAGGGTGCCCGCCGGACGCGGACGTCGTAGCCGTCGACTCCATAGGTGCCCGGAGTCGCGGACCAGCGGACCGCGATCGATGTGGTCGCCGCCCACGTCGGGAGCGACCCGATGTGCGGCGTCGGCAGCACCACCCGCACCATCTGGACGTCGATGCCCGGCACGTCGGCGTCGGCCACCGTTACGGGTGTCGCGGCGTCACCGTCCGTCGTGAAGCCGCCCGATGAGTAGTACCCGGACTGGTAGACCATCGTCTCGTCAAAGAACGAGACGTTGTAGGAGCCCGAGACGACCACGACCGAATAGGTGCCGTCGGGGTCGGTCATGGTGTCGGTCATCATCGAGCCGCTCTGGACGAACACGTCGATCCCCGACAGCGGGGCGCCGCCGTCCCCCGTCACGGTCCCCGTGATGTGGATCGCCATCGGCAGCTCGACGTCGAGCCCCAGCTCGTCGCTCGTGCTCACCTCGACGGGCGAGGCCGCGTTCGGGTCGGTGGTGAGGCCGCCCTCGCTGTAGTAGCCGCTGCCGTAGACGCCGTTGACGTCGCAGTACGAGACGTGGTAGGTGGCCGCGACGACGGAGATGGCGAACGTGCCGTCCGCGGCCGTGATGGCATCGGCGGAGTACACGATCGAGTTGGCGGTGACGTCGATGCCCTTGAGCGGCACGCCGCCCGGACCGGTGACGGTGCCGCGGAGGTAGACGGGCGCAGGAAGCTTCATGTTGATGCCGGTCACGTCGGCCGAGGCGACCGGGATCGGGCTCGCCGCATTCGAGTCGGTGGTGAAGCCAGTACTGGCGTAGTAGCCGCTGACGTAGGCCCCGGCGGGGTCGCGAACGGCGATGTGGTAGCTGCCGTGAGACGCGGCCACCGAGTACTTCCCGTCCGCGTCGGTCACGGTGCGGCTGGTGCCGGAGGACCCGTACGCCGTCACCTCGATCTGGGCGAGGGCGACGTCACCCGGCCCGGTGATCACGCCCTCGATGTGAGGTGCCAGCGGGAGCTGCACGTTCACGCCCGTCGCATTGGCTGTCGTGACCACGACTGGCGTCGCGAGAGCAGGGTCCCATTGGTAGCCGGTGTGGCTGTAGTAGCCCGGGGCGTAGACCTCCGCATCGTCGGCGTACGACACGAGGTAGCTTCCGGCGACCACCGGGATGGACCAGGCGCCGTCTGCGGCCGTCGTGGCCGTGCCGCCGAAGGTGTCGGTCTGCGCATAGACGGTGATGCCCTCGAGCGGGAGCGTGCCCAGGTCCGTCACGTTGCCCCGGATGTAGATCGGGGTGGGGAACCTGAGGTTGATGTGCGGGACGTCGGCCGTCGTGACGACGACCTTGGTCGCGCTCGTCGGATCGGGCTTGTAGCCGCTGGTGCTGTAGTAGCCCGTGGGGTAGGTGTTGGACGTGTCGACGAAGGCCACGTAGTAGCTGTCGGCGGCGGCAACGACCGAGTAGCTGCCGTCGGCCGCCGTCGTCCCGATCCCGAAAGAGGTGTCGCCCAGGATGAGCACGGTGATGTGCTGCAGAGGCGCCCCGGCTGGGCTCGTGACGACGCCGGAGATGTGGATGGCGAGCGGCAGCTGGGCGTCGATCCCGGTGACGTCCGCCGCGGTGACCGTTACGGGTGCGGCGCTGCTCTGGCTCGCGGTGTAGCCGGAGCTGCCGTAGTACCCGCTGGCGTACGTCCCGGCTTCGTCGGCGAAACCGACGTAATAGGTGCCGGGCGTCACGGCGATCGCGTAGGTGCCGTCGTCCGCGCTCTTGGTCGTGCCGCCGTTGCCGAGGTCCATGCTGGAGGCCCCGACCGAGATCTGCCCGATCGGAATGCCGCCCGGGCCAGTGACCGTGCCCTTGATCCAGATCGGGCTCGGCAGCTGGATGTCGATCCCGGTCACATCGGCGCCGACCACGACCTCGGTCGCGTCGTGGTAGTCGGCGGTGAACCCGGTGGCCGAGTAGAACCCGGCCGGGTGCGCCGCGTTCTTGTCGTAGAAGTAGAGAACGTAGCTGCCCGCGGAGACGTCGATCGAGTAGGTCCCGTCCGCCGTCGAGGCGCCGTAGTAGGCGTTGTTGCCGTACGCCTCGACCTGGATGTCGGCGAGAGGCGCCGCGTCGGGCCCGATCACCGTGCCGCTGATCGACGCGGTCGTCACCGCGGGCTGGTCGTGGTCATGCCGTACCCGGTGGTCGGGGAGTTCCGCGACGGGCCGGGGACGATGTGGCTGGTCACCGGCGTGCGGAACTTGCGGAGCACGGGCGAGGTGGCGGGCTTGGCCATCGTCGGATCCCACGACGTGCTGGCAGCGGCGGTGGGCTGAGGAGCGACGAACTTCGGGGCCGAGGACGCCATGAAGGGTGTCGATACGGCGCAGCTGCCACCGATCATCGCGTTCGGGCTCGTCGCCAGCGTGCGGGCGCGTCGTGGGCGTGGCGGCGGTCGCCGCCGTCGGGCCGACACTGCCGGTGAGCAGCGCCGCGGCCGAGACGGCCACAGCCACCCGCCACAGCGAACCGTGGACTGCCCGCACCCGCGCCCGCTGCGTCCGTACGCTCAGCAGGTTGCGTCCCAAACCGAGTCTGCCCACCTTGGCGCCCCCTCGTGCATGCGATGCGACCGTCTTCCCGACCGGGCCCATCAACGGGGCACCGGGCCGCTCGGCGAAGCCCTCCCGAGCGCGCCGGCCGCGATCCTCCAAGCCAATCCGGGGGAGGCGCGCTCGTCAAGAGCCAAAGCCCCGCCCATCTCGCCTTCGTGCCCGGCGGGGCCGGCTTCGTGACCAATGGCACCCAGTCCGCGTCGGCGGCGGATGTCGCGGCGGATGTCCCGGAGGTCCGACCGGGCTCGTCGACTCCTCCGATTCGAACCCGGGAGTCTGTTTGATCGGATCGAACAGTGTTACACTGAACCCGTGTAGCACGGGAGGCAGCGACGGCAATGGCGAACCTCACCATCACGGTCGACGACCGACTCTTGAAGCAAGCTCGGATGCGCGCCCTCGAGGATGGGACATCGGTCAATGCCGTGCTTCGGGAGTATCTCGAGCGCTACGCCGGTGTCGGAGGCGCGGACGAGGCCCTGAGCGGGTTCGCGCGGCTCGCCCAACGCAGCGTGGCGACCAGCGGCCCCCACGGACGCACCTGGACGCGCGACGAGCTCCATGACCGAACCGATCTTCGTTGACACGAACGTCTGGGTCTACGCGGTCGATACCGCGGACCCAGCGAAGCGACGGCGCGCCCTCGAGGTGACCGCTCCGGCGCCGGGTCGCGACCTGGTGGTCTCGACGCAAGTCCTCACGGAGTTCTATGCCGTCGTCACCCGGAAGCTTGTCGTGCCAGTGCCGGCCGAGGATGCCGAAGCGTTGGTCCGCCAGATCGCGAACCTGCCCGTCGTGGCGATCGACAGCTCGCTCGTCGCTTCGGCGATCAACAGGAGTCGTGAGTGGCAGATCTCGATCTGGGACGCCCTGATCCTTCGAGCCGCCGAGACTGCCGGGTGTCGACGCGTTCTCAGCGAGGACCTGGCAGATGGCACGACGTACGGTTCGGTCGTGGTGGAGAACCCCTTTGCGCCGAGTCGCTAGCGTCCAGGTGGCAGCACCCCAGCTGGCTGGCGTCCAGCCTGGGACGGTCGAGCCAGCGGACCATCGCTCCGCCTCCGACTCGGGGCAACGTCCCCTACTCGCGGCTGGACACGCTGGATGTCATCGCGCTCGATCTGTCCCCGAACCGCTCGACGCAGGCGTGAGGACCCGTCTCATCGCTCGGACCCGCAGTGGCTGGCTCGAGCCATTCGCCCGCGATGTGCCTGTCCTCTGGCCGTTGCTGTGGCCGGTCGCAGCTTTCATCGAACGCGGACCCGGCGAGCCGCTTCACCACCACATGGAGCAGGCATGCTGAAAGGCATCAAGGCGCGAGCGAAGGCGAGCCACCCGCACCTGCGGGTCATCGAGGCGAGCGACCCATGACCGCGACTCCCGCAAACCTCGACCCGCCCGTTCGACAGAACGGCTGGGCGACGCTCGGCGGTCGGGCGAGAGCCTGGCGCGTCGTGCACGCAACCTGGTCGGTCGCGCAGCTCGGGTGCCTCGGCTACATCTGGGCCTCCGCGTTGACGGGGCGCCGGAGTCCCCGTCTCTGGGCAAGCGTCGGCTTCCTCTGTGTCGAGGGAGGGGCGCTCGTGGTCGGTGGCGGGGAGTGTCCGGTCGGGCCGCTCCAGGCCGAGTGGGGCGATGCCGTTCCATTCTTCGAACTCATCCTGCCACCCCGCGCGGCCAAGGCAGCAGTCCCGGTTCTTGCCGCCATCAGCCTCGCGGGTATCGCTGCGCTTGTCCTGCGACGGCCGGGGCTCGTGGCGCGGGCAGGCCGTAGCTGGGGGGAGTCGTCCAGCCCGTGATGGCCGGATCGACGGGTCCCGCATCGGCGTTCGGCCGCTCCTTCACCTGGGCTACGCCCGAGCAACCAGGAACCGACCGGGGCCGCCGGGGATAGGCCGGGGATAGCGCGCCGACCCGCCGGAGGGCGACAAGGTTGAGGCACGGGACGCGTCGGGTCCCTCCCCGGAGAGCGGACGTCGCCCAATGGCGACGCCGCTGTTCCGCCGCTTGCGCCGCCGGCCGAGGCCGGGCGTGCCACGCCGGGTCCCCTCGGTCCATTTGTTCCGCTCGGCTCTGAGCCATTCACTCACACCATGGGTGTTATCTGGGGCGACCTGATCAGCCACCCGTGACGTGGGTGCTGACGCCCGCCACGGGCCCCCGATGGCAGCGGGTACCCGTGGGGAGGGTACTCGCGCAGGTCCGGGCGCTCAGACTCGGGCGACCACCCATCTCGCGGGTGCACGCGCGGGTCGGGGACGGGCCGGGACCCACCCACGCTCGGGCGCGACCCCGATGACCGCGGCGCTCTGGCGGGATGTCCTGACACCACCCGTGCCATGGGTGGATGGGGCTTGGGCGGCGGGCCCGGTCGCGACGGCGGGCCGCGACCGCGGGGCCGTGACCGCGGGCCTATCCCGGGACTGCGGACCGCGTGGTGTCCCCCGAGTGGTGTGTTTTGGGCGAGGCTCCAGACGCCGGTCTCCGCGCCGGGATCCATCGCCGGTGTGGCGACAAACCGCGCTAAACGGCGCTCGACCCGATGCCCATGGCGAGCTATCGTGCCCGTCTTTGGCGACTCCGAGGCGACGAACACGGCCATTTCGCGCCTTGCGGCGGCCGGCTGCCCGAATTGGTCGACTCACAGGCGACGCGGGGTCGAGGCAGCAGCCGATGTATCGGTCGACGCAGCGGTCGAGGTCGGGGCAGCTCGAGGCGGCGGTCGACGCGAAGGGCCGGGCGGCGGTTCGAGGCGGCGGTCGACGAGGCGGTCGACGCGAGGGCCGAGGCGTCGGGAGAGGCACAGTCAGTCAACCGGCGCCCGGGCTCAGCGACCCGGGACGCGACTGGTTACGCTCGACGGGTGACCCTGGAGGCTGCGTGACCGCTCCCCTGCTCTCGACACGGGCCCTCAACCGGACCCTCCTGGCCCGTCAGCTGCTCCTGGAGCGCGCCTCGATGCCCGTCGCCGACGCCCTCGACTATCTCGTCGGGCTCCAGGCCCAGGTTCCCGGCTCACCGTACGTCGCCCTCCACGCCCGCCTCGCGGACTTCGACCCCCTCGAGCTGTCGGGCCTGATCGAGAGCCACGAGGCCGTGCGCACGGTGCTGATGCGCGGCACCATCCACCTCGTCACCGCGGACGACGCCGCCCGCCTGAGGCCCGTCGTGCAGCCGGTCCTCGACCGCGAGCTGTTCGTGAACCGGACCTGGGCCCGCGGCCTCACGGGGGTCGCCCTGGCCCCGGTCCTGGCATACGGTCGCGAGCTGGTCGAGGAGCGACCGCGGTCGATGTCCGAGTTGAGGACGGCGATCGCGGAACGGTGGCCGGAACTGGACGCCGCTTCGCTCGCCTACGCCATCCGTGGCCGGCTGCCGACGGTCCAGGCGACGCCCAGGGGGCTGTGGGGGCGCAGCGGCGGCGTGACCCTCACGACCCTCGAGCACTGGACCGGCCGCAGCCTCGCTACGGAGACCTCCCCCGATGCGGCGATCATGCGCTACCTGCTCGCGTTCGGCCCGGCAACGGTCGCCGACGCCTCGGCGTGGTGTGGCCTGACGGGCCTGCGCGAGGTCTTCGAGCGTCTCCGGCCCGCGTTGCGCACGTTCCGCGACGAGCGGGGCCGGGAGCTCTTCGACCACCCGGACGGCGTCCTCGTCGACGCGGACGTCCCGGCCCGGGCGCGCTTCCTTCCCGACTACGACAACGCCCTCCTCTCGCACCGGGACCGGTCGCGCATCCTCCCGCCGCTCGAATGGCCGGAGCTCGGGGACAACGTGACGGCGCCGCGTTCCTCGTCGACGGGTTCGTCGCCGGGATCTGGCGGCTCGAGGGAAAGGGGGAGGATGCCTCCGTCGTCGTGCGCCCGCTGGTGCCGCTGAGCGAGGCGGACCGCCAGGACGTGGAGGGGGATGCCCATCGCCTGGCGGCCCTCCTCGCGCCCCGTGTCGATGCCACCGACGGCGGCGTGGTCCGCTGGTACCGGGACGGCTGACCCGTCCGGGGTCACGGCCCGAATCGGGACGTGCGCCCTCAGCCCCCGCCAGGCGCCGCGACGCCCTCGAGCTCGCAGCCGGCGGCCAGGCAGTCCCGCGCGAAACGATCCAAGGCCCCCTCGTCGAGAGCCGATGCGGCGAGCAGCGTCATGACGCGGTCGACCCCGGCATCGGCGTACCGGCGCAGCATGTCCACGCGCCGCGGACCCTCCGCCGGCCGCGTCGGCGCGCCCGATGTTGACCGACAGCCGCAGCGTCCGGGGATCCCGCCCGATCTCCTCGCACCGGGACGCGATCACCGGCCGCGCCGAGGTGACCTCCTCGGGCGTGAACCAGTCGAGGTTCAGCTCGTCGGCGAAGCGGGCCGCGAGGCGCCAGGTCCGGTTGGGCCCGTTGCCACCCACCAGGATCGGGACCCGCGGCTCCTGGAGGCCGCGCGGAACGTTGATCGCATCCCTGACCGCGATGGTCGGTCCCGCGTAGGTCGTCCGGCCCGGCGCCAGCATGCGCGACGCGACCTCGAGGGCGTCTTCGAGGATCGCCATGCGGGTCTTCAGGGGCGGGAACCCGAACCCGTAGGCGACGATACTCGTCCTCCTTCCAGCCCGCGCCGAGGCCCAGCTCCGCGCGCCCTCCCGAGACCACGTCGAGGGTGGCGATCATCTTGGCCACGAGCGCCGGGTTCCGGTAGCCGGCGCACAGCACGAGGTGACCCAGCCGGACCCGTGCGGTCTCCGCGGCGAGCGCGGACAGCGCGACGAACGACTCGAACGTGATCTCGTCGGTCGGCACGGGCTCGGTCTCGAGGTGGTCGAAGAGCCAGATCGAGTCGAACCCGAGCGTCTCGGCCTCGTGGGCGATCGCCACCGTGCGGGCCCACGCCCGGGGTGCGTCCCAGCCGTCGTACTCCCCCGTCCAGCCCTGGGGCACGATGATCCCGACCCGCATGCGGCGCCTCCTACGACCGGGCTGCTGACCGGGCCTCAGCGGCGCTCGAGGATCGGGCGCGCCTTCTCGGGATCGTCCACGACGAACGCGAACGTGGCGCGATCGCTCCAGCGGCCGATGAACAGGTGGCCCATCACGTTCACGCCGGCGTCGGCCAGCTCGCGCGCGATCCGGGCCATGCCACCGGGGCGGTCGTCCACCTCGGCCAGGAGCGACTCCCCCTCGTAGTAGGTCCAGCCACCTTCGATGAGGACCCTGCGCGTGGTGTCGTCGTCGGCCGTGGTCATGATGAAGTGGCCGGTCTCGCCCAGGCCACCGCCACCGATGGCGCGCAGGTCGACCCCGGCCGCGGCGATCTCCTCGGCGAGGCGGGCCATCTGGCCGGGCGTGTTCGTGACCTGGACGACGAATTGCCTGGACATCGGCTCCTCCGGAGCGGCGGTGTGACGGACGGCGGGTGAATCGGGCGATCGTGCGCTCGGGCGCGATTCTCGCACGGGGCGGGTGTCCCGGCCAGCGGCGCGCCCAGGTCGCGCGCGCCGCCCGGTGGCACGGGCGGCGGCGCGCCCAGTCGCGCGCCCTGTGGCACGGGCGGCGGTCCGCTGCCCGATGCACGGCCGGCGGTCCGCTGCCCGGTGCCGGCGCCCCTGGCTGGGCCGGTCATGACCGGGCCGGTCGACACCGCTGGACCGGTCCTCCTAGCCGCGGCCCCGGCGCAGGGAGATGGCGCGCCGGTACGAGGCAAGGTACGCCGGTGCGGAGCCCGTGACCCAGTTGAAGTCGACCGCCATGCCGCGCCGCACCAGGTCCGCCCACGCCGGCGGCCCCGCGGCGCGGAGCCTCGTGGCGCGCGTGACCGCCTCGACCAGCGCCGCCGGCGTGGCGTCGTCGAAGACGAAGCCCGTCCCCTCCCCAGGCTGCTCGTCCACGTCCACGACGCTGTCGGCGAGGCCGCCTGTACGGCGGACGACCGGTGGCGTGCCGTAGCGCAGCGCGATCATCTGGCCCTGCCCGCACGGTTCGAACCGCGAGGGCATCAGGAACAGGTCTGCGCCGGCATAGATCTGGCGGGCCATGTCGCGATCGAACCGTTCGATCAGCGCGACGCGACCGGGCTCCGCCGCGGCCAAGGCCCGGAACGGGTCTGCCAGCGAGGCGTGGCCACTGCCCTGGACGATGATCCGAGCGCCGCCGGCGAGCAGGTCCCCGGCGCCGTCGGCGAGCAGGTCGAAGCCCTTCTGCGGGTCCATCCGGCCGATCATCCCGAGCACGACACCGTCGTCGCCCGGGTCGAACCCGACGCGCGCCAGCAGGTCCGCGCGGCACGCCGCCTTGCCGGCCATGGCCCCCGCGTCGTAGGGCGCCGCGAGGGCAGGGTCGGTTTCCGGGTTCCAGGTGTCGGGATCGATGCCGTTGAGGATGCCCCCGAAGCGGTCGCCCATGGCCCGGAGCGCGCCGTCCAGGCCCATCCCGAAGTCGGGGGTCAGGGCCTCGCGCGCGAACCCGGGCGACACCGTGTTCGCCAGCTCGGACCCCTCGATCGACGCCAGGAGAAGGTCGAGGCCGTGCACGTTGTGCCCGGCAAGTGCGTCCCCCGGCGCCAGGCCGAGCAGGCCGAGCCGGTCCCGCGGGACCCAGCCGTGATAGGCGAGGTTGTGCAGCGTCACCAGGACCGCCAGGTTCGCGAAGAACGGATCCCCGGCCGCCTCGCCGCGAGCGCGCTCGAGAAGGGCGGGTCCCGTGTGCCAGTCGTGGACGTGGAGCATGTCGAGCGGCACGCCGTCACGCCGGAGCGCCGCCAGCGCGGCCCGGCAGAAGACGGCGAAGCGCCAGGGGTCGTCCGGCTGGTCGTAGAACGTGGCGCGATCGAAGGCGGCGGGCAGGTCGACGAGGCGCAGCCGGTAGCCGTCGGCCTTGACGTTGACGACAGAGACCTCGAGCGGCCTGCCGCTGCGAGGGTCGCCGATCACGAGTGGCTTCTCGGTCACGGCATCGGCCGGCACGGGCACCGAACGGTACCGCGGCAGCAGGACGTCGACCGGAGCCTGAAGCCCGAGGCCGACCTCCGGGAGCCGCCCGAGCGCCCTGGCGAGCGCGTCGACCACGTCCGCGAGCCCGCCGGTCTTGGCCCATGGCTCGCATTCCGCGGCGAGCAGCGCGACACGAATCGCCATCGCGGAAGCGTACTTCCAGGCGGGGGAGCCGGTCCACGGGCCGGCGCCGACGGCTCGGGCCGGCGCCGCGGTCCCGGGCCGCGAAAGCTTCCCGTTCCCGGATGCTTGCTCGAGCCGCTAAACCGGTTCACGGAAAGGCTCGATGGCGATTATCATGTCCCGCTCATGGAACCCCTCGTCCACGTTCCGGTCGTACCCGGCGCCTCGTTCAACCTGCCGCCCAAGCTCGAGGGCCTGCGCAGGATGGCGTACAACCTGTGGTGGAGCTGGCATCCCCGCGCGCGGACGCTGTTCTCACGCATCGATGCCGGCGCGTGGGCCCGCTACCGCAACCCGATCCCCGTCCTGTCCGGGCCGGTCAACTGGGGCCAGCTCCTCGACAACTCCGCGTTCATGGCGGAGTACGAGTCCATCCTCCGCGAGTTCGACGCCTACATGTCGAACGGCCACAGCCACTGGTTCCAGCGACGCCACGCCGCCGACCTGGACGGCCCCATCGCCTACTTCTGCGCCGAATACGGCTTCCACGAGTCCCTGGGGATCTACTCCGGCGGTCTCGGCGTCCTCGCGGGCGACCACATGAAGACCGCCTCGGACATGGCCCTGCCGCTCGTGGGCGTGGGCCTGATGTACCGCAAGGGGTACTTCCGGCAGACGATCGACGCCGACGGCCACCAGGAGCACGCGTACCCGGACTACGAGCTCAACCGGCTCCCGATCATGCGCGCGCTGGACCGGCTGGGCGAGCCGCTGACCGTGAGCGTCGAGCTCCCGGGCCGGGACCTGTACGCCGCCGTCTGGGTCGCCCAGGTCGGCCGCGTGCCGGTGCTGCTGCTGGACACCGACGTGCCGGACAACGACGACTCGGACCGTCCGATCACCCACATCCTCTACGTCCGGGGCCGCGAGATGCGGCTGCACCAGGAGCTCGTGCTGGGGGTCGGCGGGGTGCGCGCCCTGCGGGCCCTCGACCTGGTTCCGGCGGTCTGGCACCTCAACGAGGGCCACTCCGCGTTCCTGCTCGCGGAGCGCGCGCGGGAGATGGTCGCTGCGGGCAGCGAGCTCGAGGCTGCCTGGACGGACGTCCGCCGCAACAGCGTGTTCACGATCCACACCCCGGTCTCCGCGGGCAACGAGCGGTTCGATGCGGACCTCGTCCGCCGCGTCGCCGGGCCCCTCCTGGAGGGCGACGGCCGACCGGGCACCGGAGGGATCAACCTGGACCGCGTCCTCGAGCTCGGCCTCGGGGTCGAGCGCGACACGACCCAGTTCGACATGACCGCGTTGTCGCTCCGGCTGACCACCGGCGCCAACGCGGTGTCGCTCCTCCACGGGCACACTGCGAACGCCACCTGGCAGGGCGTCATGCCCCACGACATCCTGGGCCTCACCAACGGCGTCCACACGCCCACCTGGGTCGGCCAGCCGATGCGCGACACGCTGGAGCGCTACACGAACGCGGACCTCGACGCGATGGACGACCAGCCCGCCGAGCGCCGTTTCTGGGAGCGGATCGAGCAGGTGCCCGACGAGGAGCTCTGGGAGGCCCACCAGCGGCAGAAGCTGGAGCTCTCGATCTTCGCGCGTGGCCGGCTCCGCAACCAGTTCGCCCGCCACGGCGAGGCCCCGATGCTGCTCGAGGAGCTGGAGGAGGTCCTGGATCCCGGGATACTGACCATCGGCTTCGCCCGCCGCTTCGCGACGTACAAGCGCGCCGCCCTGCTGTTCTCGGACCTGGACCGCCTGGCGCGGATCGTGTGGGATGCCGACAGGCCGCTGCAGATCATCTTCGCCGGCAAGGCCCACCCCGCGGACCGGCCCGGCCAGGGCGTCATCCAGGACATCTTCGGCCGCTCGAGGAGCCCCAAGCTCCGCGGCCGGGTCTTCATCATGGAGGACTACGACATCCGGATCGCCCGCTTCCTCGTGCAGGGCGTGGACGTGTGGCTGAACAACCCGAGGCGCCCCCTCGAGGCGTCCGGCACGTCGGGCATGAAGGCCGCCGCGAACGGCGTCCTCAACGTGTCGGTCCTGGACGGCTGGTGGGACGAGGGTTGGACCGGCGACAACGGCTGGGCGATCGGCGGACGCGAGACCAACCCGGACGAGGGCGCCCAGGACTGGTCGGACGCGCAGGACCTCTACCGGATCCTCGAACAGGAGCTGATCCCGGCCTACTATGACCGCGACGAGGCCGGCCTCCCCGCCCGCTTCCTCCAGCTCATGCGCAACTCGATCGCCAGCACGATCTGGCGGTTCTCGACGACCCGCATGCTCCACGAGTACGTGGAGCGGCTCTACCTCCCCGCCGCGGGCGTGCCGCCGGCCGCCGCCGCCCCCGCCCAGGCGACCACCCCGGCCGCCCCGGCCGCCGCGGCCGCCGCGGCCGCCTCGATCGCCTCCACCGCCTCGACCTGACCCACGCGGGCTCGCGCGCCCGCTCCCTCGACCCACCCGCAGGAGGACCGTCGCCTTGGCCCCCCGGATCTCCCTGGCGCTGGCCATCCACAACCACCAGCCTGTCGGCAACTTCGGGTGGGTGTTCGCGGAGGTCTACGATCAGGCCTACCTGCCGATGCTGGAGGCGCTCGAGCGCCATCCCGGCGTCCGACTCTCGCTCCACTACACGGGACCCCTGCTCGAGTGGCTGGCCGCCGAGCGACCCGACTTCCTCGCCCGCCTGGGAACGCTCGTCGCCGCCGGCCAGGTCGAGCTCCTCGGCGGCGGCCTGTACGAGCCGATCCTGGCCTCGCTCCCGGAGCACGACCGGATCGACCAGCTGCGGCGCATGGCCACGAGGATCGAGGGCATCACGGGCCGCCGGCCGCAGGGCGCATGGCTCGCGGAGCGCGTCTGGGAGCCGGACCTGCCCACCTCGCTCGCCGCCGCCGGCTACCGCTGGACGATCCTCGACGACCAGCACTTCCGGGCCGCGGCCATCCCCGAGGAGAACCTCTGGGGCGCCTATACCACGGAGGACCAGGGCAACCTGCTCACCGTCTTCGGGACCGAGCAGGGCCTCCGCTACCGGATCCCGTTCGGGTCCGTGGAGGACGTCATCGACTACCTGCGCGACCACGCCACCGAGGCGGGCGATCGCGTGGGAATGATGGGCGACGACGGCGAGAAGTTCGGCGCCTGGCCGACCACGTACGAGCACTGCTGGGGCGGTGGCCGCTGGGTCGAGCAGTTCTTCGCGGGGCTCGAGGCCAACTCGGACTGGCTGTCCACCGTGACCCCGTCGCAGTGGCTGGACAAGGAGCCGCCGATCGGCCGCGTCTACGTGCCCACGTCCTCGTACGCGGAGATGGGCGAGTGGGCCCTGCCGCCGGATGAGACCGTCGTCTTCACCCGGCTGCTGCACGAGGCGGTCGCGCGCAAGGCCCCAGAGGCCCGCTGGCTCCGCGGCGGCTTCTGGCGCAACTTCCAGGTCAAGTACCGCGAGATCAACGACCTGCACAAGCAGATGCTGCGGGCGTCCGCGAAGGTGTCGGCCATGCCGGCCGGTCCCGCGAGGACGGCGGCCCAGGATCACCTGCATCGTGGCCAGTCCAACGACTGCTACTGGCACGGCCTCTTCGGCGGGATCTACATCTCGCACATGCGGCTGGCCACCTACGAGCACCTGGTCGCCGCCGAGGACGCGGCCGACGGCGTGGCCGGCTGGCCGCGCCTCGCCGAGCTTCGGGACCTCGACATGGACGGCCGCCCCGAGGCGATCCTCGAGGAGCGCGGCCAGGTCGTGACCGTCAAGCCCTCCGAGGGCGGCGGTGTGGGCAGCTGGGACATCCGGGCCGCGCGTCACGCCCTGGGAGCCGTGATGCGGCGCCGTCCGGAGGCCTATCACGACACCCTGCGCGCGCACGAGGCCAAGGGTCCGCAGCCGCCTGCGCCCGCGGTGGAGGGCGGCGCGCCCGCCTCGATCCACGACCTCGTCCGGGTCAAGGAGGAGGGGCTCGCCGGCCGCCTGCACTACGACGACCACGAGCGCCGGTCCGGCCTCATCCGCTTCCTGGCCCCGGCCACGACCCCCGAGGCTTTCGCGAGGGTGGCCGAGATCGAGCTCGGCGACTTCCGCGACGGGGAGTTCACCGTCCGCCACCTGGAGCCCGGGGCGGTGACTCTGTCACGCGACGGCACCGTCGCCGGCGAGCCGTTCACCGTGACACGGACGACCTGGCTGGGTGGTGGACGCCTGGACCCGGAGCTGGGCATCGAGCTCGTGATCGAGCATCGCGGCACCGAGCCCGTCGCGACCCGCCTCGGCCTGGAGCTCGCGACGCACATGCTGGGCGGCGGCGGCAATCCGGCGGCGTGGTACGACGTCGCGGGCAGCCGGTCCGCCCACGACGGCACCGGCGAGGCGACGGGAGTCTCGGAGGTCGGCTTCGGCAACGACTGGGTCGGGGTGCAGGTCGTCGCCACCCCTGCCCCCGCCGCGGACGCGTGGTGGAGCCCGATCGAGACGGTGTCGAACTCCGAGTCGGGCTTCGAGCGCGTCTACCAGGGCAGCGCCCTGCTGGTCTCGTGGCCGCTCACCCTCCTCCCAGGCGAGACGCGCAAGGTCTCGCTCCGACAGGCCGTCACGGTGACCCGGGACCACGCCGCGGCCGAGGGCGTCGTCCCGGCGTGATGCGGGCCGATGGCGGGCGGACGCGCGCCCGGGCGAACGCCGACGACGCCGTCGCGGGCGCGACCCGATCGCGCCGATGAGCCGCGGCCGTCTCGTCGTCCACGCGCACTTCTACCAGCCCTCGCGGGTCGATCCGTTCTCCGGGCGCCTCCCGGCCGACCCGTCGGCCGCCCCGTTCCGGGACTGGAACGCCCGGACCACGGCCGAGTGCTACCGCCCCAACGCGGAGCTGGGCTCTCTCGCTCATGCCTCGTGGGACCTGGGGCCGACTCTGAGCTCCTACCTCGCCGAGGAGGCGCCGGACGTCATCGCCCGGTTCGCCGCCAGCGACGCGGAGGGCGGCGGGTCGCACGGCGGCCCCGGCATCGCGCAGGCCTTCCACCACTCGATCCTGCCCCTTGCGGCGATGCACGACCGGCGCACGGAGATCCGGTGGGGCCTGCGCGACTTCGAGGTCAGGTTCGGCCGGCGCGCCACGGCGATCTGGCTGCCGGAGACCGCCGTCGACCTGGCCACGCTGCGGATCCTGGCCGAGGAGGGTGTCACCGGGACGATCCTGGCGCCGTGGCAGGCAGACGCGGCGACCCTCGACCTCCGGCGGCCGTATCGCGTCGACACCGGTGGTGGGCGGCACATCGCGGTGGCGTTCTATGACGGCAGCCTGTCGGGCGCGATCTCGTTCGAGCCGTCCGTGACCGCCGACGCGGACCGGTTCGCGCGGGAGCGGATCGCGCCGCGCCTCGTGGACGCGCTCCCCGACGGGTCTCCACCGATGCTGATCATCGCCAGCGACGGCGAGCTCTACGGACACCACCAGGCATTCCGGGACCTCTTCCTCCGGCGCCTCGTCGCGCCGTCCGTGGGCACGCCCGATCGCGGCTTCGACGTCGTCACGCTCGCCGAGGTCCTCGCGGAGCGACCCGGTCACCCCCATCCCGAGATCCGGATCCGCGAGCGGACGTCGTGGAGCTGCCACCACGGCGTGCTGCGCTGGTCGGGCGAGTGCGCCGACGCGTCGGACGGCCGCTGGAAGGGTCCCCTCCGCAGCGCGCTCGAACGGCTCGCCGGTGGGATCGACGCGATCACGGAGTCGATGGCCCGGGATGTCGCCGGCCTGCACGACGTGTGGGATTCGAGGAACCGGTACGTCGACGTGATCCTCGGTGTGACGACGCCCGAGGCGTTCGCCGGGGCGGAGCTCGGCCCGGCAGCGGACCCTGACGACCGGCGGCGACTGCTGCGACTGATGGAGGCCCAGCGATGGCGCCTCGGGATGTTCGCGTCGTGCGGCTGGTTCTGGGACGACCCATCGCGCCGCGAGACCCACTACGTACTCCAGGCCGCCGCTCGTGCCGTCCGCCTCATGGGCCGGCCCTGGGCGGCGGACCTCGAACGCCGCCTGGTCGCCGACCTCCGGCTGCTCGAATCACCCGCCCTCGGGATCGACGGGGCGACGATCTATCACCAGGCGCTCAGCCAGGCGGGGCAACCGCCGCTGCGGGACGAGGGCTGAGCCGGCGGCCGGCGAGCGGCCCCTTAAACCAACGACCCCCGGGGTTGCCGGGGGTCGGAGGAGGGTGCCGGAAGGAGGGGAGGATTCGGCGCCCTTTCGCGTGCGAAGATCAGGTCAGTCCATGACCACGGGGTAGGCCGGCCGGTGCGGATCGTCGGAGAGGTCACGGGAGTCGATCCCCACCGTGCTCGCCGTGAGGGCAAGGGCACCGAAGAGCATCGCGATCAGGGAGAGGAAGAGGATTGTCATTGGACCGACCGTTTCTTCAGGTTCGTGTGATTGATATAGTCAACTAGGCCAAGACGAACGATAGTTGGACTACTCAACTATGTCAAGTAGCCGGAACGGCCCCCTACCGCCCGCCGAACGGCCCGCCGAACGGCCCCCCGTCGCGGCGCCGGGACCTGCCGGAGGTCACGAGCTCGACATCGAGCGCGACTCCGACGTCCCGATCTCGACCCAGATCTACTGGCAGCTCGCCTACCAGATCGAGTCCGCGCGGCTGCAGCCCGGCACCCGCCTGCCCCCGGTCCGGGAGCTGGGCGCCGCGCTTCGCGTGAACCCGAACACGGTTCGGGCCGTCTACCGCAGGCTGGCCGATGCGGGCTACGTCGTGGGGCGGCACGGTGCCGGGACGCGGGTCGTGGACCGGCCGCCGGTGCGGCGGGGCGGACAGGCCCTGGCTGGCATCGTGGCGGAGACGCTGCGCCGGGCCGCCCAGCTGGGGTTCACCCCGGACGAGGTGTCCCAAGCGATGTTCACCGCCGCGACCGACCGCAAGCGGCCCGGGCCGCACGTCCGCCTGCTGTTCGCCGAGTGCACGACGGCCGACGCCAAGGTGGACGCGGAAAGGATCACCGAGGCGTTCCCCGAGCGCATCGAGGTCATCCCCGTGCTCCTCGACGAGCTCCCCGAGCGCCTCGACCGGTACCACTACGACCTGGTCGCCACGACGACGTTCCACGCGGACGAGGCGCAGGCCTACGTCGCCGGGCGGGTGCCGGTGGTGGCGATGCTGGTGGGTCCGGGCTACATGTCGCTCGTCCACGAGATCGCGGGGCTGCCGCCGGGCGCCCGTGTCGGCGTCGTCTGCGGGTCGCATCGCGGCGTGGACAACATCGCCGAGGTCCTGTCGCTCGCGGGGGCGTCCGGGGTGGAGATCATCTCCGCCGTCGCCCATACCGAGCCCGAGCTCGACCAGGTCGACCGGGAGGCGACCCTGATCCTGCTCTCGAGGGAGGCCATGGCCCTCGGCCTCGAGTCCCGGTTCGAGCGGCCGGAGCGGCTCCGTGAGTGGAGCTACGAGTTCGACCCGGCCGGCTTCGAGCTGCTGCGGCGGGCGCTGGAGCGCGTCGGCGCCGGCGACGTGGGGGCCCTCGCCTCGGCCCGGAGCACCGAGGCGGACGGGCATCTCGACGCGGAGCTCGACGGGTATGTCGACGCGGAGCTCGACGGGGGTCTCGACCCGCAGGCGTCCGCGCGCTGAGGCGGCTGGCCAGGGGTCTGCGGAGCGTCGGCCGAGGGCCGCGAACGACGCGCGGCACCGGGTCCGGCCGCCACCCGAAGGTGCGAAACTGGGCGCATGCGAGCCCTGCCGATCTCGACCACCGCCCGCAGGCGTTTCCGCCTCGATGTCGCCGCGGAGGTCCCGCCGACGACCGCGGCCCGCACTGGGGCCGCGTCGCGCGTCGCGGCGAATCTCCCGGCCGCGCGCCGCGTTGCCGCCGCGGTCAACGCCACGAGACGGCCCGGGGAGCCCAGTGCCCAGGCGGGCGAGCTCGCCGCCCTCGAGCTCCTGCACGAGATCTTCCACCTGCTCGTCGAGCGGGCCGGGGAGCTGGAGCCCGCGGCCGGGATGCCGGCAGCGACCGAGGCCGTCGAGGAGCGGGTCGGCGAGCCGGAGCTGGACGAGCTGCTCGGTGCGGTCGGAGACGAGTTTCCGGACGTCGACGGCGAGCCAGAGCCGGTCCGTCTCGAGGAGCTGATGCTCGTCCGGATCGCGAACGAGAACCCGGCGGCGCGTCCGCTCCGGGACCTGATCGACGATTCGCCGCTCCCACGTGAGGAGCGCGAAGCCGCAATGGCCTCGCTGGAGGCCTACCACGCGGCCCTCGCGCCCATCGGCCCCAACGGGGAGACCCTGGTCGAGCTCCTGCGGGCTCCGGCGCGCGCGTATCCCACGTCGCTTGCCGGCCAGCTTCGGTACGTCCGCGAGCATTGGAGCTCGCTCCTGGGCGCCGCGCTCGAGGCCCTCCTGGACCGCCTCCTGCTGACCATCGACGTCATCTCGGAGGAGGAGCGGGGGCTTCACCTGCGGTTCGGTGGGGGCGGAGATGGCGGAGGCGGCGGCCACGGGGAGGCGCCGAGCCTGGCGGGCCTGGAGGCGGAGCCCGAGCGCTTCTCCAGCGACTCCGCCTGGATGCCGAGGCTGGTGCTGATCGCCAAGAGCACCCACGTCTGGCTGGACCAGCTGTCGCGACGGTACGGCTATGAGATCCGGACGCTCGACGCGATCCCGGACGGGGAGCTGGACCGGCTGGCGCGCTGGGGAATCACCGGCCTGTGGCTCATCGGCCTGTGGGAGCGCTCGAAGGCGTCGCAGCGCATCAAGGTCTGGCGCGGGAACCCCGACGCGGCGGCGTCGGCCTACTCGCTCGACGACTACGCCATCGCGTGGGACCTGGGCGGCGAGGAGGCGTGGGCCAACCTGCGGCACCGCGCCTGGGCCCGCGGCATCCGGCTCGCGTCCGACATGGTCCCCAACCACATGGGCATCGACTCGCGCTGGGTCATCGATCACCCGGAGTGGTTCCTGTCCACGCCGGAGCCGCCCTACCCCGCCTACACCTTCGGCGGCCAGAACATCGCCGAGCACGACCGGGTGGAGGTGCGTCTCGAGGATCACTACTGGGACAACAGCGACGCGGCGGTGAGCTTCGAGTGGCGCGACCGCTGGACCGGCGAGCGGCGATACATCTACCACGGCAACGACGGCACCAGCTTCCCCTGGAACGACACCGCCCAGCTGGACTTCAGCCAGGCATCGGTCCGCGAGCAGGTGATCCAGACGATCCTCGCCGTCGCCCGGCGCTTCCCCGTCATCCGCTTCGACGCCGCGATGGTGCTGGCGAAGCGCCACGTCCGGCGGCTCTGGTTCCCCGGCCCGGGTGAGGGCGGCGGCGGGATACCGTCACGCGCCGAGTACGGCACGATGACCCAGGCCGAGTTCGACGCCGCCATGCCCGAGGAGTTCTGGCGCGAGGTGGTGGACCGGGTGGCGACCGAGGTCCCGGACACGCTGCTCCTCGCCGAGGCCTTCTGGATGCTGGAGGGCTACTTCGTCCGCACGCTCGGCATGCATCGCGTCTACAACAGCGCCTTCATGCACATGCTGCGGGACGAGGACAACGCGGGCTACCGGCGCGTGCTCAAGGAGACCCTGGAGTTCGACCCGGAGATCCTCAAGCGCTACGTCAACTTCATGAACAACCCGGACGAGAAGACGGCCGTCGAGCAGTTCGGCAAGGGCGACAAGTACGTCGGCGTGGCCACGCTGCTCGCGACGCTCCCCGGGCTGCCGATGTTCGGTCACGGCCAGTTCGAGGGCTTCGCCGAGAAGTACGGCATGGAGTTCCGCCGGGCGGCGATGGACGAGCACGTGGACGAGTGGCTGGTTGCCCGCCACGAGCGCGAGATCGTGCCATTGCTCCACCGGCGGGGTGACTTCGCGGAGGCGCGGGACTTCCTCCTATACGACTTCGACCACGATGCGGGCGGGGTGGACGAGAACGTGTTCGCGTTCTCGAACGGGACGGGCGGGGCACGGTCCCTGGTCGTCTATCACAACCGCTACGGCGATTCGTCCGGGTGGATCAGGGACTCGGCCGCCTACGCGGTCAAGGACGAGGACGGCTCCAAGCGGCTCGTCCGGCGCACCCTCGCCGACGCGCTGGGGCTGGTCGACGGTCCGGCCGACGACCACTGGCTGGCGTACCGCGAGCAGCGTTCCGGCCTCGAATACCTCCGTTCCGTCGCCGAGATCCGTGAGCACGGCCTCCACCTGGCATTGCACGCCTACGACACGCGGGTGCTGTGGGATCTGCGGGAGCTCCACGACAGCGCCCACGTCTGGCGGCGCCTCGCGGAACGCCTGGAGGGCCGTGGCGTGCCGTCGCTCGAGGAGGCGCTGCGCGACCAGCAGCTGGGGCCGGTCCACGCCGCGCTGCGGGCGATGATCGAGGATCCCGACCGGGCCGGCGCGAGAGCCCTCGTCGCGGCGATCGCGGACACGACCGGCACCGCCGGCGACCAGGCCGGCGTCGTTGACCTGATTGTCGAGCGCGCGGCGATGGCCGAGCCGGTCGTCGCCTCGATCGAGGACCCGTCGCAGGTGGCGGCGCTCGGCCTCTGGACGCTCCTCGCACCGCTGGGCACGTTGCCCGCGGGCGCGATGGCCGGCCCGACGGCGCGGGCCTGGTACGAGGAGCTGAGGCTGTCGCCGGTGGTCGCGGACGCCTTGCGCTCCCGGGGCCTCGACGAGGCCGCCGCATGGTGGGCCGCTGAACGCGTCCGCCTGCTCCTGGACCTTCCGCTGCCGTCGTCACTCGACGGGACGCCCGAGGCGGTCGCCGCCGGCGCCGTCGACGCATGGCTCCTCCACCCCGTCGCCCGGCCATTCCTGCGGGTCAATCGCTGGGATGGCGTGGACTGGTTCCACGGCGAGTCGTTTGCGGAGCTCCTCGCGTGGGTGGACCGCCTCGAGACGATCCTTGCGCCTGGTGAGGCCCTTGCTCCTGGTGAGGCCCTTGCGCCAGGTGAGTCCGCTGCGCCGGAGGTATCCCGTACGCCCGATGCGTCTGCGGCCGCGCTGCAAGAGGTCCGGGCCGTCATCGAGGCTGCGATCGAGATCTCGGGCTATCGCGTGGATCGCCTGCGCGAGGCGCTGGCCCCCGCGGCCGATGCCGTCACGGGTCAGGAGCGTGTCGTAGACCCGGGGTTGCCCACAGCAGCGGAGCCGGGGTCGGGGCCGGTCCCGGGGCGTGAGTCGGGGCCAGAGCCCGTCACGGGGCCGGAGCCAGGGCCGGAGCCGGCCATCGACTTATCCGCTGCCAAGTCGCCGGCCGAGCCCGCCGGCAGGGCGAAGAAGAAGCCGAAGAAGAAGCCGGACGCGAAGGGCAAGGGGAAGTCCAAGGGCATGGGCAAGGGCGGTCGCAAGGCAGGCTGACCCGACCCGGTGCCCGCCGGCGTGCGCATCGGGTCCCTGCAGGCTCGTTCCATGTGCACGTGCGCGGGAAGCCCATCGATCAGGTGCCCTTCGGCCTTAATCGAGTGCCGGTCGCGGCGGCCGATGTCCGCGCTGATGCACGTACGGAGTGCATCCCGGTCCGGAAGCCGGCTCACCGAACCACCCGGGCCGGCGTATCGCCTGTGCACGCACATGAAACGATCACGCCGCCGCCCATCCGCCGAAAGGCGGACAGCGGGCGGACCGGGATCCCCAGGGCGCAGATCGACCCTATCCCCAGCTCCCCAGGAGCCTGGGCCGGCACCGCGCCCCGCTGGTGGCCTCCCTCTCACTCGCTCCCCGAGAAGGATGCGGCGCAGGATAGGGATCGGTGGGGCACCGTGCGCGATGACCGCCTCGAGGTGCGCCCGCTCGTCGAACCCGGGCGTGGTCGGGTAGCCGCCGACCACTCTCGGCGAAGGCACCGCGTCGGCACCGGCCCCTGCCGTCGTCGCGGCTCGGCGCCGGGCCGCGTCCTCCAGGTCCCACATCCCGAGCGAACCCAGGAAGTACGTGGACAGTTGGGTGGCGGTGAGGCGCGCGCGCTCGTCCTTGGCGAGCGCCTCGGCACGCTCCTGGAACGCGCCGTCAACCATGAGCGTTGATCGCCTCCTCGCTCGTCATGCCCATGGTATGGATGCGGACGTCGAGGATCGCGTTGGCGACGGTCCGCAGGTAGAACTTCCAGTGGACGAGCCACAGGGCCGGGTCGTCGTGCGCCGTAGCCACGGTCGAGCAGCACCTGCGTCACGTAGACCGCCCACCCCTCCGCGAAGAGCCCCGACCGAAACACTCGGCGCGCGAGCGAGCTGCCTCTGTTCGCGTACGCCATCTGGAGGTAGTGGCCGGGCACGGCCTCGTGGATCGTGAGCAGCCGGAGCTGGCGCACATTCATCTCGCGCAGGTACGACTCGACCTCGTCGGCCGTCCAGTCCGCCCGGGGCGGGGTGATGGCAAAGAACGTCTTCTGGCCAATGTCCAGCGGCCCGGGCGAGTCCAGCATCGCAGTGGCGTACGACCGCATGAACTCCGGCATCCACTCGATCTCGAGGGGTTCGTCCACGAGGCCGATCACGCCCAGATCACGGCAGAACGCCTCGATGCGGCCGAGCTCGTCGCGGCAGAACGCGACCATCGCGTCGCCCTCCGGGTGATCGTCAGCGATCGCGTCGAGCGTCCCGCGGACGAGCTCGCCCTCGTCGTTCGGGGCCGGTTCGCCGGGGCGCCACCGCGGCCAGATCTCGCGTGCGATGCGGACCATCTCCGCGCGGACGGCAGCGAACTCGGCCTCGGCGTGCGCCAGGACGGCCTCCGGCGTGACGTCCGGGTCCCGCAGGGTATGACGCAGCTTGGCGGCGAACAGGTCATAGCCCAGAGCGGCATCGCCCGTGGCCGAGGGCGCGACGTCGGCCGCCAGGTGGTTGCCGATCGCCTCGAGGGCTGTCGCGGCCGTGGCGACGGCCGCCCGCAGGCGTGGCAGCACTGCGGCGACATCCGCGTCGTCCGAGGCGGCGGCCTCCGCGATCGCCACCGCGTCACGGCCAAGGTCCGCGACCCCCGCGATCCGCCGTCCGGCGACCTCCGCATGAAGGCGGGCGATGGGCCGCGGGCCGGAGCCAAGCGTCACCCGGGCTTCCTCGATGATCCGCGGAATGCCCTCGAGGCGGCCCGCAACGGAGGCCAGCCGGACGTGGAGCGGTGCGAACTCCCGGGTGATGAGCGGCAGGAGGCCCATTCCCAGCAGGTAGACCCACGCCATGGGGTCCCACGTCTCCTCTCGCAGCTCGGCGTCTGCGAAGCGCATCTCCGCAAGCTCGCCCAGGACCAGGTCGCGGTCGATGCGCTCGTCGGCCGTGAGCGGGCCGGCGCCGGCCCCTGCGAAGGTCGCCGTCCAGCGGTCCAGGAACGCGAGCCTCGCCTGGCGGCCGGTCTCGGTCATGTCGGGCCAGCGCTCGTCGTAGCGGTGATCGCCGATGGCGGTGGCGACGTTCGGCTGCAGCGCGAACAGATCCTCGAGGAACAGCGCGACGTGGTCGGCGAACGCGGTCACGGTGGGGTCTCCCGAGTGCGATGGGTCGGCCCGAGTCTACCCGCCATCCGCGGCGACAAAGCGCGACGCAGGACAGACGCGGCCAGCGACGAACGCTGCGCGCGGCACGATGCTGCCCCCTCACCCGCAGCCTCACCCGACGACAAGCCTCACCCGCGGCACTTGACCCTGCCACGCCCCGGTGCAACGCTGCGCCCATGACACACCCGGACGCCCTGGTTGGCATCGTCGTCCTGATGGCCTTCTCGCTGTGGGTCGTCGGCAAGGCAGGTGGGGGCCCGCCGATCATCGCGCACATCCTCCACCCTGTCCGCCGGGACCGCCCCGACGGGGTCCAGGAGGAGGACGACGTCCGCTGGCACTGGAACGGCCGATAGCACCTCCCGCCGTCGGTTCATCTGCGATCATCGGCACCAGCGTCCGGCCAACCGTCGTCGGCGTCGGCATTGCCCATCGCTCGGAGGATCTGGCGTGAAGGGTTTCATCCTCGCGATCCTGGCCTCGGCCATCGCCTTCGTGATCCTGCTGAAGATCCTCCCGTCCTCCCTGATCGAGTTCACCGGCGAGCCCCTGCAGCTGGCGTTGCTGGCGGGCGCGGTCGGCGTCGTGAACGCCGTCATCAAGCCGATCGTGAAGGTCCTGTCCTTCCCGATCTCGCTGATGACCCTCGGGCTGGCCGGCATCCTGATCAACGCGGGCCTGCTGCTCGGGGTCGCCTACCTCGCGGACAACTGGGCCAAGCTGGATTTCACGATCGGCGGCTGGCCGGCGGGCGGGTTCACGTCCGACACGGTCGTCGGGGCCGTCATCGCGTCCGTCCTCCTCGGGCTCCTGTCCGCCGTCGTCGGGCTGGTCGTCAAGGACTGACGCCATGACCGCCCCCGGGAGGTAGCGCCGGGTTGTCCGGCGCGTGGGCTGGCGCGCGGTCCCCGCGCCAATGGCTGAGATAGGCTTGGCCGGTCATGAGCCTGCCCCGCGCCCGCTTCGCTGCACGACTCGCCGGCCGGCCCCTCCTCGCAGACGGCGGCACGGGCACATTGCTCTTCTCGCGGGGCATCCCTCAGCGAGCCTGCCTCGACGAGCTTCCCGCCACGCGCCCGGACCTCGTCGGGACGATCCACCGCGAGTATCTCGACGCCGGCGCCGACCTGATCGAGACGCTGACCTTCGGCGCCAACCGGGTGCGCCTGGACGGCTTCGGGCTGGGATCCGAGGCCGGTCGCCTCAACCGGCGCGCGGCCCAGCTCGCCCGGGAGGCCCGCGACGTCGGCGGCCGGGACGCGTGGGTCGGGGGCAGCATCGGCCCGTTGGGTCCACCCACGCGGGAGCTGCGCCACCTCGACGAGGCAACGATCCGTGTCGCCTTCCGGGAGCAGATCGAGGGGTTGCTCGAGGGCGGCGCCGATCTACTCGTGATCGAGACCTTCTTCGACCTCGCGCACCTGCTGCTCGCGGTGGACGAGGCGCGCGGGGCTGCCGACGTTCCCGTGATCGCGTCGCTGACCTTCGGCGAGGACCTGGTGCTCTCGGACGGGACGACCCCGGCCACGGCCGCGGCAGCCCTTGCGGCGGCCGGCGTCGATGCCATCGGCGTCAACTGCGGCTCCGGTCCCCTCGCCTGCATCGACGCCCTGGACGGCTTCGGTCCAGCCGCGGTCGGCGGGCCGGCCCGATCGATCATGCCCAACGCAGGCCTTCCCCAACGCCTCGAAGGCCGCTTCGTCTACGCGGCCGAGCCCGCCTACTTCGGCCGGATCGTGCCTCGCCTCCTCGAGAGCGGTGCTCGGATCATCGGCGGCTGCTGCGGCACGACGCCGGACCACATCGCGGCCATGCGGGCCGCCCTCGACGCCCTGACCACCGCCGACGACCGCCTCGCGCAGGCCCGCGCAGGCGCCGTGGTGCGCCCGCCCGCGATCGTCATCCCCGCGCCGCGGACCGCGGCGCCGGACGCCACCCCTGAGCCCGAGGCCGCCGCGCCGGGCTCGAGGCTCGCGCGGGCCCTCGCGGACCACCGGTTCGTGATCTCGGTCGAGATCGACCCTCCCCGCAGCATCCGGATCGACCGCACGATCGATGCCGCCCGCCTCCTGCGGGACGCCGGCTCGGACGTCGTCAACATCTCGGACTCGGCGATGGCCCGGGTGCGCATGGGCGCGATGGCAGTCGCATTCGGCGTGCAGCACGCTCTCGACCTGGAGTGCGTGGTCCATGTCACGACCCGGGACCGGAACCTGATGGCCCTCGAGTCGGAGCTCCTCGGTGCCCACGCGCTGGGAGTGACGAACATCCTGGCGCTCACCGGTGACCCGCCGCGTGTTGGCGACTACCCGACCGGCACGGGTGTCTGGGACGTGGACTCGATCGGCCTAGTTGAGATCCTCACCCGGCTCAACCGGGGCGAGGACCAGGCGGGCTCTCCGATCGGCCAGCCCGCCTCGTTCACGATCGCCGCGGCACTGAACCCGACGGCGGACGACACGACGACGGAGTGGGAGCGACTGGAGCGCAAGCTCGCCGCGGGCGCGCATCTCGTCATGACGCAGCCGCTGTACGACGTGCAACAGGTCGAGGCGATGCTGTCCGAGGCCCGCCGCCGCTTCGGACCACGTGGCTTTCCGGTCCCCGTCCTGCTCGGAATCCTGCCCCTCGTCTCCACCCGCCACGCGGAGTTCCTCCACAACGAGGTTCCCGGGATCACCATCCCCGTCGCGGCGCGCGAGCGGATGCGGACCGCCGGGGCGGCGGGGACGGAGGCCGGGATCGAGATGGCGTACGCGCTGCTGGCCGCGATCGACGACGGGGTGGCCGGCACGTACCTGATGCCGAGCTTCGGGCGGTACGAGCAGGCTGCCGAGCTGGTCCGGAGAATCCGCGTGCGGCACCCCGCGACGCACCCCAGCCCCTGACGCCGGCATGGCCTGAACGCAGCGCTACGGACCGCCCCATCCTCCATCGCGCGTCCCCCATCCCCGTCCCCGCGGGCCACGTCACGCCCACCCGGTCGCGTATCGTGGACATGTGCCGCAGCTGCCCCTGGTTCCTCGCCGCGCCCGCCGATCTCCCGCAGCACGCGCCCTCCTCGCCCTCGTCGCGACCTACGTCCTCGCCCTGGCCGTCCTGCCGCTCGTCCCGGGCGTCCTCGCCGCGGGTCCCCCGTTCCCGGACCCCGTCCAGGGCCAGGCCGTCTATGACGTGGCCGAGGTCCTCTCGGGACCGGTGCGGCAGAAGGTCGAGGCCTCGATCGACGCGATCGAGAGCCGGACGGGCGCCGAGGTGGCCGTCTACACCCAGCTCGTGCCCTCCGGCACCACCACCGCCAAGGCGGAGGCCGATGCGCAGGCGCTGATGGACCAGTGGGGCGTCGGCCGCAAGGGCATCGACGACGGCCTGGTCATCCTGTTCGACCTGTACCGGGACGACCCCTGCCACGGCCAGGTCCAGCTCTACGCCGGACCCGGGTTCCGCGCGACGTTCCTCCCCAACGAGGAGCGCCAGGCGATCTTCGAGAACGACATGCTGCCGCACCTCCGCTCGTGCGACCTGGACGGCGCCCTGCTCGCAGCGATCGACAAGGTCGATGCCGCCGCCACGCCGGAGCATGCCCAGACCCTCCAGGTCGCCCGCGTGGCGAATGCGCTCATCGGCCTGGTCCTCGCCCCGCTCGCCCTGCTGCTCCTCGTCGGCGGCGCGCTGCTCCTGTGGTATCGCGAGGGCAAGGACCCCGTGTACCTCGACGACCCGTCGATCCTGGTGCCCGCGCCCCCGCCGGGCCTGACGCCGGCAGCCGGATCCGCCGTCCGAGACGGCGAGGTCACGCGCCGGTCCCTCACCGCGGCCAGCCTGGACCTCGCCGTCCGCGGGTATGCCGGATTCCGCGCGGAGACCCCTGGTCCGTTCGGTCGCAAGCCGGAGATCGGCATCTTCGCCGGTGAGGCCACGTCCGGCGACCGGGGGAGCAGGCGCGGATGCTTCGCGCGCGCGGCCGACCGATGGACCAGGCGACGGCCTACCTGCGCGAACGGCTGGACACGGTGGCCGGCGGCACGGCGTACATCGAGCCGAGCCGGATCACGGAGCTCGGCCAGTACGTGGGCGAGTTCAACAAGCGCCTCGAGACCCACCTCGTGGCGGAGGGCTGGTACCGCGAGCGCCCGTCGGCGGTGTCCGGTCGCTGGGGCTGCCGCGGGACCCTGGCACTCGTCGCCGGGATCGCGATCCTGATCCTCGGTTTCAACATGCCGTCGAGCGGTCTCGTGGTCCTCGGGGCCGCCCTCATCGCGTCCGGCATCGCGCTCTTCGTCGTCGCCCGCGCCATGCCGGCGCGCACGCAGGCGGGCGCCGTGATCCGCGCCATGCTGGAGGCGTACCGCCGCACCCTCGAGAAGACCATGGCCCAGGCGCGGTCGATGGGCCAGGTCGTGACCGAGTCCGCGATCCCGCTCATCGAGACGCCCGACGACGCCGTGGCGTGGGGCGTGGCCCTCGGCCTCCAGGACGAGGTCGAGCAGGTGCTCACGCGGTCCTCCGAGGACGTCCGGGCCGGTGGGCGGGGCTACTACATGCCGGCCTGGTACCTGGCGGGCGGCGGCATGGACGGCGGCGGGGGCGGAGGAGGCGGCGGCTGGGCGCCCGGCCTCATGAGCAGCTCCCCGATCCCCGACTTCGGCGGGATGATGGGCGCTCTCGGCACCATCGGGAACTCGCCGGCCTCGTCGGGCGGCGGAGCGGGCGGCGGTGGCTTCTCCGGCGGTGGCTCGGGCGGCGGAGGCGGAGGCGCCGGCGGCGGGTTCTAGGCCCGGCCGAGAAGGTCGCGGCGGCGGCTTCCAGGCCCGGCCGGGAAGTTGCCGCCCGGGATCCTGGCGACGCATCTCCTGGCTCCCTGGGCAGCCCGCCCGGCCTCGCGGCGTCCCGCGGTACACTCGCCGGCATGGGAGCCACCGACACGATGGAGATCTTCTTCGAGCGCCTCAACGACGGCGACGTCGCCGCCGCCGTGGCGCTCATGGACGAGCGCACCGAGATGCGCATCCACGTCGGCGACAACGCCCGCACGCTGCGCGGCATCGAGCAGGTGGGTGGCTGGTTCCTGCGGGCCGACAAGGGCCTCAAGATGGTCCCCGGCGACGCCCGGGACCTCGGCAACACCTACCAGGCCGACCTGATCGTGATCCGCCCTGGGGCGCCCAGCCAGCATCTCGACGCCCAGTTCCGCGTCGAGGCCGGTAAGATCACCTCGATCAACCTCACGCCCTACTCGCGGTAGGCCGGGGGCCTGAGGCGCAAACGATCGCCGGGCGCGGACCGCCTCGCGCGCGGCGAGCAGGTCGCGCCCCTCAGGGCGCCGCCGACACCTCGCCCGCATCGGGTACCGGCACCGGGATGTTCACCTTGTCGCCGATGTTGATCCGGTCGGTGTTCTTGATCTGCGGGTTGGCGGCCTTGAGCTGGGCGATGGTCACGCCGAACTTCCGGGCGATCTTCGACATCGTGTCGCCCTTCGCCACGACGTAGACGTGCGGCGTCGGCGCCGGCGCGGGCGTGACCGCCGGGGTGGGCGACACATCGGCGGCGGTCGGGCGGGGCGTGGTGTTCACGCCCGTCCCGGCATCCTTGCCGCCGATGCCCAGGAGCATCGGACCCACGAAGAACAGCACGGCCGCGGCTGCGACAAGCGCGATGATGGCGACGCCGAGGCGCGGGATCCCGCGCATGGCCGGCAGGCCGACCCGCGTCTTCAGGCTGGGGTACGCCTCGTAGCGCCGCGGGCGCTCCCACGCGGGTCCGGACACCTCGGCTGCGTCCGGCGAGGGGGCGCGATGCACCTGGTCGCGGGATCCCGTGCCGGAACCCGCTCCCGTGGCCGCTGCGCCCGCCGTACCGCCTTGCGCGCCCGACTTCGCAGCCGTCGCGGGAGCCGGAGCGGGCCTGGCAACCGCGGCGTTCGTGGTCCCACGCCCATCGTCATCCAGCAGCGTCCGGCCAGACATCGTCGAGGTTGTCCACCGGCGGGGCGTACCGCGACGGTTGGGGCGTCGCGGGACGCTCCGGGTCGGGTCCCGCCAGCCGATCGGCGGTGCTCCCTGCCAGCCCTGCCGACGCCGGAACTGCGGCAGCCGGACCGCCCGATGCCCCCGCGCCTGCAGCGGCCGATCCCCCGGCTGCCAGGCCACCTGCGACCACGGCCGCCGACATCGGCGCGGACTGATCCTCGCCGGACCAGGGAGGAGGCGCGGCCCATTCTCGCTGCGGGCTGCGGCGCGGCGGGATCGGGGGCGGGGTGTCCGTCCCGGGCGCATGCCGGGCCCCGCGATCCAGGGGCGGCAACGGGGTGCTCACCGGAACGACCGGCGGGACGTCCTCACGGGCGGCCGGACGGGCATCGCCGGTGCCGGGACGAGCCGCGGCGGCCTCGCGACGTGCCCAGTCCTGGAATGTGGGGCACACGGCGAAGGCGGACGCGAGGCAATAGGCCGCCTGGTGCGCCAGCGCGCGCGGCGCAGGCCTCGGCTCCGCGAAGCACCGGTGACGGTGATCGGGGGCGAGCGACCGCCCGTCGCGATCGTCCTCGAAGGCGACGAATGGGCACGCGGGGGCGCCATCGACGATCGGGAGCCCTCGGTCGGTCATCGTCGCGATGATACCCGCCCGGCGCGAGACGGTCCGTGCTCCGGTCCAGGCAGCCACACCGCCGGATTGTGGATGCCGACCCCGGGATCCGCCCTCGTGCGGCATCACGTGGCCGGCCGGCATCACGCGGGGGCGTCCTCCTGGCCGCTCGTCTCGCGACCGCGAGAGGGCCGCGGCGTCGGCGCCCTCGGACCCGGCGGCTTCGGTGTCACGACGGTCGCCCCCGGGGCGCCGAAGACGACTGTGCTCCCGGGCGACTCGCCCAGCTGCTGGAGGATCCGAAGCTGCAGCAGGCCCGGGTTCTCGTCGAGCATGTGACCCATGTTCGCGAGGCTCCGCAGCCGGGCGGTCTCCGCCCGCGCCCGCTCCAGGGACACCTGGCCCTCCTTCCGGGCCGCGACGACCCCGGAGTAGGCCCTCCGCAGCTCGGCGGGCAGCATCACGTCCCGGACCTCGACCTCGATGAGCTCGACGCCCAGCTCCGCGAGCCGTGCGGCGCAGGCCTCGCGCACCTCCGGACCCAGGCTGCGCCGCGACTCGAGCACCGCCTCGAGTGTCCGGCCGGCGACCGCGTCGCGGAGGGCCAGCTGGAGCAGCAGGTAGAGCGTCCGCCGGAAGTCGGCGTCGCGGGTCAGCGCCGCGACGGCGTCGCCCACGACGTACCGGGCGGTGAGGCTGATCTTGGCCGTGACGCCGTCCGCCGTGAGGATCTCCTGGCCGTCCACGGGGACGATTGCCGGCCGGGCGTCCAGCAGCCGCATCTCGGAGAACGGCCGGATCGTGACATGGGAGCCCGTGCCCGCCAGTCCGACGAGCTTCCCGCCCTGGAACCTGAGCCCACGCTCAAAGTCATGGACCACGGTGACCTGTACGAAGGTTCGGATGGCCAGGGCCACGACCAGGCCGATGACGAGGAGCGCGGCGAGTCCGATCAACAGTTCCACGCGCCAACCCCCTGCTGGAGGGCCCGCGCGCCGGACCCCGGCCCGGCGGTGGAGGACGCGAAGCCCTGCATGACCGCCGGCCCGTCGCGTTGCCGCGGGTCCGGCACGACGAGCGTGAGGCAGGAATCGAACCTGCTTCGCCAGACGCCCCGCCGGATGGCGGGACCACGGCCGGCGATGCCGTCCGCCGCCGCGCTGACGGGAGCGTCCGCGCGATCCTACAAGCGCCGGCAGGACGCGGCAACCCGGGTCGCCGAGCCCCGGCGGACACCCCCCCAGACGCGGGCTTGTTCGTCGTCGTCGCGAGTGAGATAGTGCCGCCTTCGCGACCGGTGGTCGCCCGTGGGGAAAGGAGACCGCGATGTTCCAGCTTCGCTTGGCGCCGGGTTGGCGACGCGCGCGGGCGCTCGCCGCGGCCGCAGTCCTCACGACCGCTGCGATGGCGTCGGGCGCCACGCCCGCCGCGGCCGCCCTGAACACCGGCTACACGGGAACCCTCTCGGTCTCCGCGACGAACATCGCGGTCGGGACGCCCATCACCGTCACCGAGACCGCGATCAACCTGACGGCCACGCAGGTCCCGTTCATCACGGTCGGGATCCGGCGCCTCGGCTTCACCGTGACGGCCGTGATCAGGCCGCGCACGGGGATCTGCCGTATCGCGGGCTCGGCGACGTGCAGCTCCCTGCTGCTCGCGCCGCACGAGACCCAGTCGTACACGCTCACGCTCGTGCCCAATGCGCCCGGCACCTACCAGGTCCAGGGCTGGACCACCCAGCCCACGGCCGGTGGCGGGCCAGGAGTCCTGTACACGGTGATCGTCACGGTGCACTAGGCCGGTCGGCCGGCGTCGCCTCGGCTCGAGGTCACGACGGCAGGTCGGGCGACGGTCAGGGCCGCCAGCCCGTCCCGGCCCACGCCAATCGGTGACCGTCAGGGACGGTTGCCGATGGTGCGCCGCGACGCTCCGTGGCCCGGCGTGCCCGGGGCCACGTCGGCAATCTCACTCGGACCTTCCGGGTTGAGGTGTCGATCATCGGGTGACCAGGCGGGTCCGCCGTCGGCGTGCCGTTGACGTGCGTCCTCTCGTCGCTCGTGGCGCGGCGGCAGGTCGTCAACGGGCTCGTCTGCTGCGCCGATGCGCCGGATCCAGTCTCGAAGCGACATGCGGGCGACTCATTCCAGGATGCGATCCCGACCATGATGACACCCCAGAGACCCGCCGGCCCGCTCACAACTCAGCCGTCGCCGTTCGGCTGGACCGACGGCAGCGATGGCTGAAGGCGCAGTAGGCGGCGACATAGCACACGGAGCCCCGATCCTCTCGGTAGTGATAGGCGCTCAGGCGACGCTCGGCCAGCGGCTCCCCGCACCGCGCGCACCGGTTGTGGTTCTCGCAGCGACAGTGGACGCGGACCACGCGTGCCATGGGATCTCCGTTGCCCTCGCCCTTCGTCGCGAGGAAGTCCCCCGCGAGGTCATGACACGTCGCGCAGCGGACGAGACCGGGGTTCGGGTCGCCGCCGTCGAGTCCGACCAGCCGGACGAGGTCGTCGCGCGTCGCCGGGCGGCCGCCCTCGAGACCGTCGCCGACGAGGTAGCCTGTCCCGGCCTGGCCGGCGGCAAATGTCCGCAGCCGGGCGCGACGATCCGTGATCTCGGGCATCCGCGGCAGGCGCACGGCCAGGCCGAGCCGATCGACCACGGGCAGGCCGGCCGGGACATGAGTGTCGCGGCTCTGCGATACCATCGGCCGTGACGTAGATGGCGGTCGCGGCGTCGAGCGCGAGACACGTGTCGAGGCGGTTTGCCGACGCCTGACGATTGGCGACCGCGACGAGCCGTTCCGCCGGCCAGTCCCCAGGCAGGACTGCCATGTGTCGCAGCGCGGAATGACCGATCCGGGTCACGAGGTACGGGTAGCCGTCGAAGGTCGGCGCGGGGTGCGCGAACGATCGGGGCGCGCGGGCGCCCGTCGAGGCTGAACTGGGTGACATGCCTCGGGTCTCCATCCGCTGCTCCGATCGGGGCACCGTGCCCGCATGAGGGTGCGGGCCGGCTGCCGCGCCGGTCATGGAGTCGGAGGCTCTACCGGCGCTCTTGATGGGTGCGCGTCTTGCGCGCAGGCTCATTGTGCCCGGCCCGCCAATGTGAGGCGACGCCGGCGCCGCAGCCCCGAGTAGCCGACTGACCCTCGGCTGGCGCCCGCGAGTGTGGCAACGTCTGTTCATGGTCAGGGACGATGTGCAGACGGATGCCGAAGCCCGGTACCTCGCGCAGATCATGGAGGACTGTGAGGGCTGCCTCGGTCCCGGCACGGAGCTGCTCGACGTGCGGCGCGAGCCTGCCGACGAAGGCGTGAGGCTCGGGGCGCGGTACCGGCTCGGGGGGCTGGACCGCGAGAGCGCAGCGGGCGGCGAGACGATCGTCGCCGGAAACGCCGCCCTTCGTGCCGCGATCCTCCTCGACCGGATCCGGTTCGGCATCTCGGACCTGGTCAAGGATCCCTGAGGGGCGAGCAACCACAAGGAGCCCCCTCAGGCGGTCGCGATCCGCTTCCGCTGCTGTGGAAGCGCACCGGCGCTCCAGCTCGGCGACAGCCGGGTCGATGGCCGCCAGCGTCGCCGCGGTCGGATTGCCCAGGCCACGCTGGATCGAAGAGACCGTCCCCGATCGAGACACCCGCCCGATCGGTGATCGCTCGGATGCTGAAGCCGGCCGCATCCTCGCTGGGAGTTGGGTCTGGGGTTGTTCAGTCGCAGCGACATCCCTCTATCCCGACGGGTGTTTGACGGGATACGAGATAGAGGGCTGCGAAATGTCGCAGTCAGACTCAGCTGGCGATCCCAGAGATCAGCCGAAGATCTGCATCCCGACGGTCATTCGCGCCCATGTTTGTCGTCGACCGCCTCGAGGGAGCGCAAGGCCGACACGAGGATCCGGACAACATCTTCGTTGACAACACCGTCGATCACCGCCAGCATCGACCTGCCCTTGCGTCCGGCGAACGGCGGCTCTGGATCGGAGGTGAATCCGAGCTGCGAATGTCGCCTCGGCGAGGCGCCCGTTCGTCAACGTGTCAGCCAAGAACACGCGGCCGTCGTCGACCTCGAACATCGATGGCCCGACCTCAAGGATCCGGAAGCCTCAGTCACCTGCCCAACTGGTCAGTTCGGTCACGCCAGTGTCCCGATCCGAAGCACCCACGCAACGCTCGGTCTCGAGCGGCTGATGGCAGGGAGGTGCTGACACGAGCGGCCTTGTCCGCCGATCGATCGAATCTGAGTAACGCAGAACCACTGTCGGCGTTCTCAGAGCGCCCGCCGCACCCCGCGGCGGGGAGCTGGACAAGGAGGGCGACATGCGCCTACGTCATAGGTTGGTCGGCGCGCTGGGCGCGATCCTCATCGCGTTCGTGCTTGCTGGGCCGGTCGCAGCCGATACGACTGGAGGCGGGAACGGTACGCAGGCGACCGCATTCCAGGACGGCGGATGTACGGACAACGGAGATGGCACGGTCACGTGCTCGCAGACCGAGCTCGACGCCTTTAAGGACAAGGTGAGCGGAGACATGCTCTGCTACGACGAGTTCACGGTCACATTCGATCAAGACACCGGGGATCAGCTCTCGAGTCTTGAATCCTTCGGCTGCGCCGAGAACTCTGGCAACGTTACGGTTGACAAGCTCGCATCGGTCGATGTCGCGTCGACCGAAATCGCGTTGACCACGTCAGATTGCGACGCCAACGGCAAGTGCATCGAGAGCGACGGAGGCACCATCTCGATCGCTGCGACATGGACCGGGGTCGGGAAGACCTTCAAGACGAGCAGCTCGTCCCATTCGAGGGACCCGTTCTGCGTCGAGGTCGACCGGAGCACGTCCACATCACGGAACGCCACGTTCGACGGCCCGTTCAACGCATCGTTCGCGCAGATCTCAGTCGGGACGTCGTCCTTCAGGACCCGTTGCAAGTAGCACCGCGGATCATCTAGCCCGACCGGAGCGGAGACTTCAGTGCCCCCGCTCCGGTACTTTCGTTTCCCAAGTCCCTGTTTCCAGACTTTCCGGGCCGCCGCAGTTCCACGCTTCCAAGGCTGCACGGCAGGGATGCGCTACCTGGTGATCGTGACCGCCAGCAACTGGACCAACGGCGACGGCGCGTCGCTCGCCCTCTACGACGGCGACGGGACCTCCGTGCTCGACAGCGAGCAGTTCAACTACTGGCGGCGAGCCGAGGCGACGGCAGCCCACACGGGCACCTGCCGGATCTTCGTCGACGGCAGGGTGGCCAGCATCGGCAGCTCGACGTTCACGATCGTCGCGGAGTAGTGAGGACCAATTCGGAACAACAGGCGGTGTTTTTGCTCGGGAGGTAGCGCCGAGGCGAGTCTCGGCACTGGCTGAGTGGCGAACACGTCTCATTGGGCGGCCGTGTTCAACAACGGCGACATCCCCCTACCCCCGACGGGTGTTTGACAGCCTCCGGCGGCGACGGGACACTTGCCGCGCCGGGCCGTCGGTCGTCCCACCCAACGACTCCCGCACCCGCCCCACCGTCGGAGGTCGCCAATGTCCACGCTCAACAGCCTCTTCGCCCCGAAGACCGTGGTCCACGCCCATTGCGACCTGCCGTGCGGCGTCTACGACCCGGAACAGGCCCGCATCGAGGCCGAGTCCGTCTACCGGATCATCGAGAAGTACGGGGCGAACGAGGACGCCACCTTCCGAACCCGTGCCATCGCGATCAAGGAGCGCCAGGCCGACCTCGTGAAGCACCACCTCGATGTCCTCTGGCACGACTACTTCAAGCCGGAGCACCTGGAGACGGTGCCGAACCTGCACGAGCTGTTCTGGACGGCGACCAAGCAGGTGTCCAAGGTCAAGGCGTCGACGAGCATCGACGACGCCAAGAAGCTGCTGGATCTCATCGACCAGGTCGACGCGGCCTGGAAGGCCACGGGCGGGAACACCAAGACACGGGTCGCGGGCCGTCCCGGCTGATCCCGTCCCACCCGCCGATGCGCACTCCGAGGCCCCGTCCATGACGGGGCCTCGTCACGCCCCGGGGCACGCGCGGCCGGATCCATTCCGTTCCCGGCTCCGGGGTCCCTGGCGCGTGGCCGTGGCCGACGGCTCGATGCGCCCGTCGATCGAACCGGGCGACTGGCTGCTGGTCGATCCGACGACCGCCCGCTGGCCGCGACGGGGCGCGATCGTGGTGTTCCGGGAACCCGAGTCCGCGCGTGCTGGCGATCAAGCGTGTCGCGGGCCGGCCCGGCGACTGGGTCGCTTTCCTCGATGGACGCCTGCTGCTCGGCGAGGACGAGGCATGGCTCCTCTCCGATGCCTCGGACGCCGACCTCCTGGCCGGCGGGTTCGGACCCGCGGTGGACTCGCGCCGGTATGGTCCGGTGCCGGTGGCGGCCCTCGTCGGGCGGGCCTGGTTCCGCTACTGGCCCCGACACGCGATCGGGCGGCTCCCCGCGCGCCCGGTGGACCATCACGTCTCCGCCGCGGGGACCGACGACATCTCGAGCGAGCCCGAGCCGTCCGCGTAGGCGGTCGCACGGCCGTCGCGTCGTGGTCGTCAAGCCCCTCCAACCGGCCCTCGCCCGGGGCTCTCCGGCGGACTACCATCGTTGGCATGGACGACCTCCGTGCCGCAGTCCGCCCATTCGATGCCGACGCCCACCTGGCCGCCGCCCCGGAGCCGTGGGACTTCCTGCCGATGCCGGCGCCGAGGGATGGTCCGCCCTGGGCGATGGCCGAGATGATCGCGGCGGAACCCGCGTTGGCAGGCCGCATCGCGCGGCGGCTCGTCGCGGACGGCTCGGCGCACGCGCTCGCGGCCGCGATCCGCGCGACAACGTTCAGCGGCGGTCCCGTCGCTGACCACGGGCTGCGGCACCTCCGAGCACGCCTCGCTCGCGGCCGCAGCCCTGCTCCGCGATGGCTGGCACCGTGCCGGGCTGCCGGGCTGGGGTCCGGTGTCCGCGCAGTCTCTCGAGCTGTCGCTGGACCCACCGGCGGACGGCATCGTGATCGGCTGCAGCCATGAAGGCGGCACGGCCGCGACGATCGCGGCGATGCAGGCATCGCGGGCACGGGGCGCCCGCACCGCCGCCATCACGGCCAGCGCCGGGGCTCCCGTCGTCGACGCGGCCGACATCGTCCTCGCGACGGTGGAGATGGACCGCAGCTGGTGCCACACGGTCGGCTATGTCTCGCCGATGGTCGCCGCGGCCGTCACCGCCATGCTCCTCGGGGGCGAGACGCCGGAAGCCGACGCCTATGCCGACCGCCTGGCCGAGGGCATCGAGGCGGCGCACGCGGCCGCACGCGATGGGACTCGCCCGGACGCGGTCATCGGTGCCGGCATCGCGGCTGCCGACCACCTGCTCGTGGTCGCGTCGGGGAGGGACCGCATCACCGCCCGGGAGCTCGTGCTGAAGGTCGAGGAAGCCGCCTGGGTTCCAGCGGCTGCCCGCGATCTCGAGACATTCCTTCACGGCCACCTCCCTGCGACCGGACCCGGGACGGCGCTCGTGCTCGTGCTCCTCGAGCGCGAGGGCCTCGAGACGCGCGCGGCGCGTGCCCGCCAGGCGCTCGCCGCGGCGGTCGCCACCGGCGTCCGGCCCGCGGCGATCCTCGGTGGCGATGCCGCGGAGCTGATCCCCGTGGCACTCACGCCCGGCGGCAGGATCGTCGTCCCCGAGGCGCGCGGGCTGGGCGCCGCGGCGGCGGCGCTGTTCGGTGGGGCAGGCCCTCTCCAGCTCGTCACGCTCGAGGTCTCCGCCGCACGCGGGACCAACCCGGACCCGATCCGCCGGGACGACCCGGTATATCTCCGGGCGGCAGAGGTTGCCGACGCCCCAGGCACCTGACGGGCCTCGGTCGGGGCAGGGATCCTCCGGGCTCGGCCGGAGGCCTGACGGAGGTCCCCGTGGCCCGTCAGGCGAAGAGCGTCTCGGCCGCGAGGTCGATCATCTCGAGGTCCCGCGGCAGGAAGTCCTGCAGGACCATCCGCTGGACACCGGCCTCCGCGTACCTCGCCACGGTCGCACGCGCCTCGTCCGGCGTGCCATGGATCCAGCGCGACCGCCGCGGCTCGAACCACGCCTCGCCGGCATCGCCCGCATCGAGCATCGCCAGGAGGTCTGCCTCGCGGCGGCGCACCTCCTCCCGGTCCCGCCCGATCAGGGTGCCGCACATCGCCGCGTGGACGAGCGTGGACGGGTCACGCCCGGTCGCCCGCAGCGTCTCGTCGAGGGCGGCGTACTTCTGCCCGACGCCCTGCAGCGTGGCGGACGAGACGTTGAACTCGTCCGCGTAGCGGGCGGCGATCCGGAACGAGCGGGGCGTTCCCTGGCCGCCGACGATCAGGTTCGGCCGGCCCCCGTCCCGCCCCGGCAGGCTGCCGGGCTTCGGACGGAACAGCGCGTCCTCCACCGCGTAATGCCGGCCGCGGAACGACCACCCGTCCTCGCCCTCCCAGAGACCGTGCAGGATCTCCAGCGTCTCCTCGAGGCGATCCGCACGCTCCCCGATCTCGGGAAAAGGAAACCCGTGACGACGGTGCTCGTCGGCCTGCCAGCCGGCACCGACACCGAGCTCGATCCGCCCGCCGCTCATCTCGTCCACCGTCGTGACGACCTTGGCGAGGATGCCCGGCGGCCGGAACGTGACCGGCGAGACGAGGGCCCCCAACCCGATCCGGGTCGTCTCGCGGGCCAGGCCCGCAAGGACCGCCCAGGCGTCCGTGGAGGGCTGGTGCGTTGCCGGCGATCGTGTTCGAGTAGTGATCAGAGCGGAACAGCGTCTCGAACCCGGCCGCCTCCGCGCGACGCGCGACTGCGAGCTGCTCCTCGTAGGTGAGCCCCTGTTGCGGCTCGATCATCAGGCCGAAGCGCACGGTGATCCTCCGTCCCACGCAAACGGTTCCGCTTGACAGGACTATTCGGGTTAGGTAAATACTTTAGTCTGTGCAAACAACACTCGCTCGCACCCCGCCGCTCGCCACCAGCATGACCCATCTCCGCGTGGAGGGCGTCCGAGTCGCGGACGACCGCAGGGTCGTCATGGTGCGACCAACGCAGACCGGACTCCACACTGGCGCGGCCGGCGCCTGACGAAAGGATCGTTCATGGAACCGATGCCCACGGGGCACGACGAGGCTCCGACCCATGGCCTCGGAGCGCTCGACCTCTCCCACCGGGCGAAGATGGAGATCCTGTTCGCCATCCTCCTCGGCCTCTTCCTCGGCGCGCTCGACCAGACGATCGTCGCGGTCGCCCTGCCCACCATCGTCACGGACCTCGGCGGCCAGTCGCTGCTGACCTGGACGATCACGATCTACCTGCTCGCCTCCACCATCACGGTGCCGTTCTACGGCAAGCTGTCCGACCTGCGCGGCCGGAAGCCGATCCTGATGTTCGGCATCACGGTGTTCCTGATCGGGTCCGCGCTCTCGGGCCTGAGCCAGAACATGACCCAGCTGATCATCTTCCGGGGCATCCAGGGCCTGGGCGCGGGCGCCCTGTTCCCGATCAGCCTCGCCGTCATCGGCGACCTGTTCACGCCCGGCCGAGCGCGGCAAGTACCAGGGCCTGTTCGGGGCCGTGTTCGGCGTCGCGGCGATCATCGGCCCCCTCCTCGGCGGCTGGCTCACCGAGAACGCGAGCTGGCACTGGATCTTCTTCATCAACATCCCGATCGGGATCGTGGCGCTGGCGGTGATCGCACGCCTGCTGCCGACCGTCAGGCGCCCCGACGCCTCCCACAACTTCGACTATCTCGGCGGCGCCGTGTTCACGGTCGCCGTGGCGTCGTTCCTGGTCGGCCTCACCAACAAGCAGACCAACGCCTGGGACACCTTCCAGGTGGGCGGCCTGGTCATGCTCGGCCTCGCGCTGTGGGTCGTGTTCGTGCTCATCGAGGCGCGGGCCAAGGAACCGATCGTCCCGCTCGGCCTGTGGAAGGACCGGACCTACGCGGCCTCGATCATCGCCACGTTCCTCGTGAGCATCGGCTTCTTCGGGGCCGCCGTCTTCCTCCCGCAGTGGTTCCAGTTCGTCCAGGGCGCGACGCCGACCTTCTCGGGGCTGTACACGCTGGCGCTGCTCGCCGGGGTGATCATCAGCTCCGTCGGCTCCGGCATCCTGGTGTCGAGGACGGGCAGGTACAAGGTGATCCTCGTGGCCGGCCTCGCCGTCATGGCGGTCGGGCTGTTCCTGATGTCGAACATCCGGGCCGACACGCCGCTGCCGGTGCTGTGGTCGTGGATGTTCATCACCGGGCTGGGCATCGGCCCAACCCTCGGCGTGTTCACGATCGTCGTCCAGAACGCCGTCCCGATGCGCGCGCTCGGCGTCGCCACCTCGAACCTCACGTTCTTCCGGCAGGTCGGAGGCTCCGTCGGCCTTGCCGCGCTGGGAACCGTGTTCGCCACGAGGCTGACCGACGAGATCCCGGTCCAGATCGTCGCGGCCGGCGTGCCCAAGCAGCTCGTCGACCAGTTCACCAGCCAGGACGGCGGGAACGCCACCAACTTCGTCCGGGTTGGCCAGGACCTCGGCGCGAGCCTGCTGGCCGCGGTCCCGGCCCAGTTCCAGGAGGCCGTCAAGCCGATCATCCCGAACATCGTGTTCGGCATCCACCAGGCGTTCAGCCTCGCGATCGGCCAGGTGTTCCTCATCGGGGTGGGCAGCACGCTCGCCGCTCTCGTCGTGACCGCCGTGTTCATGCGCCAGCTCCCGCTGCGCAAGACCCTCGGCTCCCGCGAGAACCTGGCTGGCCGAGGCCATCGAGGAGTCCCAGGCCGCCGGGGCCGGCGTCCCCTCCGACCCCGGCCTGCCCAACGTCGCGATACAGCCGGCGCTGGACTGACCCCCGTCTCGTTCCCCTCCGGCCCGGCCGTCACGATCGCGGCCGGGCCGTTCGATTTCCGTGGCGGTACCATCGCCGGAGTGACCGACATCCTCCGACACGATCCCGCCCTGCTCGCACCGGGCTCGGCCTCTGCGCCGTTCCGGACGGCCCTTCCCGTGGCCGAGCTGCCGGCCGGAGCGCTGCGCCGGGTGACCTTCGGCGACCTCGACGTGCTCCTGGCGCACACGGTGCTGGGGATCGCGGCCGTCGATGACCGCTGCCCGCACATGGCGGCGCCGCTGTCGATCGGCGACCTCGATGGCTGCGTGGTGGCCTGCCCGCTCCACAGCGGCAGGTTCGACCTTGAGTCCGGGAGCCCCGTCCAGATGCCGAACACCGGGGGCCTCGACCCGGACGGCAGGTACCACCCGACCTGGACGCCGCCCGGTCGCGAGGAGAAGCCCGACCCGCCCGGCCGCAAGTCCGAGGCGCGGCGGCTCACGCGGGTCCGCCGCTTCCGCTACTACCCGCTGCGGATCGTGGACGGCGTGATCGAGGTGGCCGTCCCGGTCTGACGGCAGGCGCGCCGTCCCGCGTCGGATTACCTGCTCGCCTGCCGTTCACTCCGGCGGGTGAGCGCCCCCGTCGAGCCTGGCCCCACCTGGCTGTCAGCCGTCACCGGCTACCTGGGGCTCCACCGGTGGCACTGGAACCGCCGGTCTGATCGCCGGGCGTTCACGCTCGTGCAACTTCCGCCGCACGGAACGCCGGGCGTTCAGACGCCGGCGCCTGGCAGACACGCGGGCGGGCACTTCAGGTTCAGGCGCCGCCGGAAAGCAGCCCGGCGCCGTCCGTCACCCCTCGCGGCCGTTCGCCCTGGCATACGCCGTGATCATCGCCACCGCGTCGACCGGGTCGTCCGTGACGCGCAGGAGGTCCAGGTCCTCCCCGTTGATCGAGCCGGCCGGCAGCTGGACCTCGCGCATCCAGGTGACGAGCCCGTCCCAGTAGTCATGCCCGATGAGCACGACCGGGAAGTTGCGGATCTTGCCGGTCTGGATGAGCGTGAGCGACTCGAACAGCTCGTCCAGCGTACCGAAGCCGCCCGGGAGGATCACGAAGGCGTCTGCGTACTTGACGAACATCACCTTGCGCGCGAAGAAGTAGTGGAACTCCACCGACAGGTCCACGTACCGGTTGAGGTGCTGCTCGTGGGGCAGCTCGATGTTGCAGCCGATCGAGAGGCCGCCCGCCTCGTGGGCGCCTCGGTTGGCGGCCTCCATCGCGCCGGGGCCGCCCCCCGTGATGACCGCGAACCCTGCCTCTCGCGAGCTCGCCGCCGACCTGCCGCGCCTGCTCGTAGGTGGGATGTCCCTCCAGGGTGCGCGCCGAGCCGAACACCGCCACGGCCGGCCCGAGGCCGGCCAGGGCCTCGAAGCCCTCAACGAACTCGGAGAGGATCCGCAGCGCGCGCCACGTGTCCGTCTCCAGGAACGCGGGGCGCTCCGGGCGGTGGCCGGCGAGGAGCTTCTCGTCCTCGGTGGTCCGGCTCCCGGACAGCCGCGCGGCCGTCTCGGGCCGCATCGAGACGCGGCCGCTGCGCATGGTCCGCGGGGATGGCTGATGCCGGTCCGCGTCGTGGTCGGTCATCAGCGCAGGATGCCACTCCCGGGGCCGGATGCGGGCGTCACCGGGAACTGGGCGCCCTGCCGCACCCATGCTGCATGCCTCTCTCGCAACGGCGCCCCCAGGTCGATCGTCTCAGGCTGGGGCCGGGACACGCGATCACCGGCCGCGGTTGCGCCGAGTGCCTCGCGCGCGACCACCATCCGCGAAGGTGACCAAGATGCGCTCAAGCCACGCCGATGCGGCGCCCCCAGCGCTGGGCCCCCGCCGTTCTCATGATCTCGGTCCTCGTCATGGCCTGCGACGCGAGCGTCGTGCCGACCGGCTCGGGGGTCGCCGCGACCTCCGGCTCGCCGGGAGTCGTCCCCGCCGCCAGTGGCCTCCGCTCCCCCGCCGGCACGGCGCTGCCGTTGCCACTCGCCACGCCCTCCTCCCCCGAGCCATCCGCCGCGCCCGCGTTGACCGGCCTCGTGCGGGGCGCCCTCGCCGTCACCGTCTCGGACGGGATCCGGGTCAGATCCGCGCCCCGGGTTGCGACGGACTCCCTGAAGTACGCGCCGCTGCTGCCCCTCGGCACCGAGCTCGTCATCATCGATGGCCCGGTCGTTGCCGACGACTACTCCTGGTACCTGGTCGCGCCGCTCGCCGCCACGCTCGACGGCGGGGCCGACCAGGGCTGGGTCGCCGTGGCCGACCACGACGGCACGCCGTGGGTCGCCCTGGCGAAGGACCCGACGCCGGGCTACGAGCTGGCGATGGCCTCCGTGAAGCGCGCGCCGGCCGAGGTCGGGGCCGCAAAGTCCCAGGCGGCGTCGATCAACTCGTTCGGCATCGACCTGTACAGGCGGATGCTCAAGGACACCGACCTGGGGCTCGCCACGAAGGGGGTCGTCTTCTCGCCGGCCAGCATCGCGATCGCCCTCGCGATGGCGCGGGCCGGCGCCGGCGGCGAGCACCGCGGCCGAGATGGACGCGCTGCTGCGGGTGAAAGGGTGGACCCAGCTCGGCGCCGGTCTCAGCTCGCTCCAACAGCTGCTGGGCTCTCGCGATGCCAGCTGGCTCGACGAAGCCCAGGAGCAGCACAGGCTGTCCCTCCAGATCGCCAACATGATCTTCGCCCAGCGAGGCTTCGCCATCGAGCCCACCTATCTCGACCGCATCGGCCGGACGTTCGGTGCCGGCCTGGGGCTGGTGGACTACGCCGACGACCTCCAGGGGGCGATCAAGGCGATCAACGGCTGGGTCTCACGCCAGACCGTCGGGCGGATCCCGAGCGTCCTGGGGCCCACCGACCTCTCGCCCGCCACCCGCGCCGCCCTCGTCAACACCGTGTACCTCAAGGCGAACTGGCTGCGCGAGTTCGCCGCCGACAGCACCACTCCACGGACCTTCACTCGCCTGGACGGCAAACGTGTGCGACCGCAGACGATGACGCTGACGGGCGAGCAGGATGTCGTGCTGGCGCGCGGGCGCGGCTGGGAGGCGACGGAGCTGCGGTACCTGGGCGCCGACGGCACCACGCCGCTGGCGATGACCCTGATCCTCCCCGACGACCTGGCGGCGTACGAGAAGGCGCTCACGCCGGCCAGGCTGGACACCGTCCTGGCCCGGATCAGGGCCGAGCAGAAGCTGATCGCGACCACGAAGGGCGTCGACAACGGCGACCTGGCCTGCCCGACCTACCCGTACAACGTGCGGCTGTTCCTGCCCCGGTTCGGGATCGAGACGCGAGCCTCCCTCGTGCCGGTGCTCCAGTCGATGGGGCTGCGGCTTGCGACCGACCCCGGTCGTGCGGACTTCGGCGGGATGACGACGCCGAGCCAGCTGTCCATCGCCACGGTCATCCACCAGGCGAACATCGACGTGGACGAGAAAGGCACCGAGGCGGCGGCGGTCACCGTGATCGGCATGGACACCACCGGTGGCTGTGGCCCTGCCCAGCCGCTGCGGACGCGCACGCTCAGGTTCGATCACCCGTTCCTGTTCCTGATCCGGGACCTGCAGACGGGGGCGATCCTGTTCATGGGCCGCGTGGTGGATCCCACGAAGCGCTGACGCGACCCCGGCCGGGTCGGCAGAGGGCCGGCCCGGCCCTCGCCTACCTCGGCCGCGCCAGCCAGGCCCTCCAGGTGGCCTCGTCCTTGCCCGCGGTGACCGCGTCTCCGTAGCGGACCAGCGGCAGCCGCAGCAGGCGCACGTCGGCGAGGAGGCGCGCCGTGATGCCGGCCGTGTCCGTGGTGAGATACGCGAGCCCGCCCTCCCTGTACGGGCGGCTCTCGGTGTCCAGCAGGGCGGCGGGGCCCAGGCGGTCGGTGAACCGGCGAAGCTCGCCCGCCGCGATGGGCTTCTTGCGCAGGTCGACGAAGTGCACCACGATGCGCCGCTCGCGGAAGAAGCGGAGCGCGGCCCGGGTCGGCTGGTTGTCCTCCAGGCCGAAGACCTGGATGTTGGGCATCCTCTTGGTGACGACCTTCCCCAGCGGCGGCGGCACGGTCAGCCCTCCCCCGCGCTGTCGTGCGGATGCAGCCCGGTGACCAGCAGGCTCGTGGCCACCGCGCCGATGAGCCGGTACGTTCTCGCCGAGTCGCGCTTCGCCATCGGAGCGCAGGGTAGCGCGCAGCCCGCGTACCATGGGCGGCCAGGAGGTTCCCTGTGACGATCTGGTTCACCGTCCAGCTCGACGACCGTCCGGGTGCCCTCGCGCGTGTCGCGCAGGCTCTCGCGGATCGGGGCGTCAACATCACCGGCATCGTCGGCGTGGCCGAGGACACCGACGGCGCGCTCATGCTCACGACGAGCGATCCCGTGGCAACCCGCGAGGCGTTCACGTCACTCGGCGTCGCCTACGAGGACCACGACCCCACCAGCGCCGAGCCGACGGCCATGTCCATCAGCGACGTCATCGCCGGCCGGGCCGGCTGACCGGTGCCGCGTCGACAGCCGCGGCCATCTGCCGCCCGCGGTCGCCGTCCGCCTGGAGCTCGTGGACGATCCGCGCGCGATCGCGGTGATCGCGGGGCGCGTCGCCGACGTCGGTGGCCACGTGCGGACGCTGTCGACGGTCCGGCGGGCCGGGAGGGCCGGACCCGAGCCGGAGGCGGCCGCGACCGTCGAGGTGGAGCTGGAGGTCGAGGACGCGGACGAGCCGGCCCTGATGGCCGCGCTCGAGCAGCTGGCCGAGGTGGTCACGATCCGCACGACCCGGCCCATGGGAAAGGTGTTCGGCAAGCGCGTGATCGTCGTGGGTGGCGGCGCGCAGGTCGCACAGGTGGCCCTGGGCGCCGTGACGGAGGCAGACCGCCACAACCTGCGTGGCGAGCGGATCTCGGTGGACACGATCCCGCTCGTGGGCGAGGAGCCGATCGCGTCCGCCGTGCGCGCCGTCGCGGACCTGCCCCGCGCCCGGATGCTGGTCCTCGCTGGCTCGATCATGGGCGGCGAGATCAGCCGGGCCGCGGACGAGCTGCGCGCGGTCGGCATCCCGATCATCGCGCTCAACATGGTGGGCTCGATCACGGAGCACGTGGACCTCGTGGTCAGCGACCCGGTCCAGGCGGGGACCATGGCCGTGATGTCGATCGCGGACACGGCGACGCTCGATCTCGGGCGGCTGCGGAACCGCCGGTACTGAGCGGGCTCGCATGCGGATCGCGACCTGGAACGTCAACTCGCTCAAGGCACGCCAGGAGGCTGTCGAGAACTGGCTGGCAAGGGCGGAGCCGGACGTCCTCCTGATGCAGGAGACCAAGGTCTCCGACGCCGACGCGCCGGTGATGCCGCTCCGCATGCTGGGCTACGAGCTGGCCCATCACGGCGAGGGGCGCTGGAACGGCGTCGCCATCCTCAGCCGGGTGGGGATCGACGACGTGGTGACGAACTTCGGCGACGGGCCCGTGCGGGACTCGTCCGCGGGCGCCGCGGCCGCGGCCGGCGAGGACGACTTCGACCCGTTCGACGAGGCGCGGATGGTGTCGGCGGTCTGCGGCGGGGTGAGGGTGGCCAGCCTGTACGCACCGAACGGGCGCGAGGTGGGCTCGCCGTTCTTCGAGGGCAAGCTCCGCTGGTTCGGGCGCCTGGCGCGCTGGCTGGCCGAGACGCGCTCGCCCGACGAGCCCCTGGTCATGGGCGGCGACTACAACGTCACGCCGGCCGACGAGGACGTCTGGAGCCCTGCGAAGGCGCACGGCGGGACGCACGTCTCGGAGCCCGAGCGCGAGGCGCTGGCGACGCTCAGGTCCTGGGGCCTGGTCGACGCCTACCGGACCGTGCAGCCGGCCCGGGGCCGCTTCTCGTGGTGGGACTACCGCGCCGGGATGTTCCACCGCAACGAGGGGATGCGGATCGACCTCCTGTACTCGACCGCACCGATCGTCGCGCGGCTGGTCTGGGCGGAGATCGACCGCGAGGCCCGCAAGGGCCCCCCACCCCATCCGACCACGCCCCGGTCGTGATGGACCTCGACGAGCCGGGTCGGCCGTTCGACGCCGGCTGGGAGGGCGCCCTGGAACGGATCGCCGCGCGCACGAAGCCCCGCCGCTGACCCATCCGCGTTCACGCGGTGTCGGCGCGGTCAGCCGCCGACGGCGAACTCGATCAGGGCCAGGATGTTGCCCTCGGGATCCTTGAACCAGGCGGCCCGGTCGGCGCCGAGCTGCGCGATGCCGTCGACCGTGCGCAGGGTCGGATAGTCGTACTCCTCGAACCGGATGCCGATCGCCCGAAGCGCCGCTGCGTCGGCCTCGATGTCGGTCGTCGTGAAGGCCAACTGCGTGTGGGTGCCGGAGGCTTTCCCCGAGCTCCGGGACACCGCGAACACGGACCCGCCACCCGCGTCGTACAGCACCGCCGTCTCGAGCACCTGCCGCGGGACGAGCCCGAGGACGCCCTCGTAGAACGCGCGCGCCACCGCGAGGTCGGCGGTCGGGATCGTCGCGTGCACCCGCCGATCGGACAGCATCCGGGACCTCCTCACCGCATCGTGCCATTGGCACGTGAGGGAGAGGATACGCCCCCAAGTCGCGGGATCAGCCAGCCGTTGCGGCGGTCGGCGTGGGCGTCCCAATGCGAGCCGATCGGCCCCGCGCGAGACGGGTCAGCCGCCCCCGTCCCGGCTCAGCGTGGCGACCAGCACGGCCTTGATCGTGTGCATGCGGTTCTCCGCCTGGTCGAACACGATCGAGCCCTCGGACTCGAAGACGTCGTCGGTGACCTCCATTGCCGTCAGCCCGTGGCGCTCGTACATCTTGCGGCCCATGTCCGTCTCCAGGTCGTGGAAGGCCGGGAGGCAGTGCATGAACTTCACGTCCGGGTTTCCTGTCATGGCCATCAGCGCGGCGTCCACCTGGTACGGGCGCAGCAACGCGATCCGCTCGTCCCAGGTCGTCTCGGGCTCCCCCATCGAGACCCAGACGTCCGTGTACACGACGTCCGCGCCGCGGACGCCGTCCGCGATGTCGTCCGTGACGGTGATCCGTGCGCCACTGCCCGCCGCGAGATCCTGGGCGATCGCCAGGAAGTCCGGCCGCGGCCAGACAGCCTCGGGGGCCACGATCCGGAGGTCCATTCCCATGGTCGAGGCCCCGATCAGGAGCTCGTCGCCCATGTTGCCCCGGGCATCCCCGACGTACGCGAGGGCGACCTCGCCCAGCGGCCTCGCGACATGCTCGCGGATCGTCAGCAGGTCGGCCAGCACCTGGGTCGGGTGGTCCTCGTCTGTGAGGCCGTTGTAGACGGGTACGCCCGAGTGGTGCGCGAGTGCCTCGACGTCCGCCTGGTGGAAGCCGCGGAACTCGATCGCGTCGTACACGCGGCCGAGCACGCGCGCGGTGTCCTTCACGGACTCCTTCTTGCCGATGTGGCTGCCGGTCGGTCCGAGGTATGTGACGTGCGCGCCCTGGTCGTAGGCGGCGACCTCGAACCCGATCCGGGTCCGCGTCGAGTCCTTCTCGAAGATGAGCGCAATCGAGCGGCCGGCGAGGCGCCGGGTCTCGCGGTGCTCGCTCTTCTCCCGCTTGAGTCGGGCGGCGAGCTGAAGGAGGAAGTCGATCTCGTCCGCCGGTAGTCGCGGAGCGTGAGGAAGGAGCGACCGAACAGCTCGGGCGCCGAGGTCGAGAGCCATGGTGCGGACTCCGGGATCTGGTGGCGCAGCAGTGTGTCGGGGCCCGGACGCGCCGTGCCGGCGTCTGGGTCGAGGTGGGCGGAGCGTGCGCCCGGGACCGGGTGTCATGGTCCCCTGGCCCGTTGCGGCCGGGCAGGACGGCCGTCGGGGCACAAGGTTGCCTCCCCGGGGCCCGGGGTCCTGCGGCCGCGGCCTAGACGGACTCGGGCGGGCCGTCCCGATGCCCGCCCGGACACGGTTGAGCGCCACGGCGCCGATCACGGCCGTCGCGACGATCGCGGCGGAGAACGCCACCGCGATACCGGCGGGAACGACCAGCCACCGGATCGCGCAGTAGAACGCCACGGTCCCGAACAGCCCGACGAGCAGGCCACGGAGCACCCCGAGCGCCGCGGACCGCCCGCCATTCACGTGCTCGAACACGGCGAGGACCGACACGTACACGGGGAACGTGGCCACGAGCCCGCTGGACACGGGGCCGAGCAGCGGGGCGATGGCCGTGAGCACCACGACGAACGCCGTCCCCACGATGACACGGGCCGGCAGGTCCCAGGCCGGGTGCTCCCGCGCGACCCGCGCCCGGTGGCGACGGGCAGGAGACGGATGACGCCGGCGATGGCCGCGACGACCCCCACGGCGAGCAGCGCGAACGGGGCTCGATGACGGGCTGGACCGCGATACCCACGGCCACGAACCCCAGCGACGCCGCGAGCATCGCCGGTCCCGGTCCCCGCCGGCTGGCGACCAGGTACCCGACGGAGAAGCCGCAGATCGCTCCCAGCCCGAGCAGTGTCCCGACGGCCGCCTCGGCGGCGAACCGGGTCCCTGGTCCAGCGCGAGGAAGAACAGGATCGGCCCGGACGTGAGCGGCAGGGCAACGATCCAGCCGCCGATCGCCGGGCCCCAGCGGCGCGCGGCGATGCTCGCACCGCCGACGACCAGCGGCGTGAGCGTGAGCTTCAGGAGGAGGAGCGGCACGCGGCCATGCTATCGGCCGCGCAGGCGTGCCGATCAGCAGCCGAGCGCGGCGCAGGCGACGGTGGCGGTCGGCCTGCGACGGGCGCCCACGTCAGTCCCGCCAGCGGCGCCGGTCACTCCCCGACCGCGGCCCTTGCCCGGGCGGTCCGGCGCTTCCCACGCGCCGGACCCGCCGCCGCCGGCCCCTCGTGCTCGCGGCGCGACGCCTGGCCCGACCCGGGGCCGTCACGGATCGCGCGCGGGCCGATGACCGGACTCGCCGGCGTACCGGGCCGCCACCATCAGGTCGAAGGCCTGCACCGAGTCCTCGTTGTTCGCGTATCGGCCGGCCGTCCAGGACCGCGACCGCGTGCCGCGCTGCTGGAGCTCGCAGACGTGCCAGTCCTGGCGGTTGGTGAGGTCCCAGAACGCGATGGGCTCGGACGGGTCGAAGTCCGGCCGCGCCATCGTGTCCTCCTCGAACAGCCAGTCGCAGGTCACCCGCGTGTGGCCGCGTCGAGCGGCTCCAGGCGGTGGACCAGCAGGTAGTCCGGGTGGATCGAGAGGAACGCCAGCGGCCACAGGACGTAGTAGTAGATCCGCGCCTCGTCCTCGGTCGTGATGCCGCACATCGGCGGCCGGCCGCCCCGGGACCCGTGGCCGCCGTCGAGCGCCATCGTCTCCGCGCCGCCGACCAGCTCCATCTAGCCGCCCTGCCAGGCGCCGTCGGGGTCGAAGTCGGCGCCCAGGTCGTAGGGGGTGAGCTGGTTGAGCTGCGGGTGGACGCCCGGGCAGTGGTAGCACTCGCTGTAGTTCTCGGCGATGAACTTCCAGTTGGCGCCGACCTCGTATTCGATCCGCTTCGCGGACCGCAGCGTGCTGAAGTCGAAGCGGGCGAAGTGGTCGGTGAGGTCGCCCAGCTGCGCCTCCAGCGGCGGGATCTCCTCGTCGGCGAAGGAGAGGAACACGAAGCCCTGCCAGGTCTCGCAGCGGATGGAGGCCAGCCCGGAGGTCGCGAGGCCGAAGTCCTCGAGGTCTTCGGTGTGCTTGGCCCGGACGAGGTGGCCCTCGAGGTCGTAGATCCAGGCGTGGTAGGGCCACCGGACCGATGGCGGCGCCGCACGCCCGCTCCTCGACGGCCGTCCCGCGGTGGCGGCACACGTTGTAGAAGGCGCGGATGACGCCGTCCCGCCCGCGGACTGATTTTGCTCTCGCCGTTCACGTCGCCGCAGGAGGAAGCTGGGGGCTCGGGGAGCTCCTCGGCCCGGGCGACGAGCACCCAGTCGCGCCAGAGGATGTGCTCCCGCTCCCAGTCGAGGATCGCCTCGTCGTGATAGGTCCGGGCCGGCAGGAGGAGACGCGGCGCGAGACTCCCGCCGGACGGCGTCGAGCTCCTCGGGGAGCAGGATCGGTGACTGGTGAGCGACGGGCCCGACGGCCATGGATCGTCCTCCGGCTCGCCGGCGACTGGACTGCCGACCGGCTGGGGCATGATCTCACGGCGGCGGACCCGGGCGGGATCCGGCCTGTTCGGCCGGGCGGGACGGGCGCCTCGACGAGGGCGCGTCGACGGGCGCCTCGACGAGGCGCGTCGAAGACGGCAAGCTGACTATCAGATCGGCCGCATCCCCCGGCGCACGAGCAGCCAGCAGGCGAGGAGGAGGGCGCAGGCGAGCGCGGCCAGCACACCGGCGACCCAGGGAGCCTCGATGCCGCCCCGGAGCATGACGTCCTGGGCGAGCCGGATGCCGCTCGTCGCCGGCAGCAGGTAGGAGGCGGCCTGGACGGGCGCGGCGAATTCGGCCACGGGCAGGGCAAAGCCCGAGAAGAACACCGATCCCAGCAGCACGAGCAGGGACAGCTTGACCGCCTGGCGCTCCGAGTCGGCCAGGATCGAGATCAGCAGCCCGAGCCCCAGCGACTGGGCCAGATGGGGCGTTGGCGGATCGACGTTGATGATGAGCCGCGCGGTGATCTCGATCGTCGAGCGGGTCACGGCCGGCCTGTCGCGCGGCCTCGCGTACCACGCGCACCGACTTCGGCACGTCGCCGGGCGACAGCCAGTTGAGGACCGCGCCGTCAGCTGTCTCGCCGGCGACCTTGAGCATGCCGGGACGCAGCGCCGCGACGTGGATCGGAATGGGATGGGACGGCGGCCGCGTGAGCCTGAAGCCATCCACCGAGAACGTCGCGCCGTGGAACACGACGCGCTCGCCGCGAAGCGCCTGGCGCAGGAACTGCACCATGTCCCTCACCCGCGCCGCGGGTCGATCGAACTGGCCGCCGTTCCACGTCTCGACGATGGGCTGCGAGCCGGCGCCGATGCCAAGGCAGAAACGGCCCGGCGCGATCTCGCCGAGGCCCGCCGCGCTCACGGCCAGCGTCGCAGGGCCGCGCGTGTACACGTTCGCGATGGCCGTGCCCACGCGCATGCCGGTCGCCGCGCCGATCACGGCCAGCGGCGAGAAGCAGTCGAGCCCGTCCACCTCGAACGACCACGCATCGGTGTAGCCCTCGCGCTCCGCATCGCGCGCGATCTCCGCGTGCTCGGCGAGCGTGAACCCATCCATCGGCACCGACAAGGACCATCGCTTGCGCGTCATGCGCGTGAGTCTGCCTCGCCGCCCCTACCTCGTCAACTGCGACGCGGAGAGCGGGCGCGAGAGAATTCGGCCAACCAGCGTGATATGCTCGCGCCCGAGCGCGGGCCGAGCCTGATCGGAAAGGAGCGACGCCATGCTGGGCGATATCGTGGAGCTGTCGGTGGTCGTGCGAGATCTCGAGGCGGCGGCGGCAGCGCTATGCGCGCCTCTTCGGCCTCAAGGTGCACCACCGAGGGGAGTCGAAGGAGTTCGGGTTCAAGAACGCCATCCTGCCGACTGGAATCGGACACATCGAGCTGCTCCAGCCGACCGACCCCGACAAGCCCGTCGGCCGCTTCCTCGCCAAGCACGGCGAGGGCGTGTATCTCGTAGGCTTCGAGTGCAAGGACATCCCGGGCGCCGTCGCCCACCTCAAGCGAGAAGGCGCGCGCGTGGACGACCGGCGTCCGAACATCGCCTGGGTGCACCCTCAGGAAGCCAACGGGGTGCTCGTCGAGCTGCGCCACCGCGAATCGTACGACTGATCCCGGCGAGCCGAGCGATGCCAACGTTTCATTTCGCTCCACTGGATCTGCCGCCGGAGGCCGAAGCGCTCCGATCGGAGGTGCGCGACTTCCTTCGTGACGCGTTGAGCGGCACGAAGCCCCCACAAGCGCGCGCGCTCGTGGGGAGGCTTCGACCGGGAGTTCAGCCTGAAGGTCGGCGCCCGCGGCTGGATCGGATTGACCTGGCCCAAGAAGTATGGCGGCCACGAGCGGTCGGCGCTCGAGCGCTACGTGATGCTCGAGGAGATGCTGGCGGCCGGCGCGCCTGTCTCCGCGCACTGGATCGCCGACCGGCAGAGCGGCCCGCTGCTCCTGCGCTTCGGGACGGAGGAGCAGCGCGAGCGGTTCCTGCCCCGAATCGCGCGCGGCGAGCTGGCCTTCGCCATCGGGATGAGCGAGCCGGACTCGGGCTCCGACCTGGCCTCGATCCGCACGCGCGCCGAGAAGGTCAGCGGCGGCTACAAGGTCAACGGCACCAAGGTCTGGACCAGCAACGCGCACCTGTGCGACTACATGATCGCGCTGTTCCGGACGCGCGTCGTCCCCGACAAGAAGCACGAGGGCCTCTCGCAGTTCCTCGTGGACACCAAGTCGCCCGGCATCACGATCCGGCCCATCATCGATCTCTCCGGCGCGCACCACTTCAACGAGGTCGTCTTCCAGGACGCGTTCGTGCCGGACGATATGCGCGTCGGTGAGGAAGGCGCGGGCTGGAAGCAGGTCACGACCGAGCTCGCGTTCGAGCGGAGCGGCCCCGAGCGCTACCTGTCCTCGATCCAGCTCCTGATCGAGACGATCCGGGAGGTCGGCCGGGAGCCGGGCGAGCGCGCGGCGGTCACGATCGGCCGCCTCGTCGCCCACCTCGCCACGCTCCGGAAGATGTCACTGTCCGTCGCGGGGATGCTCGAGGCCGGGCAGAATCCGAACCTCGAAGCGGCGGTGGTGAAGGACGTGGGCACCAACTTCGAGCAGGAGATCCCCGAGACGGTGCACGCGCTCATGGGCGTTGAGCCACGGCTCACGTCGGGAAGCCCGTTCGAGCGGACGCTCGGATTCCTCATGGAAAATGCGCCGTCGTTCTCGCTGCGCGGCGGCACGCGCGAAGTCCTGCGCGGCATCATCGCGCGCGGCCTGGGTCTGCGCTAGAGCGCCGATGAGGCCCATGCTTCGTCGCCCTCGGCCGCGCGCTCAACGTACAGGAGTACGCCTCGCGCGCGGACTCTCGGGCGGCGCCTCGCAGCTGGACCCTCCTCGCCGCTCTAGCGGGGCCAGGAGATTCGAGATGAACGAACTGCAGAGCATTCTTGCTGACACCGTGACGCGGCTGTTCACCGACCGCGTGACGCAGGAGCTACGGGAGTCGGCCGAGAAGGGCGTGTGGCCGACCGCGCTGTGGCAACAGGTCGAGGAGAACGGGCTCACGTTGCCGCAGATTCCCGAGGCGCGCGGTGGCGCGGGAGGCACCTGGGAGGACGCGCACATCGTCGTCAGCGCGGCGGGACGCTTCGCCGTGCCGCTGCCGCTCCCCGAGACGATGGTGGGCGCGTGGCTTCTCGCCGAGGCCGGCCTCGACGTGCCGACCGGTCCGCTGACCGTGGCGCCCGTTCAGCCGACGGAACACCTCGCGTTGACCGCTCGGTCGGCGTCTCAGCGGGACGGCGACGCGAGTTCCGTGGGGACGCGCTGCGGAGCATGTCGTGGTCGTCGCCGACGGACAGGTTGCGCTCGTCGCGAAGGCGAGCGCGGCGGTCGAGACGGACGTCAACCTCGCCCTCGAGCCTCGCGACACGCTCCGCTGGGAGCAGGCGCCCGTCATCACGACGGCGCCGCGCCGCCGGTTGCGCTCGCCGACGCCGTTCGCCGGTACGGGGCCCTCGTCCGGTCTGCCCAGATGGCCGGAGGGCTCGAATACCTCCTCGCGCAGACGGTGCAGTACGTGAGCGAGCGCAAGCAGTTCGGCCGGCCGATCGGGAGCTTCCAAGCGATCCAGCACCAGCTCGCGCTCCTCGCCGGACACACCGCGGCGGCGGGGATCGCCTCGGCGACCGCGTTCCGGGCGGCCGATCGCGGCGACGCTGTGTTCGAGATCGCCGTCGCCAAGGTGCGGACCGGCGAAGCCGCGGGCCTCGGCGCCGGGATCGCGCACCAGTGTCATGGGGCGATCGGGTTCACGTACGAGCACTCGCTCCACTTCGTCACGCGGCGGCTCTGGTCCTGGCGCGCCGAGTTCGGCGCCGAGAGCCACTGGGCCGCCGAGATCGGTAAGGACGTCGCGCAGCGTGGCGCCGACGCGCTCTGGACGTCACTCACCGCGCGCTGACGGGACGCGCCGGCGCGGCCGGCTCTCCGCCTGATGTCTCCTCGCCGCCCGTCCATGCGCTCTTCTCGCCGCACTGATCGCGCTCTACTCGGGCTGCGGCGGCGCGAGGATCCCGCCGACGTACACCGAGCAGGAGATGAAGGAGCGATGCGAGCGTCAGGGTGATCGCTGGGTCGCGGATGATCTGCGCGGCGGATTCTGCGAAACCATGATGTGAGCGTCACGGAGAACATGATGCGGCCCGCGCCGGGCTCGGGCGTGCGCGCCGGGGCCCCCGCCTGGTATATGTGGACTGTCATGCGTCTGGGCGTCCGGCAGAAGCTGGTCCTCCTCAGCGTCGCCGTGATGATCGTCACGTCCTTCGGGTTCGCGGCTCTGAGCCTCAGTCTGAGCCGCGGGTGGGTGGAAGACGACCTGAAGGATCGCGCCATTGCGTTCGCGCGTGAAATCGCCGCGACGATCGGCGACCGGCACGAATTCGAGTCGGGTCTGCTCCTGGGAGGAGCAGGTGCGGCAGATCCTCGCGATCCGGCAGAACGTGAGCCAGCTCGACATCCTCGCCTTCGACAGCGCCGGCGCCAGGATCGTCGCGACGAGTCATCCCACCCGCCGGCTGCCGTTTTCCCGGAGCGATCTCGGACGCACCAGGAACGGCGAGGTCGTCTCCCGCCTCATCGAGCGCGAGCGCTACTGGGAGGTGATGGCCCCGATCTCGATCGCGGGATCGGTGGCGGGCGCGGTCGCGTGTCGCTTCTCCCTCGAGCGCCCGGATCGGCTCGCGGCGCGGACGCGCGCCTGGGCCCTGACGCTGACGGCGGCCTCGGTGATCGTGATGGCCTTCCTGATGAGCCTCACGATCCGGCAGGTGGTGGATCGCCCGATCCGGCGCTTCGTGGACGCCATCGCGCGCATCCGCTCGGGCGACACGACGGCGATCGTCCGGGTCGATAGCGGGGACGAGCTGGGCGTGATGGCCCAGCACTTCAACGAGATGATGGCCCGGATCAACCGGTTCAACGACGAGCTTCAGCTGCGCGTCAAGGAGGCCATCGCCGAGCTGGACCAGCGGTACCGCGAGGTGCGAGCGGCTCAACGAGGAGCTGTTCGAGATGCAGCGGCGTCTGAGTCACGCCGAGCGGCTGGCGGTGGCGGGACGGATCATGGCGCAGGTGGCGCACGAGATCGGCACGCCGCTCCACTCGGTGGCCGGGCATCTCGAGCTCCTGCGGAAGGAGCTCCCGACCGAGCTGCTCACGGAGGAGGCCGCGCGCCGCCTCGGCATCGTGGAGACCCAGCTCGGCCCGCGTCACCGAGATCATCACCCAGCTCCTCGATCTGACCCGCCGGTCGGCCGGCGACGCCGGACCCGTCGACGTCGGACGGCTCGTGCGCGAGGCGATCGATCTCGTCCGGCCCGGCATGGCCGCCGCCCGCCTCACCTTCCAGATGAATTCGACGAAGGCGCTTCCCCAGGTGCACGGGCACGCCGGTCAGCTCCAGCAGGTGATCCTCAACCTCCTGACGAATGCGATGGATGCCACGCCGCCCGAGGCCGCGTCGAGGTGGTGACGCGCGCCGTCCCCGAGCGCGGAGAGGTCATCGTCGAGGTCCCCGACAGCGGCCACGGCATCCCGCCGGCGCAGCGCAAGCACATCTTCGAACCGTTCTTCTCCACCAAGGAGCCGGGCGGGGAAGCGGGCTCGGGCTGTTCATCTCCGCCCAGATCGTGCGCGATCACAAGGGCGCGATCGAGGTGGAGAGCGAGCCGGGCCGCGGCAGCACGTTTCGCGTGGTCCTGCCGGCCGTGGAGCCACGCATGACGTCGGCGCCCGCCACGCTCGTGATCGCCGACGATGATCCCGTCGCCCTCGAGCTCCTGGGCGAGGTGCTGCGTCCGAAGGCTACCGCGTCCGCGCGGCAGCGGGCGGCGAGGAGTGCTTGCGCCTCGCCGGCGGCCGAGCCCATCGACCTGGCGATCGTGGACCTCCGCATGCCGGACGTCGACGGCATCGCAGGTGCTCCGCCGGCTGGCCTCCATCCAGCCCGGGATCCCCGTGTTGATCCTGACCGCCTTCGCCACCATCGACACGGCCATCGAGGCGATCCGCGAGGGCGCTACGACTACCTCTCGAAGCCGTTCCGCATGGAAGAGGTCAAGCTCATCGTGCGGCGGACGCTGGAAGCGCGGCGGCTGGCGCGGGAGAATGCGCAGTACCGCCGCGAGGTGCGAGCATCGCTACGGCGTGCAGAACTTTGTCGGCCAATCGCCGCTGATGGTGGAGGTCTACAAGCTCGTGGCGCGCGTGGCGTCGCTCGACACCACCGTGCTCATCCAGGGCGAGACCGGCACCGGCAAGGAGCTGGTGGCGCGCGCCATCCACTACGCGAGCCCGCGCGCCGGCGGGCCCGTTCGTCGTCGTCGACTGCGCGGCGCTGCCCGAGGCGCTGTTCGAGTCCGAGCTGTTCGGCCACGAGCGCGGCGCGTTCACCGGCGCGCTGCGCGGCGCGGCGCGGCCTGCTCGAGCCGGCGGCCGGCGGCACGCTGCTTCCTCGACGAGATCGGCGAGCTGTCCGCCGGCGCTGCAGGCCAAGCTGCTGCGCGCGCTCCAGGAGCAGGCGATCCGGCGCGTCGGCGGCAACGACTGGATCCCGGTCGACGTGCGCATCATCGCGGCGACCAACCGCGATCTCGAGAAGCGCGTGGAGGAGGGCGCGTTCCGCGAGGACCTCTACTACCGGCTGAACGTCGTGACCATCGCGCTCCCGCCGCTCCGGGAGCGCCCGAAGACGTCCCGCTCGCTCGCCGCAGCACTTCCTGGACCGGTACGCGCGCGCAGCCGGGAAGGCCATCGCAGGGCTTCGCGCGCGAGACGCTGCCCGCCTCGTCCGCGTACGACTGGCCCGGGCAACGTCCGCGAGCTGGAGAATGCGATCGAGCGGGCGGTGGCGCTCTCCTCCTCCGAGCTGATCATGCCCGAGGATCTCCCCGCGCAGCCGCCCGGCGCCGCCGCGCCCCTCGTCATGCCCGGCGCGCATGACCCTGGACGAAGTGAAGCACTGGTACGTGAGCGGGTCCTCGGCGAGGGGGCGGCAACAAGATGCGCGCCGCGGAGCTCCTCGGCATCGATCGGCGCACGCTCTACCGGATGTTGAAGCGGCAGGCGAGCGAGGAGCCGGAGCGAGGAGTGGGCGCACGCTGTGCCTCGCGCTGGGCCTCGCGCCCTCTCGGGCTGCGCGTCGCTCGGCGGAGCCCCGCCCGAGCGCGACGACTATGCGCCGCATCCTCCCGTCGACCGTCCAGCTGCGCGCCGAGCGGGAAGGCGATGCCCGCCGCGCGGCTTCGGGGTCGTGCTCGCGTCCGATCCGCGGACGAACCGCTGCTGGATCCTGACCACCCGCCATTTCCTCGAGCCGGCGGTCCCGCAGGAGGTGTCGGTCAGCACGCCGACGCGGAAGGGACGCGCGAAGGCCATCGTCAAGGCCGTGAGCCAGGAGATGGATCTCGCGGTGATCGAGGCCGAGGGCATCAATCTCCCGCCCGTGAAGTTCAAGGAGATCGTGCGACTCGGCGACGTGGTCTGGGTCGCGGGCTTTCCGTGGGGACGACAGCTCACCGTGGTGAGCGGCGTGGTGAGTCAGCTGAGGAACGAGGAGGGCGACTTCACGATCGAGGGGACCATCCGCATGGTCGACGCCTCGGTCAGCTACGGCAGCAGCGGCGGCGGGGTCTTCGACGGGAGACCGGCGAGCTGCTCGGCATCGTCGAGGGATATCGCACCGCGCAGATGGCCTTGCCCGATCGGCCGGAGCGAACGCTCCAGCTCCCGGTGGCGGGCGAGACGCTCGTCATTCCGGCGCGGTCCATTCTCGATTTTCTCGCCGCGTCCGGGCTCGGGGACCTGGCGACGAGATAGCGGCGAGCAGACAGCCGTCAGGCCGTCCGCTCGCCGTGGGTGCCGCGGACGAGTGCGGGACGCTCGTCAGTCGGCGGCCTCGACGCTGGTCGCGATCTTCTTGCCGTCGCGCTCCTCGTACGACGCCTTCACCGATGCGCCTTCCTTCACCACGTCCATCGACACGCCCTCGGCCACCCAGATCTTCGAGCCATCTTCGAGGACGAAGGCACGCTCGCCCTGATCGACACTCTGGACCTTCCCGCTGACGTCGTCGGCCCAGGCGCCGGTGGCTCCGAGACCGAGGAGCAATGCGAGAGCGATTCCAAGAACTGCGCGCATGATTGATCCTCCCTTGTGCGTTGAGATGTGATGTGCTATCCTCGATGAGAGAAGAGGCAAACCATGTGCCACGACGCCGGGTGTGAGGATCGTCGGTTGTTCGTGCACTTGGCGGGGGCGATGACCGGAAGCGGCTGCGGATCGCTGCTGCACTCTGCTACAGATGTGGCGTCTCGCCTCAGCGCAAATCAGTCCCGCAAGGGTACGAATGAACTAGTCGAAAGTACCCTCGCGCAACGGGACGCGGCCGGCGGAATGAAGAGCCGTACGGTCTGTCCCGCGCGAACCTGCGGCGGTGCCGGGCCGGCGATGCGCAGGACGATGCCGCTCTCCTCGAGCTCGACCTGGTAGTCCACCGCATCGCCGAGGTAGCTCGCCCGTCGCACGATGCCAGTGAACACGTTATGAGCGGCGCCGCCTGCCGCGCGCTCGGCAGGCGCCATCTCGATCTGGTGCGGGCGGATGGAGACGGCCACGGTCGAGCCCGGCTCGAGATCTCCCGACGCGATCTCCAGCTTGAAATGTCCCCGCGCCACCCGGCTCGGCCCCTCGGCGACCGCATCGATCAGGTTGGTCTTGCCGATGAACTCGGCGACGAAGCGCGTGCGCGGCCCTCGAAGAGCTCCTCCGCGGTGCCGATCTGGACGACGCGGCCCGCCTGGAGCACGGCCACGCGATCGAGATCACCATCGCCTCCGCCTGATCGTGCGTCACGTAGAGCGTCGTGATGCCGAACGCCTCGTGAAGCCGGCGGATCTCGAACCGCATCTCCTCGCGGAGGTTCGCGTCCAGGTTGCTGAGCGGCTCGTCGAGCAGGAGGATCTCGGGCTCCACGACGAGGGCCCGCGCCACCGCCACGCGCTGCTGCTGACCGCCGGACAGCTCGCCGGGGTAGCGTGAGCCGTAGCCCTCGAGCTGGACCACGCGCAGGATGTCCTTCACGCGCCGTTCCCGTTCGGCGCGCGCCACGCCGTTCAACCGCAGCCCGTACGCGACGTTCCGCGCCACGGTCATGTGCGGCCAGAGCGCGTAGCTCTGGAAGATCATCGCCATGCGGCGCCGCTCCGGCGGCACCACCCTGCCCGGCGCGACAGGCAGCGACCGCCGACCCAGATCTCGCCGCCTCCGGCTCGAGAAAGCCGGCCACGAGCCGCAGCGTCGTGGTCTTGCCGCATCCCGAGGGTCCGAGCAGCGCGACCAGCTCGCCGGCAGCCCACCTCGAGGTCGAGGCCGCGCACGGCCGCGACGTCGCCGTAGCGCTTCGTCAGGCCCCTGATCGTGACGCCGCATGCATGCGCTCAGCCCGCCGCGCCGCTCGACGACCGCGCGCCCAGCACGTCCTTGCCGAGCAGCGTCTGCATGAGGGTGACGACGGCGAAGGTCATCACGAGCATGAAGATGCCGAGAACGGCGATGGCGCCGAACTGCCCCTCCTCCTTCAAGTCGAAGATCACCACCGAGATCACCTTGGTGCTGGGCGTGAAGAGGATGATCGAGGCCGACAGCTCGCGGATCACGCCGATGAAGATGAAGCACCACGTCGCGATGATTCCGCTGCGCGCGAGCGGGGGCAGTGATCTCTCCGAGGACGCGCAGCCGGCCGCTCTTCGAGGATCCGTCCTGCTTCTTCCAGCTCCGGGTGGATGCCGCGTATCGTGGCGTCGGACTGCGAGTAACCCACGGGCATCTCCTTCGTGAGGTACGCCACGAAGAGGATCCAGAGCGTGCCGTAGAGGAGCAAGGGCGGCCGCGTGTACGCGACGAAGAGCGCCACCGCGAGCACCACGCCCGGGAATCGCGACGGGCGCGACGGCGAGAAATCCGAGAAGCTGATGGCCCGCGATGATCTTCCGGTTGGAGATGTAGGCGAGGATCGCCGCGAGGCCAGCGCCAACGCACGCCGTCATGATGCCCAGCGTGAGCGTGTTCACGATGGCCGTCCTGCGTGGATCTCCCCGAGGAACGTGAACGACCAGTTGGCGAGCGTGAAGTTGTCCCACGTGAGCGGCTGGGCCCAGGCGCGAGAGAACGCGGCTTTGACGAGAATGCCATACGGAAGGAAGACGGCGGCAGGCGAGCACGGCGAGACAGCCGAGCAGCGCGGGGTATCGCCACGGGCCGAGCGGGATCGCGCGCCGCTGGCCGGTCTTTCCTCCCGAGGCGGCGTAGCCGCGCCGTCCGAGCAGCTTCTTCTGGACGAGCAGGAGCAGCGCGGTGGCCAGGGGAGGCGGCACCGAGAAGGCTGCCGCCATCTCGACCTTGGGCGGGTACTGGAACAGCGACCAGATCTGCGTCGTGATCGTATGAAAGCCCGCGGGCAGC